>JAXLQW010000001.1:3257500-4522321 GCA_046331385.1 Thermoanaerobaculia bacterium
GGCGAGGCGAGGAGATGGCGCGTCAGATCAAGGCGGCCGGTATCCGCAAGTACTTCACCGTCCAGACGCGGACCGACATCATCTGCAAGTTCCCGCAGCTGATCGAGCAGTGGAAGGACTGTGGGCAGCTCGCGATCTTCCTCGGTCTCGAGTCGGTCACCGACGAGGGCCTGAAGGCGGTCAACAAGAAGAACTCCGCCGACAACAACAATCGGGCGATCGCGATACTGAAGGAGCTGGGCGTCGGCTTCACGCCCAACTTCATCGTCGATCCGGCCTGGGACCGCGAGGACTTCCAGCGCCTGCGGGAGTGGATCGACGAGATGGGCGCCTACAACAGCGGGTTCTCCGTCCTGACCCCCCTGCCGGGCACCGATCTGTGGGAGTCAGCGCAGCACCAGGTCACGACACGCAACTGGGAGATGTACGACATCGTCCACGCGGTCCTGCCGACGCGCCTACCGCTCGACGAGTTCTACGAGGAGTATTCGCATCTCTGGCGGCACGTCCTCGAGGTGCGTTACCGCGAACGCGGGAAGGTGCGCACCTACCTACAGCTTGGCGGCGCGCTGCTCAGCGGCAAGGTCCGTCTGGACGCGGTGCGCAAGGGGATGAACATCGCCAAGGTGTTCAGCCGCCCCGAGACCTTCCTCGCCGCGCATCAGTCCGACGTGGTCGCCTGACGGGCGACCACGTCGCGGCTGCGATTGGACGCGGTCCAACCCGGGAGTGCGATCGACCTTGTCCGGATCTCCCAAGCCGTGACCGTCCACGTGGCCTTGCTCGGGCCGGATCTGTTCCCGGCGTTGGCCGAGTTCGCGCGCGGCCTCAAGTCGGCCGGAGCCAGGGTAACCGGCATCGGTTCGACGCCCGAGCCGAAGCTGCGACCGGGTCTGCGGCGTCATCTCGATCGCTGGGAGCAGGTGCCCGGATCCTTGACGATCGAATCCGTGGTGGAGGCTGCCCGCCGGGCCGGCCAGCCGGCGGCGCTCGACCGCTTGGAGGCGGTCGAGGAGCGCCTGGTGGTGCTGGCAGCGGAGGCCCGCGAGCGCCTGGAGATGCCGGGCCTGTCGCTCCGCTCGGCGCGCTTGTGCCGCGACAAGCCGGCAATGAAGGACGCCTTGCGGCAGGCGGGCCTGCCCTGCGCCGAGTCGGCCGCGGTGGCGAGCCCGCGGGAGCTCGGCGACTTCGTCGACCGGGTCGGCCTGCCGCTCGTCCTCAAGCCGCGGGCCGGTCTCGGATCGCTGCGCACCTATCGCGTCGAGTCGACGGCCGAGCTCGAGCGGGCGGCCCGTCAGCTCGCTCTTCCGCAAGGCGCCTCGGTCGCGGTCGAAGAATTCGTCGACGGACACGAGGGGATCTACGACACGATCTCCATCGACGGCACGCCGCGCCTCGAGTTCATCGCCCACTACTATCCGCCGGTCCTGGAAGCGATCTCGAACCGGCGAGTCGCGCCGCAGATCGCGGTCTCCAACCGTGCCGAGCGAGCCAGCTACGACGAGCTGCGCGCCGCCGGCCGGCGGGTGATCCAGGCGCTGGGCATCGATACCAGCGCGACGCACATGGAGTGGTTCTTCGGATCCAAGGGGCTGAAGATCTCGGAGATCGCGGCGCGGCCCGCCGGGGAGCGGATCTGGGATCTCTATTGCGTGGCCGACGACCTCGATCTCTACCGGGAATGGGGTCTCGCCGTGTCCGAGCGGGGGGTCGAAGCTCGTCCCAGCCGTCGCCTGGCGACCGGCCACGTCCAGGTCCGCCCGGACCGAGACGGCATCGTCGTCGACGTTCGGGGCCGCGAGCTCGTCGAGCGCCGCTGCGGCGACTTCGTCTTCGCCCGCGAACTGCCCCGCCCGGGCCGCCGCACGGTGGCGCCGGAGAAGGGCTACCTCGGAAACGCGTGGTATCGCCTACGCCACCCGGACTACGACGAGCTTCGCTCCCTGATGGACTTCGTCGGCCGCCGGCTGCACATCCGCGCCCGCGCCGCTCAGCGGTGAAGCGCCACCGTGGCCTCGGTCTCGACCGGGTCCGTATTGGTGCCGGACACCGTCCGCGTCCCCTCCTCCATGGACGACGTACCGGTGATGGCGGTGAAATTGGCATCCGCCGTTCCGGAGATCGTCTGCGACTTGAAGTAGACGACGCGCGTCTGGTTGCCGCGGCAATGGATCTGCCGTTCGGTCGGAGTGCAGGCGCTGACGGTCAACTGGAATGCCTGGCCGTTGAGCGTCCCGGACGCGGTGCAGACCCCGGTCGGAGTGGTGTACTGCACGGACAAGGCGGTGCCGTTGACGGTGAACGTGGCGCTCACCGCCTCGGCCACGTTGAGGCGGCTGGCGACGTAGGCATCCGAGACGCAGAGGCCGTCCGGCTGGACCGAAGTGATCGTCGACGTCCCGGCCCAGTTCCCCGCGATCGACGGCGGTGGCGGCGGGGGCGGCGCAGGTGTGGTCGGGCTCGAGTTCTTGTCACCGTTGTTGCAGGCCCAGCCGAAGACAAGCAGGCCGAAGGTCATGAGGCGGCGCGTGGTCATGGTTGTCAGAGCCTCCAAGCAAGACGCATGACGATATCGTCGCCCAGCGCGGAGGGTCAAGGATGGATTCCGCGACACGCATCGGGCGAGGTGCGAAGAGAGCCCCGCCTCGCGCCAGGCGGATCGAAGCGTGACGTGCCCGTAACCGCCGCTGTTGGCGCCGCGCCGGCGGTCGAGGCTCGCCCTGGCGAGCGCGACCGCTCGGTCGGCCACGGAGATCGCATCGCGAGCACATGAGGGATTCTCTGATCTCGATCCTGCGCGCTACCTTCGGCGACATGCCGCCGGAGGATCCCCGCTTCGGCGCTTTCTGCGCCGCGCTCGAGCGCCGGCTCGACGAGGCTGCGGCGAGGGAGACAGAGGCGCACTCGGACCTTGCGCGAGCGCAAGGCGAGCTGAGTAGCGTCAATGAGGAGCTGCGGGCGGCGCGCGAGCAGTTCGAGCGCCGAGTCGCGGAGCGGACCGCCGAGCTGGTACTGCTCAACGATCAGCTGCAGCGCGAAATCGGCGAGCGTCGCCGGACGGAAGCGGAGCTGCGGCAGGCGGAGCTGCGCTATCGCTTTCTGGTGGAGAACCTGCCGGCGGTCACTTACATCGCGGAATTCGGCTACAACGGGCCGTGGCACTACGTAAGCCCCCAGATCGAGCCCATGCTGGGGTATGCGGCGGACGTCTGGCTGCGCGATCCGGGCTTCTTCTACGAGCGGATCATCGAGGAAGATCGCGGCGTAGTTCGCGCCGAGGAGGAGCGCTGCGAACGCGCCCTCGACCGTTTCTCCGTCGATTATCGCATCCGCGCCGCGGACGGCAGGGTGAGATGGATCCACGACGAGGGCAGACCGGTACCGCGGCCGACCGGGCGGCCCATGATGCAAGGGTTCCTGTTCGACGTGACCGAGCACCGTCAGCTCGAGGAACAGCTGCTCCACGCCCGCAAGGTCGAGGCTGTGGGTCATCTCGCCGGTGGCATAGCGCACGACTTCAACAACATCCTCACCGCGATCGTCGGCTATGCCGAGTTGCTCCGCAGCCGGCTGCCGGCCGAACACGCGCAGCAGGCCGAGGTCGGAGAGATCCTGCGCGCCGGGGAGCGCGCGAGCCGGGTCACCGGGAAGCTGCTGGCGTTCAGTCGGCGCCAGAACCTGGCGCCTCGACGCGTGGAGATCAACGGGTTGCTCGCCGATCTCGCCTCGTTCCTGCGCCGGCTGGTCGGCGACGACGTGTTGGTGAAGTTGCGCCCGGCGGCCGCGTTGCCGAGCGTGTTGGCGGACCCCACCCAGCTCGAGCAGGTGATCCTCAACCTGGTGGTCAATGCGCGCGATGCCATGACCCAGGGCGGCACGGTGACCCTCGAGACCCGATCCCTGGAGTTGGCGACGGTCGGAGCCGCCCGCGCGGCCGGCCTGACGCCGGGCCGCTACGTCGAGCTGCGGGTAGCCGACACGGGAGTCGGGATCGACGAGACCATCCGCCCGCGCCTCTTCGAGCCGTTCTTCACGACCAAGCCGGAAGGCAAGGGGACCGGTCTCGGCCTGGCAACCGTCTACGGAATCGTGCGCCAGAGCGGCGGCAGCGTGCTGGTCGAAAGCGCTCCGGGCGAGGGGGCGACATTCCGCGTCCTGCTGCCGGTGGCGACCCAGGACTCTCCCGAGACCGCTGGTCGCGACGCGGCGCGAGACGTCGCGGCGCCGACCGGGAAGGAGCGTATCCTGTTGGTCGAGGACGAATCGACGGTGCGCGACCTGCTCGGATCGTTGCTCGCGGAGCTCGGCTACGACGTGCACTCGGCCTCCAACGGCGAGGAAGCCCTGTCCCTCGTCTCTCGTCGCGGCGAGACGGAGCCTTGGGATCTCCTGCTGACCGACGTGGTCATGCCCGGACTGAGCGGTCCGGCTCTCGCGCGTCGCCTGCGCGACCTGCAACCCGGCCTGCGCGTGCTCTTCGTCTCCGGGCACGCGACCCAGCCCGAGGAGCTGTCGGCGATGCTCGGCGATCGCGGGACGTTCCTGCCCAAGCCGTTCTCACCCATTGATCTGGCGCGCGCGGTGCGCGACCTGCTCGACCGTTGACGAGCTCGCCCGGCTAGAATCCGTCGATGCCGCGGATCACGCGTGTCACCACCCGCACCGGCGACGACGGCTCGACCTCTCTCGGAGACGGCAGCCGGCTGGCGAAGGACGCCCTCCGCGTGGCGGCCTATGGCACAGTGGACGAGCTCAACAGCGTTCTCGGCTGGGCGATCGCGAGCTCCCTGCCCGCCGAGCTGCGGCCGACCCTGACACGCCTGCAGAACGACCTGTTCCACCTCGGCTCGGACTTGTGCTTGCCCCGCGGCAAGCCCGGATCTCGACCGGTGCCGCGCATCGAGCCGCGCCACCTCGAGGCTCTCGACGAAGTCATCGACTCCTGGCTCGGGCGGCTCGCGCCGCTCGCGAACTTCGTCCTGCCGGGGGGCACGGCGGCGGCGGCGGCCCTCCACCTGGCGCGCACCGTCTGTCGCCGCGCCGAGCGCTTGGTGGTGTCGCTGGCGCGGGAAGAAGATCTCGGCGCCGAGGTGCTGCCGTACCTCAACCGGTTGTCGGACGCGCTGTTCGTCCTGGCGCGCGCCGCGAATCACCTCGCCGGGGAACCCGACCTGACCTGGGACTCACGCCTGTAACGGCAGCTTGCGGCCAGCTGGACCGCGAGCGAGATTCCCGGGCGTCGGGCAATAGGCGTCGCGGCGGCGCTCGAGGTCCTGCACCACGGCGCGCTTGAATCCGGCGTCGCCGGCTTCGGCCAGCCGTTCGCCGCGATAGGTCGCGATGTCGACCAGCTCGAGATTCATGCGGATCGTCCGGAAGATCCTCGGGAAACCCTCGCCCGGCGCCTGGACGTGGTGCAATCCGCCGCTGTAGGCGATGAGCATCGGGCCGTCGGTGATCGCGTCGAGAATGTCGGCGATCCCGCCGCGCACGGTCATCGGCTGGCCGTGGGAATCCAGACCGTCGCGACGCATCATCCGCCCCTCTGGCAGGATCAGGACCATCGAGTCGGGGTCGATCCGCCCGAGGACCTCGCGCCAGGTGTGATCGCGCTCGCGGGTGATGGAAACGACATGCGCCGCGATCGACTTGAAAAACCAGCCGACGATCGGCCGCTTGGTGGTCTTCTCGGCCGCCGGAACCACCCCGTGGCAGGCGACCCGCCAGAGAAAGCGATGCGGTACGACGAGCACGTACAGCCACTCGAAGAGACTGGTGTGATGGAGAAAGCAGACCACTCGAATGCCGCGCCAGGGATCGGCCGGCGGGTTCCCGATCCAGCTCGAGCGGGCGCGGAAGAAGCAGCGCGCGACCAGCTTGACCGACGAGAGCAGCAGGAAGACGAGATACTTGCGCACCCGCGCTCCGTCGCGTCTGCGGCCGCTCTCAGGCCACGGTCTCGCGCACGACCTCTTCCATCGTCGTGACGCCCTCGCGGATTTTCTGCATCCCCGAGCCGCGCAAGGAGACCATTCCCGCTTCGATCGCCTTGGTGCGCAGCTCCACTGCGCTCGCGCCGGACAGGATCAGCTCGCGCACCTCGTCGCCGATCTCCATGACTTCGTAGAGGCCCACGCGGCCTTTGTAGCCCGTGTTGCTGCAGCGATCACAACCGCGGCCCTTGAAGAGCTTGATGGTCTTGGCTTCCTTGTCGGAGAACCCGACGTTGACCAGCGCCGCGGCCGGGACGTCCACCGGTTCCTTGCAGCCCGAGCAGATACGCCGCACCAGCCGCTGCGCGACGATCATGTGGACCGAGGTCGCCACCAGGAAGGGCTCGATGCCCATGTTCATCAGGCGATTGATCGAGGACGGCGCGTCGTTGGTGTGCAGCGTCGAGAGCACCAGGTGTCCGGTCATGGCGGCCTTGATCGCCACCTCGGCGGTCTCGAAGTCGCGGATCTCGCCGACCAAGATGATGTTCGGATCCTGGCGCAAGAAAGAGCGCAGCGCCGCGGCGAAATTGAGCCCGATCTGCTCCTTCATCTGCACCTGGTTGATGCCCATCAGATTGAACTCGACCGGGTCCTCGGCGGTAATGATGTTGACCTCGGAGGTGTTGATCCGCTGCAGGGCGGAGTAGAGCGTGTTGGTCTTGCCGGAGCCGGTCGGTCCGGTCACCAGGACCATGCCGTACGGCTTCATGATCGCCTGCTCGAAGCGACGCAGCGCGTCCGACTCGAATCCGAGCCGCGTCATGTCGAGCATCAGGTTGTCCTTGTCGAGCAGCCGCAGCACGATCTTCTCGCCGAAAATCGTCGGTAGCACGGACACGCGATAGTCGAGATCCTTGATCCGGTCCTGGACCTTGGTCTTGATCTTGATTCGTCCATCCTGCGGCAGGCGTTTTTCGGCGATATCCAACTTGGAGAGGATCTTGATGCGGCTGGTGATCGCCTCCCGCAGGCGCAGCGGCGGGTGCATCATCTCGTAGAGGACGCCGTCGATCCGGTAGCGGACTCGGTAGTCCTTCTCGTAGGGCTCGACGTGGATGTCCGAGGCGCCGCGCTTGATGGCGTCGGTGAGGATGATGTTCACCAGCCGGACGACCGGTGCCTCCTCGGATTCCTTCTCGAGCGCCTCTAGGTCGATGTCCTGGTCCTCGTCGAGGACTTCCAGCGAGGAAGCATCGGCCGTCGAATCGGTCGACAAATCCTCCATCACCTTCTTGAGCTCGATGGCGTGCGTCGAGCCGTAGTACTTGTCGATCGCCGCCCGCAGCGCGGTCTCCGAAGCCACGACCGGGTCGACGTTGTAGCCGGTCATGAACTTGATGTCGTCCATGGCGAAGACGTTCGTCGGATCGATCATCGCCAGAGTGACCTTGGCGCCGACCTTCGCCACCGGCAGGATGGTGTACTTGCGCGCCACGTCGGCGGGTAGGATCTTGATGACCCCCTCATCGATCTCGACTCGCGCGAGATCGATCGCCGGTACGCCGAAATGTTGCGACAGCAGCTCGACGAGCTCCTTCTCGGTGAGGATGCCGAGCTTGACGAAGGCCGAGCCGATCCGGCCCCCCTTCTCCTTCTGATAGGCAAGGCCCTGCTGCAATTGCTGCGCGGTGAGCTTGCCGGCCTTGACGAGGACGTCCCCGAGTCGATTGCTCATAGCACGGTCGAGTTCTCCGGGTTCGAGCGTCGTTGAAAGCCCGCTCGCTGTCCGGGCGGGGGGTACGGTAGGGCCTGGGGGCTCGAAGCCGAGGAAAAAGTCTAGCAGCACCCGGAAATCGGGATCAAAGCCGCGCCAGGGCCCGCTCGACGATCGCCTCGGGGGGGATGGCCCCGAGGCAGGCCTTGGCGTCGTCCATGCGGCGGTGGCAGAAACTGCAGGCCAGGCGCACCGCGATCGCCGCCTCCGGGGCCGCGTGTGGGCCGTGGAGAGCGGGGTCGGTCGGTCCGTAAACGCCGACCAGCGGTCGACCGAGCGCCCGCGCCAGATGCAGCGGTCCGGTGTCCCCCGCCAGGACCAGCACGGCGTCGCGTAGGGCTCCTGCGAGATGGGGGAGCGTCGGCAGGTCGAGTCGCGAGGCGAATCCATCGCTGGCCGTCACCACGGCGTCCGCGAGGTGGCCCTCGCCTGGCGCGGACCCGACTCGGATCGGCACTGCGACCCGCTCCTTCAGCAGTCGAGCGACCCTTCCCCACTGCGCGGGCGGATACCGCTTGTTGCCCCATGCCGCCCCCGGGTGGATGTAGATCTGCGGCTCGCCGGTCGCGTAATCCTCGCCGCAGCGCAACGCCTCCGGCGAGAAGTCCGCCGCCGCGCCCGCTAGGCCCGCGGCTTCGAGCAGGGCCATGCCGCGCTCGACCGCGTGCGTCGTCGCCGCGACCGGAGTCGCTCGATTGATCCACAGCGCGCTCGCGGGCTCGCGGCGGTCGCGTCGTCGCGCCCCGACCCGCGACGGTGCGCCGGAAGCGAAGGCGATCAGAGCGCCCTTGTGATTGCCCATCAAGTCGAGCGCCAGGTCGGGGCGGAACCGGCGCAGCCGGGACAGGAAGCGCAGCGTCTCGCGCGCCCCCGCGACGCGCGATCCGCGCCGCCGCGCCCGGCGCAGCGGAACGGTGAAGATCTCGTCGAGCAGCCGGTGGCCGGAGAGCAGAAGCCCGAAGGCCTCGTCGACCGCCCAGCCGATGCGCGCCGTCGGGAAGCCCCGGCGGAGCGCGGTGAGCACCGGCAAGGCGTGGACGATGTCGCCGAGAGCGCTGGTACGCACGATCAGAATGCGCGCCGGCGGGCTCGCGGAGCTCACGAGCGCGTTTCGGGCAGCGCCAAGACGCGCGCGATCAAGTCGCTCGTGGCGTGGTCCTTCGCGTCGCCCACCAGAGCGGTCCGCCCGCCGTAGGCGCGGACGGTCTCGAACTCCGGCACCCGTTCGGGCGAACCGTAGTCGGTCCCCTTGCAGTGCACGTCCGGGCGGAGCCTGGCGAGGAGCGGGGCCGGAGAGTCCCCGGCGAAGACGACGACGAAATCGACCGGCTCGAGCGCGGCCAGCAGCTCCGCGCGCTCGCCGGAGGGCACGATCGGTCTTCCCGCTCCCTTGAGGCGCGCTACGGAGGCGTCGTCGTTGACGGCGACGATCAGCAGGTCCGCTTCTCGCTTGGCGGCGCGCAGGTAGCGCAGGTGTCCGACGTGGACGAGGTCGAAATGTCCGTTGGCGACGGCGACTCGCAGGCCCTTGCGTCGCGCGGCGACGATCCGCGACTCGAGCTCCTCGAGGGTCAGGATCTCGCCCACCGCAGCTCCTCGCGCGGTCGGGGGTCGGCGATCACCGCGGAGCGTAGCTCGGCCGGGCTCAGGGTCGCGGTCCCGGACTTCATCACCACGATGCCTCCGGCGTAGTCGGCGAGCAAAGCAGCCTCGAGCGCCGAGGCGCCCGCCGCCAGGGCCAGGGCGAAGGTGCCGATGACGGTATCCCCGGCTCCCGTCACGTCGGCGACTTCTTCGGTGCCGTGCACCGGCACGTGCGTGACTCCGCCTTCCTCGAACAGAGCCATGCCGCGACTGCCGCGGGTGATCACCAGGAACCGGGCACCGAGTCGGCGGCGCAAGAGCATTCCCCCGCGCGCCAGGGAGCCGCCCTGCTCTTCGAGGTCGGTGCCGGCGAGCGCCACCGCTTCCTCTTCGTTGGGAGTCGCGCCGTCGATCCCCTGGAATTCGCTCAGCCGGAAGCGGCTATCGCAGAGCATGGTGGAGATCGGCGGAAGGAGGCGGCGCAGCGGTTCGACCAGCGCGGGAACGACCGCGCCATAGCCGTAGTCGGAGAGGACCGCCACTTGGGTGCGGGGGGCGAAACGAGCCGCAGCGGCGAGCAACTGCGCGCGCTCGGGTGCTTCGAGCTCGAGCTCAGGTTCTTGATCGAAGCGCACCACCTGCTGTTTTCGCCCGCCGGCGAAGCCCGCGAGGATGCGCGTCTTGGTCGGCGTCTGGAAGCCCGGGCGAATCAGGATGCCCGAGGTGTCGATGCCGCGCGCCGCGAATTCTCCGAGCAACGCCCGGCCGCTCGCGTCGTCGCCGACCACCCCCAGGGTCAACGGCTCGCCACCGAGGGCCGCGACGTTGGCGGCGGCGTTGGCCCCGCCCCCGGGCAGGAGGCGCTCGCCCTCGTAGCGCAGGATGAGAACCGGAGCCTCGCGGCTGATCCGTTTCGGCGCGCCGCTGAGGAAGCGATCGGCCACTAGGTCGGCGACCAGCAGGACCGGCCGCCCCTGCATCGCGTCGATGCGCTTGAGCAGCTCGTTCGCCGTCGGCACGGCCGGGGGGATAGAAAGGTCCACCAAGCGGTTCGATTCTCTCACGAGGGTCCCGGAGCGCCGGGGCGCCGAGCGAGCAGTCGCACGCCGATCGGATAGTCGGGGCGGTAGAAGACGCCGACGAGCCGATAGTCGCGGCGTACGTCCGCGCGGGCGAGCAGCGGCGCGAGATAGGGGTCGTGGAATCCGGGATGGTCGACGATGAAGGCCGGCGCGCGCGCCGCGACCGCGGCGGCCAGCTTGCCCTCGTGCTTGGCCAGGAGCAGGTGAGGGTCCACCAGGCCGACGAGATCGAGCACCGGGCGTTGCGAGTAGAAACCGATCGCGCCGATCTCCACCGCCGCGATCGAGGCTCCGGGCGGGGAGTGGCCGCGTATCCAGGAAGCCAGATCGTGGTAGACGCTCCAGCGCGGATCCGCGGGCGCGCGCCAAGTCGTCACGACGAAAGTCAGGTTGGCCGTCAGCAGCGGGAGGAGCAACGCCGAGGCGGCGGCCGCCACGACTAGGGCGCCGGGTCGGGCGAGACCGAAGGTCGCCAGCCCCCGACGCGCGACCCAGACCGTCGCGCCGGCGGCGAGCGCGAGCAGCGCGAGCTCGGGCGCGATCTGGTACCAGGGCGAGAAGGGAACGCCGACCCAGCGGTAGAAAAGCTCGTGGGCGACGAGCCAGGCCCCGAGCGCGGCGAGGCACCGGTTCTCCTGCGGAGTCCAAGCCCGAAGGCGCCGCCCCCAAACCAGCAGAGCGAGGCCCGTCGCGGCGGCGACGAGCAGCCAGACGGCTCCGAGCCCGCCGAAGTCTCGCACCAGCCACTCCCACTCGGCGCGCGAGTATCCGGACCGAGCGAGGAGGATTTCGGAGCGCTTCCCGGAGAGGGTGTTGGGCACGAACGAGCCGAAGTAGAGCGCCAGCGCGGCCATCAGCGGCAGGACGACGGTGCCGGCCGCAGCGACGTATCTCAGGAGAGGAGCAGCCCGGCGTTGGATCAGAAGGGTGAAGCCGATCGCCGCCGCGGCGAGCGCGGCGTCGAAGCGGAAAGCCGTCGCCAGACCGATCAGGAGGCCGCCGGCGATCGGACGATCGCGGACCAGGGCCAGGGTCGCGCCCCAGGCGACGAGGGCGGTGGCCGGCAGGGTCTCGCAGCCGAGGAGCTCCAGGTTCCAGCGCGCAGTCAGCGCCAGGAGCGGAAACAGCGCCGCGCCGGCGACCAGCAGCGTCCCCGCGGGCGTGGAGCGCGCGCGGCGCAGGGCGACGAACGGCAGCGCCGCCAGAGCGAGCAGCGCGGCGAACGAGAGCGAGGCGGCGATCCACGGGACGCCGACCGCGAGCGGAGACGAGAGGCCGGTCAAACCGGCCAACGCCAACGCGTAGCCCGGCGCCGAGGTGCCCAGAACCCGATCCCCGGGGTTGAAAGCGAAGCCTCGTCCCGCGGCCAGGTTCTCTGCGTAGCGATAGGTGATCAGGCCGTCGTCGTAACCCCGGCCTCCGAAACCGTAGGCGACGATCGCGGCGACGACCAGCGCGAGCAGGAGTGTCGCCCGAGGTTTCTCCGCTGGAGGGTGGAGCATCCAACAGAGCGTACGACGAATCCGAACTACTGGCACCGGTCGTGCAAAGGTGAGAGAGTGAGAACAGGTCGATGAGCCCAACCCATCCTTCCGCCAGGTCGCGCGAGGAGCGCCGCGAATTCGAATCGGCGGCGATGCCGTTCCTCGACTCGCTCTACAACACCGCGTTCCGCATGACGCGCAATTCCGAAGACGCCGAGGATCTCGTCCAGGAGACCTACCTCAAGGCCTACCGCAGCTACGAGCAGTTCGAGAAGGGCACGAATCTCAAGGCCTGGCTGTTCAAGATCCTCAAGAACACGTTCATCAACGAGTACCGCCGCCGACAGGCGGCGCCGCCCGAGAGCGACTTCGCCGACGTCGAGGAGTCCTTCGAGAGCCACATCTCGTCCGAGGCGCGCGAGAACGTGAAGAATCCGGAGCAGGAGGTGCTCGAGAACGTCCTCGACGAGGACGTGCAGCGGGCGCTCGACGAGTTGCCGCCGGACTACCGGATGGCGCTACTGCTCGCCGACATCGAGGGTTTTTCGTACAGGGAGATCGCCGAGATTCTCGAGATCCCAGTGGGAACCGTCATGAGCCGATTGTACCGGGGCAGGAAGCTGCTCGAAGTCGCCATGCTGCGCTACGCGCGCGAGCACGGTTACTTGCGCGGCGACGAGGCCCCCGCGAAGCGACGCACGCGCGGGGAGACGCCGGCCGCATGAGAGAGGAATTTCGCCTCCCCAGCGGCGGTTTTGTCCTACGCGTGGTTCTTGCGCACCGGTTGCCGGAGTGCGGAGCGGAGATGCGAGGAGCGGATGGGCTGTAAGCGGATTCGCCGGGTGGTCTTCCTCTGGGTGGACCGCGACCGCGAGGCGGCGGTGCGCGAGCCCATGGGACGGCACCTCGACGAATGTCCGCAGTGCCGGCGGCGCGCCCACGAGATCGAACGGGTGGTGATGATCGTGCGGCGCTCCTGCTCGCCGTGTCCGGCGCCGTCCAGCTTGAGCGAACGGATCCGCACCCTGCTCGACGTCGACCCGACTTCGGACTCCAACTGAGAAGACACGCCATGACTCGCTTTCGCCGGTTCGCCGCCGCGCTCTCGTTGCTGTTCGCCGCGGCGTGGCTCGCCCCTCCGGCCGACGCGCAGGGCAAGTCGCGCGTCGATCTGCCCGGACTGCGGGGCGGTCAGCTCACCGCGGCCGACCTCGGGCGCGGCACCACGATCCTGGTGGTCTGGGCCTCCTGGTCCCCCCGCTGCCGCGACATCGTCGATCGCGTCAACGGCCTGTCGTCCCGGTGGGGTGCGAAAGCCCGGGTCGTGACGGTCGATTTCCAGGAGGAGTCCGCGGCGATCGAGGAGTTCCTGCGCGGCAAGAACCTCGCGGCCCCGGTCTATCTCGATCGCGACGGAGAATTCTCGAAGGCGAACTCGGTCACCGCGCTGCCGGCCATCCTCGTGTTTCAGAACGGGGACGTGAAGCTGCGCGGGCGGCTGGACGCCGAGACCGACAAGGCGCTCTCCGATTTGCTCGGCGACTGACCGCCCCTGCGACGTAGCGCCGTCGCCAGCTCGCGAGGATGGTAGAATCATAGGCTCCGGCTCGGCCGGATCGTCGTTTCTTTCGAACCTGGACGGAGGGCCGCGACCCGATGCATGGCCTCGGCAAGGGAAGGCTATTGGGGGCGTTTCGTTACGCCCTGCCGGTCGGCGGAATCGTTGCCTGCCTGACCGTCGGCATGCTGACCCTGAACTCCGGCAAGTTCGAACCCCTGTCCCTGGCGACGCCCCTTCCCACCCTGGAGACCGAGTCCGCGGGTCCGTTGGCGGCCCGGGGTAGCACGCCCGTTGACTTTCGCTTCCCGTCCGCGGCCCCCGATCGCACTTCGAGCCTGCGTTCCGGCGACACGCTGGGCGCGGTGCTCCGGCGGCTCGGCCTCTCCGCCAGCGAGGCGGAGTCGGCCTCCAAGGCCGCGCAGCACTTCGTCGACCTGCGCCAGCTGCGCGCCGGAACACGGTACGCCGCTTACTACGACGGAGCCGATCTGGGCCGCTTCGAGCTCGCCATCGACGGTCGCGGGGACCTGGCGCTCGAACGCGAGTCGGCCGAGTGGGTGCCGCGGTTCCGCGCCTACGAGCGCAAAGTGGAGGTCGCCTCGGTGCGCGGCGAGCTGCGCGATTCGCTCGAGGACGCGGTGGTCGCCAGCGGGGCTCCGGCGGATCTGGCCTACGCGATGGCCGAGGTCCTGCAGTGGGACCTGGATTTCAATCGCGATCTGCGCAGCGGCGATCGCTTCGAGATCCTCTACGAGAGAGTCCTGGTCGACGGCAAGTACGCCGGCATCGGCAGCGTCCTGGCCGCCTCCTACACCAATCGCGGCCATGCGGTCGAAGCCTTCCGCTACTCCGACCCCGAACCCGGCTACTACGACGCGAGCGGCCGGCCGCTGACGAAAATGTTCCTGCGCTCGCCCCTGCCTTTCTCGCGCGTGACCTCGCGCTTCTCCGGCCATCGCTTCCATCCGATCCTCAAGCAGTTCCGGCCGCACTACGGCGTCGACTATGCCGCTCCCGTCGGTACGCCGGCGCGCGCCACCGCGGCGGGCACGGTGATCTTCGCCGGCTGGGACGGCGGTGGCGGGCGGGCGGTGAAGATCCGCCATCCCAACGATTTCGAAACCTGCTATCTCCACCTCTCCCGCTTCGCCGAGGGCGTCCGCGCGGGCGCACGCGTCGGCCAGGGCGAGGTGATCGGCTACGTCGGACAGAGCGGCTTGGCCACCGGTCCGCACCTCGACTACCGGATCCAGCACCGAGGCAAGTGGATGGACCCCCTCTCCCTCAAGGCGATCCCGACCGATCCGCTCGGTCCGCTCGCCCTGTCCCGCTTCACCGCCCTGCGCGACGCGATGCGCGTCAGCCTCGAGTCCGGCGGACCGTTCGTCGCCCCGTCGTTCGCTGGAGCGGGCGGCGAGCGGGTGGCGTCGCGCGGCGCCGGCGCCCCTACGACCCTGAGAAGGTAGACCGCCGATGATCCGGGCGCGAGCCTGGTGCCGGGTCGATTTCGCCGGCGGGACTCTCGACATCTGGCCGCTCGGCCTGCTGCATCCCGGGGCGTCGACGGTCAATGTCGCGATCGACCTGCCAGTCGACGTTAGCTTCGCCACCCGCGACCGCGACTTCGTCGTCGTGCAGGGAGAACGCCGAGCGGTGACCCCCCGGCGCGCGGATCTCCTGTCCGATCCGGACACGGCGCTCGTCGGTCTGGTGCTCGAGCACTTCGCGTTGCCGCCCTGCGAGATCGCGCTCGACAGCCGATCCCCACGCGGTGCCGGACTCGGGGCGAGCTCGGCGCTGACCGTCGCCTTGATCGCCGTGGCGGAGGCCGCGCGCGGAACCGCCCCGAGTGCGGCGCTCGACCGCGCGCGCCTGGCGCGCGACCTCGAAGCGCGACTCATGGGCTTGCCGACCGGAATGCAGGATCACCTCCCCGCCCAGCTCGGCGGAGCCCTGGCGATCGAGCACCCGCCGGGTGGCGAAGTCGTGCGGCGGCTGGCGGTCGATCTGGGAGCCCTGGGAGACCGCCTCGTGCTCGCCTACACTGGGCAGAGCCACTTCTCGGCGGGCAACAACTGGGGAGTGATCCGCCGCCGGCTGGATGGCGATTCCGACGTGAGCGCGCGATTGGATCGCATCCGGGACGCGGCGCTCGACGTCGCTTCCGCTTTGGCGCGCGCCGACTGGGCGACGGCGGGGGCTGCGATGGGTGGCGAGTGGGAAGCCCGACGAGGGCTTGCGCCGGAGCTTTCGACCGTCCGGATCGAGGCGCTGTTGGCGACGGCGCGCGATCTCGGTGCCTGGGGCGGCAAGGCCTGTGGAGCGGGCGGCGGCGGATGCGTCGCCGTCCTCGCGCCACCCGAGCGCCTCGAGGAGCTCACGTCGCGCTGGTCGGAGCTGGGAGCGCAGGTGCTCCGATGTCGGCCGACAGCCGAACCGTTGCGCATCGAATCCGACTGAACCGAAGAGCGGCGAGCTTCGCGGACCCCCACCTGCGCCACCGGCGGGATCGGGTCCTCGCGAGTCGCTAGCGGCCCGAGAGGTGGCGCTCGAGCACGGCCATCGCCTGGTCGACGGGCAGGAGCGTCAGATCGAGCTGCTTGGTCTCGCTCCAGGATCCGTCGGCGAGCGTCTCGCGCCAGTCGAGCTTGTTGCCGTCGACCCAACCGAGGATCGCGCGCCCGCCGTCCGGGGACACCAAGTACGCCGGCGACGGGATGGCCGAGAGGTCGGGAAGGTTCCAAGCCGCCGCCCGCCAGAACTGGAAGAAGTGGCTGAAATCCGAGCCTTCGCTCGGCACCAGCACCGGTAGCTCGAGGATCGTGCTGCCGGTGCCGCAGCCGTTGACGAGGCCAGCGCCGAGGATCTCGGAGCCCAGCTCGATGATGCTGCCGCGAGCCTGCATCGCCAGTCCCGGCAGGTCCTGCTGGGCGGGGTCGGCGGAGGAGATGGTGTTCGCCACCGCATCCGCCATGGAGCCTGCCGCCGAGGAATGAAAGAGACCGGCGAGCTCGATGATGCTGCCCCGTGCCTGGCGCGCCAACTCCGAAATCTGAGCGGGATAGAGCGTCGAGCCGAGCTCGATGATGCTGCCGCGCGCCTGCTCGGCGAGATCGCCGAGCTCGCCCGGGAGGAGCCGCACGACCACCGTCGCCAGCTGCTGCGAACGGGACTGGACGAACGAGACGATGACGCGATCCGCGCCGCCGCCGTCGCGCAGGCTGGGCGCCTGCCGGATGGCGAGCGGCGCGGGGAACGCGGACACCGGGTCGGCGGGAGCGAAATCGTCCAGGGAGACGACCGGATTCCAGCCGATGTAGGCGCCGTTCAGGAAGACGATGGGGGAGTAGAAGGCGCGCGCCCCGGCGTCGGACGCTTCGCTCCAGACGAGGTGGATCACCTGGCGATCGACCGCCGTCTCGACGCCGGCGACGACGGTGCGGTATCCGTCGCGCGTCAGCATCAGGGCGGGCGCCGTCTTCTCCGCCCCCGAGCCGCTCGCGAGATCGAGCAGGTCGGACCAGCCGCCGGGCGACCAGCTGCGCAGCAGGAGGCGAGAGAAGACCTGATTTGCCGTGGCCGGCGAGTTCCAAACCAGATGTACGGCCCCCGCGCGGTCGTCCTCGAGTAGAGCGGGCGAACTCTCGACTTCGGCGCCCTCGGTGCCCGGGACCACCCAGCGATCGAATGTCCCGTCCGGGTGGATAACGTCGAGAGCGAGGACGACGTTGTCGGCCGGTAGCGCGGTACTCCCGCCGAACAGATCGGCGAAACGACCGAGCGCTAGCCGATGGACGTCGCCACCGGCCGAGATGCCGGAGGTCGCCGATACGCCGAACGCCGCCCCGGCCCCGGCCAGAGCGAGCAGGAAAGCGACGATGGCGCGAGCGGTCCGCACGGTCAGGCCTTGAGGTTGACGAGCGACCGGACGTCTACCGTAAGCAGCAGGTCCGGCAGGTAATCGGCGTCGGGATAGAAGCCGGTCTGCAGGTCGCGGAACCAGCGCCGGGCGGCGAACTCGTCGCCGAGCGCCTTGGCGGCCGCGCCGGCCAGGTAGAGCGCGTTCTTCTCGGCCTCCCGGATCGCGAACTCGCGCGCCAGATCGAAAGCGCGCCGCGCGTGACGTCGCGCCGCCCGCGGTTTGCCGGATTCGAGGTGGGCGAAGGCCAGATCGAGGCTGGCGAGCATCAAGTGCCGACGGGATCCCAGGCGGCGCAGCGTGCGCGCCGCGCGATGGAGATGGCGGAATCCCTCCCTGCGCGCACCGAGGACGATCTCGCAGTACCCGAGGTTGTAGAGGATGACGGCGCTGCGCGCCGGCGAGGTCTCGGCCTCGAGAGCGAGCGCTTCGCGGTAGAGCGCGGCGGCTTCGTCGAAGTGGCTCTCGGCCACCGCCACGTTCGCGATCTGGTTGAGGCTCGAACCGAGTCGCTCGGCGTCGAGCTGGCGCGCGCGGTCCCGTGCCACCTGGGCGTAGAAACGTGCTTTGCGCAGCTCCTTGCGCAGCTCGTAGGCGCGCGCGATCGAATAGGCGGCGAGGAAGCAGTTCTCGGCGTCACGCTGCAGCATCAGGATGGTGCGCAGCGCGGGTAGATCCTCCGCATCCCGGCCGAGCTCGATCGCGAGGCGAGCGCGGTTGCAAATCACGCGGTCGCGCAGGGTCGCATCGCCTTGTTGCTCGACCCACGGGGTCGACGATTCGACCATCGCGAGCGCCTCTTCGAGGCGGCCTTCTTCGGCGGCGCGCATCCACGCCTGCCGAGTCCGCTCGAAGTCCTCGCGCGTCCTGATCGATCCGTCGGAATTCATGCTCCCTCTCCCACGCGATGCCGGAAGCGCCGCGATGGAACCTGGTCCCCACCGGGGCGGCGCTCCAGGATCAGGTTCTCGACCTCATCCTGGTCGTTCGACTCTAGCGCATGAAAGTTGCGAACCAGCAACAAATCTCGCGGCGTGAGCGACTCCCCTGCGATTTCGTCGAAGAACTCGCCGATCCCCACCCGGAACTCGGCCAGGATGCGGAACAGGGTGTCGAGGCTGACGCGGTACTCGCCCTTTTCCATCCGCGAGAGATCCGACTGCTGGATGCCGATGCGGGTGGCGAGCTCGGTCTGGGTGAGCTTGCGGTCCTTGCGCAGCAGTCGGATCTTGCGACCAACGAGCTGGACCTGCCGGATGTCGATTCGCGAGGCCATGGGACTCTGTTCCAAGTTGCCCATAGTAGGAGTCTCCGCGGTTTCATGTCAACATGCCATGAAGAACCCCATGCGCCACCTGTTTCTGCTGCGGGAGCTTGTGCGACGCGACCTGAAGGCCCGCTATGCCGGGTCCCTGTTCGGCTTTCTCTGGGCTTTCGTGCAGCCGCTCTGGCAGCTGGTTCTGTTCACCCTGGTCTTCTCTTGGATCCTCCGGGTGCCGCTCGTCGGGGAGCGGACCGACCGCTTCGCTTACTTTCTTTTTGCCGGCCTTCTGCCCTGGCTCGCCTTCTCGGAGGGGGTCTCGCGCAGCACCACGGCCATCGTAGATAACTCCAATCTGGTCAAGAAATTACGCTTTCCGAGCCAGCTCCTGGTGGCGGCCGTCGTGGTCTCTGCGCTGGTGCACGAAGCCGTGGCTCTGCTGGTCTTCGGAACCATCCTCCTCGCGACCGGCTCGCTGCCGGTCGGCGGGGCGCTGGCCCTGGTTCCGGCGGTCCTCCTGCAGGTCAGCCTGACCCTGGGCCTCGGGCTCCTGGTGGCGGGCCTGCAGGTGTACTTGCGCGACACCGCGCAGTTCGTGGGCATCATTCTCTCCGCCTGGTTCTATCTGACGCCGATCGTCTATCCCTGGTCGCTCGTGCCCGAGGGTCTGCGTGGCTCCCTGGCTCTCAATCCGTTGTCGAGCCTGGTGCAGCTCTACCGCCACGCCCTGCTCGGCAGCGCCCTGCCGTCGTCGGCGGCCCTGGCGAGCACCGGCGTGGCGGCCCTGGCCCTGTTGGCGTCCGGCGCCGCGGTCTTCCAGCGCCTCTCCCGGCGGTTCGGTGACGAGCTCTGAGCTCGCGCGGTACCGGTCTTGCTTCTCGAGGTAGGATCCGGCCGATTTGGCCGGCGTCTCTCCCACGCGTAGAAAAGGAACGTTCTCGATGACTCAGCGAATCTCACCTCGCTTGGCTTGGACGCTGCCCGCGCTCGCTTTCTTGGCCGGAGCGGCCATCGCCGATCCGACCCCTCCGAGCGCCCCGGCCACGCCGCCGGCGAACGGAGCGGTGCAGCCGAAACCGACCGCTGCCGCTGCGGCGCCCGCCGCCCAACCCCCGGTGGCCGGCGAGGCCCCGGCCGAGGACTTTCCCGCCGTCGACGCGACCGCCGCTGCGGCAGCGCCGAAGCCCCGGCCCTGGCAGCGCCAGCAACAGCCGCCGGACGGCAAGTGGCTGAAGGACCCAGCCAACGGTCGCGAGTACTACGTGCGCAAGGTGAAGCGGCCGCCGGAAGGGCTCTACCAGCGTTATCCCGGCAACAAGGTAAAGATCCCGCCGGGCATCACGGTGACGCTCGACCACGAGGATCAGGATTTCTTCTACATCAAGGTCTTCCGGGTCGACAACGTCAAGCCCGCCCTGACGCGGGAGGAAACCGCGCCCAAACCGGAAGAGCTGGCGGCCAAGGAAGCCGAATACAAGATCGAGGCGCCGCCCTCGGATCGCTTCCGGTTCGAGGCGATCGGCGCCGGGCTGCCGACCTCCGAGCAGTGGCGCAACGGAATCGATGTCGCCGACATGAACGGCGATGGCAAGCTCGACATCGTTTCGAGCTCGCCGCGCCGCACGCTCAACTCGCCGCCGCGGATCTTTCTCGGCGACGGCAAGGGCGGCTTCTCGGCCTGGAAGACAGCCTCCTTCCCGCGCGTCCCGTACGAGTACGGCGACGTGGCGGTCGGCGATTTCGATCACGATGGCCACGCCGACCTGGCGATCGGAGTCCATTTGCGCGGCCTGATCGTCTTGCTCGGCGACGGCAAGGGTGCCTTCAAGATGGCCGAGAAGGGGCCGATGTACGTCGACGGACAGATCCAGCCCGAGAAGCTCAGGGTGTTCTCCTCGCGCTCGGTCCGGGCCCTCGACTGGGACGGCAACGGTCGCACCGACTTCGTGGCGCTCGCGGAGGGGCCGATGGGAACCTTCACCGGCACGCGCGGCACCGGCAGCCGGTTGCAGGAGTCCTACGGCGTCGAGATGTTCGAGCTCGGTGGCGACGGGAGCTGGAAGCGCTTCACCGGCAAGACCAGCCCGCGCCTGTTCGGCGACGACATCGCGCTCGGCGATTTCAATCACGACGGCAAGGTCGATTTCCTCACCGGCTCGAACACCCAGGACTTCCGACAGCTGCTCCACCTGCACCAGGCCGACGACACTTGGGTGGCGGTCGAAGTGCCCGAGTTGCGCGGTCGCGCCTACCTACGGGTGATGGCGGAAGGCGATTTCAACCTCGACGGCCGGGACGATTTCGCCGTCGGCTACCAGAGCTTCGAGCTCGGTGTGCGGCGCAGCGGCATCGACGTGATGCTCGCCAAGGCCGAGGGCGGCTGGGACCGGCACACCCTGTTCGTCGAGGCCGACACCATCGGCTTCTTCTCGATGGTGAGCGGCGACTTCGATCACGACGGTAGGCCGGACCTGGCGGCGGGCTCGGGCGACGGCCGGATCCTGGTCTTCCTCGGCGACGGCAAGGGTGGCTTCGTCAACGAGACTTCGCCGGAGATCGACGGCGATGCCGGCTGCCGGGTGTTCGACCTGCACGCGGCCGACTTCGATCGCGACAAGAGCCCGGAGCTCATCGCGGCCTTCGCCGGCGAGCAGTGCCCCAAGGGCGGCAGCATCCGCGCCTGGAAGCTCGTCGCGCGCAAGTGAAGCGTCCTCGCCGCCGGGGCGGGCGATAGGATTCCCGGCATGTCGTCCATCGCCGTTCGAGCCGATCGGGTCAGCAAGACCTATCGGCTCTTTTCGTCTCCGGGCGCCCGGCTCCTGGCGGCGCTCGTTCCCGGCATCGATGGGCGGGAGTTCCGCGCCCTGGCCGACGTCTCCTTCGAGGTGGAGCGCGGAGGAGCCCTGGCTCTGGTGGGCGAGAACGGCGCCGGCAAGAGCACGCTGCTCAAGCTCATCGCCGGGGTGAGCGAGCCCTCCTCCGGCTCGATCGCGGTCGACGGCCGGGTGGCGGCCATCCTCGAGCTCGGGTCGGGCTTCCATCCCGAGTTCAGCGGGCGCGAGAACGCCCGGCTCAACGCGGCGCTCCTCGGCCTCGACGAGGCCGAAGTCGAGCGCCGGCTGCCAGAGATCCTCGCCTGGAGCGAGCTCGGCGACTTCCTCGATCAGCCGGTGCGCCAGTACTCGAGCGGCATGGCGATGCGCCTGGGCTTCGCCATCGCCACCCAGGTCGACCCCGACCTGCTGATCGTCGACGAGGCGCTCTCGGTAGGCGACGGTTATTTTCAGAAAAAGTGCATGGATCGCATTCTCGAGTTCGTCGAGCGCGGCAAGACGCTGTTGTTCTGCTCGCACGCGATGTACTACATCTCGGAGTTCTGCGAGCGCGCCCTGTGGCTGCGGAACGGCGAAGTGGCCGCGCTCGGTCCCACGGACGAGGTCGTGCGGGACTACGAGCGCTACTTGATCGCCCGCCGCTCGACCTCGACCCCGGCGGTCGAGATCGCCGCGCCGGCCGCCGAACCCGAGGACCGGCGCCCGGCGCGCCTGGTGGCGGTGGAGCTGCTGGGGGCGAGCGGCGACCTGCCGGTCTACCGCCACGGCGAGACCTTCGCGGTCGACGTGCGCTGGGAAAGCGAGGACCGGAATCTCGCCTTCCAGGTGGCGGTCGGGATCAACCGCGAGGACGATCTGCCGGTCGCATCGTTCGCGACCCACTACTCGGGACTCGCGCCGTGGACGGGGGCCATGAGCTACGGCGTGCGGCTCGAGATCCCGCGCTTGCCGATCGCCAAGGGCCACTTCGGTCTGGCGGTCTTTCTCCTCGACGAAGGGGGCTTGCACGTCTACGACCGCAAACTGCTGCGCGAGGCCTTCGCGGTTTCGGCGTCGCGCTACCTGCCGGGACTGGTGGAGATCGATCACCGCTGGGTGATCGATCGCGAAGGATGAGCGGGTCGGAGGCGGGCGCACCCGGGTCGGGACGCCGGCTCTGGCTGCGGGCGCGAGGCCATCGCCCGGTGCTCGCGGCGCACCTGCGCCATATCGAGGGCTCTTTCGCCGCCGCCGGGTGGCAGGTGGAGCGGACGGCGCCGAGCCTCGTCGCGGGAGCGATCGTCGCGGTCGTCGACGATCCCTGGGTCGAGGCGAGCCCGGCCCTGGCCGAGGCACTCGCGGCGGCCGAGGGCGAGGAGACCGCTTGGCGGTTGCCGCGTTCGACCGGAGCCCAGCACCCGCTTGCCTGGCGACCGCGACACGGGCCGTTCACGATGTGGGAGTACGAGCGCGGGAGCCTGTCGGCGACGGGCCCCCTCGCTGCCCGCGCGCTCGCTGCCGCCAGCACGCCGCCGTTCGGCCTGGCGGTGGCGCGCGCCGAAGCGGCGCTCGAGCTGCTCGAGCGCGGCTGGCCGCCGCCAGCCGATCGGCTGGCGCTGGTCGAGGAGGCGCGTCTCTTCCGCTACACCGACCCGGCGGACCACGATCGCCGCGAGCTCGATCCGTTCCTGCCGGCGGACGGCGGCCTGTGGCTCGACGTCGGGTGCGGCAGCGGCCGGTTCGGTGCCCGGCACCGCCGGTTCGATCGCCGCTGGATCGGCATCGAGCCCGAGCCGAAGGCCGCCGGCGAGGCCGCGCGCAGGCTCGACCTGGTCCTCCCGTTGCCGGTCGAGAAGGCGCTCGCGGCGCTCGGCAGGCCGGCCGATGGCGCGGTATTGGCGGACGTGCTCGAGCACCTGGCGGATCCCGCGGCGGCCCTCCTGGCGCTCGCCGCGAAACTGCGCCGAGGAGCGCGGGCGATCGCCAGCATTCCCAACGCCGCCTGGGCGCCAGTCCTGGCGGCGCTCGCCGCCGGGCGGTGGGACGCGACGCTCGCTGGAGTGCAAGCGCGCGATCACCTGGCCGTCTTCACCCCCGACTCCTTCGCCCGACTCGCGGTCGAATGCGGCTTCCGCGTCGAGCGCCTCGCGTCCCTCCCGGCGACTCTGCCGTGGCGACGGCGCCTTTGGGCCAGGCTCCTCGCCGCGTCCGTGGGCGGCGATCCGGCCCGGCTGCTCGCGCCGCAGTGGATCGCGACGCTCGTCCGCTAGGACCTTCGATGGCTCTGCGCATCGCCTACCTCCTCGATCGTCCCGAGCTTGGCGGCGGCTCGATCGTCGTCCGCCAGCACGCGGGGCTGCTGGGGGCGATAGGTCACCAGGTAGTCGTACTCGGCCGCGGCTCGCGGCCGTCGTGGTGGGGCAAAGGACCCGACTACCTGGATCTCGAGTCGGGTGCCGCCGTGGGATCGCAGGATCTCGTCGTCGCGACCTTCTGGACGACGATCGATGCCGCCGAGGTGCTCGGCCTCGGTCCGGTGGCGCACTTCTGCCAGGGCTACGAAGGAGAGATCGGCCTGTATCGCGACGACTGGCCGGCGATCGAGCGCACCTACTCGCGCAGACTGCCGACTCTCGCCGTGACGCCGCGCCTCGCCGATCTCGTCCGTGATCGCTTCGGGCGCGCGGCGCGCGTGACTCCGCCGGCGGTCGAACCCGGCTCACGGCCTCGGCTGCGATGGTTCGCGGCGCCTCGCCGGCGCCCCTGGATCGCCGTGCCGGGAGTCTTCGAAGCGCAGGTGAAGGGGGTGCCGACCGCGCTCGCGGCGCTCGATCGGCTCGCCGCCTCGGGGTGCGCGCTCCGCCTGCTCCGGCTCTCGGTGCTTCCGCTCTCTCCCGCCGAGCGGGAGTTGCGCGAACCGCAGCGTTTTCTGGCGGGCGTTCTTCCGCAAGCGGCGCGGCGGGCCCTGTCGAGGTGCGACCTGTTGTTGTTTCCGGCGCAGAGGGAGGAGGGGTTTGGGCTGCCCCTACTCGAGGCCCTGGCGCTCGGTGTACCAGCGGTCGCATCGCACATTCCGGCGACGGAGTTCATCAGCGGCTCGGGAGCGGGCGCGCGCTTGGTCGATCCCGGCGACGCGCCGGCGATGGCCGCGGCGGCCGGCGAGCTGCTCGGCAGCTCCCGGGCATGGCGCGATCAGCGACGCGCAGGACTCGTGCAGGCAGGCCGCTTCGCCGCCGGGCTGATCACGGAGCGCTTGGACGCAGCGGTGCGCTGGGCGGCTTCCGGGGCGGCGGATCGCGAGGCCGCGGAGGCGCGGCGCGGATGAGCGCCGAGTCGAACCGCCTGGCGATCGCCCTGGTGCACTACCGCACTCCGGAGTTGTTACGGCCGGCGATCGAGGCCCTGCTCGCCGATCTTGCCGCCTCCGCGCTCAGCGCCGAGATCGTGGTCGTCGACAACGACCCGTCGGCCGAGGTCGGCGCGCGAATCGCCGACCTGCCGGTTCGAGAGCTCACGCCGGGCGAGAACCTCGGCTATGCGGGAGGCGTGGCGTTCGCCGTGGCCGCCACCGCTTCCCCCATTCTCGTGGCGATGAATCCGGATGTCCTGGTGCGTCGCGGCTGCGTCGCGGCGCTGGTGGCCGAGCTCGAGAGCGGCGCGGCGATCGTCGGACCCCGATTGTTCTGGGACGAGGAGCGGCGATTCCGGCTGCCGCCCAACGAGCCGCGCCGGCCGAGCTGGGAGCTCGCGGTCGCGCTCGCCCGGCGGTATCCGGTCCTGCGCCGGGCAGTGCGCGCCCACTGGCGCCGGCATGCGCGACGCTTTTGGCTCGCCGCCGGGCCGCTCGCGAGTGCCGATCTGTCGGGAGCGTTGATCGCATTTCGCCGGCAGGACTACTTGAGCGTCGGAGGGTTCGACCCGGGCTTCCGCCTCTACTTCGAGGAGAGCGATCTGATCGCCCGTCTGGTGCGCTCCGGCCGCCAGTCCCGGTTCGTGCCCGCCGCCGAGGCCGTGCACCTTTACGCGCAGTCGAGCCGTCGCGAGCCCGCGGCCGAGCGCTGGTTCGCCGAGTCGGCGGCGAGGTTCCGCGATCGGCACTACGGAGCCTGGACGGCGCGCCGGCTGGCGGCCCTCGAGCGCCGCGCCCCGGTCGAGCGCGTTGCTTCGCCGACCGCGTTGCGGCGAGACGAATCCTGGACGCCGCGCGTCGACGGCGCCGGCGCCGAGTGGCTCGAAGTGGGCGCCCAGCCGCTCGGACTGCCGGCGGCCGGCGAGCTGCGCGCGGTCGATGAGGTCGGGCATCCGTGGTCGCTTCCCCCAGCCGTCGTGGCACGGCTCTCGCCCGGCCGATACTCGTTGCGCGCCGTCGCGCGCTCGGGGCGGGAGGGCGAGGTTCGAGAGTGGATCGAGAAGGAGAGGTCTTGAACGGGAACGACGCCCGTCTCGCGGACGACCTCATTCGCCAGTACCGCGAAGGCGACGAGGAGGCCATCAACCGCGGCTTCAACCGCGCCTTCCACCTCGAGCGCACGATCGCCGAGTGGCGCGCCAAGTTCGCGGCCTTCGAGCCGGGCCGGCGCATCATGCTGGGGCTCGACGGCGGCGGGAACCTGGTGGCGCACTACGCGGCGCTCCCGGCGCGGGCGATCTTCCACGGTGAGAGCCGCTGGTTCGGACAGATCGTCGACGTCTACTGCCTGCGGCGCACCTCGCTCGTCCGGCACGGGATCTTCCAGCAGACGGTGGCGCGCTTCTTCGCCGAGCTCTGCGGTCCCGAGCGCCTGGCGCTGCTCTTTGGCTTCCCGAGCGATCGCGCCATGCGTCTGGGAGTCGCCACCCTGAACTATCCGCCGGGGACGCGGGTGCGGCAGTGGCGGGCGCATCCGGAGCGGCTCGCGCGGCGCCGGCCGCCGCGCACCGCCTGGATCGGGCACGGATTCGACGCCCATGCCATCGACCGCTTGTGGGCCGGCGCGGCGTCGCGCTATCGCGCCGGCCTGGTGCGCGATGCCGCCGCTCTGCGCGCCCGGTACGGCAGCCAGCGCGGGATCGACTACCAGCACTACGGCGTCTTCCGGCTGGGCGAGCCGCGCGCCTGGGCGGTGACCCGGATCGAGGGCGAGCGCCTGCGTTGGGCCGACCTCGTCTGGGACGGTCGCGATCCGGCCGATCTCGCGACCCTCGCCCTCGAGATCGCCGAGGCCGCGCGGCGGGCGTCGTGCCGCGAGGTCGAAGCCTGGCTGCAGGGCGATCGCCGCGCGACGGAAATTCTGGCGGATCTCGGCTTCGCCGATCGCGACCATCCGGAGGTCTACCTCGCCGCGCTCAGCTTCGATCCGGCGATCCCGCAGGCGCGGATCGCGAGCGAGCTCTACCTGACCCTCGGCGACTCGGACCTCGTCTGACCCGCTCGCCGGTCGACCGCTAGAATGAGCTCCGTGCCCCCGCGCCTCTCGGTCGTGGTTCCGGCTTTCAACGAAGCCGGTCGGCTGGGCCCGACCCTCGAGGCCATCCTCGCCTATCTCGCGTCGCGCTCGGTCGCCGCCGAGATCCTGGTGGTCGACGACGGCAGCACCGACGGCACGGCCGAGCTCGCACGGAGCTTCGCCGCGCGCGGCGTCGCGCTGATCCGGCTCGAACTCAACCGCGGCAAGGGCGCCGCGGTCCGCGTCGGCGTCCTGGCGTCGCGCGGCGAGCTGGTGCTGGTCACCGACGCCGATCTGTCGACGCCGATCGCCGAGCTCGACCGCCTCGTGCCGCGACTGGCCGAGGCCGAAGTGGTCCTCGGCAGCCGCGCGGTCCGGGGCTCGCGCATCACCCGCCGTCAGCCGCGTCATCGGGAGTGGATGGGCAGGACTTTCAACGTCATCCTTCGCGCCCTCGGCATGGGCGGGGTGCGCGACACGCAGTGCGGCTTCAAGCTGTTCGCCGGCGACGCCGCGCGCCGGCTGTTTTCCGAACTGACCGTCGACCGGTTCGCCTACGACGTCGAGATGATCTGGCTCGCGCGCCGGCGAGGCCTGCGCGTGGTCGAGGTGGGCGTCGAATGGCAGGACTCTCCGGCCTCGAAGGTCCATCCGATCCGCGACGCGAGCCGCATGCTCTGGGACGTCCTGCGCTTCCGTTTGCGCCACCACTGACACCCGGTCGCCCGGCGGGCGAGTGCTACGATCCGAACGTGGCCCCGCAACCCCTCCCGCCGGGGACGACCGGCGTCGTCACGGCGCGCTCGGCGTTGGTCCTGGCGCCCCATTTCGACGACGAAGTGCTCGGCTGCGGCGGTCTGCTGGCGCAGCTGGCGGCGGCCGGCGCGCGCGTCCGCGTGCTCTTCCTCTCCGACGGCTCGGGAGGGATCGAAGCGGTCGCGGATCGCCCCGCCTACGCCGCGCGACGCCGGGCCGAGGCGGCCCGGGCGACGGCGACGCTCGGGGTCGCGGATCTCGGCTTCCTCGCGCTTCGCGACGGCGAGCTCGAGCTCGCCGTCGAGGAGCTGGCGCGAGCCGTCGCGACGGAGCTCGCCGGGACGCGACCCGAGCTGGTGCTGGTGCCCTCGCCGCTCGAGACCACCGGCGACCATCGATCCGCGTTCGCCGCCCTTCACCGCGTCCTGTCGCGGGTGCGCGAGGGCGACGAGCTCGCGTCGATCGCGCGCTCGCTCGCGGTGCTCGCCTACGAGATCAACCACCCCGCCTACCCCGATCTGCTGGTCGATGTCTCGGCGCAGCTGCCGCTGCTCGAGAGCGCGATGGCGGCCTACGCGAGCCAGGAGGAGCGCCATCCCTACCTCGCCGCGGCGCTCGGCCTGCGCGCCTACCGCGCGCACACCCTCGCTTCATCGGCGAGCGCGGTCGAGGCCTATCGCCGGTTGAGCGCCTCGGACTTCGTCACTCGGTCGCTCTCGGGACTGACGCGGGAGCTCGGCGGGGTCTGGGATCCGCCGGCGGTGACCGAGGGTCCGTTCATCTCGGTGGTGGTGCGCACCCGCGACCGTCCGGCGCAGCTCGCCGAGGCGCTCGCGAGCCTCGCGGCGTCGAGCTACCGCCGGTTCGAACTCGTGCTGGTCAACGACGGTGGGCACTCACCCGAGATCGCGAGCGATCTCGGCCTGACGCTGCGCCGCGTGGAGCTGGCCGAGAACCGGGGGCGGGCCGAAGCGGCCAACGCCGGCATCGCGGCCGCGACTGGCGACGCGGTGGCGTTTCTCGACGACGACGATCTGGTCGAGCGCGAGCACTTGGCGACGCTCGCCGGCCTCGCCGCCGGCAGCGGCGCGCGGGTGGTCTACACCGATGCCGGCGTGGGCATCTACGAGCCCGACGCACAGCGCGGCTACCGCTGCGTCGAGCGCCGCCTGCCCTACAGCCGGGACTTCGACCCGGAGCTGCTGCTGGTCGACAACTACATCCCCTTCCACACCCTGCTCATGGAGCGGGCGCTCCTGCTCGAGACCGGGCCGCTCGACCGCGAGCTGCCGATCTTCGAGGACTGGGACCTGCTGGTGCGCCTGGCCGAGCGGACGCGGTTCCTGCACCTCGCGCAGGTGACTTGCGAGTACCGTCACTTTCGCTCCGGCGCCGACCACGCTCTCGGCGAGCGCGGCCGCGAGCGCGGCGACTTCGCGGCCCTGAAGTCACGCGTGCTCGCCAAGCACGCGCGCCGCCTGACTCCCGATCTCGTCGCCCGGGTGGTCGATCGGCTGCGCGCCGAGGCGGTCGCCAAGGGCGAGGAGCTCGCGGCCACGTCGACCGCTGACCGACGAGCGATCGACGAGCTGCGCGGCGAGGCCGCGCGTCGGTCGGCCGACCTCGCCCGGCACCAGGCGGTGGTCGAGGACCAGACGGCGCATCTCGGCCGCACCTACGGCGAGATCGAGCGCCTCCATCGCCTGGTGCAGGAGATGAGGTCGACCCGCGCCTGGCGGATGCACGAGTGGTGGCAGCGCAAGGGCCGGTGAAACGCGTCGGGCTGGTCGCGAGCGAGCCGATCCGGCCGCGTCTCGGCGGCATCGGCGTGCGCTATCTCGAGATGACGCGCTGGTTGCCGCCCCTCGGCTTCGAAGTGTCGCTGCTCTCGCCCGGCACGTCGGAGGAGGCCGAAGCCTGCGGGCTCGCGCCGACCGTCCATCGCCGGTTCGATCCGGCGAAACTCGGCGAGTGGATCGCTGGCCACGACGTCGTCGTGGCGCAGGGTCAGCTCGCCAACGACGTCGTGCTCGCCGCCGGCGAAGTTCCCGTGGCGATCGATCTCTACGACCCGTGGCTGGTCGAGAACCTGCAGTACGCGCAGCAGCTCGGCCTCGCGCCGTGGAAGAACGACCACGCCTCCTGGATGTTGCAGCTCGCCGCAGGCGACTTCTTTCTCTGCTCGTCGGAGGAGCAGCGGCTCTACTACCTCGGTCTCCTGACCGCCGCGGGGCGGGTCAACCCGGAGCTCGCGGCGGTCGACCCAGACTTCGCGACCCTCGTCGCCGTGGTCCCTTTCGGCGTCTCGCCCGTCCTCGAGGCACATCGGCCCTGGCTTCCGCCGCGCCGCGACGGCGAGCGCAGGCTGCTCTTCGGCGGCCTCTATGACTGGTACGACCCGTGGACGCTGCTCGACGCGCTCGAGCGGCTCCCCGATTTCGATTGGACGCTGCGGGTAGTGCGCAATCCGAATCCGGAGTCGACGCCGCAGCGGCTCTTCGCCGAGCTCGAACGCCGCGCGCGGGCGCGCGGCTGGTGGGAGAGCCGAGTGCTGGCGATCGACTGGGTGCCGGCCGAGCGGCGCTACGATCTGCTGCGCGATGTCGACGCCCTGGTCGCTCCGCATCGCGCCAGCCTCGAGACCCGCCTCGCCTTCCGCACCCGATTCCTCGATGCGCTCGCCGCGGGTTGCCCGGTGGTGACGAGCGAAGGCGGAGCGCTCAGCCGGCGCCTCGCCGAGTGCGCCGGCTGGGTGGTTCCCGAGGCCGATCCCGATCGGCTCGCCGCGGCGCTGCGCGAGCTGCTGACCGATGACGAGGAGCGGCGCCGGAGGGTCGAGGCCGGCCGGCTCCTGGCGCGCGAATTCGCCTGGGAGAGGGTGCTCGCGCCGCTCGTCCGATTCCTCGCCGATCCGCGCCGGGAATCGAGCAAGCTGCGCTTCGCGGCTCGCCTGCCGACCGCCTCGCCGGACGAGACGCCGATCGCTCGCCTGCGGCGTCGGGTGCGTCGCTTCGTCGAGGGCGGACGATGAGCGCCGCCCCGAGCGTCTCCGTGCTGGTGCCCTCGTGGAACGGGCGCCGGCACCTCGAGCTCTGCCTGCCGGCGCTCGTGGCGCAGGACGATCCCGGCGTCGCCTGGGAGATCGTGGTGCTCGACAACGGCTCGAGCGACGGCACGGTTGCCTGGCTCGCCGCCGCCTATCCGCGGATCCGCCGGATCGCGAGTCCCGTGAACCTCGGTTTCTGCACCGCCTTCGAGCGCTTGATCGAAAGCGCGGCGGGGGAGTGGATCGCGCTGCTCAACAACGACACTCGACCCGAGCCGCAGTGGCTCGCAAGCTTGGTGGCAGCGCTCGCGAACGCGCCACGCGACGTCGCCGGGATCGCGGGCCGGATCGTCGATTGGGAGGGTGAACGACTCGACTTCGGGCGCGGGATCCTCGCTTTCGACGGCCACGCCCTGCAGCTCGACTTCCGCCGGCCGATCCACCGGGCTCGCATCCCGGAGAGCGGCGAGGAAGTGCTCATCGCCTGCGCCGGCAACGCGCTGCTGCGCAAGTCCTCGTATCTCGGCGCCGGCGGCTTCGATCCGAGCTACTTCGCCTACCTCGAGGACGTGGACCTCTCTTGGCGCCTGTGGGCGGGTGGCGAGCGCCTGCTGTTCTCGCGCGAAGCCGTCGTCCGCCACCGCTCGAGCGCCACGAGCGACGTCTTCGGCTCGGCGCGCCGCGGTTTCCTGTTCGAGCGCAACGCCCTCGCGACCGCCTACAAGAATTTCGAGCCGGGTCTGTGGGAGCAGATGATGCCGGCGGTCTGGATGACGCTCGCGTCGCGGCTCGAGAATCTCCTGGCGACCGCCAACGCCGGCGGGCAGGACCTGCGCGTCGACCCGTTCCAGGCGGCGGCGGGTACGGCCGAGCCGTCGCCGTCCGCCGAGAGCCTGGCGGACAAGTGGCGGCGGTACGGCCCGACGGAGTTCGCCCGTCGGGGAGCGCGCAAGGCGCTGCACTCGGTTCGCGGGCGGATGGCCGGAAGCGGCGGCCGCGGCAGCGCCGGCGGGCGGGTCGAGGTCGCCGATGCACGCACGTTCGAGCACCTGCGCGCCCTGTCGATCTTCCTCGCCGGGCTCGACGGCGTGGAGCGCGGCCGGCGCGCGGCGCAGGCGCGCCGGCGGGTCTCGGATCGCGAGATTTTCCGTCGCTTCCCCCTCTGGATCGTGCCGACCTACCCGGGCGACGAGAGGCTGTTCTCGGGCGCGGCCTTCGCGGCCGCCCTGCCGCGCGACCTCGCCTTCGAGCGTGGCCGGTTGGACGAGGTGATGGAGCTCGCGCCCTCGAGTCCTACTTGACGCGAATCGTCACTGGATCGTAGGCGGGCCGGGGTGGCTCGAGACGCAAGTTCTCGAGCGCCTCGACCAGGATCGACGCCACGACGAAGTTGCGGTACCACTTCTTGTTGGCGGGCACGACGTACCAGGGTGCTGCGGGCGTACTCGTCTTCGCGAGCGCATCCTCGTAGGCCTGCCGGTAGGGCTTCCAGAGCGCTCGCTCCTTCAGGTCGCCGGGGTTGAACTTCCACTGTTTGGTGCGATCCGCGAGCCGGTCCTCGAGCCGGCGTTTCTGCTCGTCCCGGGAGATGTGGAGGAAGAACTTGAGGATGACCGTGCCGGTCTCGGCGAGCAGACGCTCGAACTCGACGATCTGTCGATAGCGCGCCTGCCAAACCGCTTTCGGCGTCAATCCGTGCACTCGCACCACCAGAACGTCCTCGTAGTGACTGCGATTGAAGATCACCAGCTCGCCGTTGGCCGGCACGCGGGCGTGCACGCGCCAGAGGAAGTCGTGCGCGAGCTCGTCGGCCGTCGGCACCTTGAAGCTCGCCACCTTGACGCCGAGCGGGTTGACGCCGTCGAAGACGTGGCGGATCACGCCGTCCTTTCCCGAGGTGTCCATGCCCTGCAGCACGACCAGGACGCGGGCCTTGCCCGCGGCGAAGAGCAGCTCCTGCAGGTCCTCGAGGCGGCGGTTCAGGCGCTCGAGCTCGGGCTCGGCCGCCTCCTTGTCGCCAGGGAACGAGCCGCTGTCGTCGGGATCGAAGCGATCGAGGTCGACGCTCTTCCCCGGCATGATCCGGTAGCGCTTTTCGACGGAGTTCTTGGCCATGGCGGGAGGATAGCCGAGGTGGGTGGGGCGCCCGGCCGCTGCGATAGCCTGCCTGCGTGGGTCCGGAGATCTCGGTGGTCATACCGTCGTTCAACCGACGCGACACGCTGCCGGAGGTCCTGGGCGCGCTGGCGGCGCAGCGCGAGGCGCCGTCCTTCGACGTCGTGGTGGTCGACGACGGCTCGACCGATGGCACGGCGGAGTGGCTGGGCGGGTTCGCCGCTCCGTACCGGTTCACGTTCGAGCTCCGGCCGAACCGGGGCCCCGCGGCGGCGCGCAATCGCGGAGTGGCGATGGCTTCGGGAGCGCTCGTGGCGTTCCTGGGGGACGACACCGTCCCCGCTTCCGGATGGCTCGCGGCGCACGCCGCGGCACATCGAGCCCGGGGAGCGGACGATCGGCTGGCGGTGATCGGCTACACCCGCTGGCATCGGCGGATGCGCACCACCCGATTCCTCGACTACATCAACGAGCATGGGCTGCAGTTCGGCTACGCGCTGATCGACGACCCCGAGCGGGTGCCGTTCAACTTCTTCTACACCTCGAACCTGTCGCTGCATCGAACGCGACTGCTCGCCGAGCCGTTCGACGAGGGCTTTCCATATCCCGCCTGGGAAGACATCGAGGCGGCCTATCGCCTGACCCGCGGCGGTCTGAGGATCGTCTACGAGCCGAGAGCGGTCGTGGAGCACGATCATCCGACCGACTTCGGCCGCTTCGCGGCGCGCCAGGAGAAGGCGGGCTACTCGGCGATCGTCTTCTCAAGCCGGCACCCGGAACTGGCGGGATTTCTCGGCGTCGGCGAGGCCGGTCCCCCTGCCCTTCCCGGCCGAGGTGCCCAGATGGTGGCGGAGGGCTTGGTCCGTAGCTTGCAGACTCTCCCCGTGAGCCTGCCCGGGCTGTGGGAGCGCACCCTGCGGTACCACTACATTCGCGGGCTCCGACGCGGGTGGGCGGAGCTAGGAATGTCCCGGCAAGGAGGATCATCGTGAAGAGCCTCATCTATCGCCGTCTGTACCTCGGCTTCGCGGCCGCGACGGTCGGCCTGCTGCTCGCGTCCGGCGCCGGCGCCGCTTCTTTGAGCCGGGACCGAGAGTCGGGCCCGGCGGTCAAGGCTGAACCTTCGAGCACGCCACACGGCGCGCCGTCCGGTCCGCCGCCGTCCAACCCCTCGCCGTCCAGCCCACCGCCGCGCTCCGGTGGACCGTCCTCTGGCGACCACGGAGACCGCTGGCACGGGGGGGGGGCGCACGGCGATCCCCACCACTACGGCTGGGGTCACCGTTCCGGCTACCGCGGCTGGCACGATCCGCGCTGGGACATCGGCTGGAACCTGGGCTGGTGGTGGGGTTGGTCCGGGTACCCGGTCTACGTCGGCCCCTACAATCCGTGGGGCTATACCGCCGTTTACCCGAATGACCACGCCCGTTACGGGGCGCTCGATCTCGATGTCTCTCCGGAACGCGCTCAGGTCTACCTCGACGGCGAATACGTCGGGGTCGCCGACGACTACGACGGTTTTCCCGAGTACCTGTGGCTCGAGAAGGGCACCTACGACCTGGTGATCTACTTGCCGGGTTACAGGACCCTAGCCCGCCAGGTGACGATCTACCCCGGACTGGTGATCGATGTCGAGGATTCGATGGAGTCCGGCGAGTCGATCCGCCCCGAGAATCTCGGGACGCCGACACACGAGCGTCGCGACGCTCGCATCCGCCAGGACGAGGAGCGCGAGCAGGCCGCCGAGCGCAATGCAGGGCGGGCTCCCGAGACGAGTTCCGAAGCTGACGACCGGGAGGAGATCGACGCGCGCGGCGAGCCGGCGCGTCTGCGACTCGACATCGTCCCCGAGGACGCATCGGTGTACCTCGACGGTCGCTTCCTCGGCACGGGAGATGAGCTCGCTCACCTGCGCTCGCGGCTCTTGGTGGATCCGGGCGAGCACCGGATCGAAGTCGTCCGCCCCGGTTATCGCAACCAGGAGAAGAGCTTCACCGCCGAAGCCGGCGAAGAGCAAGAGATCGAGATCCGGCTGGAGAGAGACTGAAGGCCGGGAAACTGCCGGAGCTTAGAGCAGCGGCGAGTTGTCGCGCTCGAGCTTGAGCAGCCAGCGCTTGCGCTGGGCTCCGCCGACGTAATCGCCGAGGCCGCCTTTCGAAGGCACGATTCGATGACAGGGCAGGATCAACGGAAGCGGGTTGGCCGCCAGGACGGAGACGACCTGGCGGTAGGCCTCCGGCCGGCCGGAGGAATCCGCGATGTCCTTGTAGGTCCGCGTCTTGCCGTAGGCCGTGCGCGCCGTCTCTTTGAGCACCCGGCGCGCGAAGCTGTCGAGCCCCGAAGGTCCGAGGTCGTAGTCGAGGTCGAGCGCCCGCCGGGCGCCCGACAGGAACTCCGAGATCCTGCCGAAGACCTCGTCGAGGTACTCCGAGTCTTCGAAGTCGGCGAACGGCGTGAAGCGCTTGCGATCACGCCCGGCAGGTCCGAAGACGATGGCGGAAATCGACGATCCCACGAACTCGACGCCGAGCAGGCCGAGTTGCGACGGCACGAGCACGCCGATCGGCGAGAGCGCCGGCGTCAAGGTCGGCGCGGCCGTGGATTCCCCGGTCTCTGGCGACATCGCGGCGAAGGCTAACCCCGCGCTCGCACGCCTGGCAAGACCCGATTCCCTGGGCCTCAGGGTCTCTCGGGCGCCGGGTAGAGCTCGGCGTACGCGGCCCGGCTGGCGAGCACCCGCAGCAGGTAGGCGCGCGTTTCGCGGAAGCCGACTTTGCTCAAGAATTCTTCTGGATCATCGCTGTAACAATAGCTTTTCCAGAGGTTTGCCTGGTCCTCTCCGGCGTTGTAGGCGGCTACGACGAGCTCCTCCCGCCGCCCGAATCGACTCCGCAGCTCGCCCAGGTAGGCAGCGGCCATGGCGATCGAAACCTCCGGCCGGTCGAGATCCCGGGGTCGGATCTGCGCCCAGCCGGCCGCTGCGGCCAGTCGGCGGGCCGTCGGCAAGACCAGCTGTCCAAGACCCCTGGCCGAGGCGTCCGAGATCGCTTCCGGGTCAAATCGACTCTCCTCCCGCAGGACGGCCGCCAACAGGGGAAGCGGAATGGCCCTGGCGGCCGCCGAGGTACGCAGCGCCGCCTCCCAAGGCAGAGGATAGAGGAGCCGCCGCAAGCGAGGGTCGACCCAGGGCTCCCTCCACCGGGCCGGAAGGCGATCGAACAGCGCCTCGGCGATGAGCAAGGCGCGGTGCGGCGCCTCGGAGGCGTAGAGCCAGTCCACGGCTGCGAAGGCGAGCCCCGGGTCGCGGGCCGGGAAGAAGCGCGAGACCGCCCCAGGGACCTCCCGCCACAGGCCGAGCGCTACCAGCTTGTCCTCCGGGCGCAGCAGCGGGAGACTCCAGATCGGCCAGCTCTCGACGGCCGGGGGAGTCCAGTGGACCCAGGGCGCGATCCCGCGATCGGCTGCGGCGACGTCGAAGGCTGCCAGACGGGCCGCTCGCCCCTCGGCGCGGTCCTCGCCGGCGAGCGCCCAGGCTCCGAACAGATCCCGTCCGGGTCCGTCGACGAGTCGTCGTCGCGCCTCGATGAGGGCCGCCTCCGCGAGCACTTCTCCGGCCAGGCGCCGGCGGGCGGCGACGGCATAGGGGTGAAAGGGCGAGCGGTCCAGCACGGCCGCGTACGAGCGCACGGCGCTGCGCGCTTCGCCGGCTAGCTCTTGCGAGCGGCCGCGCCAATAGAGGCGCTCCTCGGTCGCCGCGCCACCGCTGCGTTCGGCGAGCGTCAAGTAGTCGTTGGCGCGCGCCGGTCGCCCTCGTTCGAGCTCCGAGACGGCGAGAAACAGCGCGGCGCGAGCGAGCGAGCTGCGCCAGGCGGGTCGTGCGGCGAGATCGTTGAGCGCCCGACGCAGCGCCGTCTCATCGTCGGCCACGTACGCCAGGCGCACCGCGCCGAGCAGCGAGGGTGCGGACCACTCGCCGTGCGAGTCGATCTCGAAGGCGTCGCGGAACGCCGGGGCCGCGGCGTCGCGGCGCCCCAGCAGCTCGAGGCAACGAGCTTGTTGATAGCGGGCGGTCGCGCGGCGCTCGACGCCGGGAGCGAAGGCCGCCAAGCGGTCGAAGTCCCTCGCGGCCGCCTCGTAGTCGCCACGCCAGAATCGGCTGCGCGCCAGGGCGTAGGCACTGTCGGCGGTCGCCGGCGTCGACCAGTCTGCGCCGGCGGCGCGCTCGAGGCGGGGGATCGCGCGCTCGAACTCGCGATGCGCGTGCAGCGCCTGGCCGATGAGGCGGTCGATCTCGGGCTCCGGCGCAGCATTGCCTGCGAGCGGCTCCAGTAGATCGGCGGCATCGAGCGCCAGCGCGTCCTCGGTGGTGTCGCGCAGCAGGCGGACGAGGATGTCGCGCGCGGCCTCGGGACTGCCCGAGCGTTGCGCGCAGACCGCCCCGAGGTAGTCGCGCAGCCGGCGCTCGGTCGCTGGCAGGCGCTCGCGGCGGATTCCCGGCAAGAGCCGACAGTCACCGCCGGATTCGAGCGAGCGGCGCAGCAGGCGCATGGCCGCCCCGATCAGGGAGGGCGGGGGATCTTGTCCGAGCAAGGTCGCCACCAGCCCCGCCGCGACCTCCGGATGCCCCTGGCTTTCCTGCGCCAGCGCCAGCCGAAAGCGCGCGAACGGCGCCAGGTCCGGGCTCGCCGCCATGGCGTGCACGAAAGCCTCGGCCGCGTCGCGGGATCGCCCGAGGCGCGCCAGGAGCTCGCCCCGCAGGTGGTCGAGGCCGAGAGCTTGCGCACGCTCGGGATCCGCGGTGATCGCCTCTTCGGTCGCCGTCAGAGCCGGCCGCCACTCGGCCCGCCGCACGAGATCGACTAGCTGGGGTCGCGGGTCCGCCGCCGCCGCGGTCGCGACGACGGCGAGCAGCAGCGGGATCATCCCGGGGGCCACCCCATGGGTCTTCCGCCCAACAGGTGCACGTGCAGGTGAAACACGGATTGGCCGGCGGCCTCGAGACAGTTTACGACCAGCCGGAATCCCTGGGCGTCGAGGCCCTCCATCCGCGCGACGCGGACCGCCGACGCGAGGAGCGTGCCGAGCAGGTCGGCCTGGTCGCCGCCCTCGGAGACCAGCGTCGGCAGGTGGCGGCGCGGGATCACGAGCACGTGCACCGGAGCCTGCGGATGGAGATCGCGGAAGGCGACGACGTCGTCGTCCTGGTAGACGACCGGGGCGGGGATCTCGCCCGCGGCGATGCGGCAGAAGACGCAAGCGGGGTCCATGGCGGATTCCTTCACGGGGTGGGCGGACCGGGAAGTCGGTCGACATCGGCGCCGAGTGCCCGGAGCTTCTTTTCCATCGACTCGTAGCCTCGATCGAGATGGTAGATGCGCTCGACGACGGTCTCGCCCTCGGCGGCCAGGCCCGCGAGCACGAGACTCGCCGAAGCTCGCAGGTCGGTCGCCATGACCGTCGCTCCCGACAGGCGGGTCGGTCCGTGGACGTGCGCGCGGTGGCCCTCGATGCGGATGTCGGCGCCCATGCGCGCCAGCTCGGCGGCGTGCTGGAAGCGATTCTCGAACACCGTCTCGGCGATCGTCGCGACGCCGCGCGCGGCGGTCATCAGGGTCATGTATTGCGCCTGCAGGTCGGTCGGGAAGCCGGGGAAGGGCGAAGTCGCAATGTCGTGCGAGCGCAGCTCGATGCCGCCGCGCACGCGGATGTCTCGCGCTCCAGCCTCGACCGTGGCGCCCGCCGCCGCCAGGCACTCGAGCAGGGACGCCAGATGCGCGGGTTCCGCGTCGACCAGCCGCACGTCGCCCGAGGTCAGCGCCGCCGCCACGAGATAGGTGCCGCCCTCGATGCGATCCGAGATCACGCGGTGACGGGCGGCGTGTAGCGCCGCGACGCCGCGCACCCGGATCGTCGGGCTTCCCGCGCCATCGATCTGCGCCCCCATGGCCTGCAGGAGGCGCGCGAGGTCCGCCACCTCGGGCTCGCTGGCGCAGTTCTCGAGCGTCGTCTCGCCGGCGGCGAGCACGGCCGCCATGAGGACGTTCTCGGTGCCGGTGACGGTGGGGACGGCGAAGCGGAATCGCGCCCCGGTCAGGCGCTCGCAGCGCACGTCGACGTAGCCGTGCTCCAGTCGGACGTCGGCGCCGAGCGCTGCGAGGCCCGCCAGGTGCTGGTCGATCGGCCGCACACCGATGGCGCAGCCGCCGGGAAGCGAGACGCGTCCGTGGCCGCGGCGCGCCACCAGAGGGCCGAGCACCAGGACGCTCGCGCGCATCGTCTTCACCAGCTCGTAGGGAGCGTCGTCGGGGCTCGCGGCGGCACCCGGCGCGACCGACAGCCGCTCGCCCCACCAGCACGCCGCGTGACCGAGGTGCGCCAGCAGTCGGCACATGGTGTCGATGTCCCGCACTCGCGGGATGCGCTCGAGTTCGATCGCTTCTTCGGTCAGCAGGGTCGCCGCAAGCGCCGGCAGCGCGGCGTTCTTGGCGCCGCTCGCCGAGACTTCGCCGCGCAATCGCGCCGGCCCGAGAATGCGGAATCTATCCATCGCGCCTCTTGAATACCACATCTCGCGAGATCCCGGCCAAGTCGGCGATCGTCGCGACGAGCGCGAGATCGCCGCGGCGACGCGCTGCGTCGAGGACTGCGCCCACCTGGCCGGCGCCGATCTCCATCGCCAGATGAGCGCCCGCCTTCAGGGCCGAAGCCGCGGCGAGAATGCGGCGGAGCACGGCGAGGCCGTCCTCGCCGCCGAAGAGTGCCAGCTCGGGTTCGTAGCGCGCGACGTCGGCCGGCAAGGCCTCGGCCTGCGCGCGCGCCACGTAGGGCGGATTGCTGACCACGAGATCGAAACTCTCGAGACGCAGCGCACGGTCGAGATCGACGGCGACCCGGGCGACGCGTTCCGCGACCCGCCAGCGGCGGGCGTTGATCGCGGCGACCGCGAGCGCGGCGGGCGAGATGTCGGTCGCCACGACGCGCCAACCCGGCCTCTCGGCCGCGAGGGTCACGGCGAGGATCCCCGACCCGGTGCCGAGGTCGAGGATGCGTGCGTCGTCGGGGAGCGCCAGGGTCAGGGCCGCTTCGACGAGGTGCTCGGTCTCCGGTCGGGGGATCAGGACGCGCCGATCGACGACGAAGGAGCGGCCGAAGAACTCCTTGGCGCCGAGCAGATAGGCGACCGGCTCCGAGCGGATGCGGCGACGAACGAGGTCCCGGAATCGGGCCTCGGCAGCTGGCGGGACCTCTTCCTGGTCGTGGGCGAGGAGCCAGGCTTCCGAGCGGCCGAGCAGCGAGGCGAGCAGGAGGGTGGCTTCGCGTCGCGGCGAGGGGATCGCCGCTTTCTCGAGCTCCTGGCTGGCCTCCCGCAGAAGCCCGTCTGGCCGCGACATTCGAGCCATTGTATGCGGTGGGGTAGCCTTGGCCCGAGGCTCGCCCAGGGGTTGACCAGGGTCCTGATTTCCGTCGATAATTCCAAAAAGCGCATGGAGTTCAGAATGATCGACGCAATTGACACCAGGATTCTGACGATTCTTCAGCAGGACGCCCGAGCTGCGAACGCCGAGATCGCGCGCTCCGTCGGGCTCGCGCCGTCGGCGGTCCACGAGCGCATCCGGAAGCTCGAGCGGCGCGGAGTCATCCGCGGCTACGAGGTGAGGCTGAATCCGGAGGAGCTCGGTCTCGACCTTCTGGCCTTCGTGTTCGTGCAGGTCGACGAGCGTCAGAGCGAGCAGCGGACCGGCGAACAGATCGCGAAGCTGCCGGAGGTGCTCGAGGTCCATCATCTTGCCGGCGAGGACTGCTACCTCGTGAAGGTCCGATGTGCCTCGACCCAAGCCCTCGGAGTGCTTCTGCGGGACGGATTCGGCGCCTTCGAGGCAGTGCGGCGGACGCGGACCACGATCGTCCTCGGGACCATCCTCGAGAGCTCACGCCTGCCTCTGCCCGAGGTGGAAAAGGAGGCGCCCCATGCGGCGGTCGTCGTCTGAGGCTCGCAGCACCGTCTGGCTAGCGTTCGTCGCCATCTACCTGATCTGGGGCTCCACCTACCTCGCGATCCGCTTCGCGATCGAGACCCTGCCGACCTTCTCGACCGGAGGCATCCGCTACCTGATCGCCGGCGGCGCGCTCTATGGCTGGGCGCGGTGGCGAGGCCGGCCGCGGGCCACGCTGCGGGAATGGGGATGGGCCTCGCTCACCGGTGCCTTTCTCTTCCTGGCGGGCAACGGCGGCGTGGTCTGGGCGGAGCACCGCGTACCGTCCGGGATCGCGGCGCTGCTGATCGCGACTGAGCCGCTGTGGATCGCGGTTCTGATTCCGGTCTTCTCGGCCGGCCGGCGGCCCGGGCCACGCGCTTATCTCGGCATCGCCGCGGGACTCGCGGGCGTGCTCGTGTTGGTGGGCCGCGGCGCGGGCCTCGCAAGCGCCGTCGATGCGTGGGGCGCGCTCGCCGTGGTGGGCGCCGCCGCGGCGTGGGCGATCGGCTCGCTCATCTCCATCCGCGCCCGGCTGCCCAAGGACCCGATGGCCTCGACCGGTCTGCAGATGCTGATGGGCGGCGTCTGGCTGTCGCTCGCCGCGGTCGCCAACGGCGAGATCGGCTCCTTCGCTCCGGCGGGCGTGAGTTGGCGCTCGGTAGTCGCTCTCGGCTACCTGACCGTCGCCGGGTCGGTGATCGCGTTTTCGGCCTATACCTACCTGCTGCGCGAGGTGCGACCGACCGTCGTGTCGACCTATGCCTTCGTGAATCCGATCGTCGCCGTGATCCTCGGCTGGCTGGTGGCGGGCGAGCCGCTCGACGGCCGGGTCGCCCTGGCGGGCGGTCTGATCCTGGTGGCCGTCGCGGCGATCCTCCTCGACCCCGGCGAGCGCGGGACGCGGCGCGAACGGTCGCCGCGGCCCGAGGGGGAACGGCCCGCGGAGCCCGCCCAGCCGAGTCCGAGCGCTGAGCCGGCGGTCGAGCCGGGCGTCAGAGGGTGGAGCTCCGGGCGGCGGCCTCCATCTTCTCCGCCTGGAAGTGCGCGACGAGCGGCTCGATCAGTGGATCGAGATCGCCCTCGAGCACGTTGGGGAGCTGATGGAGCGACAGGCCGAGTCGATGATCGGTGACCCGGTTCTGGGGGAAATTGTAAGTCCGGATCTTCTCGGAGCGGTCGCCGCTACCGACCATGCGCTTGCGTTCCGCCGATAGCGCCGACTCGGCGCGCTCGCGCTCGACCTCCAGCAGGCGCGCCTTGAGCACCCGCAGGGCCTTCTCCTTGTTCTTGATCTGACTGCGCTCGTCTTGACAGGAGACGACGAGCCCGGTGGGAATGTGGGTAAGTCGCACGGCGGAGTATGTGGTGTTGACTCCCTGTCCTCCCGGACCGGAAGCGCAGAAGCGGTCGACCCGCAAGTCCCTCTCGTGCACGGCGACTTCGACGTCCTCGGCTTCGGGCAGCACCGCCACCGTCGCCGCGGAGGTGTGGATGCGTCCCGAGGCCTCGGTCGCGGGCACGCGCTGCACGCGGTGCACCCCGCCTTCGTACTTCAGCCGGCTGTAGGCGCCCTTGCCTTCGATGATCGCAGAGACTTCCTTCACGCCCCCGGCCTCGGAATGCGAGAGATCGATGATCTCCACCCGCCAGCCGCGGCGGTCGGCGTAGCGGCTGTACATCCGGAAGAGGTCGGCAGCGAAGAGCGACGCCTCGTCGCCGCCGGTGCCGGCGCGGATCTCGAGCACCACGTTGCGCGAGTCGTTGGGATCTCGCGGCGCGAGCGCCTGGCGGATCTCCTCCTCGAGGCCGCGGAGCCGGTCCTCGAGACTGCGAACTTCCGTCGCCGCGAGGGCGTGGAGCTCGTCGGCCGGCGCCGACTGCGCCACCATTTCGCGCGCCTCGCTCAACTGGCGCTCGACCGAGCGATAGTCGCGGTACAGGGCGACGATCGGCTCGAGCTCGGCGAGCGCCTTCGAGGCCTCGCGCAGCAGTCTCGAGTCGGCGAGCGTCTCCGGCGAGGCGAGCTTCGCCGTCAGCTCGCCGTGGGAGCGTTCGATCGCATCCAGACGTTCAAGCATCGAAGGAGCCTCCTAGCAAGGAGCCCCGGTCGCCGGCTGGTCGCGTGGGCGACCCGACGGCTCCGGGGCTCGATTGCGAGGCGACGGCGATCTAGGCGTTCGACTTGGCGTAGCGGCGGTTGAAGCGCTCGACCCGGCCCGCCGTGTCCACCAGCTTCTGCTTCCCGGTGAAGAACGGGTGGCAGGCGCTGCAGATCTCGAGTCGGAGTTCCTTCTTGGTCGAGTGGGTCTGGAACGTGTTGCCGCAGGCGCAGACCGCGGTCACGAGGTGCATCTGGGGGTGCAGATCGCTCTTCATTTCGGATTCCTCGGCTCCGGCCCAACGAATCCCGACCGGAACGCTGAAGGATACCTCAACCGACAACAAGGCGCAATCAGCCCCCCGACCTGGCGCTCACTGCGCCTGGGTCTCGGCCGAGATGTTCAGGCGCTTCATCATCTCGTGCAGCGTCGTCGGTTTGACCTGCAGCAGCTCGGCGGCCCGCTTCTGGACCCCACCGGCGGCATGCAGAGCGCGCACGATCAGCTGCTTCTCGTAGGCCGAGACCGAGTCCCAGAACGACGCGCCTTCCGTGCCCTGGGGCACCGGCAGCGCCGGCGCCGGAGCCTCGGTCCCGCCGCGGACCGCGGGCGGCAGAAGGTCGACGTCCAGACGATCGGCGCTCGAGAGCACCACCGCCCGCTCGATCACGTTCTCGAGCTCGCGCACGTTGCCGGGCCAGCGGTAGTCCATCAGCAGGTGCATGGCCTGCGGCGTGATTTCGCGCATCGGTTTGTCGTTTTCGGCGCAGTAGAGGGCGAGAAAGTGACGCGCCAGCAAAGGGATATCCTCGCTCCGGTCGCGCAGCGGCGGCAGGCTGACGGTGATGACGTTGAGCCGGTAGTACAAGTCCTCGCGGAAGAGTCCCTGGTGTACGAGCTCCTCGAGCTTGGAGTTGGTCGCGGCGATCAGCCGGACGTCGACGCGAATGGTCTCGACGCCGCCGAGACGCATGAACTCGCGCTCCTGGATGACGCGCAGGAGCTTCGCCTGCGTGTCGAGCGGGATGTTGCCGATCTCGTCGAAGAAGATCGAACCGGTATTGGCCACTTCGAAAAGGCCCTTCTTCGAGGCGATCGCGCCGGTGAACGCTCCCTTCACGTGTCCGAAGAGAGTGCTCTCCAGCAGGTCGGGGGGCATCGATCCCGAATTCACCGTCACGAACGGGCCGTTGGCCCGCCGGCTGTGATGGTGGATCGCCTTGGCTACGAGCTCCTTGCCGGTGCCGCTCTCGCCGAGCACCAGGATGTTGCTCTTCGACGGCGCGGCCAGGCGGATGATCTCGAAGACCTGTTGCATCGGCTGGCTCTTGCCGATGATGTTGTCGAGACCATAGCGCTGGGCGAGCTGCTGCTTGAGAGCCCGATTCTCGACCGTGAGACGGCGCTGCTCGAGACCCTTGCGGATGGTGAGCAGGACCTCGTCGTTCTTGAACGGCTTCGGAATGTAGTGGAAGGCGCCTTCGCGCATCGCCGAGATCGCGCCCTCGATCGAGGAGTAGGCGGTGATCACCACCACGACCTGCTCCGGGTCGCGCTGGCGAATGTTGCGCAGAACCTCCTGGCCCGACATGCCGGGCAGCATCAGGTCGAGCAGCACGAGGTCGACTGGCTCGCGTTCGAGCATCACGAGGGCCTCCTCGCCGGTGCGCGCGGCGAGGACCGTGTAGCCCTCCTTGCGAAGGAGCAGGCCCAGGACGTCCTGGAGGATCTCTTCGTCGTCGACGACGAGGATGTTCATTCGGGGGGCGCGGTCGGTTCGGCGGCGAGCGGCAGCTCCACCGAGAATCGGCTGCCGCGTCCCAGCTCGCTCGCCACTCGAATGCGGCCACCGTGCTGCTCGGCGATGCTATAGCTGATCGCGAGCCCGAGCCCCGTACCGTCTCGCCCCTGTTTGGTCGTGTAGAAGGGCTCGAAGATCCGCGCGAGGTCGGCCGCCGCGATCCCCGGCCCGTCGTCCGCGATGGTGGCGATCGCGGTGCCATCGAGCACCTGCACGCTCAGCGACAGCGTTCCGCCGCCCATTGCCGCCATCGCGTCGATGGCGTTCATCGACAGATTGGTAAACACCTGCTGCAGCTCTCCTTCGTTGCCGAGCACCCGGATCGACGATCCGGGCGGCTGCCAGGAGAGTCGAATGCCCTTGGCGGACATCCGCTCGCGCAGCAGATCGGCGGTGTCGCCGAGCAATTCCGCGACATCGACCGGACGACGATCCCCCGACGGGCGTCGCGCCAAGTCGAGGAGGCCGTTGACGATTCGGGAGGCGCGGAACGTCTGGCGCTCCACTTTCTTGAGCAGCGCGTGTCGCGGGTCCGACTCCTCGGTTTCGGAGAGCAGGAGCTGGGCGTAGCTCGAGATACCGGTGAGCGGTGTATTCACTTCGTGCGCCACGCCCGCCGCGAGGACGCCGAGGGAAGCGAGGCGGTCCTTCTCGCGCAGCGCGCGCTCGAGAGCGATCCGTTCGGTCACGTCTTGCAGGACGACGACCCGGCGGCCGCTCGCCTCGTCGTGCAGAAGGGGCGCGATCGAAAGATGGAGGTGATGCGACTCGCCGCCGCGCTCGACCGTCAGCACCCGCGTGTCCTGGGCATGCTCGGGGAGCGATTCGATCGGTAACACCCTCTCGAGTCGTTCGCCGAGTAGAGAAGGCCGCGAGCGCGCCGCGAGGGCGGCAAACGCCAGGTTCGACGAGACGATTCGCTGGTCAGCATCGAGAACCACGATGCCGGCGGGCGAGGACTCGAGGATGCCCTCGGTATGCCGTTCGAGCGCAGAGACTTGCTCGAGCTGCCGCTGCACCTGATCGATGAGCCGGGCGTTCTCGATCGCGAGCGCCGCCTGGTCGAGAAGCGAGCGAACCAGATCGACGTCCTCGCTGTTGAGCGGCTCGCCGCCCTGATGCAGCCCGGCGAGCACCAGGCCGATCCGGGATTCGCGCACCTCGAGCGGGAAGACATAGCGGTAGCCGACGCGGAAGGCGCGCCCAGCGGGGGTCTCTTGCTGACCCGGTAACCGCGCGTCCTGGTGCAGCACTTCGAACGACTCGCCCCAGACCGACTCGTCGAAGGCGTCGAGCGCCAGCAACGGCGGCAGCGAAGGCTCGGGACGCACCGGAACGAGCGCCGGACCTTGCGCCAACAGCAGATTCACCCGGTCGAGATCGAGCGCGTTGCCGACTTCGGCAAGGAGCGACTCCACCAGTCTGTCCAGGCTGCGCTCGCGCAACAGCTCCTGGCCCAGGCGAGCCAGGCGACGCCGGCGCCCGTGGAGCGCGCCGTAGTGGAAGCGCTCGAGCACCGAGCTCACGCCGCGGTGGGTCGGAACGATCAGGCCGGCGATCAGCAAGCCGCCGACGAAAGTGGCGAAGTCGCGGGTGTGCGAGAAGTGCTCGGGTACCGCGCGGCGGACGACCAGATCCAGGAGCGAATAGCCGATCAGGCCAGTGACCAGGGTCACGGTGTAGGTGAATCCGTTGCGCACGATGAGGCCGAGATCCCAGAGGCGATAGCGCAGGATGGCGTAAGCGAAGGCCAGGGGCACGCACGCGAGGGGCAGGACGGCGAGCGTCGAGATCGTGCTCGGCAGGCGCGCCCCGAGGACGCTTGGCAAGCCGTAGAGCAGGAAGAACGGTCCATAGCCGGCGGCGGCGCCCACAGCCAGCCATAGCAGCTGACGGTGCTCTTCCCAGGCCTGATCGGCGGCGAGACGGCGGATCAGCACGGCCACCGCCAGGGCCGAGATGGCGATCAGGTGGAAGAGCTCGAAGCGATCGAGCGCGCGCAGCGACGAGGCGGTCGGCGGACCGAAGAGGAACTTCCCGCCGAACAACGCCAGATCGACTTCGAGCGCCAGCAACACGAGTCCGGGCAGATAGGCGAACGGCAGCCATCGACGCGCACGCCGGCGCGCCGGCGCGGCGATCGAGGCGAAGAGGTGGAGAGTCAGCGGCGGCAGGAGCAGGCGCGCGATCGCGTCGCCGAGATAGACCCACGAGGTCAGCGAATCGGCGGGATACACCGGCGAGAAGACGTAGAGGACGGACGATGCGAGGGTCCAGAGGAAGAACAACCGTCCGTCGGGGCTGCGCCAGAGGGTGAACAGGCCGATGACGAAGTAGCCGATTCCGATGAACGCGAGGATGAGGTAGGGGATGTCGACCGCCAGCGGCGGGCGCAAGTAGGAGAGGCTTTCCACGCGGTCGCCGCGTTGGGTGACCAGGGTCGCGGAGGGGTGCGCGCGGAGCCTGGCGGCGAGGTTCGAGCCGGCGGCGGGCCCTTCGCCGTCGACCAGGTAGATTCGCGATCCGGACGCGAGGTTGAGCTCGAGCTTCGGGTCGATCCGCTGGACCGTCCAGTACTCGCCGTCGAACCGGGCCTCGATTCCGACCGGCTGGAAGGAGTCGAGCTTGCGGGCGAACCCCTGCCAACCCAGCACCACGACCAGCGTGGCCAAGAACAAGAGCAGCCCAGTCGTCAGACGCGGCCCGAAACGAGAGTTCGCCATGACCTTCAAAGGACGATCCGTCCTGCTGAAGAAAGCACTCCGCATGCCATGCCGGCATGCGGAATTCCCGGCCGGAACGCCGATTTCAGCGGGCTCCGCAGCCGAAAAGTCCCGAAAAATGAAGGCGATGCTTTTTTTTGAATACGGAGAAACCGGCTAGAAGCGGACCGCGACACCGGTCATCAATCGGCGGCGGACCGTGTCCTGCTCGGCGGGGGTGGGAAAGAAGTCGCCGCCCCGCGAAAGCTCCATCCCGACCCGCAGAGCCCAGTCGCCTGAGAGGTCGAACAGGGTCGAGAGGTCCTGGCTGACGATCAGCTCCAGGCGATCGAGCTGCGACTCGGGAACCGTGCGACGCCCCGGCCGCCAGCGCAACGGCTCAAGCCGCTGACTGAGGCGATGGAAGGAGACGTACAGCCCGGTCGAGGTGCGCTCGAAGCGCGTATCGACCGCCGTGGTGAGCAGTGCGATCTCGTTCTCGTAGGGGGTGCGATTGACCGCGCGGAAGCTCCCACCGCCGCCGGCCGCCCAGTCGGTCGAGACGCGGGTGACGACCCGGGGTGCGACGCGCCGGCTCCACGAGGCGTACACCTCGGGAAGACGGTCGCCCGGCACGAGGAAGAGGCTCTCGCCGTGTTCGAAGAAATTCTGGCTGAAGAACAGCCGCACGGGCCGGTCGTACTCGCGGAAAGAGCTGCCGATCTTGAAGTGATTCGCCTCTTCGGCTCCGTGAAGGACCTGCAGCGAATAGCAGGTGAACTCCGAGTCGTCGCAGCCGAGATTGTCCTGGAACAGATCGGGCAGGAAGTCGGTCCACGCAAGGTTCTCACCCGACAGGGCCACGCGGCGCGCGGCCAGAGCCGAGACTTGCCAATCGGGTCCGAAGTGGAGCAGGACGCCGCCGCGCGGCTGCAAGGAGACCGAACCGTCGGAAAGCGTGCTGTATATCCCGTACTGGATCCAGTAGTCGGGGGTCGCGCGCCACTGGCCGAGGCTGAAGGCGTCGAGGAAGCGCTGCGCGCCGTCGGGCGTCAGCAGGTTGAATCTGTCCGAGGAGGACTGGAATTGGCCGATCCGCTCGCGGTAACGCACTCCGCTGCGCAGCGAGCTGTTGTCGCCGATCTGCTGCGAGTAATTGCCCTCGAGCTGCAGGGTTCGCGAGGCGATCGGGATCGTGCCGGGATCGATCAACCGCTGGCCGTAGAAACCGGATTCGGAGACGTAGTAGGCGAGGAAGGTAGTCTCCGCGTCGTCGCCGAGCGGTCGATTCCAGGTGAGCTGGTACTGGGAATAGTCGACCCCTTGCGGCGCAGGCTCTCCCGTGTCCGGATCGAGGCGGCTGGAGATGCTCGCCAGGTCGAATCGTCCGGCGCGGTCGCCCGCCAGGTGCACGCGCAGCGAACTCGTCTCGCCCGAGAGCCCGGCGCTCGCGTCGCTGGCAAGCGCGCTGTCGCCCAGCTGTTGGAAATCCCCCTCGAGCAGCATGCGTACCCGACCGACTTGGCCGTGCAGTCCGACCTGGCCGCCCCGGATCTCCGCCGCGCCGGCGTTGGCGAGATCGACGACCCCGGTCGTCGCTTCCATCTCGGCCAGGAAGCGATCCGGTCGCGGCGCGAGCGGCGTCATGAGCGAGAGGACGGGCGGCTCGGATAGTTCGATGTCGCGCAGCACGTCGGAAGGAATCTGCTCGCGCAGGCTCCAGAAATCGGCCGCCGTCCTGGCCGGTCCGACTCCCTGATCGTCGGAGCGTTCGGCGAGCTCGAGCTCGACGAACTGGTTCGAGGCCGTCGCCTCGCGCGAGACCATGCGCACGATGGGCTCGAAACCCGACTTGTGCGCGATCAGCTTGTAGAGGCCCGCCGGTAGATCTTCGAACAAGAACGACCCGCTCGGGTCCGTCAGCACCTTGCGCAGCGATCGCTCGGCCAGCTGGTAAGCGTAGACGCGGGCCTGATCGAGCGGCGAAGAGCCGCCGATCACCCGGCCGGAGAGCGTACCGTGCTCGGCGGCCGACGCCGCGGCGGCGCTCACGCAGCCCGCGACGAGGAGAGCGAGCGAACGCAAAGCGCGACCGGAAATGGGCGATCCGGGCATTAGACCGGAGTATAGGGAGCCCCGCAAGGACCTGTCAAACGGGGTTCACAGGTAACCCAGGGAGCGCAGCTCCTCGAGGTCTTCCTGCGACAGATGGGCGTCGCCGTGGCCGGTTCCAGAGCGCCGGACGGCCTTGGCCTGGAAGGCACGCAGCCGCGCGAAGAGCGAGCGGCAGAGGCCGGCGCAGGGGCCGCCGGCCACCAGGTCCTGGCGCTCCTCCGGGTCGGTCCTCAGGTCGTAGAGCTCCAAGTGGGACGAGTCGAGAGCGATCAGCTTGTGACTGATCGAGCGCACCGACCGCCCGAACTCGGTCTGGGTAAACGCCAAGCGGTCGGGCTCTTCGCGGCCGGAAAGGATGCCCCGGAGACTGGTGCCCTCGGAGTCTTCGGGAAGCGAGATACCCGACAGGTCGAGCAGGGTCGGGAGCAGGTCGACGAGCGACACGACCGTCTCTCGCGAGCCGGTCATCCCTCCGAGCCGCTCCGGAAGGCGAAAGATCAACGGGATCCGGATCTGCTCGTCGTAGGGCGTGAAGCCGTGCCCGAGCTCGCCGTGCTCGAGGAAGCCCTCGCCGTGGTCGGCGGTCACCACGACCACGGTGTCGGCGAGCAATCCCTGGCTCTCGAGCCCGCTCACGAGAGCGCCGAGCTGGTCGTCGACGAACGCCACCCCCAGGTCGTAGCGCGAGATCAGGCCTGCGAGATTCACCGGGCTCAGGAACCGGTCACGCCACTGCTCGAGTTTCTCGAGCTGGCTCTTGGGCGGCTCCGGGTCGACGGAAGTCGAGCCGAACGCGGCCAGGTCGTGGGCCGGTCGCCGGTCGTACGGCCAATGGACATCGAGGTAGTGGAGCCAGGCGAAGAAGGGTCGCGGATCCGGCTGGGCGATCCACTTGCGCAAGAGCTCGTTCTGGCGCGCCGCGCTCTTGCCGCGCAGGCGCTGGAAGGTCTCGAATCCCTGCGCGAATCCGAGCTGCGAAGTCAGGTGCGGTTGCACCAGGAATGCGCCGGTGCGGTACCCCTCGGTGGAGTAGATCTCCGCCATCGTCCGCAGATCCTCGCCGAGCGCGATTCCCCGGTCCCCGGCGAGCGGTTCGTTAGCGGCACGGAGCGCGAAGTGGCTGCTCGGGTAGAGCGAGGTGAACAGCGTTGCCATCGCCGGCTTGGTCCAGGAGGCGTTCGAGAAGGCGTGCGGAAAGCTGATTCCCTCGCGCGCCAAACGATCGAGTGCCGGTGTCGTCGGACGGCGATAGCCGTTTACTCCCAGGCGATCGCCGCGCATGGCGTCGATGACGACCAGCAGTACATTGGGTCGACGCTGGGCCTTGGGTCGGTCGGGCTCCTGGTTGCGGCAGGCGACAATGGCCAGGGTCAAGAGGAGGAGAACGGGGATCCTGAATCGGAAACGAGGCACTCGCGGATTGTATCGACATCGGACTCGCCGGCCGGCGTCACCGCGAGCACGGCGACCGAGACGGCGGCCGCCCCGCCGCGCTCGAGGGCGCGGGCCGCGGCTCGCGAAGTCGCCCCGGTGGTGAAGACGTCGTCGACCAGCAGGATCCGCAAGCCGCGGACCGACACGCCGCGACGCGTCGTGAAGGCGCGAGCCAGGTTCCGCCGGCGCTCGTCGCGGGGTAGACGAGCCTGGGCGCGGGTCGCGGAGACCCTGCGCAGGGCGCTTGCCATCGGCGACCCCAGGTCGCGCGCGACCGCGATCGCGATCGCTTCTGCCTGGTCGTATCCCCGCCGGAGGCGACGGGTCCAATGCAGCGGCACCGGCACCACGAGGTCGACCGAAATGCCGCGGCCGCGTACAGCGCCGGCGAGGTGGAGTCCGGCCGCCTCGGCGAGGAACTCGCAGCGCCTGAATTTCAAGGCGTGCACCAGGTCGACGGCCGGCGACCGATACCGCCAGAGGCCGATCAGGCGATCGAAAGCGGGCGGATCGTCACGGCAAGCTCCGCAGGGCTCCGGCTCGCGGGCGCCGAGGGGCAGCGGACGGGCGCATCGCGGGCAGGAGGCCGCTGGGTCGACGGCGAGCAGACGACCCCGGCAGCGCGCGCACAGGCCCAGGGTCGAACCCGCCGGTGGCAGGCGAGACCGGCAGGCGAGGCAGTAGGCGGGCAGCAGCAGGTCGAGGATTTCCGCGAGCATGACGTGAGGCCCCCGCGCTCCGTAGAACGATCGGCCCGCTTCGGAAGACGCGAAACCGGGGTCTATACTTGCGCGGTTGCGCATCTCCCCGGCGCGAGCCGGGTCCGAGGAGAGAACCTTGATTCGACGTCGCGCCCTCGCCTTCCTCGCCGTTCTCGCGGCCCTCGCTGTCGGAGCCTCGCCGGCGCGCGCCCAGGACAACTACACCTTCACCGTGGCGGGCTTCGGCGGCATCGGCGGGCCCTACAACGTCAGTCCGAGTCCGGGCCTGACCAATCGCAGCCTGATGCTCGAGGCGTCGATGATTACCCAGGAGCGGACCCTGGTCGTGCTGCGCGCGGCGCGGATGAAATTCGACGGTGACAACGGCCTGCGCGAGTTTCGGGAGGCCGATCTCGACTTCGTGACCATCGCCGGCGAGTACCGCCAGCGGCAGAGCTACTACGACTTCGGCGTCTATCTCGGCCTGGGGGACTATCGGCTCAAGGGGACGTTGCCTTCGGGAACGCGGCGCGACGATACGGCTCTCGGCATCGCTCTCGGCCTGACCGGCGATTTCGACGTGTCGCGCCATTTCTCGTTGGTCGCGGAGCTCTCGGGCCACTACACCTGGCTCGATGCCCTCGACATCTTCGCGGTGGCCCACGCCGGCGTCGCCTTCCACTTCTGACGCCATCGCGCCTCAGCTCGTGAGGCGCGCCAGGACCAGCCGGCGATTCGACTCGGAACGCCAGTCGGTGGCGCCCTCGTAACGCCGCACGACCTTGCCGTCGATCACCACGTAGGTCTCGGGCACCTTCATGGTGCCGAAACGATGGGCGACCTCCCATCGCGGATCGAAGTAGAGCGGGAAGCGGGTCTTGCCGAGCATGGCCTGCGCCGCTTCCTTGCGGTCTGCGACCGCGACCAGCAGGAGCGCGAAGCGCTCGTCGTGCAAGCTGTCGGCGAAAGCCAGCAATTGCGGGATTTCCTCGATGCAGGGCGGGCACCAGCTCGCCCAGAAGTGCACCAGGGTCACTGGCTTCATCTCGCGCGCCAACGGCGTCGGTCGGCCGCCGGCGTCGATCAGGAAGCCGGCCGGAGCCGTCGATCGCACGCTGCCGCGCGGCCAGAGAAGCGCGACGATCACCGCCGCGACCACGACAGCGAAAAGCAGGCCGATGCCTCTCGGACGCGGGCTCGGGGCGGGGGAGTCAGTCGGGTCCATGGTGGTGCCTCGATCCTGTATCCTTGCACCAGTCGGATCCCGCGCGCACTTGGTGACCTCACCCGATCGCACCGCTCCCCGCTCCGGACGCCGACGCGCCTTCTTGGTGGGCGTGTCGCTGTCCGGGCAGGCGCCGCACACCGCTGCCGATCACCTGGAGGAGCTCGCGGCGCTCGCCGACTCGGCGGGAGTCGAGGTGGTCGACGAGGCGATCCAGAGCCGCAAGGCGCCCGATCCGCGCCTGTTCATCGGCCAGGGCAAGGCGGAGACGATCGGCGCCGAAATCGCCGCTTGCGGCGCGGATCTCGCGCTGTTCGACGACGACCTGACCGGCAGTCAGATCAAGAACCTCGAGGAGGCTCTGAAGGTCCAGGTCATGGACCGCAGCGGTCTCATCCTCGAGATCTTCGAGCAGCGCGCTCGCAGCCGGGAAGCCCGGACGCAGGTCGAGCTGGCGCGCCTGCAGTACCTGCTGCCGCGGCTCACGCGGCGGTGGCGACACCTTTCGCGCCAGGTCGGCGGCATTGGTCAGCGCGGTGGTGAAGGCGAGACGCAGCTCGAAGCCGACCGCCGGATCCTGAAGCGCCGGATCGCGCAGCTCGCGCGCGACCTCGAAGCGATCGAGCGCATGCGCCGCGTGCAACGTCGCGGGCGGCGTGACGTGCCGGTCGTGGCGCTCGCCGGCTACACCAACGCTGGCAAGTCGACGCTCTTCAACCGCCTGACCCACGACGCGACGCTCGCCGAGAACCGGCTCTTCGCCACCCTCGATTCGCGCTTGCGCCGCGGCGCCCTCGGTCCGGAGGGTCCGGTGGTGGTGTTCGTCGACACGGTGGGCTTCATCCGCAAGTTGCCGCACCACCTCGTCGCCTCGTTCCGCAGCACGCTCGAGGAGGTCGTGGAGGCGGATCTCGTGCTGCACGTGGTCGATCGCAGCCACGCGGGCTGGGAGGAGCAACAGGCGATCGCCGAGCAGGTTCTGTCGGATCTCGGCGTGCCGCCGGAGCAGGTGCTGTTGGTCCACAACAAGTGCGATCGCCTGTCGGGCGAGCCTTCCGGGTCGGACGCTCTCGCGCTGTCCGCGCTGACCGGAGAAGGGCTCGACGAGCTGCGCGCCGCGATCGCCGGGCGCCTGCGGCGCTCCGGCCGACCAGAGCGTGCGGCCGCCGCCGCGCGCGGGCGCTGACCCCGGGTCGAGAAAGGGAGCCGCCATGCCGCCGGCCGAGCACGTCCACCTGCTGGTCAATCACATCCCGATCATCGGCCTCGCTTTCGCCGTCCTGCCGATCGCCTGGGGACTGATCCGCCGCGACCGCAGGACCGCCGTGCTGGGCGCGATCCTCGCCGTGCTCGCGACGCTGCCGACGCCGCTCGTCGTCTGGAGCGGCGAGGCGGCTGAGGACCGGCTCCATCTCACGCTCGATCCCGACGCCACGATCACTCTCGCGCCGGAGCACGAAGAGCGCGCCGAGGCGACCCAGTGGGCGCTCTACGCGACTCTGGCCCTGGCGGCGTCGAGCGTCGTGGTTTTCGGTCGCGGGGAGCGCCGAGCCCGACTGGCGACGGCACTTCTCGCCGCCACGTTGGCGGCCGGGATCGCGGGCCTGGCGCTCGCCGCCTGGACGGCCGAGGCCGGCGGCCGCATTCGCCACACGGAGCTGCGCAGCGGGTCGCGACCGGCTCCCGACGGTTCGGCGCACTCGGAGTGACCACGCCGGTCTCGAGATGCCGATCGACCTCAACGCCGATCTCGGCGAAGCGACCGACCTTGACGGTCGCGAGCGCGAGCTGGCGCTGCTCGGCCTGGTCACCTCGGCGAGTCTCGCCTGCGGCGGACACGCGGGCGACCGGTCGAGCATGGCCGCGGCGCTCGCCGCCGCGGCAAGCCACGGCGTGGTCGTGGGAGCCCATCCTGCGTACCTGGACCGGGAATACTTCGGGCGACGGGAGCTCGGAACGCCGGTCGGAGAGCTGCTCGATCAGACACTGACGCAGATCCGAGAGCTCGTCGATCTCGGGCGATCGATGGGGATCGAGGTGCGGTACGTCAAGCCGCACGGGGCTCTGTACCATCGATTGGGCCGGGACCTCGCGGCGGCGCGGGCGGTGGTGACGGCGATCTCCCGGTTGGGCGGGCGTCTCTGGTTGCTCGGACTTGCGGGCTCGGAGCTCGAGCGCGCCTGCGACGAGGCGCGAGTCCCGTTCGCGCGCGAAGGCTTCCTCGACCGGGCTTATGAACCGAGCGGCGGGTTGGTGCCGCGCGATGAGTCGGGAGCCGTCCTCGAGGACTCGGGACTCGTCGCCGAGCGGGCAGTGGCGTTCGCGCGCGGCGCCGCGATCCGCGACCGCCGCGGCGCGCCGCTGCGGATCCCGGCGGAATCGATCTGCGTGCACGGCGATACGCCGCGCGCGCTCGAGCTGCTCGGCGCTGCGCGCGCGGCGCTCGAGCGCGCCGGAGTCGCCATCCGCCCCTTTGTCGCATGAGCCCGCGACCGACGCTGCTCGCGCTCGGCGAGACCGCGGTGCGAATCGACTTCGCCGGCGGTCTCGACCGGACGACGATCGCCCGGGTCCGTGGCGCCGCCCGCGCGCTCGCCGAGGAGCGCGCGGCGCGTAGCGAGGCGCTGCGGGCAGTCCTGGATCTGGTGGCGGTGGGCCCCAGCCTGCTCGTGCGACTCGATCCGCGGAGCGTGACGGAAGAGCTCGAGCGCGAGATCCTCGCGATCTGCGAGCGGGCTTGTTCGGGTGTGGAAGCCGAGCCCGAACCGCGGCGGATCGAAGTGCCGATCACCTACGACGGACCGGACCTCGAGCAGGTCGCGCGCCGATCCGGGCTCGATTCCGACGAGGTCGTCCGCCGGCACCTTGCGGGCGACTACTTCGTCGCCGCGGTGGGCTTCGCACCCGGCTTCGCCTATCTCGGCGGGCTGGATCCGCGACTCCATCTGGCCCGCCGCGCGAGCCCGCGGTCGCGCGTCCCAGCCGGCGCGGTGGCGATCGGCGGGCCGTATTCCGCGGTCTATCCGGGCGACACGCCGGGCGGGTGGCACTGGATCGGCTCGACGCCGCTGCGACCCTTCGCTGTCGATCGCCTCCCGGCGACGCCGTTCGCCGCCGGCGACCGGGTCGAGTTCCGCCGTCAATCATGACGTTCGAGATCGAATCCGCGCCGGGGTGGCTGGTCGTCCAGGACCTCGGTCGGCCGGGACACGCCGCTGCAGGGGTCCCGGAGGGGGGGGCGGCCGATCCCTGGGCTCTCGTGGCGGCGAATCTGGCGGTCGGCAACCCGCCGGATGCCGCTGGGCTCGAGTGGGCCGCTGGCGGCGGTCGGCTCTGTTTCCGGGCGCCCTCGCGCCTGGCGCTCGCCGGCGCGCAAGCGGGCGCCTGGCTTGGCGGTCGACCGATCGTGCCAGGAGAGGCCCTGGAGATCGCCGATGGCGATCGGCTGGAGGTGGGTAGGTTCGGTCGCGGACGGTACCTCTACCTCGCTCTCGCAGGCGGGCTCGACACCGTTGCCGTCCTCGGGAGCCGTTCGACTTACCTGCCGTCGCGGATCGGCGGCTACGAGGGCCGGCGGCTGGCGCGCGGCGACCGTCTGTCGACGATCGCCGGTCCGCCGCCGGCGAGACCCGACGCGGAGCTCGCTCAGGCCAGCCGCGCGGCGCTGCAATCGGCCTCGCGGGCTCTCGAGTCGACGGCGATCCGCGTCGTTCCCGGACCGGAAGCTCCACCCAGCGAGGATGCCCGCTGGCGGACGTTGCTCGAGAGCGAGTGGCGCGTCTCTCCCAGATCGGATCGCGGCGGGATCCGCCTGCTCGGGCCAGCAATCGCGGGCTCCGGAGATCCCGGATTCCTGTCCAAGCCGCTCGTGCCGGGCGCGATCGAGCTCACGGCGGAGGGTCCGATCGTGGTAGGGGCCGACGGACCGACGACCGGCGGCTATCCGGTTCTAGCGGTCGTTGTCCGCTGCGACCTGGCCCGCCTCTGGCAGAGGAGCCCGGGCGAGGTCGTGCGCCTCGAGCGCGTCGACATCGAAGCGGCGCGTCGGTCGACGAGCGAGGACCTGCGACTCCTGGATCGGTTGCGGCGGATAGCTGGCGAGCCGGACGGCGCATCGTAGACGACCCGGCAAGGACCCCCTCTCCGCGCCGCCGGCCGAGCCCGGCGTGATGCACCGGAGCCAGGGCGGCTTGTCCGGCCGGGCTCGCTTGTCCTAGACTTCCCGCTCCGCCGGTGGGGCTGTAGCTCAGCTGGGAGAGCGCTTGAATGGCATTCAAGAGGTCGGCGGTTCGATCCCGCTCAGCTCCACCAATTTCTCTTCCTCGGGTCTCCTGAGGGTCAGCGCCATCTGATCCGCCAGCACCGCCGCCTGAGCTGGGCGACGGCACCGCTCGTGCTGTTCTCCGCCATCTCGGGGACCTGGCAGATCTTCCGCCAGCAGGAGAGTCGCAAGGACGGCTCCTACCAGGCGCCGCTCGTCTTGCAGAGGCTCTCTCAGGTTCACAAGGTCGTGCATCTGCGGGGCGCCGCCGTGCCGTTGCCACGCTGGGCGGGAGTGCTGGCGGCGGCGATCTTCGTGACCACCGGCATCCTCGGGATCATGATGGCCGTGCGGCTGGGCCGACCGCGCTGGCTTCCCGTACGGCTGCTCGGTCTCGGGATCGCCGCTCCTCTGACGATCGCTTGGGCGGCGCTCGGCGGCTGATCCCCTCCCCGACCGCGGACGCGACGGAGGCTAGAGATCCGCTAGGATCCTCGCGATTTTCGGCGGGAGGCTCGCGATGGCCGAGGCGCTCGGCAGCATCGGTTGGCTCGACCTGACAGTGGAGAACGCGGCAGCGGTGCGCGACTTCTACCGCGCGGTCGTGGGTTGGGAGGTCGACGAGGTGGAGATGGGAGGCTACTCCGACTTCGTGATGAAGGACCCGGTCTCGGGCGAGGGCGTGGCCGGGGTCTGCCATGCCCGGGGAGCCAACCGCGACCTGCCTCCGGTCTGGATCGCCTACTTGCGGATCCCGGATCTCGCCGCCGCCGTGGCGCGCGCCACCGCCCTCGGCGGCGCGATCGTGGCGCCGCCGAGGGATCTCGGCGCCATGGGGCGATACGCCGTGGTGCGCGATCCGGCGGGCGCGGCAATCGCTCTCTGGCAGGCGCCGAGCGAGGCGCCGGGCTCGCAGGCTGCGCCTTGAGGTACCTTGCGCACTTCTCGCTCGATGCCGGAGTCCTGTCCAGGATCTCTCGGCGCGCCTCCGGCCGCGCCTGAGAGTCCGCGCGAGTCGAAACATGGAATGGATCACCGACCCGAACATCTGGATCGCCTTCCTCACCCTCCTCGTGCTCGAGGTGGTGCTCGGCATCGACAACATCGTCTTCCTGTCGATTCTCACCGCGAAGCTGCCGGCCGATCAGCAGCCGCGGGCGCGCGGTATCGGGCTCGGCTTGGCGATGGTTCTGCGTATCGCCCTGCTCCTGGCCATCTCCTGGCTGGCGCGATTGACCGCGCCGCTTTTCGCGGTGATCGGCCACGACTTCTCGGGCCGCGACCTCATCTTGCTCGTGGGCGGCCTCTTCCTGGTGGCCAAGAGCACGCACGAGATCCACCAGAAGCTCGAGGGAGAAGAGGGCGCCGCGTCCGCGCGCGTTCCGCCGCGATTCGCCTCGGTGATCGCCCAGATCTTGCTGCTCGACCTCGTCTTCTCCCTGGACTCGGTGATCACCGCGGTCGGCATGGTGCAGCAGATCCCGGTGATGGTGGCCGCCATCGTCGGCGCGGTGACGATCATGATCTTCTTCGCCGGCCCGGTCAGTTCCTTCGTCGACCGCCATCCGACCGTGAAGATGCTCGCCCTGGCCTTCCTCCTGCTGATCGGCGTCACCCTGATCGCCGAGGGGATGGGCCAGCACATCTCGAAGGGCTACGTCTACTTCGCGATGGCGTTCTCGGTCTTCGTCGAGATGTTGAATCTCAGGTTGCACAAGCGCGTCGCCGTCCCGGTCCACCTGCGCGAGAAGTACGTCGATTCGAAGGATGCCGCCGAGGGTTCGGCTAAGCCCGGGTCGCGAGGGCGCGGGCCGGCGTAGCGGAGCGCAACCCAGGCGGGGACCTTTCCACGAGCTAGCCACCGTCGGCCGATATAGTCTCGCGCCGCATGCCCGCCAGGAGCCACGCCACGTTTCTGCAGGAGTTGGGCCCGGGGGGCGCGAGCACGCTCGCCCTGGCATTCTTCACCGGCGTCGTCGGGCTCGGGATGCCGGTTGCCTGGCGACTGCGGCAGGTTCTGCGCGAGGCCGCGCGCGATGAACGGGCCGCCGCCGACGCGGTGCTGATCCTGGGGCGGGAGCTGGTGGACGACCGGCCCACGGCGACTTTCCGCGCTCGGCTCGAACACGGCGCTCGTCTCTGGCACGAGCGCCTGGCTCCACGCGTCATCGTTTCCGGGGGCTGGACGGGTCGAGCTTCACGCAGCGAGGCGGAGGCCGGCAGCTCGGTGCTGATCGAGCTCGGAGTGCCCGCCGAGGACATCCTGGTCGAGGATCGCAGCCGCCACACCCTCGAGAACTTGGTGTTCGTCCGGGATCGACTGCGAGCCGCCGGGTGGCAACGAATCATCCTGGTTTCCGATCCGCTGCATCTTGCCAGGGTGCGAACGCTCGCGAGCGGATTGGCGATGTCCATCCTCTGCTCGCCGGCCCGCCAGGCTCCGCCGCTGCCTGGCGGCCCGGCCTGGTGGCTGCGGGCAGTGCGCGAGTCCTTCTTGCTTCACTGGTATCACGTCGGTGTCGGCTACAGCCGGGCGATCGGCTCCGAGCGCCTGCTGTCTAGAGTCCGCTGAGCCCGGCTCCACCCGGCGTCGACGATTCTCTCTAGAATCGCCTCGGAAGCGCTCGGGGGCTGGTGCCTCCCGCGGTCTTCAAAACCGTCGTCCGGCGCCGCTGCCGGTGTCGGGGGTGGGTTCGATTCCCATGCGCTTCCGCCACGTTCTTCGCGCGCAACCTCGGGAGAAAACAAAAGGGCGTGGACCGCGAGGTCCACGCCCTTCCGAAGGCCCAGCTCTCCTGGCGGAGAGCCTAGTTCTTCAGGTTGAGGCCGTCGTCCACACCGTGCATGTGGGTCCGATCGATGCCAGCGCCGCGATCGGTCCCGGTGTAGTACGAATAGTACGAATAGAAGACGTTCGACGAAGTGTCGACCACCGGGAAGCCATCGTCGCCCGGGCCGAGCGTGACGCTGGTGCCGTCACAGAACGAATCGAGCTGGATTGCCGGCAGACCGACGCTGTAACGACCCTCGGCGCTGTGCACCGACTGCACCCACGCCTGCGCCGCGTACGGGGCGCAATACTGGCCGTACGAGCCGCAGAGGACGTTGACGTAGTACAGCGGGTTGGTCTCCTGGTTCAGGTTCAGGTAGAGCCAACCGGACTCGAACGACAGCTCGAGGTCGGCGACATCGAAGCGCTGCGCTTCGAGCTTGAAGAGCGAGCTGATGTTGCCGGTCGGGCAGGGCGAGATCGGACAGATGGTGATCTCGGTGTTCTCTTCCTCGTCGAAGCTCACGACCTGGTGCTCGGTCAACGGATACCAGAGCGGTCCGATGTTGCAGTCGAAGCCCTGGTCACCGAAGTCGCCGAGGCTCGGGAACTGCGCCGGGCTGATGATCGAGTCGCGCCACACCAGGAGGTTGGTGCCACCGTCGAACGCCGCGTTCTGGTAGAAGCGCGTCGCGTAAGTGGTCGCGAGAGGCTCGCGATAGTCCGAGTAGACGTAGCCCGGAATGAAGGCGGGTCCGAAGGTCTCGAACTCGCAGCGCTGATAGAAGGAACCGTTGGCGATCTCAGCGAGACCGACCTGGTCCAGCGGGTCGACGGCCTCGATATGCACCAGGGTGTCGCCTTCCGCCTGGAACTGACCGTAGTTGATCATGTACCAGTCGCCCCAGATGACGTTGTCGTACTCGCCGACCTGGCCCGCCGGGCCCGGACGGAAGTACCCCGCGTCGCAGGGGTTGAGCAGCGTGCAGTCGTTGACCACGTCGGTGAGGATGTAGCCGCGGGCGATGTTGTCGCCGTGGTCGAAACCGCCGCAGCGGCCGTCATACAGCTCCGACGGGCCGCCGGTGAGGATCGCCTGCAGGTGGTCCAGGTAGGTGTATCCGTCGATGCCCGGGACCTCGGTCTCGAGCTGCGGGTTGACGTACGGGAACAACGAGTTGCAGGTCGGATAGCCGTCGATCGCGTTCTGGCTGCCCGGATGCGGATCCGAGAACGGTCCACGAGGGCTGTACGCGTTCGCGTCGCCCGTGACCGGCAGGATGCCGTCGCGGACGATCTGACCCACGCCGATCGTCTGCACGTCGTAGCCGGTCAGGTAGACGTTGAAGTCCAACGCCTCGACCGACATGTCCGTGTAGATGGTCACGTGCGTCAGGACCGACGAAGCCGACGCATTGTTGATCGAGAAGAACGTATCGACGCCATTGGCGTTGTCGATGTCCACCTCGAAGTAAGGCAGCAGGAGCGTCGCGGCAGGCGTCGCGTCGATGGTGCAGATGTCGGCGATCGCCGACCCACCGAGCACCAGCAAGCTCGCCAGCGCAATGCTGAAGATGAGTTTCTTCATCTGGCTCAATCTCCCAATCAGTCGAACTGCGATAACTGCATCACGAAATGCCACTGGGTACCGATGGTGCGCATTCCTTCCCGTCGTGAAGAGATCACCTCCCGGCGAACAGTTTTGAGGAATTATGCCCCAGAACGGGGCCATCCCGCAACTGCCTCCGAGGGGCCCGGATCCTGCGCGCTACCGACCCCAAAACAGAGAGGCGCGAGCCGTTTCCGGCCCGCGCCTCGGAACCGGACCCTGGGGCCCGGAAGAGCCTTACGGCTTCAGGTTCATGCCGTCGTTGTGGACCTTGTCGTCGCCGCTGTGAGGCGGAACCGGCTGGTGCGGACGCTGAGCCGGGGCGCCGTAGTACGAGTAGTACGAGTAGAAGATGTCCGGCGGAGTCTGGACGACCGGGAAGCCGTCGTCCGGAACGCCGATCGTCACGCTCGTGCCGTCACAGAACGAGTCGAGCTGAATGGCCGGGAGGCCGACGCTGTAGCGGCCCTCGGCGCTGTGCACCGACTGCACCCACGCCTGCGCCAGGTACGGCGGAGCGCCGTAGCCGTAGTAGTAGGAGTGGAAGAAGAAGTTGCCGGTCTCCTGGTTCAGGTTGAGGTACAGCCAGCCGGACTCGAACGACAGCGCGAGGTCGGCCACGTCGAAGCGCTGCGCCTCGATCTTGAACAGCGAGCTGATGTTGTTGCCCGGGCAGGGCGAGATCGGGCAGATGGTGATCTCGGTGTTCTCTTCCTCGTCGAAGGCCACGACCTGGTGCTCGGTCAACGGATACCAGACCGGCCCGATGTTGCAGTCGAAGCCACTCTCGCCCTGGTCGCCGATCGAGTCGACATGCCCGACGTTGTACTGCGAATCGCGCCAGACCAGGAGGTTGGTGCCGCCGTCGAACGCCGCGTTCTGATAGAAGCGAGTGGCGAAGGTGGTGCCCAACGGCTCGCGGTTGTCGAAGTACGGCAGGGTGATCGGGAAGTCGCCGCTGATCACGCCGCCCTCGGCGCCGTCGAAAATGCAGCGGTTGTAGAAGCTGCCGCGATCGAGCTCCGCCAGGCCGGCCGTGTCTCCCGGCGAGACCGCCTCGATGTGCACGAGGGTGTCGCCCTCGGCCTGGAAGTTCTCGTAGTTGATCATGTACCAGTCGCCCCAGATGATGTTGGCGTACTCGCCGACCTGGCCGTTCGGGCCCGGGCGGAAGTAGCCGGCATCGCAGGGACGCAGCAGGGTGCAGTCGTTGGTGACGTCGACCGTGATGTAGCCGCGGGCGATGTTGTCACCGTGGTCGAATCCGCCGCAACGACCGTCGTAGAGCTCCGACGGGCCACCGGTCAGGATCGCCTGCAGGTGATCCAGGTAGGTGTAGCCGTCGATGCCCGGAACTTCGACGAGCAGCTGCGGGTTGACGTACGGGAAAAGCGAGTTGCAGACCGGGAACCCGTCGATCGTGTTGTCGATGCCACCCGGGGGGGTGTTCGAGAACGGGCCGACCGGGCTGATCGAGACCGCATCGCCGGTGACCGGCAGGATGCCGTCGCGGACGATTTGGCCGACGCCGATCGTCTGGACGTCATAACCGGTCAGGTAGACGTTGAAGTCCAGCGCCTCGACCGACATGTCGGTCCAGAGCACGACGTGGGTGATGATCGCGTCGTTGGACGCGTTGTTGATCGAGAAGAAGGTATCGACCCCGGACGGGTTGTCGATGTCGACCTCGAAGTAGGGCAGCAAGAGCGTCGCGGCGGGCCGGGCGTCGATCGTGCAGATCTCGGCCTGGGCTGCGGCGCCCACGAGCAGCGCCCCGGCGATCGCCAAGCAGCTGATCAGTCTCTTCATAATGAAACATCTCCCTGGTTTTGATTCACCCAAGAAAAAACGGGACACAAGAACCTCATCGCTTCGATTTCGCCGGACCAACCCGAGAAAGATCACCTCCAGGCAAAAGGCATTTGTGCTGATTATGGCGGATTTCGAGAGCTTGGGCAACCCCGTGCGTCTTTGCCCGGGAAGGGACTAGCCGGGGTCCAATGGCAGGACCTCCAGAGGGTCCCCGAGCGACGGTGCCGCAGCCGACCCGCCAGGCACGCGCAGCAGGCCCTCTGCCTGGGCGAAAGCGGCCAGATCGTGAGAGCCCTGATGCCCGATGGCCCGGACGATCGGGCGGCCGTTCCGCCGCCGCAGGGTCGCAGGCAGGAACCGGTCCCGATCGCGCGCCGGAGGCGCGGGCCCCTCGAGCTCGGCCAGGATCGCGGTGCTCCAGAAGGCGGCCGTCGGATCGCCGGCCAACCGACGCAGGAACGGAGCCACGAATAGCTCGAAGGTCACCATGGCCGAGGCCGGGTTTCCCGGCAGCCCGAATAGCAGCCTTCCCTCCCGGGCGGCGACCGCGAGCGGCTTCCCGGGTTGGATCGCCACCGCGTCGAAAAGGAACCGGTAGCCGAGAGCGGTCGCGACCGGCTCGACGAGGTCGAACTCTCCCCGCGAGACTCCGCCGCAGACGAGGATCAGATCGGTGCGCTCGCCGGCCGCTACCAGGCGCTGGCGCAGCTCGGCTTCCCGGTCCGGGGCGATGCCGAACGCTAGCGGTTCCGACCTTTCTCGCCGACAGGCCGATTCGAGATAGGCCGTGTGGCTGTCGCGCACCTGGCCTCGGCCGGGGCTGAGACCGGCGGAAACGACCTCGTCGCCGGTTGCCAAGAGGGCGACCCGCGGTCGGCGGATCAAGCGCAGGTCGTCGATCCCTTGCGAAGCGAGCAGACTCAGCGCGGCGGGTCGCAGGAGCGCGCCGGCGGGCAAGAGCGTCGCGCCGGCGCGAACGACTTCGCCGCTGCGTCGCACTGCCGCACCGGCCGCGGGGGAGGCGAGCAGGCGAACCCGCTCGCCGTCGACCTCCGTGGCCTCGATGCCGACCACTCGATCGGCGTTGAGCGGAAGCGGGGCGCCGGTCATGATCGCGGCAGCCTGACCGGCCGAGAGAGTGCGAACCTCGGCATCGCCGGCGCGAACCGTGAACGCGACGGCGAGCGAGGTCCCGGCCTCGGTCGCTCCAGTCAACGCGAAGCCGTCGAGGGCCGAAACGTCGAGCGACGGCAGGTCGGTCGTCGCGACGAGCGGCGAGGCGAGGCGGCGGCCGAGCGCCAGGCGAAGCGGAGCGGGCTCGGCGTCGAGCGGACGCGCGAAGGGTTCGATTCGCGACCAAGCATCTTCGGGACGGATCATCGGCCGCTGATATGATCCCACGTCGTTCGCGACGACGCCGTCGGGACCCGCGTTCCCCCGGGGGGAGGCGCAGTGGATCGTACCGTTCACTACCGCGGAGATCTCCGGCAGACGGCCTTGCCGGAGATGCTCACCATCATCCAGCGCACACGCGTCGCGGGGGTGATCGAGGCGGTCGCCGGCCAGATCACCAAGCGGGTCTTCCTGCGCGACGGCTACGTCGTGCACGCTTCATCCTCCGATCTGGTCGATTCCCTGGGCGGTTATCTGCGTCGGGTCGGTCGCCTGTCGGAGGGCCAGTTCGTATCCGCCATGAAACGCCGCGAAGAAGCGGGCCGCCGCTTGGGGGAGATCCTGGTGGAGGACGGAATCCTCTCCCCGGCCCAGGTCTATCAGGCGATTCGCGAGCATGTCGAGGGCATCGTTTGGAGCCTGTTCTCGTGGGAAGAGGGCGAGGTCAGCTTCCACCTCGGAGACCTCGACGACCCCGAGGTCGTGCGCATCCAGATTCCCCTTCGGCAGGTCATCGTGCAGGGCGTCAAGCGATCCGCGAACGCCAAGTCGGTGGTCCATCGCATGGGCGGCAAGGAGACTCTGCTCGAGCCTTCGTACCGGTTCGAGGATCTCATCGAGGTCGCTCTCGACGAGAAGGAGTTCCGGCTCCTGCGCTCGGTCGACGGGCGCAAGTCGCTCTACGAGCTGTGCACCCAGGGACCCTTCACGCCGCCCGACAACGCTCGGCTGCTCTATGCGTTCAGCGTCCTCGGGCTGCTGAAGAAGTCCGCGATCGTCGACGCGTCGTCGGCGGTCGGAATCAAGATCAAGCTGCGCTCCGACTCCTGACCCGAGGCCGCCCGATGCCGCTCTACGAGTACCGATGCGAGAGCTGCGAGCGACGGTTCGAATTCCTGCAAGGGATGACCGAGGCGCCGGTGACCGAATGTCCGAAATGCGGTGGCGAGCTGAAGCGACTCCTCTCGGCGCCAGCTTTCCACCTCAAGGGCTCGGGCTGGTACAAGACCGACTACGCTCGCGGCGGCGCCAAGCCGGGAGATTCTCAGGCGGGCGACGCGAAGTCGGGCGAGGTGACCGCCGGTGACAAGCCGGCTGACAGCGGCGATTCGAAGTCCGAGTCCGCGGCGGCGAAGAGTCCTGATGCCACCAGCGGCGCGCAGCCCGCGGCGGGCTCAGCGATCGGCGCGGCCCCCGCGACCGGGTCGAGCGGATCGAAGGCCGACTGAATCGGAGATTCAGACTCGGTCAGCCGGGCAGCTCGCGCGCGGCGGCGCGCCGCGCCCACCAGCCGAGCCCCAACGCCAGAACCAGCGCCCCGCCGGTGATCGAGCGCCCGATGGCGAACGATGCGGGCGAGTAGTGGAGCCGGATCCGGTGCTCTCCCGCCGGTGCCGCGATCGCCAGAAACGCGTGGTTGGCGAAACCGATGGGCAACTCCCGGCCCTCGCACTCGGCGCGCCAGCCCGGCCAGCCGGTCTCCGACACCACCACCCAGCCCGGCTTGGCGAAACCGGTGTGCAGCAGATAGCCGGTTCCGTCGCGCTCGACCGTCACCTGCCCCCGCGGATTGCGGCGCTCGCTCGCCGTGGCGCTCGGCGGCTCCCCGGACGGTTCGATCCAGGCCCGTTCGGCGAATCGTCGCTCCACGGTCAGCGCCCGTAGCCGCTCCTCGGCGGTGCCGCCGAGGATCACCCGCGCCGGTGCGAAGGCCCGCGGCAGGGCGCGCGGGTTCTCGAACAACGTCGAGCGCGCGGCTCTCGCCAGCGGCTGCCAATCGCGGGGCGCCGGAGCGCCTGCAGGCACGATGGCGAAGCGGACGCCGAGAAAGTCGAGGAAGGGACGTCCGAGGTCCTCGACCCGGTTGAACCAGATCCCCGGTTCGCGGCTCCAGAGCGTCAGCACGTCGGCCAGACGGCGAAGCGTCATGGCGTTGTAGCCCCGCACGTCCTCGAGTCGCCAGAGCGCGCTCCCGTTCGGCACCATCTCGAATCCCCAGGCGGTGGTGCGATACGGAGAGGCGCTCGCCGGCAGGGCGTCGAGCGGCGGCACTCGCGGGTAGAACATGGCGCTCGGGAAGCTGCGCCAGAGCGGCCCCAATTCCGCGGCGCGCTGTCCGACCAACAGGAGCGTCCAGATCGCCGCGATCCACGTCGCCGAGCGCCGGTGGCGAACGACGAAGGCCGCGGCGACGAGCGGCAAGATCCAGATCGCCGCCGCGAGGCCGACGTAGCCTCGTGGCAGCCCGGCGGCGATCCGGCCGGGGGCGAGCAGACCGATCGCCGCGACGCCGGCGATCGCGCCGCCGAAAGCCCAGCTCTCGGCGCGCTCGCGGGTCGCGCCCGCGAGCAGGGCGTCGATCCCGAGAGCGGCGAGCGGCACGACGGCGATCGCCGCCCAGATGGTGAAGTACTCCGGCAGCGCGACGTCGAAGAGCGGCAGGGCCGCGCCGAGATCGACGAACCCCGGGACCTTGGCGCCGGCGGCAGCGCCGAAGATCGCCGCGCCGGCGAAGAAGCAACGCGCCGGCCGGCGCTCGCGCTGGCGCGGTCCGCCGGCGAGCGCCCCGGCCGCCGCCGCCAGCAGCGCCAGGCTGCCGGCGTAGGCGCTCGCCGCCTGCGCGTGCAGGTCCGGCAGGCGGGTGACCTCGTGCTGGCCGGGGGCGCCGTAGACCATCGGCAGGGCGTTGCGCAGCAGGTGGAGCGCCGCCTCGGACCATGGCGCGCGCTTCGCCATCCCGGCGTAGACCTCGTGCCGGAAGAGGTGCTGCGCAGTGAGCGGCAGCGCCTCGAGGAACGGCAGCAGCGCGATGGCCGCGAGCGCCAGGCCGCCGAGGCCGCCGCCGATCCCGGCGAGCCCCGCGGCGAGCGGCCGGCGGGGACGGACGGTCGCGAGCTCGACGAGAAAGTAGAGCGCGGCGAGAGCGACGACGAAGAGTGTGGTCTCGGGATGCCCGGCGAGCAGCGAGAGCGCCGAGGCGATCGCGAGCAGCAGGCCGCTCGCTACGGCGGGCCGTCGCGCGGTCCGCCGCGCCGCGAGCAGGACCAGGGGAGCGATGCCGACCGCAAGCGCCTGCGGCCACTCGAGCCAGAAGAGGTGGTCGCTCGCGTAGGCCCAGGTGGCGGCGGCGAAGATCGCCGGGCCCTCGGCGACCTCGAGCTCGCGCACGAACAGGTAGGCCGAGAGTGCCGCGACGAGCAAAGTCGCCGCGGCGACGAACGTGAGCCCGGCGCCGAGCGGCAACACGAGCTCGAGCAGGTGGAGCGGATGGAACGGCGCCGGCACGGCGGAGGCGGCGAGCGGGTCGCCTGCCAGCACGAACGGGTTCCACAACGGCCATTCCCCGTGCGCCCAGGCGAACCGCACCGCCGCGCGCCAGGGGATCATCTGCGAGTAGACGTCGGTCAAGGCGCCGCTCGAGACCACGCTGACACCGTGTGCGGCGCGCGCCGCGGCGAGCGGCTCGGAATTCCAGGCGAGATCGATCGGCGCCAGGATCCGCCCGGCGATCAGCGCCGGCCCGGCGAGCGCCAGGGGCAGCGCCGCGAGCGCAGCGCGGGAGCGCCACCCGACCGGTGCGACGCCGCGATCGGCGGCGAGGAACGCGAGCAGCGCGAAGAGCAGATAGAGCGCGAGCGCCATCAGGAGGAAGATCGACGCAGGACGCTGCGCGGGTGAATCGAGATCAGCGCCACGAGAGCGAGAGCGGCCCCGATCCCCGCCGCCCGGCCGAGGGCGAATCCCGGCGGTCGGTAGCGCAGATCGATGCGCGTCGGACCCGCGGGCGCGATGATCCCCAGGAAATCGCCGTCGATGCGCAGCGTCCGCAGCTCGTGACCGCCGCCCCGAGCGCTCCAGCCTTCGAAACCGCGGATGGAGATCGCGACCAGGGCGGGGCGGGGCACCCGGACGACCAGCGCCTGGCGATCGTCGCGGCGCTCGGCAAGCGCCACCGTCGAGGTTGCGCGCTCGTCGGCCGCGAGCACCAACGTGGGGTCGATCCCCGTCGCGCTCGCCACGCGATCGCCGCGATCGAGCCGGGCGATCCACGCCGGCAGATCGGGGTCGGCGACCGTCTCGGCGGCGGCGGGCAGGAAGGCGCGCGGTAGGGCGCGCGGATTCTCCGCCGCCCAGGCGCCGCGACCGTCGGCGAGCGCGAGGCGCGTCCAACCGCGGGGGACGGGCTGCGGCTCGCGCCCGATCGCGAGGCGCAGCCCGAGGAAATCGACGAACGGCGAATCGGCGCGCGCGAAGCGCCCGAAATACTCCTGCATCGTCGGGCGAAAGCCGCAGCAGGCCGCGAGCAATCGCACGTAGCGCTCGGCGGCGAGCGGGTCGTGGGTGCGTACGTCCTCGAGCCCGTAGACCGAGAGCGATTGCGGGTAGCTCTCGTACTCCAGGCCCACCACCCGCTGCCCGCCGTCGCCGGCGCGCGACCGGAGCTCGGCGAGGAAGGGCGTGTGCGGATAGAGCTGATCGGCGGAGCCCGCGGGCAGGAAGTCGCGGGCGAACGGCAGCAGGTCGAGGGCGGCGGCGAGCGCCAGCAGGGCGAAGCCGGCGCGCGCCGGCGCGGCGCGCGCGCGCGATTCGGCGACGGCGAGCCACCCGGCGCCGGCCGCGATCACCGCCCAGACCGCGATCTCCCTGGGACGGGGAGCGAGCGCGAGGCTCGCGACGGCGAGCGGAACGAGCGCGGCCAGCGCCAGGCCACGGGGACGGCGCCTCAGCCCGTCCCAGCCGGCGGCACCGGCGATCGCGAGCGGCAGGGTCGCCACCGGGAGGAAGCGGTGGACGTGGAGGGAGCCCGCGAGCGGCAGGAGACGCCAGAGGTCCACCAGCGGCCGCACCGAGAGCGCCAGCAGGAAAGCGAGAACGACGAGCGCGAGCAACGGCAGCTGCCGCCGCAGGGCGCCGCCGAACGGCAGCAGCGCGAGGCCGGCGAGCGCCACCAGGCCGGCGTAGGCGCAACTCGCCGCCACCCAACCGAAGGGACCGTGGAACGCCTCGTGGTAGGGGCGACCGAACACCTCCGGATTGAGCGGCGAGAGCAAGAGCGCCAGCGAGGCGGGATCGAACCCGACCCCTAGGCCGCCGATCGCGGCAGCGCTCGCCCGCACCTCGACGAATCGCGCCGTGCCCGCAAGCTGTTGGGCAAACGGGAGGAGCTGCGGCGCCGCGAGCCCGACGCCGAGGATCGCCGCCAGGGCGGGAGCGGCGAGAGCGCGCTCGAGCGGGCCTCGTCGCCGCCGGAAGGCGAGAGCCAGCGCCGCGGCGAGCAGTCCGCCGACGGCGGCGATTTCCGGGTGACCGGCACAGAGCAGCAGGGCCGTCGCGAGCGCCGCGCCGGCGATCCGCTTCCGGCTCGGACGTCGGGTGACGGCGATCGCCGCGGCCGCCGTCCACGGCACCAGGGCGAGCGCCGAGGTGTGCGGGAAGAGCGCCCAGGCCATCATGCCGCCCCCGGCTGCGAAGCCGGCGGCGGCGAGCGCGGCGGCCGGGCTGCGCAATCCGACCCGCCGCGCCAGAGTGAAGGTCCCGGTCGCGGCGATCACCATCTTGAAGGCGAGCCCCGCGAGCAGGAAATGGGCGAGGGGGAGCGGCCGCGCGAGCCACGCGACGAGCGACAGGACTTGCGCTTGCGGATTCGTCCACGGCGAGCTGCCGGCGTCGAGGCGGTCGGACCAGAACGGGAGGTGGCCGGCGCGCAGTTGGCGACGGACCTCCGCTTCCCAGGGTAGGAACTGCAGCACCGCGTCGTTCAGCGTGTCGTGCGGCCCCGGTCCGTGAGAAGGCGCGCCCGGAAGCTGCTCGAGCGGTTGGGTGGGCGCGAGCACCTCGCTTCCGAGAAAGCGCGGCGCGAGCAGCACGAGCGTCGCCACCACCGTGCCGAGCGCGAAGGCGAGCGGCATGCGGACGGAGAGCGCGCGCGCCGCGCGGCGCGCCGCGATGGCCACCAGCAGGAGCTCGAGGACGAGCAGCGCGAAGGCGAGCGGCGGCAGCGTCATCGGGGGTCGCCGGCGAGCCTACCAGCCGGCTCGGCGAGCCGTGGAAGAATCCGCGCCGTGATGCGCCACGAACGGACGGTGAAGCGGGGGATCCTGGCGCTCGCCGTCGCGGCCTCGACCTGGACCGTCGGCACCGGCCTGCGCGCGGCCCGGTTCGACGAGCGGGCGCGCATCCCGTACGCCGAGGGGCCCTTCCGGTGGAACGAGCGCTCGGCCGGAACGCGCGAGCTCGCGACGCTGCTCGCCGGGCTCGGCGATCGCCTGCCCCGCGGCGCGCGGGTGCTGGTGGTGGCTCGTCCGGAGTGGGGCGGCGCCGGCTCGTTTCTCTACCACTGGGCGCAGTTCTTCCGTCCCGACGTCGACTGGGTCTACGTCGACGACGCGCGCGACGCGGGCTGCGACTTCGTCCTCAGCTGGAGCCCGGAGAGCGCCGAGCCCGCTTGGCGGCGCCTCGCGGCGAGCGAACACATCGCCTTCTACCGGGCGAGCGGGTGAGCGCATGATCGCGACGGCGCTCGCCTTCGCGGCCGCCGCGGCGCTCGTTCTGCTTGCCGGCGGTCTGCCCTGGCGTCTGCCCTGGCTCGCAGCCCCGGGGGCGCGGACGCCGCGCGCTTTCGCGGCCGGCGCGCTCGCGCTCCACGTCTTGCTCGGCGCGATGACGATGGCGCGCCTCCCCTGGTCGGCGCTCGGCGTCACGCTGGTGGTGCTCTCCGTCTGGCTCGCGCTCGGCGCCGCGGTGCGCTTCGAGACCGTGGTCTTTCCCCGCCCGCGCCTCGCCGCCGGCGTGGCGCTGGCGATCGTCGTCGCGGCGCTGCTCGCGGTGGCGGTTTGGAGAGGACGGGCGACGACGCCGGATTTCGTCTACCACTGGGGATTCAAGGCGGAGCGCTTCCTGCTCGACGGCGGCTTCGATCCCGACTTCTTCGCCGGACCGTCGCTCTGGCGCACCCATCCGGACTACCCGACGCTGGTGCCGAAGCTATATGCCCTGCCGGGTCTGCTCGCCGGCGGATTCGATCCGCGCGCGGCTCTCCTCTGGACGCCGGCGTGGCTCGCTCTCCTGGCGCTCGCCGCGCAGCGCGCGCTCGCGCGCGCCGGAGCCGATGGTTTCGCCACCGCAGCGGGCGCGGCGCTCGTCGCCACGGTGCCGGCGGCCTTCGCGCTCGGCGATCTCGCGCTCGGCGCCGCCGACTGGCTGCCGGCGCTGGCGCTCGTCCTGGCGCTGCCGGCGCTCACCGCCGCGCGGCCGATCGCTGCCGACACGGCGGAGCTCGCGGCGGCCGCCGGTCTCGCCGCGGCGGCGAAGATCGAAGGCCTGCCGCTGGCGGCGATCTTGGTGCTCCTCCACGTCGCCCGCGCCGGGCGCTGGGAGTCGCCGCGCTCGCGGCTTGGCCGCCTCTTGCCGGCGGCGCTACCGGCGCTCGCCGCGGCCGTCGCCTGGTTCGCCATCGCCTCGCGGCATCACCTCTTTCTGGCCTCGAACACCGGCGCCTGGGATTGGTCGCGCGGCCGCGAGCTCTGGCCGGCGTTCTTCCAGGTCCTGGCACGCCCACCCTGGCATGGCGCGCCGTATCTGCTCGCCGCGCTGCCGCTACTCGTCGCGCGCCGCGACACGCGGCGCGGCGCGCTGGCAATCGCCCTGCAGCTCGGCGTCTATCTCGCGATCTACTACACCGGCCCGCTCGACACGCGCTTCTACGTCCTGTCGAGTCTGCCGCGCCTGCTGCTGCATCTGATCCCGGCCCTGATCGTGCTCGCGACGCTCGCCTGGAGCACGCCGCGCGACTTGGAGCGCGCACCGGGGTCGGGGAGAATCGCCGTCGCATGAGCAGGGCGGCGGGTCCCGGCCCGATCTCGAGCGCGTTTCTCGTGCGGCGCTTCGGCGCCGACGCGGTGGCCTGGCCCGAGCTCGGAGTGGACCCGCGCGACGAGATGCTCGGCTTCGCACTCGCGGCGCGAGCCGGCGACTGGGACGGCGCGCTCGCCGACTACCTGCGCGACGGCGCCGAGGTGGCGACGTCCATCCGCCAGCTGGCCGAGGCCTGGCGGGGAGGATTTGCCGGACTCGGCGAGCTGCTCGATTTCGCCAGCGGCTATGGCCGGGTGACGCGCCATCTGGTGCGCGAGCTGCCGCCGGCGCGCCTCTGGGTGGCGGACGTCGTCGGCGAAGCGGTCGCGGCGCAGGAGCGGCGCTTCGGCGTGCACGGGCTGGTGTCGACGACCGATCCCGCGGCCTGGCGCTGCGACCGCCGATTCGACCTGGTGTTCGTCACTTCGCTCTTCACTCATCTGCCGGAGCGCACCTTCCGCGCCTGGCTCAGCCGCCTGGTGGAGGTCCTGGCGCCCGCGGGTCTGCTCGCCTTCAGCGTGCACGACGCGAGCCTGGCGCCGCCCGATTTGCGACCGGGCTCGGCCGGGATGGCCTTCCTGCCTGAGTCCGAGAGCCGGACGCTCGACCCGCGCGACTACGGCACGGCCTGGGTGACGCCTGGCTTCGTCAGCGCGGCGGTGGCGGCGATCGATCCCCGGCTGCGATCGCTGCGCGTGCCGCGCGGACTGTGCGGTTTCCACGATCTCTGGCTGGTGGCGCGCGAAGGGCAGGGCGACCTGGCGGCGGCGGCCGCGGCGCTCGACGCCGGACCCGAGGGCTACATCGAAGAGACGCTGGTCGAGGACGGCGTGCGCCTGTCGGTCGCGGGTTGGGCGCTCGATCGCAAGGGTGCCACCGACGTGGCGAGCGTCGCGCTGCTGTGGAACGGCCGGGAGATCGCGCGCGCCGAGCGCTTCTCGCCGCGCGCGGGCGTCGACTGGGAGCTGCCGGGCAGCCCCGGCATCGCGACCGACTGGCGGCTCGAGGCGTCGCTGCCGCGCGGCGAGGCCAACGGCGCGGCGGTGGTGGAGGTCGTGGCGACCGATCGCCGGGCGGGCGAGCGGAGCCTCTTCCTCGGCCGCTTCCACGAGCTCCTGCTGGCGCTCGCGCGCGCCCGGGTCGAGCGCGCGCTCGACCGCGAGACGCGCCTCGCGGGCGAGGTCGCGGGCTTCCGCGCCAGCCGCTTCGGTCGCGCCCGCGAAGTGTGGATCCGCACCAAGAAGGCGCTCGGGCTCTGGCCCGCGCCGCAGTAGGATCGAAGCGGAATGACGTCGCGCCGCCTCCTGCCCGCAGCGCTCCTCGCCACCTTCGCCGTCGCCTCCGCCGCCGCGGCCGGGATCTCCGACTGGCGACCGGCGCCGCTCTACGGCGCCGACGTGCGCAGCCTGGTCTTCGATCCGGCTCGTCCGGAGCGGGCCTTCGCCGGCACCTCGGGGGGTCACGTCTATCGCTCCGACGACGGCGGCGCGAGCTGGCGCAACGCCGGCGCCGAAGCGCCGTTCGCGGGCTTCGTGGTCGGCACGCTCATCTTCGATCCGAATCGCCCGCAACGACTCTGGGCGGGCCTGTGGGGAATCTGGGGCGGCGGGCTGGTGGCGTTTTCGGACGATGCGGGCGGGCGCTGGACTTTCGGCGGCGCGGGACTGCCGGTGGGCGACGAGGTCTACGCCGTCGCGCCCGTGCCCGGGGTCGCAGATCGCCTCTTCGTCGGCACCCGCACCGGCGTCTGGGTGAGCTCGGATGCCGGCGCGCACTTCTCGCCGGCTTCGAGCGGCGCTCCCGAGCTGGTGCACGTCTCGAGCCTGCTGGCGGGCGACGAGCGCACGCTACTCGCCGGCACCTGGCGGCGCGCCTACCGCAGCGACGACGGCGGCGGCTCGTGGCACGGCGTCTTCGACGGCATGGTGCTCGACACCGAGGTCTTCAGCCTGCACGCGGTGCCGGGGAGCAACGGCGAGGTCTGGGCCTCGACCTGCGGCTGGATCTACCACGGCGACGAGCTCGGCGCGCGCTGGCGGCGGGTCGAGAAGGGCCTGGCGGAGAAGCGCACGCCGAGCTTCCGCGTGCTGTCGGCCGATCGGCTGCTGGCGGGGACGATCGGCGGCGCTTTCCTGTCGACCGACGGCGGGCTCTCCTTTCGGCGCACGAGCGACGCCGACCTGGCGGTGCTCTCGATCGCCTCGCATCCGGCGCACCCCGAGCGCGTCCTGATCGGCACCGAGGGCGCCGGCGTATGGCTGTCGACCGACGGCGGCGAGAGCTTCGCGCCGCGCCTGGTCGGAATGATCAACGTCCGCGTGCCGGCGATCTCCGGACGCGGCGACGAGGTCTTCGCCGCGCTGGCGCACGCCGGACCGTACTCGGGCGTCTTCCGCTCGCCGGACGAGGCCGCCTCTTTCGAGCCGCGTCCGGCGGAGCTGCCGACCGTGCTCGGCCTGGCGGCGACCGCCGACCGGCTCTGGGCGGCGACCGAGAAGGGCCTCTGGGTGCGCCAGGCGGGAGGCTGGAGCCGGGTGCCGGAGCTCGGCGAGGCGCGCGTCGTCGAGGTCGTCGCCGAGGGCGAGCGGGTCGCGGCGCGCACCGCGCGCGCCGTCTTCGAGCGCGACCGCGGCGGCTTCCGCGCCACTCTCGCCCTGCCGGGCGACACGACGTCGATCGCCCTCTGGCACGCGACGCTCTGGATCGGGCGCGCCGACGGGCTCGCGCGCCGTGGCGCAAAAGGGCTCGAGCCGGTCGCGACGCCGTTCGCGCACGGCCGGGTCACGACCGTCGGTCCAGATCTCGTCTGGTCGGGTGACGGTGGGATCGCGCGGCGGGCCGATCCGGCCGCGCCGTGGATCCCGCTCTCCGAGCGCGCAGGGCGGGCACTCGCGACCGGCAGCTTCCTCCATCCCCTGCTGGTCGTCGGGGCGGACGGCGTCGAGCTCTTCGATCGCCAGCGTGGGGCGTTGATGGCGCTCGCGGTGCCGTTCGCTCCCCGTGACGTGCTCTCGGCCGCCGCGGTGGGCGATCGGCTGCTGGTGGGGACCTCGGGCTACGGCCTGTGGAGCTATCCGCTGCCCGAGCCGTCGCGCGCCTCGGCGGCGAGCGCGGCGAGCATGCGGCGGTAGGTCGCGTAGCGCGCCGGCGGGATCTCCCCGCGTTCGGCCGCCGCCTGCACGGCACACCCCGGCTCGTGCGAATGCGAACAGTCGGCGAAGCGGCAATCCGGAGCGACCGCGGCGAACTCGTCGAAATAGTCGGCCAGCTCCTCGGGGCGGATCCGCCAGAGCCCGAACTCGCGAATTCCCGGCGTGTCGATCACCCGCACCTCGCCCGGCAGGCGGTAGATCTGCGAGCGGGTGGTCGTGTGCCGGCCGCGCTGGCTGAGCGCCGCGAGGCCGCCGATGGCGATCTCGAGCCCCGGCGCGAGCGCCTGCAGCAGGCTGCTCTTGCCGACGCCGCTGTGGCCGACGAAGACCGCCGTCCTGCCGGCGAGCAGGAGCGCGAGCTCGTCGATTCCCGCTCCGTTCCGGGTCGAGCACAGCACCACGGACGCGCCGAGATCGCGGTAGGGCGCGAGCAGCGTCAGCTCGGGATCGGACTCGCGCGGCGAAGCCGCAAGGTCGACCTTGTTGACCGCGATCGCCGCCGGGACGCCGCCGTGCGCCAGCGCCACCAGGATGCGGTCGAGCAACCCGGTCGCGAGCGGCGGCTGGCGTAGCGAGGTCACGACCACCGCCAGATCGAGGTTTGCCGCCAGCACCCGTTCGCGGTGCGCCAGGAAGGGATCCGGGCGCGACAGGCGGTTGGCGCGCGGCTCGATCGCCGCCACCACCCGGTCGCCGGCCGGGCGACGGGCGATCCACACCCGGTCGCCGACCGCGAGCTCCGAGGACTGGGTGCGCGCCAGCGCCTTGGGCAGGTGGCAGGCGGCGATTTCGCCGTTCGCGAGCTCGACGTCGCACTGGCCGCGGGTGATCGCGACCACCAGCGCGACCTCGGCGTCGCGTTCCTCGGGACCCGCGGCCGCCTCCTCGCCCGCCGGACGGAGGCGATCGACGTAGCGCGCCAGCGACTCCGAACGGCGTCGGCCGTGCTTCTCGCGGCTCGGCGCGTCCTGGCTATGTTCGTCTCGCCAGTCGACGTCCTGGCGCACCGGTTCGCCGCGCGGCGCCGGCTTGGCCGCGGCGCGCAGCTTGCCGGCCTTGCGCCGCGCCTTGCGCTCCTCGTGGCCGACGGCCGCCTCGGCGATGTCGCCGCGGTGGCGGCGGTGGAGCTTGGCGACCTCCTCGGGGTCTTCGGGCATCGGCGCGGCGGCGCCCCTCAGACGGCTTCGTCGCGGGCCGAAGTGAGGCCGGCCTTCTTGGCGTAGTAGCGGAACGAGCGGAAGGTCATGCGCAGGAGCTCGGCGGCCTGAGTCTGCACGCCGCTCGTGCGCTCGAGGGCCTGGCGCATCAACTCGGCGCGCTGGCGCTCGAGGTAGGCCTCGAGGTCGAGCCCCTCGGCCGGCAGACTGAAGCTGCGATCGTCGCGCGCGTGGCTGCTCACCAGATAGGGCGGCAGGTCGGTGGTGCCGATGATGCTGCCGGTCGACAACGCCACGGCGCGCTCGATCAGGTTCTCGAGCTCGCGCACGTTGCCCGGCCAGCCGTAGCCCTCGAGCAGGCGCCGGGCGTCGTTCGAGATCCGCTTCTCTGCCACCCCGAGGGTCTCGGTGTACTTCTGGAGAAAGAAGTCGGTCAGCAGCGGAATGTCCTCGCGCCGGTCGCGGAGCGGCGGCAAGTGGATCGGGATCACGTTGATGCGGTAGTACAGATCCTCGCGGAACTCGCCGCGAGCGATCTTGTCCCCGAGATTCTGGTTGGTGGCGGCGATGATCCGCACGTCGACCGGCTCCTCGTTGGTACCGCCGACGCGGCGGATCACCTTCTCCTGCAGGGCCCGGAGGAGCTTTACCTGCATCGTCGGGCTCATCTCGCCGATTTCGTCGAGGAAGAGGGTGCCGCGGCTGGCTTCGTGGAACAGGCCCTTCTTCTCGCGCACCGCGCCGGTGAACGCGCCGCGCTCGTGGCCGAACAGCTCGCTCTCGAGCAGGTTCTCGGGCATCGCGCCGCAGTTGACGGAGAGAAAGCGCAAACTGCTGCGCGGGCTCGAGAAATGGATCGCGCGCGCGATCAGCTCCTTGCCGGTCCCGCTCTCGCCGTGGATCAGCACCGTCGAGGCGGTGCGCGCCACGCGTTCGATCAGGGCGAAGACGGCGTGCATCTTGGGGCTGCGGCCGATGATGTTCTTGAAAGTGTAGCGCTGCGCCAACTCCTTCTTCAGGTAGACGTTCTCGTCCACCAGCTGCGACTTCTCGAGCGCGCGCTGGATGACCACCCGCAGCTCGTCGACGTCGAAGGGCTTGGCGACGTAGTCGTAGGCGCCGAGCTTCATCGCCTCGATGGCCGTCTTGGTCGAGGTGTAGGCGGTGAGCATGATGACCGAAGTGCCGGGTTCGTGCTCCTTGATCTCGCGCAGCAGGTCGAGCCCGCTGCCGTCGGGCATCATGAGGTCGCAGAGCACCAGGTCCGGCGGCGTGTCGGACAGCTTCTCGCGCGCCTCGCGGACCGAGTCCGCGGTGGCGACCTCGAGGCCCTCCTCGGCGCAGAGCATCGACAGGAAGTCGGTGATGCTCGACTCGTCGTCGACGATCAGGACGCGCGCGCTCATGATCAGGCCTCCGCCGCCACCGGCACGGCGGCGACCGCGCGCGCCGGCAGATCGACGACGATCGTCGTGCCGGAGCCGGGAGAGCTCTCGACGCCGAGCCGCCCGCCGTGCTCCTGGACGATGCGGTAGACGATCGCCATGCCGATGCCGGTTCCGCCGTCGAAGGTCGACTTGAAGGGCTGGAAGATCTTGGTGCGCTCGTCCTCGCTCATGCCGCGCCCGGTGTCGTGGAAGCGGATGCGATAGGAATCGCCCTCGACCCGGCCCTGGATCTCGAGCAGACCGCCGTCCGGCATCGCGCGCAGCGCGTTACGCGCCAGGTTCCAGAAGATCTGCGCGATCTGGTCGGGGTCGCCGAGCAAGGGGAACGACTGCGGCTGGAGCGAGAGCTGGAAGCGGTGCCGTCCGGTCGCCTCCTGGGAGTTGCGCAGCAGCTCGGTGTTTTCCGCCAGGAGGCGCGCCACGTCGAAGCGGGTGGAGGCTCTCTCGCGCGGCCGGGCGAAGCGCAGGAAACCCTTGATTGTCCGGTCGAGCCGCTGGCTCTCCTTGAGGATGATGTCGAAGAGCCGTCGCTGTTGCGGGTTGGCGGCCACCGCGGAGGAGAGCAGCTGGACGCTGCCCGAGATCGCGGCGAGCGGATTGCCCACCTCGTGCGCCAGGCCGGCGGCGAGCTCGCCGACCGCCGCCATGCGGTCCTTCAGGCGCAGCTCGCCCTCCATCCGGCGCAGGTCGGAGAGATCCTGGAAGACGACGATCGAGCCGTTGCGCGTCCCGGAGGCGTCGGTCAGCTGGGTCAGGGTGTAGCCGATGGGAATGCGCTCGCCGCCGCGCTCGAGCTCCACCTCGGCGCGCCGACCGGCCTCGGGCTCGGCGGCGCGCGCCTCCCACTCGGCGGCGGTGAACAGGCCGGTGGAGGAGATCGGCTGGCCGATCAAGCGATCCTCCCCGAGCTCGAGAATCTCGAGCGCGGCGCGGTTGGCGCTGGTGATGCGCCCCGCCAGATCGGCGGTCACCAGGCCGCTGGCGATCGACTGCACGACGTCGCGGTGCAGGACCTCGAAATCGGCGAGGCTCGCTTCCTTGCGCTCGAGCGCCTCCTCGGCGCGCGACACGGTCTCGGCGAGGTAGGAGGTGAGCAGGGCGACGGCGTAGAAGCCGAACAGGTGCACCGCGAGGTTGTAGGCGATGCGCCAGGAACGGTCGGCCTCGTCGATGATCGCCCCGGGCATTTGCGGCAGCCAGCCGCGCGCCAGCGACCAGAGCAGTCCGGCGTAGAGAATGTAGGCGGCGCTCGCGATCTGCAGACCCGAGCGCCGGCGCAGCATCACCGAGGCGACGGCGATCACCACCAGGTAGAGCATCGAGAACGGGCTGGCGATGCCGCCGAAGAAATAGACCAGCGAGGTCACCAGCGCCAGGTCGCCGCCGAACTGGAGGTAGGCCTGGAGCTTCGGCCGTCCGGGGATGAGGGCCAGCATGGCGATGTAGAACAGGCTGGCGACGTAGGCCGTGCCGGCGATCAGCGACAGCAGGTCGAAGGTCGGCGGTCCGGCGGGCGAGGCGAGCTGGAGCAGGAAGTGCGGGACGACGACGCTGGTCACCACCACCAGGCGGATGGCGATCAGCCAGCGCAGCTGGCGGGCGAGCTGGGACGAGGCGGGGTGCGAGGTGGTCACGGCGTCAGGACGAAACGAGGGAGGGGTTCGTCCCCTCCCTCGCGTGGATCACGGCGACCGGCGAGCGATCGGCGGTGCGACGCACCTCAGCCGATCTTCGTGAGAATCGAGTACATCGGCAGATACATCGCGGTGACGATGGTGCCGATGATCGCGCCCAGGATGACGATCATCACCGGTTCGAGCAGCTTCATCAGGCCGGCGACCGCGGTGTCGACCTCCTCCTCGTAGAAATCGGCGATCTTCGACAGCATCTGGTCGAGGGCGCCGGTCTGCTCGCCGACGTTGATCATCTGTACCACCATCGGCGGGAACACCTTGGTGTCGGCAAGCGGACCGGAGATGGTCTTGCCCTCCTCGACGCTCTTGCGGACCGCCATCACCGCGTCCTCGACGATGGCGTTGCCGGAGGTCCTGGCGGTGATCTCGAGACCGTCGAGGATCGGCACGCCGGAGCTGGTGAGGGTCGAGAGCGTGCGGCAGAAGCGGGCCACCGCGATCTTGCGCAGCAGCATGCCGATCACCGGGATCTTGAGCATCAAGCCGTCGATCACCCGCCGGCCGCCCGCGGTCTTGTAGTAGGCCTTGAGCGCGAACCAGATCAACCCGATGACGATCAGGATGGGGATGAAGAAGCGCACCAGGAAATTGCTCGCCGCGACCACCATGCGGGTCAGGAACGGCAGCTCGCCGCCGAGGCCGGCGAACAACTGGGCGAAGATCGGGATGACCTTCCACAGGATGATCGCCACCACGCCGCAGGCGATCACGATCACCGTCACCGGGTAGACCAGCGCCGACTTGATCTGCGAGTTCAGGCGCACGACCTTCTCGATGTAGGTCGAGAGCCGGTGCAGGATGACGTCCAGGATGCCGCCCGCCTCGCCGGCGGCGATCATGTTGGTGAACAGGTTGTTGAAGGCCTTGGGATGCTTGCGCATCGCGTCGGCGAGCGAGGCGCCCGACTCGACGTCGGTGCGCACCGCCTGGATGATCTCGCGGAAGGTACGGTCCTCCTCCTGCTCGCCGAGGATCTCCAGGCACTGCACCAGCGGCAGGCCGGCGTCGAGCATCACCGAGAACTGGCGAGTGAAGATGGCGATGCTCTTCGCCTTGATGCGCATCGGCAGGCGGGGCAGGAGCTTGATCTCCTTGCCCTTTTCGCGGATCGAATTGACCTGGACGTTTTGCCGGCGGAGCGTCGCGACGGCGGCGTCGCGGGTGTCGGCGATCAGGATGCCTTCCTGGAACGCTCCGAAGCGGTTCTTTCCCTTCCAGACGAAGCTGGGCATCGGCTCAAGTCCTCGACGCGACCGCGGCGCCCTGGCCCTCGACCAGGTTCTGATTGAGGGCGGAGGGTCCGCGCGCGATGATTTCCTGGAGCTCGTCGGGGTACGACGACCGCGCCAGGGCGGTTTGCAGAGAGATCATGCGCTTGAAGTACAAGGAGGCCAACGACTGGTTGAAGGTCTGCATGCCGTACTTGGCCTGACCGGTCTGCATCATGCCGTAGATCTGGTGGATCTTGTCCTCACGGATGAGGTTGCGGATGGCGGTATTGGGGACCAGGATTTCGAGCGCCAGGGCGCGGCCGCGGCCGGTCGCCCGCGGCAGCAGCGACTGGCAGAGGATGCCCTCGAGCACGAACGACAGCTGCACCCGGATCTGCGACTGCTGGTGGGCCGGAAAGATGTCGACGATGCGGTTGATGGTCTGCGCCGCCGAGTTGGTGTGCAGGGTGGCGAAGGTCAGGTGGCCGGTCTCGGCGATGCGCAGCGCCGATTCGACGGTCTCGAAGTCGCGCATCTCGCCGATCAGCACGACGTCCGGATCCTGCCGTAGCGCCGAGCGCAGCGCGTTCGAGAAACTGAGGGTGTCGGCGTGCAGCTCGCGCTGGTTGACGATGCAGTTCTTGTGGCTGTGCAGGTACTCGACCGGATCCTCGATGGTCACGATGTGCTCGTGGCGCTCGCGATTGACCTTGTCGAGCATCGCCGCGAGGGTGGTCGACTTGCCGGAGCCGGTGGGGCCGGTGACCAGCACCAGGCCGCGCGGTTTCTCGCAGATCTTCTCGATCACCGGGGGCAGGCCGAGCTCGCGGAAACTCCTGATTTCGTAGGGGATCTGGCGGAAAGCCCCGGACACCGCGCCGCGCTGGTGAAAGACGTTGGCGCGGAAGCGGGCCAGGCCCTTGATGCCGAACGAGAGGTCGAGCTCGAGGGTCTCCTCCAGCCGGTGCTTCTGGTTGTCGGTGAGGATCGAGTAGCACAGCTGCTTGGTCTCGGTCGGCGTGAGCGGCGGCACGTTCATCGGCTTCAGCACGCCGTCGACCCGCACCTGCGGCGGGGAGTTGGTGGTGATGTGGAGGTCGGAGCCTCCCTGCTCCACCATCGACTTGAGCATCTGGTTCAAAGTCGGCGGCATCCGGACACCTCAGCCTGTAGACAACTTTTGTCAGCGGCGAGTGTACACCAAGCCCCAGGCCTAGGAAAGGCGATGGATCACGTCGCGCACGATCTTGGCGTGGTGTTCCGTGTGGATGGCGCCGAAGCGCACCGCTTCGGCCGCCGTCAGGACGCCGAAGTAGGGGTGGCGGTAGATCCGCCGGCGGCTGGCGAGGCGGGCCGGTTCGCCCGCCAGCGCCGCGAGCTCGGCCCGCCGCAGACCCAGGGCCGCGGCGAGCTCGGACGCCGGCGCGACCACCGGCAGCACCGAGCGCGGCGACTTGCCGACCCCGCGCGGGAACCAGCCGAGGCCGAGCGCCAGGCGCCCGGCGAGGCGCAGGCGACCGGGGCTCTCCTCGTCCCGGGCGATGAGCCGGAAGACCGTGCCCAGGACCTTCAGCGAGTGGTCGACCTGCTCGGCGATCGACCAGGCCGAGATCGCTCCCGCCCGCTGCGCCAGGAAACCGTCGCCGCTCGCGATCCAGAGGTCGAGCTCGTCGAGTCCGCGATTGAGTCGGGTGAGGGATTCCACGGCGGCGAGGCTCCTGAGGTCCGATCGAGGGGCGCGACACGCGCTTCGGATAGCGTTACGGCCCGATGAGCGGCAGCGGATTTTCGGACGACTCCGACGAGCTCGGCGGGCGAGCCTATGACGCCCGCCTCTTGCGCCGGCTGCTCGCCGCGGTCGGCCCCTATCGCGGGCACGCCGCCGGCGCCTTGGCCCTGATGCTGGTGAGCTCGCTGGCGCAGCTCGTCGGACCGCTCGCCACGGCGGTGGCGACCGACCTCTTTCTCGCCCCGGCGGCCGGCGTGGTGAGCGAGCCCTCGCGGGCCACGCTCTGGGTCTCCGGCTGGCTGGCGCCCGGGGGCCGGGCGCTCGACCCCACGACCGGGCTCGCGACCTTGGCGACGCTCTACGTGGCGGCGCTCGCGGTGGGGTTCGTCGCCCTTTCGCTCCAGGCCTACCTTCTGCAGTCGATGGGGCAACGGGTGATGGCCGACTTGCGGACCCGGGTCTTCGCCCATCTGCAGCGCCTCGACGTCGCCACCTACGACCGCACGCCGGTCGGCCGGCTCCTGACGCGCGTGACGACCGACATCGACGCCCTGAACGAGCTGTTCACCGCCGGCATCGTCTCGATCGTCGGCGACGTCCTGCTGCTGCTCGGGATCACCGGGGTGCTCTTCTGGCTCGACTGGCGGCTGGCGCTCGCGACCTTCGCCATCCTGCCGCTGCTCTTCCTGCTGACGCTGTGGTTCAAGGTGCGGGCGAGACGGAGCTTCCGCGAGGTGCGGGTGCGCATCGCGCGTCTCAACGCCTTCCTGCAGGAGCACATCGGCGGCATGTCGATCGTGCAACTCTTCCGCCGCGAGGCGCGCGCCGCCGACGACTTCCGCCGCATCAACGACGAGCACCGTGCGGCCAACGTCCGCGGCATCTTCTACTACGCCGTCTACTACCCGGGGGTCGAGCTCGTCACCTCGTTCGGCACCGCGATCATCCTCTGGTACGGCGGCGGGCGGGTGCTCGCGGGCGTGGTCTCGGCCGGTTCGCTGGTCGCCTTCCTGCAGTACGCGCAGCGCTTCTACCAGCCGCTCGCCGACCTGTCGGAGAAGTACAACATCCTGCAGCAGGCGATGGCCTCGGCCGAGAAGATCTTCGGCATCCTCGACACGGAGCCGGCGATCGTCGCGCCGGCGGCGGGCCACTCCCCGGCCGAGGTCGCCGGGCGGATCGAGTTCGATCGCGTCTGCTTCGCCTATCGACCGGGGGAGCGGGTGATCCACGACCTCTCGTTCGCGGTCGCGCCGGGCGAGCGGGTGGCGGTGGTCGGCGCGACGGGCGCCGGCAAATCGACGCTGGCGAACCTCCTCCTGCGCTTCTACGACGTCGAGCAGGGAGCGGTGCGGGTCGACGGCGTGGACGTGCGGGAATGGGATCTGACCGCGCTGCGACGCGCGGTCGGCCTGGTGCTGCAGGACGTCTTTCTGTTCGCCGGCGACATCGCCGAGAACGTCCGCCTCGCCGAGAGCGACGCGGGCGACGCGCGGGTGCGCGCCGCCGCGCGCGAGGCGCAAGCGCTCGAGTTCGTCGAACGCCTGCCGGCGGGATTCGCCACTCCGGTGGCCGAACGCGGCGCCGGCCTCTCGGTGGGCGAGAAGCAGCTGCTCGCCTTCGCGCGCGCCATCCTCTTCGACCCGCGCATCCTGGTGCTCGACGAAGCGACCGCATCGATCGACACCGAGACCGAGCGTCGCATCCAGGCGGCGCTCGAGCGCCTGCTCGCCGCGCGCACCAGTCTGGTGATCGCCCACCGCCTGTCGACCGTGCAGCGCGCGGATCGGATCCTGGTCCTGCACAAGGGTCGGCTGCGCGAGGAGGGCACCCACGAGCAGCTCCTGGCGCGCGGCGGCATCTACGCCCGGCTGGTCGAGCTGCAGTATCGCGAGGCGGGGGTGTCGGTCGGCTGATTCGCGCCGCGCGCCGGGGGGCTCAGCGCCGCCCGCCCGTCGGTGCCACCACGGTCGCGACGCCGGACACCTCGGGGCCGCGCGGGTCGCCGCCCGCTTCGACGGAGCCGTCGGCGCACAGGCGCACCGCGTTGACGATCGCCTGTTGGTCGGGCCGCGGCGGCATCAGGAAGTGTCCGCGGCGGGCGAGGTCGATCTCCACCTCGGGGGCGAGCGCCCCGGCCTCCACCAGTACCTGGTCGGGCAGCCACTGCTCGTGGATCCGCGGCCGCGCCACCGCGTCGGCCGCGGTCGCCCCCTCGAACATCGCCAGCAGCACCTGGATGACCGCGCTCGGGATGCGCGAGCCGCCGCGACCGCCGAGCGCGATCGCCTCCTCGTCGTGCCAGGCGATGGTCGGGCTCATCGACGACAGCATGCGCTTGCCGGGCGCGACGGAATTCTCCTCGCCCTGGATCAGGCCGAAGAGGTTCGCCCGCCCGGCGGCGACGGTGAAATCGTCCATCTCGTTGTTGAGGAAATAGCCCGCCCCCGGCACCCAGAGCCGACAGCCGTAGAAGTCGTTGAGGGTGGTAGAGAGCGCCACCAGGTTGCCGTCGCCGTCGGCGACCGTGACCTGCGTCGTGTGGTCGGGATCGCGGGCCGGCACGGCGGGAAACGGCTGCACCTGCAGCGAAGCGCTGGCGCGCCGCGGGTCGATCTCGGCCGCGCGCCGATCGAGCCAGGGCCGAGCGAGCAGGTCGGCGGCGGTCGCGCCCGTGGTCGCGGGATCGCCGAGCCGATAACGGTCGGCGAACGCTCGCCGCAGGGCTTCGATCAGCAGGTGGACGCGATCGGCCGACCCGGGCGCACGTCGGCTCCAGTCGCGGCGCTCGAGGATCCCCAGCGTCTCGCCGAGCACGATGCCGCCGGAAGAGGGCAGCGGCATCGCGGCGACCTGCCACCCGAAGCGCTCGAAGCGCAGCGGCTCGCGCCAGACCGGCTGGTAGGCGGCGAGGTCGGCGACGGAGAGCGCTCCGCCGTGGCGCCGGCTCGCCTCTTCGATCGCGCGCCCCGCCGGGCCGGCGGAGATTCCCGCCGGTCCGCGGGCGGCGTAAGCCGCGAGCGTATCGGCGAGCGCCGGCAGCGCGAGGTGGGTCCCGGCCGCGAGCGCACGGCCGCCCGGCAGCCAGACCGTCGCCGTCTCCGGGAAGCGGGCGAGCTTCGGCGAGTCCTCGGCGAGCGAGCGCTCGAGCTTCGCGCTCACCACGAAGCCGTCGCGCGCCAGCGCCAGGGCCGGCGCGACGACCGCGGACCAGGGCAGTCGACCGAAGCGGCGGTGGAGCTCCCACAGGCCCGCCGGGCTGCCCGGCACGCCGGCCGCGAGCGGTCCGATCTGCGAGGCGTCGGGAATCGGATCGCCGCGCGAATCGAGAAACAGCTCGGGCCGGGCGCCCGCCGGCGCGGTCTCGCGGAAGTCGAGCGCGGCGAGCGCTCCGCCGACGCGCACCAGCGCGAATCCGCCGCCGCCGAGATTGCCCGCGCCCGGGTGGACCACCGCCAGGGCGAGCGCCGTGGCGACCGCCGCGTCGACCGCGTTGCCGCCCCCGGCGAGGACGCGCGAGCCGGCCGCGGTGGCGTCGGTCTCCGCCGAGACGACGGCGCCCGAGCCCGCCGTCGCCGCGAGCCGGGCGACGAAGGCGAGGGCGAGCGTCAAGGACGGGAGCGCGCGGCGGAGCATGGCCGGCGGATGCTACGCCGGATCCTGTGGGCAAGAAAAAAGCCCCCGGAGAATCCCGGGGGCTCGAAGGCGAAGGGCGCGCCGCTCGCGAGCGGCGCGCCGTCAGGAGCTCAGTAGCTGACCTTCAGGGCGTAGGTGGTGCGGGTGCTCGCGTACTTGTAGACGCGGACGTAGATCGTCGCCGCCGCGCCGGTGCTGTTCGTCCAGGTCACGGTCTCCGACGTGGTCCCGCCGGCGGTGGAGCTGCCGAGCAGCGTGCCGGCCGAGTTGTAGACGTACAGGTCGTAGTCGACCGACAGGCCGTTGAGCAGCGAGGTGGAGGTGCTGCCGTTCGGGATGCTCATCGAGAAGTAGTCGCTCGTACCCGTCTCGCCGGCGAACGTCCCGGCGACCGTGCTGCACGGCGCGACCAAGGGATCGGCGGTCGACCGCGAGTCGTTGGTCTCGCTCTCGGAGACCGCGGTGCATCCGGCGACGTTGTTGACCGTGACCGAGATCGTGGAGGACGTCCCTACGTTGCCGGCCGCGTCGTACGCCTTGGAGAAGATCGAGTGCGAGCCGTTGGCGTAGGTCGTGGTGTTCCACGAATAGCTGTACGGCGAGCTGGTGTCGGAGCCCTTGAGGGCGCCGTCGATGTAGAACTCGACCGAGGAGACGCCGACGTTGTCGGAGGCCGAGGCCGTGACGCTCGTCGTGCCCGAGACCGTGGCGCCGTTCGCCGGAGCGGTGATCGAGGTGGTGGGCGGCGTGGTGTCCGGCACGCCGGCGCCGACGGCGAAGACGAGATCGTCGCGGTCGTCGTAGGAGCCGGTGCTGCACGAAGAGGCGCTGCCGGTGTAGCGGAAGGCGGCGCGAACCGCCTGCAGGCTGCCGCCGGAGGGCAGGGTGTAGTTGGCCGACAACACCTGGGCGCCGGCCGCCGTCGGGTTGACCGTGCCGATCAGCGTCCAGGTCGGGCTGTTGGCGTCGGCCGCGTAGTAGAGGTCGAGGTGATCCGAGCTGAAGCTCGAGTACGCCCAGACCGTCGCTTGCACGGTCACCGTCTTGCCCGGAGCGAAGTTGCTGCCGTCGGTGGTGAAGACCTTCACCCGGTCGTTCGACTCGTCGGAATGATAGGTGCCCGAAGTACCGTCCGCGCACGTGCTGTTGATCGTGTTCGGCTGGTTGGGCTCCGGTCCGAGAGCCGCTCGGCCGAGGACGAGCGACGCGCCGGTGTCGCAGGAGCTGCCGACCGAGGCGCACTTCGGCGCCTTGAGCGTCGAGTCGTAGACCGCCGTCAGGGCGCCGGCCGAGGTCACGGTGAGGCTGACGCTCGTGCTGTGGGTGGTCGCGCCGGAGGTGCCGGTGACCGTCAGCGAGAACGTGCCGAGGGTCGCGGACGCCGTGGCCGAGAGCGTCAGAGTCGAAGTTGCGCTGCCGTTGGCCGGCGGGGTCACCGACGCGGGCGCGAAGGAGCCCGAGACGCCGGAGGGCAGACCGGTCACCGAGAGCGCGACCGCGGCGTTGAAGCTGTTCGTGCTGCCGACGGTGATGGTGCTCGAGCCGTTGCCGCCCTGGGCGATCGAGACCGAGCCCGGCGCGGCGGCGACCGAGAAGTCCGGATTGCTCGACGCGGCCGGGGTCACCGACAGACAGGTCGAGGGCGACGAAGCCGCGGCCTCGTTGCCCGAGGGCTGGGCGACGACCTGGTAGTAGTAGGTGACGCCGTTGGCGACGTTGTTGTCGGTGTAGGAGGTCGAGGCCACGTCGTTGGCCGCCTTGACGAAGCCGGCGCTGCAGCCGGTCTCGTTGCGGTAGACGTCGTAGACCCCCGAGGAGCCGCTCCAGGAGAGCGCCGCCGAGTTGTCGCCGGCGGTGACGCTCAGGCTCGGCGCCGCCGGCGGGGTGACCGCCGCGAACGTCGTCTGCGCGCCGGCGTCCGAAGCGCAGGCGATCCCGTGGCGGTTCATCGCCGCGTAGATCGCGCCGCCGTGCGGCGTGCCGTCGGCGAGGTTGCCGTTGTCGTCGTCGATGGTGCGGAAGACGCGGAAGAGGCTGCCGGTGACGCAGCCGTCCGAGGTCCACGTCGTCCCCGAGACGTTGCACTGGAAGTGGCCGGTCGAGGTCGAGCGCGACAGGTACCAGAGCCGGTCCTCGATCGCCCAGGCCGAGCCCGAGCCGGGGCTCGGCAGATCGCGCGCCGCCAGATCCCAGAGCGCTTCCGAGGAGACGTAGGACTCGCAGTGGCCTTCCTTCTTCTTCGACGTCTGGCCGCGGGCGATGGCGTCGCGACCGCACGGTCCGACGTAGTTGGGAGCCTGCGCCGAGGGCGCCGGGCACTTGGTCTGGGTGAAGTTCGCGACCGTCGCCGGGGTGTTCGAGCTGTGCTTGGCGTAGTCGATGTCGCGCACGCCCGAGCAGGCCGTGCAGGCGTCGCCGTAACCGCCGCAGTTCGACGAACCGAGGAAGCCGTTGCCGATGCAGGACTGGTGGGTGATCAGCGCGGCGGTGAAGTCGCCGGTGGTCTCTCCCGAACCGTTGTCCGGCGGATCGCCGCTGCCGTCGTTGGTGTCGAGGCCATGGCCGAACTCGTGCAGCGAGACGCCCGGCAGCTCGCCGGTGTTGGCGCAGCCGCCGCCCGACTTGAAGAAGTTGAGCGCGCTGCCGTCCCAGTAGGCGTTGCAGGTCTGGTTCAAGTTGACGTTGACCGTGACTTGCTGCGTCAGCCAGGTGTTCGAGGGCAGCCAGCTGCGGCCCTTCTCCTTGATGCGATTGATGTTGTAGAACTGGGTGCGGGAGGCGTGGGTGTTGCCGGCGCCGCCCGAGCCCGGGGTCGTGCAGTCGGTGCCGGTGCCCGAGCCGAGCGCCAGCAGGCCGGTGCCGTCGGCCGCCTTCGAGATCGAGCCGCAAGTATCCGAAATGCGCACGTACTGGCCGTTCAGGGTGGTGGTGCCGGTCGTGCCCGAGAAGATGCCCGCCGAATTCGTGTAGACGCCGGTGGCGACGTTGGCCCAAGGCAGCGGCAGCACGCGCTCGGTCGCCGGGCGGTCGGCCTGATAGGTGCCGCCGTTGGCCGAACCGTAGTCGTTCATGTCGCCGAACTCGAGCACCTCGCCGGTCGCGCCATCGACGCGCGCCCGCCAGGTTCCCACCACGCCTTCGCGCTTGAAGACGAACTCCCACACTCCGACGACGCCGCGGCCCTTGCCGGGCTCGAAGCTCTCGGGGAAGCGGTCGTCGCGCAGGGCGCTCGGGAAGAGCTTGTAGGTGCCGCGATCGACGAAGTTGTCGTTCAGGTCCCAACCGCCGAGGTAGCGGCCGAGCAGCTCGCGCGCCGTGCCGCGATCGACGCGGCGCTCGGGAACGCGCGTCCCCGGCGACGGCAAGTTCTCGCTGCCGATGCTCACCAGGTTGCCGTTGTTGATGGTGAAGACCACCCGCGCCCCTTCGACCGTCAGACCGCCGACCTGCACGTCGTAGTCGACGAACCAGACGTGCGCCGCCGGCTGGCCCGAGCGTCCCTGGTTGAGAACCAGGGTCGCGCCGCGCACGCCGAGCATGGAGTCGACCTGCGGCAGGAGAGCCCGCGCCTTTTGATCGAGCGCCGTCAGGTCGACTCGCACGGCGCCACCGGAGTCGCGCTGGAAGTCTTCCTTCGTCAGCTGGTTGCCGCGGCCGGGAACCCACGGGATCCCGCTGCCTTCGGTGTACTCGACGTAGCCGGAGCGCCGGTCGACGTAGGCGACCCATTGGCCGCCGGCGTCGAGAGCGAATCCCTGCCACGCCGTCTCGATGTCGGGCGACAGCGTCGCCCGCGTGTCCTCGAGAAGCGCCGAGTCACGTCCAGTGACGAGTTTCTCCGACAACGTCGATCGGAGAGCGAGGGTGTTGTCGCCGCTCTCGCGCGCCGCGATGGCCGACACCGCCGGGACGCTGAGCGTCGAGGCGGCGAGGGCGAGGGCGAGCGAAAGGGCGACCGAGCGCTGGGTTTCCTTCATCTCCTATCCTCCTCCTGCAAGGCACGCGGTCCGCTCCGCGGGCCTGGGTTCGCAAAGGATGCCGACGACAGGAAGAAAGGACTCGCGACGACCGCACGCCACTCGGGCGAACTGCTGGGTCGACCCGAGGGCCGGCCGCACGCGCGTCTCGAAAAACCCCACCCACCACGATGTTCGAGGAAAAAGGCGCGCGAATTGTAACCCGTTCGGGGGACCTGTCAAGCGGTTTTTCGTGCTCCGCGCGGTCGCGACCTAGAATGTCCCGATGGCGCCGGGAGTAAACGGTTTCATTCGACCGGCGGCCCGATTTCGGGAGGTGGCGCGCCGGATGCTCGCCGTCGCCGTCGCCGTCGCCGTCGCCGCCACGAGCGCCGCCGCGGCGCTCGCGACGCCGCCGAATCTCCTGCTCGTGACGCTCGACACGACGCGCGCCGATCACCTCGGCGCCTGGGGGTATGCCGCGGCGCGCACGCCGACGCTCGACGCGCTCGCGGCGCGCGGCGCGCGCTTTGCGCGCTGCGACACCGCCGCGCCGGTGACCCTGCCGGCGCACGCCTCGATCCTCACCGGGCTCTTCCCGCCGCGGCACGGCGTGCGCGACAACGGCACCTTCGTCCTCGCGCCGCAGGTGACGACGGTCGCCGAGCGGCTCGCCGGCGCGGGCTACGACACGGCGGCGGTGGTGGCGGCGGTGGTGCTGGCGCGCCGCCACGGTCTCGATCAGGGCTTCCGCGTCTACGACGACGATCTCGGCGCGGGCTACGCCCAGGGGACGAACGTGTCGGAGCGCGACGCCGAGGCGACGACCGCCGCCGCGCTCGCGGCGCTCGCACGGCTGAAGCCGCCTTTCTTCCTCTGGACGCACTACTACGATCCGCACGAGGAGTACCGGCCGCCGACCCGCTTCGCCGACATGCTGCGCGGCGCGCACCGGCTCTACGACGGCGAGATCGCTTTCGTCGACGAGCAGCTCGGCAGGCTGCTCGCCCGCCTGCCGGCCGACACGCTGATCGTGGTGGTCGGCGACCACGGCGAGATGCTGGGCGAGCACGGCGAGATGACCCACGGCCTGCTGCCGTTCGCCGGCGCGCGGCGCGTGCCGCTGATCCTCGCCGGACCCGGCGTAACCGCGGGGCGGGTGATCGACTCCCTGGCGCGGACGGTCGACGTCGCGCCGACGCTGCTCGCGGCAGCCGGCCTGCCGGCGGCGCCGGAGCTCGACGGGCGGAGCCTCCTGCCGCTCGACCCGGCGGCGCTCGCCGGGCGATCGAGCTACTGCGAGAGCTTCTTGCCCTTCTTCGCCTACCGCTGGTACCCGCTGCGCGCGGTCTCGGACGGCGAGTGGCTCTTCCTCCAGGCTCCGCGCCCGAGTCTCTACCGGTTGCGCGACGATCCCGGCGAGTCGCTCGATCTCGCCGAGCGCGAGCGCCGCGCCTTCCACGAGCAGCGCGCGCGGCTCGACGAGCTTCTCGGCCGCGCCGGCGAGCGGCTCGAGGCGCCGTTCGCGGCCGAGAACGTGCTTTCCGGGGAGCAGCGGCGCGAGCTCGCGAGCCTCGGCTACCTCGGCGGCGGGGGCGGGGGGACGGTCGGCGCCGCGTTGCCCGATCCGCGCGCGCGGGTGGACTTGGCGACGGATCTCCATCGCGCCGCCGAGCGCGTGCAGCAAGGGCGCTGCGACGCCGCGCTGCCCGAGCTGCAGCGGATCGCCCGCGAGGACGCGCACAACTTCCCGGCGCTCAACCTCGCCGGTCAGTGCCTGCGCGACGCCGCCCGGCCGCGCGAGGCGCTCGACTTCTTCCGCCGCGCGGCGCTCGAGAACCCGCTCTCGGCCATACCGGTCGCCAACGTCGCCGGCTGCCTGCTCGCGCTCGGCGAGCGCGAGGCGGCCGAGCGCGAGTTCCGCCACGCCCTGGCGCTCGACCCGACCGAGTCGGACTCGGCGACCAGTCTCGCGCGCCTGCGGCGCGAGCGGGGCGACGCCGCGGACGCGCGCGCGACGCTCGACCGGGCGATCGCCGCCGGCGCGCTCGCCGCGCCGCTCTTCCTCGAGCGCGGCGTGGTCCGCGCCGAGGGCGGCGACCTGGCCGGCGCGCTCGCCGATTTCCGCGAGGCGACGCGGCGCGACCCGCTGAACGCGGTGGCGCTCGAGAACGCGGCGCGCGCCGCTTACCAACTGGGCACCTTCCGCGACGCCGCGGCGCTCTACGAGAGCCTGGCGCGCCTGGCACCGGCGCGCGCCGGCGTCTGGAAGACGCTGGGCGCGATCTACCTCTATCAGTTGGAGGCGAAAAGCGACGCCGAGCGCTGCTTCCGTCGCGCGCTCGCCAACGAGAGCGACCCGGCCGAGCGCGAGGAGCTCGAGCGCTTGATCTCCGAGCTGTCGAACTGAGCCCGCAGGCGGCGCGCGGTTCGCCGCCGCCGCCGGGGAGCGGAGAGCCCCCCGGCCTCGCCGCGCTAGTTGCGCAGCTCTTTCTCGAGCAACTGACCCGAGATGACCAGGAAGTCGTGCTCGGTGACGATGCCGACCAGGCGCCCTTCCTTGACCACCGGCAGGCTGCCGATGCGGTGCGCCTTCATCAGCTCGATCGCCTCGAGCGACGAGGTCTCGGGAGTGACGGTGATCAGGTCGGTGGTCATGATCTCGCGCGCCGGGATGGCGCGCTTGCCGAGGTCGTTGAAGCGTTCGGCGAAGAGCTTGACCAGCGAGCGCTGCGAAACGATGCCGAGCAGGTGGTGCTCGTTGTCCTCGATCGGCACGTGGCGGATGCGCTTCCAGTGCATCAGGTTGGCGACCAGCTCCACCGCCTCGTCGGGGCCCACGGTGTACAGGTCGGTGGTCATGAACTGTTCGATGCGCTCGAAGTGCTTCTCCCAGCCGCCGGCCTGCGCGAGCTCGGCGAGCTCCCAGCGCGCGACCGGCAGGTCCTTCTTCTGGTTCGCCACCATGGCGGCGGTGATCGCCGCCAGGCGCTCGGCGCGCCCGCCCTTCTCGCGCAAGTGGGCGTAGGAGTCGAGCTGCCACTGGGCGCCGGTCTTGCGGCTGGTGACCCGCTCCTCGAGCACGCCGAGGTAGCGGTCGATGTCCTCGGCGGCGATGCCGCGCGCGGCGAGTCCCTGGCGGGCGATCGGCAGCAGCTCCTCGGTGATCAGCGTCTGCGCCGGGATCTGCTTGTGTCCGGGCCAGCTGAACTGGGCGCCGAGCCCGAGACGCGCGGCGGCGACGAAGTTCTCCTGCGCGGCGTCGAAGTCCATCACCTGGCGCACGTCCTTCCACTCGCGCGACAGGCCGGAGAGCAGCCCGTACCAGAACGCCGCGTTGGCGAGCTCGTCGAGGATGGTCGGACCGGCGGGCAGGATGCGGTTCTCGATCCGCAGGTGCGGCTTGCCGTCGAGGATGCCGTAGCACGGCCGAGTCCAGCGGTAGATCGTGCCGTTGTGCAGACGCAGCGCCTTCAAGAGCGGCGCCTCGCCGCGGCGCAGCTTCTCGAACGGGTTCTCGTCGACCTCGGCCGAGAGCAAGACGCGAAAGCGGGCGATGTCCTCGCGGAAGATCTCGAGGATCGAGTCGTCGACCCAACGCCGACCGAAGGAGACGCGCGGCGCCATCTCGCGCCGGTGCAGTCCGCCGGCGCGGTGGTCGACCGACTGCTGGAAGAGCGCGATCCGCGTTTCGCGCCAGAGCCGGCGGCCGAAGAGGATCGGCGCGTTGCAGGATCCGGCGAGCACCGGCGCGGCCACCGCTTGGGTCAGGTTGTAGAGCGGCCCGAACTCCTCCGGTCCGACCTGATAGTGGGCCTGGAAGCTGGTGTTGCAGGCCTCGACCATCACGCTGTCGTGGCGGATGATGAGCTCGTCGGTGCCCTTGATGTAGAACTCCCAGTCCTTGCCGCGCAGCCGGCGCATCGCCTCGTTGAGGGCGAAATAGCGCGGCTTGGGCGTCATGTTCTCGAGCGACAGGTCCGAGATGTCGATCGTCGGCAGGATGCCGCACATGACGATCTCGGCCGACATGGCGCGCGCCGACTCGCGCGCCAGGGCGAGCAGGCCGGAGAGCTGTTTCTCCAGCTGCCGCAGGCAGTCGCCGCCGAAGGAGAGCGGATCGGTGTTGAACTCGAGGTTGAAGCGCGCCACCTCGGTGGTGAAGTGCTCGTCGTCGATGTGCTCGAGGATCTCGACCGCGATCGGGTTGGGCCGGAAGTGGCGATCGAGCAGGAAGAGCTCCTGCTCGGCGCCGATGCGCCGCACGCCGGTCTCGATCTTGCCGGTCTCGAGCATCACCTCGAGCGCCCGCAGGTCGGCGAGCAGCGCCATGGTGAAGGCGCGCAGGTTCTCCTGGTCGAGCTCTTTGACTTCCTGGGTGCCCATGGCGCACTCCCTTCCGACGCGGGTCGCGAGGCGCGGGAGTCTATCTCGCCGCCGGAGCGGGTCAGGCGGCGCCGGCGGCCTTGGCGACCCCGGCGTGGACGATCTTGCCGTCGCGGGTCAGCAGGGTGCCGGCGACGATCTCGTCCTCGTCGTGCACGGTGAGCTGGTTGTCCTTCCAGTTGAGCAACAGGAAGTTGAGCACGTTGCGCGCGAACAGGATGCTGGCGTCGGTCGCCATGGTCGCCGGCAGGTTGCCCGGCCCCAAGATCAGCACGTTGTGATGCACGACGTCGCGATCGAGCTGGGTGAGCTCGCAATTGCCGCCGGAGGCGGCGGCGATATCGACCACCACCGAGCCCGGTTTCATCGCCTCGACCATCTCGCGGGTGAGCAGGATCGGCGCCTTCTTGCCCGGCACCTGCGCCGTGGTGATGGCGACGTCGGCCGCCGCGAGGCGCTGCTTGAGGATGGCGCGCTGCTTCTCGAGGAACTCCGGCGTGACTTCCTTGGCGTAGCCGCCCGAGGCGGCGCCGCTCTGCATCTCCGGCAGCTCGATGAACTTGCCGCCGAGCGATTCGACCTGCTCCTTGACCTCGGCGCGGATGTCCGACACCTCGACCACCGCGCCGAGGCGCTTGGCGGTGGCGATCGCTTGCAGGCCGGCGACGCCGGCGCCGAGGACGATGATGCGCGAGGGCTGGATCGTCCCCGCCGCGGTCATCAGCAAGGGGAAGTACTTGCCGAGCCGCAGTCCGGCGAGCAGCACCGCCTTGTAGCCGGCGATCGATGCCTGCGAGGAGAGCACGTCCATCTCTTGCGCGCGGGTGACGCGCGGCACGAGCTCCATCGCGAAGCTGGTGACTCGGCGGTCGACCAGCATTTTCACCAGCGGCAGGTTGCGGTAGGGATCGGCGAGCGACACCAGGATCGCCCCCGCGCGCAAGCGCGCGAGCTGCACCGGTTCGGGCGGCGTCACCTTGAGCACCGCGTCGGCGCGCCCCCAGGTGTCCACCGGGTCGCCGGCGGGTCGCGCCCCGGCCTGATCGTACGCGGCGTCGAGAAAGCCGGCTTCGACGCCGCACCCCGGCTCGTAGAGGACTTCGAGCCCGGCCTTCACCATTTTCTTCGCCGTTTCCGGCGTGCCCGCGACGCGGCGTTCTCCGGACGCGGTCTCCTTCGCTATCAGAATCGTCGGCATGGCTTCGAGCCCTCGCGCGCTGATGATTGATCGACGCGCGGCATGTTAGCGGGGCGCGTGCGCCGGCGGCAACGCCCGCGCGTGCTCGGGGCGGGCGAGATCGAGCACCGTCTTGACCGGCGCGAAGGTCGATCCGGGCACTTCGACGAAGTGCGTCGACCATCCGGCCATGGCCCCGTTCCACAAACCGGGCCTCTCCAGGGCCACGAGCTCGCGCCCCCCCTCCGAACGGCGAGCGACGAAGGCCGCCCGCGGATCGACGAACCGCCCGAGCGGGTAGGGGCGTCCCCATGCGTCGGCGAGCGAGAGCACGAGGTCGACGGGATTGAAATGCGTCGCGGCGCGGAATCGCGCGACCTGATCGGGCGAGGTGGCGTCGATCTGCGACGACTCGACGATCTGCAGCGAGGCCCGGCCGCGCTCGTCGAGGACCCAGAACGGTCCGCCGCCGGGCTCGCCGCGCGCGGGCACGACGCCCGCGACCCGCAGCGGTCGATCGACGAGGTCGGCGAGCAGCGCGCGTCGCGCGTCGCGCGTCGCCCCGGCGCCGATCGCCGCGGCCGCCGCTTCGGAGCCGAAGCTGCGGGCGAAGAAGTCGAGCGCGTGCTCCACCTCGTCGTCGCCGAGCTCGCCGGCGGCGCGCGCGCGCTGCCAGCCGTGCACCGCGCGCTCGAGCTCGAGCAGCCGCCCGGCGAGCAGCAACTTCCAACGCGCAATCTCGGCGTGGCGCGCGGCGGGCAGGACGTTGTCGATGTTCTTGACGAAGACAATGTCGCCGCCCATCCGTTCGAGGTCGCCGAGCAGCGCGCCGTGTCCGGCGGGCCGGCGCAGCAGGGCGCCGTCGGCGCGGCGGAACGGCCGCCCGGCGCCGTCGAGGGCCAGCGTGTCGGTCGCCGGGTCCTGCTCGGAGAAGCCGACCGCGAAGCGTACGCCGAGCTCCGACTCGAGTGGCGCACGCGCGGCCGCGAGGCGCGCGGCGAAGAGTGCCGTGGTGCCGGGCGGTACCGTGAAGTGAATGCGCACCCGGCGCGCGCGATCGGCGAGCCAGGCCGCTCCCTCGACCAGCTGCTCCTCGAAGGCGGTGCGCGTCGCCTCGCCGCCGCCCGGGAGCGCCACGGCGTGGAAGGGCACCAGCGCCTTGGGCAGCGCCAGGGCTCCGAGCCCGTCGGCCTCGAGCACCGCGGCGACGAGACGGCGCAGCGGTTCGCGCCGCGCCGCCGCCGCGAGCTCGTCGGGGGTGCGGCCGAGGAGCGAGGCCAGGTCGACCGCCAACGCCAGGCGCGGCAGCGCGTCGACGAACGCAACTACCTCGCGCGCCACCTCGTCGCCGAGCGCCGCACGCGCCGCGAGCACGCCGGCGCGGGCCTCGTCGCCGCGTTCGAGAAACGCCGCGAGCGAGCGGAACATGCGGCTGGCGGCGCCGGAGGCGGGGACGAACTTGGCGAAGCGGCCGGCGGCCGCCGCGGCGCGTGCGGCCGCGAGCAGCCTCTCGTGCTCGGCCGGCGCGAGCCGGTGGATGCCGTCGCCGACCGTCGCCGGGCGAGCGAGGTGGACCGGCGGCGGCGGGTCGGCGAGCTGCGCCAGCTGGCGCGAAGCCTCCTCGGGCGCGATGCGGGCCGCGGCGAGCTCCGCGAGGTCGCGCGCGGTCAACGGGTCCGGGCACATCGCGCCTCTCCGTCTTTCGTCAGGCGGCGAAGCGCGGCAGCCGGTCGGCGAGCTCGGCGAGCCGCGGCGCGGCGGCGTCCTTGGCCGAGAGCCGCGGCGCGGCGACCGGCCAGGCGATGCCGATCTGCGGATCGTCCCAGGCGATCGCCAGATCGCTCGCCGGGTCGTACAGGGCGGTGCACTTGTACTCGACCTGGGCGCGCTCGGAGAGCACGCAGAAGCCGTGCGCGAAGTCGGGCGGCACCCAGAGCTGGCGGAAGTTCTCGGCCGAGAGCGTCTCGCCGTGCCAGCGGCCGAAAGTGGGCGAGCCGCGGCGAATGTCGACCGCGACGTCGAAGATCTCCCCCTCGGTGCAGCGCACGAGCTTGCCCTGCGGTCGCGCGAGCTGGGTGTGGAGGCCGCGCAGCGTGCCGCGCGTCGACTGCGAGTGGTTGTCCTGCACGAAGACGAGGTCGAGCCCCTGGTCGGCGAACTTCGCGGCGTGGAAGACCTCGAGGAAGAAGCCGCGCTCGTCGCGGTGCACGCGGGGCTCGATCGTGAAGACGCCGGGGAGCGGCGTCGGCACGATCCTCAAGCGTCGCGCTCCTCGGCGAGCAGCCGCAGCAGGTAGTCGGCGTACTCGGTCTTGCCGAGCTCGCGCGCCTGGCGCTCGACCTCGCCGGCCGACAGGTAGCCCATGCGGAAGGCGATCTCCTCGAGGCAGGCGACCTTCAGGCCCTGGCGCTGCTCGACCGCGGCGATGAACTCCCCCGCCTGCAACAGCGATTCGTGCGTGCCGGTGTCGAGCCAGGCGATGCCGCGCCCGAGGATCTCGACCGAGAGCTCCCCCCAGGCGAGGTAGCGGCGGTTGACGTCGGTGATCTCGAGCTCGCCGCGCGGCGACGGCGCGAGATTGGCGGCGATGTCGAGCACCCGGTTGTCGTAGAAGTAGAGACCGGTGACCGCGAGCGCCGACTTCGGCTTCGCCGGTTTCTCCTCGATCGACAGCGGCTCGCCCTGTCCGCCGAGCTCGACCACCCCGTAGCGCTCCGGATCGCGCACCCGATAGGCGAACACCGTCGCCCCGGTCTGGCGTGCCGCGGCCTGTTGCAGGCTGGCGGGGAAACCATGGCCGTAGAAGACGTTGTCGCCGAGCGCCAGCGCCACCCGGTCGCGGCCGACGAACTCGCGCCCGATCAGGAAGGCCTGCGCCAGGCCGCCGGGGTTCGGCTGGGCGGCGTAGGAGAAGGAGAGCCCGAAGCTCGCGCCGTCGCCGAGCAAGCGCTCGAAGCTCGGCAGATCCTGCGGCGTCGAGATCACCAGGATCTCGCGGATGCCGGCGAGCATCAGGCTCGACAGCGGGTAATAGACCATGGGTTTGTCGTAGATCGGCAGCAGCTGCTTGGAGACGCCGCGCGTCACCGGGTAGAGCCGCGTGCCGGAGCCCCCGGCCAGGACGATGCCCTTCATCAGCGGGCGGGGAGTATATCGGGCGGACCCGCCACGCCGCCGCGGGCCGGCGCTCGACCGCGGCGTCTCGACTCCGCACCCGCGGGTTAGGATCGCCGTCCATGTCGCGGCTCTTCCCTCGAGCGAGATCCGGAGCGTGACGCCGTTCCAGGCCGTCGTTCTGGCGCTGGTGCAGGCGGTCACCGAGTTCCTGCCGGTCTCCTCGTCGGGCCATCTCATCCTCCTGCCGCGCCTTCTCGGCTGGTCCGACCAGGGCCTCGAGTTCGACATCGCGACCAACAGCGGAACGCTGCTCGCGACGCTGCTCTACTTTCGCCGCGACGTGGCCGATCTCGTGCGCGGCGTCGTCGCGAGCTTCCGGCCGACGGGCGGCGGCGCCTGCCGGCTCGACGCGCGCACCGCTTACGCCATCCTCTGGGGGACGGTGCCGGCGGGGCTCGCCGGCCTCGCCGCCAAGGACTGGATCGCGACCGTGGCGCGCAGTCCGCTGGTCATCGCCGGCACTGCGATCGTCTTCGGCCTCCTGCTGTGGATCGCCGACCGACGCGGGCGCGGCGAGCGCGAGCTCGCCGCGGTCGGGGTGCGCGACGGGCTGCTGATCGGCTGCGCGCAGGCCCTGGCGCTGGTGCCGGGAACCTCGCGTTCGGGGATCACGATCACCGCGGCGCTCTTGCTGGGCCTCTCGCGCGGCGCGGCGGCGCGCTTCTCCTTCCTGCTCGCGATCCCGATCGGCGTCCTGGTCGGCGCCAAACAGCTCGTCGACGTCTTGCGTGGCCGGGATCTCGGCGTGCCGGGGGAGGCGATCGCGATCGGCGTCGCGGTCTCGGCGGTCGCCGGCTACGCGGTGATCGCCGGCCTGCTCGCCTGGCTGCGCGGCCACCGCCTCACGGTATTCGCGGTCTACCGCATCCTGCTCGGCCTGCTGCTGCTCGCGATCTTCGCTCGCGACTGACGGCGAGAATCACGGCTCGTCGTCGTCGGTCTTCGCCGCGCGCGGCGGGAAGAGCCAAGAGGCCGCCACCGCGACGCCGAGGGCGAGGACGATCGCGCCGAGCGCCACGACGATCGGAATTTCGAGGACGTCTGCCACCAGCATCTTGGCGCCGACGAACGCCAGCACCACGCCGAGGCCGTACTTCAGGTAGTGGAAGCGGCCCATCAGGTGGGCGAGCAGGAAGTAGAGCGAGCGCAGGCCGAGGATGGCGAACATGTTCGAGGTGAAGACCAGGAACGGGTCGCGGGTGACGCCGAAGACCGCCGGGATCGAATCCACCGCGAAGATCACGTCGACGATGTCGACCACCAGCAGGACGAGCAGCAGCGGCGTCGCCCAGGTCTTGCCGTCGAGCCGCACGACGAAGCGCTCGCCGTGGTACTGGCTGGTGACCGGCAGAAAGCGCCGGCAGAGCTTGAGCGCCACGTTCTGCTCGAGGTCCATCTCCTCCTCGGCGGCGAACAGCAGCTTGCCGCCGGTCACCACCAGGAAGAGGCCGAACAGGTAGAGCATCCAGTGAAAGCGCTCGATCAGCGCCGTGCCGGCGAGGATGAAGACGCCGCGCAGGACGAGCGCGCCGACGATCCCCCAGAACAGCACCCGGTGCTGGTGCTGCTTGGGGACCGCGAAGTAGCTGAAGATGACCAGGAAGACGAAAAGGTTGTCGACCGAGAGCGCGTACTCGATCAGGTAGCCGGTGACGAACTCGAGCGTCGGCTGCGAGCCGGCCTCGAACGCCAGCCAGACGGCGAAGCCGGCGGCGAGCGAGACGAAGAACAGGGTCGAGCCGAGCGCCCGGCGCGCGGTGACCACCCGCGCGCCGCGGTTGAGCACCCCGAGATCGAACGCCAGGACCACGGCGAGGAGCCCGAAGAAGACTCCCCAGTGGACCGGAGTGCCGACGCCGCTCATCGGGCAAGTGTAGCTGCATGGTAGGTTTTCGCCCGCCATGCGGCCGTTGTTCCTCACCTTCGAAGGCCTCGACGGCAGCGGCAAGTCGACCCACCTGGCGCGTTTCGCATCTCTGCTCGCGGCGCGCGGCGTACCGCACCGCGTCACGCACGAGCCGGGCGGAACGCCGATCGCCCAGGCGATTCGCGGGGTCTTCCTCGACCGCAAGCACGGCGCGATGGACGGCATCGCCGAGCTGCTGCTGGTCTTCGCCGCCCGCCGCCAGAACCTGATCGAGGTCATCGAGCCGGCGCTCGCCGCCGGCCAGCACGTGCTCTGCGACCGCTGGAGCGACTCGACCCGCGCCTACCAGGGCTTCGGCCGCGGCGTCTCGCAGGAGGCGATCGACGCGATCGATCGCCTGGCGACCGGCGGCCGCCAGCCCGACCGCACGCTGCTCTTCGACCTGCCGCCGGCGGTCGCCCGGCGGCGCGGACAGTCCGGCCGGCGGCGGGCGACGCGCGGCATCGACCGCCTGGACGCCGAGAGCCTGGCTTTCTACGAGCGGGTGCGCGACGGCTACCTCGATCTCGCCCGGCGCGAGCCCGAGCGCTTCCGGGTGATCGACTCCGGGGGCGACGCCGCCCTGACCGAAGCGGCGGTGCGCCGGGCGCTCGCCGACCTGACGGAGGAGCGGTGAAGCCGCGCGGTCTCGAGCGCGCGCTCGCTCTCGCCCGCGCCGGGCGGCTCTATCCGTCGGTCATCTTGCACGGCGGCGGCGAGCCGCAGCGCCGCGAGGCGGCACTCGACCTGGCGCGCGCGTTGCTCTGCGAGGCGGTCCCCGAGCAGCGCGCGTGCGGCGTCTGCCGAAACTGCGCGCGCATCGCCTGGCCGGGGGAGGGGAGCGATCGCTTCCACCCCGACGTCGCGCTGCTCGAGCGCGACCTGAAGACCTCGACCTCGGTCGAGGCGACGCGCAACTTCCTGCGCGGCGCCCAAGTGCTGCCTTTCGAGGCCCGCGGCCAGGTTTTCGTGGTGGCGAGCGCCGACACGCTCTCGGGCGAGGCGAGCGACGCGCTGCTCAAAGCGATCGAGGAGCCCGGGCTCGGCAGCCCGCGCCATTTCCTCCTCCTCGCTCCGTCGCGGCTCGACCTCGCGGCGACCCTGCGCAGTCGTTCGCTGGCGGTCTTTCTCGGCCCGGCCGCGGGCTGGGACGCGGAGGAGATCGAGCCCCTGGCGGCCGATCTCGCCGCATCGCTGGTGGCCTACTGGAAGGGCGGGGGCGGCATCCACCTGGTGGCCGCCGCCCACCGCCTGTCGCGCATCGGCGGTTTCGAGGACCCGCGCGCCGCGCGCCCTTGGACGCTCGCCGCGGCGGCGGCCCGGGACGTGGCGTTGCGCGAAGTCCCGCCCGCCGGGCGCCGGGCGCTGCTGGCGCTCGCCGAAGAGTTGCTGGTCGCTTCGGCTCTGCGCCTGCGCGGCATCGCCGCCGAGCGCATCTTCGAGGGCCTGGTCGCGCGCCACCTGGCGCCGACGAAAGGCGTCGCCGGGAGGGCGGGGGGCTGACAAGAAGTGTCGCCGGAGGCCTCCCGCAGCCTCGGAAGGCCGCCCCGGAGTACCATTTGCCGAGGTACGACTCTTGCTGCCCCGCGAGACGCGAGGAGCTCCCATGACGACTCCGCCCCGCCGCCGTTTCGATCGACTCGTTCCGCTCGCCGCGCTCCTGGCGGCGGTGGCGGTCGCCCCGGCCGCCCCGGCGCAGGACGGGCCGGAGGGCGACCTCGCCGGGCCGCTGGCGATCGACGAGGCCGCCTTCATCGAGTATCTGGCCGAAGCGCCGCTGGCCACCGCGACCGCGCCGCCGGCGAGCTTCGAGGACCAGCTGGTGGACCTGGTGAATCAGGATCGCCAGAACTGCGCCAACACCAGCTTCTTCTGCGTGGCGAACGCCGGCAGCTGCGGCTTCACGGTCTGCGGCAGCCCGCTGCCGCCGCTCAAGAAGGCGCAGCTGCTCTCGGTCGCCTCCGACGGGCACTCCTCCAACATGGGGACGCGCAACTTCCACATGCACTGCGACCCGGATACCGGCACCCTTCCCGGCAACCGGGCGCTCGCCGTCGGTTGGCCGACGTCGAACGTCGGCGAGAACATCGCCGCCGGCTACAGCTCTCCCGCGGCGGTCATGAGTACGTCGAACGGCTGGATGTCCGACTGCGGCCACTGCGCGAACATCCTCAACACCAGCTCGCGCGAGATCGGCCTCGGTTACTCCTTCGACGGCAGCGACACGAACACGGTGCGCCAGAGCTCGACCGGCCTGTGTCCGGTGCAGACCTCGAACAACGGCCCGTACGGCCACTACTGGACGCAGGACTTCTCCGGCCGCACGAGCTTCGGCGTCTTCCCGCTGGTGATCGAGCGCGAGAAGTACCTGGTGAACACGACCAGCGTGGCGATGTTCCTCTATCAGCCGGGCGGCTCGAGCCCGCAGATGAGATTCTCGAACGACGGCGTCTCCTGGAGCTCGCCGGTCGCCTTCAACGCCAACCCGACCACCACGCTGACCGCGGGCGACGGGGTCAAGACCGTCTACTCCGAAGTCACGACCTCCTCGGGCACCTTCCGCGCCTGCGACCGCATCTGGCTCGACAACACCGGCACGGTCTCCGACGTCATCTTCGCCGACAGCTTCGAGTGCGGCGGCGTCGACCTCTGGGACCTCCCGATCGTCACCAGCAGCTGACCTGCCGTCTCGACTAGAAGAGAAGAACAAGAGAAAAGAAGAAGAAACGCTCGGTCAAGGGAAAGGGACGCTGGCAGAGCCGATCTCGCCCAGCCGAGCCAGCCGCCAAATCACGAGGGCGCTGCGTGCGCCCGCGCTCCTAACCGAGAGCTTTTCGCTTTGGGGCGAGGCGTTCGAGCTGCCGCGATCCTGCGAAGAAAAGCTCAACGAAGGGAAAAGGCCGCCGGGCGTTCCAGCCTCGCGAGGCCGGGCAGGCGCCAGTTCACGAGGGCGGTGGAAGAGCCCACACTCCTAACTGAGAGCCTTTTCTTTGTCACTTCTTCGGTGGGCGGCTGGGGCGCAGCTCGACGAGGCTCGGCAGGGCGCGCGCCGGGTAGGCGAGCAGGTCCGCCACCGCCTGCGCCACGTCCTCCGGCGCGAGCATCCAGTTCTGCTCCTCTTCCGGGCGGAAGCCGGTGCGGAACTCGGTCGCCACGCTCCCCGGGCAGATCGCCGCCACCCGGATGCCGTAGTGCCGCAGGTCGAGCATCGAGGCTTCCGAGAATCCGACCATGGCGAACTTGCTGGCGTTGTAGGCCGCGCCGCCGGCGAAGGTGTTCTTCGCCGCCAGCGAGGCGATGTTGAAGATCCAGCCCTCGCCCTGGCGCTTCATCAACTTCGCCGCGGCGCGGGTGGCGAAGAAGGCGCCGAAGAGATTCGTCTCCAGCACCTCGCGGAAGCGCTCCACCTCCATCTCGTCGACCGGCGCGAAATAGCCCAGGCCGGCGTTGTTGACCAGCACGTCGAGGCGTCCGGAATCCGCGGCGACGGCGTCGATCAGCCCCTCGACCGCCACGGCGTCGCGCACATCGCAGATCCGGCCGGTGATCTTGCCGGGGTAGCGCGGTCCGAGGTCCTGCGCGGTGGCGGCGATCGACTGGGCGTTGCGGCTGCAGAAGTAGACGTGGTCGCCCGCGGCGGCCTGTTTCTCGACGATGGCGCGGCCGATGCCACGGCTGCCGCCGGTGACCAGGACGACGCGAGACGCGGAGGAATTCGCCATGCAAGCTCCTGGGTGAAGGGACCCGGAATGGACGTCCCGGGCATCGTAGCAGCGGCTTGCCGTCCGCCGGGGCGGTGAACCCGCCGGGCAACCGGCGTAGAATCGCCCCTGATGGTGAGGATCGGACGTGCCTTGACCGGACTCTCCCTGGCGCTCGCGATGGCGGGCGGCGGGTGGGCATTCCTCGCCGCGCCCTGCGCGGGGACGGCCGACTGTCCGATGATGGCGGGCCGTCACGCCGGCTGTGCCGGGAGCGCCGAGATCGCGCCCCTCCTGCCCTGCTGCGAGACCGAGTCGGCTCCCGCCGCTCCCGCGCCGCCGCCGGCCGTCGTCTCGCCGGCGCCGCTCGATCCGGGACCGGCGACCGCCGCGCTCCTCGTCGCTTCGGTCTCGCCGATCCCGCCGCCCGCACCGGCGCCGAAGGCCGACGTGGCCGAGCACGCGCGGGACGCCGGGCTCCACGCCCTCGGGCTCTACACCCTCTTCGCCGACCTGCGCCTCTGAGACCCCCCGCGGTTCGCGGGTAGCGGGCGACGCTCCGGCGTCGCCTTCCGTTCAACCTGTCTCGGGAGAGGTCCTGATGAGCCGTCTCGCAACGTGTCTCGCGGTCCTGGCGCTCGCGGCGCCGGCCGCGGCCCAGATGAGCATGAGCCGCCCGGCCGGCGAGGCCGGCGCCGGCCAGCCGGTGCCGCCGCTCGACGAGCTGGTGGCGCTCGGCGTGGCGCGCTCGCCGCGCCTCGCCGCGCTCGCGGCCCGCGTCGACGCGGCGCGGAGCGCGGCGAGAGCCGCCGGCGCGCTCGCCAATCCGTCGCTCGACGTGCAGTGGATGAATCCGGTCGGCGTCGCCGGCGCGGACGGGGTCGCCGACGAAGCCTGGCTGATGCTACGCCAGCCCCTCCCCGGGCCGGGCAAGCGGTCGGCGGCGCGCCGCGCGGCCGAAGCCGAGATCGCCGTCGCGGGCGCTCAGCTCGAGCTCGCGCGGCGCGATCTCGCGGCCGAGATTCGCTCGGCCTACGCCGATCTCTGGGCGACCGACGTCGAGACGCACGCGCTCGGCGAGGCGCACGAGGTGCTCGACCTGCTGGCGCGGTCGGTGCGCGCCCGCTGGAGCGCCGGGCAGGGGAGCGCGGCGACGGCGATCGCCGCCGAGCTCGCGCGCGCCGAGCACGACCTCGACGTCGAGCAGGCGCTGGCGCGGCGCGCCGAGGGGGCGGCCGAGCTGCGACGCCTGGTCTCCGATCCCTCGCCGCGGACCCTCGCGACGCTCACCGGGATCGAGCTGCCAGCGGTCGCCTTCCCTGCGCCGCCGTGGAGCGACCTCGCCGCGCCCGAGAGCCCGGCGCTCGCCGACCGCGCGCGCGCCGTCGATGCGGCCGAGCGCCGTCTCGACGCCGCCCGCCTCGGCACGCGTCCCGATCTCTCGCTGGGCGGCGGCGTCGACTGGATGTCCGGCGCGCGGCCGGCGCCGATGCTGCTCTTGGGGATCGATCTTCCCTGGCGCAAGCGAGCGGCGATCCAGCCGCGCATCGACCAGGCGGCCGCGGAGCTCGACGCCGAGCGCTGGGACCTAGTGGCCGCCGAACGCGCGCTCGCGGGCGAGCTCGAGGGCCTCGAAGCCCGCTGGCGGGGGCTCGAATCCCGGCGCGTGCGGCTGGCCGAAGCGGTCGTTCCCGAGGCCGCGGTGGCCTTCGAGGCGGCGCAGACCGCGCTCGCGACCGGCGACAGCTCGTTTGCCGAGGCCCTCGAACGATTCAAGGACTGGATGCACGCGCGCATCGAGCTGGCGCGCACCGAAGCCGAGCGCTACGCCGTCTGGGCACGGCTGCAGGCCCTGTTGCCCGTGCCGCCCGCGAACGTGAAGGAGAACTCATGACCCCCCGTCGCCTCGCGGCATCGTCCGCGCTCACGCTCGCCGTCCTCGCCCTGCTCTTGGTCGGCGCCTGCGGCAGATCGAAGGCCGAAGCCGGCTACTACTGCCCGATGCACCCGAGCTACGTCTCCGACAAGCCGGGCGACTGCCCGATCTGCAACATGACCCTGGTGCCGCGTTCGATCGCCGGCGCCGAGGCCGAGAAGCTCCACCGCGCCGCGGACACGATCTACACCTGTCCGATGCATCCGGAGATCGTGCGCGACTCGCCGGGCAGTTGCCCGGTCTGCCACATGGATCTGGTGGCGAAGAGCGGCGCGGCCGGCGAGCGCCGGGTCCTCTTCTACCGCAATCCGATGGACCCGACGATCACCTCGCCGGTGGCGAAGAAGGACGACATGGGCATGGACTACCTGCCGGTCTACGCCGACGAGGCATCCGGGGAGCGGCCGATGGGCGCCCCGTTGCCTGCCGGGCTGGCGGCGGTCGACATTCCGGCCGGCGCTGCGAGCCGGCTGGGGCTCGCGACCGCGCCGGCGGTGCGCGAGCGCTTCACCCGTCGGGTTTCGGTGGTCGGCGCGGTCGCCGCCGACGAACGCCGCACGCGGCGGGTGGAGGCCAAGTTCTCGGGCTGGATCGAGAAACTCCACGCCAACTTCACCGGCGAGGCCGTGGTCGCCGGGCGGCCTCTGCTGGCGGTCTACTCGCCCGACCTAACGGCGGCCGAGAACGACTACCGCATCGCCCGCCAGGCGGCGGACCGGTTCGCGACGTCGTCCCTGCCCGAGGTCCGCCAGGGCGGCGCCGATCTGCTCGCGGCGGCCCGGCGGCGGCTCGAGCTGCTGGACGTGCCGCCGGCGGTCATCTCGGCGCTCGACGCCGGCGGCCCGGTGGCGCGCACCATCGACGTGGTCGCTCCGGCTTCGGGCTTCGTGCTCGCCAAGGGGATCGTCGACGGACAGCGGATCGAGCCCGGGCAGGAGCTCTACACGATCGTCGATCTCTCTCGCGTTTGGGTCGAGGCCAACGTCTACGAGGTCGACGCGCCGTTCGTGAAGAAGGGGGCGGAGGCGACCCTGCGCCTGCAATACGACCCGGCCTCCGAGCGGCGGGCGCCGATCGCCTACGTCTGGCCGACGCTCGACGTCGCGACGCGCACGCTGCGCGTGCGCTTCGACGTCGACAACCGGGACTTCGCCTGGAGACCCGGAATGTACGTCGACGTGGCGCTCGAGCTCGGCGAAGGAGAGGGCCTGGTGGTGCCGGACTCGGCGATCCTCGATACCGGCACGCGCCAGCTCGCCTTCGTCGAGGCCGCCCCCGGCCGCTTCGAGCCGCGCGAGGTCAGGGTCGCGGCGCGCGGCGACGGCCGCGCCCGGATCGCCTCGGGCCTCGTCGAGGGCGAGCGGGTGGCGATCTCGGCGAACTTCCTGCTCGACTCGGAATCGCGCTTGCGCGGCGCGATCGAGGCGGCGATCTCGGGCGCCCGGAAGGAGACGCCGTGATCCGCGGCGTGATCTCCTTCTCGGCGCGCAACCGCTTCCTGGTGTTGGCGGTGGTGGCGGCGGTCGGACTCGGCGCCTGGGCGGTGCTCGGGGTGATCCGCCTCGACGCGCTGCCCGAGCTCTCCGACACCCAGGTGATCGTCTACTCGCGCTGGGACCGCTCGCCCGACATCCTCGAGGACCAGGTCACCTACCCGATCGTCACCGCGCTCGTCGGCGCGCCCAAGGTGAAGGCGGTGCGCGCCTTCTCGGATTTCGGCTACTCGTTCGTCTACGTCATCTTCCAGGACGGCACCGACCCCTACTGGGCACGCTCGCGGGTGCTCGAATACCTGTCGAAGATCCAGGCGCGACTGCCCGCCGGCGTCTCGACCGAGCTCGGCCCCGACGCCTCCGGGGTGGGCTGGATCTACCAATACGCCCTGGTCGACGGCAGCGGCACGCATTCGCTCGAGCAACTCCGGAGCCTCCAGGACTGGACGCTGCGCTACGCGCTGCAGAGCGTGCCGGGGGTCGCCGAGGTCGCCTCCTTCGGCGGCTACGTGCAGCAGGTGCAGATCACCGTCGATCCGAATCGCCTCGCGGCGCTCGGCGTCTCGCTCGCCGACGTGGCCGGCGCGGTCGGCGACTCGAACGACGAGATCGGCGCCCGGCTGCTCGAGTGGAGCGGCACCGAGTACATGGTGCGGGTGCGCGGTTACGCGCGCACGGTGGCCGACTTCGAGAAGGTGGTGGTCAAGGCCTCGCCGCAGGGCGTGCCGGTGCTGCTCTCCGACGTGGCGCGGGTCGCCTGGGGCCCCGAGATCCGCCGCGGCGTCGGCGACCTCGACGGCAAGGGCGACGTCGTCGGCGGCATCGTGGTCGCGCGCCAGGGCGAGAACGCGCTCGCGGTGGTGCGCGGCGTGAAGAACCGACTCGCGGAGCTCGCGGCGAGTCTGCCGGCGGGGGTCGAGATCCGCGCCACCTACGACCGCTCCGGCCTGATCGAGCGCGCCATCGGCACGCTCAAACACGAGCTCGTGCTGCAGATGGTAATCGTCGCGCTGGTGATCCTGCTCTTCCTCTGGCACCTGCCGTCCTCGATCGTGCCGATCGTCACCATCCCGGTCTCGGTGCTGCTCGCCTTCTTGCCGCTCTATTTCCTCGGCATCACGATCAACATCATGTCGCTCGCCGGGATCGCGATCTCGATCGGCGTGCTGGTCGACGGGGCGATCGTCGAGGTCGAGAACGCCTACAACAAGATCCACCGTTGGCTCGCCGGCGGGAGGGTGGGGGGCGATTTCCACTCGGTGCGCCTCCAGGCCCTGCAGGAAGTCGGACCCTCCGTCTTCTTTTCGCTGCTGGTGATCGCGGTCGCCTTCCTGCCGATCTTCACCCTGGTCGATCAGGAGGGCCGGCTCTTCCGGCCGCTCGCCTGGTCGAAGAACCTGGCGATGCTGCTCGCCGCGATCCTGGCGGTGACGCTCGACCCGGCGCTGCGCATGCTGTTCGCGCGCATCGACCCGTTCACCTTCCGCCCGCGCTGGCTGGCGAGGCTCGCGACCGGTCTGGCGGTCGGCCGCTACCACGCCGAGGAGCGCCATCCGGTCTCGCGCGCCATCCACCGGATCTACGAGCCGGTCTGTCGCTTCACCCTGGCGCGGCCGAAGATGGTGCTGGCCGCGGCCGCCGCGGTGCTGCTCGCCAGCCTGCCGATCTACTTCCGGCTCGGGCGCGAGTTCATGCCGCCGCTCGCCGAGGGGACGATCCTCTACATGCCGACGACCCTGCCGGGGCTGTCGATCGGCGCGGCGTCGGACCTGCTGTCGACCCAGGACCGGATCCTCTCCGCCTTCCCGGAGGTCGAGAGCGTGCACGGCAAGGCCGGGCGCGCCGAGACCTCGACCGACCCGGCGCCGCTGTCGATGATCGAGTCGACGGTGGTATTGAAGCCCGAGGAGCAGTGGCGCGCGCGGCCGACCTGGTACTCCTCGTGGGCGCCGGCGCCGCTCGCCCGCCTGCTGCGACCTTTCTGGCCCGACCGCATCACCTACGAGGAGCTCGTGGCCGAGATGGACCGGGCGGTCGCCCTGCCCGGGGTCACCAACGCCTGGACGATGCCGATCAAGGCGCGCATCGACATGCTGTCGACCGGCGTCCGCACGCCGGTCGGCATCAAGGTCCTGGGTCGCGATCTCGAGGAGATCGAGCGCGTCGGGCGCGAGATCGAAAACGTGGTGCGCACGGTGCCCGGCACCCGCAGCGTCTTCGCCGAACGCGCCGCCGCCGGCTTCTTCGTCGACTTCGAGCCCCGGCGCGAGGTTTTGGCGCGCTACGGCCTGACGGTCGGCGACGTGCAGCGCACGCTGGCGCTGGCGGTCGGCGGCGAGAACGTCTCGACGGTCATCGCCGGGCGCGAGCGCTACCCGGTGCAGATTCGCTACCCGCGCGAGCTGCGCGAGGACCTGGGCTCGCTCGGCCGGGTGCTGGTCGACACGCCGGCCGGGGCACGGGTGCCGATCTCGCAACTCGCCGACCTGCGCGTGGCGCAGGGGCCGTCGATGGTGCGCAACGAGAACGGTTTCCTCGCCGGATACGTCTTCGTCGACCTCGAGACCTCGGACATCGGCCACTACGTCGAGCGCGCCAAGTCGGAGGTGGCGGCGAGAGTGAAGCTGCCGCCCGGCTGCTTGCTGGTCTGGAGCGGCCAGTACGAGAACATGCTGCGGGTGCGCGAGCGCCTGAAGGTGGTGGTGCCGATCACCGTCGCGCTGATCGGCCTGCTGCTCTACCTGAACACCCGCTCGCACTTCAAGACGGCGCTGATCCTGGTCTCGGTGCCGTTCTCGGCGGTCGGCGCGCTCGCCATCTTCTGGCTCCTGGGATACAACGTCTCGATCGCCGCCTGGGTGGGGATGATCGCCTTGCTCGGCCTCGACGCCGAGACCGCCGTCTTCATGCTCCTCTTTCTCGACCTCGCCTGGGAAGAAGCGCGGCGCGAGGGCAAGCTGGGGAGCGAGGCCGAGATCGACGAGGCGATCGTCTCGGGCGCGGTCCGCCGGGTGCGGCCGAAGATGATGACCGTCTCGGCGGCCTTCGTCGGCCTGGTGCCGATCCTGTTCTCGACCGCCGCCGGCGCCGACGTGATGAAGCGCATCGCGGCGCCGATGATCGGCGGGCTGGTGACGTCGTTCTTGGCCGAGCTGCTGATCTACCCGGTCGCCTACAAACTCTGGAGAGCACGCGGCAAGTCGGATTCGCCTCCGGCCCGATCCCCGGTCCGGAGTTCGCTCGAAAGCGAGGCAAGGTCATGATCACGAAGAGGATGGCGATGTGGGGAGCCGCCGCGATCCTGCTGGTCGCGGTCGCGTCGGCGGCGGGCGCCGCGGACGATCCGGGCGCGATGCACAAGTACGTCATGCGCGGCGCGATCATCGAGGCGTCCGACGAGGGGGTCTATCTGTGCATCGGCACGGCCGACGGGGCTAAGGTGGGCGAAGAGCTCGCAGTGTCGCGCGTGACGCGCGACGTGCACGCGAGCTCGAAGGGCCGGCCGAAGTTCAAGCACGAAGTCGTCGGCAAGATCCGCATCGACGAGATCGTCGACGTGCACTATGCCAAGGCGACGCTGATCAGCGGTAGCGTGAAGGAGCACGACGTCGCCGAGCTGGTCGAGAAGTGAAGGCCGGCGGGAATCGCCCGCCGGATGCAGCGCCGGACTTCGGTGACCGATGGCGCCTCGAAGCCGGTTACCGGGCGGAGGAGTAACTCCGATCGGTCGCCGCTTCGGGCACCCTCTGCCCAGGGTTTGGCCGAGGCTGGCGCAGGAAGCTATCGCGCGTGCCGCAGGAGGCGATGGAGCGTGAACGAGAACCACGGAAATACGGCCGCGGCGATCGACCCGGTCTGCGGGATGAAGGTGGATCCGGTGACCGCCAGGCACCGCGCGATGCACGGCGACGCGACGCACTATTTCTGCTCCGCCGGTTGCAAGACGAAGTTCGAGGCCGATCCCGAGCGCTATCTCGCCGCGCCGGGCTCGTCGCCGATGGGCGGCGACCTGGTGGTCGGGATCGGCAGGCGGCCGTCGCGTCCGGCGCCCGCCCCGCCCGCGGCGCCGCCTCCGGCGGGAGCCTCGTGGACCTGCCCGATGCACCCCGACGTCGTCCGCGACGCGCCCGGGAGCTGCCCGCTCTGCGGCATGGCGCTCGAGCCGCGCACGGTCACTCTCACCGATGCGCCGAACCCCGAGTACGTCGACCTGAAGCGGCGCTTCTGGCTCTCGCTGCCGCTCGCCGCAGCGACCCTGGCGTTGGCGATGGGCGACATGCTGCCGGGCGATCCGCTGGCGGCGCTCGGCTCGCCGGCGGCGCGGACCTGGATCCAGCTCCTGCTCTCGACCCCGGTCGCGGTCTGGGCGGCCTGGCCGTTCTACGAGCGCGCCGTGGCCTCGGTGCGCCACCGCAGCCTCAACATGTTCACCCTGATCGGGCTCGGCATCTTCGTCGCCTACGGCTTCAGCCTGGTCGCGACCCTGGCGCCCGGGCTCCTGCCGCACACCTTCCGCCACGACGGCGCCGTGCCGGTCTACTTCGAAGCCGCGGCGGTGATCACCGTGCTGGTGCTCCTCGGCCAGGTGCTCGAGCTGCGCGCCCGCGGCGAGACTTCGGCGGCGTTGAAGGCGCTGTTGGGGCTGGCCGCCAGGACCGCTCGCCGGATCGAGCCCGACGGCGCGGAGCGCGACGTGGCGCTCGCCGAGGTGCGGGTCGGCGATCGGCTGCGCGTGCGGCCGGGCGAGAAGGTGCCGGTCGACGGCGTGGTCGACGAAGGCGCGAGCGCGGTCGACGAGTCGATGGTCTCGGGCGAAGCGATCCCGGTCGAGAAGCGGCCCGGCGACCGGGTGATCGGCGCCACGGTCAACGGCACCGGCGGCTTCGTGATGCGCGCCGAGCGGGTGGGCGCGGAGACCCTGCTGGCGCGCATCGTGGCGATGGTCGCCGAAGCGCAGCGCAGCCGCGCTCCGATCCAGAAGCTCGCCGACCGGGTGTCGGCGTGGTTCGTGCTCGCCGTGCTCGCGGTCGCCATCGCGACTCTCGCGCTCTGGGCGAGCCTCGGTCCCGAGCCGCGCCTGGCGCACGCCCTGGTCAACGCGGTCGCGGTGCTGATCATCGCCTGCCCGTGCGCCCTGGGGCTCGCGACCCCGATGTCGATCATGGTGGCCTCGGGGCGCGGCGCGTCGCTCGGCGTTCTCTTCCGCGACGCCGAGGCGATCGAGCTGCTGCGCCGGGTCGACACCCTGGTGGTCGACAAGACCGGGACGCTCACCGAAGGCAGACCGCGGCTCACGCTCGTGCGCCCCGCCCCGGGCTTCGCCGAGGACGAGCTGCTGGCGCTCGCCGCGGCGGTCGAGCGCGGCAGCGAGCACCCGCTCGCTGCGGCGATCGTCGCCGGCGCCGAGGCGCGCGGCCTGGCGATCCCGGCGGCCGAGGGCTTCGCCTCGGCGCCCGGCCGCGGCGTCGCGGCGCGCGTCGGGGGGCGGCGGATCCTCGCCGGCAACCGGCGGCAGATGGAGGAGGCCGGCGTCGAGCTCGGTGCCTGCGCCGAGGAGGCCGACCGCCTGCGGGTCGACGGCCAAACGGTGATGTACCTCGCCGCGGAGGGCCGCCTGGCGGGGCTCGTCGGCGTCGCCGATCCGATCAAGGCGTCGACGCCGGAGGCGATCCGCGCCCTGCACGGCGAGAAGGTGCGAATCGTCATGCTGACCGGCGACCACCGCACCACCGCCGAGGCGGTCGCGCGCCGCCTGGGAATCGACGAGGTCGTGGCCGAAGTCCGTCCCGACGGGAAGGCCGACGCGATCGCGCGGCTGCAGGCGGAAGGGCGATTCGTCGCCATGGCCGGCGATGGCATCAACGACGCTCCGGCGCTCGCCCGCGCCCAGGTCGGCGTCGCCATGGGGACGGGAACCGACGTGGCGATGGAGAGCGCCGGCGTCACGCTGGTCAAGGGTGACCTGACGGGCATCGTACGCGCCCGCCGCCTGTCGCGCGCCACGATGGCGAACATCCGCCAGAACCTCTTCTGGGCTTTCGCCTACAACTCGCTCGGCGTGCCGATCGCCGCCGGCGCCCTCTACCCGTGGACCGGCTGGCTGCTCTCGCCGATGATCGCCGCGGCGGCGATGAGCTTCAGCTCGGTGACCGTGATCGCCAACGCCCTGCGCCTGCGGCGGGCGCGGTTGTGAGCGCGGCGGACTTCGCGCTCGGCGGACTTCACGCCCGGCTGGGGCTCCGCTATCGTCGGTGGATGACGACGCCGGCCGAGTGGACGAGCGCGCTGCCCGGTTGGACGCTCGCCTGGTGGCGGCTCGAGACGACCGGCGAGGCGGCCGGGGCGCTCGCGGCGCGCCGCGCCGGGCTCGCCGTCGAGCTCGCGCGGACGACGACCATCGAGGCGCTCGCCGGCGATCCGGTGGTCGCGAGCCTGCGCCGCTTGTTCAAGGCCGCGGGGAGCGATCCGTCGCGCTACCGTCCGTCCTCCGAAGCGCTGCTGCGCCGGCTGATGAAGGGCGAGTCGCTGCCGTCGATCCATCCGCTGGTCGATCTCAACAATCAGCTCTCGATGGAGCTGCGCGCCCCCGCCTGCGTCATGCGCGACGGCAGCTTCGCCTTCCCGGTCGAGCTGCGCGCCGGGCGCGACGGCGAGGTGCTCGACTCGATGCGCGGGCCGCTCGATCTCTCGGGCAAGCCGCTGCTCGCCGACGCGGCGGGGCCGTTCGGCACGCCGATCACCGACAGCCACCGGGTCAAGGTCCTGCCCGAGACCACCGCCGGCTGGCTGGTGGCCTACCTGCCCGCCGACCGGCTGACCGCCGACGCGGCGTCGGCGGCGCTCGACGCCATCCTCGCCGCGGCGCCGGTGGCGCGACGCGCCTGATCGCCGATTCCTCTCGACTCCGGAGATCCCGATGACCGAACTCTCGTCCGCCGAGCGCAAGTTCCTCCGCGGCCTGGCGCACGATCGCGCCGCCATCGTCGCGATCGGCAAGGATGGGCTGACCGACGCCGTCGCCGCGGCGCTCGACCGGGCGCTCGCCGACCACGAGCTGGTGAAGGTGCGTTTCGTCGCCGAGAAGGAGAAGAGCGGCAAGCGCGAGCTCGCGGCGCAGATCGAGCGCCGCCTCGGCTGCGGCCTCGCGGGTCTGGTCGGCCACGTGGCGATCTTCTATCGCCGCCACCCGGACGAGAAGCAGCGCAAGATCCGCTTCCCCGACGGATCGCTCCCCGGGTCCGGCGTCGCGAGGCGAGCGACTCCGGGCCGGAAGCCTCGCCGGCCGGGGACTCTCGCTAGAATGAGCCGCCCGGAATAGCCGCCGAGCGGCGCTTGTTTTCGCTGGCGAGATCGGAGCTTTCGACCATGATGTTCGACCCGATGTACTTCCTCTTCATCCTTCCCGGTCTCGCCCTGTCGCTCTGGGCGAGCTTCCGTACCAAGTCGGCGTTCGCCAAGTACAGCCGAGTCCGCGTCTCGACCGGACTGACCGGCGCCCAGGCCGCCGGTCGCATGCTCGAGGCGGCGGGGATCCGCGACGTCCAGATCGTCCCGCACCAGGGCATGCTCTCCGACCACTACAACCCGCTGAACAAGACGCTGGCGCTCTCCGAAGAGGTCTTCGGCGTGCCGTCGATCGCCGCGGTCGGCGTCGCCTGCCACGAGGCCGGCCACGCCATCCAGCACGCCAGCGCCTACAAGCCGCTCTGGCTCCGGTCGACCCTGGTGCCGACCGCCAACATCGGCTCGTCGATCGGCTACTTCGTGATGGTCTTCGGCCTCATCCTGCACTCGCTCAACATGTTCCTGGTGGGCACGGTGCTCTTCTCGATGGTCATCCTCTTCCAGCTCGTCACCCTGCCGGTCGAGTTCGACGCTTCGGCGCGCGCCAAGCGGCTCTGCGTCGAGAACGGCATCGTCTCGCCGAGCGAGAAGGAGGGAGTCGACCGGGTGTTGAACGCCGCCGCGCTCACCTACGTCGCCGCCGCGATCTCGAGCCTGCTGACGCTGCTCTACTTCCTCTACCGCGCGGGCTTGCTCGGCGGACGCCGCAGCTGATCGCCGCTCTCGCCGCGAGCCTCTCGGACGGCCGGCCTCGTGCCGGCCGTCGCCGTTTCCGGGGACTAGAATGGTCGGCCGGAGGGGACCCATGCACAAGCCGCTGCTCGCCGCCGGACTCGTCGTCGCCGCCGTGGCCGCGGGAGCGCTGGTCGTCGGCCGCGCCGGCGCGGCGACCGAGAAGCCGCCGCTCCACGGCGCGCACTGGATGGCGGTGACCGGCAAGCCGCTCGCCGCGACCGCCGGGGCGCGGATCTTCTGGCGGGGCGGCAACGCGGTCGACGCCGCCTGCGCGATGCTCGCCGCGACCTGCACGATGTGGGACACGCTCTCGTGGGGCGGCGAGACCCAGGCGCTGGTCTACGACCCGAAGGCCGGCAAGGTCGTCGGGGTCAACGCGCTCGGCGTGGCGCCGAGCGGCGCGACCCCCGAGTTCTTCGCCGGCCAGAAGCTGCGCTATCCGCCCGAATACGGTCCGCTCGCCGCGGTCACCCCCGGAACCCCGGGCGGGCTGCTGACGATGCTCGCCGAGTGGGGCCGGCTGCCGCTCGCCGAAGTCCTCGCGCCGGCGATCGAGATGGCCGACGGCTATCCGATCGAGGCGCAGCTCGTGCGCACCCTGCGTTCGCAGCACGATCGCCTCGCCGCCTGGCCTTTTTCGAGGGCGCTCTTCTTCCGCGACGACCAGGCGCCGGAGCCGGGAGCGATCTTCCGCCAGCCGGGGCTCGCGAAGACCCTGCGCCGCCTGGTCGACGCCGAGCGCCAGGCGCTCGCCGCCGGCAAGGACAGGAAGAGCGCCATCCTCGCGGCCTACGAGCTCTTCTACCGCGGCGCGCTCGCCAAGGACCTGGTCGCCGCGGCGCGCAAGCAAGGCGCTCTCTGGACCGAGAAGGACCTCGCCGACTGGCGGGTGAAGCTCGAGGAGCCGGTGTCGACCCAGTACCGCGGTATCGACGTCTACAAACTCACGACTTGGACGCAGGGCCCGGCGATGCTCCAGGCGCTCAACCTGCTCGAGCCGCTCGACCTCAAGGCGATGGGCTACGACAGCGCGCGCTACCTGCACGCGCTCTACCAGACGATGAGCCTCGCTTTCGCCGACCGAGATTTCTACTACGGCGATCCGGCCTTTCCGCCCGAGGAGCCGATCCGCGGCCTCTTGTCGAAGGACTACGCCAAGTCGCGCCTCGCCGAGATCGACTGGACGAAGAACCGGACCGATCTCGGGCCGGGCGACCCCTACCCGTACCAGGGCGGCACGAATCCCTTCGCCGAGCTCCTCAAGAGCTGGCGCGACGGCGGCGCGGACGGCGCGAAGCGACCCGAATGGCAGGTCTCGGCGCTCCCTTTCGACGAAGCCTTCCGCGTCGGCACGACCTCGGTGATCGCCGCCGACGAGGAGGGTTGGGTGGTCTCGATGACCCCCTCGGGCGGCTGGGTGCCGGCGGTCGTGGCGGGCGAGAGCGGCGTCGGCCTCTCGCAGCGGATGCAGAGCTTCGTGACCCGCGCCGAGGACGGACCCTTCAACGTCGTCGAGCCCGGCAAGCGGCCGCGGGTGACGCTCACCCCGACGCTGGCGATGAAGGACGGCAAGCCGTACCTCGCCTTCGCCGTCCAGGGCGGCGACACCCAGGACCAGAACCTGCTGCAGTTCTTCCTCGACGTGGTCGAGTTCGGCATGACCGTCCAGGAAGCGACCGAGGCCGCGAACTTGACCAGCTACCAGATGCGCTCGTCGTTCGGCGATCACGCCTCGATGCCGGGCCGAATGACCTTGCGCGGCGACACGCCCGAGTGGGTGCGCGCCGAGCTCCTGCGCATGGGCTACCGGCTCGACTTCGGAGACCGGACATCGGGACCGATCAACGCCATCCTCGTCGACCGCGTCCACGGCACGCTCTGGGGCGGCTCGTCGAACCACGGCGAGGACTACGGCATCGGATGGTAGGCAGGGCGGGGAGCACCGTCTGGCACCGTCGTTGCTGCGCTCGGAGAAGGCGCCCGGTCGCGCCCTAGAAAAGGAGCTCTACAGATGACGATTCGACGCGGCGGTCTCGGAATCCTGATCGGACTCGGTCTCGCGCTGGCGCTCGCCGCTCCGGCGGCGGCGGCCGACGTGAATCTGGGCGTGCGGGGCGGGGTCTATCTCGACGACAGCGACCCGTTCCTGGGCGCCGACCTGCTGGTGCCGATCGCGAATTCGGACCTGGCGTTCAACCCGAGCGTCGAGGTCGCCTTCCCGAGCGACGGCTCGCTCTACACGGTGAACTTCGACGTCTTGTGGAATTTTCACCGCGACGGGCCGGTGGACTTCTGGGCCGGCGTCGGCCCGGCCTACCTGCGCTTCGACCCTCCGGGTCGCGCCGGCGCCCTGAACAGCGGCGCGGCGAACCTCGTCTTCGGCGCCGCCTGGAATCTCGGCAAGGCGTTTCTGCCCTACGCCCAGGTCAAGGTCGTCATCCCCGGCTCGCACGACATCGACACCCAGGGCGTGCTCGCGGTCGGCTTGCGGTTCTAGCGCTCTGCCTAGTCCAGGGTGATGTGGACGGTGCCGCCGTCCTCGCCGACGACCCGGATCTCGAAGTCGCCGTTGCGGACGGCGTCGTCCCACATCTTGCGCACCGAGACGTCGCGACCGAGGATGCAATCGGCGAACCCCCAGGGCAGGGTGATTTCGGCGCGATCCCCGTCGCGCTCGTCGACCTGGAGCTCCAGGCGGTTGGCGTGGCGGCGGCCGTGGACGCGGTCGCCGTGGTGGGTGACCATCCCTCGCGCGCCCTCGCCGTGCTCGTCGAGATAGCGGACGAGCTCGACCATTTCGCGGTCGTCGCGGTCGGTCGTGCAGTCCATCCAGCTCGGCGAGAAGGTGTGCACGATCCCGGAGACGAAGCTCGCGTCGACGGTGAGCGACAGGTTGGCGTGGTCGTGGTCGTGGATCTCGATCCGCAGCGCCCGGTCGCCGTCCGACCCGCCCGAACCGGCCGAGGCCGGGGTGGCGGCAAGCAACGCAAGGGTGGCGGCGGCGAGGGGTACGAAGGTCGGGGCAAGGCGCATGAGCGGTACCTCCAGATCCAGATAGAGGTTCCTACGCCATATCGTGTCGTGAGTTTCGGATCGAAGCGTGACTCCGGATCAAACCGAAGATGCGAGGTCGCCAGCGAAAAGCGCCCTGCCGAGACCGTCGTAATGCATTGGCAACGCGTCGTTTAGCTGACCGACGGAACGATCAGCCGAAGCGCAAGAGGGGCGACTCGAATCTTCGCCTGGGCACCCGAGGGGAACGGAACGAAGTCTTGTTCGATCCCGTCGGCGAAGAGCACTCCGCCTTCCGCCATCTCGGAGACGATCTCCAAGGAGCCGCCGAGCGGCACGGTTCCGAAATTAAGACTCGTTCCCGTGACCTTGGAGGGGAAGGGCTCTCGAACGAACCAGACGAGCTCGCTGCTCTGCGGAGTCGGGAGCGCGCGCTGGATGTTCCGCTGCTCGGCAATGGATCGAGCCCAACCGCTACAGCCGGTGCCGGAGGCCACGATCAGTCCGGAAGACGACTGTCGTTCCTCGCGACCGTCGAAGCGAATTCGATAGCGAGCAGATTGATGACTGCAGTGTCCAACGAAGACCTCGTTGAGGGCGAGCAGCGCTTGTCCGTCCTCTCTCTCGGCTTGCACCATCGACCGGGGCTCGACGACGAAACCCTCTCCGCCGGTTTGCAGCCATTCGAAGACCAAGGACGCCGTCTCGGGTGGATTGCGGCAGAGCACGCCGTCGAATCGGACCGGGTCCGAGTTGAAGCCGATCGTCGCTTGACCGCGGAGGTACTTCGCCACGTTCGCCACCAGACCGTCTTGGCCGACGACGATCACCACGTCGTTGTCGGCGAACAAGAATCTGTCCAGATCGTCTCGATCGAGTAGCGCGCGGGGCCGCTCCGGGGATAGCGCGCCGAGAACCTTCGCGCAGGCTGCGCGAAAGCGAGAGTCTCCTTCGAGGTAGTCGTCGAAGCATTCGCCCTTCGTCTCGAGGAGGAATCTCACCTGCGACAGCGTTCCGTTCGCTTCGACGAGCAGGGTAAGGGGTGTCTTGCGCGACACCACCACAGCCCGGGGAAGCCGACGGCCTGGCATCAACTGCGCTTTGGTTGGAGCGCGTCCCTCAGGAGGTCGCCCAGCTGATCGGGCGTCAAGCTGACCCGCTCCACCGACTGGATCTTCTCGGCGAAAAGCTGAGCTGCGAGTCCGATCGCCAAGTGGGACGGAGCGTCTCGCCAAGTCTCGACTCGCACCTTCTCGTTCTCCTGCTCGACCTCGCCCAGGAGCCTGTTGGCTCTCGCCTGGGCTTCCGTCTTGACGAGAAGATCGGACGCGGACGATTCGGCCAGCCGCTTGGCTCGCGCGAGCTCGGCTTCCGTCGCCAGCCTTTGGCGTTCAGCTTCCTGCTCGACCCCGAGGAGCGCATTGGCGCCCTCCTGACGGATGAGCTCCTGCTGTTGCCTCGACAGCTCGATCTGGGTCAGGAGCTCGTTCTCCTTGATCGCTCGCTCCTTCTCTACGGCGAGTGCGCGGCGCTGGAAGGTCGCTTCGTCCGCCTTCTGTTGGATCGCCTCGCGCGTTGGAGTCTGTAGGGCCTTCTCGAGCTCAGCGGACGGGGCGAGCGGCTCGACGCGCACGCTGACGAGGCCGAGTCCGATCTCAGCGATCTCCTGCTTCTCGCGAAGCGCGCTCTCCATAGCGCCGCGGACCGTCTCCGCACCGCTCCGAACCGCCTCGGAGATCGACAAGCCGGTGATGACGGATCGGGCTGGCTCGAGAGACCAGTTGCTCCAGAGCACCGCCAGTTTTTCGAGAGGCTGCTCGGTCCATGCTCCCGTCGACAGCGAGATTGCGAAATTGACCCGGTTGACCGCTTTTCGCGGGTCGACGATCCTGTAGATGACGGTGACCTGAGCCCGCAGCGGCTGGAAGTCCGCAGAGCGTTCCTGAAGGACGAAGGTTGTCTGCAGATCCTCGACCGGAACTTGGGCGACCGCGGCCGATAGGGGAAAGAACCAATAGGCGAGCCCCCTGCCGGACCTGCTCGGTACACCCTTCCGAAAGTGGACGACGTGCTCGTTGGCCTGAGCGCGAAGATGGCGAGCGAACAGGAACGAGGAGATCTGCGCCATAAATCCACCTCTCGGTGCGGCAATGGGCCGCGTGATCTCAGATCCTACCCGAGGCTGCGCTGGAGATCCGAAACGAACGCCGGTCCCGCTCTCTGCGCGGCTTCGCGATCATGGCTCCGAGAGTCGAAGGGCCGGGAGGACGCCCGGCGCACCGGCTCAGTGGTCGACGGGGTGGCCGATGCGGCCGACGAGCTCGGCGAAGCGGCGATCGAGGTCGGCGGGGGTGCGGGCTTCGACCACCAGGCGCAGCAGCGGCTCGGTGTTCGACGGCCGGACGTTGAACCACCAGTCCGGGTACTGCACCGTGATGCCGTCGAGCCAATCGATTTCGCCGTCGCCGTAGGCCGCCTCGAGCTCCTTCATCTTGCCGGCCTTGTCCTCGACCTCGAAGTTGGTCTCCGGGCTCTTGGCGTAGCGATCGAGCGGCGCCACGATCTCCGACATCGTCTTGCGCGTGTGCCAGAGCAGGTTCAGCACCTCGATGATCGCCAGCAGCGCGCAGTCGGCGTGGAAGTTGTCGCGGAAGTAGTAGTGGCCGGCGAGCTCGCCGCCGAACAGACCGTGGCGGGCGCGCAGCGTCGCCTTCATGAACGAATGCCCGACCCGTTCGCGCACCGGCACGCCGCCGCGCTCGGTGATGTACTCGGCGACCGCGCGCGAGGAGCGCAGGTCATAGAGCACCGCCTTGCCGGGCTCGCGCGACAGCAGCTCGCCGGCGATCAGCGCGGTCGCCAGATCGCTGCCGATCGGCCGCCCCAGCTCGTCGACGAACGCCGCGCGGTCGAAGTCGCCGTCGCAGGAGACGCCGAGATCGGCGCCGGTCGCCACCACCTTGGCTTGCAGGTCGCGCAGGTTCTCGAGCTTCAGCGGATTCGCCTCGTGGTGCGGGAACGTGCCGTCGAGCTCGAAGTACATCGGCACCAGGTCGACGCCGAGCTCGTCGAAAATCCCGCGGTCGATGGTCGCCATGCCGTTGGCGGCGTCGACCACCACGCGCAAGCGGCGTACGCCCGACGGCTGCTTGACGAACGACAGAACGTGGTGGCGGTAGTCCTTGGCGACATCGGCGCGTTGCACGGTGCCCAGGCGCTTGCCGACCGGCAGGTCGCCGGCGGCGACCAGGCGCTCGAGCAGCGGGATACCGTGGTCGCCCGAGACCGGGCGCGCTTCGTGTTTCGAGAACTTCAGACCGTTGTACTCGGCCGGGTTGTGCGAGGCGGTCACCTGCACGCCGCCGGCCGCGCCGAGATGGCCGATGGCGAAGTAGTTCATCGGCGTGGTCGCCAGACCGATGTCGAGGACGTCGAGGCCGGCGGCGGTCAGCCCCTCGACGAGCGCCGCCGAGAGCGGTTCGGAGGACGGTCGCATGTCGCGCGACACCACCACCCGCGCTCCGCCGTGCGCCAGGTCGGCCTCGTCGAGCACCGCCCGGAAGGCCTGGCCGATGCGCCGGGCGAGGGATTCGTCGAGCTGAGTCGGGTAAATGCCGCGAACGTCGTAGGCCTTGAAGATTCCCGCCATGAGGCTCCTCGTGGATCCGCGATTCCGGGGACCGGAGCGGCTACTTTACCAACGCCCGGACGACGCGCCGCGCGCGCCGCCGCGCTCACTCGTCGCGGTAGCCCTCGCGGGTACGCAGGCGGACGCCGGAGGCGGAGACCTCGACTTTCAGCTCGTGCCACGAGCCGTCGTGGCGCGAGCGCGTCGGGTAGTAGCCGAGCACGTACTGGCTGCGCAGCTCGGCGAGGATGTCGCGGAAGGCGCCGGCGACGCCGTCGACCGTCGGCACGTCGAGGATCCTTCCGCCGCCGCGCTCGACCAGGTGCGCGAGCGCCGCGAGCTCGGCCTGGTGCTCGCTGACGTCGCGCCATTCGGAGCGTTGCTGCAGCGAGCCGAGGTCGCCGGAGAGGCGGATCCAGAAGAGCATCGCCGGGCTCGCGCCGACCACCGGCTCGAGCTCGCGCGCCGAGAGCAGGCTGTCGACGTCGACGCCGTCCGAGAGCAGGATCACCACCCGCCGGCCCTGGCGGCGCTCGAGCTCGAGCAGGGCGAGGAAGAGGTGGTCGTTGATCGCCGTTCCGCCGCGCGCCCCCTCGCCGGTGAGCCCGCCGGTCAGCACGGCGGGGTCGGCGGTGAACGGCGTGCTCGCGACCACCCGGTCGGAGGCCGCGAGCAGCATCGCCTCGTCGAGCGGCGCCATGCCGGCGGCGAAAGCGCGCACGCCGGCGAGCGCGGCGGCGAGCGGCTCGCCGCGCATCGAGCGCGAGCAGTCGACCAGCAGCACGGCGGTGATCGGCACGTCGCCGCGTTCGAAGGTCACGATCTCCTGCAAGTCGCCGTCGTCGGTGACCCGGAAGGCGCCGCGGTCGAGGTCGAGCGCCGGCTCGCCGGAGCGCGTCGCGGTGACGTAGAGCTGCTGCAGCTCGATGTCGATCTGCTCGTCGATGCGGAAGGCGCCGAGCACCGTGTCGGTCTCGGCGCGCTCGCCGCCGGGGCCGGTCGCGACCACGTGCAAGCGGCGCTCGACGTTCTCCTCTCCGACGTCGGCGGTGATCGACCAGGGCGGCTTCGTCAGCTGGCCGAGCGGCTTGCCGTCGAGCGTCAGCTCGACCCGCGTCGCCGCGCCGCGCACGTCGAGCGCAATCTCGATCGTGCCGAAGACCGGGTCGCCCGGCGCCGGGCGGACGACCGCGACCGAGAGTGCCGGACTCGCGGCTCGAGCGACGGGGGCGGCGGCGGAATCGGCGGGCGCGCTCGCCGAGGCGAGCGCGAGCGCCAGGCCGGCGAGGGCGCGCAGCCGGCGGATCACCGGCGGGACTCCGGCGGCGCGGGGCCCGCGACCTCGGCGAGCTCGGCGAAGCGCAGCATCGCGGCGCCCTCGATTTCGGCCCGTCCCGCCGTCGTGCCGGCGACCGGCGGTTCGGCGTAGCGGCGCCGGGGCGCGACGCCGTAGCCCGAGCCGTCGGTGATCGCCTGCCTCGCGGCGGCGAAAGCCTCGGCGCGGCGGCCGGTGCGCTCGAGGACGTAGGCGTAGGCGAGCGCCAGCGAGGGCTCGCTCGGGTACTTGCGGGTCGCCTTGGCGAGGAACTTCGCCGCCGCCGGGAGCTTGCGGTCGGCGAGCCACAGGCGGGCGCGCTCCTGCGCCGCCACGACCCCGACCCAGTCGAGTTGCGGCTCGTCGACCAGGCGCTCGAGCGCGGCGGCGCCGCGGCCGGTCGAGCCGGCGAGCAGGTCGAGCCGGGCGCGCCGCAGCCGCGCCTCGCGATGACGGGGCTCGAGCGCCAGGGCGTGATCGGCGGCGGCGATCCCCGCCTGCAGTCGGCGCTCCTGCTCGAACACCGCGGCGAGGGTCGTCCAGGCCTCGACCCGGTCGGGCTGGAAAGCCGCCGCCTGCTCGAGCAGCGTCGAGGCGCGCTTGGGCGCCTGCGCTTCGATCAGGTCGCCCGCCAGGCTCTCGAGCGCCGCGGCGGCGAGGCGGCGTTCGCCGGCGTCGTCGCCGGCTCTCTTGCCCATCTGGGTAAAGAGCGCCGTCGCCGTCGTCTCGGCGCGATGCGCGAGCCGGATGCGATGCGCCGCGAGGTGGGCGCGAAACAGGTCGCGGTAGAGCAGCGCGAGCGGCAAGGCGGCACGCGGATGGTGCGCCACGATCGGGCCGAGGAGCTGCTCGTCCATGTCGATCAGCCGCTTGACCGCGCCGCGGTCGTCGGCCGCGAGCAGCGCGGCTTCGAACGTCGCCAGACCCGAGATCGCGGCGTCGCGATCCCCCGCGGCGTAGAGCCGCCAGGCCGCGTGCGCGGCGTCGACGAGCGGCGCGAGGTCGCGGCCGAGACGCCGGGCGGCGGCGGGCGCTTCGCGCCCGAGGGCCACCGGCGGCGGGGCGGCGAGCGCCGCCGGCGGCGCCGCGAACCCGCCGAAGGCGTCGAACGCGGCGACGAGGCCCGCCTCGGCGCTGGGCGAGAGCGCGCGCAACCAGGCGGCCGACGCCGGCGCGCCGGTGGCCGGCGGTGGCGGCACGGTCGCGATCTTCGGGTCGACGACGAGCTGGAGCTCGCGCTGGCCGAACAGGCCCGTCCTGTGCTCGCGCGCCTGCATCCGCAGCCGCCAGGTCCCCGGCGGGAGCTCGAGGCGGCCGAGCCAGAGCGCCCCGGCGCGCTCGAGCTCGGCGCCCCGCCGGTCGAGATCGATCGCCACGCCCTCGACCAGCGTCGCGCCGAGCCGGCCGCCGGCGTCGAGCGCGTAGAGCGTGATCTCGATCCCGAGCCGGCCCGAGGGGCGGGAGGCAAGCAGCGAGCGTCCGTCGACGCCGAGGGCGACGAGCACCGAGACGCGGGAGGCGTCGGCGGCGCCCGGTCCGATCGCGGCGGCGAAAGCGGAGACGGCGAGCGATCCGCCGTTGCCGCCCTGCGACAGCAGCGCCGCGGTTTCGGAGCGCGCGGCGCCGAGCGGCCGGACGATCACTCCGTCCTCGGCGCGCGCCGGCCGCGCGCCGGCAAGCGCCAAGACGGCGAGCGCGGCGAGCGGGTGGAGGGCCGCGCGCGCCCGGGCGGCGTGACTGTGGATCACTTGCCCTTCGCGACCGCCACCGGCTTGACCACGGCGCTGGTGGTCCCGGCCATCTCGTCGAGGACGGAGACGCCGAGCTGGAAGGTCCCGGGCTCGAGCGCGAGATCGACCTTCATCGAGACGTACTGCGCGAGCGCGGCCGCCAGCTTCTCGTTCGGCACGTCGAAGCCGATCTGGCGGGGCTCGAGCCGGCGGAACCCGCCGTCCGGGTCGCGGAGCGCGAAGTGGAAGGCGAGTCGCGCATGGTGCGCGGCGACGTCGGGCACCAGGGTCAGGCCGCGTAGCGGCACCCGCACCTCGACCGGCACTCGCGACCCCCGGCCCTTGGGCGCGCGAACCGCGGGACTCACCTCGATCGTGACGCCGAACGGGTTCTCCGGGCTTTGCGAGAGCAGCGCGAGCACCGCGGCGTCGCTCGCCTCCTCGGCCGGCGTGCGTTCGAACACCGCGCGGCGCGAGTGCGCCTTGAGGCCGACGCCCCGGACCCTCACCTCGATCGCATGGCGGCCGCCGGTGGTCTCGCGCGGCGGACGATAGCCGAGCGAATAGTAGGTGCGGAAGTCGCCGCGCGCGCGCTCGAGCCGCTTCGCCAGGTCGGGAGCGCCGACGAAGCTGCGACCGCCGGTCTCGGTGGCGATCGCCGCGACGGTGCTGCTCGACTCGGGGTTCGCGGTCGAGACGCTCGGTGCGAGCGAGAGGCCATCGCCCTGATCCTCGGCCGAGATGCCCGGACCGCGGTCCGCCCCGGCGTAGATCGAGTAGACCGTCACGCGGCCGACCGAGGCCGCCGAGAGGGTCTTTTGGTAGGAGCGCTGCATCGCCGCGGCGCGCTCGTCGAGGCCGCGCATCTGCGTCTGGGCGTTCGCGCCGTAGCGGCTCTCGTAGAGCTTGAAGAGACTCTCGGCGGGCTTGGTCTCGAAGCCGCCGTTGGCGAACAGCAGGCCGACCCGCCCCTCGAGCCCGCCGACGATCGCCAACAAGTCGCGCAGCGCCGCGTAGCCGCGTAGCGCGCGGTCGGAGATCTCGTCGGCGATCGCGTCGATCTCCTGCGCCAGCCGTTCGCGATCCGCCTGCCCGGCGATCGCCTCGCCCGGGTCGCCGCGACCGCCGCCGCCCCCGGTCGAGCCGTTGAGGATCTCGGAGCGCAGGATCCGCTCGCGACCGCTGGTGACGAAGGCGGGCGCGAGCGTCTTGCGCAGCTTCTCGATCGCCGCGCGCGCCACGGTCGAGTCGACGCCGAGCGGCGAGAGGACCTTGAGCGACGCGCCGTCGAAGTCGGCGACCAGCGTGCGGTCGCCCGGACGCACCGAGCGGTCGAAGAAGGCGAGCACGTTGGTCAGGATCTCGCCGCGCGGACCGGGCTGCAGCGCGACCTCGTCGACGTAGAAGATCCAGGTCGCGGGCGGCGGCGCCACGGGCTCGGCCGCCAGTCCCGCGCTCGGCGCCGGCGCGGACTGCGGCGACTCCTCGGTCGCCGCCGGCGGCTCGAGGGCGTTCTCCTCGTAGGCGGAGAAGTTGGTGATCTCGACCGGCTTGCCGTCCTCGAGGACTTCGAAGTCGGCGGCGGCGAGGCCGAGGGCCGGGCGACCGTCGGCGTCGACCACCTCGACGTCGACGTTGACCACCGTGACCTCCATCGATTCGAAGAACGACTGCGCCCCGGCCGTCGAGGTCTGAGCGACCTCGGGGCGAGCGGCGACGGCGAGCAGGGGGAGGAGCAGGAGCGAGCGGAGGAACGTGGCGCGCATCGCCGCTCATTCTAGCGACCGGATGGGGCGAAGCGAGCCGGAGCAGTGCGGGACGGTTCGTCCCTCGCAGCCGGGACGAGCCGCGCGCGAAGCGGCGGGCTCACGCCGGCGCGACGCGCTCGAACGAGAAGGCGAAGAGCCGATCGTCGATCGGCGCGGAGCGCATCTCGCCGTCGCCCTCCGCGAGCTCGACCGCCAGCGTCTCGCCGGCGATCCAGGCGCGGTGCGCGACGATCGCCTCGCCGATCTCCGGCGCGGCGCGATAGCGCACGCGGATGCGGTCGGCGTAGTCGAGACCCGCGTCCTTGCGCGCCGTCTGGATGCGATTGACGACCTCGCGCGCCCTGCCCGCGGCGACGAGCTCGGGAGTCAAGTGGGTGTCGAGCACCACCAGCAGCTCGCGATCGCCGGCGGTCGCCATGCCCTCTCTCTCGAGCAGGCGGACCTCGAGCTCCTCGGGAGCGAGCGCGATCGTCTCGCCGTCGATGGCGAGCTCGATCCGCCCGTCGCGCTCGAGCGCCTCGGCGAGCGCGTCGCCGTCGGCGGCGGCGAGCGCCGCCTGCACGGCCTTCATCCTCGCGCCCAGCCGCTTGCCGAGGACACGGAAATTCGGCCGCACCTCGTGGGTGACGAAATCGCCGCGGCGCTCGGCCCAGCGGATCTCCTGCACGTTGAGCTCGTCGAGCACGAGGTCGCGCACCCGTTCGACCTGCGCGCGGACGTTCAGGCCCTGCGCCTCGAGGGAGAAGAGCAGGGTGACGGAGGCCAGCGGCTGGCGCGTTTTCAGGTCGTGCGAGCTGCGCGCCGCCCGGCCCAGGCCGACCAGCCGCTTGGCGAGCTGCATGGCCTGGACGAGCGCGAGAAGGTCGTTCTTCTCGATGTCCTCCAGCTGCTCGAGAACGCCCAACGGCTGCGGCCAGGCCTCGAGGTGGACGCTCTCTGGCGCGTCGACGTCGATCGAGCGGACGAGCCGCTCGTGCAGCATCTCGGCGAAGAAGGGAGTGAACGGCGCGACCAGGCGAGCGAGCACCGTCAGGACCTGGTAAAGCGTCTGATAGGCCGCTTCCTTCGTCGAGCTTTTCTCTCGAGAATCACCCCAAAAGCGATCCCGGCTCCGCCGGATGTACCAATTGGTCAGATCATCCGCGAACGCTTCGAGGCGCCGCGCGGGCCCTGCGATCTCGAAGCCGTCGAGCCCCAGCGAGATCTGGCCGATCTCGGTGTCGAGCCGGTGGAGGATCCAGCGGTCGAGGTCCGGCCGGGAAGCGAGCGGAATGGGCGGCGCTGCGCCCGGCCGCCAGGAGTCGAGGTTGGCGTAGATGGTGAAAAAGGAGAGCGCGTTCCAGAGCGGCAGCATCAGGCCCTGCGCCGCTTCGCGCACCAGCTTGGCCGAGAAGCGCGAGGTCTGCTCGGGGTCGTTGACGTAGAAGTACCAGCGCATGGCGTCGGCGCCGGTCTCGGCGATGACGCCCATCGGATCGACGACGTTGCCCAGGCGCTTCGACATCTTGCGCCCCTGCTCGTCGTTGACGTGCCCCATGACGATGCAGTGCGCGAAGGCGACGTCGTCGAAGAGCGCCGAGGCCAGGACGTGCAGGGTGTAGAACCAGCCGCGCGTCTGGTCGATCGCCTCGGAGATGAAGTCGGCGGGCCGGAAGTGGCCGCCCGGCGCGACGCGCTCGAGGTTCGCGAACGGATAGTGGTGCTGGGCGAACGGCATCGAGCCCGAGTCGTACCAGGCGTCGATCACCCAAGGCACGCGGCGGAAGGTGCCGCCGTTGCAGGCGTAGCAGGGCCAGGCGATGTCGTCGACGAACGGGCGGTGGGGGTCGAAGCTGCGCGGGTCGTAGACGTCTTGCGGGCGCTCGCCCGGCGGCACGCCCGCTTTGTCGAAGAGCTCCTGGAAGCTGCCGACGACCTCCGGCCCGGCATCGCAGCCGTCGCAGAGCCAGATCGGCAGCGGCGTGCCCCAGTAGCGGTCGCGCGACAGCGCCCAGTCGACGACGTTCTCGAGCCAGTTGCCGAAGCGCCCCTCGCCGACGTGCGCCGGGTGCCAGTCGACGCGCCGGTTGTGGCCGACCAGGCGATCGCGGATCGCGGTGGTGCGCACGAACCAGCTCTCGGTGGCGTACTGCAGCAGCGGCGTGTCGCAGCGCCAGCAGAAGGGGTAGCTGTGGAGGTGGCGCTCGTGGTGGAGCAGCAAGCGGCGCTCGCGCAGGTCGCGCACGACCTCCTTGTCGGCGTCTTTGAACCAGAGGCCGGCGAGCTTCTCGATGCCGCTGCGCGCGGCGACCCTGCCCGAGGGCTCGATCGTCTGCAGCAGCGGCAGGCCGAACTTCTGTCCGGTGGCGTAGTCGTCGGCGCCGAAGGCGGGCGCCGTGTGCACTAGGCCGGTGCCGTCGGTCGAGGTGACGTACTCGGCCGGCACCACCACCCAGCCGGCCTCGTCCGACGGCGGCGGCGAGAAGCCCTGCCCTTCGCCCCGGCCGTCGTCGGGAGAGGTGCGGTAGGGGCGGTCGTAACGCAGGCCGACGAGCGCCTCGCCGGTGAAGCGCGCGACCGCCGGCAGGTCGCGCAGGTCGAGCTGGTGGCGCTTGCCGTCGACGTCGGCCTCATACGGGATCGCCACCTCGATCGCGTCGGCAAACAGCAGGAGTGCGCCGGGCCGCGTCGGGTGCTCGACCAGGCGGTAGACGAGCCGCGGGTGGACCGCGAGGCCGGCGTGACCGGGCATGGTCCACGGCGTGGTCGTCCAGGCGACGAGGAGAAGGTCGGCGGGGACCGCGTACGGAGCGCCCTCGACGGTTCGCAGGCTCTGTCCCGGACGGGCCGGGAAGAGCACCCAGATCGACGGATCCTCGACGTCCTTGTAGTTCTGCGCCACTTCGTGCGAGGAGAGCGTGGTGCCGCAGCGGGCGCAGTAGGGCTGGCTCTTGTAGCCGTCGAAGAGCAGGCGCCGGCCGTCGGCGTCGGTCGTCTCCCAGAGCTTCTTCAAGGACCACCACACCGACTCGACGTAGGTGTTCGAGTAGGTGAAGTAGGCCGCGTCCATGTCGAGCCAGTAGCCGACGCGCTCGGTCATCGCCCGCCACTGGCGCTCGTAAGTCATCACCGAGTCGAAGCAGGCGCGGTTGAACTCGCCGATCGACGCGCGGCGGTCGCCGGGCACCAGATCCTCGATCGCCCGCTTGCCGGAGATCCCGAGGCGCTTCTCGACCTCGATCTCGACCGCGAGGCCGTGCGTGTCCCAGCCCGCCTTGCGCGCGACGTGCTTGCCGCGCATGGTCTGGAAGCGAGGGAAGAGGTCCTTGACCACCCGCGTCAGGACGTGGCCGACGTGCGGCGTGTTGTTGGCGGTCGGCGGGCCCTCGAAGAAGACGAAGGGCTCGCCGCCCCGGGTCTGCTCGAGCGTCCGCGCGAACACGCGGCGCTCGCGCCAGAGCGCGAGCACCTCGCTCTCGAGCTCAGGGAACGGATAGCCCGCCGGGACCTCCGGGAACGACCCGCGGCTCATGAGTCGGAGTGTCGCTCCAGGAAGCGCGACAAGCGGCGGGCGAACTCCTCGGGCCGCTCGGCGTGCGGCAGCACGCCGGCGTCGGGCAGGACCTCGAGGTCGGCGTCGGGAGCGGCGTGCAGCCAGAGATCGGCCGACTCGACCGGCGGATTGACCGCCTCGCGCCCCCAGGCGATCCACAGCGGCACCGCGACCTTGCGCAGCACCGCGGCGATGCGGTGGTTGAGGTAGCCGGCGAGGAAGGCGGCGAGCGGACCGCCGGCGCCCTCTTCGTGCGCGCCGCGGTAGAGATGGTCGACGAGCGACGGATCGACCCGCTCCGGGTCGTGGAAGAGCTCCTGGCGCAGGTGGTACTCGATCCCGTTGCGGCTGGCGAAGACGTTGAGCGCCGAGCGCCCGAAGATCGGCAGGCGCAGGAGGCGGTGGATGATCGCGTCCTTCAGGTCGGGCTCGTCCGAGGCGTCGTCGATGCCGAGCGGGCAGACGAGAGCCAGGGCCGAGATCAGCTCGGGATGGTCGACCGCGATCTGCACGGCGTAGGCGGCCGAGAGCCCGGAGGCGACCACGACCGCCCGCCGGCGCACGACGTCCTCGAGGAAGTCGGCGGTGAGCTCGATGAACAGCTCGCCGTCGTAATGGAGCGCGGGCTTGTCGGAGCGGCCGAAGCCGAGGAAATCGAGGGCGAAGACCTGGTGGCGGGCCGCGAGGCGTTCGGCGACCGCGCGCCATTCGAGCGAATCGTGCCCGGGGCCGAACGAGTGCAGCAGGACGATCGGATCGCCCTCGCCCAGGCGCTGGAAGATGACGTCGCCGGCGCTCCAGGCGTAGCGATTGCGGCGGCCCCAGGTGGTCGGTTCGAGGCGGCGCGCGCGGCGGGCGATCGAAGCGTTGACCAGCGCCGGGATGCCGATCGCCGCGCCGCCGATCAGCAGGCCCCGGATCAGCCGCTTGCGGCGCCTGCGCCGCTGTTCTTCCTCGGGCGTCCAGGCGGTCATGAGGCCGTCGAGGATAGCACGCGGCGCCGGCGCCCCGGGCCCGCGCCGCGGCCCGTCGAGCGCTGGTAAGATCTTTGCGGAGAATCAGTTGATGGCCGTTCTCGAGATCGTCCGCTTGGGTCATCCGGCGCTGCGCACGCCCGCCCAGCCGGTGCCCGTCGGCCGCCTGGCCGAGCCCGAGGTGCAGCGTTGGATCGACGACCTCGTCGAGACCATGCACGCGAGCCACGGGGTCGGCCTCGCCGCGCCGCAGGTGGCGGTCGGCTGGCAGCTGTTCGTCTACGAATCGCGCGACGACGAGGATCCGGCGGCGGGCATTCCGCTGAAGGTGGTCCTCAACCCGATGGTCGAGCCGGCCGCGGGCGAGCTGGTCTACGACTGGGAGGGCTGCCTGTCGATTCCCGACCTGCGCGGCCTCGTGCCGCGCCATCCGGCGGTGCGGGTGCGCGGCGTCGACCGGATCGGAGCGCCGGTCGACTACGTCGCCGAGGGGTTCGAGGCGCGCATCGTCCAGCACGAGTTCGACCACTTGAACGGCGTCGTCTTCCTCGATCGCATGCGCGATCTGCAATCGCTCGCCTTCTACGACGAGTGGGAGCGGTACCTCGCCGCCGGCGAATCTCCGGGGCAGGGCGCGAAAGCCGAATAGTGGGGCTCGAGTTCGTCGTCGCCTGGGCCGGGCGCCACGAGCGCGGTCCGGTCGAGGAGCTGGTGGCGGACTACCGCGCCCGGATCGCCGCGTACTTGCCGATCCGCGACCTGCCGGTGCGCGGGAAGCGGGGGCCCGACGGGGCGGTTCGCCGGCGGGCGGAGGGCGAAGCGCTCGCGGCGGCCGTGCCGCGCGGCGCCTGGCTGGTGGCACTCGATCGCGAGGGCACCGGCCTCACGTCCGAGCAGTTGGCGGTGCGCGTCGAGAGCTGGCGGCGAGAGTGGCCGCATCCGGTCGTCTTCCTGCTCGGATCGGACGTCGGACTGGATCCCGATCTCGTCCGCGGCTGCCGCACGCGCTGGTCGCTCGGGCCGCTCACGCTGCCGCACGCGCTCGCCCGCCTGGTGGTCTACGAGCAGCTCTATCGCGCGCTTTCGATCGTCGCCGGAATCCACTATCATCGCCCATCGCTCTAGCGGAAGGAGACAGCTCGGTGGCCCAGAAGAGTGGAAAAACGAAGCGCGCCCCGACGAAGAAGCCGGCCCCGGCCAAGGCGCGGAAGGCCGCGAAAGCGAAGGCCTCCGCGGCGAAACGCGCTCCGGCCAGGAAGGCCGGTTCGCGACCCGCCAAGCGCGCCAAGGCCCCGGTCTCCCGCAAGATCGCGGCGAAGCCGGCCGCGAAGCCGGCGGCGAAGCGCCCGGCGCCGACGGCGGTGGCGAAGAAGACGGCCGTCGCCGCCAAGCCGGCGGTGCGCGTCGCGATCGCGCGCCCGGCGCCGAAGCCGGTGCCGGTCAAGCCGACGCCGCCCAAGCCCACGCCCCCGAAGCCGACGCCGCCGCCGAGCGCCAAGATTCCGACGCGCGGCAAGTCGTCCGCCGGCCGGTCGGGCGCCAAGTCCGTCGCGCCGGCGCGCCCTGCGCCGAGCGTCGGCGCGTTCGTTCCCGACGCCGAGTTCATCGCCAACGCGCGCCGCAAACTGCAGGCCAAGCGCGAGGAGATCCTGGCCCTCTATCGCCGCGATCTGCGCAGCGGCCAGGAGTCGAACGACAGCCCGACCGAGGACATCGTGGATCGCGCCAACAACGCCTACACCCGCGAGCTGACGTACTCGATCTCCGACTCCGAGCGCGCCCTGCTCTTCCAGATCGACGAGGCCCTGGCGCGCATCGACGCCGGCACCTACGGCGTTTGCGTCCACGAGGGCAACCGCATCGGTCGCGAGCGCCTCGAGGCGATCCCCTGGGCGCGCTACTGCATCGAGTCGCAGGAGCTCGCCGAGAAGGGGCTCCTGCCGGAGTCCTGAGCCCGGCTCGTCGCCGGGCGCCCGCCGACCATGCGCCTGCGCTCGTTCTTCGGCTTCCTCCTCGCGCTCGCGGTCGTCGTCCTCGCTTCGTACCTGACGCACCACAACCGCGAGCTGTTCGACCAGCGGTTCGCCGTCGGGCCGCGCGGCTCGATCTCGGTCGCCAGCGCCTTCGTGCTCGTCTTCCTCGCCGGCTTCCTGCCCGCGGCGATCACCCTGGTGGTCGACACGCTGCGCCTCGATCTCGACCGCCGCCGCCGCCGCCGCGCGACTCGCGAGGCCGAGAGCCTGGACGCGTCGTTCCGCCGCGCGGTCGACGCGCAAGCCGACGGCCAGTGGGTGAAGGCCGCGGCGGAGCTCGAGAGCTTCCTCGCCGGCCGGCCGCAGGACTTCCCCGCCCTGCTGCGCTACGGCACGGTGCTGCGCGAGCTGGGCCGCGACGCCGAGGCGGTGGAGGTCCACAAGCGGGCGGCGGCGGTCGATCCGCATTCGGTCGCGGTGCTCTACCAGCTCGCCGAGGACTACGCGAGCCGCGGCGAGCACGAAGTGACGCGCGAGCTCCACGGGCGAATCGTGCGCGACTTTCCCGGCTTCGGGCTCGAGGTCCTGCGCCGGCGCCGCCAGGAGGCGCTCGCCAAGCTCGACTGGTCCGAAGCCGCGCGGCTGCACGAGCGAGCGACCGCGCTGCTCAACGAAAGCGGCGACGCGGCGAGCCTGGCGCGCGAGTCGAGCCTCGCCGAGGGACTCGCTTACCAACGCGGCGTGCTACTGCTCGAGCAAGACCGGCCGGCCGAGGCGCGGGAGATCTTCGCCTCGCTGCTGGCGCGCGAGCCGCGGTTCATTCCGGCGCGCATCATGCTGGGCGAGGCGGAGCTGCTCGGCGGACGGCGGGCGGAAGCCGTCGCCGCCTGGCGGCAGGGGTATCTCGAGACCGGCAGCCCGGTCTTCCTGCAGCGCGTCGAGGACCACTTCATCGAGGAGGAGCAGCCGGTCGAGGCGATCGAGACCCTTCGCCAGTTGATCGTCTCGGCGAGCAACGACTTGCTGCCGCGCTTCTACCTCGGTCGCCTCTACCATCGCCTCGAGATGCACGAGGAGGCGCTCAAGCAGCTGGCGGCGATCGAGGACCGTATCCGTTCGTCGCCGACCTTCCACTACCTCGTGGCGCGCATCCACGAGCGGCGCGGTGACCTGGCGCGCGCCGTCGAGTCGTACGTCGCCTGCCTGCGGCAGCTCGAGATCGGTAACGCCGAATATGTCTGCCGCATCTGCCACACGCGCTACGCCGACTGGCGCGACTACTGCGCCAAGTGCGGCTCCTGGAACGCGGTCGAGCTCAACTTCGAGGAAGATCGTCTCGAAGCGGCCGATCTCGGCGTGCGCGAGGTCCCGGTCTGGGGAGTGGGCGAGGACTCGGGCGAGTTCTCGCTCGCGACGCTCACCGAGGAGAAGTAGGCGCTGGCCTCCGCGCTCGAAACGGCGATCGCCGCCGGGCGGCTCGAACCGGTCTACCTGGTGCGCGGCGACCGTGTGCTCGCCGAGCCCGAGGCGGCGCGCCTGGCCGCGACGCTGGCGAGAATCTGCGAGTGTGCTCCGGTCACGGTGCGCCGGCCCGACGAGCTCGCGGCGGTGCTCGACGACCTGCGGACCTTCTCGCTCTTCGGCGGCGGCAAGGTCACGCTGGCGGTCGACACCGGACTGTTCGCCGATCGCGGCGAGGCGGCGGCCCTGATCGCCGAAATTCGCCGCGCGCTGCCGTTCGCCGGCGGGCCGGACGATCTCTCCGGCGCCGCCCGCGAAGCCGCTTCGAAACTCCTCCAGGTCCTGCGGCTGTTCGACGTCGACCCGGCCGCGACGCCGGCGGAGAGGGCGCTCGCCAGCCTGCCGGCCGAGATCTTCGCCGCGCCGCGCGCCGGCAAGAAGAGCGGCGTCGACGCCGCCGAGGCGCGCGCCGGCATGGCGCCGCTGCTCGCGGCCGCGGTCGCCGCCGGATTGCGCGGGCTCGGCGAGGGCGAGGCCGCGGTGGTCGCCGACGCGGTCGCCAACGGACTGCCGCCGCGCCACGCGCTGATCTTCGTCGAAAGCTCGGTCGCCGGGACCCATCCGCTGGTCGAGACGTTGGCGCGGCGCGGCGCGATCGTCGAGGCGGGCCGCGTCGCCGCCGATCGCGGCGGCAAGTTCGAGGGCACCGAAGCGCTGGCGGCCGAGCTCGAACGCGAGACCGGCGCCGTCATCCGTCGCGACGCGCTCGAAGAGCTGGTGCGGCGGACGCTGCGGCGCGAGGACGCGCGGCGCGGCGGCGACGCGATCGACGCCGATTCGACCGCGCGCTTCGCGGCCGAGTACCGCAAGCTCGCGACCCTCGCCGGCCGGGGAGCGCGGATCGAGAAGTCGCTGGTCGAGGAGGCGGTCGAGGACCGTGGCGAGGAGGACGTCTGGCAGCTGCTCGACTCGATCGGCGCCGGCCGCGCGGCCGAGGCGATGCAGCGCCTCGAGCGTCGCCTGACCGGAGCCGACGACGTCGACGCCGAGCGGCTCGGCTTCTTCTCGCTGCTCGGGGGATTCGCCCGCCAACTGGTGGCGGTCGGCGGTCTGCTCGAGGCCCTGCGCCTGCCGCGCGGCGAGACGAGCTATCCGCGCTTCAAGAGCGCGCTCGCGCCCCGCCTGCAGGGAGAGGTCGCGGGAATGGCGAAGAACCCGCTCGCCGGCCTCCACCCCTTCCGCCTCCACCGCGCCTACCTCGCCGCGAGCCGCGTGCCGCCCGCGGAGCTCGATCTGCTCCCCTGGCACGTCCTCGAGTGCGAACGGCGCCTGAAGGGCGATTCGGGCGCCGCCGACACCGCGCTCGCCGATCTCGTCTTGCGCCTCGCCGGCCGCGCGCCGCGCGCCGCCCGCTGACCGCCGGCCGTCAGACCCGCGGCTGCCAGCGTTGGCGCGCCTTGGCGGCCGCCGCCGCGCGATCCTGCGCCGGCGCGTGACTGACCAACCGCGACAGCAGGCGCTCGCTCGCCGCGGCGATCTCGTCGACGGCGCGGGCAAAGGCCTCCTCGTTGGCTCGCGAGGGCTGGGTGGTGCCGGCGATCTTACGCACGAACTGCAGCGCGGCGTCGCGCACCTCTTCGGGACCTACGGGCGGCTCGACGTTGTGCAGCCGTTTGATGTTGCGGCACATGGCGGCCATTCTAGGGAATGGCCGGCGTCGCGGCGCGCGAGCGGCCGCCGACCTCACGCCCGGCCGACGCGGGCGGTGGGGAAGCCGTACTCGAGCTTCAGGCGGCGGTAGGTCGAGAGCAGCTGGTCGCGGGCCGCGGTGTCCAGGTAGTCGCGGTCGCGATAGAGCCGCTGGTACATGCCGACGAGCTCCGGGAATCGCCGCGTCAGCCAGGGAATGAAAACCTGGCGCGACGCCGGGCGCAGGAAGAGCGGCATGGCGCCGACCTCGCGCGCGCCGGCCGCGCGGGCGGCCTCGAAGAGCGGTCGCAGCACCGCCTCCGAGTCGTTGATCCCGGGCAGGATGGGCATGGCGTTGACGGTCACCGACAGACCGGCTTCGGCCAGGCGCTCGACGGTCGCGACACGCGAGCGGGCGTCGGGCGCCGCCGGCTCGAGATCGCGCGCCAGGCGCGGATCGACGGTGGTGATCGAGACCTGGATCTCGAGCGCGTGCCGACGATCGAGCTCGGAGAGCAGATCGAGATCGCGGGTGACCAGCGGCGACTTGGTGGTGATCGAGAGCGTCAGGCCCTCGGTCTCGCGAAAGACCTCGAGCAGCGCACGGGTGATCCCGAAGTGACGCTCGGCCGGCTGGTAGGGGTCGGTTGCGGTACCGATGGCGATCGGCTGGCCGTGGAAGTCGCGCCGCTTCAACCGCTCGCGCAGGCGCTCGGCCGCCCGGCGCTTGACGAAGATCTTGGTCTCGAAATCCTCGGGCGTGGCGGTCGCGAAGAAGCCGTGGGTGTAGCGCGCGTAGCAGTAGTTGCAGCCGAACTCGCAGCCGCGGTACGGGTTGATCGTCCAGTCGAACGGCAACCGCGGGCTGTCGGCCCGGTTCAGGATCTCGCGCACTCCGAGGTCGAAGTACTCGACTCCGGCGCGGCGGCGCAGCGCCGGGGCGTCGGCCTCGGCGCGGCCGAAGCCGGCGCCGACGGGAAAGAGGGGGAGGACGGCTTGGGCGTTCATTTACGCCTTTTTTACGCCATTCCGACGGGGATGTCAAGCCCGCCTGCATAAGATCGCTCCGTGCCCGAGCTGCCCGAGATCGAAGTCCTGCGCCGCAGCCTCGAGCCGCGCCTCGTCGGGCGCCGGATCGAGCGCGTCGAGGTCCGGGCGAAGGCTCTGCGAGAGCGGCTCGACCGCCGCGCGCTCGGCGCGCTCGCCGGGCGGCGGATCGAGGCCCTCGAGCGGCGCAGCAAGTACCTGCTGGTCGGGATCGAGGGTGGCGAGCGGCTGGCGATCCATCTCGGGATGAGCGGTCGCCTGACGCTGGTTCCCGGCCCCGAGCCGCGCGAGCCGCACGAACACCTGGCCTTCCACCTCGACCGGGGGGAGCGGCTGCGGCTGCGCGATCCGCGCCGCTTCGGCGCCGCCTTCATCGTGGCGCGGGCCGGGCTCGAGGCGGACCCGCACTTCGTGCACCTCGGAATCGAGCCGCTCTCGCCGGCGCTCGACGGCCATACGCTCGCCGAGCTCGCCCGCGGGCGGCGGGCGCCGGCCAAGGCGTTTCTGATGGACGGCCGGCGAGTGGTCGGGGTGGGCAACATCTACGCCACCGAGGCGCTCTTCCGCGCCGGCATCGATCCACGCCGCTCCGTCGCCCGCCTGACGGGCGAGCGTTTCGCGCGCCTCGCCGCGGCGGTGGTCGAGGTCCTCGAGGAGGCGATCGTCGCCGGCGGGACGACGCTCAACGACTTCACGGACGGATCGGGTCAGCAGGGCGAGTTCCAGATCGACCTCGCGGTCTACGGCCGCGCCGGCCAGCCCTGCCCGCGCTGCGGCCGCGCGGTGCGGCGCATCGTCCAGTCCGGCCGCAGCTCGTTCTTCTGCCCGCGCTGCCAGCGCTGAGGCTTCGGTCTAAGATCGAGCCGGAGGTCCTTCCCATGCGACGCTCGCTCCCCATCGGCTCCATCGCGCTCGCGCTGCTTGCCGTCTCGTGCTCCAAGCCGGCGGCCCCGCCGCCCCAAGCCGAAGCGGCCCCGTCCGAGAGCGCCGACGGGGCGCGGGCGAGCGAGGCCGCCAAGACGCGCGAGCTCGAGCAGCATTCGCAGCAGATGCAGAAGGACTTCCAGGACCTGCAGGCGAGCGACGCCTCCGAGCAGGAGAAGACCGCCAAGGTCAACGAGATGCTCCGCCAGCAGCAGCAGGACGCCAACGGCGGCGACAACTCGGGCGCCGCCGACGGCGCGAGCGACTCGAACCAGGCGGACCCGCCGCCGCCTCCCCGGCCCTAGCGCCGGCCCCGCGACTCCCGTGCCCGCGCCGCGCGCGATGCTCCTCGATATGGGCGGCGTGTTGCTCGACGTGGGCAACGCCGAGGGGATCCCGGTGGGCAAACAGGACTACCGCGGACGCGAGGCGCTCCTCGCGTTGTTGCGCGAAGCCGGCGCGCGGCTCGACTTCGACGATCTCGAACGGCTGGTTTTCACCCCCTGGCGCGCCGAGCACGCGCTGCGCTACGAGCGCGGGCGCGAGGCGAGCTGGAAGCCGCACCTCGCCCGGTTGCGGAAAGCGAGCGGCACGCGCCTGCGGGATCTGCAGCTGCTCGCCGCCTGGTTCGGTCCCTACGCCGAGACGGTGACGCCCAACCCGGCGGCGCGCCCGGTGCTGGCGCGGCTCGCGGCGCTCGGCGTGGCGCGCGCGCTGGTCTCGAACGTGCCGCTGCCCGGCCGGCTCTACGAGCGCCTGCTCGCTCGCCATGGGCTGCTCGGCTTCCTGCCGGTGCGCGTCTGGAGCTACGACAGCGGCAGCCGCAAGCCCTCGCCGGCGATGCTGCGCGAGGCGCTGGCGCGCCTGGCGGTGCCGGCGGGCGAGGCGGCCTTCGTCGGCGACCGACGGTCGAACGACATCGCGGCCGGCAAAGCCGCGGGAGTGCGCACCGTCTGGCTGCGCAGCGAGGATCGCGCCGGACCGGCGCCCGACCTCGAGATCGCCGATCTCGCCGAGCTGCCGGCGCTGCTCGGCCTCGGGGAACCGTCGCGTAGAATCCCTTCGTGAGCCTCGAACCCGTCACTCTCGGCGTCGCCGGCGGCTCCGGTTCCGGCAAGACCACCGTCGCGCGCTCGATCCTCGAGGCGGTGGGGCCCGAGCGGATCGCCTTCCTGGCGCAGGACAACTACTACCGCGACGTCGACTGGGAGAGCGAGGAGCAGCTGCTCGCCTACAACTTCGACCACCCCGAGGCGCTCGACACGCCGCTGCTGGTCGAGCACCTGGCCGACCTGCGGCGCGGCCGGTCGATCGAGTTGCCGGTCTACGATTTCGTCCGCCACCGGCGGACCGACCGGGTGGTGATCATCGAGCCGCGGCCGGTCGTCCTGATCGAAGGCATCCTGCTGCTCGCCGAGCCGGCGGTGCGCGGCCAGCTCGACTTCAAGATCTTCGTCGACACCGACGCCGACGTGCGGCTGGTGCGCCGCATCCGGCGCGATCTGGCCGAACGCGGACGCACCGTCGGCGACGTGCTGCGTCAGTACATGACCTCGGTGCGCCCGATGCACCTCGAGTTCGTCGAGGCCTCCAAGCGCTGGGCGGACGTGATCGTGCCCGAAGGGGGCGAGAACCGGGTGGCGCTCGAGATGGTCATCGCCCGCGTCGAGCAGCTCCTCGGCCGCGCCGAGCGCTTGGCCCTCAGTTGATGTCCTTGCCCTGGCCGAGGAGCTCGACGGCCTTGGCGAGGAACTTCTTGTTGGTGTCGTCGGGGGCCTGGGCGAGCGCCGCCTTGGCGTGCTTCAACGCCTCCTTGTAGTTGCCCACCGCCGAGTAGCCGCGCGCCAGACCCACTTCCGTCGGCCAGGCGCCATGGTTGCGCTCGGCGTTCAACTGGAAGACCTTGAGCGCGTCGGCCGGCCGCTTGTCGGCGAGCAGCCGGCGGCCCCACTGGTGCAGGTCGAGGGCGGTTGCCGTCGGGTCGTGGATCGCCTTGTCCATCGATGCCTGCGCTTCGACGAGCTTGCCGTTGGCCTCCTGCAGCCGGGCGAGGTTCGACAGGGTGCGGAAGTTGACCTCGCCGATGAAGTTCCCCGGGTTGACCGCGTACTGGGCCCAGGCGAGAGCCTCGGGGAGGTTCTTCTTCTTGTCGGCGCAGAAGGCCGAGGCCTGGACCCAGGCCTGCCAGTCGAAGCCCTTGTTCGAGCGCAGCTCGCGGCGGATCGACGCGATGTAGAGCTCGTCCATGTCGTCGACCGAGATCTCGATCGGCAGCGCCAAGTCCTCCCACTCGAGGGCGAGCGTCGCGGCGGTCGGCTTGCGCACGGTGAATTCGTAAGTCAGGTACTCGCGGTACTCGTTCTTGACCGGCTTGGCGGTCACCCGCAGCTGGTCCTCCTGGGCGTCGTAGAAGAAGCTCCCCCAGGAGGTCGAGTTCTTCGAGAAGACCACGGTCCACTCGTCCTTGCCGGGGATGAAGTGGAGTCCGTACCGGCCGGCCGGCAGCGGCTGTCCTTGCACCTTGACGTCGTAGTTCACCTCGAGAGTGGTGTTCTCGTTCGCCCCGCCGCGCCAGGGGCAATCGGAGCCGCAGGTGCCGAAGGCCTCCTGGTGCATCCCCCAGGCGACGAGATCGCCCCAGATCTTGCCGCGCCGGTCGCTGCCGTCGGGGGCGTGGACGTCGGGGCTGTGGTAGTCGACGGTCACGTTCACCAGGCCGATCTGCTGCGTGGTGGTCGAGCGCTCGTTGTCGCCGTCGGGCGGCAGCGTCAGGCCCTGGCCGAAGGCGGTCGCCGGCACGACCAGGGCCGCGAGGGCCAGCGCCGGGACGAACCGGCGCGAGAGGCGGGAGACGGGGGTCGACATGCTTCCTCCTCGAAAAGGTGGCCCGAGCTCGGGCCGGGTGGGGTTGTCAGGAGATACGGTCGCGACGGCGGGAAGTTCGCGGCGCGGCGGCCGATTCAGAACGACCAGATCCTGGGGATCAACCACGTCGCGAGCCCCCAGAAGGCCAGGTTGAGCGGCAGGCCAGCGAGCAGGAAGTCGCTGTAGCGGTAACCGCCGGCGCCGTAGACCATGGCGTTGGTCTGATAGCCGATCGGGGTCATGAAGCCGTTCGAAGCGGCGAACGCCACCGCCATCACGAAAGGCCGCGCCTCCACCCCGAGATGCGCCGCGGTGGCGATCGCGATCGGGAACATCAGCACCGCCGTCCCGGTGTTCGACAACAGCTCGGTCAGGATCATGGTGCCGAGGTAGAGCAGCGCCAGCGCCGTCGTCGGGCCGTGCGCCGCTCCCTGTCCGGCGAGCCAGTCGCCCAACCGGGTCGCGAGGCCGGTCGTCTCGAGCGCCGTGCCGATCGGCAAGGTCGCCGCGAGCAGGAAAAACACCCCCCAGTTGAGCGTGCGGTAGATCGACTGGATCTTGATCGCCCGCGACGCGAGCAAGAGGGCGAAGCCGACGAGCGCCGCGGCGAGCAGCGGCACGTCGAACAGGCTCTCGACCGCGACCACCGAGACGAAGACGGCGAGGAAGAGCCACCAGCGCGGGTGGAGCCGCAGCCGCAGGTCGACCTCCTGCAAAGGCATGAAGTCGACCGACTGGTAGAGCTCTTCGACCCGGCGCCGCGAGCCGAAGACGAGCAGCGTGTCGTAGCGCTGCAGGGGGATCGCCGCGAGCTTCTCGCGCATTCGCTCGCCGGCGCGGGCGAGCGCCAGCACGAAAGCGCCGAAGCGCTTGCGGAAGTCGATCTCCTTGAGCGTCATCCCTTCGAGGGTCGAGGCCGGCGACAGCAGGACCTCGGCCAGGATGTTCTCCTGATCGGTGAAGTCGGCGTCCTTGAGCTTGATGTCCGAGAGCAGCAGCAGCCGCATCTGCTCCTTGAACAGCACGATGTCCTCCATCGCGCCGCGCACGATCAGGATGTCGCCCGGCTCGATCGCCGTGCTGCGCAGCTCGGTGGCGATCTTGCGCGTGCCGCGCACGATCTCGAGCACCGTGAGGCCGAAGCGGTCAGCGAGCTGGTCCTCGACCACCGTGCGACCGACGAGCAGGGATTCCGGCGCGACGCGCAGCTCGGTCAGGTAGGGCGTCAGCTGGTACTTGGCGGTGAGGCTCGACTCGTCGGCGCGCGACGGCAGCCAGCGCACCAGCAGCAGGTTGTAGAGCGTGCCGATGCCGAGAAACACCAGACCCATGGGCAGGAACTCCCACATCCCGAGCGGCCGCATGCCGTGGCGCTCGACCAGGGCGTCGACCACCAGGTTGGTCGAAGTGCCGATCAGGGTGCAGGTGCCGCCGAAGATCGCCGCGTTGTTGAGCGGCAGCAGGAGCTTCGAGGGCGCGAGTCGGTATTGCTTGGCGAGCTGGATGCCGATCGGCAGGAACATCGCGACCACCGCCGTGTTGTTGACGAAGGCCGAAATCGCGCCGGCCGAGACCAGCAGCAGCAGCACCGCGCGCCAGGCATGGCCGCCGGCCAGGCGCGAGATGCGGTGGCCGATCGCCGCCACGACGCCGCTCGCCGCCAGACCCTCGGAGAGGATCATCATCAGCAGCACGGTCAGGACGGCCGGATTGCCGAAGCCGGCGACCGCCTGGTCGACCGTGACCAGCCCGCCGGTGAGAAGCAGGCCGAGGACGATCAGCGCCACCACCTCGACCGCGAACCAGTTCGCGACCGAGGCGAGGATCAGGAAGCCGAGGATTCCGAGAAGCAGGATCGACGCCATCGCCACGGCGTCCTAAGCGAGGGACTCGGCCTCGCGCGAGAAGTCGGTCGGGTGCCCCGCTTCCGCGAGGCGCAGGAGGAAAGCGTCGCGATCGTAGGCCGCGCGCCACGCCGCCCGCGGCTCGACCGCGCCGTCCTCGACCAGCTCGGCGAGCGCCGCCTCGAGGCTCACGTGACCCTCGGAGCGGCCGTGCGCCAGCGCCGCGGCGATCTGGTGCGAACGGTCCTCGGCCACCAACCGGCGCACGGTCGGCGTGGCGCGTACGAGCTCGATCGCCAGCGCCCGGCCCCCGTCGCGCCGCGGCACCAGCCGCTGCACGACGATGGCCCCGAGGTGGCGCGCCAGCGCGCGGCGGGCGGCGGCGCGGCGCTCGCCGGGGAAGCGATCGAGAAAGAGCTCGATCGCCTCGCCGGCGCCGAGCCCCGGCGCCTCGAGGAAGACGAGCAGGCCGGCGGCGGCCGCGCCGAGCGCGCTGGCGGCGACCGCGTCGCCCGCGAGCCGGCCGAGCACCAGGGCGTCGGCGCCGTCGGCGCGCGCGGCCTCGATCGCGGCGGCGGCGTCGGCGACGTGGCTGCCGAGCTCGCGCTGCTCGATCAGGCCACGCTCGCCCGCGAGCCAGAACTCGATCGGGTCCTCGATCGTCACCAGGCGGGCGCGGCGGCGCGAGGCGTAGCGCTCGGCGAGCACCGCGAGGGTGGTCGTGCGTCCCGAGCCGGTCGGCCCGGCGACCACCGCCAGGCCGCGGTCGAGATCGGCGAGCGTCAGCAGCAACGGCGGGATGCCGCGGGCGCCGGCGGCGGGCACCGCCCAGGGCACGTGCCGCGCCGCGGCCGCGACTCCCTGCCGGTCGCGGAAGAGATGGATGCGGAAGCGGGCGACGTCGACGATCTCGTGGACGAAATGGGCGTCGTTCGAGGCCTCGAACTCGCCGCGCGCGCGCGCCGGAACGATCTCGTAGAGCAGCTCCTTCAAGCGGGTCGAGGTCGGCGCTTCGTAAGTCTCGAAGCGCGAGATCTCGCCGTGGATGCGCAGGTGCGGTCGCTCCCACGCGGTCAGGTAGAGGTCCGAGGCATCGAGCTCGATCATCGAGCGCAACAGCTGCTCGATCGGCGGCAGCGGCCGCGAGCCCTTGGCCGCAGCGACCGCCGTCGAGCTGGCGCGCGCCGGGCTCGCGGCGGCTTGCGGCGAGGCCATGGCGGTCCAGCCGAGCGGGCCGCCGAGGCCCGTCCAACGCAGGACCACGCCCTCGATCTCGTAATCGAAGCCGAAGCGCGCGCCGATGGTCGACTCCGGGAGTTGGCCGAGCGGCGCGATCTCCGACAGCAGGCGTTCGATCGCATAGCCGTCGAGCGGCTGCTGGGTGACCTCGTGCTCGGTCGAGCCCTTCTTGAACCGCGGCAGGCGCCCGGGTTCGAGCACCACCGCGTCGACCTGTCCGCGCAGCGCCGCCGCCAGGAGCTTGTCGATCGAGGCCACGTCAGCCGCTCCGCAGGCGCGCGATCGCGGCGCGATGCACGAGACGCAGCCCCTCGTCGTTGCCCACCAGGAGGAATCGGTCGCTCCCCGCGAGCAGCTCGGAAATCCCGCCCGCCGGGGCCGACGGCACGAAGACCACCTCGCCGGCGAGCGTCTCCCCGGTCACCAGCTCGACCGTCGCCGCCAGGCGGCGCGCGCCGGCGGCGACGTGGAAGGCGACCTCTGAGTCCGGTTGGGCGAGCTCGACCCAGGCGATCCAATCGAGGTTGAGCCACAGGTTCTCGCCCTCGCCGCGGCAAGCGAGGAAGCGCAGCTCGGGTTGGTTCAGGAACTCGAAGAGAGTGGGTTCGGCGCCGAAGGGCGCGGCGACGAGCGGGATCTCGACCTCGCGGACCCCGCCGTCGAACCCCGCGACCCGCGCGCTGCGCGTCGATGTCTCGATTCCACCTCCCGGCATGCCGGCGAGTCTAGCAGCCGCCCCCGCGGCGAATGCTCAGGGCGAAGGCGGGCGCACGCCCTGGCGCGGCGGGCGCAGGCGAGGCGGGAGGCCGGGCAGAACCTGGCCGGCCCGCGGATCTCCGCGCACGATCTCGCCGTTCTCGAGCACCAGATCGTCGGCGGTGCCGACGGTTCGGTCCGCGCCGGCCGAGGTGAGTCGGTAGCCCGGACCCGCCGGACCTTCGGTGCTCTCGAGTTGGATCGGCTCTCCCCAGCCGTCGCGCAGGGCGAGGAGCGGCACGCCCGCCTCGCGCGCCGCTTGTTCGAGGTTCGCCGGCAGCTCGCCGGTCTGCGCCATGCGGGTCTCGATCGCCAGCGAGAGACGGCGAAGGTTGGCAAGCGTCTGGGCGGTGAACGCCATGCCGTAGAGCGCCTGTGGATCGACGCCGGCTTGGGCCGCGGCCGCCTCCTGCAGCGTGATCTCGGGCGGCGACGGCGCCGCGCCGGGCGCCGATCGCGCCGACCCCGACGGCGGCGACGGACCGGCGCCGGTTCCGCCTCCTGCGTCGCGCCGGGCGAGCCAGACGATTCCCACGACCAGGACCAGTGCGGCGCCGAGAGCCGCCGAGCCGAGCGGCGGCAAGCGATGCGAATGCGCCGCGGCGGAACCCGGAGCGACCATGGGCGCGGGCGTCGGCGGCAGACGCGAGGTGTTCTCCAGGCTCGGCTCGCTCGCCGTCGCCCGGCCCGCGAGCAGCAGCCGTAGGTCGGCGATCAGCTGGTCGTAGTCGGCGTAGCGCCGCGCCGGATCCTTCTCGAGCATCCGCTCGATCACCGCGGCCACCGCCGGTGGCACGCGGGGATTGCGCTGCCTCAGCGGCGTGAGCTGGCCGCCCACGTGCTGCAGGAGCACGCCGACGGGCGTGTCGGCCGCGAACGGCGGCGCGCCCGAGAGCAGATGGTAGAAGGTCGCGCCGAGCGAATAGATGTCCGAGCGGTGGTCGACCTCCTGACCCTGCGCCTGCTCGGGCGACAGATAGGTCGGTGTGCCGACGACGACCTCGGTGCGGGTGACGCGGATGTCCTCGGCCAGCCGGCGGGCGAGGCCGAAATCGACGATCTTCAGTCGCCCCTTGCCGTCGACCATCAGGTTGCCGGGCTTGATGTCGCGGTGGACGATACCCTCCTCGGCCGCGGCGCGCAGCCCCTCGGCGGCCTGCAGCAGGAGCTCGAGGCTCCGGCGTCCGCCGATGTGCCCGCTCTCGTCGAGCTGGGTGGCGAGCGAGCTGCCCGCGACGCGCTCCATCACGTAGTACGGGCGCCCCTGGTACTCGCCGGAGGAGTAGATCTGCGCGATGTTGGGGTGGCTGACGGCCGAGGCCGAGCGCGCCTCGCGCGCGAAGCGGGCGGCGAACTCGCGATCCTGGGCGAGGAGCGGCGAGACGATCTTGAGCGCCACCGAGCGCGCGAGGCGCGGGTCGAAGGCCTGGTAGACCTCGCCCATCCCGCCGCGGCCGAGCAGCGCCTCGACCCGGAAGCCGTCGATCGTCGCGCCGATCAGCCCGTCGTCCGCGCTCATGCCGGTCTCACCTTCCGCTCGTCCAGCCGACGGCACGCTTGGCGGCGAACCAGGCGTCGCGCAGCTTCCAGAACCGGCTCGCCTCCATCGCGGCGATCCTCTGGCGCAGCGCCTCGCCCTCGCCGCGCAGGCCGACGATTTCGCGCTCGAGCTCGCGGCGCTCGCGGTAGAAGGCGGCCGCTTCGGCGCGGAAGCGTTCGGCGAGCGGGCTAGCGAAGCCGCGCGCCCGCTCGTCGCCGAGCAGGCGCGTGGTGGCGTAGATCATCTCCGCCGGCTCGTCGCCCGGCGCCCCGAGGTAGGGGTCGAGGTAGGTATTGCGCACCTGCGGCATGTTGGCGCGGGTCGAGTAGTGGACCACGAAGCTCTTGCGAGTGAGCGCCGGGTCCTTCGGGTACGAGCCGCCGTGCAGCAGCGAGTGGTGCCAGATCAGCACCTCGCCGCGCTTGCAGGTGAGCGGCTCGAGCGTCAGGCCCGCCGCGCGACAGCGCTCCTCGTCGAAGGCCTGCGCGCGGCGGATGCCGTCGACGCCGTCTTTCTGGTGGTCGTGTACGTAGCGCCCGGGCTCGAACTGGAAGTAGGGCAGACGGTGCGAGCCGGGGACGTAGACCAGCGGACCGCAGTCGGGCGAAATGTCCTCGAGCGCGATCCAGGCCGCCAGCAGGTGCGCCGGCCGCGCCATCTGGACGTGGATCGGATCGCGGTGCAGAGCCTGTTGCGAGCCCCACTCGAAGGTGAGCGACTGGGTGGCGACCGCGGGTTCGCCGAAGATCCAGGCGACGTAAGCGTGAATCTCGGGCTCGAGGTAGAGCGCCAGGGCGGCGTCCGAGAAGGCGTGCAGGTCGGCGATCCGGCACGAGGGCTTGCGACTTCCCTCGTCGTGCCCGGAAAAGCGGGTGAGCAGGCTGTGGTAGGCGAAGGCGACGTACGGCGGCTGCTCGAGCCAGAGGCGGTCGAGGTCGGAGACGATCGCGGCGAGGAGCGAGTCGGAGATCGCCGGTCGAAAGACCAGGTAGCCGCGCTCGACGAAGTGGCGCAGGTTCGCCGACTGCGCGGCGCTGAGCTCGCCCGCGCGCTCGCGCTCCGTGATGCGCTCCAGCGCGTCCGGCTGGTCGAGCCAGAGATCGGAGTCGAGCCGCCCATCCGGACGCAGCGCCGTGGCCGGAGGTGGAGCGTTCGCCGCGCGGGTCATCGCCTCCATCGGGAGTCTCCTTGTCCTCCGCCGGCCCCTCCCGCGACAGGATGCGGCGCCCGTCGCAGGACGCGGCCCGGTCGCTCGCCGGTCAGACCGCCGTCGCGGATCACGGCGACCCCGTTGACGTAGAGCTGCTCGACGCCGAGCGAGGGGCGGTGCGGATCGTCGTAGGTGGCGAGATCGCGGATCCGCTCGGGGTCGAAGACCACCAGGTCGGCGAACGCTCCCGCGCGCACGACGCCGCGATCGATCTCGCCGATGCGCGCCGCCGGGGCGGAGGTCATCTTGCGGATCGCCTCCTCGAGCGTCAGCAGCTTCAGCTCACGGACGTAGCGACCGAGGACACGGGGGAAGGTTCCGTAGCTCCTCGGATGCGGGTAGCCGACGCCGTAGCCGACGAGATCGGCGTCGGAGATGACCATCGCGAGCGGGTGGACGAGGAAGCGGCGCAGGTCGTCCTCGTCCATGGCGTGGAAGATCCCTTCGAAGCTGCCGGCCGCCTGCAGATCCACCAGCCGGTGGACGGCGTTTTCGGCCGTGTCGCTCCGCCCGAGCGCCGCGAGGTCGTCGGCGAGCGTCTTGCCGGCGAGGCGCGGGTCGAGCGGATGGTCGCGGAACTGGAGGCTCGCGGCGCCGCGCCCGGTCTGAATCGGCAGGATGGCGAGCATCTCGCGCTCGATGCGCGCCCGCGTCGCCGGGTCGGCGATCCGGCGGCGGAAGGCCTCGGGGCCGCCGGCGAGCGACCAGGCCGGAAAGCAGACGTCCGAGTCGGTGCTGAAGGCGGTGTAGGGGTAGACGTCGAAGGCGATGTCGACGCCGGCGGCGCGCGCCGCTTCGATGCGCGCGATCGCCGGCACGCTCCAGCCGAACTGCGCCGCGCCGGCGGCCTTCAGGTGGTTGATCTGCACCGGCAGACCCGCCTCGCGGCCGATGCGGATCGTCTCGTCGATCGAATCGAGCAGGCCCGGTCCCTCGTCGCGCATGTGGGTCGAGTAGCTGCCGCCGGAGCGCGCCGCCACCTTGGCGAGCTCGACGATCTCCTCGGTCTTGGCGTAGTTCGCCGGCACGTACTCGAGGCCGGTCGCGAGCCCCAGAGCCCCTTCGCGCATGGAGATCGCGACCAGCTCCTTCATCGCCTCGAGCTCGGCCGCGGTCGGCGCGCGATCCTCGAGCCCCACGACCCGCTTGCGGATGAAGCTGTGTCCGGCGAAGAAGCCGACGTTCGGCGCCGAGCGCACGTGGGCGAGGTACTCGCCGAGCGGCCAGGGTTCGTCCTGGGCGTGGAGCGAGGCGACGATCGACGTGACGCCCTGACGCAGCAGGTTCTCGGCCAGCGGGTAGGTGTCGAGCCGGACCAGGTGCGCGTGGCTGTCGATGAAGCCCGGGGCGACGACCTTGCCCGTGACGTCGACGACCTTGAGCGCGAGCGAGCGGTCGATCGGAGAGCGCGAGACCTTGACGATCCGATCGCCGAAGATCGCGACATCGCCGGCGAAGCGCGGCGCGCCGCTGCCGTCGACGACCGTGCCGCCGGCGAGGAGGAGGTCGTAGGCCGGATCGACGGCGGCCGCAACCGCCGGCAGCCCCGTGGCGAGGAGGAGGGCGGCGGCCGGGCCGCTGATCCGCGACGCGGAGGGTCTCACTTGTAGCGCTTTCCGTCCTTGATGACGATGTCGACCTCCTTCAACAGCCCGATCTCGGAGAGCACGTCGCCGCGCACCGCGACGACGTCGGCCCGGTGCCCCGGCGCGAGCGTGCCGAGCTCGTGCTCCTTGCCGAGGAAGCGCGCCGGCCAGCGGGTGGCGGCGGCGATCGCCTGCATCGGGGTCATGCCGAGGTCGACGAACTTGGCGAGCTCGCGCCAGGTCGAGTCGGTGTGGAAGTTGGCCGGGATGCCGCTGTCGGTGCCGACGAGCAGCGTCACCCCGGTCTCGCGCAGCTGGCGGAACTTGTTGGCGAGCGTCGGGATGCGGCGGAAGGTGAGGGTGAAGTAGTCGAGCCCGCTGACGCTTCCGAGCGAGTCGCGGATGTCGCGCGCGATCGCCGGCGGCAGGTCGCGCTGCCACTCGGGGTCGTCGAGCCGCTCGGGGAAGGTCCGCGCGGTGTAGTCGGCGAGGAAGAGCCCCTCGATCGTCGGGCACCAGTAGAGGGTGTTGTTGCGCTTGCGCAGCGCCGCCAGGATGTCCTCCGGGTAGCCGGGCTCGGTCGCCAGACCGGTGTGCTCGAAGTCGTCGACTCCGTGGCGCAGCCCCATGCGGATCTCGTCCTCGCGATGGGCGTGGGCGATCACTTTCCTGCCCGCGGCGTGCGCGGTCGAGACGATCGCCTCGACCTCGTCGTCGGTCAACTGGTCCTGGTCGATCAGCTTGATGAAGTCGACCCCGGCGTCGACGAGCTTCCGCGTCTTGGCGCGCGCCTCCTCGACGCTCCCGATCCCCCAGCGGAACTCCTTTTCGTACTCCTCGTAGGGCGCTTTCTGCAGGAACGGCCCCGAGGCGAAGACGCGCGGCCCCGGGATCTCGCCGCGCGCGATCCGGTCGCGCACCGGCAGGATGTCCTCGAGCCGCGCGCCGAGGTCGCGCACGGTGGTGATCCCGGACATCAGCAGCTGCTTCGCCGCGATCGGCATGATCTCGTCGCGGAAGCGCGGCAGGTAGGTGAGGTCCCAGTGCTTGTAGTCGGCGTGGCCGAGGATCATCAGGTGGACGTGCATGTCCATCAGGCCGGGCAGCACGCTCATCCCCTCGGTCGAGATCGTCGGCGTGCCGGGCGGGATCTCGATCTCGCTCCTCCGGCCGACGGCGACGATCGTGTCGCCGGCGAGGAGCACCACGCCGTCCTGGATCGGCGGACCCTCGTAGCCGTCGATCACCTGTCCGCCGACGAGGGCGAGGGTCGGCTGGGTGCCGGGTTTCGCGGCTTCGTGCGCGACGGCGGTCGAGGCGAGGCTCGCGCCGAGCGCGAGGGACGCGAAGAGCTTGCGGAGCATGGGGCGATGCTAGCTCAGGGCCAGCGGCGATAGGATCCGAGCGCCATGACAGAGCCCCTGCGCATCGCCGTCACCGGCGCGGCCGGCAACATCGGCTACGCCCTCGCCTTCCGCCTCGCCTCCGGCGCGCTTGCCGGCGTGAACCGTCACGTCACCCTGCAATTGATCGAGATTCCTCCCGTCCTGCCCGCCCTCGAAGGCGTGGCGATGGAGCTGCGCGACTGCGCTTTCCCGCTGCTCGACGAGGTCGTCTGCACCGCCGACCTCGCGATCGGCTTCGGCGGCGCCGACGTCGTCTTCCTGGTCGGCGCCAAGCCGCGCGGCCCGGGGATGGAGAGGAAGGACCTGCTCTCCGAGAACGGCAAGATCTTCGGCCCCCAGGGCCGGGCGATCGCCGAGCACGCCTCGCGCGACGTGCGAGTCCTGACCGTCGGCAACCCGGCGAACACCAACTGCCTGCTCGCCGCCTCGGCCGCCAAGGGTCTCGACCCGCGCCAGTTCCACGCCATGACCCGCCTGGACCACAATCGCGCCATCTCGCAGCTCGCCGAGAAGACCGGAGCGGCGGTCTCGGACATCCGCCACATGACGATCTGGGGCAACCACTCGGCGACCCAGGTGCCCGATCTCGTGCACGCCACGATCGCCGGCGAGCCGGCGCTCGGGCGGGTCGAGGCCGCCTGGTACCGCGAGACCTTCATCCCCACCGTGCAGCAGCGCGGGGCGGCGATCATCAAAGCGCGCGGCGCCTCCTCGGCGGCCTCGGCGGCCTCCTCGGCGATCGACCACGTGCGCGACTGGCTCGGCGGCACGACCTCCGGGGATTGGGTGTCGATGGCGGTTCCGTCGGATGGCAGCTACGGCATCGCGCCCGGGGTCGTCTACAGCTATCCCTGCACCTGCCGCGGCGGCGACTACGCCATCGTCCAGGACCTGGACCTCGACGACTTCCTGCGCGAGAAGATGACCGCCACCGACCGCGAGCTGCGCGAAGAGCGCGCCGCCGTCGAGTCGCTGCTCGGCTAGGGAGGGTGGGGGGCGTGTGAGCGGGCGGCCTGCGGCGGACGGCAACGGGCGCGACGACCGTCGTCGGCTCACCTCGACGGCGCTGTCTGCTCTGGCGCTGGCGCTCGCGCTGCCCGCCGCGGTCGACTCGCAGGAGCCTCCGGCCGCCCCGTACGTCCGCGTCCTCGGGACGGCGCAGGACGGGGGGATCCCGCAGATCGGCGGGCGATTCGCGCCCGACGAGGCGGCGCGGCGGGACCCGGCGAAGCGGCGGCTCGTCGCCTCGCTCCTGGTCGTCGACCCGGCCTCCGGCAAGCGCTGGTTGGTCGACGCCACCCCCGATGTCCGCGACCAACTCGAGCGCGCGGCGGACGATCCGCCGGGGCGCGACCCCGGCGACCGGCCGCTCCTCGACGGCGTCTTCCTCACCCACGCCCACATGGGGCACTACCTCGGTCTGGCGCAATTCGGCCGCGAAGGGCTGGGCGCCGACCACCTGCCGACCTACGGCTCGGCGCGCATGGTCGAGCTCCTGGCCAGGAACGCGCCGTGGGAGCTCGCGGTCCGCCTCGGTCACCTCGAGCCCAGGACGCTCGAGCCCGGCCGGGCCATCGAGCTCACGCCGGGCCTGACGATCACGCCGATCCTCGTGCCGCACCGCGCCGAGTACACCGACACCTTCGGCTTCGTCGTCCGCGGCCCGCGCCGCGCCCTGCTCTACATTCCCGACATCGACAAGTGGGAGCGCTGGAGCGAGCGGGTCGAGGATCGGATCGCGAAAGTCGACGTCGCGCTCCTCGACGGCACCTTCTTCGCCGACGGCGAGCTCGGCGCCGGGCGCTCGATGGCCGAGATCCCGCATCCGTTCATCGCCGAGTCGCTCGCCCGCTTCGCCGCGCTGCCGGCCGCCGAGCGCGCCAAGATCGTCTTCACCCACCTCAACCACTCGAACCCGGCGGCGCTCGACGGCACGCGCGAACGCGCGGCGATCGAGGCCGCCGGAATGCACGTCGCCAACGAGAGCCAGCGGATCGATCTCTAGGCGGCGCGCTACCGTCGAGAGCCACGCTGGGCGGTCGAGCGGGCGGGCTGGGAATCGGCTAGAATCGGCCTCCGCAGCCCTCTTCGGAGGCCTCCCCATGCGCATCCCCTCCCGCCGCCTCCGCCTCTTGCCATGGCTGGCGCTCGTGCCGGCGATGGCGTTCGCGAGCCCGTCGAACGGACCGGCGCCGCAGGCAGCGGGAGCGCCGGGGGTCGAGCCGCAGGCCGTCGCGGGCTCGATCCTCGACCTTTCGGGGCGCGGCTGCCGGATGGACTACTCGGTCAGCCTGCTCGCCGCGGCGCAGGGCGGCGAGGACGGCGCCGAGCTCCAAGTGTGGGACGACGGGCGCCGCATCGCCACCCTACCGCTCTCCTTCGCCGCCGACGGCGCGGTGCACAGCTTCACCGGCGCGATCGACCTCGCCCCGCCGCTCGGCCGCAAGGTCCCCGGCGTCGGCGTCTTCCTGGCGAGCGGTGGCGCGAATCTCGCGGTCCAGGATCCCTTCCGCGGCGTCGACGGTTGCGCCACGCAGGCGATTCCGGCGCTGAGCGGCCAGGGGATCGCGGCGCTCTCCGGTCTGCTGATGCTGGCCGCGGTGGCGCTGCTGCGTTCCCGCCGCGTCGCGCGCGCCTCGTAGCCCCCGACCCGCTTCCGCTCGAGATTCGGTTGGCCGGCGCTCGCGCCGCGCGTCTAGAATGCCCAGCATCGACGGACCACGGCGATGCGCGAGCGATTCCTGGTGCTGGGGTGCGGCGAGCGGGGATGCGCCGCGGCGCGCGAGCTGCTGGCGGCGAGCGCTCGGCACCGCGTGTTGCTCGCCGATCGTTCGCGCGAGGCGCTCGCGGCGGGCGTCGCCTGGATCCTCGCCCGCGAGAGCGCGGCCCTCGGTCGCCTGCGATCGGAGATTCTGGACGCCGGCGAACCGCAGGCGGTCGCCCGCCTGGCGCGCGAGGCCGAGGTGATCCTGAGCGCCCTGCCCCCCGGGCTCGAGCCCGCGCTGGCGCGCGCCGCCCTCGGCGCCGGGTTTCCCCTGGTGGGCCTGGGCGGCGACGACGCCACGGTGGCGCAGCTGCTGGCGCTCGACGCCGAAGCGCGGCGGCGAGGCGTCGCGCTGGTCGCGGGCTGCGCCGGCGCGCCGACGGCGCGAGCCGTCCTGGCGCGCGCCGGCGAGGGCGCTCTCGGCGAGCTCCCCGCGCCCGCGGACGAGCGCTGGCTCGGCCTTCCCGCCGCTCTCGCCGCCCAGATGATCGCCCGCCGCGAAGTCGCCGAGGGCGCCTGGGCCGCCGAGCGCCTGATCCCTCCCCGCTCGTTGCTCGCCGAAGCCGAGCGCCGGGGACTGCACCTCGACTTCCACGGGCGGATGCCCGCCAAGGAGCCGGACCGATGATCGACCGCGACACCCTCGCCGCTCTCGCCGCCGAGGTCGCCCGCCTCGACGTCGCCGGGCTCGCGGCCGCGCTGGTGCGCATTCCGAGTCATCCGGGGATCGATCGCCAAGAAGAGGCCGCGGCCCGCGCGCTCGCCGAGTGGCTCGAGCGCCACGGGCTCGCGGCGCGTCTCGACGAGGCGGCTCCCGGCCGGCCCAACGTCGTCGCCACGGTCGAGGGCCGGCGCGCCGGCCGCCATCTGCTCCTCTGCGGTCACACCGACACCGTGCCGCTCAACGCCGGCGAGCCGGGGTTCGGTTTCGCGGGCGAGGTGGTCGACGGCGCGCTGCGCGGTCGCGGCAGCGTCGACATGAAAGGACCGCTCGCGGCGATGGCGGTGGCGGCGGTCGCCCTGGCGCGCACGCCCGAGTTCGCCGGCCGGCTCACGCTCGCCGCGGTGGTCGACGAGGAGATGGAGAGCCTGGGCGCCGAGAAGCTGGTGCGCGACGGCTTCGCCGCCGACGGCGCGATCGTCGGCGAGCCGACGATGAATCGCGTGGCGCTCGGTCACAAGGGGCTCGAGTGGCTGGCGGTCGAGCTCGTCGGCCGGGCGGCGCACGGCGGCACGCCGCAGGCGGGAGTCAACGCGATCTCGGCGGCGGCGCAGTTCGTGGGGCTGGTCGAGCGCCGGCTCGTTCCCCGCCTCGGGCTGCGGGCGCATCCGCTGCTCGGCCCGCCGACGCTCAACTTCGGTCGCATCCAGGGCGGCGACCAGCCCTCGACCGTGGCGGCGCTCTGTCACCTGGCGCTCGATCGGCGCTCGGTTCCGGGCGAGACCTACGAGACCATCCTGGCGGAGCTCGAGGAGGTCGCGACCGAAGTCCGCAGCCAGCGGCCGGGGCTCGCGACGCGCATCGATCGCGTCCCCGGCGGCATGGCGACCCTCGAGCACGTCGGCTTCGTCACCGCGGCCGACCATCCGCTCGCGGCCGCCGCCTTCGCGGCCCGCGGCGCGGTCGTCGGCGACCCGGGACCGGGCGTCGCCTTCCCGGCCTGGACCGACGGCGCGCTGCTGTCGCACTTCGCGGGCATCCCGACCATCGTCCTCGGCCCCGGGGACCTGTCGTTGGCGCACGGTCCGCGCGAATCGGTCCCGGTCGCCGACCTCGAGCAGGCGGCGCGGATCTACGCCGCCGCCGCCCTCGCCTTCGGCCATCCGGCGAGCGCCTCGTGAAGCTGCGCGTCCCGCACACCTTCGTCCTGCTCTTCGCGCTCATCGCCCTGGCGGCGATCGCGACCCATTTCCTCGCCGCCGGCGAGTACGACCGGGTCGTCGGGGCCAACGGTCGCCAGCTCGTCGATCCGCGGACCTACCACGCGGTCGAGGCCCATCCGGCCTCGCTCGGCGACGTGGCGCTCGCCTATCCACGTGGCCTGCTGGCGGTGGCGCTCATCGTCTTCTACATCTTCCTCATCGGCGGCACCTTCGGCGTGCTCAACGCCACCGGCGCGATCGAGGGCGCCATCGGCCGGATGGTGGGGCTCTGCCGGGGACGGGGCGAGATCGTCCTGCCGGTGTTGATGGTCCTGTTCTCGATCGGCGGCGGCACGATCGGCATGGCCGAGGAGACCCTGCCCTTCCTGCCGGCGCTGGTGCTGCTCGCCAAGCGCTTGGGCTACGACGAGGTGACCGGCGGGGCGATCGCTCTGGTCGGCGCCGGCGCCGGGTTCTCGGGCGCGTTCCTCAACCCCTTCACCGTCGGCGTCGGGCAGCAGATCGCCGGGCTGCCGCCGCTCTCGGGGATGGGCTTCCGGCTGATCGTCTGGGCGGTCGTGACGCTGATCGCGGTCGTCTACGTGGCGCGCTACGCGCGCCGGATCCGGCGCGCGCCGGAGACCTCGCCGGGCGAGGAGGAGTCGACCTGGCAGCCGCTCACCGCGCGCCAGATCGGAGTGCTCGCGCTCCTCGTGCTCGGCCTCGGGGCGATCGTCCTCGGCGCCCTGCGCTGGCAGTGGGGGCTGCTCGAGCTCGCCGGGCTGTTCGTCGCCATCGGCGTCCTCGCCGGCATCGTGGGTGGGCTCGGCGCCGACCGCACGGCGGAGAAGTTCCTCGAGGGGGCGGCGGGGATCGCCGCGGGCGCGCTGGTGGTCGGTCTGGCGCGCGGCGTGCTGGTGATCTTCGACGGCGCGCGGGTGACCGACACCATCCTGCACGGCATGGCGGGCGCGGTGCAGGGGCTGCCGGCCGAGGTCACCGTGGTCGGGATCTACGGCGTGCAGGTGGCGCTCTCCTACCTCGTGCCGTCCGGCAGCGGCCAAGCGGCGCTCTCGTTGCCGATCCTCGCGCCGCTCGCCGATCTCGTCGGCGTGACCCGGCAGACGAGCGTCCTCGCCTACCAGTTCGGCGACGGCTTCTCGAACATCTTCACTCCGACCTCGGGGTACTTCATGGCGGCGCTGGCGCTCGTCAAGGTGCCGTGGACGAAGTGGGCGCGCTTCATGTGGCCGCTGCAGCTGCTGTGGCTCGGCGCCGGTCTGGCGCTGCTGCTCGTCGCCCACGCCATCCGCTGGGGACCGTTCTGAGGTCTAACGGCTGCCGGCGCCGCGGCGCCAGAAGGCGTAGGCCGGCACGCCGAGGGCGATCAGCCCGACGCCGATCAGCGATTCGACCGGACGCTCCTTCAACGTGTTGGCCATCAGGATGAACGAGGCCAGGATGAAGAGCGCCGGCACCGCGGGGTAACCCCACACGCGGTACGGCCGCACCCGGTCGGGCTCGCGCCAGCGCAGGACGAAGACCGCCGCGCCGGTCAGGGCATGGAACGCCACCGCCATGAAGACCACGTAGGTGTAGAGCTGGTCGTAGCGCCCCGAGAGCGTCTCGACGATCGCGATTCCCGCCTGCACCCAGAGCGAGATCGCCGGGGTGTGGAAGCGCGGATGGATCTTGCCGACCGAGCGGAAGAAGAGCCGCTCTTGCGACATCGGCAGGTAGATGCGCGCCGCGTAGAGAATCGTCCCGGCGAGGCAGCCGAAGGTCGAGATGACGATCGCCGCCGAGAGCCAACGCGACGCGCCGGCGCCGAAGAGCTGCTGCGCGGCGGCCTCGCCGATACGCGCCGTGCCGCCCATCTCGCCGACCGGCAGCGCCCGCAGGTAGGCGAGATTGAGCGTCACGTAGAGGGTGACGATCGCCGCGGTGCCGAAGATGATGCCGCGCGGGAAGGTGCGCGCCGGGTCCTTCATCTCGCCCGCCGAGAAGGTCAGGCCGTACCAGCCGTCGTAGGTCCAGAGCGCGGCGATCATCGCCACGCCGAAAGCCGCGAGCCAGCCGGTCGAGAGCGGCGGCAGCGGCGCCGTCCACTGCGGGTGGGCTTTCGCCGGCACCAGGAATCCGCCGACGACGAACAGGCCGATCGCGCCGATCTTGATCACCGTCATCAGGTTCTGGACGATCGCCCCTTGGCGCACGCCGCGGTGGTTGATCGCCGTCAGCAGCAGGATGGCGAGCGAACCCGCGAGCTGGCCGCCGTTGACGGTCCAGGAGAACGAGCCGAGGGGCAGGCTCCAGAGGACGTGTTGGGTCGAGAAGAAGGGGAAGAAGCTGCCGAAGTATTCGCCGAAGCCGACCGCGATGGCGGCGATGCCGCCGGTCATGATGACGAAGAAGCAGGCCCAGCCGTAGAGAAAGCCGGTCAGCGGACCGTAAGCCTCGCGCAGGAAGAGGTAGATGCCGCCGGCCTCGGGGAACATCGCCCCGAGCTCGGCGTAGGTGAGCGCGCCGGCGAGCGTCAGCAGCCCGCCGACCAGCCACACCGCGAGGACGCCGGCGGCGTGCGGCAGAACGAGCGCGATGTTCGAGGTCGTGAGGAAGATGCCGGTGCCGATGACGCTGCCGATGGTGATCAGCGCGCCGTCCCAGACGCCGAGCTGGCGCTCGAGTCGCGGCCCCGTCGTCCCGACTGGCTCTGGCATGCGCGCTTCTCCCTCCGGATGGCTTGCGCGCCACTCTATGGCGAATCCGGAAAATGGGGACACGGAAAATGGGGACAGGCACCCATTCCGAAAATCGTTCGCGAAAATGGTGCCTGTCCCCATCTTCCAAGAGAGCCGCTGAACTAGACTTCGCGCACTCGTTCTCCGATCATGCCGACCCCGCGTCACCGCTTCCCCGACTCGCCGGTGTTCTATCGCCGGCTGGACCGCGAGCTCCCGCAGGCGGTCGGCGCCGCGGGCTGCTGGATCGAGGACGCGAACGGCAAGCGCTATCTCGACGCCGCCGGCGGGGCGATGGTGGCCAACCTCGGCCACGGCAACCGCGAGATCGCCGACGCGGTGGCCGAGGCGATCGGCGAGCTCGGCTACGTCAACGCCACCCAGTTCACCCACCGCCACGTCGAGGAGCTCGCCTCCGAGCTCGTCGCGTGCCTGCCGGGGGGACCCTGGCACGTCTACTTTCTCGCCAGCGGCTCGGAAGCGATCGAGGCCGCGGTCAAGCTCGCCCGTCAGGTTCAGGTCGAGCGCGGCCGGCCGGCGAAGTGGAAGGTGATCGCCCGCACTCCCTCGTACCACGGCAACACTCTCGCCGCGCTGTCGCTCTCCGGGCGCGAGCACTACCGCAGGGTCTTCGGTCCGCTGCTGACCGACTTCCCGCGCATCGCGGCGCCCGATCCCTACCGCGACCCCGACGGACCCGGCGCGACCGGCGAAGCGCTCGCGCGCGAGCTCGCGCGCCAGGATCCGGCGACCGTCGCCGCCTTCCTCGCCGAGCCGATCGGCGGCTCCTCGAGCGGCGCCGCGGTGCCCTCCCGCGCCTACTGGGAGCGCGTCGCCGCCCTCTGCCGCGCACACGACGTCCTGCTGATCGCCGACGAGGTGATGTGCGGCGTCGGGCGGACGGGTCGCTTCCTCGCCGGCGAGCACTTCGATCTCGCGCCCGACATCGTAGTGCTCGGCAAGGGCCTGAACGGCGGTGCCGTGCCGCTGTCGGCGATCGCCGCGCGCCGCGAGCTGGTCGAGACGCTCGCCGCCGGCAGCGGCTACTTCAATCACGCGCAGACCTACTCGCACACGCCGGCGATCGCCGCGGCCGGGCTCGCGACGCTGCGCATCCTGCGGCGCGAGCGCCTGGTCGAGCGAGTCGCGGCGCTCGAGGGTCGGTTCTTCGCCGAGCTCGGCAAGCTGCGCGCCCACGAGCTGGTCGGCGACGTTCGGGGGCGAGGCTTCCTCGCCGCGCTCGAGCTGGTGGCCGACCGGAGCACGAAGCGCCCGTTCCCGCGCGCGCTCGGTGCCGCCGAGCGCCTGACGGCGCGCGCCTTCGAAGCCGGGCTGATCCTGTGGCCGAACGTCGGCCACGTCGACGGCACGCAGGGCGACCTGGTGATGCTCGGCCCGCCGTTCACCATCGCCGAGAGCGAGATCGCCGAGATCGGCCGGCGCCTGGACCTCGCCCTCGCGACGACGGCTGCCGAGCTCGCGAGGGAGGCAGTGGAGAAGCGATGACGACCGGGACCAAGATCACCTACGTGTCGATCGGCTCGACGCCGGGATTCGACGAGGAGTTCGAGGCCGCGCTCGCCGCGGCGCGCGACGAGTGGCCGGTCGGGCTCGCGAGCTCGATCGACGGCGCCGGCGGCGGCGGACCGGAGATCGACGTGCGCTCGCCGGTCGACCGGCGGATCGTCGTGGCGCGCATGGGCACGGCGACCGAGGCCGACGTGGGGCGCGCCTTCGCCGCCGCCGAGACCGCTTTCCCAGCCTGGCGCGCGCTCGGCTGGCAGCGGCGGATCGCGATCCTGCGCGACGCGGCCGAGCGCATCGTGGCGGAGAAGTTCCGCACCGCGGCCCTGATGGTGCACGAGATCGGCAAGACGCGACTCGAGGCGATGGCCGAGGTCGAGGAGGCGGCGGATCTGCTGCGCTACTACTCCGGGGTGATGGAGGGGGAGAACGGCTATCGCCGGCCGATGGCGCGCGTCGCGCCCGGCGAGGCGACCGAGAGCGTGCTCGCGCCCTACGGCGTGTTTGCGGTGATCTCGCCGTTCAACTTCCCCATGGCGCTCGCCGCCGGCATGGTCGGCGCGGCGCTCGCCGCCGGCAACACGGTGGTCTTCAAGCCCTCCGAGGAGGCCCCGATCTCGGGCGCGGCGCTCTGCGCGGCGCTCTGGGCGGCCGGGGTGCCGCGCTCCGCGCTGCATCTCCTGCTCGGCACCGGCGCGGCGGTCGGCGCGGCGATGCTCGGCGATCCGCGCGCCGCCGGAGTGGCCTTCACCGGCTCCTACGATGTCGGCATGCAGGTGGTGCGCGGCGCGGCGCGCGACTTCCCGCGCCCGGTGGTGGTCGAGATGGGAGGCAAGAACCCGGCGATCGTCACCGCGGCGGCCGACGTCGAAGCGGCGGCGATCGCCGTGGCGCGCTCGGCGTTCGGCTACGGCGGCCAGAAGTGCAGCGCCTGCTCGCGGGTCTACGTCGAGCGCGCGGTGGCCGGCGAGCTCACCCGGCGGCTGGTCGACGAAGCCGGGAAGCTCCGGGTCGGCGATCCGGCGCGGCGGGATACGTTCCTCGGACCGCTCGTCGACGCCCGCGCCGTGGCCCGCTACCGAGCGGCGATCGACGAGATCCGCGCCGCGGGCGGCGAGGTCCTCGCCGGCGGCCGGGTGCTCGACGAGGGCGATCTCGCGCACGGCTTCTTCGTCGCGCCGACGGTGGCGCGCCTGCCGCGCCCCGACCATCGCCTCTTCGAGGACGAGCTTTTCCTGCCCTTGCTGCTCGTGCAGGCGGTGGCGGGCCTCGACGAAGCGCTGGCGCTCGCCAACCGCTCGCGCTTCGGTCTGACCGCGGGGCTCTTCTCGCGCGACGCCGGCGAGGTGCGCCGCTTCCTCGACGGCATCGAGGCCGGCGTCTGCTACGTCAACCGCAAGAGCGGCGCGACCACCGGCGCCTGGCCGGGCATCAACCCCTTCGGCGGCTGGAAGGGCTCGGGCTCCGGCGGCCCGGCCGCCCTCGGCCCGCACTATCTGCTCAAGTTCCTGCGCGAGCAGAGCCGCACGGTGAACGATGTCGACCTCGGAGAGTCGCACCCGTGAAGCTCCAGTCGATGCGCGACGCCGTCGCCGCCCACGTCCACGACGGCGACACGGTGGTGATCGAGGGCTTCACCCACCTGATCTCGTTCGCCGCCGGGCACGAGATCATCCGCCAGCGGCGGCGCGACCTGGTGCTCTGCCGGCTGACGCCCGATCTCGTCTACGACCAGATGATCGCCGCCGGCTGCGCGCGCAAGCTCGTCTTCTCCTGGGCGGGCAACCCCGGCGCCGGACCGCTCTACGCGCTGCGCCGCGCGGTCGAGGAGGGGATCCCGGCGCCGCTCGAGCTCGAGGAGTACTCGCACTTCGGCATGGTGGCGCGTTTCGCCGCCGGCGCGGCGAAGCTGCCGTTCCTGCCCCTGCGCTCCTTGGCCGGCAGCGACCTGCCGCTCGCCAACCCGCGCATCCGTTCGGTCGTCTGCCCCTACACCGGCGACGAGATCGCGACCGTCCCGGCGCTCGCGCCGGACGTCACCATCGTCCACGCACAGCGCGCCGACGCCGAAGGCAACGCGCAGATCTGGGGCCTCGTGGGGGTGCAGAAAGAGGCGGCGTTCGCGGCCGAGCGGGTGATCGTGGTCGCCGAGGAGATCGTCGACGCGAGCGTCATCCGCGCCGATCCGAACCGAACCCTGGTGCCGGGGATGATCGTCGACGCGGTGGTGCACGAACCCTGGGGTTGCCACCCGTCCTACGCCCAGGGCTACTACGACCGCGACAACGAGACCTACGTCGCCTGGCGCGACGTCTCGAGCGAGCGCGCGCGCCTCGAGCGCTGGCTCGACGAGTGGGTGCACGGCGTCGCCTCGCGCGCCGAGTACGTGGCGAAAATGGGCGAGCGCCTGACGCGCCTCGCGGCCGGCGAGCGCTGGTCGAAGCCGGTGAACTATGGCTTCTGAGAACGCCTACACGCCGAACGAGCTGATGGTCGCCGAGGCGGCGCGCCAGCTCGGCGACGGCGAGGTGGTCTTCGTCGGCATCGGCCTGCCGAACCTCGCCTGCAACCTCGCGCGCCGGCTGCACGCGCCGAAGCTGGTGCTGATCTACGAGTCGGGCGCGGTCGGGGCCGAACCCGAGCGCGTGCCGGTCTCGATCGGCGACCCGGCTCTGGTGACCGGCGCGGTCTCGGTGTGCTCGATGTTCGACGTCTTCTACAACTACCTGCAGGGCGGGCGGATCGACGTCGGCTTCCTGCAGGGGGCGCAGATCGACCGCTACGGCAACCTGAACACCACGGTGATCGGCGACTACGCCCATCCGAGAGTGCGACTGCCGGGAAGCGGCGGCGCCTGCGAGATCGCGATCCACGCCAAGAAGGTCTTCGTCATCGCGCCGCAGGGCCAGCGCAGCTTCCCGGAGCAGCTCGACTTCCTGACCTCCCCCGGACACCGGCCGCGCGGCGGCGACCGCGCCCGGCTCGGCATGCCGGGCGCCGGGCCGGTGCGGGTGATCACCCAGCTCGCCTGCTACGGCTTCGAGGACGGCGAGATGGTCCTCGAGACCCTCCATCCCGGGGTCACTCTCGAGGAGGTGCGCGCCCACCTCGGCTGGGAGCCCCGCCTCGCCCGCGAGCTCGGCACGACCGCGCCGCCGACGGAAGACGAGCTCCGCCTGCTGCGCCACGAGCTCGATCCGCGCGGCCTCTACCTCGGCAAGGGCGCGGCGTAGACGCACCCGGCGTAACCTTTCCCGGCCGCGCGCGTACCACTTGACGACAGATGTAGTCAGGAGTACGCTGACTACAGTTGTAGGCAAGAGAAAGCGCGAGGCGCGGCGTGGCCAAGTCGATCGGGGATCAGGAGTTGCAGCTGTTGCGCCAGGTGGCCGAGCGCGGCGGCGCCACGGTGGCCGAGGCGGTCGAGAGCTTCGGCGCGCCGCGCGGTCTGGCGCGCTCGACGGTGCTCACCATGATGGAGCGCTTGCGCCGCAAGGGGCACCTGCGGCGCCGCGCGGTCGACGGGATCTACCGCTACTCGACCGCGGTCTCGGCCGGCGAAGTCGAGCAGGGAGCGATCTCGTCCTTCGTCGAGAAGACGCTCGGCGGATCGCTCTCGCCCTTCGTCGCCTACCTCGCCGAGCGCGCCGACGTCGACGAGCGCGAGCTCGCCGAGCTCGAGACCCTGGTGGCGCGCCTGAAGTCGAAGCAGGAGGAGCGCACGTGAGCCCGGCGACGGAGCTCGCCCGTGCCGCGCTCGAGCGCCTGGCGTCGGGCGCGCTCGGCGCGGCGGCGCTCGGCGCCGGCGTCTGGCTGGTGTTGCGCCAAGCGCGCGGCCTCTCGCCCGCATGGCGCGCCGCGCTCTGGTGGCTGGTCGCCGCCAAGGCCGTGCTCGCGCTCGCCGGCGCCGTGCCGCTCGCCTGGCTGCCGGCCGCGACGGCGACTCCCGCCGCCCCGGCCCGCGAAGTCCGGGTTCTCGAGCTCGCCACGGCGAGCGCAGCTCCCGCCGCGCCGGCGATCGCGCCCCGCAGAGCGACCGCTGCGGCGCGCGCGCGCGTCGACTCGACACTGGAGGTTGTCCGCCGCCTCGGGCCGCTGGCGCTCGTCGCGCTCTGGATGGGCGTCGTGGCCCTCCTCGCCGCGCGCGCCGTCGTCGCGCGGCGCCGGGTGCGCCGGGCCATCGCCGCCGCGACGCCCGCCGAGCCGGCGCTCGCGGCGCTCGCCGAGCGCCTGGCGGCGCGGCTCGGTCTCGATCGCGCGCCCGCCGTCGCCTGGTCGGACGAGGTCGAAGCCCCGGCGGTCGCCGGCTGGGCGCGGCCGCGAATCCTCCTGCCGGCCGCCGATCGCCTCCGGCTCACCGCGGGCGAGCTCGAGCTCGCGCTCGCCCACGAGCTGGCGCACGTGGCGCGCCGCGATCTGCTGTGGGGGATCGTGCCGGCGGTGGCCGAACGCCTCTTCTTCTTCCACCCCCTGGTCCGCTTCGCGGCGCGCGAGTACGCGCTCGAACGCGAAGCGGCCTGCGACCGTCTGGTCGTCGAACGTCTGCAGGCGCCGCCGGAGCGCTACGGCCGCCTGCTCCTCGCCCTGGGAGTCGTGCCGCACCGCTCGTCGATGACCTCGGCCGCGGTTGCGGTCTCGGCCCCCACCGCCACTGCGCTACGAAGGAGACTCGAAATGCTCGCCCGTTCCATCGATCGTTCCTGGTCCGCCCGCCTGCGCTGGGCGACCGTGTTCGCCCTGGCGCTCGTCGCCCTGCCGCCGGTGCGCCTGGTGGCCGCCGCCGCGCCCAACTCCCCGGCGCGCATCCCGTGGATGGTCCGCGGCGACGCTCCGGCTCCCGCGAGCGACGAGTCCCCGTCGACTTCGGCGGCTCCCCGAGCCCGGCCGACGCCGGCGGCGACGCCGGCCCCGGCGGCCGAGCCGGCCTTCCCGACCGCGGCGCCGATCGCGGCCGAAGCGGCCCCCGCGGCCGAAGCGCGCTCGGCGGTCGAGGCGCGCCCGGCCCCGGAAGCCGCGCCGGCGCCGTCGTGGCGCGTGGGTGCGCGCACGCCGCTGACGCCACGTCCCTCGCTCGCGCCGCTCGCGCCGCCCCGCAGCTCCTGGAGCTGGAGCCGGACGCCCCCGCCCTCGCCTCCGGCTGCGCCGCGGCCGCCGGCTCCGTTCCACGCCCCGGCGACACCGCGCGCGCCGCGCCCGCCCGCCGCCTGGAGAGGGTTCTCCTCGCCCGTGCCGCCGGCGCCGCCGGCACCGCCGAGTGCCCAGGTGCAGCCGACGCCGCCGGCGCCCCCGGCCGCGCCGCGGGCGCCTTTGGAGCTCGACCGCGACGGCGACCTCGACGGCTTTGTCCTGCTCTACGACGACCACCGGTCGATCCGCGACGCCTCGCGCTCGGACCTGCGCCAGGCCGAGAGCCTGCGCCAGGGCGACGAGCCGATCTTCCTCTTCCACTACCGCGGCGACCGTTACGTGGTGCGCGACGCGGCGAAAGTCGCCGAGATCGAGGACTTCTTCCAGCAGCAGGTCGACCTTGGCCAACGCCAGGCCGAGATCGGCGCGCAACAGGCCGATATCGGCGCGCGCCAGGCCGAGCTCGGGGCGCACCAGGCGGGTTTCGGCGCCGAGCAGGCGCAGCTCGCGGCCGAGCAGGCGACGCTCTACCGCATCCACGACGCCGCCGACGAGCGCCAGGCGCGCGACATCGCCGACCAGATGGACGAGCTCAGCCGCAAGCAGGCGGAGCTCGGCCGGCAGATGGACGAGCTCGGGCAGGACATGGATCGGCTCGGCCGGCAGATGGACGAGCTCGGCCGCGCGCAGGACCAGGCGGCCGCCGAGGCCTCGCGGCAGATCGAGAAGCGGATCGGGGAGTGGGTCGACTCGGGCGTCGCCCAGCGGGTCGACTGAGCCGCGCTAGCCGCCGTTCGACCGCGGCGCCGCCGATTCGGGCGCCGCGGTCTTCCTCTTGACCGAGATCAGCTTCTCGACCTCGGCCACCACCTCGCCCGCCTCGTCCCGCACCTCGACCCGGAAGAGCGGCTCGGCGCGCTCGGCGCGCTCGGCCTCGGCGCGGATCTCGGCGATCCGCGCCGCCGGGATCTCGAAGCGCGCGCTCACCCGGCCGCGACCCGGCCGGCGGAAGCGGATCGTCGCCGCCTTGTCCCACACCGCGTAGGCGGGCCCGAGCGCCTCGACCAGGATCAGCATCAGGAACGGGTCGCACATCGAGTAGAGCGACCCGCCGTAGTGCGTGCCGACGTAGTTGGCGTTCCAGAAACGCAGGCGGATCGAGGACTCGAAGGCGAGCGGTTCGCTCGCCAGCCGGCGGACGCGGATCCCCGCCCCCGAGAGCGGCGGATAGAGGTTGAGCAGCCGCAGCTTCCACCGCTGCAGGCGTCGGGGGCGCGAATCGGAAGCGGTCATGGCGTGGGAATCCTAGCCGCCCGCAGGGATCGGCTGCGCGACGGGTTCCATGAGCTCGCGGCCCGGTCGAGCGGCCGCGGGGAGGAAGCGATGACGATCGACCGATCGAGGCCCGTGGCGCTCCTGACCCTCCTGGCGGTCGCCATCCCTCTCCCGGTCTCGCCCTCGACCGCGGCCGCGCCGGTCGCGACGACCGCCAGCGGACCGCGCTTCCCCTTCCGCGAAGCCGGCCTTACCGAGCGCCAGGCTGTGGCCCATCTGCTCGACCGGTTCGCCTTCGGCGCCCGCCCCGGCGAGATCGATCGCGTGCTGGCGACGGGTCTCGAGACCTGGTTCGCCCGCCAGCTCGCCGGAGCGCTCGACGAGACGGGCCTCGAACCTCGGCTGCGCCATCTCGACGCGCTCGCGCTGCCGGCGCGCGAGCTCGCCCTGCGCTATCCGGATCCGGGCCTTCTGCGTGGAATGGCGATCGACGCCGGCGTGGTCTCCGAGGCCGAGCTGCGCGACGCGAAAGGCGAGAGCTCCGAGCGCGACCTGCGGCGCAAGATCGATCTCTGGGCGATCGGGCAGGGTTATCGCCCGGAGCGCGAGCTCGTGGGCCAGATGATGGCGGCGAAGCTCCTGCGCGCGGCATACGCCGAGAACCAGCTGCGGGAAGTGCTGACCGATTTCTGGTTCAATCACTTCAACGTTTCGATCACCGACAACCAGAGCCGCGGCTGGGTCTACGCCTACGAGCGCGACGCCATCCGGCCGCACGTCGTGGGTTCGTTCCGCGCCCTGCTCGAGGCGACGGCCAAGCACCCGGCGATGCTCACCTACCTCGACAACTTCCGCTCGATCGCCGCCGCGGGCCAGCCGACGACGATGGACGGAGCGCTGCGCGCCCGCGACCTGCCGAATCGCTTCCGCGACCGGCGCGCGATCGGAAAGGCGAATCCCAATCGCCCCGAGGGCTTGAACGAGAACTACGCCCGCGAGCTGCTCGAGCTCCACACGCTCGGCGTCGACGGCGGCTACACGCAGCAGGACGTGATCGAAGTCGCGCGTGCCTTCACCGGTTGGACGATCGCGCCGCCGATCGGGCGCGGGCGCGAGCGGCTCGAGCGCGCGATGGCGCGCGCCGGTAGAGCGGGGGGCCTTGGCTTCGTCGAGGAGGGTTCCTTCCTCTTCCGCGCCGACGCGCACGACGCCGGCGCCAAGACCGTCCTCGGCACGCGGCTGCCGGCGGGGCGGGGCATCGAGGACGGCGAGGCGGTGCTCGACCTGGTCGCCCGCCACCCGGCGACGGCGCGGCGGGTCGCGGCCCAGCTCGCCGTCCGGTTCGTCGCCGACGATCCCCCGGCGGCGCTCGTCGATCGCCTGGCGGCGACCTTCACCCGCTCCGGCGGCGATCTCGCCGCGGTCCTCTCCGCCCTGGTCGTCGCGCCCGAGTTCTGGGCGCCGGCCGCGCGGGCGGCGAAGATCAAGTCGCCCTTCGAGGTCGCGGTCTCGGCGCTGCGCGCGCTCGGCGCCGAGGTCGAGAATCCCTTCCCGCTGCTCTCCTGGATCGAGCGCATGGGCGAACCGCTCTACGCCTACCAGGCGCCGACCGGCTTCCCCGATCGCGCCGGCTTCTGGGTCAATACCGGTGCCCTGCTGACGCGGATGAACTTCGGGCTCGAGCTCGCCGCCGGGCGCATCGGCGGTGTGCGCTTCGATCTGCCGGCGCTCGACGGCCGGCGCGAGCCCGAGTCGGCCGCGGCGGCGCTCGCGACCTATGCCGCTCTCCTGCTGCCGGAGCGCGACGTGGCGCCGACGGTGGCGAAGCTCGCGCCGCTGCTCGCCAGGCCCGACCTCGCGCGCCGCGTCGCCGATCGGGCGCCGAAGAGCGAAGCCGGCGACGAGCCTCTCGCCGAGGGCGCGATCGAGGAGGCGCTCCCGGCGCGTCCCGCGCTTGGCGAGAGGCCGCGAGGCGAAGATCGCGACCCGTTCGCCCGCGCCGCCCGGGCGAGCCGCTATTTCCCCGAGGCCCGGCCGATGGCCGCCGCGGGCGAGACCCCGACCGTGCTCGCGGGCGTCGTCGGTCTCGTCCTCGGGTCGCCCGAATTCCAACGCCGCTGAGGCGAGAGGAGCCCGTCATGCCGCTCGACCGTCGCATCTTCCTCAAGAGCTCCGGTTTCGCTCTGCTGACCTTCGGCGTCGGCCCCGAGTTCCTACGTCGCGCGGCGCGCGCCGCGACGACCGCGCCGCGCAAGAAGACGCTGGTCGCGATCTTCCAGCGCGGCGCGATGGACGGTCTGGCCGCCGTCGCGCCGCTCGCGGAGCGCGAACTGAGATCGTTGCGTCCGCGGCTGGCGATGAGCGCCGCGCGCGCGGCGGGCGAGGAGGCGCTGGTCGATCTCGGCGTCGGCTTCGGGCTCCACCCCGGCTTCGCGCCGCTCGAGCCGCTGTGGCGCGAGCGCGCGCTCGCCATCGTGCACGCGGTCGGCTCGCCCGACACCACGCGCTCGCACTTCGACGCCCAGGACTACATGGAGACCGGGACCCCGGGGCGCAAGGGAACGCCGTCGGGCTGGCTCAACCGGGTCTGCGGCGAGCTCGGGCACGACGCCTCGCCCTTTCGCGCCGTGGCCATGACCTCGGCCCTGCCGCGCTCGCTCTACGGTGACCAACCGGCGGTCGCGATTTCGCGCCTCGACGACTTCGCGGTCCGTCTGCCGGGCGCCTCTTCCGCCGCCGCCGCGGCCGGGCAGGGGTTCGAGGCGCTCTACGAGCAGACCTCGCTGGAGCTGCTCTCCGAGACCGGCAAGGAGACCTTCGAGGCGGTCAAGATGCTCTCCGACGCGGAGATCGCGAGCTACCGGCCGGCGCACGGCGCGCGCTACCCGCAGAGCCCGTTGGGCGACGCGCTGCGGCAGGTGGCGCAACTGGTCAAGGCCGACCTCGGTCTCGAGGTCGCCTTCGCCGAGACCGGCGGCTGGGACACCCACGTCGCGCAGGGGACGGTGCAGGGCAGCTTCGCCCGCCGCGCCGACGATCTGGCGCGAACGATCGCCGCCTTCTGGACCGATCTCGGGGAGCGCCAGGCGGACGTCGCCCTGATGACCATGACCGAGTTCGGGCGCACGGTGCGCGAGAATGGCTCGGGGGGCACCGACCACGGCCACGGTTCGTGCCTATTCGTCCTCGGCGCGGCGGTCGACGGTGGCAAGGTGCACGGGAAGTTCCCGGGCCTCGACCCGTCGGCGCTCTACGAGGGGCGGGACCTGCCGGTGACGACCGACTTCCGCGCCGTCTTCGCCGAGATCGCCGGGCGGCATCTCGGCATCACGGACGACCGGGCGCTCTTCCCCGGCTGGACGGGTGAGCGCCTGCCCCTGCTGCGGACGGCGTGAGCTTGCCGACCTCGCCCGCTCTGCCGGCGCCGTCCGGGCGGCGGCTATCGCCGCAGCTGCGCGAGCGCCACGGCCGCGAGCGCCAGAGCGAGCAGCACGAGGCCGCGCGCGTCGAGCGCCGGGATCTCGAGCGGGCTCTGCCCGCCGAGGACGGTGGCGCTCGCGACGTTGTCGCCCGGCGCGGGGTCGGTCTCGACGCCGGCCACCGTCGCCGTGTTGACGATCGGGATCGCGGCGCGGACCGTCGCGGTGATCGAACAGGAGGCCGAGGCTCCGGCGGCGAGCGCGCCGACGTTCCAGGTGACGGAGGGCGGCGCGACCGTCGCGCCGCAATCGTCGCTCACGTAGTCGAGCCCGACCGGCAGCGTGTCGGTCACCACCACGCCGCTCGCTGGGCCGGGGCCCTGGTTGGTGACCGTCAGCGTGAAAGTGGCGTCGTCGCCCAAGGGGACCGAGGTCGCGTCGGCGGTCTTGGCGAGCGCGAGGTCGGCCGGCGCCGCAGTGACGGTGTCGACGTCGGTCGCGGCGTCGTTTCCCGGCACGGTGTCGACGACGGTCGCGGGCGCGGCGACCGAGGCCGCGTTCGCGAGCTGGCCGACGAAGTCGAAGGCGATCGCGCACTGGACGGCGAACGTGACGCTCGCCCCGGCGGGCAGGTCGACGCTCTCGGCGAGGTCGCCGCTGCCCGAGGGCGCGCAGACGCCGCCGCCCGCTCCGGAGCAGGTCCAGGTGCAGGCGAGCGGCGCCGGCAGATCGTCGGTGACGCTGGCTCCGATCGCCGCGTTGGGTCCGGCGTTGGCGACGACGATGGTGTAGGTGACGCTCTGTCCGGCCTGGATCTCGGTCACGCCGTCGCTCTTGGCGATCGACAGGTCGGCGGCGCGCAGGGGGTCGACGTCGGTCGCGACGTTGTCGCCGTTGGTCAGCTCGGTCATGCCGGCGGGTGGGACGACGACCACGCTGTTGGTGAGGTCACCGGTCGCCGCGGGCGCGATCTGCGCCTGCACGGTGTAGGTGACGCTCGCGAGCTGCGGCAGGTCGAGGGCGTCGCTGAAGGTCGCCGGGTTCGAAGCGTCGCTGGTGCAGTTGTAGGCCGGCGGCGTCGCCGGGGCGCAGGTCCAGGTCCAGGAGGCGATCTGCGGCGGCCGCGTGTCGCTGACCGTCATGCCGCCGGCGTCGGCCGGGCCGCGGTTGGTGACCACGATGGTGTAGGTGAGGGCGGTGCCCGGCAGGTAGTCGCTCGCGCCGTCGGTCTTGGTCGCCGCGAGGTCGATCTGCGGCGAGTTGTTGACCCCGAAGTCGATGCGCAGCTCCTGGACGTTGCCGCCGAGCGAGAACGCCGCCGTCTCGATGAAGCCGCCGGATCCGAGCGGTCCGCCCGCCTCGGTGCCGTTGTCGTCGGAGTCGACCTGCACCGTGTCCGGGTCGGGCGCCGGCTCGTAGGGGAGGCCGGGCAGCGGCCCGGTGCTCGAGCGGTAGGTCTGCAGGATGCCGCCGGGGTCGAAGTCGGCCGCGGGGAGCCGGACGCGGTAGAGCCCGGGAGCGAAGTCCGCGAACTGGTACAGGCCGCCGCCGCCGGTCGTGGTCGTATCGAGCAGCGTCGTGTCGTCGGCGCTCCACAGCTCGACCGTGACCAGGTCGAGGCCGGGCTCGCCGGCGTCGAGGAGACCGTCGTTGTCGAGATCGTTCCAGACCAGGTTGCCGATCGTCGAGCCGCCGCCGGCGTACGCCGCGGAGGCGCCGAGTGGGATCGAGAGGCAGACGAGGAGCCGGCGCAGGCGACCGGGGTGAATTCTCATGAGGCGTCCTCCGCAGGGGCCGGAGCCGATCGGCGCGCCGCCGGTCGCGGCCGCGCACCCCGTGCGTCGAGAGGCCCTCGGGGTCCGCGATCCCGCATCTTACGGGGCTCGACCGAGCGGAGGCAACGCAGCGGACGGGCGATCGGACGCGATCGCGTGGCGCGACTCGGGAGCGGGGCGACCCCGGCACCGGTCGGTTAGAGTCCGGTCGATGCCCGCCCGCCGCCGAACCTCGACCGCCTTCGTCGCGCTGGCGCTCGCCGCCGGTTTCGCTTCGGCCATCGAACGCCCGCCGCGCGAGCGGCCGATCGAGCGCCTCAACCGGCGTCTCGCCCCGGTCGAAGCCGGCGAAGGGCTGAGCTACCGCGTGCTCACCGCGCGCGGTCGGCACCTGCCGATCGAGTATTCGCTCTACCTTCCCCCGGCCGCGGTCGCCAAGGGCGCGGCGCTGCCGATCCTCGTCGTGCTGCCGGACGAGGGGTCGAACGCCCGCCTGCTCGCGCCCCTGTCGCTCGGGCTCGGCGACGGAATGCGCGCCGGCGACCTGCCGCCGATGGTGGTGGTGGTGCCGAGCGCGGCGCGCGGCCTGTACGTAGACCGGCCGGGTGGCGGCGGCGAGGGCGAGCGCTTCCTCGCCTCGGAGCTTCTGCCCGAGGTGCGCCGGGCCACCCAGTGCGCCGGCGATCCGCGCCGCACGCTCCTCGTCGGCACGTCGATCGGCGGCGCGGGGGCGCTACGCATGGCGTTCCGGCATCCGGAGGAATTCGGCGCGGTGGCGGCCGTGGCGCCGGCGATTTCGCCCGGCTACTCGCTCTCCGAGGCCTCGCCCGAAATCGTGGAGCGGATTCGCCTGCATCACCCGGCGCTCGAGTCGGTTTTCGGCGGCGACCCGAAAGCCGCCGACGAAGCCTGGAAACGCGCCAATCCCGCCTGGCTCGCGCACGAGAACGCGGCGGCGATCCGCGCCGCGAAGCTGCAGATCTTCCTCACCGTCGGCACCGCCGACGATCTGGGTTGCTACCCGGGCACCAAGTTCCTGCACCAGGTGCTCTCCGAGCTGAAGATCGCCCACATTTACGAAGAGACCCCCGACGCGCGCCACGACCGCGAATTCAAGCAGCCGGCGCTCGAGCGCGCCATCCAGACGCTCGCGGCGACCCTGCCGGCCGAGTGAACCCGCACCTCGATCGCCTGAACTTCGGCCTCGGCCAGCCGACCTAAGGCGACGATTTCGAAGCCGCCGATTTCTGCCGCTGGGACCTCACGGGGCCTTAGGAGACCCACCGCGCGCCGCCGTCGCCTCGCGCTCCCGGGCGCGATCGGCGGCGCGCCGGGCGCGTTCGCCGGTCGATCCCTGGCACAGTTCCGCGAGGCGGCGGTAGTAGTCGGCCGCGCGGGCGGCCTCGGCGATCTGGTCCGCCGCCTGGGCGGCGCCGACGAGGCTGTTGTAGCGCGCCGGGGCGCTCGCGAGCGAGCGCTCGTACTCGGCGAGCGCCGCCTTCGACTGGCCGAGCTCGGCCAGCAGGTCCGCGAGCTGCTCGCGCGCCGGCAGCACGGCGCCCGGCGTGACCGGATGCTTGTCGGTCGAATCCTCGAGGTCGGCCGCCGTGCGCAGCGAGGCCAGCGCTTCGTCGTCGCGCTTCTCGGCGCGCGCGATCCAGGCCGAGGCGGCGCGGCGCTCGATCTCGACCTGGGTCGCCCAGTCGAATCCCTTCTGACCGCGCAGCGCGCTCTCGATGGCGGCGAGGCGCTCGAGCTCGCGGCGCGCCGCGGCGAGGTCTCCCGAGCGCGCGGCGCCGACCGAGCGCGCGAAGCGAACGATGGCCTCCGCGGGCGGGAACTTCTCCCACGGGAAGACGGTCGAGGTCACGAGGTCCGCGGCGGAGCGCCAGTCGCGCCGCTCGAGCGCGTAGCGCGCCGGCACGGCGGCGAGCGCGAAGCCGGCGGAGAAAGTCGGCTGGTCGAGGCTGGTGACCGCCAGCGTGCGCTCGACGACGCCGCGCGCCGCGTCGTCCCGCGCCGTCTGCAGGTAGGCGTACTCGAGATAGTCCATCGCGTGCAGGCCGTCGAACGAAGTGGCGCCGGGGTGCGCCGTGGCGGTCAGGCGTCGCGCGGTCTCCTCGGAAGCGAGATTCGAGGCGATCGAGTCCCGCCAGAGTCCGAGGCGGGTGAAGATGTGCGACGGCATGTGCTGCGCGTGCGGCGAGGCGGGCGCGATCCGGGCGTAGGCGCGCGCCGCCGGCAGCGCCAGCGTCGCGAGCTCCGGATAGTCGAAGGAGTGGATCATGTAGTGCGCCACGCCCGGGTGCTCGGGCTCGCGGGGCAGCAGCCGGTTCAGGATCTCGGCCGCCTGCTTTTGGCGGGCGTAGGTCTTGTCCGGCGGCGAGTTGTAGGCGAGCGAGAGCAGGGCGAGAGCGCGGAAGATCTGCGCCTCGTCGTCGTCGGGATAGCGCGCCGCGAGCTCGGCCATCGCTCGCTCGTAGGCCGCCACGCGCTCGACGTGCGGCCGCGGCTGCGGCTCGACGTAGAAAGCGGCGGCGGCGGCGATCCAGTCGCGGTCGCGCGCGCTTCTCGCGCCCACTTCGACCGCCCGTTTCGCCGCCGCCTGGCCGCGCGCGAACTCGGCGTCGGTCGGTGGACCCCAGATCTGGTGGTAGTTGCTCATCGCCACGCCCCAGAGCGCCATGCCGCAGGCCGGGTCGGCGGCGGCGACGGCGTCGAACGCCGCCTCGGCGCGCTCGTAGCCGAAGGAGTGCAGCAGCGCCACGCCGCGGTCGAACGCCGCCTGCTGCGCCGGCTGGCAGGAGATGGGGAAGTGGATCTTGCCGAGCGCCTCGTCGGCGGCGTGGTGGTGATCGTGGTCGGCGAGCGCCGGAGCGGAGGCGAGCAGCGCGAGGACGAGCGGTGTCGCGAGACGCGGGGAGACGAGGCGCATGGGGAGTCCTTTCTCGGGGAGGGTCGATTCTGCGGCGCCGCCGGCGGGCGCGCAATCGCCGGGTTCTCGCTGGCGGAGAAGGCGAAAGTCGCAGACCGCCGCGGCGCGGCTGCGAGCCAAGAGCGTTTCGTGTCCAGATTCGCGCCCGCGGCTCGCGGTCAGTCGAGGGCGAAGCTGCGGTCGAAGGCCGCTTCGGCGCGCGGCGCGTCGCCGGTCAGCGCCACGCCGAGCTCGATCAGGCTGGCGCGCAGCCTCCTCCGACTGGTGTCACAGCGCACGCAGACGAGCTGCGGCAAGCGGCCGGCGGCGCTCGCGGCGCGGGCGGCGAGCACCTGCACCCGTTCGCCGGCGTCGGCGAGCTCCGCGTTCAACGGCACGACCAGGGTATCCACCCTGTGGCCGAGCGCCCGCAGGTAGCCGATCAGGCGGGCGCCGAGGTCGTCGCCGTCGCGGCTCGAGGCCGCCTCGCTCAGTTCCCGCACTTGCTCGCTCGCCGGGAGCACGTCCACCCCGAGCTCGCGCAGGTAGGCTTCGAGTGCGCGTCGGCGCTTGCCCTGCTCGAGCAATGGCGCCACCGCCAGCCGGCGGGCGCGCTTCCCCGGCTGGGGGCGGTCGGCGGGCGCGTAGCCGTGGCCGGCGAGCCGGCTGCGCCACGAGCCCTCCGCGAAACCGCGTCGCAGGTCCTCGCCGATGCGCTGTAGGCGCTGGAGGACGGGAGCCTCGCGGAGGCAGGAACGGATCGCTTCCTCGAGTCCTCGCCCGTCGGGGAGCAGGCTCAGGCGAAACTCCGGCCGCAATCGGCGATGCAGCCGCCGCAACCGGCGAAGGGCGCGCTCGCCTTGCGCCGCCAGCCGGCGCAGGCGCTTCTCGAGTCCCGGTCCGGCTGCGGCGGCGATCACCGCCGTCTCGACCCGCTCGTAGCCGGCGCGCGCGGCCTCGCGGTAGTCGTCCGCCGCGAGCGTTTGGCGGGTGAAGCGTTCGAAGTGCAGGCCCATGATCCCGAGGCGCACCGCCTCGGCGAGTCGTCGTGGGCGCAGCAGCAACGTCTTGCCGAGGAACGCGAGATAGGCCGGCGCTTGGCGCGAGAGGAGTTGGAGCCGGAGCGAACGCGCCAGCGCCGCCAGCTCGGGCTTGCCGATCCTGCGCCGTCGGCGCCCGACTCCCGGACCGAGGTTCGCGAGCAGCGTCCAACAGCGCGAGAAGTAGTTGCGCAGCCCGGGATCGTAGAGCCGGGAGAGGACGCCGCGGTAGCCGTCGATCAGGACCTGGCGGTCGAGCTGGGGCTCGAAGTTGAGCGCGATCTCGACGTTGTTGCCGCTCGACTCGGCGAGCAGGCGCCCCTCGCGCTCGAGGCGGGCGTAGAGATCCGTGCCGCGCAGGGCGGTGAGCAGGCCGACCATCGCCATCGGGATCCCGGCGCGCTGGATGAAATCGACCTGCGCGTCGAAGACCTCCGGACCGTCGCCGTCGAGGCCGAGGATGAAGCCGCCGCTGACTTCGATGCCCTTCGCCTGGATCGCGCGCACGACGTGCAGCAGGTAGTGGTCGTCGGTCTTGTCGGTGTTCTGCGACTTCCTGGTGCGCAAGAGCGCCTCGGGATTCGGGCTCTCGATACCGAGGAAGACCATGCTGAAACCGGCCGCCGCCATCGCGTCCATCAAGGGCTCGAACTTCGCCAGGTTGACGCTCGCCTCGGTGAAGAAGTCGAACGGGAATCCGCGCTCGCGTTGCCAGGCGGCGACGTCCGGCAGGATGCGCGAAGCTTCCTTCCGGTTGCCGATGAAGTTGTCGTCGACGAGGAAGACCGGCCCGCGCCAGCCGAGCTGGTAGAGGCGATCGAGCTCGGCGACGAGCTGCGGCGCCGACTTGGTGCGCGGCACCCGACCGAAGAGCTTGGTGATGTCGCAGAACTCGCAGTCGAACGGGCAGCCGCGCGAGAACTGGATCGCCATCGAGGAATACGCGCCGAGATCGAGGAGGTCGAAGCGCGGAATCGGCGTCGAGGTGATCGCGGGCTTTTCCGCCGGACGGTAGAAGCGCGCCGCCTTCCCGGCCGCGAAGTCGGAGAGAAAGCGCGGGAAGGTCTCTTCGACCTCGTCGAGCAGGTAGTGGTCGGCGTGCGGAATGTCGGCGAAGAAAGTGGTCGGATGCGGACCGCCGACGGCGATCGGCCGACCGATCCGCCGGCAACGCGCGATCACCTCGAGCAGCGAACGCTGCTGCACCACCATGGTCGAGGTGAGGACGAGATCGGCCCATTCGATTTCGGCGTCGGCGAGCTCGCCGACGTTCAGGTCGACCAGCCGCAGCTGCCAGTCGGGCGGAAACATCCCGGCGACGGTCACCAGACCGAGCGGCGGCATCGCCGAGCGCTTGCCGAGCAACTCGACCGCGTAGCGGAACCCCCAGTACGACGGAGGAAACTGCGGATAGACGAGCAGTGCGCGTTTCATGGCGGGTGACTCCCCTGGGTGAGGGGGCGCCGGGCGCGAAGCGTGAGCGGGGCCAACCCTACTCCCGGCGGCCGCGGGGCGCAACCGACCGAGAGGCTCGCGCGCTGCGGGCGCTCGCCGACTCGCCTTCAGGGGCGAGAGGTCCCGACGGCCGCTGCCGCCGGACAACCGCGGCGGAGAATCTCGATCTCGGCTGCCCAGGGCGGTTTCGCGCCGCCGAGCCGCGAGATCGCGTGGTCGACCTCGGCGAGGAGCGCCGTGCCCGTTGCGAGGTCGCCGGCTCGGCAGCGCGCCTGCGCCAGGCCGGCGGTCGCGACCAAGCTCGCCGGGTAGTCGAGTCCGACCGTGCTCGCGAAGCGGCGGCGCGCCTCCGCGAAGGCGGCGATCGCCTCGCGCGTCCGACCGAGCGCCAACAGCGCCTGACCGCGGCGGCCCTGGATCTTCGCCAGGTCGACGCCGGCGCTCGCGTCGGCGTGAACCTCGACCTCGAAAGCGCGGTCGAAGCTCAAAAGCGCGGATGCGAGCTCGCCGCGCCGGTAGAGCAACAGACCGAGATCCGAGAGCGCGGCGCCATAGCCGGCCTCGCGCGGCGCCACCCGCTCGTAGGCGGCCACCGCGGCGCGCAGCAACCCCTCGCGCTGCGCCGGATCGCCGCGAGCGCCGGCGACATCGGACCGGGCAAGCCACCACTCGGCTCGCGACCGCTCCGCGCCGTCCCCGGCCGCTACGATCAGGAGGTCGAGCTCGGCGAGCCGACGTTCGGCATCCTCCAGCTCGCCGGCGTCGATCGCGAGCCAGGCCTCGGACAGCTTGGCCTCGATCAAGCGAGGATCCGAGGCCGCGAGGCGCGCCGCGAGCTCCTCCGTGTTGCGCCGGGCGAGGCGGCGCGCCGAAGGCAGATCGTCGAGGTAGGAGTAGATCGTCGCGGCCAAGCTGAGCAGCTTGCTTCGCGTTTCGGGATCGTCGACGAGGCGGTCCTCGAGCTGGCCGGTGGCGATGTCCAGGAGCTCGCGCGCCGGCATCTCGCCGCGCGGTCGGTCGCGCGTCACTCTCGGGTCGCTCGCCGTGAAGACGCTGAGCAAGAACTCCTTGGTAGCGTTCGCCCGCCGCGCTTCGCGCGCCGCGGCCGCGGAGGCGCGCAGCACGCCGGCGATCCCGAGCCCGACGGCGAGGGCGAGCGCCGCGCTCATCGCGGCGCCGAGGCGGTGGCGACGGAGGAACTTGGCGGCGCGCATTCGGCGCGAGGCGCGACGCGCCACGATCGGCTGGTGGCCGAGGAAGCGATCGAGGTCCTCGCCCAGGGCGGCGATCGAGTCGTAGCGCTCGGCCGGGTCGACCGCGAGCGCCTTGGCGAGGATGGCGTCGAGGTCGCCGGCGAGGGCGCGCGCCAGGTTGCGGGGCGAGAGGCCGCCGACCTCGGCCGCTACCTCCGGCGCGACGCTCGCCGAGGCGCGCGGCGCCTCGGCCGCCGGATCACGCGCCGCGAGCGAACCGAACGGCCCGGGCGGGCGCGGGCGGAACGGCCGCCGCCCGGTCACGAGCTCGAAGAGCAGCACGCCGGTCGCGAAGACGTCGGTCGCCACCGTGACCTCGCCCCCCGCGAGCTGCTCGGGAGCGGCGTAGTCGGGAGTCGCGAGGCGGACGTGCGCCTGCGTCAGCCGGGTCGAGAGCGCCGCGTCGACCGTCCCTTCGAGCAGCTTCGCGATGCCGAAATCGAGCAGGCGGACCCGGCCGTCGGCGGTCACCAATACGTTCGACGGCTTGATGTCGCGATGGACGACGAGCCGCGCGTGGGCGACGCGCAGCGCCTCGATCACTTGGCGGACGAGCGCGATCCGCTCCGCGAGCGGCGATCGCCGCGCGCGGCAGGCGTCGGTGATCGGCTCGCCGTCGACGAGCTCGAGCGCCAGGTAGGGCTGCCCGTCCGCGGTCACGCCAGCGTCGAGCAGCTGGGCGATGTTCGGGTGCGCGAGGCGGGCGAGGATGTCGCGCTCGCGGCGGAACCGATGTCGCGTCGATTCGCCGGCGAGCAGGTCGGGGTGCGGCAGCTTGAGAGCCACCTCGCGCTGGTAGGCGCCGTCGCTGCGCGCGGCGCGCCAGACGGTTCCCATGCCGCCGCGACCGAGCTCGGCGAGGAGGGTGTAGGGCCCGACGCGATCGCCGGGGTGGAGCTCGTCTTCGCCCGCTTCCGGGCGGGCGGCGAGCGCCGCCGCGGCGTACGGGAGCCAGTCGGGACCGGGCTCGACGTCGTGGCCGAGCGCGTCCGCCGGAGAGGCGAGGACCGACTCGAGGTAGGGCCGCAGGGGAGCCTGCTCGGGCGCGAGCCCGGCGAGCCAGGCCGGGCGCTGCGTCGCCGGCAGCTCGAGCGCGGCGTCGAGCAGGCGCGAGAACGGCTCCCAGAGCTCGGGGGGACAGGGGAGCGCGGTCACCGTCGGAGCATCGCGCGCAGCAGGAGCCGCGCTTTCTGCCAGTCGCGGCGGACGGTGCGCTCGGTCAGCCCCAGCAGCTCGCCGATCTCGATCTCGGAGTAGCCCGAGAAGTAGCGCATCTCGACCACCCGCGCCAAGCGCGGCTCGACCCGCTCGAGCTCGGCGAGCGCCGCGTCGACGCCGAGCGGGTCGTCACCCCAGCCGCCGGGGGTCTCGCTCGCCACCGCGGTGTCGAGCGTCACCCGCGTCGCGTCGCCGCCGCGGCGCGCGGCGAGGCTCTCGCGCACCAGATCGACGACCACCGAGCGCATGACGCGCGCGGCGTAGGCGAAGAAGCGCCCGCGGCTCTCGACCCGCAAGCGGCCGAGCGCGGCGAGCTTCAGGTAGGACTCGTTCACGAGGTCGGTGGTGTCGAGGACGGTGACCGGCCCCTGGCTGCGCAGGCGCGCTTTGGCGATCACCTTCAACTCGTCGTAGGCCGCCTGCCAGAGGGCGTCGACCGGGACTCCCCCTCCCGGCGTCTCCCGCCAGACGTCGATCAGTCGTGTCAGCGCCGAACCGCGAGTTTCCGGTTCCACGGCGGGCAGCCTAGCAAGGGCTGGGCGGGCGGGTGTCCGGTTGCGACGCGCCGATCCGTTCGTAGAGTGGAAGCCGAGGAGGCCGATCGGAGCGGTTGGCGCCGGTCAAGGCGCCACGGCGGGAGGCCCGCATGCCCCACCGTGCAGGACGATTCCGGCTCGCCGGGTCGCTCATCGTCTGCGTCGCGAGCGCCCCGGGCGGGGTCCTCGCCGCCACCTTCGTCGTCACCAGCATCGGTGACGCGCACGATGCGGTCATCGACGGGGTATGCGACACGGGGGGCGGCGTGTGCACTCTGCGTGCGGCGATCGAGGAGGCGAATGCCCAGGTATCGCCCGACCCGAGGGTCCTGCTCCCGGCGCTGACGATCAGCTTGGCTCTCGGTGAGTTGCCGATCACGCGCGCGATGACGATCGAAGGCGCGGGCGCAGCGGCCTCGATCGTGCAACCCCTGGGTGCGCCGAACGCCCGCTGCTTGCATCACACCGCCGGCGCCTTGACGTTGCGCGGCATCACGATCCGCGGCTTTCGACTCGCCACCGGGAGCCTCGGTCTCGGCGCCGGCACCGCGATCTACTCGCAGGCGCCGCTCACCCTCGAGCGCTGCGCCTTCGACGACAACCGATCGCCGGATGGCGCCGGCGGAGCCGTCGTCGCGATCTCCAGCCTCGTAGCCACGGACGGCAGTTTCACCCGCAACTCGGCTTATAGCACCGGGGCGCTCTTCGCGAATGCGCAGGCGACGCTCGCGCGCCTGCGGTTCGAGGGCAACTCCGCGACGGAGCTGGCGGGCGCGGTCTCGTTCGCGGCAGCGCCCGCGCGGGTCGAGGAGTCCTACTTCGCCGACAACCAGGGCAAGGACGGCGGCGCGATCGCCTTGTTTCCGGAAGCGGACCTCGCCGTCGTCAATTCCACCTTCCGACACAATCTCGCCACTCGCAACGGCGGCGGCATCGCGCTGTTCAGCGACCTCGGAGTCGATCCCGGCCTGCGTTTGTTCAACACGACTTTCGCGCTCAACGAGGCCGAGTCCGATCGCAGCGGCTCGGGTGCCGGCGGCGCGATCTACAACGGCCAGTCGTCCTCGAGCAACGTGCAGCTCTACGACTCGATCCTGGCGGACAACGCCGAGCAGGTGTTCTTCGATCCGTTCTGGGTTCGGGTGCCGCAGGAGTGCCGAGGTCCCGTGGCTTCGAACGGCTACAACATCGTGCAGTACAACGACGGCGGCTGCTCGATCGCCGGCGCGACGCAGGCGGTCGACCCGCTCCTGCAGCCCGCGGCCTACAACGGCGGAGCGACGCCAACCCTGGCGCTGGCCGCGAACAGCCCTGCCGTCGGTGCCGGCAATCCGACCGCTGTCGGTGGGTGCATCGACGATTTCGGCGCGCCGATCCCCGCCGACCAGCGGGGCTCGATCCGGCCCTATGGTGTCGATTGCGACCTCGGCGCTTTCGAGTGGGGGAGCCTGACTTTCAGCGACGACTTCGAAGGCGGCGACCTGTCGCGCTGGTCGGCGCGGTCGCCTTAGCCCGAAACCGGCGGTCGCCAACCGAGGCCTCCGCGCGGTCACCCGGCGAGGAAGTCCGAGAACACCCTGGCGTTGGCAGGGTAGCTCGCGATCGAGATCGTCCCCGCCACGTTCCAGCTCGCGAGGTGCGCGAGCAGGTTCACCTGGCGGTCGTTCAGGTGGAGCTGACCGACGGTCGTGTAGTTCGGAAAGGTCGAGTAGTTCCAGAACTCGACGTCCATCCAATCGCGCACGCCCACGTCGAGCCGGTTCCACCACCAGCCGACCGGGTGGAGGTAGACCCAGAGGACGTCGGTCGTTCCGGCGGCGACGCCGTAGTGCTCGTTGGCCGCGACCGCGACGTTTCTCTGCACCGCCAGGGCGGTCGCGCCCGCCTGCGCGCGATTCCAGAGCTGCGAGCGCAGATCGTCGAAAGTGGCGCGGTCGAAGACCTGGTTGAAGCGGAAAGGCGACGAGGGCGAGATCGGCACGTAGCGCGCTTGCGAAGCGTTCCATTCGAGCCCGAAGAGCGGCGGCAGGTCCGAGTCGACGACGACTTCGCGGTTCGGCCCCTGCTGCGAGAGCTGGGTTTCGGTGTTGACGAAGGCGATCAGCTTGCGCAGTCCGCGGCGGAGCAGCGGCATGATGCCCTGGTTCTCGAGGTTGCCGCCGTCGCCGAACAGGAACGAGCGGGCGGCGTTGCGCGGCAGCCGCGCGGCGTTGAGCACCGGCCAGCAGGTCACTTGCGGCACCATGTCGTCGAGGAAGTGGATGCCGCTCTGGTGCGCGAGGTCGAGCACGTCGTAGACGAAAGCGACGCTCGACAGGCCCGCGAGATCGGAGAGCCGGAAGCGGTTGACCGGCGCCGGCACCTTGAAGCGACGTTCGGGGGTGATCGCCTGCGGCGCGGTGCTGCCCATGGCGAACGGGTCGATCCATCCGCCGCCGAGATCGGAGCTGCCGGGCTGACCGGGCGAGGGCGGCCCGGCGAAGGGAAAGCCGGGCGGGATGCCGGCGCTCATCGGTGTGGTCTCGAACTCGTAGCCGACCTCCCAGGGAGAGGAGAACCCTCCCGGGCGACGGGCGAGCGCCGGCGGCGAGGGCGGGTAGAAGAGGGTCGAGTTGGTGACCAGATACGGCCGCTCGGGCCGGGTGACGAAAAAATCGGTCGCCGCGAGCTTGCGGTTGTAGGGCAGCACGGCGTGGTCGAGCCACCAGGGCGTCCAGGTGAAGTAGCGCTGCGGGTCGTCGCCGAGGCCGAAGGGCGCGAGCACGAGGGCGCCGATCGCGCGCGGCCAGAGCTCCGCGACCGGCACTCCTTCGTAGTAGAGCTCGATCGCCTTGGCGAGCATCTCCTCGATGCCGACCCGGGTGGCGGCGCTGCCGATCGCCTGCGGATCGAGGACGCCGACGTCGACGGCGGCGCTGCCCGAATCCCAGCGCAGGCTCTTCGGGTCGAGCTCGAGCGGCCCGAGCAGGGTCGCATCGGCGATCGATGGCGGCGCCCAGTTGAAGAGGGTCGCGGCCCAAGTGCCGCCCGAGACGGTCGACAGCCAGCCGATCTTCGACAGCAGGCCGAGCGAAGCGAGCGCCCGCAGCTCGCCCATCTCGGCCGAGAGCGACCGCGAGCCGCCGCCCGAGACGCAGACTCCGGCCCAGGGCGGGCCGAAACCGGTGGGGATCGCCAGGCGCTCGGGATAGGTGAGGGCGTTGGCGGGAGTCGGCAGGAGGGACGCGTCGAGCTGGGTCGGCCAACCTTCGGGTCGGGGGATCATGCCGCTATAGACGAACGGAAGGGGCTCGCCGGTCGGAACCGACCCTGTGTTTTCGAATCGCGACCGGTTGACTCCCCGGCGGGCGACCCCTAGGCTCGGAGGCGACCGAAAGCCTGCTTTCGATGGGGAGGAACATGCGGGCAGCTCGCCGGACGGCCGAGTCTTCGGCGGACCGCGGGGTGCCGGCGGATCCCGGCGGCGCGCTCGCGCGCGGCGGATCCTCGGCGCGCCGGGCGATCGAGCGCCTCTTCGCGACTCTCCTGCCGCCGCTCGCCCGCTGGGCGCACGCCCGCCTGCCGCGCCACGCGCGCCGGCGTTGCGACACCTGGGACCTCGTCCAAGACGCCTGCAGCGCGGCGGTCACCCACCTGCAAGACCTCGAGTCGCGTCCGCCGGCGCAGGTGTACCTCTATCTGCGCCAGTGCATCCGGAATCGCGTCCGGGACGAGATCCGACGCTCGCGACTCGGCGAGATCGCTTCGAGCGAGGGGCTCGTGGCCCCCGACCCGCGTCCCTCGGCCCTCGAGGAAGCGTGCGAGTCCGAGGATCGCCTGCGATTCCGCCGGGCCCTCGTCGGCCTCGACGCCGAGGACCGCGAGCTGATCGTCGGCCGGGTCGAGCTCGAGCTGTCGTACGAGGAGCTGGCCCTCGCCACCGGCCGGGTCTCGCCCGAGGCGGCGCGCGCGGCGACCCGCCGAGCGATGCTCCGCCTGGCGCGCGAGATCGGCGGACCCGCGCGGTCCGGCTGAGAAAGGGGAGTCATGGCGTTCTGCGCGCTGCACGGGGAGAGGGAAGCGACGGGAAGTTGCGCGCGTTGCGAGCGCGCGGTCTGCGGAGAATGCGGACGGAGCTGGAACGGCCGGACCTATTGCGCCTCCTGCGTCGAGGAGCTCGAGCGCAAGCTCGCGGCGCGGGCCGTAGCGCCGGAGGTGCACGACGGGAGCGCGTTCGGACCGGCGCCGATCGAGCCCGCCGCGCCCGCGGCGGGGCTCGGCTTGCCGGTCCTCGTCGCCGTCGCGGCGGGGGTCGCCGGCGCCTTTCTCTGGTATCTCTCGGTGGTCGCCACCGACATGAAACTCGGCCTGGTGGCGGTGGGGGTCGGGCTGCTGGTCGGCTTCGCGACGTCGAAAGCGGCGGGCGGCCGCGGGGGGCCGAGACTCGCGATCGCCTCGCTCCTCGTGGCGCTCGGCGCGATGGCGCTCGGCGAGTACCTGATCGTCAACCACTACGTGCTCGCGCAGGTCGCCAAGGACGACCCCGGAGCCGACCTGCCGAGCTTCATCCCGTTCGGCGTCTTCACCAGCGTCTACGGCCAGTCGCTCGGCGCGATGGATTTCGTCTTCTACGCCATCGGCGCCTACGAAGCCTGGAAGATCCCCGCCCGCGCCGCCAGGGCGTCGTGAACGAGCCCCGGGATCCCGACGCCGAGCACCTCGCGCGCCTCGCGGCGGAGCTCGCGCGGCGTGCGCCGCAGCCCGCCGCACCGCCGCCTCCGCCGCCGGCCATCCCGCCTCCGCCCTCGGCGGCCGCGGCGGCGACGCCGCATTCGCGACCGCGACGCGCCGGAGTCTGGGGGCTCCTCGCGGCGGCGGCAGCGCTGCTGCTCAAATTCAAGTCGCTCCTGTTCGTCGCGCTCGGCAAGCTCAAGTTCGTCTTCGCGGGCCTGAAGTTCCTCAAGCTCGGGCAGGTCCTGACGACCGCGGGCACGATGGCGCTGACGATCTGGGTCTACGCGACGACCTGGGGGTTGCCGTTCGCCTTCGGCTTCGTGCTGCTGATCTTCCTGCACGAAATGGGACACGCGGCGGCGCTCTGGGCGCGCGGCTTGCGCGCCGGGGCGCCGGTCTTCATCCCCTTCGTCGGCGCCATGATCGCGATGAAGGACATGCCGCCAAACGCGCGCATCGAGGCCGAAGTCGCGATCGCCGGGCCGCTCGCCGGCGGCCTCGCGGCGCTGCTGTGCTGGGTCCTCTCGCGCGCCCTCGACGCGCCGATCCTCGCCGCTCTCGCCTACAGCGGCTTCTTCCTCAACCTCTTCAACCTGATTCCGGTCTCGCCGCTCGACGGCGGGCGCGTGGCGGGCGCGATCTCGCGCTGGTTCTGGGTCGGCGGGCTCGGCGTGGCTCTGGTGCTCGCGGTGCGCACCGGCAATCCGATCCTCTGGGTCGTCGTGGTGCTCGGAGGCCTTCGCGCCTTCCGCTCCTTCCGCGGCACGGCTCCCGAGCGGCCGGGCTACTTCGAGATCACCGCCGGAGAGCGCGCGACGATCGCGATCGGCTACTTCGCGCTCGCCGGGCTGCTGGCGTTGGGCGTCGCCGAGCTCGCGCCCCCCGGCCCGAGCTGAATCGCGGAGCGCTCAGCCCTTCGGCTTCGGCGTCGGGTCGTCGGCCGGGTTGACGTAGAAGAGCGCGAAAGGCCCCATGCCGTGGACCTGGATCTCGGTCTCGGTCTCCGCCCAGGCGTAGTGGTGCATGAGCGCGGGCAACGAGACGAACCCGCCCGCCCCGAGCACTTCGCCCTGCGCGCGGTCGAAGGTGTCGCCGGCGCCGATGCCGAACCCTCCCGACAGGACGGTGACGTTCTCCGCCGTGGGATGCCAGTGGGGCATCACCCGATAGCCCGCCGGCATCTTGGCGCGGATCACGTACGGACCCTCGCCCGAGGGATCGCCGTGCACCACGGTCATCGTGGCTCCGGGAGCGAAGGGCGGCGGTACCGGGCCCCAGACGAGCGCGGCGCCCTGCACCGCGTGGTGCATCGGATGGGCCGGCGCGTCGGCCGCGTGGCCGGCGGCGACGGCGAAGGCGACGAGCGCGAGGACGACGAGTGACGACGACAGGATCTTGCGCATGGCTTCTCCCCCTCGGAGCGGATGAGCGACGTGGACGGGGCCGCGGGCCCCGATGGCGTACTCCCGCGCTCCCGGATTCCGGACGTTGGGGATTGTGCCCGAAGCCCGCGGGTGCGGGCCACTGACTTTGGTCAGCGATCGGCGGGCCGCCGCGATCCGCGCGGTCTCGGTCCCGGATCGCCGACCCGCACTCCGGGCGCCCGAGTATCATGACGGGCGGTGACTCCTCCCGATCTTCGGCGAGCTCGACCCGCGACCCGCGGCGCGCGGCCGGTGGCGCGGAGCGCGTGCTCGTGATCGACACCACGGTCGGCCGCTACTTGGTGCTCTCCCGCCTCGGCGGGGGCGGCATGGGCGTCGTCTACGAGGCCAAGGACCAGGTGCTCGGTCGCCGGGTGGCGCTGAAGTTCCTCGCCGAGCCGCTCGCCCGCGAGAGCGCCGCGCTCGAGCGCTTCGCCCGCGAGGCGCGCGCCGCCTCGGCGCTCAACCATCCGAGCCTGTGCACCCTGTTCGAGATCGGCGAGCACCAGGGTTCGCCGTACCTGGTGATGGAGCGGCTCGAGGGCGAGAGCCTCGAGACCGTCCTCGCGCGCGGCGCCCTGCCCCTCCCGCGCCTGTTGGAGCTGGCGATCGAGATCGCCGACGGCCTCGACGCCGCCCACCGCGCGGGGATCGTGCATCGCGACCTGAAGCCGGGGAATCTCTTCGTCACCGGCCTCGGGCACGCCAAGATCCTCGACTTCGGCCTCGCCAAGCTGCTCGCTCCGGACTCCGACGGCGGCTCGCAGACGCCCACCCAGGCGGGCGCCCTGACCGCCACCGGGGCGACGCTGGGGACCGTTCCCTACATGTCGCCGGAGCAGGCGCGCGGCGAACCGATCGACGCGCGCAGCGACCTGTTCTCCTTCGGCGCGGTGCTCTACGAGATGGCGAGCGGACGGCGGGCGTTCCAGGGCGCCAACCCGCTCGCGGCGCTCGACGCCGTGCTGCGCAGCGAGCCGCCGGCGCTCGCGCTCTCGGCTCCCGGCGCGCCGCCCGAGCTGCAGCGGATCCTCGCCAAGGCGCTCGAGAAGGACCGGGAGCTGCGCTATCAGGGCGCGGCCGAGTTGCGCTCCGATCTCAAGCGCTTGCAGCGCGAGCTCCTGCAGGCCTCGGCGCCCGCGGCGGCCGAATCGGGCACGGACCGGGCGGCGAAGGTCACGGCGGCGCCGGCCGCGAGCGCGCGCCGCGGACGCCGTCGGATGGCGCTCGCGGTCGCGACGGCGCTGGCGCTCGCGATCGCGGGCGCCTGGGTGGCGCTCCGCCTGCGCGCGGCGGGCGCGCCGGCGGGCAACGGCGCGCGGGCGATCGCCGTGCTGGCCTTCGAGGATGCGGGGGCCGACCGCGCCGACGCCTACCTCCGTCTCGCGCTCCCCGACGAGGTCACCGACGCCCTCAGCCGCTCGCGCGCGTTGATCATCCGTCCCTTCAATCCCGATCGCGCCGAGACCGCCGCCGATCCGCGCGCCGCCGGGCGGGCGCTGCACGCCGGGACCCTGGTCACCGGCCACTTCGCGCGCGAAGCCGGGCGGTTGCGCGTCAGCTTGCAGGCGATCGACGCCCAGGCCGACCGGGTGCTCTGGCACGACACGCTGGCGGTCGACGCCGGCGACCTCGTGGGTCTGCGCGACCGCATCTCCGAGCGGGTACGCGTCGGCCTGCTGCCGGCGCTCGGCGACGCCTCCGGCCCGGTCGCGCGCGGCCCGGCGAACGAAACCGCCTATCGCATGTATCTGCGCACCCTCCCGGTCGGGCGCGACCCGGCGCCGAATCGGGAGGCGATCGTGGATCTCGAGCGTGCGGCGGCGCTCGATCCCGGCTTCGCGCCCACCTGGGCGGAGCTTGCGCGACGTCGCTACTACTCCTACCGCTTCGCCAAGGGCGGGCCGAGCGAGCTCGCGCGCGCCGAGGAGGCCGGGCGGCGGGCGCTCGAGATCGACCCCGAGCTCACCCGCGCCGCGGGCTTGCTCGTGACCCTGCGCACCGAGCGCGGTCAGGTGGCCGAGGCCTACGACCTCGCCGTCGCGCTGCTCGAGCGCCACCCCGAGGACGGGCAGGCTCACCTGACGATGGCTTACGTCCTGCGCTACGGCGGCGCGGTCGAGGAATCGGCCGCGGAATGCGAGCGCGCGCGCGACCTCGACCCCGGGCTCGCCGGATTCGGAGCCTGCGCCCTGACTTTCGAGCGCCTGGGTCGCTTCGAGCGCGCGCGCGAATTCCTGCACCTCGAGATCCGCTCGAATTTCGTCTCGGTGACCGAGGTCCTGATCGCGCTGCGCCGGGGGGACCTCGAATCGGCGCGGGCGATCGCGCGCGGCCTCCCGCCCGATCCCGAGATCTCGATGCGGTCCGCGGTGCGCGCGCTGGTCGACCCGCCGGAGTCGCGCCGCGCCGCGCCCGCCCTGGCGGTGCCCCAGATCGCCGAGCGCGATTGCGAAGGGGCCTACGAGATCGGAGCGCTGCTCGCCTACGAAGGCGAGGAGTCGCAGGCGCTCGCCTTCCTCGAGTTCGCCATCGAGCGCGGTTACTGCGCGGACGGAGCGCTCGCCACCGACCCGCTGCTCGCGAGCGTGCGCCAGGCGCCCCAATTCTCCGCCTTGCGCGCGCGGGCCGCCGCCTGTCGCCAGGCGTTCGACGCCCACCGCGCCCGGTCGGGGTGAGCGTCCGCCGCTACTCGGCGTGCTCGCGGGTCTTCTGGAATCGGATCCGCGGCCAGTCTTCTTGGGCGATCTTCAGCCGGTAGGCGTTCTGCGCCAGGAAGACCGGGGCGCCCGACCAGTCGTCGGCGGCCGCCCCCTGATGGGCGTCGAGGAACTTCTTCAGCTCGCGCTCGTCGTCGGCCTCGACCCAGCGCGCGGTGAGGATGGTCGTGGTCTGGAAGTCGACCGGCAGGTCGTACTCGGTGCGGATCCGGTCGGCGAGCACGTCGAACTGCAGCGGACCGGCGACGCCGACGATCCACTCGCCGCCGATGCGCGTCTTGAACACCTGCGCCGCGCCCTCCTCGGCGAGGTGGGTGAGCGCCTTGCCGAGGTGCTTGGCTTTCAGCGGGTCGCCGGCGCGCACTTTCTGCAGCAGCTCGGGGGCGAAGGAGGGGATGCCGAGGAAGCGCAGCCGCTCGCCCTCGGTGAGCGCGTCGCCGATCCGCAGCGCGCCGTGGTTCGGGATACCGACGATGTCGCCCGGGAAGGCCTCCTCGGCGATCTCGCGCTCGCGGGCGAGGAACATCACCGGCGTGTGGATGTTGATCGTCTTGCCCGAGCGCGGATGGAAGAGCTTCATGCCGCGCTCGAACCTGCCCGAGCAGATGCGCGCGAAGGCGATCCGGTCGCGGTGCTTCGGGTCCATGTTCGCCTGGATCTTGAAGACGAAGCTGGTGACTTTCTCCTCGGTCGGCTCGATTTCGCGCTCGGCGGTCTTCTGCGGTCGCGGCGAAGGCGCGAAACGCGCGATGCCGGCGAGCAGCTCGCGCACCCCGAAGTTGTGCAGCGCCGAACCGAAGAAGACCGGCGTCAGATGGCCTTCGCGGTAGGTCGCCACGTCGAAGGCCGGACAGAGCGAGGCGACTAGGTGCGCCTCCTCGCGCAGCGCCGCGACCGCGCCGTGCGGCAGGTGCTCCTCGAGCCCCGGGTCGGCGAGTCCCGAGAAGCGGATCGCCTCGGTCAGCCGGCTGCCGTGGCCGCGGTCGAAGAGCAGCAGCTCTTGGCGCAGCAGGTCGTAGCAGCCCTTGAACGACGAGCCCATGCCGACCGGCCAGTTGGCCGGGGTGACGTCGAGCTGCAGGTCGCGTTCGATCTCGTCCATCAGCTCGAACGGGTCGCGCCCCTCGCGGTCGAGCTTGTTGACTAAGGTGGTGATCGGCACGTTGCGCAGGCGGCAGACCTCGAAGAGCTTGCGGGTCTGCGCCTCGATCCCCTTGGCGGCGTCGATCACCATGACCGCGGAGTCGACCGCGGTCAGCGTGCGGTAGGTGTCCTCGGAGAAGTCCTGGTGGCCCGGAGTGTCGAGCAGGTTGAAGGTCGTGTCGCCCCATTCGAAGGTCATCACCGAGGTCGCGACCGAGATGCCGCGCTCCTGCTCGACCTTCATCCAGTCGGAGCGCGCGCGGCGCAGGTCGCCCTTGGCCTTGACCGCGCCGGCGAGCTGGATCGCGCCGCCGAAGAGCAGCAGCTTCTCGGTGAGCGTCGTCTTGCCCGCGTCCGGGTGGCTGATGATGGCGAAGGTCCGCCGCCGGGCGGTCTCCGCCGCGAGCTGACTCATGACTCGGGTGACCTCCGATCGTCGCCCGCGGCCGCGCGGGCGAGAGCCGCGAATTCTGTCACGACGCCGCGGCCCGGGCTCCGGCGGCGCCGGTCGCGGTCAAGGAACGGTCGCCGACCAGAACGAGGTGCCCGCCGACTCGAAGCTGTCGGCGAAGATCCAGGCCGGATCGAAGGCCCGCGTGACGTACACCATGCCGGCGTCGGCGTCGCCGTCGACGTCCTTGTCCGGAACGCCGACGACGATCTCGAGTTTGCCGTCGCCGTCGAGGTCGCCGACGGCGAGAACGCTGCCGAAGTGGTCGTTGGCGAGGTTCGCCGCGCCGCCGATGCCGGTCTGCGAGAAGAGGCGGTTGCCGAAGTCGGTCAGCCCGAGCGCCGAGCCCTTCTCGAGGAAGACGTTGCCCACGTCGGTCGCCCCCTCGTTCGGGGCGCCGACGAGAAGATCCGCGAAACCGTCGCCGTCGACGTCTCCGGCCGCGAGCGCGGAGCCGAACTGCTCGTCGACGGCGGGCGTTTGCCCGGCCCATCGGTCCTCGCCGAGCAGGTCGGCGTTGTCGAGATCGAAGCCGGCAGAGGTCGTGAGAGCCGCGTAAACACGCCCCGAATCGCTCGGATTGCCGGGGCCGTGGTTCTTGAACGGCGCGCTCGCGGCGAAGTCGGTCCGCCCGTCTCCGTTGAAGTCGCCGGCGGCGAGAGCGTGCCCGAAGTCGTCGTCCGCGGAGTTGCCGGCGCTCGGCGGAGCGAAGTCGGTCTGCGCGATCGGCGCGGTCATCGGCGTGGCAGCCGCGTCGCCCTGCGAGAAAATAGCGCCGGTGTGGGCGAATCCCTCCAGGGTGCAGCGTGGCGCGGCGATGATCAGCTCGCGCTCCGGGTCGGCGTCGAAGGCGCCGGCAGCCAGCGCGATCCCGAAATGCTGGAAGTCGCCATTGGGATTTCCGCACACGGTGCTCAAGAGGTCGACGTCGACTGCGCTGTCGCCCTGATTGAGCCCCTGGGGGTCGCCGAAGAGCACGTACATTCTGCCGCGGACGTTCTTGAGCGGCGCGCCCACCGCGAGGTCCGCGACCTGGTCGACGCCGTTCAGGTTGGCGATTAAGAGTGCGAAGCCGAATCTCGAATCGTCGCCGCGCCGGTTGGAGCCGGCGAAGATGTTCCCGAGCTCGAGAAACTCGGAGTCCGCCGGGTCGAGGCCGCCGGCGGAGCCGTAGACGACATGCACTCCACCGGTGTCGTTGCACAGGAGCCCGACCCCGCATCCGATCGACCCGTCTACGGGCAGGTCCTCGCCCGGCGAGCCGATGACCAGGTCGTCGAAGCCGTCGCCGTCGAGATCCCCGGCGGCGATCGCAGCGCCGAACTCATCCCCGGATTCGGCGCCTTCGTCGCCTCCGAGGAGGCTGTTCTGGGAGAAGAAGCGCTGGCCCGGGAGCCCGAGGCCCAGCGCTCCGCCAAAGAAGACGTGCACCGCTCCGACGTCCCCCTCGCCCGGAGCTCCCACGGCGAGGTCGCCGAAGCCGTCGCCGTTGAAGTCGGCGATGGCGACCGCGGCGCCGAAGCGGTCGCCGGGGTCGGTGCTGTTCGCGACCGCGTTTCCGGCTCCATCGACGCTGTCCTGGTGGATGCACGCATCCCGCCGGTTGTCGAGCCCGCAGGGCGCGACCTGAGCGTCAACGGGAGAGGCCCCCGCGGCAGCCCAGAGCAGAATCGTGGACGCGATAGCGGTGCGGCTGAGGAAGAGGGTTTTCGGCAAGCTCATGATCGGTCTCCCGGAAGGGTCGTCTACCCTCTCTCTCGCAGGAACGGGGGAAATCGCATCATCGGCCGACGATCTCGCCGCCCCGGAGCCCTCGAACCCCTCGCCGGGCGCCCCGCATCGGGCTAACCTAAGGGCAGTGACTCCAGAACGTTGGGCCGAGGTGCGGGCGGTGTTCGAGCGGGTCTGCGATGCGCCGCCCGCGGGCCGAGCGCTACGGCTCGACGAGCTCGCCGGCGGCGACGCCGAGCTGCGAGCCGAGGTCGCAGCGCTGCTCGCGTCCGAAGAGGATGCCGGGGAGTTCCTCGAGCAACCGCTCGGCGCCGAATTCCTGCCCGCGTCGTCGGTCGAAGCGACCGCGGCGAGTCCGCCGGAGGCGATCGGGCCCTACCGGATCCTGCGCGAGATCGGCGCCGGCGGCATGGGGACGGTCTACCAGGCGGTGCATCGCGACTACCCGAAGAGCGTCGCGCTCAAGGTGATCCGCTCGCACCTCGACGGTGACTTGCTGCGCCGCCGCTTCCAGCGCGAGCGCGACATCCTGGCCGCCCTCGATCATGCGTCGATCGCGCGCCTCTACGACGGCGGGAGGACCTCCGACGGGTCGCCCTTCATCGCCATGGAGCTGGTCGACGGGCCTAGCCTCGGCGCCTACGCCGCGCGCGCGGGCCTCGCCCTCCGGGAGCGCATCGAGCTGTTTCTCCGCGTCTGCGGTGCGGTCGAGTTCGCGCACGCGCGCGGCGTCGTGCACCGCGACCTCAAGCCGTCGAACATCCTGGTCGACGGGACAGGCTGTCCCAAGCTGCTCGATTTCGGCGTCGCCAAGCTCGTCGAGGGCGACGGCAAGGGCGACGAGGCCACGCTGACCGCCGCCGGCTTGATGACGCCCGAGTACGCCAGCCCGGAACAGGTGCGCGGCGGGGAGATCGGACCGGCGAGCGACATCTACTCGCTGGGCGTCGTGCTCTACGAGCTGCTCACCGGCCGCCGCCCCTACGAGCTGCGTGGCCGCACCGCGCGGGAAGTGGAGGTCGCCGTCTGCGAGGTCGATCCCGAGCGCCCTTCGACGGCGGCTTCCCATCCGGTCGAGTCCGGAGCCGGGTCGGGCTCGCGGCCGGAGCCTCAAGCGTCCAGGTTCCCGCCGAGCGACGGCTCTCCCCAGAGGCTTCGACGCCAGCTGGCGGGCGACCTCGATGCCATCGTCCTCAAGACGCTGCGCAAGTCGCCCGCGGATCGCTACCCGACCGTGGCGGCGCTCGCCGAGGACTTGCGTCGGTATCTGGCGGGGCTGCCGGTGCGGGCTCGCCGCGGCAGCGCGCGCTATCGCGCCGCGAGGTTTCTGCGTCGGCACCGCCTCGCAGCCGCCAGCGCGGCGCTCTTCCTGGTGGCCGTCGCCGGCGGCTTCGCCCTAGCCCGTTGGCGCGTGCATGGCGCCCCGTCGGCGGCTGCGACGCCGCCGAAGGTCAGGTCGGCGGCGGTCCTCGGATTCACCGACCTCTCCTCGCGTCCGGACCAGCGCTGGATCGGCGGCGTGCTGACGGAGATGCTGCGCACCGAGCTCGGCGCCGGGAGCGGCCTGCGCGCCGCCCCGGGCGAGCTCGTCGCCCAGGCCCGAACGGACCTGGCCATCCCCGACGGTCGGCTGGCGAGCGCGAGCGATCTCGCGCTGCTCTTCCGCCGGCTCGGCGTCGAACTGGTCGTGGAGGGCGCCTACCTCGGGTCGCCGGAGCCCGACGGCGCGCTGAGGGTCGACCTGCGGGTGCTCCGCGCGCCGGGCGGCGAAGTCGTGGCGCAGCTCGCCGAGACCGGCACCGAGCGCGAGATCCTCGACTTGGTGGCGCGGACCGGATTCGAGCTCCGTTCGCGGCTGGGAGTCACGGCGCTCTCGCCCGCGGAGTCCGGGGCGTTGGTCGCCGAGCGGCCGGCGGACGCGACGAGCGCGCGGCTGTTCGCCGAGGGCGTCGCCGAGTCGCGTCGATACAGCTTCGCGCACGCTCGCGCGCTGCTCGAGGAAACGCTGCGGCGGATTCCGGCGTTCGCGCCGGCGCATTTCGAGCTCGCGACGGTCCTGGCGCGCCAGGGCTTCGACAACCAAGCGAACGCCGAAATCTCCCGGGCGGTCGAGCTCTCGACCGGTTTGTCGAGGCCGGTGCAGCTCCTGTTCGCGGCCCGCCGGGCCTACTGGTCGTTCGCCTGGGACGAGGCGATCGCCGCCTATCGCGAGCTGCTCGAGCTCGACCCCGAGAACCTCGAGGCCGGACTCGGACTGGCGCAGGCGCAGGTCTCGGCGCGACGGACCGCCGATGCCGCGGCGACGATCGCCGCGCTCCGCCGCCTGCCGGCGCCGCTCGCCGACGATCCGCGCATCGACCTGCTCGAGGCGCGCGTCGCCCGCGGCTCGCCGGCGGGAGCGAGCGCCACCCAACGGGCGGTCGCCAAGGCGGAGGCGCTGGCGGCGAACCTGCTGCTCGCGCAAGCGCGATTGGCGGAGGGGGCGCAGTTCTGGGATTCGCCGCAGATCGAGCGCGTCTTGGCCCCGTTCGCGGAGGCGAGACGGCTCCGGATCGCCGGCGGCGACCGGATCGGAGCCGCGGACGTGGCGCTGCAGATCGGACTCGCGCGCTGGCGCGCGGGTGCGGCGGACGAAGGAGAGCGGGAGGTCTCGTCCGTGGTCGCGGCGGCGCCGGCGATCGAGCTTCCTGCCGTCCGCCGCGACGCGCTCGATTTTCTCGGCACGATGCGGCTCTACCGCGGTGACCTGGATCGCAGCCGCGAGTGCTTCACTTCAGCGGAAATCCTGAGTCGCGATCTCGGGGCCGACGATTTCGCGGCCAGTCACCGCGGCTGGCTCGGAGTGATCGCCTACCTCGGCGGGGACATGTCCTCCGGCCGGCGACAGCTCGAAGCGGCGCATCAGCGGCTCGTAGAGCTCGATGCCGAGTTCTTCCGTGAAGATCTGAGCCTCGCGCTCGGCTGGATGCGGCTCGAGGGCGGCGACCCCGACGCCGCCCTACGACTCGCGCGCGCGGCCGAGCACGGCGAGGGTGGCGCGGCTCACGAACGGCTGTGGACCGCCGAGTCGCTCTGGCTGCAGGGAGAGGTTCTGGCCGCGCGGGGCGACCTGGCCGCAGCACGCGCGCGGCTCGCCGGCGCGCGATCGATCTACGACGGCTCGAGCCTGCGCCACCTCGCGTCCGAGATCGCGCTCGCGCAGGCCGACCTCATGCTCGCCGCCGGAGACGCGACGGGAGGCGAGGCCCTGGCGCGCGAGGCGACGGGCCGGCACCGCCGCTGGTCGGAGCTCGCCTACACTTTCGCCGCCGCTTCCGGAGTCTGGACGCGCGCTCTGCTCGCCCAAGGGCGAATCCAGGAGGCACGGGCCGCTTTCGCGCCGCTGCGCCAGGCAGCCGCGCGCGGCGGAAGCCGGCTTCACCGGTGGGCGGTCGACATCGTCGGCGCCGAGCTGGAAGCCGCCCAAGGGGCGACCGCTGTGGCGGCGACTCGGCTGACGGAGATCGTCGCCGAGAGTCGCCGGCTGGGTTACGCGGCCACCGCGCGACGCGCGCAACGGACGCTCGAGTCGATCCTTGCGGCGCCCCGGAGCGACCCGCCGCCGACGCCACGCTCGCGCCGGGAGTCGTCGCCGTGAGCGCTCCGGAGACTCCCGCCGGCGAGGTCACCGCGCTGCTCAAGGCCTGGCGCGACGGCGATGCTGCGGCCCTCGACCGTCTGGTGCCGCTGGTCTACGAGGATCTTCGCCGGATCGCGGGCCAGCGCCTGCGACGCGCCTCGTCCGGCGAGACGCTGCAACCGACGGCGCTCGTGCACGAAGCCTTCCTCCGGCTGGTGCACGGAAAGATCGACTGGCGGAGCCGGGCGCACTTCTTCGCCGTGGCTTCGACGACGATGCGCAACGTCGCGGTCGACTACGCTCGCCGCCGCCTGGCGCAGAAGCGGGGCGGCGCGGCGGTCCAGGTCGAGCTGGCGCTCGACTCCGGGGCGGAGGGAGCGCCGCCGGCGATCGACATCGTGGCGCTCGACCAGGCCCTCGACCGCCTCGCGGCGCTCGATGCCCGCCAGGCCAAGGTCGTCGAGCTGCGGTTCTTCGCCGGCCTCTCGCTCGAGGAGACGGCTGAGGTCCTCGGCTGTTCGGCGATCACCGTGCAGCGAGAGTGGCGCTCCGCGAGGGCGTGGCTGTTTCGCGCGCTCTTCCCCAGGCCCTGAGCGGCTCGTTCGCGGTCGGATTCGCGATCGCCTGCGAACCACTGGCGGTTCCCCGGCGGGCGCGACGCTCGCTGGGGGCCGCAGCGAAGGGGCGATCCGCTAATCCGGCGGCGCCGGCGGCATCGGTCCCTTCGGTTGCTCCGGCGGCCGGGGACAGTCGGTCGGCGGCACGCCCTTGCAGGCGGCCCAGCCGAGGCAGGTTTGGTAGAAGCGTTGCCACTTCTCCCAGTAGCGCAGGTCCTGGTCGCGGACGCGGTTGAGCTTCTCCTGCACCGCGGGCATCAGGCCGCGCAGGCGCTCCCAGCTGTCGACGAACGCGAGCGCCGCGGCGCGCAGGTCGTCCGGCAGCGGCGCGCTGCAACCCGCGATCCGGTCGTGCATCAGGCCGGCCCAGGTCGACTGGGCCGGGAAGACGTCCCAGACGCGCTCGGAGAGCGATTTCCACGGCTCCTCGCCGACCGAGGCCGAGAGATCGCCGAGGAGGACCTTGGTCCAGAACTCGGTGAACTCTCCGGCCCATCCCGACGAGGACTCGAGGGTCTCGGCGACGATGTCCCAGATGGCGCAGGCGTCGAGCGCCGCCTTGTAGGCCTCGTGGTGGTCGAGCATGTCGCTCTGCGCCTGTTCGAGCGCGTGCCACTGCGCCTCGAGATCGGCGGCGTAGGCCTGACGCTGTGCCCAGAGGACGTCGACCAGGGCGCGCTCCCGCGCCAGGTCGCCGCACGAGTCCTCCCCGGGCGCCGGCGGGGGAGGGGACGAAGTGCCGCCGCCCGGCTCGGGCGGCGGCGGACAGGGCACGCCGGCGCGACAGATGCTCCAGGAGACCTCGAGCGTCGCCGGACCCAGGGGCTTGCTGTAGCTCCCGCGCAGAACGCCGTCCTCCGGGCGGCGCAGATCCGGGTCCCAGCTCTCGGCGGGCGAGGCTTGCGGGTAGCGCCCGGCATGGAACTGCATCAGGGACCGGCCGGCGCTGCCGCCGCAGGTCTCGCCGCGACATGGGGCTTCCAGGGTCTCGCCCGAGTTGCCGAGGGTCAGCGAGTAGAACGGTTGGGCGGGCAGATCGAAGGCGAGAGCGGCGGTGGCGTCCCCGGAAGCGGTGCGCCGGTAGATGGCGCCGGCGACCACGGCCGGCTCGGTCGAAGCCTCGCGGCCCTCGCACAGGCAGTAGCCCGTCGTCTCTTCTCTCCGGGTGTCGTGTTGCACGGTGCCGCCGGAATCGAGCCAGGTGATCGTGCCGATCCGCCGGCGCGGGGTCGCGGAGAGATCGAAGACCGGCGATTCGCACGACTCGCGCAGCTTCACCTCGAAATCCGCGCTGTCTTCGGAGAGCCACCCGGGACCGCGCATCGACTGGCGCAGGCGCGCCGCGCCGGTCCACGTCGCGCCCGAGCCGGGGACCATGCCCTGCCGCGGATCGCAGAATCCGGCGCGCGATGGAGCGGCGGATCCGGGCGGCGGTGGCGCCGGTGCGTCGGGGCGCGATGGCGGAGGTGGCGGAGGCGGCTGCGGCGGTCCCGGTGACGGCTCCGGCGGCGACGGGCCCGGTGCCGGAGGAGGCGAGGGCCGGTAGACCGCCGGCGGTTCGGCTTCCGGCGGGTCCGGCGGCCGTGCGGCGGTGACCCGCACCCAACGCACCGTTTCGCGCTCGAGCTCCACCGAGTCGAGGGCGACCGTGCCGAGGCTGATCCCCTCGAGCTTGCCGGCGATCACCCGGCTGTCGACGAGCACGGCGCCGGGCGTCGCCGGCGAGCGCGGCGGCGCTTCCTCGCCGACGCCGAGTCCGATCCACGCGAGGTCGGCAAGCGCCACCGGCGCCTGATCGAACCAGCAGCGTTCGTCGTCGCACGAGGCGAGCGCGCCGCTGCGCCGCTCGCCGCTCGCGAGGATCAGCAGGTCGGCGGCGAAGCCGGGCGGCACGAGGAGGAGCGCCGCGCCCGCGCAGAGGAGAGCCCGGCGCATCCAGTTTCTAGGGCCCGGCCAGCAGATCGATGCGCTCGGACCGTCCCTCGACCTCGAGCTCGAGCAGGGAGAACTGCCAGCGATCGGCCCGCTTCGTCGCTTCGGCGTACAGGGTCCCTTTCCCCTTCGTGCCGGAGAGCGGGATCGAGAGTTTCGCCTCCCCCGACCCGCCTTCGACCGAGACCGAGCCGCTGACGAAGTACCCGGGCTCGATCGGCGAGCCGAGCGCGTCGATGACCGCGGGCGTGGCGCGGGCCTTCTCCAGCGCTTCCTGGTAGGCGCCGGACTGCTTGACCGCGCCGACGACGAGCGAGAAACAGGCCGCGATCCCGAGGACCACCAGCAGGAGCAGCCCCGAGCAGCCGAGGACCACCCACTTGACCCAGGGCTTGCCCTTGTCTTCCGTCATGGCCGGACCTCCTCGCCTTCTGGATTGGATCGAGCCCATCCTAGTCCGGCTCGGGGCCGGGCGGTAGGCCTCGGCGAGCAGGCCGGATCTGATCCGATTCGCCGCCGGATCGCACGTCCCTGAGAGAACACCGTTTTGACCCGAGGGGATCTCTCATGCGACCGATGACCGCCCTGCGCGCCGCCCTGCTCCTGCTGCTCGGCTCCTCGAGCCTGGCGATCGGACAGAACCTGCTGACCAATTCGGACTTCGACGCCGGGCTCGGCCTGAGCTCCTGGATCGACCACACCGGCACCTGGGTGCTCGGAAGCGACGCGACCGGTTGCGCGCTCTCGGACGCCGCCGACGGGACCTCCGAGATGGCCGCGTCGATGCAGTACCTGGCGATCTACTCGCAGGAGTGCATCGACGTCGATCCGGTCGCGACCCCGGCGCTCTATCTCGGCGGGCTCTACAAGTCCGCCGGTGCGGGATACGCGCGGCTCTATCTCCAGTATTTCGCCGCCGCCGGCTGCGTCGGCCCGACGGGCTGGAGCGACTGGGTCTATGGCGGCGATTCGCCCGCTTGGGCGCCGCTGCTCGGCGCGGTCGCGATTCCCGCCGGAGTCGCGGCGGTCCGGGTGTGGGGCGACTTCGTGCCGCTCACGGCGAGCGCGCCGCAGTTCACCGGCGCCTACGATCGCCTGTACCTCGGCGCCACTCCGCTACTGTTCGCCGACGACTTCGAGTTCGGCGGCGGCAGCGCCTGCCGCTGGTCGTCGGTCGCGGGCGGGGTCTAGCGACGGACCGGCGTCGCGCGCGGCGGGGAGCGAGATCGCGACCCGCCGTGGGAGCCGCCGGTCGCGGGGCGTGACGTAAGATCCGCGCCGTGAACGGCGATGCCCCGCCGGGCGGCGATCGAGCCCACGCGGCGCGCGTCGCCCCGCGGCAGGTGCCGAGGCTCGCGGCCGGGTGGCTCGCGGTCGCGATCGCCGTGGCGGTGTCGCTCGACGCCGAGCGCCTGCCGTTGCGCCTCTTCAACAGCTCCAACGGGCTCGCCGGCGACCTGGTGATTGTCGTGCGCCAAGACTCGCGCGGCATCCTCTGGTTCGGCACCGACGGGGGAGTCAGCCGCTTCGACGGCACCAGCTTCCGCAACTACGGCCGGAGCGAAGGAGTGCCCGAGGGCTGGGTCGCGGACGTTCTCGAGACGCGCTCGGGCGAGCTGCTCTTCGCGACCGGCGGCGGCGTCTGCCGGCTGCTCGACCCGGCGACCCTGGCGACCGCCGCGGTCGCGAGCCGCCGCGAGCTGTTCGCCTGCGAAGTCCCGGGCGAGAGCCCCGAGGCGACCGAGGTGCGGGCGTTGCACGAGGATCGCCTCGGACGGCTCTGGGCCGCCACCGCGGCGGGTCTCTATCGGGTCGAGCGCCGCGCGACGCCGTGGAAGTTCGAGCACGTCGCGCTCGGGAGCGCCGCAGATCCCTGGGCCGCGACCGGCGTCCGCGAGATCGTCGAGGAGCCGGGCGGCGGACTCTGGCTCGCCACCGCCGTCGGCATCGCGCACCGGGCGGAAGACGGTCGCGTCGCCCGGTTCCGGGTCGGCGAGAGCGGCGTCGACCAGCGCATCTTCGCCCTGCTGCTCGACTCCGGCGGCCGGCTCTGGATCGGCCACGTCGACGAGGGCGTCTACGTCTGGAAGCCGACCGCCGGCCTGGAGGCGCCGGCCGGCGGATCGATCGCCAGCGCCGCCGCGCGGCCGCGCGCCGGGGCACGCCCGGGAGCGATTCGGCTGCCGGAGTCGGCGGGAGAGGCGATCCGCATCCGCCGCGGCGACGGACTCGATGACGAGCGGGCGCGCACCGGATTGCTCGAGGACCGCGACGGGACGATCTGGATCGGAACCGTGCGCGGGTTGGGGCGCTTTCGCGACGGGCGACTCGAGCGCTTCGGGCGAGAGAACGGATTGCCCGACGACGGCGTGCGGCCGAGCCTCGTCGACCGTTCCGGAAACCTCTGGTTCGGTTCGCCGAGCGGCGGCGCCGTGCGCCTGCGGCGGAGCGGCTTCACCACCTACGACGCCGGCGACGGCCTGCGCGGCTTCCGGATCCGATCGATCGGCGAAGGGCGCGACGGGGTCCTGTACGTGCTCTCGTCCGCCGAACGCGACTTCGTGCAGCGCTTCGACGGCGAGCGCTTCGCGGCGGTGGCGCCCACGCTGCCGGCGGGCCTCGCGTACACCGGCTGGTGGAACGGACAGGTGGGCTTCGAGGATCGGGAGGGGGAGTGGTGGCTGCCGACCGGAGTCGACGGGCTGCTGCGCTATCCGCGGTCGCGGCGCTTGGCCGACCTCGAGCGCTCGCCGCTTCGCGCGCACTATCGGGTCGCGGACGGTCTCGCCAGCGCCGCCGTCCAGGTGCTCTTCGAGGACCGGCGCGGAGACATCTGGATCGGCGCCTTCGCCGCGCCCTACCTGAGCGTCTGGCGACGCGCCTCCGCCCGATTCGAGTCTTTCGGCGAGCGGGCGGGAGTGCCGCGCGACGCGCCCACGGTCTTTCGCGAGGACGCGGCGGGCCGACTGTGGATCGGCTTCGGCGACGGCACGATCGGCACCTTCGACGGCGGACGGTTGGCGGCGCTCGACCGCGGGCGCCTGCCGCGCTGGAACGCGGTCTACGATCTGCTGTTCGATCGCGCGGGCCGCCTGTGGGTGGCGTCGATCGGCGGCGGACTGGCGCGGCTCGACGCGCCGTCGGCGGAGGGGCTCGCCACGCCGGCGCGTTCGTACACGCTTGCCGACGGCCTCTCCTCGAACGACGTGCATTGCCTCGCCGAGGATCTGCACGGCCGGATCTACGCCTGCACCGACCAGGGGATCGATCGACTCGATCCCGCGACCGGCAGGGTGAGGCGGCTGACCACCGCGGATGGCCTGGCGAACAACGTCGTGCGCGCCGCCTTTCGCGACCGGCACGGCGATCTCTGGTTCGGCACCATGCAGGGGCTGTCGCGCCTGCGCTCCGAGCCCGAGCCCGCCTCGCCCGCCCCGCCGGCGCTGCTCACCGCGGTGGAGATCGCCGGAGTGCCCGAGCCGCTCGGCGAGACCGGCACGGCGCGCCTCGGCCCGCTGCGCCTCGCCGCCGGCGCCGATCGGCTGCGCATCGGATTCGTCGCCCCGAGCGCCGATCTCGACCGCGAGCCCACGTATCGCTACCGGCTCGAAGGGCTCGAGAGCGCCTGGAGCGCCCCGACCCGGGACCGGGCCGTGACCTACGCCGGCCTGCGGCCGGGCGACTATCGCTTCGCCGTCGTCGCCGTTCTGCCCGAGGGCACGCAGGGCGAGCCGGCGACGTTCGAGTTCACCCTGCCGCCGCCTCTCTGGCGCCGGTGGTGGGCGCTCGCCGTCCTCGCCGCCTTGCCGCTCGCGGGCGCTTACTTTTTCCACCGCCAACGACTGGCGCGGTTGGTCGCGGTCGAGCGCGTGCGCACGCGCATCGCCGCCGACCTGCACGACGATCTCGGCGCCAGCCTGTCGCGCATCGCGGTGTTGAGCGAGGTGGCGAACCGCCGGGCGGAGAACGCGGGTGGCGCCACGCCGGAGCTGCTCGAGATCGCCGATACCGCCCGCCAGATCACCGACGAAGCGAGCGACATGGTCTGGTCGATCGATCCGCGGCGCGACGACCTCGCGAGCTTGCTGACGCGGCTGCGCCGCCTGGCCGCCGACCTGCTGGGCGAGCGCGGGATCGCGCTCGAGTGGATCGCCCCGGCGGACGCCGGCTCGATCCGGCTCGCCGCCGACCAGCGGCGACACCTGCTGCTGATCCTCAAGGAGGCGATCCACAACGCCGCCCGCCACGCGGGGGCGAGCCGGGTCGAGGTGCGCGTCGAGGCGTCCCGGCACGAGCTCCAGGCGCTGGTGCGCGACGACGGTCGAGGCTTCGACGTCGGGCGGCCGCGCACGGATCGCGACGGCGGGGGTCGCGGGCTGCTGAATCTCGAGCAGCGGGCGCGGGAGCTCGGCGGCCGTCTCGCGGTGCGGTCGGCGCCGGGAGCCGGGACCGCGGTGAGTCTCGCGATCCCGCGCCGAGCTCGCGCCGCATCCGCACCGCATGAACATGCGGTATCCGCGCCGCCGCCGAGGAGGTAGAAGGAGACCGTGACCTCCGAGCTGCCCGCCGACCCCTCGCCGCCGCCGATCCGGGTCGCGATCGTCGAGGACGACCGCGCGTTGCGCCAGGGCCTGGCGATGCTGATCGACGGCACGCCCGGCTTCCGCTGCCGCGAGACTTACGGCTCGGTCGAGGCCGCCCTCGAAGCGCGCCCGGCGCCGCGCCCGGACGTGATCCTGCTCGACATCGGATTGCCCGGCGTGCCGGGCTCGACCGGCGTCGCGTTCCTGCGCGAGCGCCTGCCGGAATCCGCGATCCTCATGCTCACCGTGTTCGACGACCAGGGGCGGATCTTCGAATCGCTGTGCCACGGCGCCTGCGGGTACCTGCTCAAGCGCACGCCGCCGGCGCGGCTGCTCGAAGCGATCCGGGAAGCGCACGACGGCGGATCGCCGATGTCGCCGGAGATCGCCCGCCGGGTCGTCGAGCTCTTCCGGCAGGTCGCGCCCGGCGATCCGGCGGCGCGGGCCGCGCCGGCGCTGACCGGGGCCGAGCGCCGGCTGCTCGTGCTCCTGGTCGAGGGCCTGCGCTACCAGGAGTGCGCCGACCGGTTGGAGATCTCCGTCCACACCGTGCGCAGCTGCATCCGCTCGATCTACGACAAGCTCCAGGTGCACTCGAAATCGGCGGCCGTGGCGCGAGCGATCCGCGAGCGCCTGGTCTAGACACCGCGAGCGATCCGCGAGCGCCTGGTCTAGTCACCGCCCCCCTCTCCCCATGTTCATGCGCTGGTGGGCGCCGGTCGCCGCCGCTAGCCTGCCTGCTGGTCCGCGCGCCGAGCGCGCCAGGAGGCGAGAACATGGGAGTTTCCATCCGAGTGCCGACGTCCGTTCGCGCCGCGTTGATGCTCGTCGCCGGCCTCGCGGCGTCGCCGACGCAGGCGGTCGACTTCTTCGTCGACAGCACTCTCGACCAGCTCGACGACGACGTGCTCGACGGCCTCTGCCACACCGCCGCCGGCACTTGCACCTTGCGCGCCGCGGTCATGCAGGCCAACCGGATCAGCGGCGCGGGAGCGAACATCTTCCTGCCGGCGGGGACCTACACGCTGACGCGCCCGGCGGCTGGCGGGGACGGCGACGACAGCGGGGATCTCAACTTCACGGCTCCGGCGGCCGGCAATCCGATCATCGAGCTGATCGGCGCCGGCGCCCAGTCGACGATCATCGATGCCAACCAGCTCGAGCGGGTGATTCGGATCGACGCGGGTCGAGAGGCGAATCTCACCGCCCTCACCCTGCGCAACGGGTTCGCGGTTTCGGGTCTGGGCGGAGGTCTCTATTCGGCAGGAGCCACCCGACTCACCCGCGTCGTGATTCGGGACAGCCAGGCATCCATTCTCGGCGGCGGGATTTTCGTACCGGGCGCCGTCGGGAGCGCCCTGCGAATCCTCGAGAGCGTGATCCGCAACAACCAGGCGGGGAACAGCGGCGGGGGTTTGAGCGCGGTCGGGGCGACGACCGTCGAACGCTCGATCGTCAGCGGCAATTCCGCGCTGTACGGCGGCGGCATCGACGCCCAACCCGGTGCGGACGTGCGGATCGTGTCGAGCACCGTGAGCGCGAATCGAGCCGCGCTCGACGCCGGCGGAATCCAGGTGGGTTTCAACGGCAGCGTCAATGTCTACAGCTCGACCGTCGCCTTCAACCAGGCCGATTCGGACCAGAATGGATTCGGCGAAGGCGGCGGCGCGCAAGTTTCACCCTCGGGGACCTTGAACCTGCGCAACAGCCTGCTGGCCGGGAACTACGTCTTCGACTCCCAGAACCCCGACGACTGCGCGGGTTCGGTGGCCTCGTACGGCCGCAACCTGTTCGGCGACACGACCGGCTGTACCGTCGTCCTCGGGAGTGGAAGCTGGGACCTCCTGAACGACCTCGCCACCCTCGGGCCGCTGGCGAAGAACGGCGGGCCGACGGAGACCCATGCCCTCTTGCCCGGGAGCAACGCCATCGACGGCGGCGATCCGGTGAACGGCTGCATCGGGCCGACGGCGCCGCTTACCGAGGACCAGCGCGGCGCGCCGCGCTACTCCGGCCTCTGGTGCGACGTCGGCGCCTACGAGGAGGGCGCCCTCTTCTTTGACGGCTTCGAGTCGGGCGACCGCTCGGCCTGGTCGCTCTGAGGCTCGCTCCGCGGCCCCGCTCGGCAGGGAGACGTAGGATCGGTCGGAGGCTCTCCATGAACCCGACCCGCCGAATCCCTCGCCGCCGCTCGCGCCTCGCCCTCGCACTCGTCGCCGGACTTGCAGCGACCTGGCCGACCCCTGCCGCCCTCGCCGTCGACGGCGTCCAGCTGATCGACGCGACCTGCGCCCTGGCCGGATGTTTCCCCGGCGACGCTCCGGGCTATCCGGTGACGATCTCTCAGGCCGGAAGCTACCGGCTGGCGAGCGACCTCGAGGTGGCCGATCCGGCGCTCGACGGCATCGACGTCACGGCCGGCGGGTTCTCCGGCGTCTCCCTGGACCTCAACGGATTCACCATCCAGGGGGGCTATGCCTGCTCGATCTCGCCGCCCAACTGCGCGGCGACCGCCGGCTACGGCATCTCGACCTCGACCCTGCTGCGCGTCTCGAACGGCGTCGTCACCTACTTCGGGCTGGCGGGAATCCACGCCACCTGGCAGATGGAGGTCACCAACGTCGTCGTGCGCTTCATCGGCGGCAACGGGATCGAGAGCACCCAGGGCGCCCGGCTGCGCGACCTGACGATCCAGGCGACGCGGCACGACGGCGTCCACGTCCTCACCGGCTCGATCACCGACTCGATCTTCAGCGCCATCGCCGGCGACGGGATCGACACCGACTCGCTCGCGGTGCGCGACGTCGCCATGAACGGCGTCAACGGCAAGTCGATCCGCTTCTCCGGCATGGGCTCCTACGCCGGCTGCCAGTTGTCGACCGCGCCGGTCGGCGGGACGAACCTGGGGAAGAACGCCTGCGGCAGCGGCGTCTGCCCGTAGCCCGGCCCGGCTACGCCGCCTCGCCCTCGAGCTCGCGCCCGAGCTCGAGGACGCTCGCGACGAAGAGCTCGAGATCCGCCTCGCGGGTGCGGTGGTTGGCGATGCAGACGCGCAGCGCGAACCGTCCGCCGAGCACGGTCGAGGAGGGAACCGCGAGGCCGCGCTCCTGGAGGCGCATCAGCAGCTCGCGATTGAGGCCGTCGAGCCGCTCGTCCGCGGCGCCGCCGCGGTAGCGGAAACAGACGATGTTGAGCGTCGTCGGGGCGAGCAGCTCGAGCTCCGGCCGCGCGCCGATCCGGCGCTCGAGCGCCTGCGCCTGGCGGACGTTCTGCGCCACGACCGCCGCGTGACGGTCGGCGCCGTAGGCGGAGAGCGTCATCCAGATCTTCAGCGCCCGCGCGCCGCGCGTCAGTTGCGGTCCGAGGTCCGAGAAGCGATGGGTATAGGCGGCGACGCCGCGCTCGAGCTCCGAGAGGTAGGAGGCGGGGACGGTGAAGGCGCGGCGGTGCGCTTCCGGGTCGCGCACCAGCAGGCAGGCGGCCTCGATCGGCACGTGCAGCCACTTGTGGAGATCGAAGGCGAGCGAGTCGGCGCGCGCCATCCCGGCGGTGCGCGCCGCGAGCTCGGGGACCGCCGCGGCGAGCGCGCCGAAGGCGCCGTCGACGTGGAACCAGAGCCTCTCGCGCGCCGCGAGGTCGGCGAGCGCCTCGAGGTCGTCGAAGGCGCCGGTGTTGACCGTGCCGGCGGTGCCGACGAGGAGACAGGGGTGGTGCCCGGCCTCGCGGTCGCGGGCGATCGTCGCCGCGAGCTCCCCGAGGTCGATGCGGTAGTCGGCGCCGACCCCGATCTTGCGCAAACCCGCGCGCCCGAGGCCGAGGAGCCGCGCCGCCTTGTCGACCGAGGAGTGGGTCTCGCGCGAGGCGTAGAGGATCGGACGTCGCGCGGCGCCCGCCATGCCCTCCTCGGCGAGGTCGAAGCCGGCGTTCGCCAGCAGTCCGACCGCGAGCCCGATGACGTTCGCCATCGAGCAGCCGCTCGCCAGGAGCCCCGAGCCGCCCGCCGGGAAAGCGAGCAGCTCTTTCAGCCAGTCGAGCACCTGCTCCTCGACGTGCACCTGAGCCGAGGCGAGCCCCGAGACGGTGGCGTTGTCGCCGGTCGCGAGCAGGTCGGCGAGCGCGCCGAACGGCGAGCCGCCGCCGGTCACCCAGCCCCAGAAACGCGGATGGGTGTTGCCGAGCGGATAGGGCGCGACGAGCTCGCGGAAGTCGGCGTAGGCGTTCTCGATGCCGGCGCCGGCGCGCGGCAACGGGCGGTGGAACTCCGCCCTCACGTCGTCGGGCACCGCCCGCCAGAGCGGCCGCGAGCGGACGTGCTCGAGGCGATCGAGGGTGTCGTCGAGCATGCGATGGCCGAGGGCGCGCAGCGCCTGCCAGTCGTCGGGGTCGAGCGTGACTTCGGCGGCGGGCACGGAGAGAGCGCCGGGCGCGGCGGCCGCGGGCTCGAGATCGGCGGGCGGAACGGTCGGGGCGAGTGTCATGACAATCGGCAGACTAGGGTTGGATTGATCGCATGTCAATCGCTATAATGTATGCATGACAATTTGGAAACCGAAGCTGCCGGCGGGCACGCAGGGGCCGCTCTACCGGTCGCTCGCGACCTCCATCGGCCGCGCCGTCGAGCGCGGCGAGCTCGCTCCCGGCGACCGCCTGCCGACCCAGCGCGAGACGGCGCGCGAGCTCGCGATCGCCCTGACCACCGTGACCCGCGGCTACGCCGAGGCCGAGTCGCGTGGCTGGATCCGCAGCGAGGTCGGTCGCGGCACGTTCGTCCTCGGCCGGATGGAGACGGCGAGCGCCGGCGACAGCGAGCCGGTCCACGACCTGCGCGCGAACTTCCTCGCCCCGGCGCCCTTCGAGCGCGAGCTGCGCGAGACGATGGCGCGCCTGGCGCGCGAGCTGCCGGCCGAGGAGGTCTTCGAGTACGCGCCCTACCGCGGCCGCGTCCGACACCGCGAGGCCGGCGCGCGCCTGCTGGGCGCCGACGGCATGGCCGCCGCGCCGGAGCGCGTCCTGGTCACCGCCGGCGCGCAGCACGCGATGCTCGTCGTCTTCTCGACCCTGCTCTCGCCGGGCGACGCGCTGCTCGTCGAGCGCCGGACCTACGCCGGGATCAAGGCGCTCGGCCGGGAGCTGCGGCTGCGCCTGGTGCCGGTCGAGACCGACGCGGCGGGGATCCGGCCGCGCTCGCTGCGCGCCGCGGCGCGCGCCAGCGGCGCGCGCACCCTCTACGCCATGCCGGTGCTGCAGAACCCGACCTCGGCGGTGGCGACCGCGCGGCGCGCCGACGAGGTCGCCGCCGAGGTCGAGCGGCTCGGGCTGACGCTGGTCGAGGACGACAGCTACGGCTTCCTCCTGCCCGATTCGCCGCGCTACGCGTCGCGGATCCCGAACGCCTACCTGCTGACCGGCACCTCGAAGAGCCTCTTTCCGACCCTGCGCGTCGGCTTCGTCCACGCGCCCGCCGCGGCGGTGGCGCGCCTCGAGTCGGCGATCGCCGCGTCGATCTACCTGGCGCCGCCGCTCGCGGCGGAGCTCGTGGCCCGGCTGGTGGCGAGCGGCCTCGACGAGCGCGTGCGGGAGTGGAAGCGGAGCGAGATCCGCGCCCGCCAGGCGATGATGAACCCGGCGCTCGGCGACTTCGAGGTCCGCAGCCACGCCGCGAGCCCGCACGCCTGGCTCGTCCTGCCGCGGGGCTGGACGACGGCGGGCTTCGTCTCGGCGGCGGCCGAGCGCGGCGTGCTGGTCACGCCCGCCGAGCACTTCGCCGTCGGGCCGGAGAGCGAGCCCGCGATCCGCTTCGCGCTCGGGCCGCCGCGCGATCGCCAGGAGCTGGCGCGCGCTCTGGCGACGCTCTCCGAGCTGCTGCGCCGCGGGCCCGAGCCCGAGCGCCTGATCGCCTGAGCTCCGCTCAGAGTCCGAGGGCGTGCTTGGCGGCGGCGTACTCGTCGCGCTTGAGATACACGAGGTAGGCGAAGCCGCCGTGCGCGTCGACGAGCCCGGCCGAGGCGTAGGGGTGGACGTCGGCCTCGTCGAGCTGGCGGTGCACCTTGGCGAGCGCCCCGAGCTCGTCGTCGCCCTGGATGAGCAGCGCCTCGGTGGGCCCCGAAATCGTCATCCGCAGGCGTTGCGCGGCGGCGGCCAGGCGCGCTCCGTCCTCGGGGAAGAGGACGAGCTGGGTGGCTTCGAGGCCGCCCGGGATGGCGTTGAAAGCGAGCAGGTTCACCCCCTCGCCCGCCAGCCCGGAGAGCAGGCCGTAGGCGGCGTCGGGCGATCCGGGAACGGTGGTGGTGTAGTACTCGACGGCTCGGATGTGGACGCTCATCGGGTCACCTCGGGAGGGCCAGGGCTCGGACCGCGGCGGCGCGCGACGCGCGGGCTCGCGGCTCGTCCGAGGCTACTCCCGCCGCGAGCCCGAGGACCCCACCCCCCGGCGCGGCCCTGCGGCGCGGCGCCGGGTCACGGGCGGCCGGTCCTCGCGCCGCGGGGCGCGTTCGCGGTCCATGGCGTGCCTGGACGTGCGCACCGAAACTGCGACCCGCGCGCGGCGGGCCGTCAGACCGGCGGCCGCGCCCAGCGCGAGAGGTCGCCCGACTCGAAGCCGTCGTGGAAGAGGTCGGCGGAGAAGAGCAAGTTGACGCCGCCCGCCTCGCCGTGGCCGGGAAGGGACTCGCCCGGCACGCCGATGGCGAGGTCGGCGCCCGCGTGGCCGGAGAAGCGCCCGGCGGCGAGCGCGGCGCCGAACCGGTCGCCGTCCTCCGACGGGTCGATCGTCTGCAGCCAGAGCTGGCGCCCCGCCGTGGTCAGACCGGCGCCGGCGACGCCGGCGAGGACGTGCACCAGCCCGCCGGTCGGGATCGGGCCGAGGTCCTCGAGCGGCACGCCGACCGCCAGGTCGTCGACGCCGTCGCCGTCGAAATCGCCGGCGGCGAGCACCCGGCCGAGCTCGTCGACCGCGTCGGCGTGCTCGGGTCCGAAATCCTCCTGGGTGAAGACCAGGTCGCCGTCGCCGTCGAAATCGAGCACCTCGACCGCCCCGGCGTTGGTGACCGCCAGGTCCTCGAGGTCCTCGCCCGGGGCTCCGACGACGAGCTCGGCGATGCCGTCGCCGTCGAAATCGCCGGCGGCGAGCGCGGCGCCGAACTGGTCGAAGTCCTCGGGGGCGCCGGGCACGCCGGCAAGGCCCTGCGCGTACTCGGCGACGAAAGCACCGCCGGTGAGATCCGAGAGCAGCAGCACCCGGCCGGCATCGGCCGCGGCGCCCGCCGCGCCGCGCGGCGCGCCGATCGCCAGGTCGTCGCCGGCAAAGAGCGGGTTGAACTCGCCCGCGGCGAGTGCGCTGCCGACGCCTTCGTTCGCCTCCGGCGAGCCGGGTAGGCCGTTGCCGCGGAAGAGCACCAGGTCGCCGTCCCCGGTCAGGCCGACGCCGGCGGCGCCGAAGAGCACGTGCACCGCGCCGGCTCCCGCGACGTCCTCGGCCTCGATGTCCTCGCCCGGCGCACCGATCGCGAGATCGTCCTGGCCGTCGTCGTCGAAGTCGCCGACCGCGAGCGCGGCGCCGAACTCGTCGAACGCCTCGGGAGCGGCGGTGATGCCGCCCGAGCCCTGGCGGAAGAAGGTGTTGCCGGCCACGGCGAGCCCGCCCTCGCCGCCGTAGAGGATCTGCAAGCCTCCGGCGTCGGTTTCGCTGCCGATGTCCTCCCGCGGCATGCCGATCGCGAGATCGGCGCAGCCGTCGCCGTTGAAGTCGCCGCTCGCCAGCACCTCGCCGAAATGGTCGTCCGCGGCCTCCTCGGCCGCCTGCAGATCGGATTGCTCCCAGATCTGGAAGCCGGTGCCGGTCGGGCCGTCGGGCGAGCCCGGCAGGACGACGACGAAGCCGACGTCGGCGAGAGCGACGTCGTCGTCGTCGGGCACGCCGATCGCCAAGTCGTCGTAGCCGTCGCAGTCGAAGTCGCCGGCGGCGACCGCGGCGCCGAAGTGCGCCCCGGTCTGGCTGCCGGAGGCGAGGCCCGGCGTGTCCTCGGTCCAGAAGGTCGTGGCGGTCGCGGCGAGCTCGGCCGAGGCCGGAGCGGCCGCGAGCAGGGTCGAGAGGAGCAGGGTTTCGGGGAGCGGGATTCGGATCACGGGGGTCTCCTTGAGTAGGCCGAGGAGACTCGCCGCGGTCGGCCCGCCGAGTCCTTCCGGAACTGTTACGGTCTCCTTACCGCGCGCTTTCGCCTCTCCCTAGAATGCCGCCATGACGCCCGACGACCGCGGCGCGACGCCGCCTTTCGAGCTCGGGCCGTTCCGGGTCGAGCCGGGGCTCGACCGCCTGATCGGTCCGGCGGGCGAGGTGGCGCTCGAGCCGCGCGCCATGGACCTGCTCGTCTGTCTCGCGCGCCACGCGCCCGAGACGGTCTCCAAGGAGCAGCTGCTCGACGAGGTGTGGCGAGGCGCCTTCGTGGTCGAGAGCGTGGTCTCGAAGAGCGTTTTCGCCCTGCGCCAGGCGCTCGGCGACGACGCCGCGGCGCCGCGCTTCGTGCTCACCGTGCCGCGGCGGGGTTACCGGCTGGTCATGCCGGTGCGGGCGATCGCCGACCGCGGCCCGTCGCTCGAGAAGCCGACGATCGCAGAGCCGGCCCAACCGACGAGCGCCCCGTCGGAGCGCGCGGGCGTCGATTCCGGTCCCGCGAGACGCCACCGCGCCCTCCTCTGGATCGGCGCCGCGGGCGTCGTCGCGGCGCTGCTCGCCGGTCTCGTCCGAACGCGGATGCTAGCGACCCCTCCCGATCCGATCCGCCGCCTGGTCGTCGCGCCCTTCGAGCCGCTCGGCGGCGCGAGCGCCACGGCGGCGATCGCCGGCGCCCTGCGCGCCGAAACGGTGAGCGAGCTCGTGCGCTTCGCTCGTCCGCGCGTCCAGCTCCTCGAGCCGGCCGCGGTCGCGGCGCGCGGCGCCTTCGCGACGGCGCGCGAGGCCGGCGCCGACGCGCTGTTGCTCGGCACCGTCGATTCGACTCCGGAGCGGGTGCGCATCGAGCTCCAGCTCGTCGACGCGCGGCGCCGCGACGTCTTGTGGACGGCGTCGTTCGAACGTCCGCCGGGCGAGCTGATCCGTCTGCGGCGGGCGATCGCCGACGCGGTCGCGGTCCGGTTGGGAGCGCTGGCGGCACCGCCGGCGGCGAGCGGCCCGTCGGCCGAAGCGGCGATCGCCGGCGACGTCTACCGCGACTTCCTCGAGGCGCGCTTCCGCTGGGCGAGTCGCGACCACGAGGAGCTGGCGCGCGCCCGCGACCTGTTCGCCGCCGTGACCGCCCGCGCTCCGGAGTTCGGCGAAGGGTTCGCCTGGCTCGCGCTCGCCGACGTGACCGCGGCGAACTACCTGGGCCTCGACCCGGTCGGATCGCTCGCGGCGGCCGACGCGGCGGCGCGGCGCGCGGTCGAGCTCGCGCCCGAGGACCCGGTGGCGCACGCCGCGGCCGGCCTGGTGGCGGTCAACCGGCGCCTCGACCTGGCGGCGGGCATCGCCGAGTACCGGCGCGCGGTCGCCCTCGCACCGAGCTTCGCCATCGCCCGCCAGTACCTCGCCGAAGCCCTCGCGGTGACCGGCGACTTCGCCGCCGCGGTCGCCTCGGCCGACGAGGCGGTGGCGCTCGAGCCGCTTTCGCCGGTGATGCACGGCGTCCGCGGGCTGGTGCTGCACGCCGCGGGGCGGGAGCGCGAGGCGGTCGAGGCCTTCGACCGCACGCTCGTCCTCGAGCCGAAGTTCTTCTGGGTGGATCTCTACCGCGCGCACGCGCTGCTGCGCGCCGGCGACCGGGCGGCGGCGGCGCGCGCCTTCCTCGCGGCGGCCGAGCGTCCGGGCGAGGAACCGGCGGCGCTCGCGGCGCTGCGCCAGGCGCTCGCCGCCGACCCGGATCGCGGCTACTGGAAATGGTGGCGGGTGCGCCTCGAGGTGGTGCGCGGCCGGGGTTACCGCTTGCGTCCGTCGCAGCTCGCCGAGGCGCTCGCCGGCAGCGGCGAGAGCGACGCGGCGCTCGCCGAGCTCGAAGGCGCCTTCGAGGCGGGCGACGGCGAGTACTTCCTCTACGCACGCTGGAGCCCCGCCTTCGACGCCCTGCGCGACGACCCGCGCTTGCGCGCCATCTACGCCCGCTACGGGCTCTGAGGCCGGCGCGCCGAACGCTTGACAGGGGTCGGGTGAAGGTCCAGTCTCGGACTCGAACGGTTGCCCTCGTGTCGAAGCAATTCCCCATCCTGCTCGCCCACCGCCGCCGCGTCGCTTCGGCGTTCCTGCTCGCCGCGCTCTTCGTCGCGCCGGTGGCAGCCGCGCCGACGATCGTCGAAGCTCAGCCGGACTGTGCGACGAGCCGCGCGGTGGCGACGATCGAGAGCGTCGGCCAGGCGATGATCGGCTGGCTCGCCGACCAGGTCTCGCGCGCCGCCGCGGCACCGCCCAGCGACGGCGGGCTCTGCCCCGATTCGCCGGCGGCGGACGTGTCGCAGGTGCCGCCGATCGAGGTCGAGGATCTCCGCGCGCTCCTCGTGCCGCTCTACATCGCCTCCATTCCGGCGAGCGATCCGTGGGGCCGGGCGTACGAGTACCGCTTGAGCACGGAGCCCTCCGCCGCGCATTGGACCGCGATCCGGAGCGCCGGCCGCGACGGTCAGTTCGAAAGTAACGTCTACGAGATCGGCAACACCGGTGGGCCCGACGAGGACCTGGTGTTCTTCGACTCCGCGTGGGCGCGCCGCCCGCCGCGCCGCGATCCGGTCTCGCGCCAGCTCGTGACGCTCGGCGAGCTGCGCGTCGTCGGCTCGGCCTGGATCTCCTGGTACACCGACGCGGTCTCGCGCGCGGCCGGTGCGGTCCGGCCGGCGGGGGCCCTGCCCCCCGTCGATTTCTCGGCGCTTCCGCCGCTCGCGCGCGCGGAGCTCGCCGACCTGCTCGTGCCGACGTATCTCGCCTGCTTGCCCGCCGAGGACGGTTGGGGGCGGCCGTTCGACTTTCGGATGAACCCGAACCTCCTCGCGACCTCGGTGATGGCGGCGCGCAGCGGCGGATCGGACGCCGTCTTCGAAGGCGACGTCTATTCCGCGTCGGGCTTTCCGCCGGACGAGCTCTTCCGCGACCTCGTCTGGAGCGACGGGTTCGTCTACCGTGCGCCCGAAGGCGAGCGCTCCGGGGTCTTCGCCGACGATTTCGAGACCGGAGAGCTCTGGGGCACCTGGACCTGCGGTCCCGGCTACTGAGCCGGACGCTCGGCCCCTCAGGCTCCCGCGAGCGGGTCGACGACGGCGCGGGCGCCCTGGAGGGCGACGCGCTGCAGGTAGGGCGCGAGGCCGCGCAGTCCGCCGAGCTCCTCGCCGCCGCCGGCGCGGCCGGGGCCGCCGTGGATCGAGCCCGGCAGCGCGGCGCCCGAGCCGAAACCCTGCGCGCCGGTCGAGCCGACGTAGAGCCGCCCGGTCGAGCTGCCGGCGCCGGCGAGCAGCCCGCCGAGCCAGTCGCCGTCGTCGCTGTAGGCCGAGGTAACGAGCGTCCCTTCGGCGAGCGCCACCAGGCGCGCCGCTTCGTCGGCGCTCCCGGAGTAGGGCAGCAGCGTCGCCACCGGGCCGAAGACCTCGCGCCAGTGCACCGGGGTCTTCTCGAACGGATACTCCGAGCGCAGCAGCGTCGGTTCGACGAAGAAGCCCTTGCCGGACGGCGCGCCTCGCCCGTCGACGCGCGCCCCCGAGCCGGCGAGCAACTGCGTCGTCGCCAGCAGCTCGGCGATGCCGTCGAGCGCGTCGGAGAGCTGCGCCGCGGTGGCGAGCGGTCCCATGCCGACCGCGCCGTCGGCCGGATTGCCGACCACGACGCCGGCCAATCGCGCCGAGAGCGCCTCCGCGACCGCCTCCTCGCGCTCGCGCGGCACGACGAGGCGGCGCACCGCGGTGCACTTCTGCCCGGCCTTCTGGGTCATCTCGCGCTCCACGTCGGCGAGGAAGAGATCGAAGAGCGGCGAGCCGGGGGCGACGTCGGGGCCGAGCACGGCGGCGTTCAGGCTGTCGGCCTCGACGTTGATCTTGACGCTGCCGGCGAGCAAGTTGCGCTTGCCGCGCAGGGCGAGCGCGGTCGCCGCCGAGCCGGTGAAGGCGAAGACGTCTTGCGGTCCCAGCCGATCGAGCAGGTCGCCGGTCGGGCCGACCACCAATTGCAGCGCGCCCGCCGGCAGGAGGCCGGATTCGATCGCGATCTCGACCATGCGGTGGGCGGTCAGCGCGGTGGCGGTCGCCGGCTTGGTGATCACCGGCACGCCGGCGAGGAAGGCGCAGGCGAACTTCTCGGCGAGACCCCAAGCGGGGAAGTTGAAGGCGTTGACGTGCACCGCGACGCCGCGCTTGGGGAGGAGGGCGTGCCGCGTCCAGAAGGCCTCGGTCTTTCCGAGCTGCAGGCCGTCGCCGTCGGCGAGCACGCGGCGATCGCCGAGCGACAGCCCGAGCCCGCCGTAGAAGGCGAGCGTGCCGCCGGCGCCGTCGACGTCGAAAGAGCCGTCGGAGGCGGTGGCGCCGTTGTTGATCTTCGACAGCTCGAGCAGCTCGTCGCGGTGCTCGCGCAGTTTTTTCGACAGGGACTTCAGGATCTCGCCGCGCTGGCCGAAGGTGAGAGACCGCAGATTGGGGCCCCCCTCCCTCCCCGCCCACTCGAGCGCGCCGGCCAGATCGGCCCCGGCCGAGGAGGCGCGCGCCAGCGGTTCCTCGGTCGACGGATCGATCAGGAGCTGGTAGTCGCGCTCGGCTTCGTACCAGCGGCCGCCGACGTAGCTCGTCAGGGTCTTCATGGGCTCGAATCCTCGTCGTGGAGCCCGCGCGCGGCGGGCAGGAAAGCGAATCCTACCAATCGGTTCGCGAGTTCGGGGATGGTAGGCTGCCAAGCGATCCGGAGGGAACCATGGCGCTTCGATTTCCGCAGGAAGCGGTGCTGCGCGACGGACGCCGCGTGCTGCTGCGTCCCTTCCAGAAGTCCGACACGCAGACTCTGTACGAGTTCTTCCATCATCTCCCCGCGGAGATGCGACGCTTCGCCTGGGATCGCGTCGACGACCGCCATCTGATCGAGACTTGGGGCAAGAATCTCGACTACGAGAAGGCCTTTCCGCTGCTGGCGCTCGCCGGCGGCAAGATCGTCGCCGACGCCACGCTGCACCGCCGCGAGTTCGGGCCCCTGCGCCTGACGGGCCGGGTGAAGTGGATGATCGACCCGGCCTGGCGCGGCGTGGGACTCGGCTCGCTGCTGGTCAACCACTTCATCGAGACCGCGCGCCACAACGGCCTGCGCCACCTCAACTGCATGCTGATCTCCGACCTCGAGGCCGACGCCATTCGCACGCTCGAGGATCTCGGCTTCCGCGCCTTCCCGATCCCGGGTTACGGCACCGACCCCGACGGCGCGCAGCACGACATGACCCTGATGGTCCTCAAGCTCTAGACGCCGTGGCGCCGTCCGCCGACCGCGGCCAGCGCGAGCGGCGCTGGCGAGCGCTCGCCCTCGTCGCGAGCGCGCTTGCCCTCGGCTGCGCGGCGCTCGCCTTCTGGGCGCTCGGCCGGGCGCGCGAGGAGCCGGTGGCGATCGCGATCGCGGGGACGAGGCCGGGACCCGCGCCGCCGCTTCCCGACCAACTCGAGCTCGCGCCCGCCTCCTTCGCCGACCTCGCCGGCTGGAGCGCCGACGCGCTCGCCGACGTCCTGCCGGCGCTCGTGCGCTCCTGCGCCGGCGGGCCGAGGGGCGGCGCGGCGTGGACGGAGGCGCTCGCCGCCGCGCGCCCGGCGTGGGACGCCTTCTGCGCCACGGCGGCGAAGCTGCCGCGCGGGGATCGCGACGCGCTCGCGGCGCTCGTCGAGCGCGAGCTCGTGCCCTGGGCGATCGCGAATCACGGCGAGCGCCGAGGGCTCCTCACCGGCTACTACGAACCCGAGCTGCGCGGCAGCCGGCGGCGGCAGGGAGCTTTCGTCCATCCGCTCTATCTCGCGCCGCGCGACGCGCAGGTGGTCGATCTCGGCGAGTTCCACCGCGATCTCGCCGGCCGCAAGATCACCGGCATCCTGCGCAGCGGGCGCTTCCGGCCGTACTGGGACCGGAGCGAGATCGAGGCCGGGGCGCTCCACGGCCGCGGCCTCGAGTTCCTCTGGGTCGACGACCCGGTGGCGCTCTTCTTCCTCCAGATCCAGGGCTCCGGGCGGGTGACGCTTTCGGACGGCACGGTCGTCCGCGTCGGCTACGCGGCGCAGAACGGCCACGACTACACGCCGATCGGCCGGGTGCTGGTCGAACGCGGCGCGCTCGTCCAGGAGGAGGTCTCGCTGCAGTCGATCCGCGCCTGGCTGAGAGCGAATCCCGCCGAGGCCGAGCGGGTGATGGACGCCAACCGCTCCTACGTCTTCTTTCGCGTCCTGCCCGGAACCGGTCCGGAGGGCGCCGCGGGGGTCGAGCTCACCGCCGGCCGCTCGCTCGCGGTCGACGACGCCTACCTGCCCTACGGCGTGCCGCTGTGGATCGAGTCGACCTTCCCGGCCGCCCCCGAGCTCGCGCGCGGCGAGACGCCGCTCGCGCGCCTCGCGATCGCCCAGGACAAGGGCGGCGCGATCCGCGGCCCGGTGCGCGCCGACCTCTTCCTCGGCCCGGGCGCCGAAGCCGAGGCCCTCGCCGGCCGGATGAAACAGCCCCTGCGCCTCTGGCTCCTCTGGCCGCGCGGCAGCGCGCCGCCGCGGGCCATTCCGCCGCCTTGATCGCCCGGAGCGCCGGCGATAGCGTCGATCGCGGAAGCCGCCGTTCATGACCCCCTCGCCCGCGCCCTCGAGCGCTCCGTCCTCGCCGCCGCCGCCGGCGCGCGCCGCCTCGGGGCTCGGCGCGCGCGAGCGGTTGGCGCGCTGGATTTTCGCCGCCGCGGCGGCGCTGCTGGCGTTGCTCGCCGCGGCGCACGCCGCGAGCTACGTCACGGTCGCCATCGCGCTCGGCAACAGCGGGCTGCAGCCGTCGCTGCGCGCGGCGATCCGGGCGCAGTGGCTGGGCTACGCGCTCGAGCTGCTGGTGGTCGCCGCGGTCGTCGGGCTCGCGGCTTGGCGCCCGCGCGGCGTCTCGCCGGCGGTGCTGGTGCTCGCCGGGCTGCTGGCGCTCCTGCAGGCGGCGCTGATGCTCGCCTACTCCGGCGGCTTCTACGGCTCGCTCGCGCTTCTGGCCTGCGGCGCGCTGGTGGTCCTCGGCGCCCTCGTCCGCCCCTCTTCCGCGGCCGCTTGAGCCGACGCGAGCGCTCCGCGATGCCGAGCCTGGACGTGCCGCGCATCCGCCCGGCGACGCCCGCCGATCGCGAGTCGATCGCCGCCCTGTCGCACCAGCTCGGCTACCCCTCCTCGCCGGCGGAGATCGAGCGCCGCCTCGCGGCGCTCGCCGGGCGCGCCGAGGAGGCGGTCTGGGTGGCGGAGCTCGAGGACGAGGTCGTCGGCTGGGTGCACGCGGGCGTCTACCGCACGGTCGAATCGGAGGCGATGGTCGAGCTCTACGGTCTGGTGGTCGACGAGGAGGCCCGCGGCACCGGGGTGGGCGCGGCGCTCCTCGCGACCGTCGAGAGCTGGACGCGCGAGCGCGGCTTCGACCGGCTGCGGGTGCGCAGCAGCGTGGTGCGCGAGCGCGCCCACGAGTTCTACGAACGCCACGGATTCCGGCGGACGAAGACCCAGCACGTCTTCGACCGGCGGCTCGAGTGAGGCGATGACGGCGGCAACCAGGCGCGGCGCCGGCGCGGGATAAACTCCCGCGGTGCGCGCCGAAACGCTGCCGCGGCCGATCGCCGCGGATCTCCTGACCCTGACCAAGCCGCGCATCACGCTGCTGGTGGTCCTGACCACCGCGGCGGCCTACGTCGTCGCGACCGACGGGGCGCTCGACTGGCCGCGTCTGGTCCACACCCTGGTCGGCACGGCGCTCGTCGCCGCGGGCTCGGGGGCGCTCAATCAGTACGTCGAGCGCGAGCTCGACCGCTTGATGCGGCGCACCGCCGACCGGCCGCTCCCCGCCGGGCGGCTGACGCCGGACGTGGCGCTCGCCTTCGGCGTGCTGCTCGCGGCGACCGGTCTCTTGCAACTCACGCTGGCGGTCAACCCGCTGACCGCGGCGGTCGGGGCGGCGACTCTGCTCGCCTACGTCTTCGTCTACACCCCGGCCAAGCGCTGGAGCGCCCTCGCCACGATCGTCGGCGCCTTTCCCGGCGCGGCGCCGCCGGTGATGGGCTGGACCGCGGTCACCGGCCGTCTCGAGCTCGGCGCCTGGCTGCTCTTCGCGCTCCTCTTCCTCTGGCAGCTGCCGCACTTCCTCGCCATCGCCTGGATGTACCGCGACGACTATCGCGCCGCCGGCATGCCGGTGCTGACCCTCGGCGACCCGGACGGCGCGCGCACCGGCCGCCAGGCGCTGCTCTACGCCGCGGCGCTGCTGCCGGTCTCGCTGACGCCGGCGGCGGTGGGGATCTCGGGGAAGATCTACCTCGTGGGGGCGCTCGCCTGCGGTCTCGTCTTTCTCGCCTTCGCCTTCCGCTTCGCGCGCCGGGTGTCGAAGCCGACCGCCCGCCAGCTCCTGCTCGCTTCGGTCGTCTACCTGCCGGCGGTGCTCGGCGCGATGGTGGTCGATCACCACTTCCGGCTCTGACCGGCGGGGCGCGATGCGCCGATCGCTCCTCTGGGGAATCCTCGCCGCGGCGGTGGCGTTCGTGGCCTGGCGCCTCGTGCTCGCGCCGCCCGCGGTCGCGCCGCCGCCCGTCCTCTCGACCCTGCCGGAGTTCGCGCTCGTCGAGCGCTCGGGGCGGAGCGTGGGGCGGGCCGATTTCGCGGGCTCGATCTGGATCGTCGACTTCGTCTACACCCGCTGTCCGTCGACTTGCCCGATGTTGACCGAGCGCCTGAAGAAAGTGCGACAGGCGCTCGGCCCGTCGGCGCCGGTGCGCTTCGCCTCGATCTCGGTCGATCCGGAGTTCGACACCCCGGCGGTGCTCGACGCTTACGCCGGCAAACACGGCATCGTCGGCGAGGACTGGTGGTTCCTGACCGGCGAACGCGCCGCGGTGGGCGATCTCGTCCGCCGCGGCTTCCTCGCACCGCTCGAGGCCGCGCCGGCCGGGAGCGCGAGCGATCCGATCCTGCACAGCACTCGCTTCGTGCTCCTCGATCCCCAAGCTCGCGTCCGCGGCGCCTACCCCGCCCTCGAACCCGACGGCATCGCCCGCCTCACCCGCGACCTCGCGGCGCTCGAGCAAGAGGCCGCGCGGTGAAGCTCGCCGATCTCCCCACCCTCAACGCCATCTTGAACGCGACGTCAGCGGGGTTGCTGGTGACCGGATGGTTCCTGATCCGGGCGCGGCGGATCGTGGCGCATCGGGCGGTGATGATCTCGGCTTTTTGCTGCTCGATCCTCTTCCTGGTCTCCTATCTCGTCTACCACGCGCAGGTGGGCTCGAAGCACTTTCCGGGGACCGGCGCGGTGCGCACGCTCTACCTCGCGATCCTCGCCAGCCACACCGTGCTCGCGGCGGCGGTGCCGGTGCTGGCGGTGATCACGCTCTCGCGGGCGCTCAAGAAGCGCTTCCGCCGCCACCGCGCCATCGCGCGCTTCACGCTGCCGATCTGGCTCTACGTCTCGGTGACCGGGGTGATCGTCTACTGGATGCTCTACCAGATGCGCTTCTGATCGGGCAGGGCGGGGGCTCTCGGCGGCGCGCCCTCGCTCTCCTCGGCCTCGACCTCGGCGGCGATCGCCGCCGGCAGCTCGGTCTCCGACTCCTCGCCGAAGAAGATGAAGCGCTCGAGGCTGCGCGCCCAGAGGAAGCCGCTGCCGGTCGCTTTGAGCGCCCGCACCACCGCGAGCTTCGAGTCGAGATCGTCGATGGCGTGCAGGGCGATCGCCTCGGCGGTCATCGGCTCGACCGGCGAGCTGAATTCCTTCTTGCCCTGGTGCGAGAGGACGAGGTGCTCGAGGTGGAGGAGCAGATCGGCGGGGAAGTCGGGGATCGCCGCGGCTCTCTCGCGCAACAGGTCGCGGCCGATGACGATGTGGCCGACCAGGCGTCCCTCCGGGGTGTAGTCGTTGGCCGGCATGGCGCCCAGTTCGCGCAGCTTGCCGAGATCGTGGAAGAGCACGCCGGCGAGCAGCAGGTCGCGATCGAGCTCGCGGTAGTGGCGCGCCACGGCGGCGGCGAGCTCGAGCATCGAGACCACGTGCTCGAGCAGACCGCCGCGGAAGGCGTGATGGATCGCCTTGGCCGCGGGGTGGACCTTGAGCCGCTCGCCGTACTCGGCCAGCGTCTCCCGCACCAGGCGCTGCATCACCGGACGCTCGATCTCGCGCTCGAGCAACTCCTCGAGTCGCCGCCAGAGGTCATCGATGTCCTCGCCCGTCGTCGGCACCAACCGGGATTCGTCGAAGCCGTCGGCGCGATCCGCTTCGACGGCGGCGCGGCACTGGTCGAGCTTGAGCTGCAACTGGTCCCGGTAACTCTGCACTTGGCCCCGGAATTTCACGAACTGGTGCACCGCGAAGCCGCTCGCGAGCGCCGCCGAGTCGGACCAGGCCTTGGCGGTGACCGCGCCCGAGGCGTCGGCGAGCTCGAGATCGAGGTAGTCGCGGCCGTTCTTGTCCTGGCGTACCTCGCGCCGGCGCACCAGGGCGTAGCCCTGCACGGCGTCGCCGGCCTGCCAGGTGGCGATCGGTGCGTTGCGCAGGTTGGACGGCATGGGGCGGGTCTCGCGCGGCAGTATAGTCGCCCGGCTCAGGCTGGTACATCTCTTGCGAACCCGCGACCTCATGCCCAAACTCGCTCGGTCGATCGTCTCCCGGCGCGCCCTCGTCCCGGTCCTCGCGGCTCTCCTGTTCGCCGCGGCGCCGATCTGGCCGCCGGCTTCCGCGGCCGCGGATCCCACCGTCGCCACCGCGGTCCTGCCGGAAGACGAACGCGCCTTCTTCGACGACGGCCCGGGCTGGCTGCTGCCGGCGGCGGATCGCGCGGCTTGGATCGCCGCCGAGCCCGACGAGCGCGCGCGCCGCATCCGCGACTTCCTCGCCCGCGATCCGCTCCCCGAGACCCCGGCCAACGAGCTCGAGGCGGGCATCGCCGCCCGCCGGCAGGCGATCCGCGACGGCGACCTGTCGTTCTTCGACGATCGCGCCCGGCTGCTCTTCCTGCACGGCGCGCCGGCGACGCGGGTCAAGGTCGAGTGCTCGGAGACCTTCAAGCCGCTCGAGCTGTGGCGCTACGCCGCCGCCGAACGGCCGCTGGTCGTCTACCAGCCGAACGGCAGCTCGTACTTCCGGCTCTGGATGCCGACCGACTCGAAGCGCGTCCTCTACACCGACGAGATGGAGTACTACCTCGAACAGTGGGAGGAGCTGCGCGGCCGGCTGAACGCGCGGCGCATCGACTTGCAGGCCTGCAAGTCGACCGAGACGATCGACAAGGCGACGGGCGTCGCGGGTCTCTTCGGATTCGACAAGAACCGCCCGACCGACGAGCAGATGCGGACCTGGCTCGCGCCGCCCTCCGATCTCGCGGCCTGGACGCGCGCGGCCGCGCCGTCTGCCGCCGCCGCCGCGCCGGGCCGGCAGATGCGGGTCGAGCGCGTCGAGGCGGCGTTCCCCGAGAAGCGCGGCGACCGGATCGTCACCCGGCTGCGCCTCGTGCTGGCGCCCGATCCGCCGGTCGAGGTCGCGGTCGACGGCGACAACCGCGAGGTCCACCTCTCGGTCGCCGGCGTGGTCGAGGCGCAGGGGGCGCTGTTCGAACGCTTCCAGGTGCGCTACGTCCTGCCGCCGCTCGTGGCGGGAAGACAGGTGGCGCTCGAGCTCGAGCGCGCCTTCCGCCCGCAGGGGACGTTCCTCGTCCGCCTACAGGTGCGCGACGAGGTCGGCGGCGCCAAGAGCTGGGTCACGCGCGTGGTGCAGGTGCCCGCGGCGCCCGACGCGCGTCCGGTCTCGCCGCTGGTCGACGCGATCGTCGGCCAGGGTCAGGAGATCGGCCTCACCAAGATGCACGATCGCGACACGCTACTGCTGCTGCCGCCGGCCGACGACGTGGTCTTCGGTCTCTGGCGGGCGGAGGCGATCGTCGCCGGCGACCGCATCCGCAAGGTCGTCTTCCTGGTCAACGGCGCGCCGCAGCTCTCACGCAGCCAGCCGCCGTGGAGCGCCGAGCTGCGGCTGCCGAACCTGCCGACCGAGATGCTGGTGCGCGTCGAGGGCTATGACGAAACGGGCGCGCTCGTCGCCGCCGACGAGGTGGTGTTGAACGAGCCGCAGGGCGAGGCGCGGATCAAGCTGCTGTCGCCGCCGCGCGGCAAGCCGGTCGTCGGCAGGGTGACGGCGCGCGCCGCGGTCGTGGTGCCGCAGGGGCGGCGGGTCGAGTCGGTCGACTTCCACTGGAATGACCAGCTGCTGGGGACGCTCGGCAAGCCGCCGTGGGAGGTGACCTTCGACGCGCCGCCGATCTCGGGACCGACCTACCTGACGGCGGCGGCGACTTACGACGATGGCCTGCGGGTCGAGGACGTGCGCATCCTGTCGGCCGGCGATTTCTCGAGCGAGATCCAGGTCGACCTGGTCGAGCTCTACACCACGGTCACCGATCGCTCCGGACGGCTGGTCGAGGGCCTGACGCCCGAGGACTTCAAGGTCCTCGACGGCGGCCGGCCGCAGAAGATCGAGCGCTTCGAGCTGGTCAAGGACCTGCCGCTCACTCTCGGCCTGGTGCTCGACACCTCGGGCTCGATGCGCGAGTCGATCGGCGAGGCCAAGCGCGCCGCGAGCTCGTTCCTGCGCGCGGTGATGACCCCGAAGGACCGCTGCCTGGCGGTCGCCTTCCACGACCGGCCGCAACTGCTGATGCCGCTGACGCCCGACGCGAGCGCGGTCGAGGTGGCGTTCCGCGACCTGCCGGCGATGGGCGACACGGCGCTGCACGACGCGATCGTCTACACCCTGCGCCTCTACCGCGGCATCCGCGGCAAGAAGGCGATCGTCCTGCTCTCGGACGGCGACGACACGTCGAGCCTCGTCCCCTGGTCGGACACGGTCAAGTACGCGCGCCAGAGCGGGGTGGCGATCTACACCATCGGCCTCGGCGTGCCCGGCACCTCGCTCGGCATCCGCCGCAAGCTCTCCGACCTCGCCGACGAGACCGGTGGCCGGGTGTTCTACATCTCGAAGGCCGACGAGCTCTCGGGCGTCTACGGCGAGATCGGGCGCGAGCTGCGCAGTCAGTACCTGCTCGCCTACAGCCCGGACAAACCGCCGGCCGAAGGCGAATTCCGCCCGGTCGAGGTGCAGGCGCAAGGCGGAAAATTGAAGGCGCGAACCATGCACGGGTACACTCCCTGACATGCGCCTCGTCCCCGTCGTCGCCCTCGCCGCGGGTCTCGCCGCCGTCGCCGCGTTCGCGGCCGACGACGGCGGCCGCGATTTCCGTTTCGCCCGGCTCAACCGTACCTACGAGGACGTCGCGACCGGCTTCGCGCCCATCGAGATGGATCCGCTCAAGGTGACCATCACCTCGCCGCATCAGACGGTGATCGTCAAGGATCACAGCCTCCGGCTGGTACCGCAGACCGACGGCTCGTTCCTCGGGACGCTCGATCTCGATTTCCTCGGCAAGGGGCAGCTCGAGGCGGACCTCGACCTCGGCTCGCTGACCAAGCACCTCTCGGACCTGGTGGTCGTGCCGCCGCAGCACGAAACGGTGGCGGGCCGGGTGCGGATCGTCAAGATCGACGGCGGCTACAAGATCACCACGGTCGAGCTCCCGGCCAAGCTCGGGGTGGGGATCGAGAGCCGGCTCGCCAACGACGTAATCTCGCTCTGCGACACGGCGTCGTTCATGGCCCTCGGCAGCCTCGACTGCGGTGGGCTCGAGCGCTCGCTCACCCGGCCGGAGATCCCGCTGCCGGGGCCCGGTCAGGAGTTCTTCCTCGCCGCCGCCGAGCTCGACGACGCCGAGCGCGCCGCGTTCGACGCCTTTCTCGCCGGCGGCGTGCCCGCGACCGGCGGTCACTGACCGCACCCGCCGCGCCGCGCGCGGCGCTCAGAACGCCGGCAGGGAAATCCGCTCGCGGGTGGCGGCGTCGACGATCGCCTGGTGCTCGGGGATCTGGAACAGGAAGCGCTGGCGGCGCGCCGGCTCGAGGTACGAGGTCTTGCGCAGCAGCTCGTGGTACGCGCGGCGCAGGAACGGCAGCGACTCGAGGGCGCGATCGCCGTTGCGGGCGATGACGCGCGCCCCCTGGTAGAGGCAGAAGTCGAAGAACTCCCCCGACGGGACCTGGAGCAGCTTCTCGCGCTCGCCCGCGAGGGCGTCGAAGGCGCGCTCGATGGCCGCCGGGTCCTCCATGGCGAGCGCCAGCTCGAGCGCGTGCCCGAGGTCGGTCAGCACCGCGTGCCCCTTGAGCGCCGCGCGGTGCAGGCGCGCCGCCTCGGCGAGGTGCACCACGGCGTCGGCGTAGCGCCGCTGGCGGGCCGCGATCCGGCCGAGCAACTGCTCGGCGTCGGCGCGCGCCTCGCCCTCGGGCATCAGGTTGAGGGCGAAGTGCGCCTTACGCGTCTCCTGCTGCGCGAGCTCGAGCTGGTTGAGGCGTAGGTGGTTCTCGGCCACCGCCAGCCGGGCGATCGCCTCGCCGACCGAGTCGTCGCGCCCGGCGCGCAACGAGAGCGCGCGGCGCAGGGCGGCCGAGGCGCCGGTTTCCTCGCCCAGGCGCGACAGCGAGCGCCCGACGCCGAGCTGGCTGAAGGCCTCTTCGCGATCGAAGCCGTGCTCGACGGCGAGGTCGCGCGCCTCGGAAAAGCGGGCGAGCGCCACCGGATAGTTGCCCTGCAGGAGGGCGACGGCGCCGAGCGCGGTCAGCGACTGGGTGGCGGCGACGGGCAGATCGCCTTCGCGGCGGGAGGCGAGCGCAGCTTCGTGCAGGCTCTGCGCTTCGTCGAGCTGGTAGGCGGCGAGCGCCAGGTTTCCGAGTTGGAACCGGCAGCTCGCGGCGAGGCCCTTGCGCTGCCGGTGCTCCGCCGCGGCGAGCGTCTTCTGCAGCAGCTCGCGCGCGTCGTCGAGCCGCCCGCGGCGGACCATCACCCGCGCCAGCTCGAGCAGCAGGGGGCCCTGTCGCCGGTCGTCGTTGCCGCGCACGGCGAGCAGCGCCTTGTGGAGCACGCCTTCGGCATCGGCGAGGCGGCCGGCCTTCTGCGCCAGCTCGGCCTGCACCGCCGCCACCGCGAGCAGGCGCTCGGGACGTTTCGCCGCCAGCGTCGCGGCGCGGGCGATCCGATCCTCGAGCTCGTGCAGGCGGCCTAGCCGCCGCCCGAGCGGCAGCAGGGCCCAGTCGAGCTCGAGCTCGAGGTCGTCGTCGGCCGCCGAGGCGGCGGCGCCGAGGGCGCGGGACTCGGCCAGCATGGCGGTGAACAGGGTCTCGCGCGATGGCCCTCCGGAGCCGGTGGCGGCGATCGCCAATAGGGTGCGCGCGCCCTCGGGCGAGCCGGCGACCAGCGGGTAGGCCGGCCAGATCTGCCCCGCGCCGCCGCCGCGGGCCGCCAGCAGCTCTCCCAGGCAGTGCGCCAGGACGGTGCGGCTCGGCGGTTCGAGGGTGGACTCGACCGCCTGGCGGAAGGCCGGCACGGCCCACACCACGCCGTCGCCCCACGGTCCCTGGCGCTTGCTCAACAGCCCCGCCGCGACGTACGGCGCCTCCCACGACGCGCGTCCGGCGTCGTCGTCGCCCGCGGCGAGCGCCGCAGCGTGCGGTTCCGAGGGCGGCACCGGGCGATCGATGAGCGCCAGGGCGCGCGCCGCCGTGGCAGCGCCGAGGCGCAGCAGCTCGGACTCGAGGTGCAAGACGAGCCGTGGCGTCGGTTGGGTCGGTCCGCCGTCGCCGCCGCCGCGGTAGAAAAAGCTGCCGAAAACCTGGCGCACCTGGCGATCGCGCACCAGGTAGATGAGCGCCTCCTCGAGCGCGAAGGGATTCCCGCCCGCCGCGGCGTGGAGCTTGTGCGCCACCTCGTCGGGGAGGCTGAGCCCGGAGAAGATCTGCTTGGAGAACGCCTCGAGGGCCGGTCCGGCGAGCTCGGAAACGACCACTCGCGGCGCGGCGGCGAGCTCGGGGGGCCAGGCGAGAGGCTCGCGTCCCACCAGCAGCCAACGCAGCGTCGCGAGGTCGGGGCGGGCGGTGAGCGCGGCGATCTCCTTCCAGATCTCCGGGCGCGCCGCCTCGAGCGAGTCGAGCACCAACCAAGGCGCGGCGGCGGCGCCGCCGGCGAGCTCCTGGGCGAGAGTCGACAGGTGGCGGGTCGCGAGCTCGGCATTGCGCCACACGGCGTGCAGGCCCTGGCGTTTGAGCATCTCGGCCGCCAGACGGGTCTTGCCGACGCCGAGCGATCCGACGACGCGCACGACGCGCTGCTCGCGCAGATGGCGTCCGAGCTCAACCTCGAGCTCCGGGCGCTCGGTCCATTTGAGGCTCCGGCCGAGGACCTCGCGGTTGCGCCACGGCGTCGCCTGCGGGTCGGGAGCGCCGACCGCCAGAATCGGCAGGACTCTTCCGGAAGGCAGCGAGAGCGTGCCGGCCGGGCGCGCCTGGTAGGCGCCCTCGAAGCCGTGCAGCGCGTGCGCCGTGGCGTGCACGGCGTCGGGCGGCAATTTCGGCGAACGGCGCACGACCAGGGCGGTGATCTCGTCCTCGACCAGCTCGGGGCGGCCGTCGGTCCGCACCCGGGCCGGCAACAAGAGCGCGTGCGACTCGCCGCGCGGTGCGCGGGGATCGACCCGCGGCGCGAGCACGAACTGGCCGAGCGCCAGCGCGCGATCGAGGGCGCCTGGCCGACCGGGCGCCGGCAGGATGGCGGCGAGGCCCGGCGCGAGCAGGTGGGCGAAGGGCTCGCGCGCGGTCTCGGCCGCGAAAGCGGCCAGCAGCTCGTCGCTGCCCCAGAGGCGCAGCAGGGCGACCGGCTGGACGAGTCGGAGAGGGCGCGGACGATCGCTCACGTCGCTTGTCGATCCGCGCCGCGCGGGCCGGCGGATGGACCTTTCTGATATAAGAAGGAGTTTCGGAGGAGCCTCGTCATGGCCTCGCGTCGCCTATTGAATCGCCTGTACTACTTCACCGTCGAGGATGAGGGCATTCTCGCCGAAGCTTTCCCCAAGTTCGAGCAGGAAGCTTTCTGCATCGCCTACAAAGTGACGGGCACCGACGACGTTTTCGTGACCACGGCCGAGACCAAGGAGGCCATGGATCGGCACGACGTTCCCTACAATCTGCTCGCCGAGGAAGAGGCCGGCAGAATCGCTCTGCTGCACTCGCCGCAGTCCAAGGAAGAGCTGTCGGACTACGAGGACGCCCTCAAGGCATTGGTCTTGGCGCATCGGGCGATCGGTGCGGCCTGCGTCGGGGTCAACGGGGACCCGGATCTCGGCTTCCAGTTCTCCTCCGGCGCCAAGGACTATACCTACTTTACCGCTCCGGCCGGACACACGTTCGTCTGGCGACTCTTCCTGGATCGCCGGGAAGCCAACCAGTTCCTGAAGAAGCGCACCTCGGGCGAGAAGCGGGCCCTCGAGTGGGCCGAGTCGCTGCCGCTCGCCTCGGCCAAGGAGCTCAAGAGCTATCACTGAGCAGACCCTGCTCCCGTTCGCGGGAGAGACGACCTACACCGTCTCGCAGCTCGGCGCCGAGCTGAAGGCGCTGCTCGCCGAGGCGTTCGGGTCGGTGTGGGTCACCGGCGAGCTGGCGCGCACCAAGGCGCACGCCAACGGTCACCTCTATTTCGACCTGGTCGAGAAGGGCGACGGCGATCGCATCGTCGGCACGCTCTCGGCCGTCCTGTGGCGCAACGACGCCGCGCGCGTGACCCGCGAGCTGGCGCGCTCCGGCCAGCGACTCGCCGAGGGCCTCGCGGTGCGCTGCCGGGTGAGCCTCGATTTCTGGCCGGCGGGCGGGCGGCTGCAGGCGCGGGTGCTCGAGATCGACGCCAGCTTCGGCGAGGGGCTGCTGGCGCGGCGGCGGCGCGAGACCATCGCGGCGCTCGCCGAGAGCGGCCTGCTCGAGGCCAACAAGCGCCTGCCCCTGCCGGTCCTGCCGCTCGAGTTGGCGCTGGTGACCTCGCAAGGGAGCGCCGCGTACCACGACTTCCTCTCCACCCTGCGCGAGAGCGGCTTCGGCTTCCGGGTGCTGTTCCTGCACGCGACGGTGCAGGGCAAGGACGCCGAGCGCGAGGTGGTGGCGGCGCTGGCGATGGCCGCCGCGGCCGGCGCGCCGCTCGTCGCCCTGGTGCGTGGCGGCGGCTCGCGCTCGGACCTCGCGGCGTTCGACAGCCGGGCGATCGCCGAGGCGGTGGCGCGCTCGCCGATCCCGGTGCTGACCGGTCTCGGGCACGAGATCGACCAGTCGGTCGCCGACCTCGCGGCGCACACCGCGGCGAAGACGCCGACGAAGGTCGCCGAGCTGCTGGTCGAGCGTTTGCGCGGCGCCGAGCTGGCGCTCGAGCGGCTCGGTCGCGCCGTGCCGCGCGCCGCCGGACCTCTGCTCGGCCGGGCGCGCGAGCGCGTGCTCGCGGCCGAGAAGCGAGCGCTCGGCGCGCGCCTGCGCCTCGGCCGGCTGGCCGCGCGTCTGGCCGCGCTCGGCGGCGCGCTCGGCCGGCTGGGACGGAGCCGTCTGCGCGCCGCGCGCCGGGCGAGCCTGGAGCTCGCGCGCCGGCTCGGCCGCTCGGCCTCGCGTCCGCTCGCCGCCGGCGAGCAGCGGCGAGCCGGCCTCGCGGGCCGTCTCGGCGCCGCCGCGCGCGGCCGCCTGGCGGTCGTGGGCGCGCGCCTCGAGGGGCTCGGCCGTCTGGCGCAGGGTTTCGCGCCCGAGCGCACGCTGGCGCGCGGCTTCAGCATCACCCGCGCCCCGAGCGGGCGGGCGGTGCGCTCGCCCGCCGAAGTCGCGGCCGGCGAACGGATCACCAGCCGGGTGGCCGGCGGCGCGATCGTCAGTCGAGTGGAGGGAGCATGAGCGCGAGAAAGGTCGCAGCGACGCCCGACGAGCCGAGCTTCACCGTCGCCATCGAGGAGCTCGAGGCGATCCTGGCGCGGATCGAGAACGAAGAGGTCGACGTCGACCGGCTGGCGACCGAGCTCGAGCGCGCCGCGTTGCTGCTCGAGTTGTGCCGCGGCAAGATCCGCAAGGCCGAGCTCGAGGTCACCGAGATCGTGCAGCGTCTGGAAGCGCCCGCCGCGGCGGACGACGAAACTCCCACCTGAATCGCCGCCCCGCCAGCCTGCCGGCGGGCGGGCGCCGCGGCGCCTCCTCAGCCGTGCACGGTCGGCGCGACGCCGAGGTCGCGCGCCAGGTCGCGCTCGAACTCGAGCCACCCGCGCCAGCGCTCGGCGAGGCGGTCCGGGTCGATCTCGCGGCTCGCGAGCCGGTGGAAGAGCTCCCAGTGGCGCCGCTCGGCCGGACCGAGCTCGGCGAGCAGGCGGCGGACCTCGGCGTCGGCGAGCGCCGCGAGCAGGGTCGAGAATCGCTCGCAGCTTCGGGCTTCGATCAGGGCGCCGAAGAGCAGCCGGTCGACCTTGGTCCACGGCTCGCGGCCGACCGCGATGCGCCCGCGCAGCGCCTGCACCCAGGCGTTCTTGCGCCGGCCGGCGAGCGGGAAGCCGCGGCGGCGGCAGATTCCCACCACCCGGCGGAAGTGCTGGATCTCCTCGGCGGCGAGCGCCGCGGAGCGCTCGACGAGCTCCGCGTCGTCGGGATAGAAGCCGGCGAGCGACAGGGCGTAGAGCGCCACCTGCTGCTCGCAGACCGCGTGGTCGGCGAGGAAGACGGGGAGATTCGCGGCCGCGAGCTCGGCCCACCCGGCGCGAGTCGGGGCGAGCAGCGGCAACGCGGCGCGCAGCGCCGCGAGGTCGGCCGGGGTGAAGCGGTCGTCGCCGGTCACGGCGGGATTCTAGGCGGCCGACCCATCCGGCGCGCGGCGCGGCACGGATATCCCGGCGACATGGCTTTCCACACCGTCTTCGTCACCGGCGCGACCGGCTATCTCGGACGCGGATTGGCGCCGGCGCTCGTCGCCCGCGGGCACTCGGTCCGCGCGCTCGCGCGACCCGGGTCCGCGGCGCGGGTGCCGTCGGGGGCCGAGATCGTGCTCGGCGACGCCCTGGACGGCGCGAGCTTCGCCGCCGCGATCGCTCCCGCGGACACGCTCGTGCACCTGGTCGGCACGCCGCACCCGAACCCGCGCAAGGCGGCCGAGTTCGAGCGCGTCGATTTGGGATCGATCCGCGCCTCGGCAGGGGTCGCCCGCGCGGCGGGCGTCCGCCACCTGGTTTACGTCAGCGTGGCGCAACCGGCGCCGGTGATGCGGGCGTATGTCGCGGCGCGGGCGCGCGGCGAGACGGCGGTCGCCGAGAGCGGCGTGCCGGCGACCGTGCTGCGCCCCTGGTACGTCCTCGGCCCGGGGCACCGCTGGGCGTACCTGCTGTGGCCGGTCTACGCGCTCGCCGAGCGGTTGCCCGGTTCGCGGGCGAGCGCTCGGCGGCTCGGACTGGTGCGTTACCCGGAGATGATCGCCGCGCTGGTGGCGGCGGTCGAGAGCCCGCCGTCGGCGGGCGTGCGGATCGTCGAGGTTCCCGAGATCCGGCGCGCCCGCCGGGGCGTCAGCTAGCGCGGGCCGATCGGCTCAGCGCCAGCGGTTGCGCGCCGGAGCGGCCGGCGAGTGCCCGCGCAGCGAGCGCCGCGGCCGTTCGGCGGCGGCGCCGGGAGACTGCCCGGCGTGCGACGCGTGCGCGCCGTGGGTGGCCGGACGCGGCGAGCTCGGGCCGTGGCTGCGCCCGGAGGGAGCGCCGGGACGGGCTTGCGTCCGAGGCTCGGCGCCGCGCGGCGCGAGACCGGCCTTGCGCTCGGCTTTCGCTTTGGCGCGGGCGCGATCCTCGGCCTTGCGGGCGCGGATCTCGGCGATCCGCTGCTCGATCGGGATCTCGAACTTCTCGGCCGCCCGCTTCTCGTAGTCGAAGCCCTCGATCAGCCGGCGGGGAATCGTCTTGGCGACCGCGCGTTCGATAGCGCGCAGGTCCGCCTGCTCCTCGGGCGCGACGAAGGTGAAGGCCTCGCCGGTCGCGCCGGCGCGGGCCGTGCGGCCGACGCGGTGGATGTAGGCGTCGGGCTCGCCGGGAACGTCGAAGTTGACCACGTGCGAGAGCTCGGCGATGTCGATGCCGCGCGCCGCCACGTCGGTGGCGAGCAGCACGCGGAGCTTGCCGGCCTTGAAGGCGCCGAGCGCCTGCGTGCGCTGCGCCTGGCTGCGATTGCCGTGGATGCGGTCGCAGGGGACGCCGTTCTTGTCGAGGAACTTCCACAGCCGGTCGGCGCGGTGCTTGGTGCGCGTGAAGACCAGCGCGTTGCCGATCGCCTTGCGGGTCAGCATTTCGAGCAGCAGGGCGGGCTTCAGGTCCTGGCGCACCGGGAAGATCGCCTGGCTGACGCCGGTCGCCGGCGCTGCCGGGCGCTCGATGTTGAGCGTCACCGGGTTCTTGAGCAGCTGGCGCGCCAGCTCGCGGATCTCGTGCGGCAGCGTGGCCGAGAAGAAGAGCGTCTGCTGCGGCTTCGGAATCAGCGCCAGGATGCGGCGGATGTCCGGCAGGAAGCCCATGTCGAGCATGCGGTCGGCCTCGTCGAGCACCAGCACTTCGAGCTGGGGCATGCGCGCCCAGGACGACTGCATGTGATCGAGCAGGCGCCCCGGACAGGCGACGATGACATCCGTGCCGCGGCGCAGAGCGCGCTCCTGCGGCTCCATGCCGACGCCGCCGAAGACGGCCGCGGCGCGCACCGGCGTGTGCTTGCCGAGCTCGGCGAAGTGCTCGACGATCTGGGCGGCGAGCTCACGCGTCGGCGCGAGCACCAGGGCGCGGGTCGCGCCGCGCTTGGCGGCCGCCAGCCGCTGCAGGATGGGGAGGGCGAAGGCCGCGGTCTTGCCGCTGCCGGTCATGGCGCAGGCGAGCAGGTCGCGCCCTTCGAGCGCGGGCGGGATCGCGTCGCGCTGGATCGGGGTCGGGTCGGTGAATCCCAGGTCGGCGATGCCGCGCTGGAGGGTCGGCTCGAGGCGAAACGTGGTGAAGCTCATGTGGAATGCAGTTCTGCTTTCTGACGGCGCCGCGCGTGGCGCGGAGGAAGGCCGTCGGACGATCCGGCTTGGATCAGGCGAGAGAACGGAGGACTTCAGCCGGCGAGGCCGCCGTTCCGGGGCAGATGTGCCCGCGGGTCGCTACGACGCCTCGGAACTTGCTCTTTGCGGGAGGAAGGAAGCGCGACGACAGGAGCAAGATCTCACACTTTCGCCGTTTCGGCAAGCCGGCGCTCCTCAGACGCGCAGGTGATCGGCCCGCCAGACGCGGATACGGCGCTTGATCTCGTCGCGATGCGTGAGCTTCTCGTCGAACACCTGGCGCACCAGATCGGGCAGCTCGCCGTCGCTCGCGAAGCGCAGCGCGACGAGCTGGCCGACCGACAGCTCCTCGATCCGTGGTCGCAGATCGGCCGGCAGCAAGCGCTCGAGACGCAGGCGCTCCTCGAGGCGGATGACCCGGTCCTGAACCACCAGGGCGTTGGCGCGCCCGTACCAGCTCGAGCCGAGGAGCGCGAGCGCGACGAATACCAGGACGATCGAGCGGAACGACGGGTGCCAGATGGCGTCGGCCAGCGCCAGCAGGATCGCGATGCCGAGGATCACCGCCGAGGTCGCATGGATCCACGGCACGCGGCGGGCGTGGTGCTCGTAGCTCTGGGGCGCGGGGGCGGACATGACGATCTCCTGTTCTCGGGCGGACGCGGAATTCCGCCGCGCGCCATTCCGTCGCGGCGCTGGCGCCGGCGGTCGGGACGATGATGCGGCCCGGGGGCGAACCGGCGCACCGCGCGGTCGGGTGGCTCGACCGCGCCGGCGGACCGCTATCATCCGGCCGACCCTCGCGGGAGGACCCCCATGCCCACCTTCGTCTCCGATCTCGAGCCGCGCGCCCTCTGGCAGCACTTCGATCGCATCCTCTCGATCCCCCGCGGCTCGAAGAACGAGGAGGGGATGCGGCGCTACGTCGCCGAGGTCGCCGACGCCCGCGGCGCGGCCTGGAAGCGCGACGCGACCGGCAACGTCGTCGTCCGCCTGCCGGCGACCGCGGGGCGCGAGGGCGCCGCGGCGGTGGTTCTCCAGTCGCACCTCGACATGGTCTGCGAGAAGAACTCCGACGTCGCCTTCGACTTCACCCGCGACGCGATCGTGCCGCGGCGGGTCGACGACTGGCTGTACGCCACCGGCACGACGCTCGGCTCGGACAACGGCATCGGCGTCGCCGCGATGCTCGCCCTGGTCGGCGGTTCGGGCGGGGTTCATGGCCCGCTCGAGCTGCTGTTCACCATCGACGAGGAGACCGGCCTGACGGGAGCCAACGGCATCGATGCCGGGTCGATCGGCGGCCGCCGCCTGCTCAACCTCGACACCGAAGAGGAGGGCGCGCTCTACGTCGGTTGCGCCGGCGGGGCGTCGACCGAGATCTCCCTGCCCCTCGACTCGATGTTCGGCGCCGACGGGCGGGTGGCCCTGGCGGTCAAGGTGAGCGGCCTCAGAGGCGGGCACTCCGGCGTCGACATCCACCTGCAGCGCGGCAACTCGATCCAGGTGCTGGCGCGAGCGCTGCACGCGGTCTGGCGCGAGTTCCAGTTCGAGCTCGTGACCTTCGCCGGCGGCAACCTGCACAACGCCATCCCGCGCGAGGCCGAGGCGCTGGTGCGGGTCGCGGCCGGCGATCGCGAGGCTTTCGGCCGGGCGCTCGAGGCGGAGCTCGCGGCGATTCGCGCCGAGCTCGCGACCGTCGACCCGGGCCTGAAGTGGGAGATCGGCCCGGGCACCGCGCCGCCCGAAGTGATGAGCGACGAGACGACCCAGAAGGTGCTCGCCGCCCTGGTGGCGCTGCCGCACGGCGTGCTGCGCATGAGCGACGACATCCCGGGCTTGGTCGAGACCTCGACCAATCTCGCGACGGTGAAGACCGAGGCCGGCCGCCTGCGGATCTTCCAGAGCAACCGCAGCTCGGTGATGTCGGCGCTGCGCGCGACGCAGCGCCGCGTCGGCGCCTTCGCCGAGCTCGCCGGCGGCGACGCGAATCAGATGGACGGCTACCCGGGGTGGAAACCGGACCTCGACTCGCCGCTGCTCGCGACGCTGAAGAGCGTGCACCGCCGGGTGTTGGGAAGCGATCCGTCGGTCAAGGCGATCCACGCCGGTCTCGAGTGCGGCATTCTCGGCGAGCGCTTCCCGGGGATGGACATGATCTCGTTCGGCCCGCAGATCGAGTTCCCGCATTCGCCCGACGAGCGGGTGCTGATCCCCTCGGTCGATCGCTTCTGGCGCCTGCTGGGGGCCGTGCTGGAGGAGCTCGCCCGTTGAGCGCGCCGGGCGGGTAAGATCGCCACCTCCCGCAGCGCACGGAGGTGACCGATGGCACGTGATCTCGGCAAGAGCGGTCTCGATCGACGGCAGTTCGTGGGCGCGGTGGCGGGAGTCGCCGTCGCCCCGGCGCTCGCGGGAGCGACGGGCGCCGCGCCGCTCGAAGCCGCCGCGAGCGCCGCCGGCGACGGTTCGCGCGACCGGCCCTTCGAGCTCGCCGAGGCGACGATCGCCGAGCTGGCGCGCGGCATGGCCGAGGGGCGCTGGAGCTCGCACCGGATCACCTCGGCCTACCTCGAACGGATCGCCGAGCTCGATCGCGCGACCACCAACGCCGTGGCCGAGACCAACCCGGAGGCGCTCGAGATCGCGGCGCGGCTCGACGCCGAGCGCCAGGCCGGCAGGCTGCGCGGGCCGCTGCACGGCATCCCGGTGCTGGTCAAGGACAATCTCGACACCGGCGACCGGATGAAGACCTCGGCCGGCTCGCTGGCGCTCGCCGAGTCGGTGGCGCCGCGCGATTCGACCGTGGTCGCCCGGCTGCGGGAGGCGGGCGCGGTGCTGCTCGGCAAGACCAACCTCTCCGAGTGGGCGAACTTCCGCTCCACGCGCTCGAGCTCGGGCTGGAGCGGCCGAGGCGGGCAGGTGAACAACCCCTACGCCCTGGATCGCAACCCCTGCGGCTCCTCGTCGGGGACCGGCGCGGCGATCTCGGCGAATCTCGCCGCGGCGGGCATCGGCAGCGAGACCGACGGCTCGGTGGTCTGTCCGTCGTCGATGTGCGGCCTGGTCGGGATCAAACCCACCGTCGGTCGGGTCTCGCGCGCCGGGATCATCCCGATCTCGGCGAGCCAGGACACCGCCGGCCCGATGGCGCGCACGGTCACCGACGCGGCGCTCCTGCTGGCGGCGATCGCCGGCGAGGACGCGCGGGACCCGGCCACCGCGGGCGCGGGGTCGCACGCCGCCGACTTCGTCGCCGGGCTCCGGGCCGAGGCGCTGCGCGGCGCGCGGCTCGGCGTGGTCAAGGGATTCGCCGGTTACCATCCCGAGGTCGACCGCCAGCTCGGCGACATCAAGAGACTCTTGCAGTCGCTCGGCGCCACCCTGGTCGAGGATCTCGAGCTGCCGCACGATTACGACGACGCCGAGTACGACGTGCTGCTCTACGAGTTCAAGAGCGGTCTCGAAAGCTATCTCGCGGGGCTCCCGGCGACGGTCGCCCAGCGCAAGCTCGCCGACCTGATCGCCTTCAACGATCGCGAGGCGGCGCGCGAAATGCCCTACTTCGGCCAGGAGATTTTCCTCGCGGCCGAGAAGAAGGGCCCGCTGACCGACAAGGCCTACCTCGACGCGCGCGCCAAGTGCGTGTTGCGTTCGCGCGCCGAGGGCATCGACGCGCTCTTGGCCAAGCACCAGCTGCAGGCGCTGGTCGGCGCCACGATGGGCCCGGCCTATCCGACCGACTGGGTCAACGGCGACCACTACACCGGCTCGTCGTCGAGCCCGGCGGCGGTCGCCGGCTACCCGCACGTCACCGTGCCGGCCGGCTACGTCTTCGGTCTGCCCTGGGGCTTCTCCTTCGTCGGCGCGGCGTGGAGCGAAGCGAAGCTGCTCGCCTACGCCTACGCCTTCGAGCAGGGGACTCGGCAGCGACGCGTTCCCCGCCTGTTGCCGCACGCCGAGTTGCCGGCGGGCTGAGCGCCCGCCGGCGAATCGGAGCGCGGCGGGCTCTCGGCGAACCGCGCCGGTCAGTCCTTGAGCAGGAAGGTCACCCGCATGGTGACCCGGTACTCGCTCACCTTGCCCTTCTCGACCATCACCTTCTGCTCGGAGATCCAGGCGCCGGTGATCTTGTCGATTGTCTTCGAGGCGCGCGCGAGTCCCACCTGGATCGCGTCCTCGAAGCCCTTCTTCGAACCGGAAGTGATTTCGACCACCTTGGCGACGGACATGGAGTCTCCTTTCGCGAGTCAGACGGCGGGTTGAGCGAAGAGCTGTTGCACCGAAGGGCGCATCAAGACGACGAGCGTCGCCAGTCCGACCACGGTGCCGAAGGGCGGGACGAAGCTGACCAGGATCGCCGCGGTGAGGCAGAGCCGGCGGCGGCGGGTGGCCGCCAGGCAGCGCGCCGCGGCGACCAGCAGCGACGCCAGCAGGACACCACCGACCAGGGCGAGCGAGACGAGCGCGAACATCGCGCCGGTCGAGGCGGCGGGCGCGCCGCCGGCCGCGCTCTGGGCCTGCTCGGGGTCGGCGGTCTGCATGGCGACGAAGAGCAGGATCGACGGCACCAGCGACAGCAGCACGACGAACGCCGCCATGAGGTAGTGGAAGACGGAGAGGATGAGCAGCTGATCGCGGTCGGCGTCCACGGGATCTCCGCCACCCACTCTACCGCCGCGCGGACCTCGGACGCCCACTTCGACAGGTGGCGAGGGCGCGCCGGAACGAGGAATTTGCGCCGCCGCAGACCGACGTTCCGCCTCCCGCCCCGCCCTGTCTATCTGGCCGAACCCGGCGGCCTTCTGGGCGCCGCCTCGACCCAGTCGATGACAAGGAGTGGGGCCATGTCGATGAGGAACGGCAGGACGTGGAAGATGGGAACTCAGGCGGCGGCGCTCGCCCTCGCGGGCTGGAGCTTCGCGACCGCGGCGCTCGCAAGCGGACCCGGATCGGTCAAGTTCGACGAAGCGAGCGTCTCGGTCGCCGAATCCTCCGGGACAGCGTCGCTCACGATCGAGCGCTCGCATGGCGACAGCGGAGCGATCTCGGTCGACGTCGCGTCGAGCGACGGCACCGCGACGGCCGGCAGCGACTACCAGGCGGTGGCGACCACGGTGAGCTGGGCCGACGGCGACGAGGCGCCGAAGGTCGTGCAGGTGACGATCGTCGACGACGGCGACGCCGAGGGTGCCGAAACGATCCAACTGACGCTCTCCAATCCGACTGGCGGCGCCACGATCGAGGACGGACGCGGCAGCTCGACGGTCACCATCGAAGCCAACGACGGTGGCGCCGGGGGCGGCGGAGGCGGCGATGACGGCGGCGGCGGGGGCGGTGGCGGTGGCGGCGAGGACAACGCCCACGGCGTGTTCAAGTTCGACGAGCGCTCGTTCATGACCAACGAAGGCGTCGGCGTGGCGGTGATCACGGTCGAGCGCTCGCACGGCGAGCAGGGCGCGGCGTCGGTCGACTTCGCCACTTCGGCGGGGACGGCCGTCTCCCCGGACGACTACCAGGATCTGGCGGGCACGCTCTCTTGGGCCGACGGCGAGGAGGGGATCAAGTCCTTCAGCATCGCGATCGTGGCCGACGGCGTGGCGGAGCCGAACGAGACGGTGGATCTCACGCTTTCGAATCCCACCGGCGGCGCCGGAATCGACCCCGACCGCGGCACGGCCGTGCTCACCATCCTCGACGCGGGCGGCACGGGCGACGACGGCGGCGGCGACGACTCGGGCGACCCGGGCACGATCCGGTTCGACGAGCCGAGCTTCGAGGTCATCGAAGGCGAGGTCTCGGCGGTGATCACGGTCGAGCGCTCGCACGGCAGCCACGGTGCGGTGTCGGTCGACTACGCGACGTCGGACGGCAGCGCGAGCTCCGGAACCGACTACCAGTCGGCCTCCGGGACGCTCTCCTGGGCGAACGGCGACGAGTCGGCGAAGACCTTCGTTGTGCCGATCCTCGGCGACGACCTGGCCGAGGGCAACGAGACGGTCAACCTCGCGCTGTCGAACGTGACCGGCGGCGCGACGCTCGACCCGGAGCGCGACAGCTCGACCCTGAGCATCCTCGACGACGACGGCTCGCAGCAACCCTGCTCGCCGGACGACTCGACGCTGTGCCTCGAAGACGACCGCTTCTCGGTGCAGGTGACCTTCCGCACCGCGCAGGGGACGACCGGGGCCGGGCACGTCTCGCCGCTCTCCGGCAACTCCGGCACGGTCTGGTTCTTCGATCCCTCGAACGCCGAGGTGCTGGTCAAGATCCTCGACGCCTGCGGCTTCCCCGGCGCGCCCTCGTTCTGGGTCTTCTACGCCGCGACCACCAATGTGGACTTCACCTTGCGGGTCACGGACCGCCACACGGGTCTGACCAAGGAGTACAAGAACCTGCTCGGCCAGATCGCCCCGCCGGTGCAGGACGTGGCGACCTTCAAGACCTGCAACTGACGCTCGCCGTTCGCAAAGCCCGAGAGGCCGCGGAGTCGCTCCGCGGCCTCTCTCTCTTTCCGCCGCCGGGTAAGATCGCCCGGTGAGGCTCGCGGCTCTCGGCATCGTCCTCGCGGTCGTCGGGCCGCTCGCACCCTCCGCCCTCCCGGCGCAGACGACCGCCGACGCCATGGCTCTCTATCAGGCGGGCAAGGTCGACGAAGCGCTCGCCGCCTTCCGCGTCATCGCGGCTCGCGACGCGGTGACGGCCCCCGCCGAGGCGGCCACGGCGCGCAACGGGCTCTGCGTCCTGTTGATGAATCGTGGCGGCTACCAGGAGGCGCTCCCCGAGTGCCTCGAGGCGCTGCGGCTGCGCGAGGCGACCCACGCCGATTCGACCCGCTTGGCGAAATCGCTCAACAACGTGGGGCTGGTGCTGCAATACCTCGGGCGCTACGGCGAGGGCGAGGGCTACTTCCGGCGCGCCCTGGCGCTCAATCGCGCCGCCGGCGACTCTCAGTCGGAGACCATCAACCAATCCAACCTCGGCCTGTTGCTGCTCGCCGCCGGACGCTACCGCCAGGCGCTCGCGACCCTCGCCGCCGGCGAGCGCGTGGCCGCCGAGCACGCGGGCGAGGCTTGGAGCCGGGAGCAGCGCCAGGCGCTGCGCATCAACCGCGGCGCGGTACTCGAGAAGCTCGGGGCCTTGCGCGAGGCGCTGGAGCTCTACCGAGGGTTGCTCGACAGCGGCGACCCTCTCGAGCCGTCGCGCGCCGCGGCGCTGTCGGCGAACCTGGGCTCGACCTACGCCCGGCTGGGCGACCCGGTGCGCGCCGAGAGCTACCTGCGCGCCGCGCAGGCCGGTTTCGAGAGGATCGGCGACCAGGCCGCGCTGTCGAACGTCTGGCTGAATCTCGCCCTGGTGGCGCAGATCAATCGGCGCGACCCGCGGACCGCCGAGCAACGGATGCACGAGGCGCTGGCGCTCGCCGAACAGAGCGGCGACCGCAGCGAGGAGATCCAGGACCTTTTCTACCTCGGCCGGCTGTTGATCGAGGGCGGTCGCCTCGACGAAGCGACGGCGATCTTCCGCCGCTGCCTGGCGCGGTCGGAGGAGAGCGGCTCGGCCGAGGGCCGCTGGTCGGCGCTCGAGGGACTGGGGCGAGTGGCGCACGCGCGCGGCGACCTCGGGGGGGCGGTGGCTTCGTTCCTCTCGGCCCTCGACCGCATCGAGGAGGTGCGCGAGAGCCTCGATCCGGGACCGTTCCGCGCCGGCTTCTTCGGCGACAAGCGATCGGTCTACGTCGCCGCGGTCGAAGCGCTCACCGAGCTCGAGGCGCGCGAGCCTGGGAGAGGGCATGCCGAGGCGGCGCTGGCGGTGGTCGAACGGGCCAAGGCCCGCCAGCTGCTCGACCTCTTGGGCGGCGGCGCCGGCGGCGCGGGCATGCCGCTCGACGCCGTCACGATGCGCCAACGGCTCGACGACGGCGAGACCCTGATCGAGTATTTCGTCGGCGGCGATTCGATCTTCTCCTGGCGAGTGGACCGCGGCGGGGTGCGCGAGCTCGCGCCGCGGCCCGCCGCGCCGATCCTCGCCGCGGTCGAGTCGTTGCACCGCGATCTGGCGGAGCGGCAGCCTCCCGATCCGGCGCGGATCGAGTTCCTGCGCGCGCAGCTCCTCGCGGCGGCGAGGCTCGATTCGGCGCCCGGCGCCCGGCTGCGGGTAGCGCCCGACGGTCGACTGCACTATCTGCCGTTCGAGCTCCTACTGAGCGCCGCCGACGGCAACTCCGAATCGCCCGTGGTCACCTACCTGCCGAGCGGCTCGGCGCTCGTGGGAGCGACGTCGGGCGCCTCCGAGCCGCGAGAAGCGTTCCGTGTTCTCGGCTTCGGCTCGCCGCCCGCCGAGCGGCTGGCCGCCGACGGCGCGATCGAGCACTACTCGCCGCTTCCCGAATCGGAGCGCGAGCTCGAGTCGATCGCCGCCCGCCTCGGACCGCCGAGCGAGCTGCGAATCGGCAGCCAGGCGACCGTGGCGGAGCTCGCCCGCCTCGCGCCGCGTGGCGCCCGGGTGGTGCACTTCGCCAGCCACACGGTCATCGACGAGCACCCCGGCGGCAGCCCTGCCATCCTGCTCGCGCCGTCGCCGGGAAACGACGGTCACCTGCACGCCGACGAGCTGGCGCAGATCTCGGTGCCGACCCGGCTCGCGGTCCTCGCTACCTGCCAGAGCGCGATCGGCGAAGCCGAGGACGGCCGCGGCTTCGCCACGCTGTCGGGCGCCTTGCTCGGCGCCGGAGCGCGCGCCGTGGTGGTCACCCTCTGGGACGTCGGGGATGCCGCGACCGCGGCGTTCATGGAGCAGTTCTACTGGCAACTGGCGCGCGGGCGACCGCCGGAGCGCGCGCTGGCCGCGGCCAAGCGCAGTTTTCGCGCCGATCCGCGCTGGAACAATCCGTCCTATTGGGCGCCGTTCGTCCTCGTGGGCGACGGGCGTCGGCCGCTGGTCGAGACGGCGCGCTGGCGGTGGCTGGCGATCGGCGGAGCGCTGCTGGCCGCGCTCGCCGCGCTCGGTTTCGCCGCGCGGAGGTCCTGACCGCGGCGCGATCAGAACGGCTCGGAGCTCCAGCCGCGCAGGTCGCCGCCTTCGAAACTCTCGTCGAAGACCTGGGTGGGGTCCTCGAACTTGATCTTCCCGGAGTCGAACTCGATCGCGATCGGCGTCGCTCCCGGCCCGAGGAGGACGGAGGAGGCGCCGACGATCGTGACGTCCGACCGCGTCCCGGGTGGCACGCTGGGGAGGGTCGGCAGGCTGACGGTGAAGAGCATCCCCGGCAGGGCGGCGTTGAGCGTCGCGCCCGGCGAGGTGAAGTCGATCTGAATCCGGTTCTCGGCCGGAGCGCTGACGGTGAAGCTCGCGCCGCCCAAGGCCGGGTCGTGGGTCACCACCGGCGGGCCGGAGGCGATCGCCGGGTCGTACTGCAGGACGATCTTGCCGCTCTCGATCGCGAAGGCCTGCTCGGTCGTCGGGCCGAAAATCGCCGTCTCCCCGGGCAGGATCTCGTTGGCCTCCACCTCGAGCTCGAGCGGCTCGTTCTCGGCGTGCACCGTCAGCAGGCCGCGCTCGGCCTCGGTCTCGATCGGCTGCGAGTCGGCGTCGAACAGCTCGAGATCGCTGAGCACCAGGTCCCAGGTCGTGCCCGGGGTCAGGGACGCGTCGAGCTGGAAGCGCAGGATGGCGAACACGCCCGCCTGCTCGTTGATGGTGGCCGAAGGCGAGTCGAACGCCAGAGTCAGCGTCTGGGTCGGGAAGTCGAACACCTGGGTGGTGATCTGGGCGTCGCCCTGGCCGCTCAATACGGTCGCCGAGACGAGGTTGGTCAGCGGCCGGGTGCCCTGCGGTCCGCGCGCCTGCATCCCGAGCTGTCCCTGGCCGACGCCACGGCCGGCGAAGCTGAGGACGCCGACGTCGACGAAGCCGTTCGGAACCCCCGTGGCGTCGCCGGGACGCACGGCGACGGCCGTTTGCGCGAGCGCCGCGGAAGCGGCGAACGCGGCCGCGAGAGCGGCCGCGACGAGGGCGGCGAGCGAGGGCAGTGAGCGCACGGGCATGTCGGGCCGTCCAATCTATGGCTTCGGCGGTGGCGGCGAGATGACGAATTCCACCGCCTCGGAGCGTGCCAGGACATCGCCGTCGGCCGCCATCGCCTCGATCCGCCAGCGCAAGCGGACCGCCGGCGCGAGGCGGGCGCGCAGCTCGGCGGGCAGCGGCAGCTCGGCGCCCGCGCTCTCGCCCTGCCAGAGCAGCTCGTCGTCGACGCCGAGCAGGTGCACTCGGTAGCGCGTCGCGTCGGCGACCGCCCGCCAGGAGAAGCTCGTCGGGGCGGCGGCGAGCTCGCCTTGGGGAGCGAGCGCTTCGAGGCGGGCGCTGCGCACGACCTCGGACTGCGGCGGAGGGGGGAGACGGGGAGCGCGATCGTCCCCACGGCCGAGCAGGAAGAGAGCCCCGGCGGCGACGAGCAGGGTGGCCGCGACGGCGTAGCGCCGGGTCGCCGAGGCGAGAGCTCGCTGGGCGGCCGGCTTCTCGAACGGCAGGACGCGGGCGGCGGGCGGCGCGGCCGGGTTGGCCCGGCGCAGGCGGGCGAGGATCGGCTCGAGGTCGGCGCGCCCAGCCGCGAGCTCACTGGCGGAGGGGGCGAAGGAGCGTGCCAGCTCGAGCTCGGCCGAGCAGGCCGGGCAGAGGGCGGCGTGCGCCTCGACCGTCTGGCGTTCGGCATCGGACAGATCGCCGAGGACCGCGGCGAGCAGGCGCTCCGGGGCGACGCAATCCGGGCTCGCGGCGTAGGCCGCCCGCAGGTCCCGGGGAAGATCGTTCGTGGTCATGACACCCTCCCGGTCGGACGGGACTGCGCGCCCAGCCAGCGACCGAAGCCGCGATCCAGCTTGCGCCGTGCGGCGACGAGATAGGCCTTGGCGCCCGAGCGATTGGTCAGCCGGAGCAGACCGGTGATCGCGGCGAGAGTCAGGCCGTCGACGAAATGCAGGTAGAGAACGCGGGCTTCCAGGGGTTCGAGATCGCGCGCCATGGCGGCGCGCAGGCGGCGGTGGATCTCGCCGTCCTCGGCGCGCTCCTCGGCGCTCGGGGCCGGATCGACGGGCTCGATCGCGTTCTCGGCATCGAGCGACTCGTGGCGGCGCCGGGCGGGGGACTGCAGGCGATTGAGCGCCACGCTGCGGGTCACCTGGTAGAGCCAGGTGGTGAACCGGCTATCGCCGCGAAACGACGCGAGACGGGTGTGGGTGCGCAGGAAGACCTCCTGCGCCAGCTCGCCCGCCTCGTCGCGATCGCCGCAGATCTTGAAGCACCACCAAGCGACCCGCTCGTAGTGGCGTTCGTAGAGCGCCGAGAGGTAGGAATCCGCCGGCCCGTCGCCCGTCCGGGAGCGTTCGATCAGCTCCTCGTCGGTCAGATTCTCGAAATCCGCCAAGCGAGCCCTCCGCTCGAAATCGGGGGAGAGGATCCGAGCCGGGCGGAGCGTATCCGATCCCCTCCCCGGCGCCGGAAACGGCGCGGTCCGGACGGCGCCGGAGGCGGGTCCGTTGCACGGGAGCGCGGCGGTGGCGGCGGAGAAGCTCATCGCCTAGGTGTGACTGCTCAATAGGTTGTTCACCCGGACTGCTGTGGCAGGCTGGCTTTGTCGAAGAGCTGGCAAACCACGGAGGCAGCCCGGATGAACATCCATAGAAGAGCAAAGACTTGCCCGGAAAGTCGAGCCTTGCTTTGTCGTCGTGTTTTGCAGGAAGCCTGGCCCATGGGCCAGGCTTCGCGCGCGGCGGGGGTCAGCCGCCAGACCGCGCGAAAGTGGATTGGCCGCTTCCTCGACGAAGGAGAGGGCGGGTTGCTCGATCGCTCGTCGCGGCCTCATCGCTCGCCTAGGAAGCTTTCCCTGAGCCGGGAGGAGCTGGCCATCCACCTGCGCCGGCAACACCGGCTGAACGCCCAAGCCCTGGCCGAGCTCACCGGCATTCCACGCTCCACCTTGGGGCGAATCCTGCGGCGGCACAAACTGTCGCGAGCTCGGGATCTCGAGCCGAAGCCCCCGGTGATTCGCTACGAGCGCCAGGCTCCCGGCGAGCTGATTCACCTCGACATCAAGAAGCTCGGCCGGATCGACGGAATCGGTCATCGCATCCACGGCGACCAGAGTCGGCGAAAACGCGGCGCCGGCTGGGAGTACGCTCATGTCGCCATCGACGACTTCAGTCGTTTGTCCTACATGGAAGTCTTGCCCGACGAAACGGGAGCCACTGTGGCGGGCTTCCTGCGCCGGGCGGTCGCTTGGTATCGACAGCACGGCATCGAGGCTCAGCGCATCCTCACCGACAACGGTACCGGCTATCGCTCGAAGAAGATGCAACGCGCCTGCACGCGCTACAAACTCCGCCACCTACGCACCCGGCCCTACACCCCAAGAACCAACGGCAAAGCCGAGAGGCTCATCCAGACCGCCCTCCGGGAATGGGCCTACGCTCGACCCTACTGCTCCTCTCGCCAACGCCGAGAAGCACTCCCAGCCTTCCTCCACCGCTACAATTTCCACCGACCTCACACCGCTCTCGGCAGAAAACCACCCTGCTCGCGAGTCAACAACCTCTTGAGCACTAACACCTAGGTGAGACAGACTCCGCTCCCCGCCGGAACAGGCAGGTGTCTCCCGCCTGCCCGGGGGCCGCCGGCGCCCCGACCGATCCGGCCTCGGGGCTACTTCTTGCCCTGTGCCGCCTTCAAGAAGCCCGGATCGCGCAGGAGGCTGGCGCCCGCCTCGAGCACGGCGTCCGACAGCGCCTCGCAGTAGTTGTCGGCCTTGTAGGAGCGGCCGAAGCGCTCGGACGACCCCTGGACGATGCTCGCCCAGAGGGCGTTGCCCTTGGGATCGGAGACCGTGACTTTGAGCCGCACTTGCGCCTTGTAGGTGTCGACCTCGGTGACCAGGAACTCCATCACCTCGCCGGTGACCGTCGTCGTGGCGCCCGCGTCGGCGAGGGTCAGGCCGACGTTCTTCATCAGGTCGCCCAGATGCTGGGCGACGAAGGCCGGGACGTCGTCCTTGGTGGTCACCGTCAGGACCCGCCCCTTCTTCTCGTCCTCGCGGTTCTCGCCGATCAGGGCCGGGTCGCCGGAACGCGCCTCGGTGAACGCGCCGAGTTTCACCTTGGTGTTGCCGAAAGCCACCAGATCGATGGGCGGGATCTTGAGCTCGGCGATCTCGGTGGTCGGTCGCCACTGCAGGGGGACTCCGGCGAGCGGCTTGCTGGCCGCGAAGGCGGTGCTCGAGAGGACCAGGGCGAGAGCGGCGGCGGCGGTGGCGATGCGCATCGGGATTCCTCCGGGGTGGGCTCCGGGAGAGGAGCGAGAAAGCGGATTCTAGCCCGACTTCGCCCTCCTCTCGCGCGCCGGCCGCGGCAAGCTGCGCGCGGCGTCTCGTGTAGTCTTCGCGGGTTCACCCGGCAGCCGAGGGCGAGGCGACGATGGCGCACGATGTCTTCCTGAGCTATGCCTCCGAGGACAAGCCGGAGGCCGACGCGGCGTGCGCGCTGCTCGAGCGCCGCGGCCTCCGCTGTTGGGTCGCGCCGCGCGACATCCTGCCGGGCTCGGACTGGAGCTCGGCGATCGTCGACGCCATCCGCGCGGCGCGGGTGCTGGTGCTGGTCTTCTCGCGCTTCTCCAACGACTCGGTGCAGGTCAAACGCGAGGTCGAGCGCGCGGTCTCGCTCGGTCTGCCGATCCTGCCCTTCCGGCTCGACGACGTGCCGTTGTCGAAGCACATGGAGTACTTCATCAGCTCGCCGCACTGGCTCGACGCCATGTCGCCGCCGCTCGAGGCCCACCTCGAGAAGCTCGCCGACACCACCGCGGCGCTCCTCGGTCACGCGGCGCGCGCGACGCCCCCGCCCCCGCCCGCTCTCCCGCCGGCGCCCGACGCGGGGATGGAGCCGACGCTGCTCGAGTTCGGGGATCGTTTCCTCGGCTGGAAGAAAGAGCGGCGGTTCGATACCGTCCGCCGGGCGCCGGGTGCCGCCACCGCGGCGATCGCGGTCGGCGTGCTCGGCGTGCTCTGGAACTTGAACGGCCTGCGCATCGCCTTCGCGCCCGGCTACGATCCGGCGGCGCAGCTGTTCCGCATCGTGCCGGCGACACAGTGGGTCAACCTCGCGGCGAGCCTCGTCGGGTTGGTCGCGAGCACGCTGCTCTTCCTCGGCGGGCGGCGCCTGCTGGTGAGCGCGCCGCACGGCGCCGCGGTCGCCTGGCGGGCGGCGCGACTCAACGGCATCGCGGCCGCCGCCTGGCTCGCGGCGTCGCTCGCGGTGCTCTTCTCGGACCGGAACTTCCCGCACTTCGGCGCCCCGATGGAGACCGAGATCGTGCTCGGTTACGTCAAGGTCTTCCTGCTCGCCGCGGCGACGATCGGGAGCGTGATGTTCCTGCTCGACCGCGCCCGCCAGAGGGTGGGCGCCGGCGCCTCCGGGCGCTAGCCCCACCACTCGGCTTCGATCATCAAGCGCAGCCACTCCCGGCTCTCCCCTTCGAGCAGGCTCTCGGCGAGCGCCAGGTCGCGGAAGATCCGCGCCGCATCGGCGCCCGCGGCGACCTCGGATTCGATCCGCCCCTGGAGCTTGCTCAGACCCTGGGCGACCGCCGCGTAGCGCAGAGCGTTGCGCCGGAACTCCCAGGCGCCGCGCAGATTGCGCACCGCGGCGCCGATTGCCGGCAGCAGCGCGGCGGCGAGCAGCGCGCCCGCGAGCCACGCGGCCGCGGCCGCCCGCGGCTCGGCGCCGGCGAAGCGCTCGCCGGCGTCGATCGCGCCGTGGAGCAGCGCGGCGCCGACCGAGAGGAGGAAGAAGGTCGGCGCGAAGCGGCGCGTCAGGGCGTCGCGGATGGTCAGGCCCTCGCCGCGCCGGCTGAAGTAGTCGATCTGGTCGCGCAAACGGTGCGCGTCGTAGTGGGCGCAGAGCTCGGTGAGCTCGGCGCGGCCGAGCGACCGAATCTCCTCCGGCGTGAGCTCGGGCAGGAGCGGCAGCGCCACCGCTCGGCCCCAGGCCTCGAGCGCGTGGCCGGCGGGCTCGGCGGCGATGCGGTCGGCTTCGCGGGCGAGATCGGCAGCGTCGCGCGCCCCGGACCAGGCTCGCGGGTCGACGAGGAAGGCGAAGCGCGAGGCGTGGATGCGCTCCGCCGCCAAGCGCGCCGCCAGCCAGCGATGGTGGGTGCGCGAGATGCCCGAGCCGAGCAGCACCGCGACGCCCGCCAGCAACGCGAGCGCGGCTTCCGCCGGCCAGAGCTCGAGCATCCGGCGCTCGATGTCGGGATCGGGCTCGCCGGTCGCCAGCCGGGCGATCGCCCCGGCGCCGAGCTGCAGGATCGCCAGGACGAGCGCGACGCCCCCGGCGAGGGTCACGGTACCGACCAGCAAGCGGTGGCGCCGCTGCGCGCGCCGCGCCGCGCGCACGCACTCGGCGTAGCGGGTCGCGGTGGCGCGGTCGGCCGCGGCGACCAGGGCGGCGAGGCGGGGGGTCAGCGTGCGTCTCCGCGCCGCGGCAGGGCGGGTTCGGCCGAGGTCAGGATCGCGACCCCGACCTGGCGGTGGAATTCCTCCGGGTCGGCCGGCGAGCGGCGCACGGTGAAAGGTGGTCCCGCGGTGCGCGGGTCGCTCGCGCGCGGCGCCAGGATCGAGACCGCCGGCCGTTCGCCGCGGCGCTCGAGCACCTCCCAGGTGCCGCCCGGCTTGGCGGTGGCGACGCCGTTCCAGAGCGCGATCATCACCGCGGCGAGCGCGCTCACCCGATCGCCGGCGGCGCGGTAGGCGAGCGCCCGGGCGCCGGCGTCCGCGCCGGCGGCGCCGGAGGAGAGCTCGACCGGTTCCTCGATCTCCTCGGCCGCGGCCAACAGGCGAGCGAACTCGGCGCGCGAGGCGGCGGTGGCGAAGTCGCGCTCGTACTCGGCGCGCGGCAGCGGCAGGACCGCGACGAGCGGCCAGCCGGCGGCGAGCCCGGCGCGCGCGATCCAGCGGTCGGCGCCCTCGGCGAGCGGCGAGACGATTCGTCGCCGGGTCCCGGGGTAGCGGCGCGCCAGGCGATCGAGCTCGGCGGCGACGAGCGCTGCCAGGCGCGGCTCGTCCTCCGGCCGCAGGTCCCGGTTGCCGGTGGCGCCCACCGCGAGGACGGGTTCGAGGTTCACGCTGATCGTCGGCGATCCTACTGCGTGGGAGAATCCTGCGGATGAGCGAGGCTGCGCACCGACCGACCTTCGCGCCGTACCTGGCCGGGCCGACCGATCCCGACTCGCTGCTCGCCCGTTTTCTCGACTGGTGCGCCGCCGCCGGCTTCGAGCTCTACCCGGCGCAGGAGGAGGCGCTGCTCGAGCTCTACGCCGGCCGCCACGTGGTGCTCAACACCCCCACCGGCTCGGGCAAGTCCCTGGTGGCGCTCGGGGTGCACTTCCGGGCGCTCGCCGAGGGCCGGACCTCCTACTACACCAGCCCGATCAAAGCGCTCGCGGCGGAGAAGTTCTTCTCGCTCTGCGAGGATTTCGGCGCCGCCAACGTCGGCATGCTGACCGGCGACGCGTCGATCAACCCGGAGGCGAAGATCCTCTGCTGCACGGCCGAGGTGCTGGCGAACATGGCGCTGCGCAGCGGCGAGCTGCTCGAGGCGCCCTACGTGGTGATGGACGAGTTCCACTACTACTCCGACGCCGAACGCGGCTGGGCCTGGCAGGTGCCGCTGCTCGCGCTACCGCGCACTCGATTCCTATTGATGTCGGCGACCCTCGGCGACATGAGCGGCATCCAGAAGCGGCTCGAGGAGCGCACCGGCGTCGCGAGCGCCTTCGTCTCCGGCACCGTGCGCCCGGTACCGCTCGAGTTCGAGTACCGCGAGACGCCGTTGCACGAGACGCTCGCGGAGCTGCTCGCGGCCGGCAAGTGGCCGGTCTACGTCGTGCAGTTCACCCAGCGCGACTGCGCCGAGCTGGCGCAAGCGGCCACCAGTCTGCCGGCGACCACGCGCGAGGAGCGCGAGACGATTCGCGCCGCGATCGGCGATTTCCGGCTCGACACCCCGTACGGCAAGCAGATCCGGCGCTTCCTCTCCTTCGGCATCGGCATCCACCACGCAGGGCTCCTGCCGAAGTACCGCCTGCTGGTCGAGCAGCTGGCGCAGCGCGGCCTGCTCAAGATCATCTGCGGCACCGACACGCTGGGGGTGGGGGTCAACATCCCGATCCGCACCGTGCTCTTCGCCAAGCTCGCCAAGTTCGACGGCAAGAAGGTGCAGATCCTGGCGGTGCGCGACTTCCAGCAGATCGCCGGTCGCGCCGGACGCAAGGGATTCGACGACCGCGGCTACGTTCTGGCGCAGGCGCCCGAGCAGGTGATCGAGAAGCGCCTGGCGCAGAAGAAGGGCAAGAAGACCGGCGGCAGGAAACCCCCGCCGGCAGGCCGGTCGCCGGGCCGGGCCGAGATCACCTGGAGCGCCGAGACCTTCGAGAAGCTGCGCACGCGGGCGCCGGAGACGCTGAAGTCGCGCTTCAAGATCACCCACGGCATGCTGCTCGCTCTCCTGCAGCACGACGCCGAGGTCGACGATCCGGGCAAGCGCAACTTCGATTCCCTGCGCGAGCTCGTCGCCGCCTGTCACGACGAGGAGGGGGCGAAGCGGCGTCACCTGGCGCACGCGGCGGTGCTCGTCAGATCGCTGGCGCGCGCCGGCATCCTCGAGCTCGCGCGCGACACCAGCCGGCCGTACTTCTGGGTGGTCGTGTCGCCCAACCTGCAGTTCGACTTCTCGCTCTACCACGCGTTGTCGCTCTTCCTGGTCGATATGGTCGACAAGCTCGAGCCCGAGTCGCCGGACTACGTGCTCGATCTCATCTCGCTCGTCGAGGCGGTGCTCGAGGACCCGGAGGTGGTGCTGCGCCGCCAGGTCGACCATGCCAAGGGCGAGCTCGTCGGCGAGCTGAAGGCGCAGGGGCTCGACTACGACGAGCGCATGGCGCGGCTCGAGGAGGTCCGGCACCCGCAGCCGCTCGCCGATTTCCTGCACGGCAATTTCGTCCACTTCGCCCGCGCCCACCCCTGGGTCGGCGGGCAGGAGATCCGGCCGAAGTCGATCGCCCGCGAGATGCTCGAGTCCTTCTCCTCCTTCGCCGACTACGTGAAGAAGTACGGCCTCGAGAGGAGCGAAGGCGTCCTGCTGCGCTACCTGTCGCAGCTCTACCGCACTCTCGACCAAAACGTCCCGGTACGGGTCAAGAACGAGACGGTATGGGACGCGCTGTCGTTCTTTCGCACCCTGATCGAGCTCACCGACACGAGCCTGCTCGAGGAGTGGGAGAGCCTGCTCCATCCGGAGCTGCTGGTGCGCGCCAAGCCGGAGCGCGAGCGCGCGGTCGAGGCGCTGTGGGTGCGCGAGTTGATCGACAGCCGGCGGGCGCTCGCCGCCCGGGCGCGCAGCGAGATGCACCTGCTGGTGCACGCCCTGGCGCGGCGCGACTACGAGGAGGCCGCGACGTTGGTCGCCGTGCGCCCGGATTCGACCTGGGACGCTGGGCGGCTCGAGGAGGCGATGGCGCCCTTCCACGCTGAGCACACGGCGCTGCTCGACACGCCGGAGGCGCGTCGCCACGACTGGACCCGCCTCGACGCGGCGGGCGAGCGGCAGTGGGAGGTTCGCCAGACGCTGCTCGACGCCGAGGGCGACCACGATTGGGGAATCCGGGCGCGCATCGATCTGCGGCGAGTGACCACCGTCGACCTGCCGCTGCTCGAGCTGGTCTGGATCGGGCGCTAGGCCGGTTGCGCCTCAGGCCGTCGTGGAACCGGAGAGCGCGGCGCCGCGGGCGATTTCGGCCAGGATGCGCGCCAGCTGGTCGGCGGGCATCGGCCGGCGCAGGGCCGGGCCGGTCACCAGGTCGCAACGTTGGACCCCGAGCCAGGACACTTCGAGGCTCGTCTCGACCTCTTCGGCGATGGTTTCGAATCCGACGCGGCGGGCGAAGGCGAGCAAGCCGGCGAAGATGCTCTCGTCACGCCCCCCGTGGCGCGCGGCGCGCATCAGCGCGGGGTCGAGCTTCCAGGCGGCCAGCTCGAGCAGCCGGCAAAGCTCGAGCGGTAGATCGGCGCCGCCGATGCCGGAGGCGGCGATCCGGACGCCGAGGCGCGCCAAGCGGCCGAAGCGGGCGATCGCCTCGGCGGGCGCGCGGGCGAGCGCAGCGGCGGGCAGCTCGAGCTCCAGCCGTGCGGGAGCGAGGCCGGTGGCGGTCAGCGCCTCGCGCACCCAGCTCTCGACCCGCGCCTCGCCGACGTGCGTCGCCGAGAGCGGCACCACCAGGCGCAGCGGCGCGCGCGGAGCGCGCAGCGCCGCGATGCCGCGCGCCGCGGCGCCGAGCAGCCAGGGAGTGACGATCGCCAGCGAGAGATCGCGCTCGGCGACCGCCCAGACGGCGTCGGCGCCCAGCCGGCCCCGCCGCGGGTGGTTCCAAAGCAGCCGGGCGGTCACCCCTTCCGGGTCGCAGGAGGGCAAGCGGAAGCGCAGCTCCCAGAGCAGCTCGAGATCGCGCGGCTCGACGGCGGAGCCGTCCGCGCGCGGCTCCTCGGTGCGCGGCGCGGCCGGCGGACGCAGCAGCTCGGCCGAGAACAGGAGCAGGCGATCGCCGCCCTCGGCGTAGGCGGCGCCGACCGCGGTCTCGGCGTTGGCGAGCAGGGTGTGCGCGTCGAGCCCGTCCCAGGGGTAGAGCGCGGCGCCGAGGCTCGCCGAGAGCTCGATCTTCTGGCCCTCGAAATCGAAGCCGCGACGCAGCTCGCGCAGGAACCGGGCGCCGGCCTGGCGCGCCTCCTCGGCGTCGGACTCGAAACGCACCACCAGGGCGAAACGATCGCCCTCGATTCGCGCCACCAGGTCGCCGCGCCGCAGGCTCCCCTCGAGCCGGCGGGCGAAGCTCGCGAGCACCAGGTCGCCGACGCGGAAGCCGTAGCTGCGGTTGAGCGCCAGGAAGTCGTCGATGTCGACCAGCAGCAGCGCGAAGCGGGTGCGCTCGGGGTCGGCGAGCTCGATCAGGTCCTGCAGGATGCGATCGAAGAGGATCCGGTTCGGCAGGCGGGTGAGGGAGTCGAGCGCCCGTTCGCGGGTCGCCCGCTGCTCGAAGGCGTCGCGCTCGATCGCCAGCGCCGCGAGGCGCGCGAGCAGGTCGAGCAGCTTGCGGCCGCGTCCGGCGGGCGGTCGCGCGGCAGGGTGGAAGAGGACGACGATGCCGGCGATCAGCGCTTGGCCTCGCCCCTCGGCGGGCGCCGGCAGGACGATCGGCGCCGTCCAGCAGGCGCCGACGCCGGCGAGGGCGGCGCGCTCGGCGAGCGGCGCCAGGCGCGTTTGCGCGGCGATCGACTCGACGATCGAGATCTCGCCGCTCTCGAGCGCCGGAAACATCTCCTCGGCGCGGTCGCGCGGCAGGCCGTCGAGGGCCTCGAGCAGCTCGTGCGGCACGCCGGCGCTCGCCAGGACTTCCAGCCGCCGGCGCTTCACGTCCCAGCCGAGGACTACCGGCAAGACGCCCGCGAAGCGGTGCTCGACGAGACGGACCATCTCAGCGAGCACGTCGCGGCTGGCGCAGCCGCGGGCGACGAGCTCGACCAGCCGGCTGTGGCTCAGCAGGATCTCGTAGGAGAGCTCCTCGTCGTCGGGATCGAGCGGAAATCCGGGGGGCAGCGACACGCCGGAAAAGTAACACGCGCGGCGCGCTCTTCCCCTCCCCTGCGGGGGGGGCGATCGGCCGGTGGAGGGACCGGTTCGGCCCCGGAGCGGTAACCCCCGGGCGGCTTCCGACGTACCTTCTCTCGACTTCGAGAGGACTTCCGATGCCCCAGAAGCCGTGTCCGCACCTGCTCGCCCTCCTGATCTTCGCCGGGACGACCCAGGCGCTCGCCTTCGAGAACGGCCCGGCGATCGAGATCCGGCGCACCGCGGCCGAGATCAAGATCGACGGCGACCTGTCGGACCCGGGCTGGCAAGGGGCGGCCGAGGTCACCACCTGGTGGGAGACCAATCCGGGCGACAACCTCGAGCCGAAGGTGCGCAATCTGGCGCGCCTGGTCTACGACGGCGAGTACCTCTACGCCGCCTTCGAGTTCGACGACCCCGAGCCGGGCAAGGTGCGGGCGCCGGTCGGCGATCGCGACGTGGTGCCGTCCTACACCGACTACGGCGGGGTGATCCTCGACGGCAAGAACGACGGCAAATCGGCGCAGATGTTCCTCGCCAACGCCCGCGGCATCCAGTACGACGCGATCACCAACGACGCCTCGGGAGAGGACAACACCCCCGATTTCTTCTGGGAGAGCGCCGGCAAGATCACCGCGGGCGGTTGGCAGCTCGAGATGCGCATCCCCTTCTCGTCGATTCGCTACCAGGGGACCGACCCGAAGCAGTGGGGGATCCTGCTCTATCGCAACCGGCCACGGGACTTCCGCTACCAGTTCTTCAGCTCGCGCTTGCCGCGTGACCGCAACTGCTTCATCTGCAACGTCCGGCCGCTCACCGGTCTCGCCGGGCTGCCGGGCGGCAGCCACTGGGTGGCGGCGCCCTTCGCCACCGCCGGCAAGAGCCGCGAGGCGGAGGGAGCGCCGGGCTCGCGCCTCGCCGGACAGCCCGGCGACTATGACGTCGGCGCCGACCTGAAGTGGATTCCGAACCCCGACACGGTGGTCGACGGCACGATCAATCCGGACTTCTCGCAGATCGAATCGGATACCGCGCAGATCGGCGTCAACGAGCGCTTCGCGATCTTCCAGCCCGAGCGGCGGCCGTTCTTCCTCGAGAGCGTCGACCTGTTGTCGACCCCGATCCAGGCGGTCTACACCCGCACCTTCACCGCGCCCACCTGGGGCGCGCGCACCAGCGGATCGTTCGGCGACACCAAGTACACGGCGCTCGTCGGGCAAGACAAGGGCGGCGGCCTAGTGCTGCTGCCGGGCTCGAATTCCTCGGATTTCGGCAACCAGGACTACCGGTCGTGGGTCGCGATCGGCCGGATGCGGCACGATTTCGGCGACAGCTTCGCGAGCCTGCTCTACACCGGGCGCGAGATCCAGGGCGGCGGCTCGAACCGGGTCTTCGGCCCCGACTTCCAGTGGCGACCCACGGGTAGCGACGTGGTGACCGGCCAGCTTCTCTGGAGCTTCTCTCGGACGCCGAACCGCCCGGAGCTCGCGAGCGAGTGGGACGGACGCAGCCTGACCGGGCACGCCGCCGACCTCTGGTGGAGCCGCAGCCTGACGCACTGGGACTTCTTCGCCGAATACAAGGATTTCTCCGACGGTTTCCGCGCCGACGACGGCTTCGTGCCCCAGGTCGGATATCGCTCGGGCTACGGCGAGAGCGGCTACACCTTCCGTCCCGAGGAGGGCGCGGTCCGCCGCCTGCGTCTGTTCACCTACGGCTTCTACAGCGAGGACTCGGCCGGCGAGCTGCTGCAGCAGCAGGTCGTCCCCGGGTTCGGCATGGACGCTCTGTGGAACTCCTTCGTCCGGGTCGAGTTCGTGTTCGACAAGAGCCGCGCGGTCACCCGCGTCTTCGAGCGCAAGCAGATCCGCCCGACGATCGAGATGCGTCCGGGCAAGATCTTCTCCTATCTCTCGCTGTCGGGCACCTTCGGCGACCAGATCGACTTCGGCGGCGACCGCTCGGGCAAGGGCAGCTCGCTCACCGTGCAGGCGATCGTCCGCCCGACCGACCACCTCGCCTTCACCTTGGACGCCAGCCGCCGCACGCTCGACGTCGACGCCGCCTTCGGCAAGCCGGCCGGCAAGCTCTTCACCGCCGAGGTCGGGCGGCTCAAGGCGGTCTACACCTTCAACGCCCGCAGCTGGCTGCGCCTGATCGCCCAGCAGATCTCGACCACTTTCAACCCGGCGATCGCCCTCGACGACGTCGCGCGCCGCGACCGCAGATTCGGCGGCTCGGCGGTCTTCGCCTACAAGCTCAACTGGCAGACGGTCCTCTACCTCGGTTATTCCGAGGGCCGCGACCTCGACGAGAACGACCGGCTGGCGCCGGTCGGCAAGCAGCTCTTCTTCAAGGTGTCGTACGCGCTGCGCGGCTAGCGGCTCCCGGGCGCGCGGGCGGGGAGCTAAGATGCACCCCATCGAGCCTCGACGATGGCCATCTCGACCCGCACCCTCCCGGCCCGCGACATCGCGTTCGCGGACTTCCTGACCCGCTACCCGGCTTACGCCGGCACGCGGCGGATCGACGAGCTGCGCGCCAGCGAGTACGCGCGCCTCGATCGCGACGGGCACGTCTACCTCGACTACACCGCGGGTTCGCTCTACGCCGATGGCCAGATCCGCCGCCACGCCGAAATGCTCCTCGGCCGGGTGCTCGGCAATCCGCACTCGTCGAACCCGACCTCGCTCGAGGCCACCGAGCGGGTCGAGCGCTGCCGGCGCCGGGTGCTCGATTTCTTCCACGCCCCGGCCGACGAGTACGAAGTGGTCTTCACCGCCAACGCCAGCCAAGCGCTGAAGCTCGTGGGCGAGAGCTACCCGTTCGGCCCCGGCGACCGCTTCCTGCTGACCTTCGACAATCACAACTCGGTCAACGGCATCCGCGAGTTCGACCGGGTGCGCGGCGCGATCACCACCTACGTGCCGTCGCGGCCGCCGGAGATGCGGATCGCCGACGCCGACGTCGAGCGAGCGCTCGAGCTCGCCGAGCCCGGGCACCACAACCTCTTCGCCTATCCGGCGCAGTCGAACTTCTCCGGCGTGCAGCATCCGCTCGACTGGGTGGCGCGCGCCAAGACGCGCGGCTGGGACGTGCTGCTCGACGCGGCGTCGTTCGTGCCCACCAACCGGCTCGAGCTCGACCGCGTCCGCCCGGACTTCGTCGCCCTCTCGTTCTACAAGATCTTCGGCTTCCCGACCGGCATCGGCGCGCTGGTGGCGCGGCGCGAGGCGCTCGCCAAGCTGCATCGCCCCTGGTTCGCCGGCGGCACGATCCACGTCGCCTCGGTGCAGGCCGACCGCCACGTGCTCGCCGCCGGCGCCGCCGGCTTCGAGGACGGCACGATCGACTACCTGAACATCCCGTCGGTCGAGGACGGCTTCGCGCATATCGAGTCGATCGGCATCGACACCATCCACGAGCGCGTCGCCTGCCTCGCCGGCTGGCTGATCGCCGAGCTGCTGAAGCTCCAGCACGGCAACGGCGCGCCGCTCATGCGCCTCTTCGGCCCGCGCTCGACCGAACGGCGAGGCGGCACGCTCGCCTTCAATTTCCACGACGCCGCCGGCCGGGTGATCGACCACCAGGAGGTCGAGCGCCGGGCGAACGCGCGGCGGATCTCGCTGCGCACCGGGTGTTTCTGCAATCCGGGAGCGGGCGAGCTCGCGCTCGGCCTTTCACGGCACGAGATCGAGACCTGTTTCCTCACCGAGCCGCAGGGGATCACCTACGACGACTTCCGCCGCTGCATCGACCCCAAGTCCGGCGGCGCGGTCCGCGTCTCCCTCGGCATCGCCAGCAACTTCGCCGACGTCCACGCCTTCGTCGAGTTCGCGAGAGAGTTCCTGACCTAGCGCGCGCCCCGCCCGCTCACTTCGCCGACAGGGTCAGGTTCTGGCCCTCGGCGAGGGTGAAGGGGACGCGCTTGCCGCCGAGGTCGATCGAGTAGCTGCCGGGCGGCAGCGGGATCCGGCTCTCGAAAGCGCTGACCTCGCCCACTTTGGCGCCGCTGGCGTCGAAGACGGCGTGGCCGTTGGCGGCGGCGCCGTCGACCTTGAGCTGGCCGGGCCGCAGCGTCGTCTTCTCGCCGCCGTCGAGGCGGACGTTTCTCCACAGCGCGCCGCCGAAGGTGACGTCGTAGAGACCGGGCAGCAGCGGCGACGAGGCGTGGAAGGCGGAGAGCTCGTCGATCTCGGCTCCGGTCTCGCTGTCGAGCACTTTGTGGCCGCGCATCGCGGCCCCCTCGATCGCCAGCACGGCCGGCGCGAGCACGGTCTTGCCGCCTGGCTTGACCTCGACGCCGCGCCAGACCCCCTTGCCGAAGGACACGTTGTAGATCCCCGGCGGCACCCGGATCAGGCTCTTGAAGCTCGAGGCCTCGCCGACCTCGGCGCCGGTCGCGGCGTCGGTCACCTTGTGGCCGCGCATGTCGGCGTTCTGGATCTCGAGATTACCGGGCTCGCTGCCCATCGGCTTCACCGCTTCCATGCCGTGCACCGAAGCCTCGCCGAGCGCCTTGGCGAGACCATCGAGCCCCGCGGCGTCGAAGTAGGAGCCGCCGGTCGCGTGCGCCACGCAGGCGAGCTCGGCGCGCGCCGCGCTGTCGACCTCGAAGCCGATCGCGTGCACCACCAGGCTCGCGTCGGCGTCCTTGAGCGCCTTGGCGGTCGCGCACGGGTCGGCGTCGCAGGTCTCCTTGCCGTCCGAGACCAGCAGGATCACCCGCTCGCCCGGCTTGCCGGCGAGATCGCCCGCCGCCAGGCGGATCACCCGGCTGATCGGCGTGTAGCCGCGCGCCGCGATCTTCGCCGCCGCGGCGCTGATCGCCGCGCCGTTCTGCGATAGCGCCGCGAACGAGACGAGCAGCGCCGTGTCGTCGCAGTCGTGCTTCTCCTTCGCCGACTGGTGGCCGTAGGCGCGGAAAGCGAGCGTCGTCGCCGGCGGCAGGGTGGCGACGAGTTGGGCGACGGCGGCCTTGGCGGCGGCGATCCGCGTGTCGCCCGACGGCAAGCGGGCGTTCATGCTCCCCGAGGCGTCGAGGATCAACTCGATCGTCCGCGCGGCGAAGGCGGTCGACGTGACGAACGTGGCGACGACGAGCGAAACGAGGAGCCGAGAGCGGACGGCGCGCATCGCAGACCTCCGCGAAGGTGACAGAGGCCTCATTGTACGGCCGCCCAGCCCGCCCCGGGGTCCTTCGGTACGCGGCCTTCGCCTGGGCGGACCGCGGGCCGCCTCAGGGCGCGACGGAGATCCGGGCGACGAGGGGAGCCTTGACCGGGAAGAGGCAGCGACTCCGGGTGCACGCCTGATAGGACAGCTCGCCGTGGAGCTCGCGCTCGCCCGGCGCGGCGCCGGCGGCGACCGTGAACGGCAGGCGGACCCGCACCTCGCCCTCGAAGGTCGCGATGGCGCGGCCCGAGAGCGAGAACTCGCGCGGCGGCGGATAGATCGCCGCGGCGAAGGCGACCCCGTCGGCGTCCGGGAAGCGGACCCGGGTGGCGATGTAGAACTCGCTCGACGGCCGGTCCGACATCACGTGATAGCCGTCGGCGATGGTCAGGGTCACGACGATCTCGCCAGCACCGGCGGCACGGACCGGCGCGGTCGCGGCGAGCGCCGCGGTCACCACCGGCTTGGCGGCGGGGGACGGAGGCGAGGTGGCCGGAGTCGGACCGGAGGCCACCGCGACGCTCGCTGCCACCGCGGCCGCGAGGGCGGCCGCTCCGGCGCGCAGCTTCACGAACCCGCCCGCGCCGCGAGCATCGCGTCGAGCTCCCGGCGCACCGCGCCGAAGGTGGGATCGAAGTGCGCCGAGTCCGGCAGGAGGAAGAGGCGGATGCGCCCTTCAGGGTCGAGGATCAGGGTGGAATCGAAGACCGCCTGGGCGCGATCCTCGAACGCCGGCTGGGCGCGCGGCGGGGCGTAGCGCCGTGCCACCTCGCCGCTGCCGTCCCAGAGCGCCACCACGCTGGCGGCGACGTTGGCGCGCGCGTATTCGAGCCAGTGATCCTGCTCCTCCTGCACGTCGACCAGCACGACGCGCAGGCCGCGGCCGGCGTAGGCCGAGGCCACCTCGGCCAGGTGCTCGACCTCCGAGTCGCAGAACGGGCACCAGGAGGCGGTGAAGTGGAGCAGCACCCAGGAGCCGCGCGCATCCGCCAGCCGAAAGAGCGTGCCGTCGGTGGCCGGCAGCTCGAACAGTGGCGCGCGATCGCCCGGCTGCGGGTGGCCCATCTCGGGGCGCACCGCGCCGCCGAGACCGGGGCGCGTCCAGGTCGCGGGCACGCCGCTCGCGCAAGCCGCGGCGACGAGCGCCGCCGCCAGCAGCGCCCGGAGGTCCGCGCTCACGGCGCGGCGGCGAGCAGCCGGTCGACCTCGGCCCGCACCGCGGTCAGCTCGGCGTCGAAGTGCGCCGTGTCGATGAGCGCGAAGTGCCGGATCACCCCCTCGCGGTCGATCACCAGGTTGGCGGTGACCGGGACCTTGCGGCGGTCCTTGAATGAGGGCTGCGCGTGTTGCGGCGCGTAGGCGAGCGCCACCCGGTCGTCGGCGTCGCGCAGCACCGGGAAGGGCATGGCCATGCGCCCGAGGTACTTCTTATAGCCCTTCTCGTTGTCGGCCACCACGACGCCGAGCGTGCGCACGCCGCGCGGCGCGGTGTCGGTGGCGAGCGCGACGAGGTTCTTCTGCTCGGCCTGGGAGTAGGGGCACCACGACGCCACCAACGCCACCACCACCACCGAGCCGCGCAGCGCCGAGAGCCGCACCGTCTGGCCGTTCTGATCCGTGAGCTCGAAGTCGGGCGCCGGCTCGCCGATGTGCGGATGGCCGAGCGCTTCGGTGACCAGAATCCCGGGGCCGGTCGGCTTGGCCTTGCTCTTCGCCGCGGCCGGCGGCGGGCCGGCGACGAGCAGAGTGAGCGCCAGCAGCGAGGCGAACGTGGCTTGCGAGCGGCGCGGCGAGACGAGGCGGAGCGAATCCATCGTCGAACCCCTTTCCAGACCCAGCGCGAGTCCTCGGGCGGTCGAGACTCCCGTCGCGACACGATGCGCGACGGCCGGCGGCGAGAGTAGCACGCCGCCGCGAGCGAGCCCGGCGGCCCGAGCTCTCGCGAGCCTCAGTTCGTCAGCCACTGGAAGAGCAGGAAGGCGGTGGCGAGTCCGAGGACGAGGAGCGTGATCTTGATCCACGACCAAGGGGCGCGGCCGGCGACCTTGCCGGTCTCGCCGTTGATCAGGAAGCGGAAGATCTCGCCCTTGTAGTCGTAGGCCGCGATCCAGATCGGCAGCAGGGCGTTCTTGAAGGCGAGACCGGAATAGCGCGTGTCGACGCGCAGGTTGCGGTGGGTGTCGCCGGGCACCGCCTTGCCGCACTCGGCGAAGACGATCTGCTGCATGCGCACCTTGGCGAGCGCGAAGGCGTCCGGGAGCGACACGGCGTTCTCCTCGGCGTGGAAGCCGGAGAGGAACTCCGGCGCGTAGTCGACCAACTTGCCGGTGCCGAAGGGCTCGATCTTGCGCACCAGCTCGGGCTCGAGGCCGTGCGAGGAGGGCACCGGCAGGTCGTCGATGAAGTACTCGAGGAAGCCGCTCGCTTTCTCCCAGCGCGTGCGCGTTTCGGTGCGGTTCCCCGAGCGCACGGTGTAGTGGTAGCCGGCCTCGGCGGTCCACGACGAGTGGGTCGCGGCGTCGAAGGTCCAGAACGGAATGTAGACCCCTTCGATCGTCGCCAACCGGGCGCGGATCTTCAGATCGCTCGGCCGCAGCCAGAGGCCGGAGAGCCAGCCGCGAAACGTCGTCGCGGCGCGGTCGCGGTCGACTCTGAACGGGACGAGCCCCTGCGGTCGCGCCATGGTCGAGCTTGCCTCGGCCTCGACCACCCCCGGCGTGCCGCAGAACGAGCAGCGCGAGGCGGCGACGTTGGCGTCGAGCGATTCGACCGCGCCGCAGCGCGGACAGCGCACCGTGCGCCGCGCGCTTCCCCAGCCAACGGCGGCCGGCGCGGCGAGCGCCGCCGCGAGCGCCGCCTCGAGCGGCCGCTCGGCGACCGCCGCCGAGGACGTCGGGATCTCCTGCTCGGCGCCGCAGTAGGGGCACTGGAGGCGCGCGGCGCCGGGGCTCCAGACCACGTCCGCGCCGCACGACGGGCAGGGGAACTTGCGGACCTTCGCCGGCGCGGCGACGGTGGCGCTCGCGCTCATCGCGACCCGGGGACTACGAGCGCGGGGGTGGAGGCGGCGGGGGAGGAGAGGCGGAGCTCGCGCCGCCGAACGCCGGATAGCTCTCGAGCGGTGCCCAGCCCGCAGCGCCCGGGTACCAGGCGGGCGTCGACGGCAGGACCTGGCCCGCCGAGACCATGACGCGCAGCTGGTCGTCGGTATAGGGGCCGTAGGTCTTGCCGTCGACCGCCAGCGACCAGCGCGGCGCGCCCGGTGCGGGCGGCGCGGGCGGCGCGGGCGGCGGCGTGGCGGCGGCATTGGCGCCGAGTCCGGCGCCGGCGGTGGCGCCCGAGAGCGCCTGGCCCATCATCTGCCCCATGGCGACGCCGGCGCCGACGCCGACGCCGGCGCCCGCGAGACCTCCCGGGTTGGCCGCCGCGGTGCCGATCGCCTCGGCCGCCTGCATCTGCGCGTACTGGCCGAGCCGGTCGCCGAGGACGCCCAACTTCGAGCGCTGGTCGATCGCCTTCTCGACCTCCTCGGGCAGCGAGATGTTCTCGATGAAGAAGCGCGCGAGGTCGAGCCCGAAGGACGCGAACTCGGGCGACAGCACCCGGTCGCCGGCGGTCGACAGCTCGTCGTAGTGCGCCGCCAGATCGAGCGCCGGGATCTTCGCTTCGGCGATCGCGTCCGAGAGCTTGGCGAGGATCATCGAGCGCAGCTGGCCGGTGATCTCGTCGGTGGTGGCGAGGCCGCGCGTGCCGACCACGGTCTCGAAGAACTTGCGCGGGTCGGCGATCTTGAGCGCGTAGGTGCCGTAGGCGCGCAGGCGGATCATGCCGAACTCGGCGTCGCGCATCATCACCGGATTGGCGGTGCCCCACTTCAGGTCGGTGAACAGCCGGGTGTTGAAGTAGTAGACCTCGGCCCTGAACGGCGACTGGAAGCCGTACTTCCAGCCGCGCAGGTCGGTGAGGATGGGGACGTTCTGGGTCGAGAGCGAGTAGGTGCCGGGGCCGAACAGATCGGCCGCCTTGCCCTCGTTGACGAACAGCGCCTGCTGGTTCTCGCGCACCACCAGCTGCGCCCCCATCTTGATCTCCTGGTTGTAGATCGGGAAGCGGTAGACGAGCGTGTCGTTGGTGTCGTCGAGCCAGGCGAGGATCTCGATGAACTGCGAGCTCATCTGCTTCTTCAGGTTCTCCATCAGGCCCATGGCGAGGACGCCTCCTTGGCGGCGCGTGGGAGTGTAGCGGGGTTGTCGGTGGCGCGGAAGGGAGCCCCGCGGCCGGCGGCCGGCGGTCGTCACCCGCTCGACACGATCCGCCGGGAGTTCCGGGCTAAGATCGCGGCGTGAAGAGCACCTCGTCGAGGAACCGCGCGCCGCAGCCGCCGGAGACCGGCCTCGGCGCCGGCGTCGCCGACCGGGAGACGGTCGAGGCCCTGCTGGTCGAGATCGGCGGCTTCCGCCCGCGCCGTCGGGGGCCGGCGCCGCCCGCCTCCGCCGACGATCCGATCGAGCGTCGGCTGATGCGCGAGCTGGCGGAACCCGACGCCACCAGCGACTCGGGCGCGCGCTACGCCGCCTTGCTGCGCCGCCTGACCCGCCGCTGAGCGCCGACCCGGCTCCGGGTTACCATCCGCCGTCATGGCGATCCTCATCCTGGCGACCGGCGGCACCTTCGACAAGGTCTACGACGAGCTGACCGGCCGCCTGGTCTTCGCCGACACCCACCTGCCGAAGATGCTCGACCTCGGCCGCTGCCGCCTCGAGGTCGCGATCGGCACCGCGATGATGGTCGACTCGCTCGAGATGACCGACGAGGATCGCGAGCTGCTCCTCGCCCACATCCGCCGCGAGGACGAGCGCCAGGTGGTCGTCACCCACGGCACCGACACCCTGGTCGAGACCGCGGCCGTCCTGGCGCGCGGTCTCGCCGGCAGCGGCAAGACCGTGGTCCTGACCGGCGCTATGGTCCCCTTCGCCTTCGGCAGCTCGGACGGATTGTTCAACCTGGGAAGCGCCCTGTCCTTCGTTCAGACCCTGCCGCCCGGGGTCTACGTGGCGATGAACGGGCGCTACTTCGCCTGGGACAACGTGCGCAAGAACCGCGAGCTCGGGATTTTCGAAGAGATCGGCTGACCGCTCCCGCCGGACTCTGCGCCAGGGGCGGGGCCGAGGGCCAGGGTCAGCAGGGATCGGACTGCGGGTGGGGTCATCGCCGAGTCTCCATCGGCGAGGCGCGCCCGCCGCCCGATCGGGCAGTCCCGGCGCGCGCCAGGTACGGTACGCTGGAGACGATGGACGCGCCGGAACGTCTTCTCTCCGATTCCGGACCCGGTGCGGAACGCCTCGCTCGACGTCTGCAACGGCTGCATCCGGAGGTTTCCTACACCCGCGCCCGGCGGGCGATCGAGGAAGGTCAGGTCTCGGTCGCCGGCGCCGTCTGCCGCGACCCGGGAGCGGTCGTCGACGCGACCGCCGCCGTGGTCTGGGATCGCAATCGACCACGGAGCCGCGGCGGCGCGCCGCCCGTGACCGTGCGCCACGCCGATGCCGAGATCGCGGTGGTCGAGAAGCCCTCCGGCCTGTTGACCCAGCCGACGGTCGACAAGGAGCGCGACACCTTGCTGTCGCGGGTGAGCAGCATCCTCGAGCGCCGCGAAGGCAGGCGCCCCTACCTCGCGGTCGTGCAGCGGCTCGACAAGCTGACCTCGGGGCTGATCGTCTTCGTCCGCAACCGCCGCGCCCTCGCCTCGCTGCAGGAGCAGCTGCTCGAACGCCGGGTGGAGCGCGAGTACGTCGCGGTCGTGGAGGGACGGCTGGCCGACGAGGCCGGGACGGTGGCGCGCGCTCTGGCGGGCGACGGCACCCGCCGCAAGCGCGGGGTCGCCGCCGCCGGCGAGCGCGGCAAGACGGCGGTCACCCACTGGCGGGTCCTGCGCCGCTTCCCCGACGCCACCCTGGTGTCGGCGCAGCTCGAGACCGGCCGCACCCACCAGATCCGCATCCACTTCGCCGCCCTCGGCCATTCGGTGGTGGGCGACGCGGTCTATCGCCCGGCGGACCGGCCGCCCTTTGCCTACCCCTTCCCGCGCCTGGCGCTGCACGCCCGACGGCTCGCCTTCTCGCACCCGGCCGACGGCCGCTGGTTGACCTTCGAGATGGAGCCGCCGGGGGATTTCGCCGCCCTGCTCGCGCGCCTCGAGGCATCGGCGCGCGCCCGAGGCCGCCGGAGGAGCGCGTGAACGCGATCCGCCCACCCGGAGCCCGGCGCTCGGCGCCGCTCGCCGCCGCGCTGGCGCTCGCCGCCGGCGCCGCGTTCGCCGCCCACGGCGGCGCCGGCGCGGCGGACCTGTGCGCCGACCGGCGTGGCGACGTGCCGCCCGACGAGATCCTCGAGGCGAGCGGCGCGGTGGTGGGCAAGGTCGAGATCGAGGTGCAGAACGTCTTCGATCCCTCGAAGCCGCACGAGGATCGCCTGCTCTATCGGATTGCCAACCGCGCCCATCGCACCACGCGACCGCGGGTCATCGCGGGAGAGCTTCTGCTCCACGAGGGCGATCCGTTCTCGCATCAGGCGGTCGAGGAGTCGGAGCGCATCTTGCGCAAGAACCGGTTCTTCTACGACGCCGCGATCTGCCCGGTCGGCTGGGACGGGAAGACCGTCGATCTCGACGTCGTCACGCGCGACGTCTGGACGCTGCGCGCCGGCCTCAATTTCGGCCGCGGCGGCGGGGTCAACAAGACGCGCGTCTATCTCGCCGACGAGAACCTGCTCGGCACGGGAAAGGGGATCCTGGTCTCGCACTCGACCAGCGTCGACCGCACCGAAGACCTGCTGCGCTACGCCGATCCGCTGGTCTTCGGCCGCAAGGTGCGCGCCGAGCTCATCTACTCCGACAACTCCGACGGCAAGCGCGAGCAGGTCTACGTCGAGCGCCCGTTCTACTCGCTCGGCGGCAAGTGGGCGCTGGGCGTCCTGGGCTCGCGCCTCGACGAAATCGATTCCCTGTACGACTTCGGACACGTGACCGACAAGTTCACCCGCCACGAGGAGACCTGGTCCCTCTTCGGCGGGGTGTCGCGCGGATTGATCGCCGGCGCGACGAGCCGACTCGTCTTCGGCTTCAACCACTCGTCGGACCGCTTCGCCCTCGCCGCGGGCGGCTCCGCCCGGTTGCCCGAGGACCGCGTGCTCTCCTATCCCTGGATCGGCGTCGAGCACGTCACCGACGACTTCGCCAAGGAGCGCAATCGCGACCAGATCGGGCGCACCGAGGACATCGCCTACGGCCTGCGCTGGTCGACCCGCCTCGGCTATTCGGCGCGCGCCTTCGGCGCGAGCGACAACGACTGGATCCTGTCGGTCGGGCTCGACGACGGCGTGCGGCTCGGCCCGCGCACGACGCTTTTCGGCTCCCTGGCGCTCGACGGGCGCTTCGACCAGCACGGTGCCGAGAACGCTTTCGCCAGCGCCTCGCTGCGCCTCTTCTGGCGCGACTTCGGCGAGCAGCTCTTCTACGCCAGCCTGGCGGGCGATTCGGCCTGGAACCTCGACCGCGACCAACAGCTGCTGCTCGGCGGCGACAACGGCCTGCGCGGCTATCCGCTGCGCTACCAGCAGGGCGACCGGCGGGTGCTCGCCACGGTCGAGCAGCGCTTCTTCACCGACTGGTATCCGCTGCGGCTGGTGCGGGTGGGCGGGGCGGTGTTCGCCGACGTCGGGCGCGCCTGGTTCGAGGATTCGGCCAACCCGGGGATCGACCGCGAGTGGCTGGCCGACGTCGGCGCCGGGCTGCGTTTCGCCATCACCCGCTCGGGGCTCGGCAACGTCATCCACGTCGACGTCGCCATGCCGCTGCAGGGCGGCTCCTCGGTGAAGAAACTGCAGGTGGTGGTCAAGACCGAAGCGCGCTTCTAGCTTTTGCTCGGAGCGCGGCCCGATAGCAGTATCGATCCCGACGCTGGATTGCGAAATCAACACGGGCACCAATTGTTCTGTGCGGCTGACCCGAGCCGCTAGGCCGGTGCCGCCTACTGGAGCCAAGCACTGAGGGGATAGGTGCCGAGCCCTTCTTGCCGCTGCGCGCTCGCAGCCTTACAGTCCATCCTGAACGGCTTGTTCTATTCTCTTGGTGCTAGCGTGCTAGTGAGAAGCACAGCGGCACCTACAGAACCACCATGCGCTAGCTGGGAAAGCATCTTCAAAGGAACATGGTGCTCATGTCGAGCAAGCGAGACACGGTCCTAATTAGTCACGCCAATCCCGAGGACAACGTCTTCACCGAATGGCTCGCATTCCAATTGATGCAGCTGGGTTACAAGGTCTGGTGCGACTTGCTAAAGCTGCTTGGCGGCGAGGACTTCTGGCGCGACATTGAGGAGGTGATTCGCCGAGACGCGGCCAAGGTGGTCTTTGTTGCGTCCAAGAGCTGCACGAAGGACGGGTCAATGCAGGAGCTCGCGCTTGCTAAGAAGGTGGCTAAGCAGGAGATGCTGCGAGATTTCGTAATTCCCGCCCACATCGGTGATATTCCGTACTCGCAACTACCGATTGAACTAACAAGGCTGAACGCCGTGCCATTCGAAGGTGGGTGGCTGGATGGCCTTCGCAGACTTGTTCAGAAGCTCCAAGAGGAGAACGTGCCTGCAGTGTCTCCACCGCCGTCGCAGAAGATTTCAGAGTGGTGGGAAGCGCTGAAACGGGGAGAGAGTGGCCTATCAAGTAGACCCGAGTCGCTCAGCTCGAACTGGTACTGCCTGACTTGCCTTCCGAAGATCTGGATCTATCGAATACCTGGAGGCTCCGACCGCAACCGAGCCACCGCGAATGTCCGTTCTCCAGTGTCGTGGAAAGACCTCGAACTTTGCCTGGAGCCGAGATTGAAGACTGACGAGCTTGTTGCGGAGGGCCTCGAATCCCGCGCGTTTCTTGAAGGGCGCGAGGGTCCTGCTCACCTGCCGAACTCCTCTCGACACTGGCTACTGCGCTCAGCGTGCCGCCGAGCGTGGGAGGAATACTTTGCGGAACGACTTGGGACGCACTCGATGTCCTCAGGCAAGATTGTGCAGTTCTTCAAGTACGGGTTCGCGCTTCGAAACCGGGTCGTGGTACCAGTTGAAGCGGGTAGTCGAACGCGTTTTCGAACCCTAGCCGGGCTCTCGAAGACACGATCTCGTGACGGCTTGATACGGCGACGGTATTGGCATCTCGGATTGGGCGTCGACTTTAGTTTTGAGGGAGTGCCACACCTTGAACTACGGCTCCACATCCTCTTTTCTGACGATGGCGCGAGGCCCTGGTCAGATTCGGAACGAATGCACCGGGCTCGTCGGAGATTCTGCCGAATGTGGAGAAACGACAGGTGGAGGGACCTGGGACAGGCAGCCATCGCATGGCTCGCGAACGGTGCTGACGACGTCTCGGTTGCTGGTCATGGAGATCTATCTAGATTCAGAGTGAGTGCCAAGTCAATGATGTTCCTCTGTCCTGTGAGCTCCGAGGTGGAGTCGCTTGAAGGGACAGAGCCAGAAGAGCCTCTGGATGAGCTGGATGATGACGACTAACCTGGAATATCTGGAAGAGCCGCTTCTCGAGTTCGGTCTGGGCCAGGCAATGCAGGACCCCCGCGACGGCCTGACCCTTTTTGGGCCGTTAGACCGTGGCGTGCCCCACGGTGTGCGCATTGGAGCTGTCGGAACTCCTGAGGGCCTAGTCCGACTCCGCAAATTCTTGTCTCGGCTCAGTCTACCTGTTGCCAGCGTTTCGGAGCGCGTTCGGCCTTCGTTTCCGGGCTTCGAAGCTGCATTCAGGGCTACCATCGACAAGGAGCCGGTCGTTGAAGTTCACTTGAAACCGGACGATATTGGCAGAGCGATCGGTCTAGCAGAGCGGGAACGGCGCACTTTTGCAGTTACCTCGCTGTGGACCGACGCGATTGGTCAGGCATTGGATCGAGAAGAAGCTCACGTTGATGTGTGGATGATTGTGGTTCCAGAAGAGGTCTATCGCTACTGTCGTCCCAAGTCCCCCCGGCCAGCTCGCATCGTGCCATCTAGAGTTCGAGTGAATCGGAAGCAGGCTAGGCGAGCACGAGTCACGCCCTTCCTGTTCGACGAGTGGAATGCCGCCGCGGGAGAGTTCCTTTTCCAGCCGGACTTTAGGAACCAGCTAAAGGCTCGACTACTCAAGAGGAGAGTCGCTGTACAAGTCGTCAGAGAGTCGGTTATTTCGTGGAGCGACTTCCTTGACGCGAGAGGCAAACCAGTTCTGGACCTAGGGAGAATCGAGTCGGGGGTCTTCTGGAACCTAAGTACAGCCCTCTACTACAAGGCGGGCGGGAGACCGTGGAGACTTCGTGGCGTTCGGGATGGTGTGTGTTACCTGGGCCTGGTCTTCAAGAAGTCAGACCGAGTCGAGACCTCATCGAGCGCGTGTTGCGCCGCGCAGATGTTCCTGGATAGTGGAGATGGAGTTGTATTCCGCGGCGCACTTGGACCCTGGTACCAGCCAGCAAGTCGAGAGTTTCATTTGTCTGAGGAGGCGGCGCGTTCCCTCATATCGACCGCGGTCGAGTCCTATCGCGGCATCACGGGCCAGGTGCCGAGAGAGATCTTCGTTCACGGGAGGGTTACGTTCTCAGACGAGGAATGGCGTGGGCTCTCGTCTGTGTCCTCCCTCGAAACGAAGGTGGTTGGAGTCAAGATCCGCGATGATGTTGGGCTCCGTCTCTACCGGCCTGGTCGAAAGACGGTGTTACGCGGCACTGCACTCATACTCAGCGAGCGCGAGGCCATTCTCTGGACTCGAGGCCACTCTCCGCGCTTAGGAGTTTATCCAGGGCTGGAGGTCCCGAGACCGACTCGTATCAAAGTAGAACGAGGAGATGCCGATCTTTCCGTCGTCTTGAGAGACGTTCTTGCTCTAACAAAGCTGAACTACAACAGCTGCCTCCTAGGAGACGGGAGTCCTGTGACGCTGAAGTTTGCGGATCGGGTTGGGGAGGTGCTCACGGCCGCTCCGAATCTTGATTCCAATTCACCCCTGCCGTTCAAGTTCTATATCTGAGATCACTGGCAGACCGGGCGTGTTCGAAAGCCGGCCGACTACATTTGTGGACCTGAAGTTCGCGCTTCGGTGGTTGGACGGACCTGCTCGACGATTGTGGCCACTCGACGCTGACCAGCGTTCCCTCGGAAGGAAGAGTGAGCGCTGACCTAGTACAGAGCTGCACCGCACGGAATGTTTCGACGATTGGCCACAAAAGAAGGCGACGCAGCCGAGCAAGAAACTGTGTCAAGGACGCTTGGGATCCCGAATAGTCAAAGTCTCGGAAAGATCAAGCCCCCCGATCACCTCTCCAGGTTCAGCGTGCGCTCGAACAGCTTCAGGATCCGGGTGTACTCGTCGGTCCAGCTCCAGGGCTCGCGGAAGGCGTGCGACTCGGCGGGGTAGATCGCGGTCTCGAACAGGTCGCTCTTGCCGAGCTCCATCAAGCGCTCGGCGAGACGCACGCTGTCGGAGAAAGTGACGTTGTCGTCGACCATGCCGTGACAGATGAGCAGCGGTTTCGCCAACCCGTCGGCGAACTCGATCGGCGAGCTCTTGCGGTAGGCCTCGGGATCGAGGTCGGGGGTGTTGAGGATGTTGGACGTATAGGAGTGGTTGTAGTGCGCCCAGTCGGTCACCGGGCGCAGCGCCGCTCCGGCCTGGAACAGGTCGGGATCGCGGAAGAGAGCCATCAGGGTCAGGAAGCCGCCGTAGGAGCCGCCGTAGACCGCGACCCGCCGCGGGTCGACGCCCTGCTCGGCGGCGAGCCAGGCCACACCATCGGCGAGATCCTCGAGCTCGGGCCAACCCATCTGGCGGTAGATGGCGGTGCGCCAGTTGCGCCCGTAGCCGGCCGAGCCGCGATAGTCCATGTCGAGCACCACCACGCCGCGCTCGGCGAGCAGGGTGTGGAACATCAGCTCGCGGTAGTAGTACGACCAGCCGGCGTGCGCGTCCTGGAGATAGCCCGCGCCGTGCACGAACAGCACCGCCGGGTAGCTCGCGCCCTGGCGCCAAGCGGGCGGCAGGTAGAGCCGCGACCAGATGTCGGAGGCGCCGTGGCGCGACGGCACCGGCACGATCTGCGGCGCGACCCAGGCGCGGCCGTCGAACTCGGCGGTGGTCGAGGCGGTGAGCTTCTTCGCCGCGGCACCGGGTTTGGCCGCCTGCACGTAGAGCTCGGGTGGGTGGGTGGTGGTCGACACGGTCACCAGGAGCTGCTTGTCGTCGGGCGAGGGCACGGCGTCCGCCTGGGCGTCGAAGCTCGTCAGCCGCTCGAGCGCCGAGCCGTCGAGGCGGACGCGGTAGACCTCCTGCACCGCCGCGCGTTCGCGATTGGCGGTGACCAGGAAGCTCTTGCCGTCGCGCGCCGGCCGCGGCGCGTCGACCTCGAACGGCCCCTGGGTGAGAGCACGAGCGCGGCCGCTCGCGAGGTCGTAGAGATAGAGGTGCGAGTACCCGGTCTCCTCCGACAGGTACCAGACGCCGCGTCCGTCTCGGGTCCAGCCGAAGTCGTTGAACCGATAGTTGACCCAGGCCGGATCGGAGAGGCGATGGATCGCCTGCAGCTTCTTCGCCGCCGGGTCGACCACCGCGATCCAGCGGTCCTTGTTGTCGGTCGAGAAGAGCTCGAGCGCCAGTCGGTCGCCGGCCTCGTTCCAGACCGGCCGATCGAGGGTCAGCGTGCGCGGCGCCGGCGGGGCGTCCGCGGCCGGCGCGGGCGCGGCCGGCTTGGCGGCGGCGCGCAAAGCGGCGAGCGGATCGTCGGCAATCCCCGGTAGCGCGGCCGGATCGAGATCGATCCGCTCGTGGGTCTCGAGGTCTAGCAGCGCGAGCTTCGCCGTCTCGGGTTTCCCGGTGCCGACCTTGGCGCGCACCCGGCGCGGCTCGACGTAGCCCGACTCGGTCATCCACACCGGCATGGAGTCCTCTTTCCCCTCGTCGGGGCTCGCCGGTCCGAGGGCGACGAAGATCCAGCGCGCCGAGGGCGAGAGCGCGGCGGCGAGAATCTGCTGGTCGGCGCCGAGGAACCAGGGCCGCGGCGGGCGGCTGGGGTCGGCCTGGTCGAGCTCGCGCTCGCGCGCCCGCCGCGCCTCGTCGAGATCGTGCCGCCGGCGCACCGCCTCGAGCAGCCGCCGCTGCTCCTCGACCAGGAAGCCGGTCTTGGGGGCGGCCTCCGGGTCCTTCGCCAGGCGCAGGTCGGCGAGCTCGGCAAGGCCGCCGCCCGCGAGATCGACGGCGTAGAACGAGTCGCCGCGGCGGAACGCCACCCGCTCACCGTCGGCGAGGAAGAGCGGATCGCTCTCGCTCTCGCTCGTGCGGGTGAGCTGGCGCACGCCGCCGCGCACCAGGTCCTTCACGAAGATATCGCCTTCGCTCTGCCAGGCTTTGTGGCGGCGATCGCGCGACTCGACTCCGTCCGGCGCGTCCGCGCGACCGAGCTCGCGATCCCCGACCGCCGCCGCCGCGCCGCGCGCCAGCTCGAGCCGGTAGAGGTCGGTGCGCTCCTCGCCGGCGCGGCGCTTGCGCCAGTAGACGGCGCGTCCGTCGTCGGACCAGTAGGCGCTCTCGGGCGCGGTGCCGATCCAGTCGCGCGCCATGATGCGCTCGACCGTGAGGGGCGCGTCGGCGGCGGAGTTTCGCGGCGCGACGAAGCTGGCGAGGGCGAGCGCGAAAACGGTGGTGCGGTGGCGGAATCGGGTGCGGCGTGGAGAGTCGATCATCGCGGCCGGCGATTCTTCCACAGGGGGAGCACGCCGCTTGCAGAGGTGAGAAAATGGCCCGCCCGGGCCCCCTCGCCCCGTCCGGTCGTGCCCGTGCCGAGGAGGCCCGGCGGCCCCGATTCGTGAGCTCTCCCTTCCCCTCCGCCCGTGGCGCTTCGTCGCCGGAGATCGATCTCGCCCTGCGCGACGATCTGACCGGGGTCTTCAATCGTCGCTACTTCCGCACCATGCTCGACCGGGACTGGCCGGCCTGGGTGAAGGCCGGATGGGAAGTCTCGTTGCTGGCGGTCGACCTCGACGGCTTCAAGGAGGTCAACGATACCTGGGGCCACCGCGCCGGCGACGCGGTGCTGCAGACGGTGGCCGAGATCCTGCGGCGCAACTTCCGCGACGGCGACCGGCTGATCCGCTACGGCGGCGACGAATTCGTCGTCGTCCTGCCGGGTGCCGGACCGGCGGTGGCGCGCGAGCTCGCCGAGCGCGCCCGCCTGGCGCTCGACCGCCTGCCGCTCTCCGACCCGGATTCCGGCCGACCGCTCGGCCTCTCGGTCTCCTTCAGCCTGGGCGTGGCGTCGTTCCCCTCCGACGGCGAGACCGGCGAGCTGGTGCTGGCGACCGCCGATCGCCGGCTCTACGAGGAGAAGCGCTCGCGGCGCGAGAACCCGCCGCGCCCGCGCCGGTGGCTCCTGCGCCCGACGCTCGGCGCGATCGCCCTCGCCGGGGCGAGCCTCGCGACCTGGTGGACGTTGCGTCCGCGCCCGGACGCCCCTGCCAGCGCGCCGGCCGTCGCGCCGGCGGCGATCGAAAGGGCGCCGGAGGCGGTGCGGGTCGGCGAGAGCGCCGAGATCGGGCGCCTGCGCGAAGAAGTCGCGCGGCTCACGCAGGCGCTCGCCGCCGAGCGCCGAAGCGACGAGCAGCGAGCCCTGCAGGCGCGGATTGCCGAGCTCGAAGCGCGCCTGGTGCGACCGCCGGCCGCCGCTCCCGCGCCCCCGGCCGCGCCGAGCGCGGTGCCGCCGACCGCGACGACCTCCGCGGCGACCGTTCCCGCGCCGTCGCCCCCCGCCGCGCCAGTCCCGGCGGAGAACGGAGGCGACTCGCACCCGGCGAGCGCGCGGCCGAGCGTCGTCGAAGCGCCGCAGTTGCTCGCGGCGCCGAAGCCGGTCTATCCGCCGCTCGCGCGCCAGCGCCGGCGGGAGGCGACGATCGCCCTCGAGGTGGTGGTGGACGCGCAGGGCCGGGTGACCGCGGCGGTGCCGCAGGGCGCCTTGGTCGGCCTGGGATTCGAGGAGGCGGCGATCGCCGCGGCGCGCCAGGCGCTCTATCGTCCGGGCCAGAGGGACGGTCAGCCGGTGGAGATGAAGGCGATCCTGCGAATCGAGTTCCGTCTGGAGTGACGCGCGGTCAGATGACCGCGCCGAGCTCGCCCGGCACCACGCCCTTGCAGCGCGGACAGACGAGAATGCGGCCGCTGCGCGGCAGCGACGACATGAAGTTCACCCGCGCGCGGTACATGCGCACCACGTAGAGCTGATCGATCTCCTGCCGGCAGGTGGGGCAGCGCGCCGGCTGCTCGAGGCCGTAGACCGCCGCCGGCGGCGAGCTCCAGCCAGGCGCGAGCGTCTCTCCGGTCGCCGGAGGCAGGGGCGACTCGGGCGGCTGGTCGTCGAACGATCCGCTCATGTTGCGGCGGCATCCTACGCTCGGCCGGCGGCGCGATGCAATCGGCCGGCATGCCGTAGAGTCGCCTCTCCGTGTTCCGCGTTCCCCGCCTGCTCGACGCCGTCGAATGCCGCGTGCTCGGCGCGTTGCTCGAGAAGGAGCAGGCGACCCCGGAGTACTACCCGCTGACCGTCGCCGCGCTCCACGCCGCCTGCAATCAGAAGACGAATCGCGAGCCGGTGCTCGAGCTGGCGGAAGCGGAGATCGAGGCGGCGCTCGCCCGCCTGTTCGCCGACGTGCTCGTCTGGCGCAGCCCGGGCGCGCGCGCCACCCGCTGGTCGCACAACCTCGACCGGCGCTGGGAGCTCTCGCCGGCGGCCAAGGCGGTGGTCACCCTCCTGCTGCTGCGCGGCCCGCAGACGGTCGGCGAGCTGCGCGGTCGCAGCGACCGGCTGCACGCCTTCGCGACGCTCGCCGAGGTCGAGGCGACGCTCGACGCGCTCGCCGCCGGCAACGAGCCGCTGGTCGAGCTGCTGCCGCGCTCGCCGGGGCAGAAAGAGGCGCGCTGGCGGCACCTGCTGGGAGAAGCGCCCGACCACACCGTGGCCGAGGGCGAGAGCGCCGCCGCGCCGTCCCCCACGCCGCGCGCCGCGGCGAGCGGCCTCGAAGCCCGCCTCGCGGCGCTCGAAGCCCGCGTCGCCGCGCTCGAAGCGGCCCTCAAGCCGCCGACCGACGGCGGCGAAGCGTGACGCCGAGAGCGGCGGCGAAGAGCAGCAGGCCCGCGCCCGAGATCCGCCGCCCGACGACGAACGCTCGCGGCCGGTAGACGACGTCGATCGAGCTCGCGCCGGCCGGCGCGTGGATCCCCAGGAAAGCGTGATCGAGGTAGCCGAGCGGCAGCTCCGCGCCGGCCGAGATCGCGCGCCAGCCGCGCCACGCCGGCACCGAAACCGCGATCCAACCGGGCCGCTCCAGGTGGGCTTCGAGGCGGTAGCCGAGACCGACGCGCCGGGTCTCGACGAATCCTGGGCCGTTCGCTCTCCAGCGGGGCGCAGCCGGCGCCGAGCCGTCCCACGGCTCGAGAGTCGCCTGGCGCGCGAATCGACGGAGGCGATTGAGCTGGTCGCCGAGCCGTTGCGGATCGGAGCCGAGCGCCACCGAGCGCGGGACGAAGGCGCGCGGCAGCGGGTGCAGATTCTCGGCGAGCACCGCGCTCGCGCCGCGCGCGATCTCGCGCCAGCCTCTCGGCGGTCCGTGGCCGATCTCGAAGAGCGCGTAGCGGACATTGAGGAAACCGAGGAAGGAAGCCCCCGGGCGACCGAGCAGGAGTTGACCGATCGCGTCGTGCGCCCCGAGCAACCGGCGGGTCTCGACCAGGCGCTTGAAGGTGAAAGCCTGATCGCCGCGCACGTCCTCGAGCCCCCAGAGCGCCGAGGAGTTCGGCACCATCGCGACGCCGAAGCCGGTCACTCGATAAGGCTCTTCGCTCGCTGGCAGGATAGCGAGCCGTGGGACCCGATCGAGCGGCGCGACGCGTGGGTAGAAGGCCTCGCGCGGGAAGGTCTGGAAGAGGTGTCCCTGCTCGCCCAGTCGTTGCGCGACGAGCAGCCCGACGAGGAGCAGGGCGCGCCGCCAGGGCCTCGCGACGCGATCGAGCAGGAGCGCCGCCGCGAGAGGCGGCAGCAGGAGCCAGGCCGAGGACGTGGCGAGAAACCCGCTGGGTGGATCGCTGGCGACGAGCCCGCGCCAGAAGAGCCCGAGGAGCGCCAGCAGGCCCGCGACCACCAGCATCCCGGTGTTGCGCCAGGGTCGAGAGCGCGGGTCCGGCGCCGGCTCGCTCCAGCGCTCGAATCCGAGCCCGGCGAGGACGGCGAGCGCCAGGACCGCGGTCATCACCAGACGTTCGTTGAGCGCGATGTCGAAGAGCGGCAGGCGGGCGAGCCAGTCGCCGAACGGCGGCAATGACACGCCGAGTGCCAGGCCGAAGAGCGCCAGGGCGCTCCAGAACCGGGTGCCCCGCGCGCGGCGCGCGAGTGCCAGGCCGATCGGCAGGAAGAGGACGCTGCCGACGTAGGCGGTCGACGGGAGCGAGGCGCCGTCGGGTCCGCCGATCTCGTGCTTTCCCGGCGTTCCATGGGCGAAGGGCACGACGGCGTTGCGCAGCAGGTCGAGCGCGTCGGCGAGCGGCCGGTTCTTCGACGACGCGAGAAAGACCCCGGTGCGCAGGTAATGCTCGGTGGTCTCGGGGAGCGCGGCGACGAAGGGCAACCAGAACAGGGCGGCGATCGCGGCTGCGAGAGCGCCGGCGGCGAGGGTTGCGCCGGCGACGCGCGCGAGCTCTCGCCGGCGCGTCGCGAGCTCGAACCCGCCGTACACCACGCCGACCGACACGACGTGCAGCCACGACTCGGGGTGCCCGGTGAGCAGGAGGAGCGCCAGCGCCGCGGCGAGCAGGAGCGTCGATTCGAGCGCCGGCTTCGCCACCAGCCGCCGGGTGGCGAGCAGAACCAACGGCAGGAGCGCCGCCGACTGCCCCTGCGGCCAGGGGGTCCAGAAGAGGACGAAGCTCGAGAACGTCCAGGCGGCGGCGCCGACCATGGCCCCGGGCTCGCGAACGCCGAGCTCGCGCAGCAGCAGGAAGGCGCCGAGCGCCGCCGAGAGGAGCAGACAGGCGTCGACGAAGGCGAAAGCCTCGGGCAGCGGCAACAGGAGCGAGAGCAGGTTGGAGGGGAAATAGGGCGCCGCCTGCGCGCTGCCGGCGAGCGGATCGCCGCACTGGATGAACGGGTTCCAGAGCGGCCATTCCCCGCGAGCGAAGGCGAAGCGCACCGCCGCGCGCCACGGGATCATCTGGGTGAAGACGTCCGAGAGGATTCCCGGCGAACGATGCGCGAGAGCGAACACCGCCTCGTTGCCGGCGAGCGGTGGAAAGCTCCACGGAAGGTCGATCGGCGCCAGCACCCGCCCGGTGAGAAGCGCTCGGCCGGTGATCGTGAGCGGCAGGGCGGCGAGCAGAGCGCCGCTGCGCCAGGTCAACGTGCCGAGCGCCCAGCGCGCCAGAGCGACGGCCGCCGCGGCGACCGCGAAGTAGAGCAGGAGCGCGAAAGGCGCGGGCATCGAAGCGTCGTTCCGGTCGGGAGTCTAGGCGGATTCCGAACCGACCCGAGCGGAGCTCGAATCCGCTCTCTCCTACGGATCGAGGGCCGGCCTCCGTCTAGCGGCGGCGACGGGTTCGCGGTCGAACCGCGCTTGGCGGCGCGGGCTGGAGGCCTAGCTCGAGCCGGTCGCGGACCAGCGGGCCAGCGAGCCGACTTCGAAGTTGTCGGCGAAGAGCGGGGCGGTTTCGGCGGGGTGCAACAGGACGACGTCGCGGCGGGTGGCGTCGCCCGCGGCGACCGGGATGCCGGCGACGTCGAGCGGATCGAAGCCCGCGGCGGTGAAATGCAGGGCGTAGGTCCCGGGGTCGAGCATCCGATGGTAGTCGCCGGCCGCCGGGTCGGTCGTGACCTCGGATTCCTGCGCCGTCGTGCCTTGCAGCTGCACCGTGGCCGCGAGCGGCGTGCCGTAGGCGTCGGTCACCAGTCCGCGGATGCCGGTGAGCGCGGTGGCGACGTAGTCGAGCAGCGCCTGGCGATTCGCCGTCCAGTAGTCCGGCATGCGCGCCGAGTCGTCGGTCTTGCAGCTCGACAGCTCGATGGTCACTTCGCGGCACCGGCGCCACCAGTTCATCCAGTCCTGTCGTCCGCCCTGGACCTCGTACCAGTCCCAGCCGTTCGTGGTGCCGTCGAACGTGACGTCGGAGAAGTACGACGATCCGCCGATCGGCGCCGGGGCGTTCGATTTCACGAGATCGGCGAAGTGGTGAGCGGCTCCCTCGTACCAAGCCTCGTCAGCGTGCGGGTGATGGTCGGGCGCGCCGTCGCTCCAGGTGTCCCAGGGGTAGTTGAACACCTCGGCGCCACCGTGGAAATTGACCGAGAGCGAGAAGTGATGGGCGTTGCCGAAGTTCATCATCAGTTGCGTCTCGGCCCAGTACGCGTTGCCGTCCGGGTGCGCGCCGTCTTGAGGATCGGGGAAGTTGCGATTCGGGTCGACCGAGGTCGACGTCCCGTTGCTGTTCGAGTAGTAACGCCGCGATTGGGAGTTCGACAGCGTGTCGTCGCTGGTGAAGTAGGTGCCGTCGGGATTGGCGAGCGGATTGATCCAGATCTCGACCGAGTCGACCAAGCGAGTGATCTCTTGGTCGTAGGGATCGGCCGAGAGCGGGTCGTAGTGCGACAACAGCTCGTCGATCAAGTGGATCATCAGGACGTAGCCGGTGGTCTCGTCGCCGTGCATGGTCGACGTCAGGAATACTTCGGGCTCGTCCTCGGCGGCGTCGGGGTGGTCGCTGATCTTGAGCGCCAGCAGCTTGTGCGGACGCGCCGTGTTGGTCGTGCTCCCGATCTCGACCCGCCGCACGAGCGACGGGTAGGTGTCCGCGAAGTACTGCAATCGCGTCGTGTAGGCGGAATAGGTCGGGTGCGCGGCCCAGCTCCATCCGGTCGCCTGGACCTCTGCCGCGGTCAGCATGTCGATCGCCGAGCCGCAGGTCTCGGGCGCTTCCTCGAACGGAATTCCGAGCTCCGTCAGGCGCTGCCGCGCGGCGGGACCGGCATAGGCGTAGATCGCACCCGGCGCGCGGCGATGGTCGACGTCGACCCAGCCCTGGACGAGGCGCAGGGTCGCGCGATCCCCGCGCAGGATCTTGATGCGCTGGGGTTCCTCGGCCGCCCTGGCGGCGCCGCCGAGGAGCAGGCAGAGGAGGAGCGTCGAGGCGGTGGCCCAGGGTCGGGTGAGCGCTCGCATTTCTGCCTATTTTATCCTTCCCAATCCCAGAAGAAATCCTTGTTCGAAAGCTCCTCCTCCCGGGCCACGCTGGCCGCGGTCGCTCCCGGACCGGCCCGCTCGAGGCGCAGGACGAGCGCCGCCTGCTCCTCGAGGTCGGCCGTGTCGCGCTCCCAGAAGTCCTCGGCGCCGAAGTACGGGAAGTTGGGGGGGAAGATCGGGTCGTGCCAGCGCCGGGCGAGCCAGGCGGTGTAGTGCGCCATGCGCAGGCCGCGCAGCGGCTCGATCCAGGCGAGCGTCGCGCGGTCGAAGGGACGGAAGGCCTCGTAGGCCTCGAGGAAGGCCTCGCGGTCGCGCAGGGTCTCGGCGTCGCGTCCGCCGAGCGCCAGCCAGAGGTCCTGCACCGGCGGGCCGACCATCATGTCGTCGAAGTCGAGCAGGCGCAGGACGCCGTCGCGCTCGAGAACGTTGCCGAGGTGGAGGTCGCCGTGCAGGCGGATCCAGTCGCCCTCGCGCCCGGCGCTCGCCCGGTCCCAAGCGTCGGCGATCGCGCCGGCGGCCGCCTGCCAGCGTTTCGCCAGGCGCGGCGGGATCGCCAGTGTCGCCTCGAGCCAGTCGAGATCCGAGCGCAGGTAGTCGGCGCTCGTCAGCCGCAGGCGGTGCCGGGCCGGGTGCGCGGCCCCGACCAGGTGCAGCCGCGCCACCAGCATGCCGAGCCGCTCGGCGGCGGCGGTGCCGAGCTCGTCCGGCGCCCGGCCGCCCTTGCGATCGAAGAGGGTGTAGAAGATGCCGTCGATCTCGGCGACCGTCGAGCCGTCGCGGAACGAGAGCGCCGGGCAGACCGGGATCTCGGCGGCGTCGGCCTCGGCCAGGTACTCGTGCTCTTCGAGGATCTGCTCGCGGCTCCAGCGTCCGGGGCGGTAGAACTTGGCGACCACCCGGGTGCGATCGGCGAGCTCGACCTCGTAGACCCGGTTCTCGAACGAGTTGAGCGGATAGCAGACCGGGCGGCAGGCGACGCCCGCGGCCTCGACCGCGTCGAGCACGCGCTCGGGGGTCAGGTCGAGGAAGAGGTCGGTCGGCGGAGCGGTCACGGCGCCATCCTCCCAGATCCCGCAGCCACGGGCGAGGAGATGGCGGACCCCGGCGCGCGGCGCGGCGCAGAGACGAGCGCGGCTAACGCGTGGCGCGCAGGACGAGGAACGTCATGTCGTCGCTCGGCGCCCGGTCCCCCGACCATTCGCGCGCCGCCCGCGCCAGGCCGGCGAGGCACTCCTCGGCCGAGCCGCGCGCCGCCTGGGCGAAGCGCTCGCGGGCACGCTCGTAGCCGAGCGGCTCGCCGGCGGGCGAGGGCAGCTCGGCGAAGCCGTCGCTCGCCAACAGCAGCACGTCGCCGGGCGCGAGCTCGAAGCGGACCTCTTGGTAGGGATACTCGGCCCGCGTGCCGAGCGGCGTGCCGGCGAGGGCGAGCTCGGTCGTCTCGCCACTCGCGGCGCGGTAGTGGAGCAGGGGCGGCATGGCGGCCGACGAGAAGGTCACGCGGCGATCGTCGAAGCGCGCCACGGCGAGGGCCATCGCCATGCGCACCAGCCCCATGCGGTGCAACAGCCGGGTCGCCTCGGCGAGGAAGGCGGCCGGCGCGGCGCCGAGACCGCAGGCGAGGAAGAGGCTCTTGACCGCGGTCACCATCGTGCCGGCGGCGGCGCCATGGCCGGTGGCGTCGCCGATCGCCACCACCAGCTCGCCGTTCGGCGCCAACTGGAAGTCGTAGTAGTCGCCGCCGACCTCGGTCGCGGTGGTCATGGCGACCGCGATCTCGAGCCCGGCCACCCGCGGCAGCTCGCGCGGCAGGAGCGAGAGCTGGAAGCTCCTCGCCTGCTCGAGCTCGCGGCTCTTGCGGTCGTTCTCGGCGGAAAGCAGGCGCCCCTCGACCTCGCGCTCCTTGCGCAGCCGCTCCTCGGCCAGCAGCTTCGCCTGGTGATCGCGCAGCTCGGCGGCCATGTGGTTGAAAGTCCGGGCGAGGCGGCCGAACTCGTCGTTCGAAGTCACCGGCACCCGCGCCTCGAGGTCGCCTTCGGCGAGGCGAGCCGCGCTCTCCTCCAGCCGGCGCACGGTCCGCACCATGCGCGAGGAGAGCGGCACCATTCCGACCACCGCCAGGCCCACCAGCCCCAGCCCGAAGCCGAAATTGCGTGCCGTGGCGCGCTTCAGCTCCGCCATCTCGGAGTGCAGCGGCCGGGCGATGCCGAAACGCAAGCCGGTGTGCCGGTCCTCGCGCAGCGCCATGACCCAGTCGGCTCGCGGCGCGACTGCCGCAGCGGTCGCCGGGGTGTCGGCGAGATTCGGCAGTCGGCGAAGCTGGTCGCCGTCCTCGGCGCGTGCCACGAACAGCCGGTTCTCGCCGTCCATGGCGAAAGGGATCTCCCCTTGATCGCGGTGGGTCTGCGCCAACACGCTCTGGAGCAGCGCTTTCGCGTTGACCTTGGCGCGCAGCTCGCCGACCACCTGGTCGCCGTCGCGCAGCGGGCAGGTGAGGCTGTCCTTGATCCCGGGCGCCGCGGCAGGCTCGCCCGCGGGGGCGGCGACCGCGCGGCCGGGCGGGATCTCCAACCGTTTGCGGACGGCGAGCGCGGCGGCGACCTCCTTCTGGACTTTGGCGAGCTCGCGCGCCAGGACGTCCCGGGCGGGCCCCGGTGTCAGCTTCGCAGCCTGAGCGAAGCCGGCGAGGCGGCTCGCTCCGGCGACGATGCGCGCCACGTCGACCTCGGCGGGCGGCGCCGGGGGCGCGGCCGGCGCGGCCGGCAGGGCGGCGACGGCCGGCGATGCCGGAGCGGGCGGAGGAGCGGGCGGTGCCGGCGCGGCGGCGGCGGCCGGCGGCTCGGCGGGTCGGGGCACGAATTCGAGCTGCTCGAGGAACGGCAACGCGTCGCCCAGCCGGGCGAGGAGCTTCGCCTCCGCCTCGCCGCCCTGGCCGACGCCCGACTCGCCGACCAAGACCCGGGCCGGCAGGTCGCCGAGGGTGCGGAAGCTGCGGTCGATGCGCGCCGCGACGCCGTCCATGCGCGTCTCGAGATCGCGCGCCAGCAGCTGCGCCTCGGCCTCGACCGCGCGCCGCAGGGCGCGCGACGAGGAGGTGTAGGAGTAGATCGCCAGCGCCGTCAGCGGCAGGGCCGACAGGAGGAAGAAGGCAACGGCGAGGCGGACGCGCAGGCTCATCGGTTCGGGCGCGCCATCCCGGCGCGCACCTCGATTCCTACGGCCGACGGTAGCAAAGGTTCGGCCAGGTCGCGCGCCGGCTAGGGCGCGCCGAGGACCGCCCAGGCCGCGGCGCCGCTCGAAGCCAGGGCGAGCGCCAGGCAGCGACGCGCCGGCGCGAGCGGTCCGCGCGCCGGCGCGATCCCCAACTCGGGGTCCTCGGTCGCAAAGCCCGAGGGCGGTGCGACCGGCGCGCCGCTCGCCGCGAGCGTCGCGGCGGCGAGGAAACCGCCACCGTATTCGCCGACGATCCCTTTCGGCGCCAGGACGGCCGGCACCGGTGAGTCGGCGAAGAGCCGGGTAAGAGTGCGCGCCGCCAGGCGGTCGCCGCGCCGGGCGCCGCTCGCGCCGAGGATCACGCGGTCGATCGACGTCAGCTCGACGCCGGCGCGGGCGAGGGAGCGACGGATAGCGCGCGCGAGCGGCTCCTCGCCCACCCCCCAGTCGACGTTGGCCGCGGTGGGGTCGAAGGCGGTGCCGGTCGTCTCGACCCGACAGCGCACCCGAGCGCCGCGCGCCAGCGCCGCGCCGCGCTGCTCGAGCAGCACCACCGTGCCGCCTTCGGCGGCGGTGATCCCGTCGCGCGCGCGATCGAGCGGGCGAGCGACCTCGCGCCCGGCGGCGTCGGCGCGCGCCAGCACTCCCATCCGGTCGAGGATGGCGTGCAGCAGCGGGATCATTTCGTCCGCGGTGCCGACGAGGGCGCGCGCCGCTTTGCCCGCGGCGAGCAGGCGGGTGGCCTCGGCGAGCGCCACGAAGTCGCTCGCCTCGCGTTGCGGAATCGTGAGGTTGGGGCCGAGCGCCCGCACCGCGAGGGCCATCTGCGCCGCCGGCGCGTTGGCGACCGACTCGGTGAACAGGGCGGGCGAGGCGGCTTCCGGTCCGCGGTGCAGGATGGCGTCGAGCAGCTGCTCGGTGACCTGCGCCGGCCCGAAGGCGGTGCCCATGACGATGGCGGTCGAGGCGAAGCCCGGGTCATCCTCGGCGAGCCCGGCGTCGGCGAGCGCCAGACGCAAGGCGGCGACGGCGTAACGCGACGGCGGGCTCATCCGCCGCGCCTGCGCCGCGGCGAGCCAGGGAACATAGGTGGACGGCTCGACCAGCAGGGCGCGGCGCGCGCCGCCGACGCGGTGGTAGCCGGCGGCGCGATCGACCTCGCGGCTCGCCACTTGGCCGGCGGCGAGCGCCGCGGCGAGGGCCTCGACGCCCGCGCCCCAGGCGCCGACGGCTCCGATTCCGGTGACGACGACGTCGGCCGTCAGGCGACCTCCGGCAAGCGGAAGATCGCCGCCGCATTCGAGCCGCCGAAGGCGAAATTGGTCGACAGCGCCACCCGCGCGCCGGGCAAGGGGCGCGGCCCGCCGACCACCAGATCCACCGCGGCGCGCGGATCGAGCGTGCCCTCGCCGGGTGTCGGGTGGACCTCGCCGTGCGCCAGGCAGAGGACCGTCACCAGCGCCTCGATGGCGCCGGCGGCACCGAGGTAGTGGCCGACGGCGCCTTTGGTCGAAGTCACCGGGATCCGGCCGGCGCGCGCGCCGAAGACGCGCGCGATCGCCTGCCACTCGGCGGCGTCGTTGAGCGGCGTGCCGGTGCCGTGGGCGTTGATGAAATCGACCGCCGCGGCGGGCAGGCCCGAGTCGGCGAGCGCCGAGACCACGGCGCGCGCCACCCCCGATCCCCCTGGTTCGGGCGCGGTCATGTGGTGCGCGTCGCAGGAGGCGCCCGTGCCGGCGACGAGCGCGATCGGCCGCGCGCCGCGCGCCGCGGCGTGGGCGAGCGATTCGACCACCAGCACCGCCGCCCCTTCGCCGATCGACATGCCCTCGCGCTCGGCGCGGAACGGCCGGCAGGGGCGGGCGTCGACGGCGCGCAGCGAGTTGAAGCCGGCGAAGGTGAGCTGACACAGAGCGTCGGCGCCACCGACGAGCGCGAGATCGATCTCGCCCGCGCGCAGGGCGTCGAGCGCCTGGCCGAGGGCGAGGGTCGCCGAAGCGCAAGCCGAGGAGATGGTGGCGATCGGTCCACTGACGCCGTGGGCGCGGGCGACCGCGTCGGCCGGACCGTTGGGCTGTTGCGAAGCGAGCAGCGAGATCGCCGCGCGGCGGCCGCAGGCCGCGGTCAGCCGATCGAAGAACTGCTCCGACTCGAGGGTGCCGCCGGTCGAGCTGCCGAAGAAGAGGCCGACGGCGCGATCGTCGAGACGGGCCGGCAGACCGGCGGCGGCGAGGGCCTCGGCCGCGGCGGCGCGAGCATAGCGGTCGGCGCGCGACAGGCGTTCGCGGCGCGCGAAAGGCGGCGCGCCGGCGTCGGGGACCTCGGCCGCGAGGCGGGTACGGTGGCGCGTCGAATCGAAGCGCGTGATGGGTCGGATCGCGGTCTCGCCGGACGCGAGGCCGCGCCAGAGTGCATCGATCCCCCAGCCGTAGGGCGAGACCGCGCCGAGCCCGGTGATCGCGGCCGGGGCGCCGCTCAACGAGCCGCTCCGAGCGACGCGGAGATGCGCGGCGCGAGCCAGTGGGCGAGGCTGCGCGGGGTTCGAAAGACCTCGCCGCCGACCTCCTCGCTGGGAATCGCGATGCCGAACTCGCGCTCGAGCGCCACGACGACCTCGAGGGCGTCGACCGAGTCGAGGCCCAGCCCTTCGCCGAACAGGTGCTGATCGTCGCCGATCCCCTCCGGGGCGAGGCCATCCATGCGCAGCGCCTCGACCAGCAGGCGCTTGACCCGGTCGAGCAGCAGGCGCTCCCGCTGCGGGTCGATCACGCGGCGCCCCGGTTGGGGAAGCCGGCGAGCGCGTCGTCCCGGCCGAGCGGCGGAGTGAGACGGAAGCGCCTCTGCAGAAGCACGATGGCGAAGAAGAGATCCACCAGCCGGCGGGTGCTCCAGCGCGGGCGCCAGATGCCGGCGAGGATGGTCACCACGGCGCGGAAGATGATCGGCGGCGGGGCCGACTGGAAGAACAGGTCGCGGAACTCGCGGCTGTAGAAACCGACCACGAAGCGCCGGAAGACGCGATAGCGCGCCTTCTGGCGGCGATCGAAGCCGCGGAAGGCGGCGGCCGACAGGTCGCCGCGGCCGAGCGCGCGGTCGAGCTCTCGCGCCGCCTCGACACCCGATTCGAGAGCGATCGCCACGCCGCTCGAGAACACCGGATCGAGGAAGGATCCGGCGTCGCCGACCATCAGCCAGCGATCCCCGGCGTAAGAGCGGGTGTCGTAGGAGAAATCCCGCTCCACCCGCACCGGCCAGACGCGCTCGGCGACGGTCATCAGCTCCGCCACCGCCGGCGTGTCGGCGATCAGGCTCGAGAGCATCGCCTCGGGTGAGCCGCGCTCGAGCCGCTGGTAGAGCTCGCGCGGCATGACGACGCCGACGCTCACCAGCTCGGGACCGATGGGGATCAGCCAGAACCAGCCGGCGTCGGCGCGCGACACGATGCGGATGTCTCCCGCCTGGCGCCCCTGCGGCCGCGGCACGCCGCGGTAGTGGGAGTAGATGGCCACGTTCATCAGACCGGGCTCGAGCCGCCGCAGGTCGAGCTTCTTCGCCAGTAGGCCGACGCGGCCACTGGCGTCGACCAGCGCCGCGGCGCGGATCTGCGTCCGCGCGCCCGCCTCGTCGGCCGCGTCGACGACGACGCCGTCGGGATTCAGGGTGCAGTCGGCGACCCGCCACCCTTCGCGTACCTCGGCTCCCGCCTCGCGCGCGCGCTCGAGCAGCATCTGGTCTAGCCTGGCGCGCTCGACCTGCCAAGTCTGGGGGGTGGCGACCTCGCGCGAGAGCGAGAAGTCGACGCTGCGGCCGGCGCGGCCGTCGTGCGTGAGCAGCAGGGCCCCCCACTTGACCGGAAAATCGGCGCTGCGCACTCGCTCCTCGAGCCCCAACTCGCGGAAGGCGCCGACGCAGGTCGCGAGGAGCGATTCGCCAATGTGGAAGCGCGGGAAGCGCTCGCGCTCGAGCAGCACCACGCGCCGGCCGGCTTGCGCGAGCGCGATCGCGGCGGCGGCACCGGACGGTCCGCCCCCGGCGATGACGACGTCGAAGGGCGGGGAGGCGGAGGGAGTTTCCACGTGCGGGGCGCTCGATCGAGGCGAGCCGTAACGAAGCCGGAAGTATACTGCGCAGCCGATGTCTCCGCCGCCCGCGGTGAGCGATCCGACCCTCTCGGCCTTCGACGCGCTGGTCGCCTCGGAGCCCGATCGACCCCTGGTCGCGACCCCGAACCGCCAGGCGACCGCCGGCGCGCTGGCGCGCCAGGCCGAGGAGCTCGCCCGCCACCTGCTCGACCACTCGCTCGTTCCCGGCCAGCTCGTCGGTCTGGTGGCGCCGAACGGCCCCGGCTTCCTGGTCGGCCACTTGGCGCTGCGCCGGCTCGGACTGGTGCCGGCCCACTGCGACGTCACCACGCCGCCGGCGGCGCTCGAGGAGACCCTGTCGCGACTCGAGGTCGCCGGCTGCCTGTCGCTCGCCGACGCCTGGCCGGGGGGCAGCGGCGATTGGAAGCTCACCACCCGGCTGGGAGAGGCGGCGCCGCGCCTCTCGGCGGATCTCGGCGCGGTGAAGCTCTCGTCCGGCTCGACCGGCGCGCCACGCGGCATCGCGGTCAGCGGCGCCGGGCTCGCCGCCGACGAGCGCCAGCTCGCCGCTGCGATGGGCTTCGTCGAATCCGGCCGCCACCTGGCGGCGATCCCCTTCTCGCACTCCTATGGCTTCACCACCCTCGTCCTGCCGGCGCTCGTCCGCGGCGTCTGCTTGGTCATGGCAGACGAGCGCGGTCCGCTCGCACCGCTCGCCGCGGGGCGCGCCCTCGGCGCGACTTTCTTCCCCTCGGTGCCGGCTTTTCTCTCGGCGCTGGTGCGGCTCGCCGAACCTGGGCCTTGGCCGGACACGATCCGGCTGGTGATCAGCGCCGGCGCGCCGCTGCCGTCCGAGACCGCGCGCCTCTTCCGCGAGCGCTTCGGCCAGCCGGTGCACGTCTTCTACGGCGCCAGCGAGTGCGGCGGCATCACCTTCGATCGCCGCGGCGACGCCGCCGAGCGCGGCAGCGTGGGCACGCCGCTCGAGGGCGTGCGCCTGGCGATCGACGAGGAGAGCGGCCGGGTCACGGTTTTCTCGGCCGCGGTGGCCGAGGGCTACTTCCCGGCGACTTCGCCCGAGCTCGGCCACGGCCGGTTCCTGACCGGCGACCTCGGCGTCCGCGAGGGCGAGGAGCTGCGCCTCCTGGGACGGGCGGACGACCTGGTGCTGGTCAAGGGCAAGAACGTCAATCCACGCGAGGTCGAGGCGGTGATCGCGCAGATGCACGGCGTCGCCGAGGTCTGCGTGCTCGGCATTCCGGCCGCCGACGGGCTCGAGCGCACCCTGCGGGCCGTGGTCGTGCCGCGCGGCCAGGCGCCGCTGGCGGTCGACCGCGAGGAAATCGTGGCGCACTGCCGCGCTCGCCTCGCCGAGCACAAGGTGCCGCGCAGCGTGGTGGTGGTCGCGGGCCTGCCGCGCACCGAGCGCGGCAAGCTGGACCGCCAGGCGCTCACCGCCCTGGCGAGCGCGAGCGGATCGTCGTGAGCGCGTCCGAGACGGCGAATCGTCCGGCGCGCGAGCGCTACGACGTCGTGGTCCTCGGCGGCGCCTTCTCGGGTTCCTCGACCTTGCTCCTGCTGCGCCGCGATCACCCCGAGCTCTCGCTGCTGGTGGTCGAGAAAGCGCGCGCCTTCGACATGAAGGTCGGCGAAGCGACGACCGAGATGTCGGCGATGTTCCTCACCCGGCGCCTGGCGCAGTGGCGGCACCTCGAGCGCGATCACCTACCGAAGGAGGGGCTGCGCTACTGGTTCGCCAACCGGCAGGTCGAGCACCACTGGGACGCGACCGAGACCGGCGGCTACGTGCGGAGCGCCGTGCCTTCGTTCCAGCTCCGGCGCGACCTGCTCGACGAGCACCTGCTCGCCGAAGCGGTCGCGGCCGGGGCGGAGCTCGTCCGCCCGGCGCGAGTCAAGGAGGTCCGCCTCGGCGGCGCCGAGCAGGAGGTCGACGTCGAGCTCGGCGCCGAAGTGGTGACCGTTCGCTGCCGCTGGGTGATCGACGCCACCGGGCGCGCCACCTTCCTCGGCAAGCGGCTGGGGATCATCGACCGCAACGAGGATCACCCGACGGCCGCGATGTGGGCGCGCTGGAGGAACGTCCGCCACGTCGACGACCTCGCCGCGCGCGGCCCGGTCGAGTTCGCTCGTCGCAATCTCTCCTCGCGCCGGCTGGCGACCAATCACTACTGCGGCCGCGGCTACTGGGTCTGGTACATCCCGCTCGGCAGCGGCGAGACTTCGATCGGTATCGTCTTCGACCGCCGGCTGATCGATCTCGATCGGGCGAGCGACAAGCGCGCCGCCTACCTCGAGTTCCTCGCTCATCTGGCCCCGGCGCGCGAGCTGATGGACGGCGCGACGATGATCGAGGAGGACTTTCGCTCCTACGCCCATCTGCCTTACGTGACCCGGCAGTACATGGGCGAGGGCTGGGCGCTGGTGGGCGACGCGGCGGCGTTCCTCGACCCGTACTACTCGCCGGGCCTCGACCACGCCGCGTTCTCGTCCGAGGCCACCGCCGAGATCGTCGGCCGGGCGCTCGCCGGCGAGGAGATGACGCAGCGCATCGCCGAGCACAACGCGATCTTCGTGCGCTCTTACCACCGCTTCTTCGCTGCGGTCTTCCGCGACAAGTACTACTACATGGGCGAGGCCGACCTGCTCTCGGCCTCCTTCCTGCTCGATACCGCGCAGTACTACATTTTCGTCGTCATGCCGGCCTACAAAATCCACGGCCGCTTCCAGTGGATGCCGGTGCTCGGGCACCCGGGAGCCTCGCTGAACTACCGCCTGATGCGCTTCTACAACCGGCGCTTCAAACGGTTGGCCGAGCTGCGGCGCGCCGCCGGAGTCGCCGGGGCCAAGAATCACGGCCGGCGGATCCGCGCCTACTACGCGCTCGATCTGGCGCCGTTCCGCATGGCGCTGCGCGGCCTGAAGCTCTGGTGGCTCGCCGAGCTCGAGGTGCCGGGGCTCCATCTGCGCCGCCTCTTCGGCCGCCGTCCGGCCGCCGAAGCGACGCCGGCGGGCGAGCCGCGCGCCAACCTGTGACCTGATCCACGGCGAGCGCCGACGGCGTCTGGAATCCTGCCGGCGAATTCTTCCAGGAGGCATCCGATGCGCCCGACTGTCCGACTCTCGATCGTTCTCGCTCTCGCCCTCACCGCCGCCCTTTCGACCGGCCCCGCGAACGCCGCGATCGAGGTCAAAGGCGACGGCCTCCACCGGACGGTCGACTGCGGCGACGGCGGCAGAGTCGTCGTCACAGGATCCCGCAACGACCTGGTCTTCACCGGCCGTTGCGCCAAGATCACGCTCTCCGGCGAAGGCCATCACCTGCGGGTCGCGGCGCTCGGCGCGCTGGCGATGTCGGGTCTCAATCACCGCGTCGAATGGGAGAGCGCGATCGGCGGCGGGCGCCCGAAAGTCGAGGACAGCGGGCTCAACAACTCGGTCGTGCAGGTCGAGGGTGCCCCAGGCCAGTCGGCCGCCACCTCGAGCTCGTCGAGCGGCTCGTCCGCGAGCAGCCAGTCCGGAGCGGCAGCGGGCGGCGGCGTCACGATGAGCTCGGGAGGCGCCAAGATCGAAGCTGACTCGACCGGCGTGACCCTGCAGGCGCAGGGCGGCGCGCAGGGCGCCGGCGCGGCCGCCTCGGGACCGATGATCGACATCAACGGCGCGTCGATCGAGCGCACGGTCGAGTGCACCGGCGGCGGCGTGTCGATCAACGGCTACGGCAACCGGATCGTAATCCGCGGCGAGTGCCCGAAGGTCCTGATCAACGGCCAGGGCCACCATGTGCACGTCGAGGCGGTCGGTTTCCTCGACGTCAACGGCGACGGCCAGGAGGTCGGCTGGGTGCGCGGCGCGAACGGCGCCACCGAACCGAAAGTCCGCAAGCAGGGCACCAACCAGCACATCCACCAGATCCCCGCCGCCGAGCTCGAGAAGCTCTGAGCCCGGGGCGCGACGGTCGACGAGCCGGCGACGCTACGGCCCGCAGACCTCGAAGGCGTGGACGTCCTGGATGGGGAGGAAGGGCGTCTGCTGGGGGTTCTCGTAGACCTTGACCAGGCCGGTGATCGTGTCGCGGAGGGTGATCCGCGCGTGCACGTCGGTCAGGCCGCCGGCGTAGACCCAGAAAGCGCCGTCGATGCCGCAGCCGTCGAGCACCTTGATCACCATCTCGACGTTCGAGGGCGCGAAGAACCAGAAATATCCGGTGTCGCCGGTCAGCTCGACGGCTTGCCCCTCGCCCGCGGTGCCGTGCACGGTGTCCCAGTCGACCGAGACCTCGAAGCGGTCGTCGTTCAAGCAGAGCGTCGTCGGTCCGACGGCGCAGGGCTCGGTGGCGACGGCCTCCGGCAGCTCGGCGTCGAGCGGCGGCAGGGCGTGCATCCAGACGGTCGTGGGCGTGCGGCCGATCTCGTCCGCGGCGGCTGGCGGCACGCCGATCGAGGTCGAAGCGAGCGTCGGACCGCAGACGAAGAAGTGCCCGGTGTCCTGGATGGGCAGGATCGGCGTACCGAGCGGATTCAGATAGACCCGCGTCTGGCCGGTCGACGTGTCGGTGACCGTGACCGTCGCCTCGACGTTGGTCAGCCCGCCGGCGTAGACCCAGAAATTCGACGACAGGCCGCAAGCGTCGAGCACCTTGATCACCAGCTCGACGTTCGATTCGTCGAAGAACCAGAAGTAGCCGGTGTCGGAGGTCAACGCCACCGCCTGGCCCGCGCCGCTGGTGCCGAGCGCGGTGCGCCAGGCGACGCGCACCGAGAACCGGTCGCCGGCGAGGCAGAGGGTGGTGTCGCCGGGCGCGCAGGGCTCGGCCGGCACGCCGAAGCGCTGCGCGTAGACGCCGTAGGAGCTGCCGTCCTGCGCGAAGCTCGCCCAGGCGGCGAAGTAGCGCCCGTCGCCGCCGCCGGCGAGCGCCGGCCCGGTCTGATCGTTGGCGGTCGTCGTGTTGACCGGGAACTCGCCGGTCGCGGCGACGCCGCCCGCGGCGTACCGCCGGCCGAAGATCTCCTTCTCGCCGCTCGCCGGAGTCGTGCGCTGCCAGACGACGGCGAAACCGCCGGCGGCATCGGCGGCGAGCGCCGGCAGCTCCTGGCGGAAGTTCGAGGTCTCGTTGACCTGGAACGGGCCGCCGATCGGCGCGCCCCCCGAGTCGTAGCGCTGGCCGTAGATCGTCGGCTGTGGTCCGATCGGCGACGGCCCGGCCTGCAGCGAGCTCTGCCAGACGACGACGAACGCGCCGCTGGCGTCGAACGCCACCGCCGGCGCCGACTGGTCGTAGATCGTGGTGACCGAATTGACCAGGAATTCGCCGCCCTGCGCGTTGCCCGCCGCGTCGTAACGCCGGGCGTACACGCCGTAGCCCGAGCCGTCTTGGGCGTCGCTGCTCTCCCAGGCGACGACGAATCGACCCGAGGCGTCCATCGCCACCGCCGGCTGGAGCTGGTTGCCGAAGGTCGTGCCGTTGACCCGGAGCTCGCCGCCCGCGAAAGCTCCCGTGGGCGAGAGCCGCCGGGCGTAGACCTCGGTCTGCGTGGCGTCGTTGACGTTCGGACCGCTCCAGACCACGACCGCTCCGGCGGCCGATGTCGCCACCCGCGGCGCGAGCTGGCTGCCGGCGGTCGAGGTGTTGACCACCACCTCGCCGCCGAGCGCGGTGCCGTCGGTCGCGAAGCGGCGCAGAACGACGGCGTAGTTGCTGCCGTCCTTGTTCTCGCTCGCCCAGACCGCGAACACGACGCCCGCGGGATCGATCGCCAACGCGGGCGTGACCTGGTGACCGGCGGTGGTGGTCGAGAGCCGGAACTCCCCACCCACCGCGGCGCCGCCCGAGTCGTAGCGCTGGGCGAAGACGCCGAAGCCGCTGCCGTCCTGGTCGCCGCTTTGCCAGGCGACGACCGACTCGCCCGACGGCCCGATCGCCACCGCGGGGCCGAACTGCGAGCCGGCGGTGGTCGAGTTCACCCGGAGCTCGGGGCCGAAGTACTGGAGTTGGGCGGGGAGGGCGGGGGCGGTCGCCGTCGCCACGGTGACGGCGACGGTCCAGATCCGCGCCGCCGGGCGCCGTCCGCGAAGCGTGGGGAGGCGCAGCGTCATCCGATCCTCTTTCCCGATTCGTCGTACTCGTAGACGCCGCGCCCGACCTTGCGCCCGTGGCGCCCGGCCTGGACGTACTGGCGCATCAGGTTGGTCGGCCGGAAGGTCTCGCCCAGGGTCGCGTGCAGATGCTCGAGGATCGACAGGCGGACGTCGAGCCCCACCAGGTCGGCCATCTCGAAGGGGCCCATCGGGTGGTTGAGACCGAGCTTGACCGCGCGATCGATCTCCTCGGCCGAGGCGACTCCCTGCTCCAGCATGCGGAAGGCCTCGTTGCCGATCAGGGCGTTGATCCGCGAGGTGGCGAAGCCCGGGAAGTCGCGCACCACCACGCACTCCTTGCCCATCCGTTCGCCGACCGCGCGCAGCACCTCGAGCGTCGGCTCGGCGGTCTCGAGACCGCGCACGATCTCGAGCAGCTTCATCAGGTGGACCGGATTGAAGAAGTGCATGCCGGCGAAACGCGCCGGCCGGCCCGAGGCGGCGGCGAGCTCGGTCACCGAGAGCGCCGAGGTGTTGGTCGCGAGGTACGTATCTTCCGGCGTGTGGCGGGCCACGGTCTGGAAGAGCTCCATCTTCAGGGGCATCGATTCGGGCGCGGCCTCGATCACCAGGTCTACGTCTTCTACGGTCGCCACCAGGTCGGTGTCCAAGGCGAGGCGCTTCTTGGCCCCCTCGGCGTCGTCGGCGTCGAGCTTGCCGATCGCCACCCCCTTGTCGAGGTTCTTGTGAATCGAGCCCTCGGCGCGCGACAGGACTTCCTTGTCGACGTCGTAGAGGCAGGTCTCGAAGCCGGCGAGCGCCGCGACGTGGGCGATGCCGCGCCCCATCGTGCCGGCGCCGAGTACGGCGATGCTGCGGATCTCGTGGATCATGGCGCTTCCTAGGAGACGGGAATGGGGTGCAGGCCGGTGGCGCGCTCGGCGAGAGTCGACAGCTCGTCGGCGATCGCCAGGGTGGAGCGGGCCGCGGTCGCCGCCAGAAGCTGCGTTTCCGGGGTGGTGCACAGGCGCGCGAGGACGGCGCGACCGAGCCGATGGTGCTCGACCTCGTCGGGCTGGATGACCTCGCGGTAGAGCCGCGCGGTGCGCTCGTCGCCCTGCTGCTCGCACAGGGCGATGAACTGGGCGTTGCGCACTTCGGCGATCGCCTCGCGCGCGAACGGTCCGCCGGCGATACGCTCGACCGTGGTGCGCAGGCCCTTCAGATAGCGGTAGAGCGGTCCGTAGCCGCCGTCGGCGAGCGGGTCGGCGCCTGCGACGTCCTCGCCGAGCTCGGCCAGGCGTTCGACGATCCTCTCGTAGTGCTTCATCTCGTCGCCGCACTGGCGGGCGAAAGCGGCCTTGGCGTCCATCTCGGGGGTCGTCGGCAGCCAGAAGCCGGCGAGCTCGCAGGCCTCGAGCTCGCTCGCGAGAGCGAGCTTCAGCAGGGTGACGATCTCGACCCGCCCCTTCGATTCGGCGACCAGCGTCTCGTGCTCGCCCAGGTGGGCGAACAAGCGCCGCATCTCGTCGATCAGACCGGCGACGAATTCCTCTCCGTTCACGGAGAGGGATTATAGGCGTCCGTCCGCGTTCAGCGCCGGTCCCACCGCCACTCTTCGGCCGCCGGCTGGCCGGCGAGCGAGCCCTCGATCCGGGCGTGCAGGCGGCCCTGGGCGTCGAGCCAGTAGAGAATGCGCTGCGGAAAATCGTGGCTCGCATTCTCGAAGACGACGCGGCGATCGGCGAGCTCGACGAGACGGAACGGCGTGGCCGGAGCCCCTTGCGGGCTCGCGAAGTAGGCGATCCCGCCGCCGTCGACCGGCCCGATGCGGAAGAACTCGAAAGAGACCATCCTGCCGCCGGCGACGTCCTTGTGCAGCCCGACGAGCCCGCCGCCTTCGGGCGAGGTCCAGGTTTCCTCCGAGGCGACGCCGTCTTTCGTACCGGTCCAGGTGCCGGCGAGCCAGGCGAGACCCGCGACCGGGTTGGAAAGGGCGGTCGCCGGTTCCCCGCCCGAGACCGGGAGCGCGACGAGCGCGAAGAGGAGAGCGGCGAGAGCGGCGAGAGAATCGGACGACGGCGAGTCGCGGTGGCTCATTCGCGGCCTCCTCGGGCCTGCGGCCCGGTCGATGGTGTCGCCAGCCTAGAGCGCTCGTCGACCGCGCGTCTCGGAAAAATGCGACACGCGAGGCGGCCGCGGGGGAGCGGCTTCAGGGAGCGGCGAGGAGCGCTCGGATGCGCGCGGGATCGGTGAAGTGGCGCGCGAGCTGGCCGTCGAGCCTCCGATCCGCCTGTACCTTGCGGCCCGCGAGGGCGCGCGCCTCCGCCAGCAGGTGCGACTGGTCGAAGTAGCCGTGTTCGAGCGCCAGCTCGACGAGCGAATCGCGCCCGCCGCGACCGACCGCGGCGAGCGCCGCCTGGAAGCGCATCAGGCGGGCGAACTGCTTGGGCGGAATCCCGAGCTCGGCGAGGAAGAGCCGCTCGAGGCGGCGACGGGTCGTCCCGAGCGCCGCCGCGAGGTCCTCGATGCGCAGTCGGCCGCCGCTCGCGCGGATCCGGTCCACCGCCGCCGCGGCGGGCGAGGGCGCCGGGTCCTCGCCGAGTCGGCCGCACAGCCATACCTCGAGAAGGGCCAAGCGCCGCGGCGCACCGCGGGCCGCGACGAGATCGCGCAGCAGCGACCTCGTCGCGGTCTCGCCGAGCATCTCGGCCAGCGGCGTCTCGCGGTCGCGCGCCGCGCGCGGGTCGACCGGCAGGAAGCGTCGCATCGCGCCGGGACGGAAGCGGACGCCGAAACAACGCACCGCGGGTCCGGGCCGGAGCGTCCACGGCCGGGTCAGTGTCCCGGCGAGGAAGGCGCGCGGCTGCCGGACCCAGCGCCCGCCCACCCGGCGCGAGAACCGATCGGCGAGATGGAAGATCAGCTCCGGACAGCCGTCGGGGACGATGCGCTCGCGGACTCGGTCGCGGCGGAGGCGCGGATCCCAGGCCGTCCACAAGCACTCGACGAAGGGCACGAGCGGCGGCCGCGGCAGTTGCTCGAAGTAGCGCATGTCGGGCGCGGCGGGCGAGGATCTCCGGCGCGCCGCGCGGCTCAGCCGAGGTCGAGCACGATCTTGCCGAAGACTTCGCGGCGGGCGAGCAGCTCCTGCGCCGCGGGCGCCTGGTCGAACGGCAGCACCCGCGCCACCACCGGGCGCAGGCGGCGGTCGGCGAAGTAGGGCAGGAGCGCGTGCAGGTCGGCGAGCGAGCCCATGGTCGAGCCCAGGATCGAGAGGCTCTTGAAGAACACGGCGCGCAGCGGGATCGTCGCTTCGCCGCCGGAGGTCGAGCCGCAGGTGACGATCCTCCCGGCGCGGGCGAGCGCCTTGAAGCTGCGCTCGAAGACCTCGCCGCCGACGTGATCGAGAATCACGTCGACCCCGCGCCCGCCGGTCGCCTCACGCACCGCGCGGGCGAAATCGGTGGCACGGTAGTTGATCGCGTCGGTCGCCCCGAGCTCGCGGGCGCGGTCGAGCTTCTCGTCCGAGCCCGCGGTGGCGAAGATCCGCCGCGCGCCGAGGAGCCGGGCGATCTGGATGGCGGCCGAGCTCACGCCGGATCCGGCGGCGTGGATCAGCACGTCCTCGTGCGGGCGCAGGGCGGCGCGCGCCGCGAGCATGTGCCAGGCGGTCTGGAAGACGAGCGGGATCGCCGCCGCGGCGACGAAGTCGAGTCCGGCGGGGATCGGGAAGACGTTGCGCCGCGGCACCACCACGAAGTCGCAATAGCCGCCGTCTCTGTGCTCGCCGAGGAGGCCGTAGCGCGCGCAGAGATGGTCCGCGCCGGCGACGCAGCGCTCGCAGACCCCGCAGGCGACGCCGGCGGCGAGCAGCACGGCGGCGCCCGGCTCCGGGCCGGCGACCCCGGCGCCGAGCCGATCGACGACGCCGGCGACCTCGCTGCCCGGCACCAGCGGCAGCGGGAAGCGGTGTCCGGGGACGCCGTTGCGCAGCCAGAGATCGAGGTGGTTGAGCGCGCAGGCGCGCACCCGCACCCGCACTTCGCCCGGTCCGGGCTCGGGGTCCGGCAACTCCAGCCGCTCCAGCACCTCGGGTCCGCCGTGACGCGAAACGCGAAAAGCGCGCATGGGCGCGAGTCTAGCGCCCGGGGCGCGGGCTAGACTGACGGCATGCGCCCCCGCACCGCCGCTTTGACGCTCGCCGTCGTGGTGATCTTCGCCGCTTCCTCCTGCGCTTCGGGCTCGCGTCGCCAACCCCTGCCGCCGGCCGAGCTCGAGCCGGCGCCCAAGTTGAAGCTGCCGCTCGCGCCCGAGGTGCCCGAGATCCCCGGATTGCTCGACCTGCACGGCGAGGTCCCGGCGCGCTATACGCCAGGCGCGCTCGACCGGGCGGCGAACGTCCAGGAGAGGCTGCAGGTCTTGTTGCTGGCGCTCGCCTCGGTCGCCCGGCGGCCGGCGCCGCTCGAGCTCCTGGTGCTCTCGCCCGAAGATTGGACGGCCGGCGGTTTTTCCCGCCCCTACGGACTGCCCGAGACGCGCGGCGCGGCGGTGATCGCGGTCGCGGCCTGGGGCGACGCCTCGACCGTGGCGCTCGCCAAGGAGCTGCTCGGCGAGCCTCTGCCGGCGCTCGGCGGCTCGCCGCTGCGCGGCACCGAGGACGAAGCGGCGAGCCTGGTGTTCTCCGACGCCCTGGTCGAGGTGGAGGCGGCGAGGCGCTTCCTCGCCCTCGAGGGGGCGACCTGGTCGGAGCCCTGGATCGGCGAGGTGCTGGCGCACCTGGCGGCGCGCGTCGGATTCGAGCACGGCGAGGCGGGCAGGATGCCGGCGATCGCGACGCTCTTCGATCGCGCCGGCGCGCGCCATGCCGGACCCGCGGCGCATCACCTCGAGGATTGGCGCGCCGGCCTGCCGCTCGCCGAGGACCTCTGGTACCAGGCGCTCTTCCTGCGCGGCGCGGACCTGCTCTTCGTGCGCGCCGGCGACCGCGGCAGCCGGAGGTTCCTGGTGCGCCACCTGAAGGAGGGCCGGCCGTTCACTCGTGGCGACCTCGAGGAGCTCGCGCCGGCGCTCGCCGCCTGGCGGACGTCGAGCTTCGCGCCCTGAGGCGCGCGCCTCAGAAGGGCTTGAAGACCATCAACAGGACGAGCAGGACGAGAGCCACGAGCATCAGGTCGGCGACCCGTGCCGGGCCCTTGCGGGCGACCAGCGCCTGGAATTCGGGCGTCGGCGCGCCCTGGGCGAGCGAGGTCTCGGCCCCGGCGATCAGGCGCTTCAGGTGCGGCCGGCCGTAGAAGACGCTCAGGCCGAGCGCCAGCGCCCAAAGACCGATCGAAGCATGGATCCAACCGGCCCGCCAGCTGTAGCCGCGGCTCGAGACCAGCGCCAGGCCGAGCAGACCGGTCACGACCGCGCCCGGCAACGAAAACAGATTCACCAGCCGGTAGGCCAGGCGCAAGCCGAAGAGGCGCTCGGGCAGCGTCGCGGCGCGTTTCGTCTGGGCGCGCACCGCCGCGGCGGCGAGCGCTCCCGCCGCGAGCCAGAGCGCCGCGAAGGTGTGCAAGAACCGCAGCCACATGCCGAGATCGTCCATCGCCATCCTCCGTCCGTGGGCGCTCGCCAGGCGGTCGCGCGCCCGGCCGAGCGACTTTAGCATCGGCTATCCGGCGTAGAATCGCTCTCCCCTGCGCGAGGAGAGTCGGGCATGAACGAACGAAATCGTCCGCGTTACACCTGGCTCGGGCACGCCACGGTGCGCTGCGACCTGCCCGGCGGCGAAGTGGTGCTCATCGATCCGTTCATCACCGGCAATCCGTCCTATCCCAAGTCCGCCGGAGATCCGGAGCGCGTCGATCTCATCCTGATCACCCACGCGCACGCGGACCACCTGGGCGATGCGGCGCGACTGGCCAAGCAACACGGCGCGCTGGTGATCGCGAGCTTCGAGATCACCACTTTCCTCGGCTCGCAGGGGGCCGCCAAGACCTCGGGGATGAACCTCGGCGGCGCGCAGCGCGCGCTCGGCCTCGAGATCACCATGGTGCGCGCCGACCACTCGAGCAGCTACGAACACGAGGGGCGGGTGATCTACGGCGGCCTCGCCTGCGGCTACGTCGTGCGCTGGGACGACGACTTCGCCTTCTACCACGCGGGCGACACGGCGCTGTTCTCCGACATGGCGATGATCGGCGACCTGTACCGCCCGGAGCTCGCCTTCCTGCCGATCGGCGACCACTACACGATGGACCCGGAGCAGGCGGCGCGCGCCTGCCGCTACCTGAACTGCCGCTGGGTGATCCCGATCCACTGGGGCACCTTCCCGGTGCTCAGCGGCAAGCCCGACGCGCTGCGCCGGGCGCTCACCCACCACGGCTGCTCGACCGAGGTCGTCGCTCTCCAGCCCGGCGAGAGCTGGGCCGCGGTCGACTGACGGCTCCGGCGGCGGCTCCGCGGGAATCCCGATGCGCCGCGCCGACCGCCTCTTCCAGCTGCTGCTCGAGCTGCGCCGCGGGCGGGTGACCACCGCTCGCCGGCTCGCCGAGCGCCTCGAAGTGTCGCAGCGCACGGTGTACCGCGACGTCGCGGACCTCGCGGCTGCGGGCGTGCCGATCGAGGGCGAGGCCGGCGTCGGCTACCGGCTGCGCGGTTTCGACCTGCCGCCGCTGATGTTCGAGCGCGACGAGGTCGAAGCGCTGGTCCTCGGGCTGCGGGTCGTCGAGGGCTGGGGCGACGGCGACCTCGCCCGTGCGGCCGGAACGGCGGTCGCCAAGATCGAAGCGGCGCTGCCCAAGGCGCGCGCCCACCTCGTCGAACAGACCCGCCTCTACGCTCCGGTGCACGGCGAGCGGCCGGCCGAGCGCCTGCCGCTCGGCGTGCTGCGCGCCGCGATCCACGCCCGCCGGCGGGTGGCGCTCGCCTATCGCGACGAGAAGGGCGACGAGACCCGGCGCGACGTGCGGCCGCTGGCGCTCGCCTTCTATCCGCCGGTCTGGCTGCTCGTCGCCTGGTGCGAGCTGCGGGTCGACTTCCGCAGCTTCCGAGTCGACCGCTGCCTGGCGATCGAGGTCGCGCAGGAGACGTTCCCGCTCGAGGCCGGCCGGACGCTCGAGGACTTCCTGGCGCGGATGAGCGGCGCCAAGCGCCTTCAGTCGTCGCCGTAGGGCATCGCCGGGGTCTTGCCGAGCAGCCGGGCGTAGACCGCGAGCGCCCCGCGGTGGTGTCCGCAGTGGTCGACGATCGCGTCGATGGTGTGCGAACGCACGCGTCCGGTGAGGATCGGATTGTCGGGCAGAACTTCCGCCAGCTCCGCCTCGTTCGACCGCCGGACGCGCTCCTCGAGCCGTTGCCAGGCGTCCTCGAGCCAGCGGCGGGAGGTGGTGAGCGAGGTGATGGCGTTGGTTTCGGTATAGGCCTTTTCGAAGTCGAGATCCCAGCGGTTCTCGAATCCGCCTTCGCGGAACCAGTCGATGACTTGCGCGGCGTGCGCCACCTGCTGCGCCACGGTCATGGTCTCGGGGGTGGCGCGGAAGGTCGAATCCCCCTCGGCCAGGCAGGCGGTGGTGCGGGCGAAGAACTTGCGGGTCGCGGCGATCGTCTGCAGGGCCTCTCGCTGGAGCTTCATTTGGTCTCTCCTCGTGGTCGGCGCGCGGCGGTCGATCTCCGCGGCGTGGAGAGCAGTCTGGGGGAGGGCTCCTGACAGCGTGGCGTCAGGAGGGTTCGGGAAATTGGGGACAGGCACCCATTTGGAAGTTAGGGACACGAAATCAGGGACAGGCACCGATTTCGAAGGATGCGCGTCGGACGAGGTCGGTGGCAGGGATCGTTCCGCTCGGGCGGGGGCATTCGAGGACGGAAGCGCCCTCCCGCCCGCAGAATGCCACCGCCCCGGGAGGGGGGCGAAGTCCGGGTCTGTGCGCCGGCGCGCCGCCACCTGTCTTCCAGCGCGCCGCCCCACGCGCCTTTCGGGGCGGCCCTAAATGGTGCCTGTCACCAATTCTCCGACGCTCCCTACGGCAGCTCGGCGGCGGTGCGGATCAGGGTCTCGAGATCCGCGGCGGAGCCCGCGGCGGCGCGCTCGATCGCCGGGCGCAGGCGCTCGTCGGCGACCGACGGCGGCCGGCGGCGGCGCCAGACGCGCAGCGGCTCGGGTTGTCCGGCGACGGCGGCGAGCCGGCCGCTCTCGGCCCAGCGGCCGAGATCGAAGAGCTCCGGATCGGCCGCTTCGCGCGCGAGGTCGGCCGCGACCGCGGCGTCGCGCGCGAGCCGCGCGCGGTCGACCGGTCCCGCGGCGGCGAGCCGATCGCCGAGCGAGCGGTAGACCGAGGCCACCGGGTCGGCGAGCGGGATCTGCCCGGCGAGCTGCGCGAGCTCGGCCGCCAGGCGCCGCGCCGCGAGTCGCTCGCTCTCGCCGCGCGCCAGCGCCAGCTCGAGATCGGCGCTCCGGACGCCGAGCCGGAACGCGATCGCCGGCAACGGGTAGGCCGGCCCCTCGCCGCGGGTCACCGACCAGACCGGCTCGCTCCACTCGCCGCCGAGCCGCGTCCCGGGGTCCGCGGCCAGTCGCGCCACGGCGGAGCTGCCGACGAGCCCGGTCTCGCGCCCCGGGCCATAGAACCAGGCGAGCGCGGCGGCGATCAGGAGCGCAGCGGCGAGGGTCCCGGGGATCCACGTCGCCCGCCGCGGGCGAGCCGCCGGATGGACGGGCACGGCCGCCGCCTCCACGGCCGGCAGCTCGATCCCGGCCTCGCGCGCCACGGCGAGCGATTCGGCGAGCAGCTCCCGGCACTCGTCGCAATCGGCAAGATGCTCCACGACTCGTGTCCTCGCCGCGGGCGAGAGCCGTCCCTCGACGAGCGCGGCGATCTCCTCCGGCTCGAGGCACGGAGCGCCGGGGCGGGGTGGGCTCGGCCGCCGCAGTTCGCTCATGCCAGTCGCTCCTCGGGTGGAGACGGACTCGCCGGGGCGTTTCCGTTGCCGGTGCGAAAGTCGAGCCGCAGGTCGAGCCCCGCCCAGCCGACCAGGGAGCCGACGGTGGCGGCGTCGAGGCCGCGGGCTTCGAGGCTGCGCCGCAGCTGCCCCAAGCAGCGTTCGAAGCGCACATAGAGCGGCTTGGCGGGCACGCCGAGGCCGGCGGCGATGTCGGCCACGGTGACGCCGTCGGCGAAACGAAGCTTGAGCATCAGGCGCTCCTCGGGCGGCAGCTCGGCCATCGCCTCGCCCAGGATCCGTTCGGCAACGAGCGCGGTTCGGCGCCGCTCGGCCTCCGCCAGGCGGGCGTCGGTCGCCGCCGGATCGGCGACCAGCGCCAGCCGTTCTTCGCTCTCGAGGCGCCGCGGCACGCGCGGTGGCAGGCGGGCGGCCAGGGCGCGCAGTTCCTCGGGGCTCGCCTGGCAGCCGAAGTTGGTGCGCAGGGTCTGGATCGCCTCGTCGAGCGGCCGCCCGTCGCGGGACGTGAGGGTCTCGAGCTGGATCGCCACCGCGCCCGCCCGTTTGGCCTCGGCCGACGGCCGCCAGCGCCCCCAGCGGTGGACGCGGTAGCTCTTGAACAGGTTGACGATGACCACGGTCAGGTAGGTCGACAGGCTGCTGCCGCCGCGGAATTTGCGCAGCACGGCGTAGTCGTCCTCGATCAACCGGATGCGCGCCCAGCCGGCGAACTCCTCCGATTCGTCGACCGGAAAGGCGTTCCGGCGGCAGACCGACCGCAGCAGCCGGTCGATCAGCTCGAGGTTGGCTTCGAAGAGTTCGCGGGGACTCATGCGCGGCGGAGGTCGTCGGGATTCTATCCGCGCGCCGGGAATGTCCGATCGCGGTCCGTCGAACCGGATGGATCGACACCCGCGACCCCGAATGCTCGTTCCCTCTCAGACCCCCTATTCGGCCGCCCGTCCGAATTGGTATGGTCGTCGACAGACGATCCAGGGAAGGAGGGACGAAGCGAGCTCGGCGCCGGTCTCAGCGCCGCTCGCGGACGTCGACGACGTGCGGCTCTCGACGCGCTGGGCTTTCCTGACGCTGATTCCGGCCAGCCTGGCCAGTGGCGACGGCCCGCCGCCGTGGCAGCCGCCCCCGATCCACTCCGCCGCCGACCTGCCCGCCGCCATGGCCGCGGCGCTCGGCGACGTCTGCCGCTTCGAACCCATGTTCACCGGCGGCCTCGGCGGCTGCAAGTGCAAACCCGACCCCGACCCGACCCACCTCATCCCGCGGCCGCAATGCGACCCCCCGCCCGAGCCGGGAAGCCCGGCCTTTGATCGCTTAGAAAGACTCGCGCGGGACTCTCCAGCCGCGTTTGCACATGAAGACTCCTCGCCCAGCGCAATGGAGCTTCTTTGGCACTTGATCTGGAGCTCAGAAGGCATGCCGGGCGTTGCTTGGCCAGACTGGAGAGTGGATAGCAGCAGCTCCACTCAGGGCGACGGCGCGCTCGACGTATCCTCGATTGGCCCCTGGCTGCTAGAGAACGGAGTCCGTCTGCAGGATCCCGTTCGAATCGTGGCGGCGCTCGACCGCATCGAGTACGGACTACTGAAGGAGGGGAAGACCGACTTAGGAGAGCGCAACCGACAGTTGGCGCTACAGGCCCTCGGATTGAGGTCAGCCAACGCAGTGCCTCTGCGCCATGAGCGAGCCCCGTCGACCTCTCGCCTCGAAGAGGGGGCATGGAGTCTTGCCAGGTCCGATGAGCGGCCAGGGACCACGAAGGCTTGCGAATTCCTGCAGTCTCGAGGCGTCGAAGTCTCTGGAGCAAATACCGACCTGGCGACTCGCCTGGTTGAGTCAAGCCCACAACGCGCCAGAGAGATAGGAGTGTTCGTGGTTCCTGCTTGTTGGTCTGAATCGCTCAATGGGGATCGACCCGGGGATGCGATGGCATGGGTGCGGTTCCTGGGCTACCTCGGAAGCAAGCTAGAATGTCGCTCTGGTGAATTGTCGGTGGGTCGCGTCGCTTCCGACATTCTCTGTGCCAACGGTTCCGCTCGACACAAGTTGGCCCGCGGATTCGCAAGCCTCTTCAGGGGATGGTGGCTGTACGAGAGATTCATGGCAGGCGCTAGCAGGCGCGAATATCTGGGCGCTGAGAGAGCCCTGAGCGAGACTTCGAAAGAAGGAGCCGAGTGGGCTCGAGTCGGCCTGGCTGGCGCAGACCTTTCCAGTTCAAGAGGAGCCGAGGCCGAAGCAGAGCTCCTGGGGGTATTCAATCGCAATCGAGGGAAATCCGCCCTCGCCGGGAGAGCGCTCTGGGGATTGGGCCTACGTGAGTCTCGAATGAACCGGTTGATGTCATCGGAGCGGATGCTAGAGGACGCCGCGATGACCTTCGCGGCGCTGGGCGAGGAGGAAAACGAAGTTGGGGTCCTCTCTCTACTTTCCGAAGTCCTCAGCAGAAGCGGCGACCTGAGGAGAAGTTGGGCCACCAGGGTACGAGGGTTTTGCCTCACTGGCGCCAAATCCCAGTCTGAATGGCGCGACATGATGATCGCAGATGCTGCTTCGGCGGCCCTGGCAGAGAATATGCCTTGGGCCTCAGTGCGGTTCTACGATCTATTGCTGGAGAGCGAGTTCACAAACGGAGATCCGGTCGCCAAGTCCTTTGCTCTGGTAGGCCGAGCGACAGCCCTCGGCGCCATGGGCGAGGTTGCTCGTTCGAAACTCGACCTGCAGTCCGCGGCCGATGAGGCGAGCCTCGTTGCGAGCAAGATCCTTCGCGACCGTATTGGGCTCGAGATTCTTCTTGGTCGAGGAAGGATAGAGCCTGGTTTGCTCTCGAGCAGGGACGCCGCTGCCGCTGTCAGGCTGGCGTCCTCCTTGGCGCTCGATGACTACGGGATCGCTGCTCGCAGACTCGATGCTTCAATTGCCTTGAGAGAAGGCAACTCTAGTCGAGCTTCTCGAAGCCTCAGGGCGGCGTTGAACCTCGCGGATCGCGCGCTTTCCCGTACCGGGGACCCTTCAGTCGGCCGAAAGATCATCGAGAGCCGCCAAGGGATTCTGGACGGAATGGTAGCTTCAATCGGATCTGGCGGTGAAAAGCCAATGACGATTCTGAATTGGCTCGAGACCGAAGCGCTCGTATTCGAGGTCTATTCTCAGGGAGAGCATTCTCGACGCGTGCGCCGCGAGCTCCCATGGCGCCGTTGGGCGTCGGCGCTTAAGCTGGGCGAGGTAGTAATCCGGTTCGGGGTGTTCGAGAACTGCACACTCTCCTGGGTCTTCACGCGAGCGGGCGTCGGATCCTGCACATTCCCCTTTGGCTCTGCGCAAGTTGCGTCAATGGTCGCAGCCTCCCTGGATTCACTACGTGCTGGTCGCGACATTCTCGCTCCAGATCCAATTCGTAGTCTGCTGAAGGATGTTGCAAGAAGGTCCGGCGTTCCGTTTCCCAAGGCAGGGCGGCTGGTCATAGTCGGTGACAGGGCCCTACAGGATCTCCCGTTCGCATTCCTCGAGAGCCCGAGCGGTCCCGGTATCGCGTTGAATCACTTTGACATCGAGCGTGCCCCCTCAGCCGAATGGTACTTCTCCAGGAAGGCGGACCTTGGCATCTCGCGCGGAGTCCGCGCTGGGTCAACCTGGCCCCCATGCGTCGTAGTTCTTGGCGCGCTAGGTCGATTGGAATCGCGACCAGAGCTCTCGACGCTTCGAGCAGGATCTCGGGAGATCGAGGGAATTCGACGAGCGTACGGGCAGGTAACCGTACTTGAACCGGCAAGGGATTCTCTGCGTGCAGTACTTCAGTCTGTGCATCGGTCCGACATCCTCCACATCGCTAGCCATGCTGAGTTGGATAGGAAGCTAGCGAGTGACTCCAAGGTGCTGTTTCCGCTTTCAGATCCTGATCGAGGGTTTGGCGCCATCGCGGTAGGCGATCTCGTTGGCGACCATCAGACCGGCGGCCCGAGAGTTCTTGTGCTGACCTCATGCGGCAGCGCGCTCTCTGGCCAGTCACGATTCGACTCCTATTCGGCCCTCAACACCTCGCTTGTTGGCGGTGGCCTGGAAGCGATAGTGGGAACGCTGTGGGAAGTCGATGACGAAATCGCATCGGATCTCAGCATTGCTTTTCATCAGGGGTTGTCTCGACGGCTCGACGCTGTGTCAGCCCTTCGACAAGCACAGCTGGGGATGCTGACAACACGGGGCAGGGAAAGAGCAGTGCGTGCTACAGCCGCTGCTTTTGTTGTACTTGGGAACTCGAAGCTCACGTTCAGCGAGGAGAATACCGATGGTCATGTTCTCAGCGTCAATTGAGTTTGCTGGGCTTTGTGGCTACGTACCAAACAAGTCATGGAAGGCGACGAACAACCAGACGGACCCGAGCGAAGTGGAAGTGTTCCTTCCCAAAGCGGACGACAAGATCGAGGTAGCCGGCCAGCCGGTCCTTCCTGCGCACTCTCCCGTGCTCTTGATTCGAGCAGGCTGCCTTGCTCAGGCGGCAGCGCTGCCACCTCTCTCGGTCCTGGTTATCAGCCTGATGCGGAGAATCGTTGAGGTGCAGTCACCGGGAGCAGCCAGTCTGTCGTGCGAAGGAACCTCGACCCCCGCAACCGACTATGACTTTCACTGGGCCCTACATGGGGGCGACGTGAACAAGAATCGATTCTCGAGGATTCACGCTCTCTGCAGGGACAACGTCCAGAATAGCGCGCTGGTCGCGGCGCGAATCAAGTTGAAGGCTGGAAAGCTTCGGACTCTCCGGCTCCACAAGTGCTCTTACTGGTTTGTCCCGGGTTCGGCGGCGTTTCCGAGTAGCTTGGAAAGGCGATCGTTCGCACACAGGAGCGAGCTGTTGTTGGAACACCTGACTTCTTTGAAGCTCAAGATCGGTAGCCTCGATTCGGGTAAGCCGCTGTTCGATCTGACGCTTGTTCCCTACCAGGGCGAGTGCACGGCGACTATTGGCAATCTGTGTGCTGATGAACTTCAGTCCCGCATCGGGATGACGAAGGAACAAGACCTACCGATAGGAAGCCAAGATCAGGACCTCCGACGCCTCTATCGACTAGCAGAACCCAACCTTTCAGACATCGACCTCCTAACTTTGCCCGCGCCGGTCTACGCAGAGGAAAAGGGCGCGTGCGGAGGGATCCAGAAGCCACGCTGTTTCTCACTCGTGTTCGAGGGCTGAGGCCCTGATGGCAGGCGGATCCGTTAGGTTGGAAATTAATGCCGACAATCGTGACCTACTCGTGCCCTGCTTTTTTCACGATCAGGATGCTTCAGACACATGCGGACCTGCAGCCGCGATGATGGCGCTTGATTCGGCTGGCCGGGATTGCGCCACAATTTCTCAGGCGTACCTCGGCTGCAGAATGAACCTGTTGGCGAAAGCAGCGAGTCGGGCCGGCGAGGCCGCAAAGTGGCGAACTGCCCCTGAGGATCTCGCAGCTGTCGCTACCAAAGAAGCCGCCAAGGTCGGCTTTTCCCCGTGCTTTCAGTCGAAGGCCTCCGGAATGCTGGCTGCACTGTCAGGCTCTTTAGCCGCAGGTATTCCGGTCGCGTGCGCCGTCTTCGAAGATAAAGGGACTCCAAGTCACTGGGGTACGGTTATTGGGATTCGCTTCGCGTCGCCCAAGGAGGGCAGGGCCGAGCTCGAAGCGGTCGGGCTTTGGTTTCGCTCACCTGAGCAAGTGACACCTCCGAATGGGCACAGCGATGTAGATGATTGCGGGCGGGTGGGCGTTCGTTGCACGCTGAGCTACGTTCCGATTCAGGAGTGGTTCGCGTTCTGGCAGACAAAATCCTATTACCGCGGCCGTGCGACGAGCGAATTCGTTGCGGTAGTTTCTGGGGCTGCTCTCGATGTGAAGGCGAAGCGTCTGAAGGTCGCGAAGGGCAAGGGCAACACAATCCTCGAGATCGCCCAATCGGCAGCCGTCGCATTCCTAGATGAGCATTGGCTCTGGGGGCACTGGGGACTCTCGGGGCCAACGGATTCTTCGTTTGGGTGGGGAAACGATTTTGTTGTCGCTGCCTTGGATTCACCGCCGAGGCGCGACTACAGGCTTTTGGAACTCATGGCATCCAAGAAGAGACTTGGTTTCGTGGAACTCGAATTGGACGGTGGAAACCCGCAGGTCAGGGCCCTTCACCTTCATCGAGAGCCTCAATCATCGGCAATCTCGTTCGAGAATGCGAAGACCATTGCACTGAGAATGCCGGCGAGCGACAGAGAGGCCGATCTTCTTGAGTCGCTAGCTCAAGCGGACCGAGCGAGGCGACTAGTGTGGAGGCCTTCCCCGTGGTCTTGGCTACCTTCCCTTCCGTTCTTCGAAGTGGGGTCGCGAGACGAAAGGAGAATAGTGCTGCTTAGGATTGATGGTGGTCGCTTGAGAGAGTCCTTGGCAGCTGAAGGACGGGGCTTGTAAGAGTGGTGCTGTTACTATGCCTCGGCAGAGAAGGCCCCCCCTCTACGCCCTCACCAACAACACCGGCACGCGCACGACGTGCCGCACTTTGTTCGCCGTGGAGCCGAGGATCAGGTCGGCGAGGAAGCGGTGCCCGTGGGTGCTCATGGCGATGAGGTCGACGCCCTGGTCTTCGGCGAGCTTGACGATTTCGTCGGCGGGCTCGCCGGTGAGCAGGACGGGCGCCGCCGGGATGCCGGCGGTCTCGAATCTCCGGCGCACGCTCTCGAGGTAGGCGCGGTCGTCGCGCATCTCCTGCGACTCGGCGAGATTCAGCTGGTCGCGGGTGCGCGCCGCCCAGCCGTCGGCCACGTGCACCAGCAGGAGCTCCGAATGCATCAGCTTCGCCAGCGGCTCGACGTGCGCCAGGATCGCGTCGTCGGTCGCGCTGTTCTCGAGCGTCACCAGGATCTTGCGGTACATCCCCACCTCACCGCCCGCGGTAGAAAAAGCGCACCCAGAGCCAGAAGGCTACTCCCGCACCCGCCAGCAGCGCGAGCCAGCCGCCGCCGACCGCCTGATAGAGCAGGTAGACGTTGAGCCCGGCGATCACCGTGCAGATCGCGTAGCCGAGCGCCTTCACCCAGCGCGGGTTGACGAACTCGCCCATCAACCGCCGGTCCGAGGTGAACCTCATCAGCGGGAAGATGGCGAACGACAGCTGCATCGAGAGCACCACCTGCGAGAGCACCAGCAAGCCCACCGTGTTCTTGCCGCCCGAGGAGGCGATGAGGAACACCGCCGGCACGATCGCCAGCAGGCGGGTGATCAAGCGCCGCAACCAGGGGCGGATGCGGATGTCGAGGAAACCCTCCATCACGATCTGGCCGGCGAGCGTGCCGGTGATCGTCGACGACTGACCCGAGGCGAGCAGCGCCACGGCGAAGGCGGTCGAGGCGATCGGCGCGCCGAGCAGCGGCGCGAGCAGCCGGTGCGCCTCCTGCAGCTCGCCGACCTCGCGGTAGCCGCTGCGGTGGAAGACGGCGGCGGCGACCACCAGGATGGCGGCGTTGACGAAGAAGGCGGCGCCGAGCGCGATCGCCGTGTCGAGCGTGTTGTGGCGGATCGCCTGTCGCCGGCCGGCCGAGGTCGGCGCGATGTCGCGCGTCTGGACGAGCGCCGTGTGCAGGTAGAGGTTGTGCGGCATCACCGTGGCTCCGAGGATGCCGAGCGCGATGTAGAACGCCTCGGCGCTCGGGATCGTGGGCACCGCGAGGCCGATCGCCACTCCCGTCCAGTCCGGATGCGAGAGGAAGATCTGCACCGCGAAGCAGACCGCCACCGTGGTCACCAGGGTGAGCACGATGGCCTCGATCTTGCGGAAGCCGAAGTGCATCGCGGCGAGCAGCAGCATCACGTCGAGACCGGTGATCAGCACCCCGGCGACCAGCGGGATGCCGAAGAGCAGATTGAGGGCGACCGCCGAGCCGACGACCTCGGCGAGGTCGCAGGCGATGATCGCCACCTCGCACAGCAGCCAGAGCACCACCGCCATCGGGCGCGGGTACTCGCTGCGGCAGGCCTGCGCCAGGTCGCGACCGGTGGCGATCCCCAGCCGCGCGCAGAGCGTCTGCAGGAAGATCGCCATCAAGTTGGAGAGCAGGATCACCCAGAGCAGGGCATAGCCGAACTTGGCGCCGCCCGCCAGGTCGGTCGCCCAGTTGCCCGGATCCATGTAGCCGACGCTCACCAGGTAGGCCGGCCCGGCGAAGGAGAAGAAGCGCCGCAGCCAGCCGCCGGCGCGCGAAATCGGCACCGAGGAGTGGACCTCGGGCAGCGAGCGGTGCGGAGTCTCGATCATGATCCCCAGCCGCGCAGGCTGCGGTGGCGCACTCGGGACCCGCGAGCCCATCGGTCGATGCCCCGCTCGCGGCCGCAGGCGAAGCGGCGCGCGAGAACGGCAGGCGAGAGCGTGGCGGAGGCGAGCATGATCGGTTGCGGAGGCAGTTGTAATTTTGACGAATCAAAATTAGAATTCACTGGGTGGCGAAAGTCAAGCGGCGCCCGCTCGCGGCGGGCGCGGGGAAGGAGGCGCGGTCGATGAACGGCTGGCGATGGCTCGGCGGCGGGCTCGCCGCGACGCTGTTCGCCGCGGCGGCGGCGGTCGGCGAGGGGCCGATCCAGGACAACAGCTTCCTGATCGAGGAGGCCTACAACCAGGAGGCCGGGGTGGTGCAGCACATCTCGACCCTCGAGCTCGACGGCAAGTCCTCGGAATTCGTCACCACGTTCACCGAGGAGTGGCCCTACGGCGGCATCCTCCACCAGCTCAGCTACACCCTGGCGGTCGCGCGCGCGGGCGGCGAAGTCGGCCTCGGCGACCTGGCGCTCAACTACCGCTACCAGCTGGTGGGCGACGGCGCGGCGCCGCTGGCGATCGCGCCGCGTTTCTCGCTCCTGCTGCCGACCGGCGACGAGCGCCGCGGCCTGGGCACCGGGGCGGTCGGGGCGCAGGTCGCCCTGCCCGTCTCGGCGGTCCTCGCGCGCCGACTCGTCGGCCACTTCAACCTCGGCGCGACGTTCGTGCCGAATTCCGAGGCCGCGAGCGGCGCCAGAGCCGACACCGCGGCGGTCAGCTTCGGCCAGGGGCTGGTCTTCCTCGCGCGCCCGAACCTCAACCTGATGCTCGAGGCCGTCTGGACGCGCGGGCAGGTGGTGCGCGACGCGGGCGGCACCGAACGCGAGACGAGCTTCGTCCTCTCGCCGGGGCTGCGCTTCGCGATCGACCGACCGAACGGCCTGCAGATCGTGCCCGGGATCGCCCTGCCGATCGGCATCGGGCCCTCATCGGGCGACTGGTCGGTCTTCTTCTATCTCTCCTTCGAGCACCCGTTCTAGGCTGGCGCCGATGCCGACCTCGACCGTCGAGGACTACCTGAAGGCGATCCTGCTCGCCGAACACGAGGACGCCGGCGCGGCGCTGGCGACCGGCCGGCTCGCCGCCGCGCTCGGGGTCACGCCGGGCACCGCGACGACCATGGCCAAGACCCTCGCCGAGAGCGGCCTCGCGAGCTACGAGCCGTACGGCGGCGTGCGCCTGACGCGCGCCGGACGGCAGCTGGCGACCCACGTGCTGCGCCGCCACCGGCTGGTCGAGCTCTTCCTGGTGGAGGTGTTGGGTCTCGACTGGAGCGCGGTGCACGACGAGGCCGAGCGCCTCGAGCACGCGGTCTCGGACCGGGTGATCGAGCGCATGGACGAGATGCTCGGCCGCCCGGCGGTCGATCCGCACGGCGACCCGATCCCCGACTCCCACGGCGCGCTCGCCGCGGCGCCGTTCGAGAGCCTGGCGACCTGTCCGCTGGCGCGCGCCCTGCGCGTCGCGCGGGTGGCCGACCAGAGCGCCGACTTCCTGCGCCTGGTCGAGCGCGTGGGCCTGCGCCCCGGGGCGCGTTTCAAAGTGCGCGAACGCGACGCCGCCGCGGACACGGTCGAGCTCGACTTCGGCCGCGGCCGGAGCGCCCGCCTCGGCCTGCGCGCCGCCGAGAAGATCCTGGTCGAGCCCGCCGCCGCCCGCGCCTGAGGCGCGAGCGGTCGCGGACGACGTCGAGGACCCGCACGCCGTAGGTCTCCTCCCCGACTTGGACGATCGAAGCTCGACCGATCTGCTCTGCGACGACTAGAGGAGGGCGAGAAACGCCTCGAGGTCGAGATGCGCCTGTTTGAGCGGGTGAGCCAGCGTCGGTCGCTTGATCGGCAGGTGGGCCGGGACGGTCAGTTTCAGGACCTCTCTGGGGGTGTGCTTCTGACGGCGGATGTGGCTGCCGCGCTGACGAACGACCACCCAGCCGTCACGCTGGAAGGCGTGCACGACCTCGCGGTAGCCGAGGCTGGGGATCTTGGTCAGAAGACGAGCTCTAGGATCTCGGACCCGGGCTCGGCGACCATGTCGTCCTCGACCGGCTCGAGGTAGAGCTCGATCGCCTCGCGGATACTCGCCAGCGCCTCGTCGGACGACTCCCCTTCGCTGACGCACCCCGGAAGCGACGGCACCCAGACCGAATACCCGCCCTCGTCCGAGGGCTCCGACACCACTCGTAGCTTCATGGCAGGAGTCTGCTCCCGACCGACCCCGGCGATTCGATCGCTGTGAAGCGGCGTCGAGACCTCGCGCTGCCATGGCTGCGAAGCGGTGGACGACCTTCAACGCCAGATCGCCGGCCGGTCCGGCGGCGGGGTCAGTCGAGCCGTTCGCGGCGGGCGCGGAAGCGGGCGAGGCGGCGGGTCCAGCGGCCGAGGCGGGGGGCGCGGCGGGCGAGGGCGCGCGGATCGGACTCGATCGCGCCGTGGAGCTTGAAGGCGAGCGGCAGCAAGTAGGCGAAGGGCCGCCGGAAGGTGAGCGGCACCTCGACGCCGGCCCGCCCGCCGCGCAGCAGCATGGGCTCGAGCGCCGCGCACTCGGAGGCGACCGCGCGCGCGATCTCCTCGACGCTGCGGTACTGCAGCGGCTCGGCGAGCTCGGAGAGCGCCAGGGCGGCGGTGCCGGCGGCGAGATCGGCCGGCAGGGAGGCGAGCTCGAGCAGGCGCACGAGGGCGGCGAGAAAGCTGACCACCGATTCCGCCGGCTCGACGCCGAACAGAGCGGTCGCGAGAGCCAGCGCCAGCCGTTCGGCGCGCCGCGCGGCGTCCTCGGGCGTCCGCGGCCGGCGCTCGCGCACCCGTTCGCGGGCGAGCGCCAGCAGCTCGTCGAGCGCCGGACGGGTGAAGGGGCGCCGCCGCTGCTCCTCGGCGAAGAGCGCCGGCACGGCCGTGTCGGCGGGCTCGTCGGCGAGCGCGCGCGCCAGGCGGTAGGCGAGGCGGTGGAAGTCGGCCAGCCGGCGCTCGGCCGACTCGCGGCCGGCCGCGTGCGCGGCGCCGATCGAGACCGCGGCGATCAGCAGCTCGGCGCGCCAGCGCTCGCGCTGCGGCAGCAGGCCGGTCACCTCGGCGAAGTCGCCGAGCGCGGCGGCGGTCGCCGCGGCGGCGTGGGCGCGCGCCGTCGGCGCGTCGGGGCAAGCGAGCCAGCGGCCGAGCGGGCTCGTCGGATCGAGGCTCTCGTTCTGCAGCAGCAGCGGCGTGCCCTCGGCGGCGCGCGGCGGGCGGGCGCTCGCGGGTTCCGCGGCGGGGGGCGCCGGCGGATCTTGCATCGCGTTCGGCGGGCTCAGGCGAGCAGCCGCAGCAGCTCGCGTTGCGGCTCGCCGCCGGTGATCTCGGCGGTGGTCGGAGTGAGCGCGATGTTGATCTCGGTGCGCACGCCGAAGTCGCCCGGCAGGTAGATGCCGGGTTCGATCGAGAAGCCGGTCATCGGCAGCAGGCGCCGCGTGTCGTGGGTCTCGAGATTGTCCATGTTGGCGCCCTGGCCGTGGTCCGAAGTGCCGATCGAATGACCGGTGCGGTGGATGAACTTGTCGCCGTAGCCGGCGCGGCGGATGACCTCGCGCGCCGCGTCGTCGACCTCGTAGCCGCGGATCGGCGTCGCCGGCCAGCGCGACTGCACCAGCGCCGCGGCGGCGTCGCGCCCGGCGGCGGTGATCGCCCAGATCTCCTGCTGGCGGTCGGTCGGCGCCGGCGCGCAGACGCCGCACCAGGTGATGTCGCCGTAGATGCTGCCGTGCGCCTTCTCCTTCGCCCACAGGTCGATCAGCAGGAAGTCGCCGCGGCGGATCGGGCTCGAGCCCGAGGCCGCCGGCTCGTAGTGCGGGTCGGCGGCGTGCGCGTTGACGCCGACGATCGGGTCGCCCTCGGTGTGCAGGCCGGCGCGCTCGAAGGCCTCGAGGATGAAGCGCCCGACGGCGAACTCGTCGATCGCCGCGTTTGCGCGCAGCCGCGCCGCGACGAGGTCGAAGGCCTCGCGCACGATGCGGTGCAGGTGGGTGTTGGCGCGGCGGTGGGAGGCGAGCTGCTCCGGGCTCCAGGTGGCGGCGAAGCGCTGCGCGAGATCGGCGGCGGAGTGCAGCGTCACGCCCTGGCCGGTCAGCAGCTCGGCCGTGCCGGCGTCGAGCCGCGAGACGGTCGGCAGCTCGTTTTTCGGGCTGTACTGCGCCGCGAGGCGCTGGCAGTCGCGCACCAGCTCGGCGACCTTGGTGCGGTACTCCTGCCAGGTGAGGTAGACCTGCTTGCCGCCCGGCAGGTGGTCGAGCATCGCGGGCTCGAGGGCGTGCACCAGCTTGCGCGGCTCGCCCGAGCGCGGGATCAGGTAGTAGCAGCGCCGGGTGATCAACACCTTGTCGGTCAGGCCGAGCAGGTCGAGGCTGATCGGGTCGTTGCGCTGGAAACAGGCGAAGAACCAGGCGTCGAGCTCGGCCTCGGCCAGCGCTTCTTGGATCTCGGGAATGCGTTCGGCGAGCATCGGCGGTCCTCCGCCGGGGATGCTACCAAAGGCCTCGCGGCGCTCCCGGCCGCGGTTCGCCGTGGCACGCACGGCAGCGCGGCGACGGCGCGACGCGGCGCCGGAGGGCTCCCGCGCCGCCCGCCGGCGGCGCCTGCGCCGGGGACGAGCAGTCCACGCCCGGGACGATTCGTCCCGGAAATGAGACGCTTCACCCCATGGGGACGAACAACCCGCGCGCTCGTTCGATAGATAGGACATCGATGCCGCCGTCCACCCCCCGCTGGCGCCGAGTCGCCCTGTGGAGCCTCTTCTGGGCCGCTCTCGGGACGTTCTTCGCCAGCCAGGCGATGCTCATGACGTTCTCCGAGCGTACGCCGATGCCCTGGTACGAGGCGCTGCTCGCCAACGTGCCGTCGTACCTGCTCTGGGGGGCGATCGCGCCGCTGGTGCTGGCGGGCATGCGGCGCTGGCCGGTCGAGCGAGTCGGCGTGGCGCGCTTCCTCGCCATCCAGGCGCCGCTCGCGCTGCTGGTGGCGGCGGTGCACCTCGCCGGCATGGAGCTCGTCTTCTTCCTCGTGCGTCGGGCGTTCGGCATGCACCCGGATCCGCTCGCCTCGCTCGCCTTCTCCTTTCGCTACAACTACCACATGAACGTCGTGACCTACGCCGGCATCGTGGCGACCAAGATCGCGCTCGACACCTACCGCCGGGCGCGCGAGAAGGAGCTGGTCGCCACGCGCCTGCAGGAGCAGGTGGTGCGCGCCGAGCTCGCGGCGCTCAAGATGCAGCTGCAGCCGCACTTCCTGTTCAACACCCTGAACTCGATCTCGGCCCTGGTGCACTCCGACCCCGACGCCGCCGATCGCATGCTGGTGCTGCTCTCGGACCTGCTGCGCCTGACGCTCGACGGCTCGGCGCGCCAAGAGGTGCCGCTCGCCAGGGAGATCGAATTCGCCGAGCGCTACCTCGAAATCGAGCGCGTCCGTTACCAGGACCGACTGTTCGTCGACCTCGACATCGAGCCCGAGACGCTCGCCGCCGAAGTGCCCAACTTCGTCCTCCAGCCGCTGGTCGAGAACGCCGTCAAGCACGGCATCTCGCGCCGGGCGGCCGCCGGCCGGATCGCGCTACGCGCCCGTCGCGCCGGCGGGCGGCTGCACATCGCGGTCGAGGACGACGGCCCCGGACCCGCGCGCTCCTCGGCGTCGGGTTTCGGCGTCGGCCTGGCGAACACCCGCGCCCGGCTGGCGCAGCTCTACGGCGAGGCGGCGTTCCTCGAGCTCGCGGAGCGGCCCGAGGGCGGCACCGTGGCGCGCCTCGCCCTGCCGTTCACCCTGTCCCCAGCACCCTCGACATCCTGAAGGAGGAGAGTTCATGAGCGACGTCTTGCGTACCATCGTGGTGGACGACGAGCCCCTGGCCCGACAGCGCATGCGCGGGCTGCTCACCAGCCTGCCGGGAGTCGAGCTGGTGGCCGAGTGCGCCTCGGCGGCGGAGGCCGAGGCGGCCGTGACCCGCGAGCGACCGGACCTGCTGATGCTCGACATCGCGATGCCCGAGGTCGACGGCTTCGGCCTGCTGCAGGCCTTGGGCGACCGCCGCCCGCCGGCGGTGGTCTTCGTCACCGCACACGACGAGCACGCGCTGCGCGCCTTCGAGGTGCACGCCCTCGACTACCTGCTGAAGCCGTTCGACCGCGAGCGCCTGTCGCAGGCGATCGAGCGCGCGCGCCATCACCGCGAACGCGGCAACGGCGACCTCGAGGAGAAGTTGCGAGCCCTGCTCTCGGATCTCGGGCGGGCGCCCGCGGGCGGCTACCTCGAGCGCCTGGTAGTGCGCACCGGCGGCAAGATCTCCTTCGTGCGCACCGAGGAGATCGACTGGATCGAGGCGGCGGGCAACTACGCCCGGCTCCACCTCGGGCGCGAGTCGCACCTGATCCGCGACACCATGAACGCGCTGGAAAAGAAGCTCGACCCGAAGCGCTTTCAGCGCATCCATCGCTCGACGATCGTGCAGGTCGACCGGATCAAGGAGCTGCAGCACGTCTTCCACGGCGACTACTCGGTGCAACTGCGCGACGGCACGCGCCTGACCCTGTCGCGCGGCTACCGCGAGCAGTTCGAGCGCGCGGTCGCGGGCTCGACCTTCCTTCCCGAGACCGCCTGAGCCGCTCCGTCCATCCGGCGGGTTGAATCCGCGCCCCGCCCCCGCCCGCCAGGGGCGGGGCACGCGCTCGTCGGGACGGATCGCGCCGACGGCGGCGCGAATCGACCCTCTCGTCCCGCGCGACACCGAAGTCGCGGCGTCCATCGCGCTGGATGAGAGCGGGGGAGGATCCCGCGTCGGCTCTCGTTCGGCCACTCGGCAGCGCGCTTCATAACCCAGAATCCTCGTTTCGCCCCCTTCGCCGGCGTGTGGCAGAAGCGTTGCTCTCGGGGATGACGGACCCGATGGACGGGACGAAGGCAGTTCCTCTCGAAAGGAGTCGATGCATGAAGCGATTCGAATCGATGAGTCGCGCGATGGCGTTGGCGCTCGCGGCGATGCTGGCCGTGAGCGGCGTCCTCATGGCGCAGGCGCAGACCGGCAACGTCTACGGCACGGTCGTCGACGACAAGGGTCAGCCCCTGCCGGGCGTGACCCTGACGCTGACCGGCGCCGGACCGACGCAGACGCAGGTCTCGGACGCCCAGGGGCAGTTCCGCTACCCCGGGCTGCCGCCGTCGACCTACAAGCTCGAAGCGACCCTCGAGGGCTTCTCCTCGGTGGTCTTCGAGACCGTGGTCGTCAACCTGAACCGCAACACCACGATCAACGTGACCATGCAGCCGGCGATCGAGGAGACCATCACGGTCACCGCCGAGAGCCCGCTGCTCGACACGCGCAAGATCCAGACCGGCGCGACGGTCGACAAGACCGAGCTCGAGAAGATCCCGAGCGCGCGCGACCCGTGGGTGATCCTGCAGACCACTCCGGGCGTGCTCGTCGACCGGGTCAACGTCGGCGGCAACGAGTCCGGCCAGCAGTCGGTCTACGTCGGCAACGGCGACGACGGTCGCAACTCGACCTGGTCGGTCGACGGGGTCGAGATCACCGACGTCGGCGCGATCGGCTCCTCGTCGTCGTATTACGACTTCGATGCTTTCGAGGAGATGCAAGTCGGCACCGGCGGCAGCGACACGACGGCGCGCACCGGCGGCGTCGGCATCAACCTGGTGACCAAGCGCGGCACCAACGAGTGGCGCGGCAGCGGGCGGTACATCTACGACAACGACAGCCTGCAGTCGAATTTCAACGCTTCGGCCGGCGACTTCGCCAAGGCCGGGCCGTGGAACGACGACAACGCGCCAGGCACCGCGATCGGCCGCAACCAGCCGAGCTTCAAGCAGGGCAACCGGATCGACAAGGTGCAGGACTACGGCGCCGAGCTCGGCGGACCGCTGGTCAAGGACCGTTTCTGGTTCTGGGGCTCCTACGGCAAGAACCAGATCAACCTGCTCACCGTGTCGGACTTCTTCGACCGGACGACGCTCAAGACCTGGAACGCGAAGTTCAACGGCCAGGTCGCCTCGAACAACTCGGCGACCCTGTTCTTCTCCGACAACGACAAGGTGAAGATCGGCCGCAACGCCTCGCCGACCCGGCCGCAAGAGACCACCTGGGACCAGGGCGGCACCGGATCGGATCCGAAGCTGTTCAAGATGTTCAACGAGCGGCCGACGATCGCCAAGATCGAGGACACCCACATCTTCGGCTCCGACTTCTTCTTGACCGGGATGTACTCGGAGTCGGATGGCGGATTTCATCTGACGCCCGAGGGCGGAGTCGGCCGGAATCACGTCAACGCCGCGCTCGAGACCACCGACCTGGTGTGGCATAACACTTTCCTCAACGTCAACTCGTTCCGGCCGCAGGACCAGTACAAGCTCGACGGCTCCTACTTCTTCGCCACCGGCTCGCTCAACCACGAGTTGAAGTTCGGCGCCAACTACCGCAAGGCGACGGTTAGGTCGCTGTCGCGTTGGCCCGGCTGGGGGATCGACTACACCAACGGCGGCTACGCCTACCTCACCGGCCTCTATTCGGACGGCGTGCTCAACTACGACGTCAAGTACAAGAACCTCTACGCCCAGGACACGCTGACCAGCGGCAACCTCACGGTCAATCTCGGCGTGCGCTACGACGTCCAGGGCGGAACCCAGCTGCCGGGCGTGTCGGAAGCGAGCCCGATCCTCCCCGAGCTGATGCCGGCCTTCAGCGACCCGGGCGGCTCGCCGGGCTTCAAGGACTGGAAGAACATCTCGCCGCGCCTCGGCCTCACTTACGCTCTCGGCGCGGAGAAGAAGACCCTGCTGCGGGCGAGCTACTCCCGTTTCGCCGACCAGCTCTCCGGCGCCGCGGTGGGCCAGACGTATCCGCTCTATCCGCAGAACTACGTCTACTTCTACAACTACGACCTGAACAACGACGGCCACTCGCAGCCGAACGAGATCGGAAGCATCGCCGGCTCGGGTCCGATCTGGAATCCGAACAACCCGGCGGCCATTCTGCCCTCGTTCGCGGTGGATCCGAACCTGAAGGCGCCGACGACCGACGAGCTGGTGCTGGGCGTCGAGCACGCCCTCTTGCCGGAGTTCGTGGTCGGTCTCAACCTCACCTACCGCAAGATCAACGACCTGCTGCAGCTCGACGACCTGGTATTCGACGGCGATCCGAAGTCGCCGGCCAACGCGCCGCTCACCGGGCGTCGTGCCGTCGCCTCCGACTACGTCGTCAGCAGCACCGAGCCGGTCGTCTTGCCGAACGGCCAGCTCAGCCCGACCAAGGTCTACAGTCTGCGACCGGGCCTGTCGAGTCGTGGCGGCACCTTCCTCTACAACGGCCAGCAGAGCCAGACCTACAAGGCGGTGGCCCTCACGTTCAACAAGCGCCTCAGCCACCAGTGGATGATGCGCGGCAACTTCAGCTGGAACGACTGGAAGTGGGACGTTCCCAACGGTGCCGTCGCCAACCCGCAGGAGTTCTTCGGCGCCTACGCCGGCGGCTCGAAGGACGGCGACCGCGTGGTGCCGTGCTCGGGCGCCGGTTCGGGCTCGAAGGTCAACGTCTGCCTGTCCAGCCAGTGGTCGTACAGCATGAACGGCCTGTATCAAGTGGCGCCGGACGCGGCTTGGGGCTTCAACGTCAGCGCGGCCTTGAACGGCCACCAGGGCTACGCCGACACCTACCGCATCCAGGGCCGGCGCCGCGGCTTCATCAACACCTCGAAGACGCAGATCCTCGCCGTGAACCGGCCGGACGACTTCAAGAACGACGACGTGCACGTGCTCGATCTGCGGATCGAGAAGGAGTTCCGTTTCGACCGCTTCGGCATGACCCTCGGCGTCGACTGCTTCAACGCCTTGAACGCCGCGACCGTGCTGCAGCGGGAGACCCGCCTCTCCTACTCGACCGACACCAACCAGAACGACCTCAACACCCGCGGCGACTTCGCCACCGAAGTCGTCTCGCCGCGGATCTTCCGCGTCGGAGCGCGCTTCAGCTTCAACTGAGCCGCGTCCGCAGCAGGTAGCTCGCAGGTTCGCGGGCCGTCGGAGAGATCCGGCGGCCCGTTTGCTTTCGGCTCGAGCGGAGAAAAAAAGGGCGGCCTCGTCGGCCGCCGTCACCCAAGAAGGAGGTAGGGGCTCGGTGACGCCTCTACCAGAGCCGAACTTAGCGCCGGTCGCGGCGTAGGCGGAGGGAAATGGGGCGAAGTCGACCCGGGGATGGACGAAACGGCGCGGGCGACGGATCGCGACCGGCGCCGCGCGTCGCTCGGAACGAGCTCAGGCGGAAGAGACGACGCCGGCGGGCAGCTCGTGCTCGGCCGCGAGCGGCAGGCGGAGCTCGGCGACGACGCCGGAGGCCGAGTCGCGGTTGCGCAGCGCCAGCCCGCCGCCGTGCGCTTCGGCGATCTGCCGGCAGAGCACCAGGCCGATGCCGCTGCCGCCGGGCTTGGTGGTGAAGAAGGGGACGAAGAGGTTCGCCGGGTTGCCGAGGCCGGGGCCATCGTCCTCGACCGCCACCACCAGCTCGCGCCCGTCGAGGCGCCAGCCGAGACGAACCCCGGCGCCGGGGCGCTCGAGCGCCGCGTCGGCGGCGTTGCGCAGCAGGTTGATCAGCAGCTGCTGCAGCTGATCGCGATCGCCTGCGACGGTGGCGTCGGGGCCGGGGCGCAACTCGACCGCGAGCCGGGTCTCGAGCGCCGCGGCGCCGGCGAGGAAGGGCGCGACGGCGATCGGCGCCAGGCGCGGCGCCGGCAGCTTGGCGAGCCGCGAATAGCCCTCCATGAAGCGTGACAGCGACTCGGCGCGCTCTTCGATCACCGCCAGCCCCCGCCGCAGGTCGTCGAGCGCCTCCTCGCGGATCTCGCCCTTGCCGACGCGCCGCGCGAGGCTGCCGGAGATCGACTTGATCGGGGTCAGCGAGTTGTTGAGCTCGTGCCCGAGGACGCGGATCAGCCGTTGCCAGGCCGAGCGCTCCTCCTCGCGCAGCGCGCTCGACAGGTTGGCGACCGCGAGCAGCTGATGCGGGAAGCCGCCCACCCGCACCGTCGAACGGCGCACGCTGTAGCGACCGCTGCCGCCGGGGAAGACTCGCTCCCAGGTGCGCGCCGCCTCGCCGGACAGGCCGTCCGCCAGGCCCACCTCGAGGGCCGGCAGCCCCACCAGGCGCTCCTGCGGCAGACCGAGCAGGCGCTCGCCGGCGCGATTCACGAGCTTCAGGCGCGATTCTTCGTCGAAGACGAAGACCGCGACGTCGATCTCGGCCATGACCGTGCGTAGCAGGCTCGTCGCCTCGAGCGCCGCCAGCCGCTGCTGGCGCAGCATGTCGGCGAGCGAATTGGCCTCGATCACCACCTCGCCGAGCGCGTCGTCGGGCGAGGCGCTGCGACCGCGAATCGAGAAGTCGCCCTCGCGCAGCCCGGCGAGCAGGTTGGCGAGCGTCTGCAGCGGCCAGGCAGCCCGCCGGCGGACGGTCGCCGCGAGAGCGAGCGCCCAGAGCAGCAGTGCCGCCGAGCTGGTCCACAGGGCGTCGCCGGCGAGACCCTCGCGGCGGAGCAGGGCGATCGCCAGCGCGGTGGCGGGTAGCGCCGCGGCGAGCGCCAGCAGGAGGAGCCGCCGCTCGTAGGAGATCGCTCGCCGCTTGCGCATCGCCGTCGCTCCGGTCACAGACCGTGACGCTTGAAGCGGCGGTAGAGGGCGCTCCTCGACAGGCCGAGCGCCTCGGCCGCCTGCGAGACGTTGCCGCCGAAGCGGTCGAGCGCCTTGCGGATCAGGATGCGCTCGACCTCCTCGAGCGACATCTCCTCGAGAGTCGCCGGCGCCGCGGTCGCGGCGCGCAGTCCGAGATCGGCGACCCCGATGCGCCGGTCGCGGGTCATCAGCACGGCGCGCTCGACCACGTGCTCGAGCTCGCGCACGTTGCCCGGCCAGGGATGGGCGAGCAGGGCGCCCATCGCCTCGGGGGTGAAACCCTCGATCGTCTTGCGGTAGCGGCCGGCGAGCGCGGCGAGGAAATGCGCCGCGAGCGGCGGGATGTCGTCGCGCCGCTCGCGCAGCGGCGGCACCCGGATCTCGACCGTGTTGAGGCGGAAGAGCAGGTCCTGGCGGAAGCGGCCGGCCGCGACCTCGGTGGCGAGGTCCGAGTTGGTGGCGGAGATCACCCGCACGTCGACGCGCCGGGTCTTCGACGAGCCGACGCGCTCGAACTCGCCGGTCTCGAGCACCCGCAGGAGCTTGGCCTGCAGGGCGAGCGGCACGTTGCCGATCTCGTCGAGGAAGAGGGTGCCGCCGTCGGCGACCTCGAAGCGTCCGGCGCGGTCGGCCTTGGCGTCGGTGAAGGCGCCGCGCACGTGACCGAAGAGCTCGCTCTCGAACGTTCCCGCCGCCAGCCCGCCGACGTTGACCACCACCAGCGGGCGCGCCGCGCGCCGCGAGGCGGCGTGTAGAGCGCGCGCCACGATGCCCTTGCCGGTACCGTTCTCGCCCGCCACCAGGACGTTGGCCTCGGAGGGTCCGACGCGCTCGACCAGCTCGAGCACCGGGCGCATCGCGGGCGACTCGGCCAAGAGCCGCGGCGCCGCCTCGCCGGCGAGCGCTCGGTTCTCGGCCTCGAGGCGCTGACCGGCGCGCAGCGCCCGCGCGAGCTCGGCCTGGGTGCGCAGGATGGCGATCAGGCGCTCGTTCTCCCACGGCTTCTGCACGAAGTCGCGCGCCCCTTGGCGCATCGCCTCGACCGCCAGCTCGACCGAGCCCCAGGCGGTCATCACCACCACCGGCAGAGTCGAGTCGAGCTTGCGGATCTCGGCGAGCAGGTCGAGGCCCTCGCGACCCGAGGTGGTGTCGCGGGCGTAGTTGAGATCGATCAGCGCCACCTCGAAGTCGCGCTGGCGCAGGGCTTCGACCGCCGCCTGCGGCGCGCCGACGGTCTCGAGCTCGAAGCCCTCGGGCTTGAGCAGCAGGCGCAGCGCCTCGAGCACGTCGCGCTGGTCGTCGGCGACCAAGACGCGCGGCCGCGGATCGGCGGGGCTCACGCCGGCGCTCCCGGGGCGCGCTTGGCGGCGTACATCGCGCGATCGGCGGCGCGCAGCGCCTCGTCGAGGTCGGTGGCCGAGTGCGCGGTCGCCGTGCCGAGCGACAGCGAGAGCTCGGGCGGCGCGCTCACCTCGCGCAGGGTGCGCAAGTGGCGCGCGGCGCGGTCGACCAAGTCGCGGGCGACCCGCGCGTCGGCCCCCGGCAGGAGCACCGCGAACTCGTCGCCGCCGATGCGCGCCACCAGATCGGCGCTGCGGAAGCACTCGCGCAGCTCGGCCGCCGCGCGCCGCAGCAAGTCGTCGCCGGCCTCGTGGCCGCGCTCGTCGTTGACCAGCTTCAGGTCGTCGATGTCGGCGAGGATGACGCTCGTCGGGTACGGCCCGTCGCGGCGCAGGCGGCCGAGCGCCTCGTCGAAGTGGGCGCGGTTGTAGAGGTCGGTGAGGGTGTCATGGCTCGACAGGTAGCGCAGCCGCTCCTCGACCCGCTTGCTCTCGGTGCGGTCGCGACAGACCATGAGTTTGCCGCGGGTCCGTCCGGCGGCGTCGCGCAGCGGCTGGATGCGGACCTCGAGCGTGCCGCCGCCGAGGGCGCCGATCTCCACCACCCGCGTCGATTCGAATGCCGTGTCGTCGGACGTCCCGAGCTGCGGAAAGGCCTCGGCGAGCGTCAGGCCGAGCGCCGCGGCCGGCTCGCGGCCCAGCCAGCGCGCGGCGGCGGCGTTCAGGTCGACGATGCGGTTGGCGTCGTCGAGCACCAGCACGCCGTCGTCGATCGCCTCGAGCACCCGATCGCGGGCCACGGGAACGAGGTCGAAGAGGCGGAAGCGTTCGAGCGACCAGACAGCGAGCACGCCGGTGACCGTGAAGCCGGCCGAGGTCCAATCGAGGATGTGGAACGGCGGCACGCGCAGGATGTAGAGCAGGTTGACCATCCACGGCACCGAGACGCCGCCGAGCAACAGCAGCATCTGCATGCGGTAGAAGCGCAGCGACTGCAGCGAGGCGCGCACCAGGTGGAAGCTGCCGGCGACGAACAGCGCGCAGGCGAAGACGTAGTAGAGCCAGAACCAGGGGCCGTAGGTCGAGCGCACGAGGGTGACCGGCGAAGTCTGGACCAGCTCGCGCGCCAACCAGACGCCGCGGAGCGGATCGCCGGCGGCCACCTGGAGGACCGTCAGTGCCGGGATGACGAGCAGCGCGAGGATCGTGCCGCGGCGCAGCGCCGGCAGTCCGGCCGCGCCGCGCGCCAGGGTGAAGAAAGCCGGGGGCGCGGTCACCACGCCGAGATACTCGATGCGGGTGAAGATCTGGCGCACCGCGAGGTCGTCGCAGGCGAGCTCGATGGCGTAAGCGAGCGCCCAAACGGCGAGCGCGGTGAGCAGCACGACACCCGCGGTGCTCCCCGGCGCCGGCTGGCGCCGCCAGGCCTCGCGCGCCGAAAAGCCCGCCGCCGCCGCCGACAGCAGGAACGGCAGCTGGTAGGGAAGCTCCTCGAACGCCCAGGAAGTCATGGGAGGCCGATTCTATGGGCCGGCGACCCCGCCGGCGCGCTCGATTCCTCGCCGGCGGGCGGCCGCGGTGGAGCGGGGAGCCGCGGTCTCAGACGGTTTCGTCGCCGACGATCCAGCCGTCGCGCAAGCGCACGATTCGTCGGCCGACGCGCGAGTTCTCCTCCGAGTGCGTCACCTGGATGATCGTCGTACCCTCGTCGTTCAGGCGCCGGAAGAGCCGCATGATCTCGCGCCCCTGGTCGGAGTGCAGGTTCCCGGTCGGCTCGTCGGCGAGCAGCAGCTTGGGCTTCAGCACCACCGCCCGCGCCACGCCGACCAGCTGCTGTTGGCCGCCCGAGAGCTGCGACGGGTAGAGGTCCTTCTTGCCGACGATTCCGAAGCGGTCGAGGGCGTCGGCCACCAGCGCCTGGCGCTCCGCTTTCTTCAGGTCGCGGTACGACAGCGGCACCTCGAGGTTCTCGGCCACCGTCAGGTCGTCGAGCAGGTGGTACTGCTGAAAGACGAAGCCGAGGTTGGCCTTGTGCAGCTCGTTGCGCTTCTTGAGCGAGAGCTCGTGCACGGCTTCGCCGCCGAACCGGTACTCGCCCTCCCACTCGCCGTCGAGCATGCCGAGGATGTGGAGGAGCGTCGACTTGCCGGCACCCGACGGCCCCATGATGGTGACGAAATCGCCGGGCTCGATTCCGAGATCGATCCGGCGCAGCAGCCAGATCTTCCCCGCCGGCGAGGCGATGGCCTTCTCGAGGTTCTTCAGTTCGATCAGCGGCACGCGAATCTCCTGAGCCAGGACGTCATTTTCCCTCGGGCCGGGCGCGAGAAGGCGCTCACGCAGCTTTTCTACTCCGCCCGCAGCGCGGCAGCCGGCTCGATGCGCGACGCGCGACGGGCGGGAATCCAGGCGATGACCAGGCCGGCGATCGCCACCGCGACGACCGCCAGGCCGACCGTCGGTGGATCGGTGGGCGAGATGCGATAGAGCTCCGGAGCGAGATAGGGGGCGAGCGGCAGGAGCGCCGCCAGGCCGACGCCGATGCCGACCGCGATCAGTCGCGCCGCTTGGCCGAGCACGCCGGCGACGAGCGCCCGCGGCGTCGCGCCGAGCGCGCCGCGCACCGCAAGCTCCCGCCGGCGCTCGCTGATCGAGGTCGCCAGGATGCCGAAGAGGCCGACGAGCGCGAGCGTGATCGCGATCCCCGCGAACCCGGCGAGCAGTCGCGCCGCGAATCGCCGCCGAGCGAGGGTGTCGGCGACCAGCGTGGCGAGCGGCCGGACGCGGAAGATCGGCAGGTCGGCGTCGAGCGCGGCGACCTCGCGACGGACCGGCTCGGAGAGCCGATCGAGCTGGCCCGGCTGGGCGGCGACGGTAAAGGTCAGGAAGGTCGCCGGCAGCTGGTCGTGCAGTAGGTAGATCGTCGGGGGCGCCTCGGATTCGAGGTGCTGGTCGCGCACGTCGCCCACCACGCCGACGACGTTGCCGCCGGCGCGTCCTCGCTCCCTGTAGAAGCTGAAACCGAGCTCGAGGCTATGGCCGAGCGGGTCGACGCCCGGATAGAGGCTGCGCGCCGCGCTCTCGTTCAGGAGCACGACGTTCTCGCCGCCCCAGCGGTCGCCGGGCGCGAACTCGCGACCCGAGCGAACCGGCGTGCCGCGCAGCGCGAAGTAGCCCGGCGTGACGACCCGCACCTGCGCCGACGGCTGGTCGGGAGCGTCCGGAATCTCGACGCCGTCGCGCTTGGACAGGGTGATGCCGAAGGCGAAATCGGCGAAAGGCTGGCCGAACTCGGCCGCGACGGCGCGCACGCCGGGCAGCGCCGCCAACCGCTCGCGCAGCGCCGTGACCGCCCCGGAGACCTTCTCGGGCGTGTCGTACGAGGTTTGCGGCAGGCCGACCGAGAAGGTCAGCAGGTCGGTGGTCGCGAACCCCGGATGGACTTCGGCGAGCTGGGCGTAGCTCCGCGCCACCACCAGCGATCCGCTGACCAGGACGAAGGCGAACGTGGTCGTGGCGACGACCAGCGCCCGGCGCGCGCGTCCGACCCCGCGCTGACCCAGGATCGTGCGCGCGCCGGCGCGCAAGGCGCCGATCGGATCGAGGCGCAAGGCGAGCAGCGCCGGGGCGAGGCCCACCGCCAGACCGCACAGGCCGGCGAGCGCCGCGGCGAAGAGCGCCGCCGGCAGGTCGAAGCTCGCTTCGCCGATCCGCGGCAAATCTCCCGCCCAAGCCGGTAGCGAACGCGCGAGCGCGGTGGCGAGCAGCCCGCCGCCGACCGCTCCGGCCGCCGCCACCAGGATCGCTTCGCCGAGCAGCTCGCGGGCGAGCGCCGACGGCGAGGCGCCGAGCGCGGCGCGCACCGCCAGGTCGTGTCCGCGCGCCACGGCGCGGGCGAGCGAGACGCTCGCGAGGTTGGCGCAGGCGGCGACGAGGGCGAGGGCGACCGCTCCGAGCAGCAGCAGGAGCGTCGGCCGCGCCGCCCTCGTCAGCTGGTCGGCGAGCGGCCGCGCGAGAGCGGATTGGCCGCCGTTGGTCGACGGGTACTGGACGGCGAGACGATCGCCGATCGTCGCCAGCTCGGCGCTCGCGGCCGCCACCGTCGTCCCCGGGGCGAGGCGGGCCACGGCATCGAGGTAGTGCGCACCGCGCTGAGAACGCAGCTCGTCGGCCGAGAAGGAGAGCGGCAGCCAGAGCTCCGAGCCGAGCGGCCAAGAGAAGCCGCGCGGCATGACTCCGACCACCGTGCGCGGCACGCCATCGACCGAGATCCGGCGGCCGACGAGCGCCGGGTCGGCGCCGTAGCGGCGTCGCCAGAGGGCGTCGCTGAGCACCACGGTCGCCGCCTCCGGCGCGTCGTCGATCGCGCCGAGCGCCCGCCCGATCGCTGCGTCGACGCCCAAGACGCGGAAGAACTCGGCGGTGACCGCGCTCCCCGAGACCTGCTCGGCCGCGCTCCCGGTGGCGGAGAGCGCGTAGCTGCCGGCGTTGACTGCCGCGGCGGCGGTGAAGCTGCGGCTCTGCGCTCGCAGGTCGGCGAAGTTCGGCGGCGAGAGGACGGCCGGCCGGCCGTCGTGGCTCTCGTAAATCGCCACCAAGCGATGCGAATCGGGAAACGGAAGCGGTCGCAGCACCACCGCGTCGAAGGCGATCCAGACGAGGGCCGTCGCGCCGATGCCGAGCGTCAGCAGGATCGACGCGGTCAGAGCGTAGGCGGGGTCGCGGCGCAGCGAGCCGAATGCGGTCGCGAGTCGGGTCGGCAACTGGGTCATGGGCGTCTCCACGTCGGGATGGGGCGCTCGAGATTCGGCATCGGGGTCACTCCGCCCGCAGCGCGGCAGCCGGCTCGACCTCGGCCGCCCGCCAGGCGATCGGCAGGACGGCCGCGGTCGTCGCGACCAGCAGCATCGCCGCCGCGGCGAGCCAGGCGAGCGGATCGAGCGCCGCGACGCCATAGAGAAAGCTCGCGACCAGGTGAGCGCCCCAGCCGGCGGCGAGCGCGCCGGTCGCGAGGCCGGCCGCCGTCAGCGCCAGCGCCTCGCCGAGCACCAGACGGAGGATCCGGTGGCGCTCGGCGCCGAGCGCGGCGCGGATGCCGAACTCGCGCCTGCGCCGCCGGACGACGAACGCCACCAGCCCGGCGAGCCCGGAAGCGGTGAGCGCGAGCGCGATCGCCGCCGCCGCGCCGACGAGCGCCGCGAAGGTGCGCTCGGGGGCGAGCGCCGCGGCGATCTGGTCGGCGAACGGGCGGGCGCGGAAGACCGGCAGCGCCGGGTCGACGGCCCGCGCCGCGGCGCGGATCGCGGCGATGGCGCGGGTCTCGCCGCCCGGCTCGACGCGGACCAGGAACTGGACGCGCGGGCGCGACTCCTGCGCCGCCGCGACGTAGAGCAGCGGCTTCGGTTGGTCGCGCAGTCCGCGCTCGCGGTAGCTCTCGACCACGCCGACGATCGTCACCTGCCAGGGATCGCGACCGGAGTCGTGGATCGTCCGGCCGACCGCCTCGCGTCCGGGGAAGAAGCGCTCGGCGAAGGCGCGGTTGACGATCGCGACCTTCGGCGCGCCCTCGCGGTCGCCGTCGCCGAAGTCGCGTCCGGCGACGAGAGGAATCCCGAGGGTGGCGAAGTAGCCCGGCGAGGCGAAGTTGAAGTTGACCGCCTCGTCGGCGCCCTCGGGCCAGGTGTAGCCCTCGGGGGTCATCGTGCGGCGCATGCCGCCGGACTCGGTCGGCACCTGGAAGCCGTAGGCCGCCCCGAGCACCCCGGGCGTCGCCGCCAGGCGCTCGCGGATCTCGGCCGCCACCCGGCGCGCCTCTTCGTCGCGGTATCCCTGACGAGCGAGGTCGACCATCGCGGTCGCGACGCCCGCGGGCCGGAAGCCGAGCGGCGTCGCGTGTAGGGCGACGAGCGTGCGACCGAAGAGGCCCGCGCCCACGAGCAGGAGCATGGCGAGCGCCGCCTGACCGGCGACCAGCAGCCGGCGCAGCCGCGGGCCGCGACCGCCCGCCGCTTCGGCGCCGGCGCCGCTCGCGCGCAGGGCGGCGAGCGCGTCGACGCGGGCGGCGGTCGCCGCCGGGCCGAGCGCGAAGACGAGGCTGGTGAGCCCGGCGAGGATCGCGGCGCCCGCCGCCACGCGCCCGCCCGAGAGCATGCCGGCCGGTTCGAGCGGGATCGGCAGGCCGGGCGCATAGCGCGCGAAGAGGCCGACGATCGCCGACGACACGGGCACCGCCGCGAGCGCCGCGAGCGCCGCGACCAGCGCGCTCTCGGCGACCGCCGAGCCGACCAGAGCGCGGCGCGACGCGCCGAGCGCGCCGCGGATGGCGAGCTCGCGCTGGCGCTCGAGCATGCGGGCGAGCGCCAGGCCGGCGGCGTTGGCCGCCGCGACCAGCAGGACGAGACCGCTCGTCGCGGCGAGCAGCCAGGCGACGCGCGCGACCCGCGGATCGTCCTCGACCAGGGCGCGCTCGGCGGGCACGAGGAGCGGCCAGGGGTCGCGATCCTCCCGGCTCTCGGTCTTGGCGCGCGCGGCGTCGATCGCGTCGAGCTCGGCCTGCGCCGCCGCGAGCGTCGCGCCGGGCGCCAGGCGCGCCGTGATGTCGAGGAACGACCAGCCGCGCTGCTCGAGCGGCTTCCACTGGCCCATCTCCGGGTTGACCAGGCCGATCGCGCTCATCGGCAGCCAGACCTCGGGGAAGCCGTTGAGCGTCGGGCCGCGGAAGCCGCGCGCCAGGACGCCGACGACGTCGACCGGCTGGCCGTTCAGGCGCACCGTGGAGCCGACGATCGAGCGCTCGCCGGCGAAGCGCCGGCTGAAGCTCTCCCAGGAGAGCACGGCGACCGGCGGCGCGCCGGCGCGGTCGTCGGCCGGACCGAGCAGCCGCCCGTAGGCCGGACGCGCTGCGAACAGGGCGAAGAAGTCGCCGGTCGCGAGGCCGGCGGCGATCCGCTCGGGCTCGCCGGCGCCGCGCGCGAAGTGCACCGACTCCCAGTCGGTCGAAGCCGCCACGTCGGTCAGCAGCCGGGCGCCGTCGCGGTAGTCGGTGAAGACCGGATACGACGAATTGCCCTGCGGTCCGGAGCGTTTCTCGTCGGTCGGGAAGATGCGCACCAGGCGGTCCGGCTCGGGCGCCGCCAGCGGGTGCACGAGCACCGCGTCGACGATGCGGTAGATCCCGGTCGCCGCGCCGGCGCCGAGAGCGAGCAGCGCGACCGAGGTCACCAGATATCCGGGGCGACGGGAGAGCGAGCGCGCGATCTGCGACAGGTTCATGGCTGCCTCCAGATGGGAGTGTCCACGCTTCAGTCCTCGCGCAGCGCCGACGACGGATCGAGCCGCGCGGCGCGCGCCGCCGGCAGCCAGCTCGCCACGAGCCCGGCGAGCGCCAGCACGGCGAGCGCGGCGATCGCCCAGCCCGGGCGGCGCGGATCGACGCCGTAGAGCACCGAGCCGGCGAGCGGTGCGACCAGGGCGACGAGCGCGAGACCGATCGCGGCGCCGAGGCCGAGCGGCGCGACGCCGAGCCGGACGACCTGGCGCCGGACGTCGGCCGGGGTCGCGCCGAGCGCCATGCGCACGCCGATCTCGCGCTTGCGGCGCGAGGCGGCGTAGGAGACGACGCCGTAGAGCCCGATCGCCGCCAGCGCCAGCGCTTGGGCGGCGAAGATGGCGAAGATGGCGCCGAAGACGCGGCGGTCGGCGTAGGTCTGGTGCAGCCGGTCGAGGTAGGTCGCGACGTCGAACAGCGGCGCGTCGCGCTCGACCGCCGCGAGCTCGCGGCGGACGAGCGGCGCGAGCGCGCCGGGCGAGCCCGCGGCCGACCGGACGACGAGCGCGCCGGTGCGCCAGCCGAGGCGGGCGTACGGGACGTAGAGCTGCAGGCGCGAGCGCGGCGTCTGCTCCTGGATCTCCTCGTAGACGAGATCCGGCGCGACGCCGACGACCTCGAGCCGCGGGGCGTCGGCGGCCTGGCCGTACGCGAGACGCCGCCCGAGGGCCGGGCCGTCGGGGAAGAGGCGCGTCGCGAGGGTGCGATTGACGATCGCGACCGGCGCCTGCGGCGCGGCGAATTCGGCGGCGGTGAAGGTCCGTCCGGCGTCGAGCGCGAGGCCGAGCGCGGCGAAGAACTCCGGCGAGACGCCGACCACCGAGACCGCCGGCGCTTGCTCGGGAGCGAGGCTCGAGCCCTCGGCGAGCACGTGCTCGGCGGCGCCGCCGTCGTCGGCCGGCAGCGAGGTCACGGTGGCGGCCGCCGCCACGCCCGGCAGCGCGTTCAAGCGGTCGAGGAGCGCCCGTTGGGCGACCACCCGCGACTCGGGCTGGTCGTAGCGGTCGCCCGGCAGGTAGAAGCGCGCCGAGAGGACGGGCCGCGGATCGAAACCGGCGTCGGCGCGCGCCAGCGCGAGGAAGCTGCCGAGGATCCAGCCGGCGACGGTGAGCAGCGCGAGCGAGCCGGCGAACTGCGCCGCCACCAGGGCGCGCTGGCCGCGCGTGCCGGAGCGGTCGCCGAGCGCGCGGGCCCCGGCGTGCAGCGCCCCCGCCGCCGGCACGTCGCCGAGGCGCAGCGCGGGCAGCAGGCCGCTCGCGATCGCCGCCAGACTCGCGACCGCGGCGATGCCCGCCGCCAGGCGCGGATCGAGATCGACCGTCAGCCAGGTGGGCAACTCCTCGTCCATCGCCCCGAGCGCGGCCACGAGCCCCGCGCGCCCGAGGGCGAAGCCGAGCGCCGTGCCGGCGAGGGCGAGCAGCGCGCTCTCGACCAGCGCGATCGCCGCCAGCCGGCCGCGCGAGGCGCCGAGAGCGCGGCGCACGGCCATCTCGTTCTCGCGCGCCACGCCGCGCGCCATCTGCAGCGCGGCGACGTTGGCGCAGGCGACGAGGAGCACCGCGATCACCGCGGCGACGAGGAGGATCAGGAAGCGATGCCCGTGCTCGTCGACCAGCGAGTCGCGCAGGCCGAGGACGCGCGCCCCGCGGCCGCGGTCGGCGGCGGGTCCGGCGGCGGCGACTTTGGCGAGCACCGCGTCGACCCGCGGCTGCAGCGCGGCGGCGGTCGTGCCCGCGGGCAGCTTGGCGATCGTCCACCAGTCGCGGCCGCGGTCGTCGAGCCGGCCGTCGGCGGGGAAGGGCACGTAGGCGCGGGTGTGCTCGGGCAGACCGAAGCCGGGCGGCAGGACGCCGACGACCGTCAGCGCGCGGTCGTTCATCTCGAGCTTGGCGCCGATCGCGCCCGGGTCGCCGGCGAAGCGGTCCTGCCAGAGGCCGTAGGAGAGGACCACCGCCTCCTCGTGGCCGAACTCGCGCTCGTCGTCCTGGCGGAAGGCGCGGCCGAGGATGGGACGCACGCCGAGCACGTCGAAGAAGTTGGTCTCGACCGACGCGCCGTCGATCCGCCGCGGCTCGTCGACGCCGGTGAGCGTCAGGTTGCGGTGCACCAGGCTGCTGACCGCGGCGAACGTTCCCGACTCGGCGAGAGCGTGAATCTCCGGCCGCGACAATCCGTCGTCGTCCGAAGCGGCGCGCTCGAACGTCGGCTCGAAGGCGACGAGGCCGGTGCCCTCGACCGCGGGCAGCGGGCGGAAGAGCAGGGAGTAGGCGAGGGTCACGACCGCGGTGGTCGCGCCGGTGCCGAGCGCCAGCGTCGCGATCGCGGCGGCGGTGATGCCGCGGCCGCGCCCGAGCTGACGCAGCGCCGGCCGGACTTCGGCGAGCCAGGAGATCATCCTCAGTCCTCCCGCAGGGCGCGCGCCGGGTCGAGGCGCGCGGCCGAGACCGCCGGCACGAGGCAGGCGAGCCAGGTCACGAGCGTGAGCGTCACGACGCCCGCGGCGAGGGCGAGCGGATCGGTCGGCGCGGTCTCGAAGAGCAGCGAGGTCAGCAGGCGGCTCGCGGCGAGCGCGCCGAGGAGCCCGAGCGCCAGGCCGGCCGCGAGCAGGCGGCTGCCCGAGCCGAGCACCAGCCGGACGAGGCCGAGGCCGGTGCCGCCGAGCGCCAGGCGGACGCCGAACTCGCGGCGGCGACGCGCCACGGTGCGCGCGACGAGGGCGTAGAGCCCGATCGCCGCGAGCGCCAACGCCAGGCCGGCGAGGCTGGCGAGCAGGGCGGCGGTGAAACGCGGCTGGCCGAGGGAGCGCGCCACCACGTCGCGCATCGAGCGCACCTCGGCGAGCGGCAGCTCGGGATCGAGTCCGGCGATCGCCCGCCGCGCCGCGGTGGCGACGCTTCCGGGCGGCAGCGAGGTGCGCGCGATCAGGGTCATGAAGTTGAGCGGTTGCTGCGCGCTCGCGAAGTAGATCGCCGGCCGCGGCGTCTCCTCGAGCGCCGAGAGGTGGACGTCGCCGACGACGCCGACGATCTCGGCCTCGACGCCTTCGTCGCCCCCCCAACGGATTCGCAAGCGGCGGCCGACCGCGTCGGCGGAGGGCCAGAGGAGGCGCGCGGTGGACCGGTTGACCAGGATCGCGAGCGGCCGGTCGGCGGCGTCGCGCGCGTCGAGGGCGCGGCCGGCGACGAGCGGCACGCCGAGGGTGGCGAGCGCGCCGGGGCTCACGATGCGGATGTCGGCGACCGGCTCCTCGCCCTTCTTCGGCGCCTCGCGATCGAGGGCGACGAAGGAGGTCGCCGAACCCATGCCGGAGAGCGGCGCCCAGCTGATCGCGCCGGCCGCCTCGACGCCGGGCAGCGCCGCGATCCGGCGCTCGGCCTCGGCGAAGAGCGCCACCACCTTGGCTTCGTCCTGGTAAGCCGGATTGCGGCCCGGCAACGTGAGGTCCATCGCCACCAGACGCGAGGCGCGGAACCCCGGATCGACGCCGGCGAGCCGGACGAGGCTGCGGGTGAGCAGCGCGGCCGAGGAGAGCAGCACGAGCGACAAGGCGATCTCGGCGACGACCAGCACGCGGGCGAGGCGGGCGCGCGGCGCGACCACACTGGCCGAGCGCAGGCTCTCGGCGTCGCGGCCGCTGGCGAGAACCGGCACCAGGGCGGTGAGCGCGGCGGCGGCGAGGGCGGCGCCGACCGCGAAGGCGAGCGCCCCGGCGTCCAGGCCGACCGCGACCCACGGCGGCAGCTCGAGCGGCGCCCAGGCGACGAGCAGGGCGACGCCGCCGCGCGCCAGCACGATTCCGGCGGCGGCGCCCGCGCCGGCGATCACCAGGCTCTCGGCGAAGAACTGGCGCGCGAGCTGCCAGCGCGAGGCGCCGAGGGCGCGGCGCACCGCGATCTCGCGCTCGCGCTCGGCGAGCCGCGCGAGCAGCAGGCCGGCGACGTTGGCGCAACCGATGAGGAGCACGACGCCGACCGCCGCCGCGAGCGCCGCGAGCGGCGAGCGCAGCTGGGCGATGAGGGGACCGGAATAGGGTTCGACCACCGCGCTCCAGCCGGCGTCGACATCGGGACGCTCGCGCTCGAGGGCGGCGGCGATGCCGACGAGCTCGGCATCGGCCGATTCGAGGGTCGCGCCGGGAGCGAGGCGGGCGAGGCCGGTCAGGTAGCGGCCGCCCGAGTCGCGGTGGCGCTCGCCGAGCGCGAGCGGAATCCAGAGGTCGGCGGCCTCCGGCGCTGGGAAAGCCTCGGGAGCGACGCCGACGATCATCGTCGGCGTGCCGTTGACCCGCAGCATCCGGCCGACGAGCCCGCCGTCCGAGCCCCAGCGGCGGAAGAGCTCGTGCGACAGGACGCAGACGTCGGGGGCGGTCTCGAGGGCGTCGGCGGGCGCGAGGAGCCGTCCGACCGCGGCCCGAGCCCGGAAGAGAGGGAAGAAGTCGCCGGTCACGATCCCCGAGCGCAGCCGCTCGGGCTCGCCGATGCCGGAGACGTTGGTCGGGAAGACGATGAATCCGGCGATCTGCGTCAGCGTCCTGGCGCGCTCGCGCCAGCGGATCAGGTTGCCCGGATTGATGACGTTGCGCTCGACGCCGCGCTTGGGATTCGTCTCGGAGACCCGCACCAGCCGATCCGCCTCGGCGATCGGCGCCGGGCGGACGAGGACGGCCTCGAGCACCGAGAAGATCGCGGTGTTGGCGCCGATGGCGAGCGCCAGCGTGGCGACCGCGGCGACCGCGGCGAGCGGCCGGCGGCTCCAGCCGTGGACGGCCTGGCGGAGCTCCTGGACGAACATGGGTCAGCCCTCCTGGCGCAGAGCGGTGGCGGGGTCGATCCGCACCGCGCGCCGGGTCGGCGCGAGCGCGGCGGCGAGCGCGGCGACGAGCAGCACCGCCGGCACGGCGAGGAAGACCGCCGGGTCGAAGGCGCGCACGCCGTAGAAGAAGCTCGCCACCGGCCGCGCGAGCGCGGCGGCGATCCCCGCGCCGAGCGCGAGCCCCCAGGCGAGGTCGGCGAGACCGCGCCCGACCACCAGGCGGACGATGGCGCCGTCGGCCGCGCCGAGCGCGCGGCGCAGGCCGATCTCTCCCGCGCGCCGCAGCACGCCGTGGGCGGCGAGCCCGTAGACGCCGGCCGCCGCGAGCACCAGGCCGGCGAGAGCGAAGAAGCCGAAGAGCGAGGCGAGGAACTGGGCGCCGAAGCGGCCGGTCGAGACCCACTCGGCGACCGTCCGCAGGTAGTAGACCGGCATGTCGGGATCGAGCTCGGTGATCGCCTTGCGCAGCGCCGGCGCGAGCGCCGCCGCTTGACCGGGCGCGGCGCGCAGGGCGAGGAAGGCGAAGCTCGGCACGTCCTGCGCGAGCGGCACGTAGAACGTCGGCTGGAGCTCGTTGTCGACCCGGTCCTGCTGCAGGTCGGGCGCCACGCCGACGATCGTCCACCAGGGCTCGGAGCCGTCCTGGGAGGCGAAGCGGATCCGCCGTCCGATCGGTTCGCCGGCGGGCAGCAGGGCGTCGACCAGCCGCCGGTTGACCACCGCGACGCGCCGGTCACCGGCGCCGTCGGTCGCCGCCAAGTTGCGCCCGGCGAGCAGCCGTACGCCGACGGTGTCGAAGTAGGAGGGCGTGACGCGCGCGATCTGCGCCAAGTGCCGGTCTTCGGGACGGGCGGTCTGGCCCTCGACCTCGATCCAGTCGCCGCCGACGAAGCTGCCGGGCAGACTGGAGGTGATCGTGGCGGACTCGACCCCGGGCAGCGCGCGCAGTCGCTCCTCGGCGCGGGCGTAGAAGGCGAGGCGCGCCGCGTCGTCCGGGTAGGCTTGCTCGAACAGCGCCACGCGCCCGCCGAGGACGCGGTCGCCGTCGACCCCGACCGAGGCCTCGCGCAGCAGCTGCACGCCGCGCGCCGCCAGCCCGGCCGCGGTCACCAGGCCGCAGCACAGGGCGATCTGCGCCACGACCAGCATCCGCCCGGCGCGCGCCCGGCCGGAGGAGGCGCCGCGCGCCGCCTGGCGCAGCTCGCGCTGGACGTCGAAACGCGTGCTGGCGAACGCCGGCCCGAGCCCGGCGAGCAGAGCCGAGACGGCGACGACGCCGAGAGTGAAGGCGATCGAGCGGCCGTCGAGCGCGAAGTGGACCCAGGTCGGGATGTCCATCGTCTCGCTCGCCCGCGCCAGGTCGAGCGTGCGCTCGCCGGCCCACTGCGCGAGCGCCAGGCCGGCGACGCTGGCGGTCGCGGCGATCACCACCGCCTCGACCATGCCGTGCAGCACGAGCCGTGCGCGCGAGGCGCCGAGCGCGGCGCGTACCGCGAGCGCCGGCCGCCGGGCGAGGCCGCGCGCCAACAGGAGATTGGCGACGTCGGCGCAGGCGATCAGCAGCACGAGCACGACCGCGGCGAACATGGTCGAGAGCTGGCTCGAGGTGCGGCGACCGACGAACTCCTGGGCGAACGGCTTGACCACCGAGCGCAGGCCCCGCGGATAGGCCGGGTCGGCGGCGCTCTGGCGGGCGAGCGCCGCGTCGAGCTCGGCGGCGGCGGCGGCGATCGACCGGCCGGGCGCGAGGTGGCCGAGCACCTCGACGGTCGCCGACTTGTCGCGCGCCAGGCCAGCCGCCTCGGCCGGGATGGTCACCCAGGCCTCCTGCTCGTACGGGAAGGTGAAGCCGGCCGGCATCACACCGACGATCGTCGCCGGCGCGCCGTTGACCCGCACGGCGCGGCCGAGCACCGCCGGGTCGGCCGCGTAGCGCCGCCGCCAGAGCCAGTCGGAGAGCACCAGCGCGGTCGGCGCGCCGGGCGCGACGTCGCCGGCGGCGAAGCCGCGGCCGAGCGCCGGCCGGACGCCGAGGATGGCGAAGACCTCGGGCGTGACGAAGGTGCCGTCGAGGCGCTCGGGTTCGTCGCGGTCGGCGAGATTGACGGTGCCCTCGTAGAAGGCGCCGAAGTCCTCGAAGCTCGCGAGCGTCTTCTTCCAGTCGACGAAGTCGACGTACGGCACCTCGAGGCTCGAGCGGTCGCGCGCCGGATCGGAGAGTTCGACGTGCAGCAGGCGGCCGGCGTCGCGATACGGCAGCGGCCGGAGCAGGAAGGCGTCGATCGCCCCGAACATGAAGAGCGTCAGGCCGATGCCGACGGTCAGGATCGCCGCCGCGAGGATGGTGAAGCTGCGCCCCCGGCGCAGGGCGCGCAACGCTTGCAGGACTTCGTCGAGGATCATCGGTCTCTCCTGGCGCGTCGAATTCAGTCTTCGCGCAGCGCGCGCGAGGGATCGATGCGCGCCGCCCGGTCGGCGGGTAACGCGGCGGCCGCCACGAGGAAGAAGGCGAGCACCACGGCGGCGCCGGCGAGCGACGAGACGTCGAGCGCCGCCACCTGGTAGAGCCGCGCCGCGGCGAGACGGCCGAGCGCCGCCGAGAGCAGCAGCCCGGCCGCCAGGCCGAGGGCTCCCAGCCGCCAGACCTCCGCGAGCACCAGGGTGACGATGCGCAGGGGGTCGGCGCCGACCGCCATGCGGATGCCGAATTCGCGCCGGCGCCGGGCGATGTTGAAGGCGAGCAGGCCCCAGAGTCCGAGCGCCGCGAGCAGCGTGGCGGCGCCGGCGAAAGCGCTCGCCAGCCCAGCGGCGATGCGCTCGACCGAGAGCGTCGCATCGAGCTGGCGCGCCAGGGGCTCGAGGTCGAGCACCGGCAGCTCGGGCGCGACGCGTTGCGCGGCCTGGCGCAGGCCCGGGGCGATGGCGACCGGATTCGCGGAACGGGCGTAGAAGTTGACCCCGCCGCCGCCGTAGGCCTGCGCGAAGGGCCGATAGACGAAGCGCGGCAGGTCGTCGCGTACCGTGGTCGCGAGAGCGTCGGCGACCACCCCGACGATCTCGGCCGTGGTGTCGTCACGATTGAAGGTGATGTGACGGCCGATCGCGTCGCCCTGCGGGAAGTACTTGTCGGCGAAGTTGCGCGTCACCACGACGACCTTGGGCGCGTCGGCGCCGTCGGCGGGGGTGAAGTCGCGTCCGCCGACCAGGCGCATGCCGACGGTCGAGAAGAAGCCCGGGGTCACGGCGTTGAAGCTCGGGTTCATGTTCTCGTCCTCGGCCGGCTTGTAGCCCTCGGCCTTGATCGTCGAGCTCATGGTGTCGCCCGAGAGCAGGCCGATCTCGGCGGCCCCGGCCGCTTCGACTCCGGGGGACGCGGCGACCGCCTCGAGCAGGTCGGTCGCGATGCGTCGCGCCCGGACCGGGTCGTAGCCGTTGGTCGACGGGTCGACGGCGAAAGTGGCGAGCGGCGCGACGTCGAAGCCGAGCGGTACCGAATAGAGGCGCTTCAGGCTGTGAGCAAAGAGCCCGGCGACCGAGAGCAGCGCGAAGGAGAGCGCCAGCTGCAGCGCCACCGCGAGGCGGCGCGAGCTCAGGTGCCGGCGTCCGCCGGTCGAGCCGCGGCCGTCGCGCAGGCCGCTCTGCGGGTCGACGCCGAGCGACTCGAGCGCCGGCAGCACCGAAGTGGCGACGCCGCAGACGAGCGCGATTGCGGCGGCGAAGAGCAGAATCCGCCAGTCGAGCTCGCTGCTGAAGGCGTCGACCTGGTGCGGCGCGAGCCACCGCGCCGCCGGCCCGTTGGCGAGCGCGGCGAGTCCCGCGCCCGCCATGCCGCCCGCGACGCCGAGCACCACGCCCTCGGCCGCCAGCCGGCGCACGAGGTCCAGTCGGCCGGCGCCGAGCGCCAGGTGCACCGCGAGCTCCTTGTGGCGGGCGGCGGCGCGCGCCGCGAGCAGACCGCCGACGTTGGCGCAGGCGATCACCAGCACCAGGCCGAGCATCGCGAGCAGGAACTTCAAGTGGCGCGAGGTCTCGCCGCGCAGGTCCGAGCCTCCGGCGGCGCCGGGCTCGAGCACCAGGCGCTTCTTCAGGTAGCGCTCGCGGAAGGTCGCCGAGGTCGGCGTCGGCGCTTCGGCGAGATCCTGCTCCAGCATCTGGCGGTAGAAGGGCGCGATCGCCGCCATCGCCCGCGCGCGATCCATCCCCGGGGCGAGGCGGCCGACGAGGTAGAGCCAGTAGCCGCGTCGCTTTTCGAGCCCGCTCCACAGCGGCACGATCGTCTTCTTCATCCCGAGCGGCACCCAGAGCTCGGGAGCGAGCCCGACTTGGACGCCGTGGAAGCCGCGCGCCGCGACGCCGACGACGGTCATCGCCGTGCCGTTGATCCGCACGCTGCCGCCGACGGCGTCGGTCCGGCCGCCGAATCGCCGTTGCCAGGACTCCCACGACAGCACGACGACCGGCGAGGCGCCGTCCTGCCCGTCGTCGGCCGCCGCGAGCAGCCGCCCGGCCGCCGCGCGCACGCCGAGGACGTCGAAGTAGTTGCCCGAGACGATCTCGGCTCCGACCTCCTCGGCCGGGCCGGAGAGCGCCAGGTTGACCTCGACCGGCACGCGGGCGACGAGGCCCGAGAAGACGTCGCTGCGCGTCGCGAGCTCGCGGTAGGTCGGCAGCGAGAGCGGCTCGGTGAACTCGGTCACCCGGTTGGTCGAGCCGCTCACCGGCCCCGGGCTGTGGAGGATGACGAGCTCCTCGGGGGCGCGCACCGGCAGCGGCCGCAGCAGGATCTGGTCGAAGAACGAGGCGAGCACGGTGGTCGCCGCGATCCCGAGGCCGAGGATGGCGACCGACACGGCGACCAGAGCGGGGCTGCGGGAGAGCGAGCGCAGGGCGAGGCGCAGGTCGTCGCGGACTCCGGTCATCGCGGCTCTCCTCTCGGAATCGTCGGGCTCACTCGGACCTCAGGGCCGCGGCGGGCTCGATCGCCAGCGCGCGGCGCGCCGGGACGGCGACCGCGAGCGCCGCGACCGCGAAGAGCAGGGCGGGCACGCCGGCGAAGGTGAGCAGGTCGCCGGGCGACAGGCCGTAGAGCAGGCTGGCGAGCATCCGCGAGAGGCCGAACGCGATCGCCAGCCCGACCGCCGCGCCGATCGCGACCGGGCGCGCGGCGTCGCCGAAGACCAGCCGCAGCAGGTTGCGCCGTCCGGCGCCGAGCGCCACCCGCACCGCGAGCTCGCGGCGGCGCGCGGCGACCGCGTAGGCGACCACGCCGTAGAGGCCGACCGCGGCGAGGAACATGCCGAGCGCGCCGAGCGAACCGGCGACCGAGGCGGCCAGGCGCTGCGGCAGGGTCGAGGTCGCGGCGATCTCGACCAGCGGCAGCGGCAGTCCGGCGGGCAGATCGGGGTCGATGCCGCGGAACAGCTCGCCGACCGTCGCGGCGAGCGCGGCCGTCGAGCCGCTCGTGCGCACGAGAAGGGACATTTCGTGCAGGTCGATCTGCGAGGCGGCGACCCAGTAGAAGAGCCGCGGCTGCTCGCCGAGCGAGCGCGCCTTGATGTCGCGCGCCACGCCGACCACCCGGTACGGATTGCGTGTCGCTCCGTCGAGCAGGTAGAAGGTGCGGCCGACCGCGCCGCCGGGGAAGAACCGGTCGGCGAAGGTGCGGTTGACGATCGCCACCCGGGGCGACTCCTGGCGGTCACCGGGCTCGAAGTCGCGCCCCTCGAGCGGAATGTCGAGCAGCGAGAAGAAACCGGGCGAGACGATGTTGGCGTCGGCCTCGAAGCCGTTCTCGCCGGGGCTCTCGACGCCGTCGACTTCGATCCCGCCGAGCCCGAGCGAGTTCAGGTCGAGCGGCACCATGCGCGCCGCGGCGGCGCCGGTGACATCGGGCAGGGAGCGCGAGCGCTCGAGCAGCTCGTCGAGCTTCGCCTGGGCGGCGGCGCCGCGCAGCCCGGCGAGATCGAGGTTGAAGTCGAACGCCACGACGCCGGAGGTCCGGAAGCCGGGATCGATGTGTCGCGCGGTGTCGAGCGCGCGCAGCAGCAGGCCCGCGACCACGAGCAGCACGAGCGACAGTGCGACCTGCCCGCCGACCAGGAAGCGCCGCCAGCGCAGCGGCCGCCGTCCGACGGTCGCCGTGCCGTCGCGCAGCGCCGCTTGCGGATCGCGCCGCGCCGCGCTGAGCGCCGGGACCAGGCCGAAGACGAGACCGGTCGCGAGCGCCAAGGCCAGGGCGAAGAGCGCCGCCCGCCAGTCGACCGGAAAGTCGAGCGCCACCGGGAAGGGCGTCGGCGGGCGGAAGGCGGCGATCAGGGCGACCCCCCAGCGCGCCAGCAGCAGCGCCGGCGCCGCCGCCAGCGCGAACAGCAGCAGAGTCTCGACCAGGAGCTGCGCGACGATCCGGCGCGTCGAGGCGCCGAGCGCCTGGCGCACCGCGAGCTCCCGCTGCCGGGCCTCGCCGCGGGCGAGCAGCATCGAGGCGACGTTCATGCAGGCGATCGCCAGCACCAGACCGACGAGGACGAAGAGCAGGGCCGAAAAGAGCCGCACGGCGGCGCGCCCCTCGCCGGGCACCGGCGCGGTGGGCAGCACGCGCGCGCCGCGGTGGGCATGGCTGGCGGGATAGGCCTGAGCGATGCGCGCGGCGATCGCGCCGAGCTCGGCCTGCGCCGAGGCGATCGAGGCGCCGGGAGCGAGCCGGCCGCCGATCAGCAGCCAGGCCGACGCGCGCGACTTGAGCTTGCGGGTCTGCCATTCGTCGTCCGACAACGCCGTCGACAGCGGCACGAAGACCTCGGGGCGTAGGCCGAAGATGAGGCCGGTGAAGTCGGCGGGCGCGACTCCCACCAGCGTGAACGGCCGGCTGTCGACGCGGATGACCGAGCCGATCGCCGCGCGATCGCCGGCGAGCTCGCGGACGAAGAAGTCGTGGCTGACGACCGCTACCGGGGCTCCGCCGGTCGGCAAGTCCTCCTCGGGGAGGAAGAACCGGCCGAGCTCGGGGTGGACGTCGAGGGCGGTGAAGTAGGTCGCCGAGACGCTGAAGCCGAGCACCCGTCGCGAGGTCTCGCCCACCCGCACGCTGAACGGGTTCATGTCGAAGCCGTAGACGTTTTCGAGGCTCTTCGCCTGGCGGTAGTCGAGCAGATCGAGGTAGCCGAAGGTGTCGGCGCCCTCGCCGTTCTCGGTGCGCACGACGTCGACGATCCGGTCCGGGCGCGAGATGCCCGACATCGGCCGCAGCAGGAGCGCCTGGACGATCGAGAAGACGGCGGTCGCGCCGCCGATGCCGATCGCCAGCGACGCCACGGCGGCCAGGGTGAAGCCCGGGCTGGCTGCGAGGCGGCGCCGGGCGAGACCGAACGGCGACGAGGCTCGGGACATGACGATTCCTCCGGGCTATTCGCTGCGCAGGACGGCGATGGGCTCGGTGCGCGCCGCGGCGAGCGCCGGTCCGAGGCCGGCGCCGACGGCGACCGCGGCGATGAAGAGAGCGACGGCAATCCAGGTGGCCGGGTCGAGCGGACTCACTCCGGCGAGCTGGCTGGCGACCAGGCGCGACAGCGCCGCGCCGCCTGCGAGGCCGGCCGCGAGGCCGATCGCCGCCAGGACGACCGCCTCCGAGAGGATCCAGCGCGCGATGCGCGGCGCGGTGGCGCCGATCGCCATGCGCACGCCCACTTCGCGCGCGCGTTGCGTGACCAGGAAGGCGACCAGCGCGTAGAGCCCGGTCGCCGACAGGAAGATGGCGAGGGTCGCGAAGGCGCCCACCATCCACAGCGTCAGGCGGCGGTCGGCGAGCGACGCGGAGAGCACCTCGTCGAGGGTGAGGAGGGTGTGCACCGGCTGCTGCGGCGCGATCTCGCGCACCGCCGCGCGCACCGCGGCGGCGAGGCTCGAAGTCGGCAGCGCCGAGCGCACCACCAACACGATGTCGTTGGCGAACATGTTGGCGACCCGCGGATCGGTGGCGAGGAAGGTGAGCTCCGGCAGCGACTCCTGTTCGAGGCCGCCCTGGCGCACGTCGCCCACCACGCCGACGATCGTGACGTAGTCCTCGCCGCCGAAGCGGACGCGGCGGCCGAGAACGTCGCCCGCCGGGAAATGGCGGCGGACGAAGGCCTGGTTGACCAGGCAGGGCGCCGGCGAGCGATCGTCTTGCGAGGCCGCGGCGTCGCTGGCGGCGAGGAAGCGCCCGGCCTTGAGCGGCACGCCGAGGGCGCGGAAGGCGTCGGCGCTCGCGGCCCGCGTCTCGACCCACCATTCCTCGCCCGCCGGCGGCGCCTGCAGGCCCTCGATGGTGTACGAGGTGTTGCGCCCCCAGTTCTGTATCGGCAACAGCGAAACCACGCCCGCCGACTCGACCCCGGGCAGCGCCGAGAGCCGATCGAGCATCGGCGCGAGGAGCGTCGCGCCGACCGTGCCGTTCGCCACCATCCGCTCGTCGGGCGACAGGTGGAGGGTCAGCACGCCGACGCGATCGAAGCCCGGGGAGACGCCCTGCAGATGGAAGAAGGTGCGCAGCAGCAGTCCGGCGCCGAGCAGGAGGGTGGTCGAGAGCGCCACCTGCGCCGTGACCAGCGTCCGCCGCGCGCGCTGGCGACCGCGACCCCCAGTGGCGCGCAGGCCGCTCTCGACCAGCTCGCGGGCGAGTTGGTCGCGCGACAGGGCGAGGGTCGGGGCGAGACCGAAGAGCAGTCCCGTCGCGCCGCCGATCGCGAGCAGGAAGGCGAACGCCGCGAAGTCGATGCGCAGGGCGCCGAGGTCGGGCAGCAGCTGGGCGACGCGCGGCGCGAGCCAGGCGAGCAGCCCGCGCGCCACCGCTACCGCCAGCACCAGGCCGGCCGCGGTCAGCAGCAGGTTCTCGACCGCGAGCTGGCGAACGACCTGGAAGCGCGACGCGCCGAGCGCGGCGCGGATCGACATCTCGCGCTGGCGGGCGGCGGCGCGAGCGAGAGCGAGACCGGCGAGGTTGGCGCAGGCGATCGCCAGCACCGCACCGACCGCGCCGAAGAGCAGCAGCAGCGTCGGCCGGATCGAGCCGCGGATCGCCTCGGTCAGCGGCAGGACGCGCACCCCGCGCCCGGTCTGCGCGTCGGGGTACTCCATTTCGAGCCGGGCGGCGATCTCCTCGAGCTGCTTCCTGCCGCGCTCGATCGGCACGCCGGGGGCGAGCTTGCCGAGCACGCCGAGGTAGTGCTCGCCGCGCATCTCGGCGAGCTCGCCCGGCAGGTGCGGCAGGTAGAGATCCACCTTGGCGCCGTAGGTCGGATAGCGGAAGGAATCGGGAAGCACGCCGACGACGACGTGGGCGACGCCGTCGAGCACCAGCGGCCGGCCGACGACGCCGGGATCGGCGCCGAAGCGCCGGCGCCAGAAGCGCTCGGCGAGCACCGCCACGCGGCTCGACTCCGGGCGCTCGTCGTCGGCGGTGAACAGGCGGCCGACGATCGGCCGCGCGCCGAGCACCGAGAAGAGCGAGGCAGTGGATTCGAGCGCCGGCAGGCGCTCCGGGTCGCCCGCGCCCTGCAAGTTGCGGCTGGCGGCGGTGTAGGCGGCGAGCGCCGCGAAGGAGTCGGCGCGCGCGCTCCAGTCGCGGAAATTGGGCGCCGAAGCCGTGCCGAAGCCGGCGTCGTGGCTGTAGGTTTCCCAGATCCGCACCAAGCGATCGGAGTCGGGGTAGGGCAGCGGCGCGATCAGCTCGCGGTGGACGACCGAGAAAATCGCCACGTTCGCCCCGACGCCGAGGGCGAGAATGGCGACCACCGCGATGGCGTAGCCCGGGACGCGGGCGAGCGAGCGCAGAGCGACGCGGAACTCCGCCAGGAGCGCGGACACCGCTCCTCCGTCAGGCGACTTCGGCGCTTTCCTGCACGACGCGCCCGTCGAACAGGTGGATCGAGCGCTCGGCGTGACGGGCGAAGCGGGCGTCGTGGGTGACCATGCAGATGGTGGCGCCGTCGCGATGGAGCTCGCGCAGCAGTCCCATCACCGCCTCGCCGTTCTGCGAGTCGAGGTTGCCGGTCGGCTCGTCGGCGAGCAGCACCGAGGGCGATCCCACCAGGGCGCGGGCCACGGCGACGCGCTGCTGCTGGCCGCCGGAGAGCTGCGAAGGGTAGTGCTTGGTGCGGTGCGCCATGGCGACGCGCTCGAGCGACTCGAGCACCCGCTTCTTGCGCTCGCCGGCCGGCATGCCGCGGTAGGTGAGCGGCAGCTCGACGTTCTCGAACACGGTCAGGTCGCCGATCAAGTTGAAGCTCTGGAAAATGAAGCCGATCTCGCGGTTGCGCACCCGGGCGCGCTCGGCGGCCGACAGCTCGGTCACCGGCCGGCCGTTCAACAGGTAGCGCCCGTCGGTCGCCGTGTCGAGCAGACCGAGGATGGCGAGCAGCGTCGACTTGCCGCACCCCGAGGGGCCGGCGATCGCGACGTACTCGCCCTTGCGGATCTCGAAGTTGATCCCGGCGAGAGCGTGGGTCTCGACTTCGTCGGTCAAGAAGACCTTGGTGACGCGTTCGAGCTCGATCAACGGGGCGTTGGCTGCCGTGGTCATGGTCTTCACTCCAGTCGGACGCGGTCGAACGCGTCCCAGGTCGACATGTCGGAGAGGATCACGCGGTCCCCTTCAGCGAGGCCGCTTTGGACTTCGATGAGGTGCACCGAGCCGCGCCCGAGCTTCACCTGCACGCGGGCCGCGTCGTCGCCGTCGGCGCCGACCCGGAACAGGGTCACGGTCGACTCGGGCTGACCGAACGCCGGGCGGCCGACGAAGAGCACGTCCGAGAGATGCTCGAGCTCGATCGTGCCGTCGACCGACAGGTCGGGGCGCGCGCCCTTGGGCAGGGTCCCGAGGAGCTGGACGTCGACGGTGACCGTGCCGTTCTGCACCGCCGGATCGATGCGCAGCACCTTGCCCTCGACCACGCCGTTGCGGGTGTCGATCTTCGCCGGCTGGCCGAGGAGCACGTCGCGCGCCTGGGTCTCGGCGATTTTCAACTCCGCCTTGAGCGGTTCGGGGCGGGCGACGCGCGCCAGCGTCGTGCCCGGCGTCACCCGCTGGCCGACCTCGACCGGCAGCTGCTGCAGGACGCCGGCGAGCCCGGCGCGCACCTTGAGCGCCTCGACTTCGCCGGCGCGCAGGCGGTGGAGCTCGCGCAACTGATCGACCCGCGCCTGCTGCGCCGCGAGCTGGGCCTGGATCGAGGCCTCGCCGCCGGTCAGGCGCTGGGTCTCGAGGTCGGTGCGGGTTTTCAGCTCCTCGGCCCGCACGCGCGAGATCTTGAGCTGCAGGGCGGAGACCAGCCCCTCCTTGGCGAGCTGCTCGTTGGCCTCGGCCTCGAGCCGCGCCTGTTGGTAGTCGGCGTCGACCGACGCGGCCTGGGCTTTCTGGTCGAGCTTGGTGCTCTCGAGCCGGACGCGAAGGGCGGCGAGGTCGGCTTCGGCGGCGCGCTCCTGGAACTCGGCGTCGCGCGCCGAGACCTCGAGCTCCGGGTTGGTCAGCTCGAGGATCACGCTGTCGGGTTCCACCGCGGCTCCCGGCTGCAGCAGGAGGCGCTCGATCCGGCCTTCGGAGGCGGCCGAGATCCAGCGAATGTCGATCGGCACCAGCGTCCCGTTGCCGCGCACCTCGCGCACGAAGTCGCCGCGCCGGACGGTGTCGATCCACAGCGTGCCCTTCTCGACCTGCGGTGCCGCCGGCTTGAGGCGGGCGAGGCCGACGGTCACGAGCGCGATCGCCAGCGTCGCGCCGCCTCCGACGAGAAGTCGCCGGCGCGTGCGGTTCGGGGGCGTGCGAGGAATGTCCATCGCATCTCTCCATGGCAACGTCGGTGCCAGGTCCGGAGTTTCAACCTAACTTACGATCCGGCCTCGGTTTGGGTTGCGCGGCGGCGGGCCGGCGCGGGGGCCGCCGTGTGCGCTGCCGGGACGAGACTGTGCCGGAAGCGGACACCGCCGCGCTCCCGGCGGGCCCCTGCCGAAAGTGGGGATCGACCGTCGGCCGAGAATGAATAGAATGCGCCGGTGATGAGCCAACAGCCCGAGGCGGTGGGCCGCTACCGGATCGTCCAGGAGATCGGACGGGGTGCGATGGGGGCGGTCTACAAGGCCGTCGACCCGCAGCTCGACCGCCAAGTGGCGATCAAGATGATCTCGGTCGCCATGGCCGGCGGCAGCGACAACGTGGACGAGATTTCGGCGCGCTTCGAGCGCGAAGCGCGAGTCGCCGCGCGCCTGCACCACCCCAACGTGGTCGCGGTCTACGACGTCGGCAAGCAGGACGACAAGCTCTACCTGGTGATGGAGTTCGTCGAGGGCGAGACCCTCGCCCAGCGCCTGTCGCGCGGCGAGTTTCCCTCGGTCGAGCTGGCGCTCGACATCGTCTCGCAGTCGGCCGACGCGCTCGCCGTGGCGCACGCGGCGGGAGTCGTGCATCGCGACATCAAGCCCGGCAACATCCTCATCTCGCGCGAAGGCAAAGTGAAGGTGAGCGACTTCGGGGTCGCCAAGGCGGTCGGCGAGGGCACCGAGCTGACGCGCACCGGGATGATGGTCGGCAGCCCGGCCTACATGGCGCCGGAGCAGGTCAAGGGCATGCTGCTCGACGGCCGCAGCGACCTGTTCTCCTTGGGCGTGGTGCTGTTCGAGATGCTGCTGCACCGCAAGCCCTTCCCCGCCGACACGGTGACCACGCTCGTCTACCAGATCCTCAACGAGGATCCGCTGTCGGACATCACGCTCTCCGGGGTGCTCAATCGCGAGGTGCAGGAGCTGCTGCGCTGGTCGCTCGCCAAGGATCGCGAATCGCGGGTGCCCGACGCCCAGACCCTGGCGGTCAAGGCGCGCGCCATCCTGGCGCGCATCCGCGGCGGAGAGCCGGCCGAGACCGCCCCCACTCGGCAGATGAACCGCGCCGCCTCGACCGCGCCGACGGCGCTCGCCGTCACGCCGCCGCTGCCCGGAGCGCCGGAGCCCGCGAAGACCCCGAGCGCGCCCGAGAAAAAGGGGGGCGGCCTGGGCCTCATCGCCGGCCTCGGCGGCGGCCTGGTGGCGATCGGCCTGGTGGCTTTCCTGATTCTGCACAAACCGGCGGTGCCGCCCTCGACCGACGAGCAGCAGACCCCGGGGGCGACGAGCTCGTCGACCGCCACGCCGGCCAACGGCTCGCCGGGGGTACCGACGACCTCGATCCCTCCCACGACTACGGTCCCGCCGACCGGCGAAGCGAACCCCGCGGTGGCGGAGCCCGGCGCGCGCGCCACCCAGCCGGCGACGACCGCGCCCAAGGCGCCGAAGAAGCCGGCGACCCAGCCGACGGCGGTGGCGACGACCCCGACGTCGCCAGTCGTGGAACCGGTCGAACCGCCGGCGCCGAAGATCCACATCGCCGAGACCTTCATCTGTCGCGAGGCGGCCGAGTTCCACGTCGATCCCGAGGACACGATGATCGAGATCGACGGCACGCCGATCGGCAAGGCCGACGATTGGGACGGCATGGGGGGCGGCAAGGCCTACAAGTTCCCCGGCCCGGGCGAGTACACGGTGAAGCTGTCGCTCGCCAAGTTCAAGACTGCGTGGATCAAGATCGTCGTCACGCCGTCCTCGCGCACCAAGACGGTCAACGTCGACACCGAGCTCGAGGAAGACAAGGACAACTAGGGCGGTCGCGCCGCCGGCCGGCGCGCCTTCAGTAGATCTGCTTGCCGAGCAGACTGGTGGCGAGCCCGACCAGGGTGTTGGCGGTCAGGTTCTCGCGGTCGAGGATCGGATTGACCTCGACCAGATCGAGGCTGGTGACCCGCCCCGAGTCGGCGAGCAGCTCCATCAACAGATGGGCCTCGCGGTAGGTGAGGCCGCCCGGCACGGGCGTTCCGACCCCCGGCGCGACCTCCGGGTCGAGCACGTCGGCGTCGAAGGAGACGTGCAGGCGGTCGACGCCGGCGAGGCGACCGAGCGCCATCTCGGCGACGCGCGCGATCCCCGAGCGGTCGATGTCGGTCATCGTGTGCACGGTGACCCCGGCGGCGCGCATCAGCCGCTTCTCCTCGCCGTCGAGATCGCGGATGCCGATCAGCACGACGTCTTCCGGCCGGATCTTCGCCCCCGGCCAGGCGAGGTCGACCAGCCGCGACTCGCCGACGCCGCACAGGGCGGCGAGCGGCATGCCGTGGATGTTGCCCGAGGGCGAGGTCGCCGGGGTGTTGAAGTCGCCGTGGGCGTCGACCCACAGCACGCCGGTGCGCCGCCGCCGCGAGCAGCCGGTGACCGAGCCCATGGCGATCGAGTGATCGCCGCCGAGGACCACCGGGAAGACGTCGTCGTCGAGCTCGAGCAGCGCCCGGGCGGCGCTCTGGCAAGCGGCGCGGATCGCCTCGAGGAAGGCCATGCCGCCGCCGGGGCCCGAGTGCGGCAGGTCGAGCTCCTCGGCCCCGGGCACGTCGATGTCGCCGAGATCGTGCACCGCGTGGCCGAGGGCCTCGAAGCTCTCCTGCAGCCGGCCGTAGCGCAGGGCCGACGGACCCATGTCCACCCCGCGCCGCCCCTGCCCGAGGTCCATCGGCATGCCGAGGATCGCGATCCGCTTCGCCATAGGCCGCGGATCCTAGCGCGAGGCCCCGTGACGAGGCACTTCGAGGACCGGGGCTATGGGCAGGTCGCGAACGCGGAAGCGTCGAGGATGGGCTCGAACGGGTGCCCCGAAGCGTTGTCGTAGATCCTGGTCTCGTGCGCCACGGTGTCTTCGACGGTCAGATGCACGCCGACGTCGGTCAATCCGGCCGTGTAGACCCAGTAGCGCTCGTAGGGCACGCAGGCGTCGAGCACTTTGACGAAGAGCTCGAGGTTGTCCGCGCCGAAGAACCAGAAGCTGCCGCTGTCGGGCGTGAGCGGCACGGCGGAGGCCTGGCCGGCCAGGCCGACCGCGCTCGCGAAGGTCGCCGAGACACGGAAACGCGCTCGATTGAGGCAGAGATGGGTCGAGTCCGCCGCGCAGGAGCCTTCGATCGCATCGGGCCGCAGCTCGGCGCCCGGGCCAGGACGCTCGCCGGTGCCCTGGGCCGAGCTCCGAAGCGCGGCCGCTTGGGGGTTCAGCCCTTGGGAGGAAGGTGCCACGGCGTCGCAGACGGGGAGCGCGAGAACGTCCTGGATGGGCGGGAACGGAGTGCCGAGCACGGTGTCGCGGATCCAGGTCCTGCCGCTCCAAGTGTCGATCACGCCGAGGGTGACTTCGACGTCGGTCAACCCGGCGGCGTAGACCCAGAAGTTCTCGTCGACGCCGCAGCCGTCGAGGATCTTGACCACGACTTCGAGGTTGTCGGCGCCGAAGAACCAGAACCCGCCCGTGTCGGCCGTGAGCGGCACCGGATGTCCCGCGCCCTCGTCGCCCTGGGGCGTCCGCCACAGCGTACAGACCTCGAAGCGCCCACCGCCCAGACGCAAGCGTTCGGCCCCCGGAGCACAACCGCGGAAGTACCGCCGCGCGGCAACGTCGAGCGTTCCGACCTCGGGGTCGAGGGAGTCGGCCTCCCAGGTGACGACGAAGGCGCCCGAGTCGGAGAGCGCGACGAAGGGCCAGCTGTCGGCACGCTCGGCGCGCGTTATGTCGTCCGAGATCAATACTTCATCCCCGGCCGGCGAGCCTTCGGAACGGAAGAGACGGGCGTAGACGTCTTGGGACCGCCCTGCCTCGCCATCCGTCTTCCATGCGATGACGAAGTGACCCGCCGCATCCGAGGACAGGCTTGGCTGGTACCGATCGACCGCAGACGTTTCGCTTACAGGAACTTCCCCGGAGAGTGGACTTCCTCCAGAGGAGAAGATCCGGAATACGACGTCGTAGATTGCGGACTCCGAAGTTTCTCCTTCCCAGACGGCGACGAAGCGCTCCCCAGGGAGAGCCGCCACCCACGGTACATACTGAGGCCCATTCGATCCCGCAGCCAGTTCGAACTCCGGCGAGAGTGCCACACCCTCCGGGTCGAAGATTCGGCCCTTAACGTCGAAGCCAGCGGCGTTTTCATCCGCCCAGACGATCATTGCCTTACCAGACGGTGACCGGGCAATCCGCGGAAGCGATGAGCCGAACTGCGGCGCGAACTCATTCACGGCGAGCAGGTCGGTGAGGGGGACCCCATTCGCGTCGAAGCGACGAATGAAAATCTTGGCCACATCGTCTATTGGTGCCGCGAGCAGCGAACAGGCCGCGGTGACCGAAAACCCACCGTCGCCCAAAGCCGCGATTCTCGGGGCGGAACACTGATATTCGGGTCCGTGGATTGGAATTGGCTCTCCTCCTCGAGTGCCGTCGGCCAGGAGCGGAAGCACCGCCTCTCCAGACAATTCGAGGTAACCCGCGTACCAACCACCGTCTGGCTTCGATACAACGCACGTCAGCCCTTCTGCGCCGTCCGGGTGATCGCTGAGGAGCAAGTCCGGTCCCAGGGATCCATCTAGATTCAGGAACGTTGCTACCTCTCCAAAGAGGGGTTCATGGAAATTACCGAAAGCCAGGAGGGCCCGCCCCGAGCCGTCAATCGAGATCGAGGACGGCCATTGAAGTCCAGTCGTGACTGGCGGGACTGCCGTCAGCGGCCCCAACGGAACTTGGGCTGCCAGCGGTCCATTTTGGCTAACGATTGCACCGATTACAGCCAACGCGGACCGGCAGCAAGACGAGACGCAGATTCTCAACCCCTACACTCCTCGTCAGTCCGTCGACGATCAGAACCGGCCAGAACTGTTCCCCTTGCTCTTGCCTCGCCCATCGAACTCCTCCCACACCAGGTGAAGAACGTTGATGTCATCCACCCACAAGGAGTGAAGCCAGATATTCCCAGTCACCTGTCGGGCCTCGTTCGTCGAGTGTCGGCCGCTCGATCTCGCGGTCGAGACCTCTCGGTATCGAACGCTAGCCGAGTTCGTCATCCTGTTGAAGATCTCCCAGGCAACAAAGCATCGCCCCGACGTACCACAGGCAATTCTTGGGTGGCGAGGTTCTCCGCTTGAGCCTCCGTCAACGAGGGCCGGCGCTGCCAGGGAGTTTCCGGCTTGAGAAACGTCGTCGATCACGAGCTGACTGGAGCCTGTCGCAGGATCCCGCTGGACCCATGAGACCCAGGCTTGCTCGCCTTCGCCGACCGCGGAGCTAGGCCAAAGTTGGTCCATAGACCCGGTCGAGGCGACCGAGAAGGAATCTCCAAGCGCTTCTCCGTTGGCGTTCAGCCACCTCGCCATCACAGTAGCCAAGCCTCCATACGTATTTCGGTTCTCCCAGGTGACCAAGAAGTCCCCGGACGGTGCCTGAGAAGCGTGCGCCCACCTAGGCAGCTCCGAATCAGCTTCCTCAACAACAATCGGCGAGAGAATCTCTTTTCCATCGGAGTCGATCGCTTGGGCCCAGAGGGCCCGCGTCCCCTCATCGTTCGATCCGACCCACGTGGAGAGCGCCGTACCGCCAGCCCCTTCAGCTGAGCTTCCAGCCGCTAGGCCGGAATTCGGCTGCACCACGAGAACAAAGTCGTCGCTGCCAACAGTTCCAGGCGCGCCGGCCCACCGAAAGTCCCAAGTATTCCCGGAGACGAATGTCTGAATCAGAGAGTCCTGTCCTGCGAAGCCCGTCCTTGGATTGAACAGGTAGGCCGAGAAACTGGTCTCGAATCCGACACCCGACAGGTTGATGCGGGCCTTGTCGTTGTGCGGCAGATAGACGACCAGATGATCGGAGTCCCTAGCGAGGACCATCTGATGGTAGGAGTCTTGAGTTGCATTGTTCTTGATCCTGGATGACTGGCCAGTCTGTTCGTTCGCGACGAGGGTCCAGTAGTCGAGTTGACGAATGGCATCGCCGAGGTAGCGCTCCGGGTTGCTTGTGGCCGAGGTGCAGATCGTCTGCCACCATGTCTTGTAGTGGTCTTGCGCAACCAAGTTGTGGGGCCCGGGGCAGTCCTGCGCGGAAGTTGCCCAAGCAGGAATCGGAGTTCTGCCGCAGACCCCCCATTCCCAGAGCCCGACGGAACCAAAGCTGAAGCCGGTCGCGCCGCTTAGCCAGCTCGTGTACCCAGCTTGGCGCGCTCGAAAGAAATTCCAATCCTGCGGCACGCCTGACGCCGTGGTCGACGTTGGGTAACCCCAGTCGTAGACAGGCTCGACGTTGACGAGCGGTTTCTTTGGGTTCGCATAGGCCCCTTGAGTCGAGTACCGGACGGTCTGCGGAATTGTCTTCGCGCGAGAAGTCATGGCCACGAGGTCCCCACCGTTGTGGCCGCTCTGGAAGCCGTGCAGATTGAGCCATGTGCTGTCATGTACTGGCGCCATTTGATTCGTAGTGATGGTGCCATGGTGATCTGCAATCATCGGATAGGTCGCGCTCAAGGAGCGAATTGCCCCGCCCGCTATATCCTCGACCGCCTCGACGGTTCGCCCGGGATTGTCCGGGCCGCAGGAGTAGCCATCCTCGCAGGCTGACGGATTGTTGTCGAAGCCCGGCGAGAGAATCACGAAGTTTCCACGTGTTCGGGCCGCAAGATTTCGAGCGAAGTCTTCGATCGCTGGGGACGCAGGGTAGGCCTCGTAGGGCGCCGACACGCCGGTAATGTAGACCATGATGCCCTGCTCGTTCGCGTATTCGATCATCGAATCGAAGCGATCCCAGAAGGCAGGGACCCATCTGGACATACAGTTCGGCCTTGTATTCTCGCGATCGTAGAGCGGGTTCCGATCGTCTGGTGCATGCGTATAGGGGCAGGCACCGGCGAGCTCCTCGAAGGGTGGTGCGGGTGTGCCGGCGGCGTTGAGCGGGCCCCAATAAGGGCTCGACGCTTCCTGACCTGCCCAAGGTGGAATGAGTGCGAGGTGCACGACCGTGAAGCCGTTAGATTTTCGGTTGTCGATGTAAGTCTTCCACTCGTTGCTGCAAGCCTGCGTCGTGGCCATCCAGGCGGTGTCGCCGTGCCAAAAGAAGTAGGAGCCGTCGTAGTGGTTCGGGGGCAACTGCGTGACTATCCCGGTTCCTCCTTCCACGATCGAGCTCTGGACGATCATTCCTTTGTCGTAGAGCGGGTTTCCTGAGGGCGGGCCCACGTTGACGGTAACCAGGCCGCTGGTGACAAGGCCGGCGTCGGTGTTGCAGGGTTGCGATGGAAGTGAGCTGGAGCAGGTGCTGGACCAATTCCAGGTTCCGGGGAAGGGACCGAAAGCCATGCGAAAGATGAAGCGATCGTGGACCCCGTCAGCGGCTTTCCCCGCCCAATACGCCAGAGTCCTGTATCGATAGGCCGGGTTCTGACTCCAGGTCAAGTTGATGGTGACCACGACGTCCCGATAGCCGTTCGAGAAGCTGCCGCTGCTCGTGAGCTCCTTCTGCCAGCATCGCCACTGAAGCGGCGAGCCAGCTGAGCAAGTCGGCAGCGCGGAAGCGTTGTTGCACGACGGCGTCGAGCCCCCACTGCAGCCGGATCCCTGGGCCAACACTTCGCAGCAGGAGAGCAGGGATGCGAGCAAGACGCAGCTGGAAACGAAATGTCGAGCCTTGGCATGATTTCCGAACATTTCTCGGCCTCCGAAGCTGAGCTCAATACCCTCATGGAGAGCTCGCTAGTTTGTGCTCCCACCAGTGGCTTCTCTTTCGTGCTCCGACACCACGTGTTGCACGCAAGAGCCTCTAGGAGAATCCAGGGCGTCGATGCGACTGTGAAGCGCGTATCGAAGACAGTCGCCACCCGTTCGGGTGGCGCTGAAAAGCCTGCGAGGCGGGCGGTAGGGCGCCTGGAAACTACAACTGCGCTCGGTAGGCCGTGATGCTCGCTGGGCGGGACGAGCCGGGGGTTCGGCAGAGGGCAGATGGGCATCTCGCGGTCGGGGCCCGTGCTAGCTTCGCGGTGTGGGAGTCGAGGAGCATCGGGCGGCGGCGAAGACGGCGCTGGGGTTCGCGGTGTTGACCGTGAGCGACACGCGCAACCGGGCGACCGACGAGGGTGGGGCGCTCGTGGCCGAGCTCGCGGTCGCGGCCGGGCATAGGGTGGTCGATCGCAAGATCGTGCTCGACGAGGCCGACGCCATCCGCGGCGCGGTCGCTTCGGCGCTCGCCGACCGAGCGACCGACGTGGTGATCGCCACCGGCGGCACCGGCCTCTCGCCGCGCGACGTCACGGTCGAGGCGGTGCGGCCGCTCTTCGAACGCGAGATCGAGGGCTTCGGCGAGCTTTTCCGGGTGAACTCCTGGAGCGAAGTCGGACCGGCGGCGATGCTCTCGCGCGCCACCGCCGGCCTGGCGCGCGGCAAGGCGATCTTCCTCCTGCCCGGTTCCCCGAAGGCGGTACGGCTGGCGATGGAGAAACTGATCCTGCCCGAAGCCGGGCACCTGCTCGCCCAGGCGCGACGCGCCGACTGAGGCGCGAGCCCCGCCGCCAGAGACGCCGCCGGGCGCCCCGCCCGAGATCTACTTCGAGTCCCCTCCCCGCAGCAGGCGCAGGACGAGCAGGAAGAGGAGCGCGCCCAGCGTGGCGACGATCAGGCTGTGGACGTCGAAGCCCGCGAAACCGCCGAAGCCGAGCAACGTGGCGACGAAGCCGCCGACGATCGAGCCCACGATGCCGGTCGCGAGCGTCATGAAGCAGCCCATCTTGTCGCGGCCGGGGAGGAAGAAGCGCGCCAGGGCACCGGCGAGCAGACCCATCAGGATCCACGAGAAGAGACCCATCATCGCGAATTTCGGCATCGGATCCTCCTTGTCGACGGGGAGTGTAGCCGAGGGCCGGGCGACCCGCGGCGGGCGCGGGCGCGGCGGGCGGCGAGCGCCCGCCTGCTAGGCTCGGGCGCGATGTCCGCGCGCCCGAAACTGATCCTGATCGACGGCTACAACAACATCTTCCGGGCCTTCTACGCCATCCGGAACCTGTCCAATTCGAAAGGCCTGCCGACCAACGCGGTCTACGGTTTCGTCCAGATGCTGCGCAAGATGCTGCGCGACGAGAAGCCCGACTTCGTCGGCATCGCGCTCGACCTCGGCGAGCCGACCGTGCGCAGCGACAAGTTCGCCGACTACAAGGCCAACCGCGCCCCGATGCCCGAGGACCTGCGGCCGCAGATCCCGTACGTGCGGCGCGCGATCGAGGCCTTCCGCATCCCGATCCTCGAGCTCGAGAGCTACGAGGCCGACGACGTCCTCGGCACCCTGGCGAAGAAGGCCGCCGCCGCCGGCTACGAGGTCGAGCTGGTCTCGGCCGACAAGGACCTGATGCAGCTCGTGGCGCCGCACGTCTCGGTTCTCCACTCCGGGCGCGGCAAGCGCTACGACGAGGCGGCGGTCGAAGAGGAGTGGGGCGTGCCGCCGGCGAAGGTGATCGACGTTCTGGCGCTGATGGGCGACGCGGTCGACAACGTGCCGGGAGTGCCGGGGATCGGCGAGAAAGGCGCCAAGCAGCTCGTCGCCGAGCACGGCTCGGTCGAGGCGCTGCTCGACAAGGCAAGCGAGATCCCGCGCAAGGCCTACCGCGAGGGGTTGCAGACGCACCGCGAGCAGGCGCTGCTGTCGAAAGAGCTGGTGACCATCCACACGAACCTGCCGGTCGAGCTCGAGCCCGAACTGCTGCGACTCGACCCGCCGGACGTCGAGGCGCTGCGCGCGCTCTACGGCGAGCTCGAGTTCCACACCCTGCTCGCGGAGCTCGGTGCCCCCGAGCGCGCCGACGCCCCACCGCCGGGAACCGACGGGCTCGCCGAGCTCGCCGACCCCGAAGCGGTGCGGGCGGCCTTCGCGGCGCTCCCCGGCCGCTGGGCGGTGGCGCTCGCCGGCGGCGCGCCGGCGGCGCTGGCGATCGGCGGGGCGGACGGCGGGCCGATCGACTGGCTCGACCTGCGGCGGCCGGAGCTGCGCGCGGCGGCCGCGGCGGCGCTCGTCGAGCGCTGCGCGCGCTCGGGCGACGAGATCGTCGGCCACGATCTCAAGGAGCTGCTCCGCCTGGCCGGCGTCGGCCGCCGTTGCGGCGCGCGGCTCTTCGACCTGATGCTCGCCTCCTACCTGTCGCGCCCCTCGCTCCACGGCCACACGCTCGAGGAGATCGCGACCGAGAAGCTCGCCGCGGCGTCGCGCTCGGCCAAGGACGCGGGATTCGACAAGGGCCAGGAACCGGCGCTCGGCGACCCACGCCTCGGCGCCTGGGCCGGCGAGCGGCTCGAGCTCGCGCGCCGGCTCGCCCCACGGCTGGCCGAGGACCTCGCCGAGGGGCGCCTGCGCGAGGTCTTCGACACCATCGAGATCCCGCTCGTGCCGGTCCTGGTGGCGATGGAGGAGGCGGGGATCCTGCTCGACCTGCCCTTTCTCGCCGCGTTCTCCTCCGAGCTCGGCGCCGAGCTCGCGGCGCTCGAGGCGGCGATCTACGAGCTCGCCGGCGAGCGCTTCAACATCCAGTCGCCGCAGCAGCTCGGGACGATCCTGTTCGAGAAGCTGAAGCTGCCGGCCCGGCGGCGGACGCAGAAGACCAAGAGCTACTCGACCGACGCCGAGACCCTCGAGGAGCTCGCAGCCGCCGGGCACGAGCTACCGCAGAAGCTGCTGCGTTACCGCGAGCACTCGAAGCTCAAGTCGACCTACGTCGACGCCCTGCCGGCGATCGCCGGCGAGGACGGCCGGGTGCGTACGCGCTATCAACAGGCGGTGGCGGCGACCGGCCGGCTCTCCTCGGTCAACCCCAACCTGCAGAACATCCCGATCCGCACCGAGCTCGGCGGACGGATCCGGCGCGCGTTCCGCGCACCGGACGGCTTCCTGCTCGTGGCCGCCGACTACAGCCAGATCGAGCTGCGCCTCCTGGCCCACATCGCTCGCGAACCGGCGCTGATCGCGGCTTTCGCGAGCGGCGAGGACATCCACCGCGCGACCGCCGCGGCGGTGCTCGGGCTGGCGCCCGAGCTGGTGTCGGGCGAGCAGCGCCGCGCCGCCAAGGCGATCAATTTCGGCCTCATGTACGGCATGGGGGCTTTCGGACTGGCGACCCAACTCGGGATCTCGAAGCCCGAGGCCGAGTCCTTCATCGCCACCTACTTCGCGCGCTACGGCGGCGTCCAGACCTACATGCGGGAGACCCTCGCCGAGGTCGAGAAGACCGGCCGGGTCGAGACCCTCTTCGGCCGCGTCCGCTACCTGCCGGACATTCAGTCGAAGAACTGGAACTTGCGCGAGAACGCCCGGCGGATGGCGATCAACGCCCGCATCCAGGGGACCGCGGCCGACCTGATGAAGCTGGCGATGATCGCCGTCGACCGCCGCCTGGCCGCCGAGCACCCGCGGGCGCGCCTGCTGCTCTCGGTCCACGACGAGCTGGTGCTCGAGGCCCCGGCGGCGCAAGCCGAGGCGGTCGCCGCCCTGGTGAAGCGCGAGATGGAGGGGGTCGCCCGCCTCGCGGTCCCCCTGGTGGTCGACACCGGGATCGGTCCGAACTGGGGAGAGGCCAAGAGCTAGCCGCGACGTGCCCGCGGCGCCCGAACGCCGCCGGGTCGACTTGCGGCGGTCTCTCCGGGTAGCATCCATCCTCCGGAGACCGCCCGACGATGCTTCGCCGACTCCTTCCGCTGCTGCTCCTCGCCGCCCTCGCCGCTCCACCGGCCGGGGCGACCGCCGGGTTCTCCTTCTACGGCACGACGCTCACCAACCGGACCTTCAACCGGCCGAACACCGACTTGACGACCCTGTCGGGCAAGACGACCCAGTACCACCAGCAGGCGTTCTTCGTGAACTCGGCGGCGGTCTGCGACCTGCGCAGCGCCCAAGAGGGGACTTTCGACGGCCTGATCTACCTCTACCGGGGCGCCTTCGACCCCACCTCGCCGTTGGTCAACCTGATCGCCGCCAACGACAACGGCGGACTCGGCGTGGGGACCTCGGACCTCGCCGGAGTCGCGCTCGGCGCCGATCAGAGCTACTACCTGATCACCACCTCGGTCGAGCCGGCGGTGACCGGCAACTTCACCAATTTCGTCGAGTGCAGCGGGGCGACCCGCATCCTCGCCGGCGACGGCGCCATGCCGTCGCTCGACGGGCGCTATTCGGAGCTCAACCGCGGGCGATTCCGCATCAGCGCCACCTGGAAGGACTTCCAGGGCCATACCGGCAACGGCACCTTCGTGCCCCTCGGCTCGGAGGATTCGGGCATCCTCTGGTTCTTCTCGCCCTCGAACTTCGAGGTGATGATCAAGATCCTGAACGGCTGCGACCTGAACAACCGCTACTGGGTCTTCTACGCCGCGCTGACCACGGTCGAGTTCCACTTGACGGTCTACGACACCTTCGCCGAGGTCACCAAGACCTACGACAACGCGCTCGGCGTCTCGGCGCAGGCGACGACCGACACCGCCGCCTTCGCCACCTGCCCCTAGCCGGGCGCGCGCTTTTCACAGCTCGGCCGCGGAGCGGGGGTGTAGAGTCCCCGGACCGTGCTCCCGATGCCCCGGATCGAGGGGAAATACGAGGTCCTGCGCAAGCTGTCCGAGGGCGGGATGGGGACGATCTACCTCGTCCGCCACCGCCACCTCGACGAGTTGCGGGTGATCAAGGTCCTGCGCCCGAACTTCGGCGCCGAGGGCGACCTCAAGGACCGCTTCCTGCGCGAGGCGCGGGTCGCCATCAAGCTGCGCCACCCGAACATCGCCCAGCTCTACGACTTCTCGGTCGACGACGAGGGGACCGCCTTCATGGTGATGGAGTTCATCGAGGGCATGACCTTCGAGGACTTCACCCGGCCGGAGCGCTTGCTGGCGCCGGCGGTGGCGGTCGAGATGGCGCAACAGGGTCTGCGCGCTCTCGGTTTCCTGCACCGCAAGGGCTACGTGCACCGCGACATCTCGCCCGACAACCTGATGGTGGCGCTCGACGTCGATGGCCAGCCGCACGTCAAGCTGATCGACCTCGGGATCGTCAAGGCGCTCGCCGATTCGACCCAGAAGTCGGTCGCCGGCATGTTCCTCGGCAAGCCGCGCTACGCCTCGCCCGAGCAACTGCGCGGCGAGCCGCTCGATGGACGCGCCGATCTCTACTCGTTCGGCATCCTCTGTTTCGAGCTGCTGACCGGCCGCTATCCGATCTCGGGCAACGACTTCGCCTCGCTGGTGACCGGCCATCTCTATCTGCCGCCGATGGATTTCGCGACCGCCGATCCCGGCGGCCGGGTGCCGGAGAGGCTACGCGCCCTGGTGACGCGTGCCATGGCGAAGACGCCGGACGAGCGGCCCTCGACTGCCGAGGCGATGGTCGCCGAGCTCGCGCTGTGCGGCCTGCCCGAATGGCGGCCGCTCGCCGCCGACCTGCTCTCGCGCCTCGAGAGCTGGCGCCTGGCGCATCCGGTTCCGGTCGCCGCGCCGCGCAGCTCGCACACCACGCAGGAAGAGCTCAACCGCCAGTTCCACGAAGCGCGTTCGACTCCGGCCACCGGCACCGCCATCGGCGATCGGCCGCTGGCGCTCGCCTCGACCGAGGTCGATCGCACCCTGCGCCTCGCCGGCCTGCGCGAGGCGATCGCCGCCGGCGAGCTCGACCGCGCCGAGCAGCTGCTGGCGGCGGCCGGGGTCGCCGACACGCGCGACCCGGCGCTCGCCGGGGTCGAGAACGAGCTGCGCGAGCGGCTCGAGGAGCGCAAGCGCGAGCGCGTCTTCCAGGACGGCCTGGCGGAGCTCGACCGACTGCTCGCCGCCGAGCGACCGCGCGAGGCGGCGATCCGCTTGCGCGGTCTGGTGGCCGAGCACGGCTCGCGCGCCGAGCTCGTCGAGCGCGACCAGAAGCTCGAGATCCTCGGGCGCGAGCTGCGCTTCGCCGAGGTGGCGGGAGCGGCGCGCGACGCCTTCGGGCGCCGGGACTGGGCGGCGGCGCGCGACGGGCTGGCGCTGGCGCAACAGCTGCGGCCCGACGACCCCGAGATCAAGCGGATGCTGATGGAGGTCCAGGAGCGGCTGGCCGAGGCGCGGCGTGCGGCGCAGGTCCGCGAGCGGATCGAGCGCGGCGAGGCGGCGGTCAAGAAGCTCCTGGCGGGGGATCGACCGGAGGAGGCGGCCGAGGAGCTCGTCCGCCTGCGCGCCGAATCCGGCGAAACCGACGGCTCGGCGGCGTTGCAGCTGCTGGTGGACGCGGCGCTCGCGCAGCGGCGCGAGAACGAGTACCGGACGGAGATCGCGCGCGCCGAGCGCGATCTCGCCCGCGGCCGGATCGACGAAGCCGAAGAGGCGCTGGCTCGCGCCCGGCGCTGGCGCGAGCTCGCGCCCGAGCACGCCCTGCTCGCCGAGCGCGTGGCGCGCGAAGCGGCGACCGCCCACCCCGAGCGCGAGCTCGGCGAGATGGTCAGCCGCGTCCTGGTCGAGGTGGACCGGCTGCTCGCCGAGGGCGACGCCGAGAGCGCTCTGGCGACCGCCGAGGAGCTGCTGCGGATGCCGGTTTGGGAGCTGCCGCCGGGGGTTCAGTCGAGCCTGCAGACCACCCTGGATCGCGCCCGCACGGCGCGCATCCTCGAGCTCGGCAGGATCGCCCGCCGGCAGCTCGCCGAAGGCTCGCGGCTCGACGCCGACTACACCCTCGACCGCGCCCGCCAGGTCGACCCGCGCCACCCCGAGGTGAATCGCCTGGCGACCGAGATCGCCGGCGCGCGCGATCGCCCCGGCGGTTCCGCGTAGACTTCCGCCGCTTGTCCGTCCCCGCGAATTCCCGTGTCGCCAAACCGGCGGGCCTCGGCGAGATCGTCGCCTGGGCGATGTTCGACTTCGCCAATTCGAGCTACACCACGATCGTCGTCACCGTCGCCTACGGCGTCTTCTTCACCAAAGTGGTGGCGGCGGGCCCGGCGGCCGACCTGTGGTGGGGCCGCGGGGTGATGATCTCGAACCTCGTCGTGCTCCTGCTGTCGCCGTTCGTCGGCGCGGTGGCCGACGAGTCGGGGCGCAAGAAGGCGTTCCTCTTCTTCACCTACCTGACCTGCGTCGCCGGCACCGCGGCGCTCTGGTTCGTCGGTCCGGGAGCGATCGCCCTCGGCCTGGCGCTGTTCGTGGTCTCGAACCTCGGATTTTCCTTCGGCGAGAACTTCGTCGCCGCCTTCCTGCCCGAGATCTCGACCCCGGCCAACGTCGGCCGGATCTCGGGCTTCGGCTGGGGGCTCGGCTACTTCGGCGGCCTGGCGTGCCTGCTGCTGATCCGCGGCCGAATCGCCGGCGGTTTCACGGTCGAGAATTTCGCCAATCTGCGCTGGACTTGGGTGATCACCGCGGTCTTCTTCCTGGTCGCCGGGCTGCCGACCTTCCTGGTGCTGCGCGAGCGCGCACCCCGGCGCAGCGAATCGCTGCTCTACTACCTGCGCAACGGCTTCGGCCGAGTGGCGACCACGGCGCGCGAGGCGCTGCGCTTCCGCGAGCTGGTGCGCTTCCTCGGCGTCTTTTTCGTCTTCTCGCTCGGGCTGACGAGCATCATCTCCTTCGTCGGCATCTACGCCGAGCGCACGATCGGGCTGACCCCCGGCGAGCTGATCCGGCTCTTCCTGCTGCTGCAGATCTCCTCGGCGCTCGGCGCCTTCGCCTTCGGCGCGTTGCAGGACCGGCTGGGCGCCCGGCGGACGATCCAGCTCGCGCTCGTCGTCTGGCTCGGCGTCTGCGGCACGGTCTACGCGACCACCGACAAGCGCGTCTTCTGGGGGGTGGCTCTGGCCGCCGGGCTGGGGATCGGCTCGCTGCAGTCGGCTTCGCGCGGCCTGGTGGGCCTGTTCTCGCCGGTCGACAAGAGCGGCGAGTTCTTCGGCCTCTGGGGCCTCGCCGGCAAGGGCGCCTACGCCGTCGGGCCGCTCGTCTTCGGCTGGATCTCCTCGCTGACCGGCTCGCAACGCGGCTCGGTGCTCGCCACCGCCGTCTTCTTCGCCCTCGGTTTCCTCGGTATGTTCTTCATCGACGAGGGCCGCGGTCGCGCCGCCGCCGAGGCGTGGAGCGCGCGCCACGGCAGCGGCTAGAGCGCCCACGGGCTCGGCCACGGTCATGCGGCGAGCTCTCGACGCGCTGGTCGGCTGGCTCTGCCGCCGGTTGCTGCTCCTCTTCTTCCGCCGAGTCGAGGTCGTTCGCCGCGATCGTCTGCCGGAGCGTGGCCCGCTGGTGGTGGTCGCCAACCACACCAACGGGCTCGTCGATCCGATGTTCGTCCTCGGACCGCTGCGCCTGCCGGCGCGCATGCTCGGCAAGAGCACGCTGTGGAAGATCCCGGTGCTGGCGCAGATCCTCGATCTCGCCGGGGTCCTCCCGGTCGTGCGCCGGCAGGACACTCCGGGCGAGGCGGGCGAGCGCAACCGCGAGACCTTCGCCCGCTGTCACCAGGAGCTGGCGCGGGGCGGCGTGGTGGCGATTTTCCCCGAAGGCACGAGCCACGACCAGCCGCACCTGCTGCCGCTGCGCACCGGCGCGGCGCGTATCGCCCTCGAGGCGGAGCTCGAGCGCGGGCCGGTCGGGGTGCGCATCCTCCCCGTCGGTCTGGTGTTCGAGGAGCGCGGGCGGTTCCGCTCCCGCGCGCTGGTGGTGGTCGGCGAGTCGCTCGACCCGGCGCCCGAGATCGCGCTCGCCCGCGCCGACGAGCACGCCGCGGTGCACGCGCTGACGGCGCGCATCGCCGCGGCGCTCGAGCGCGTGACGCTCAACTACACCAGCTGGCGGGAGGCGCGACTGATCGAGGTCGGGGCCGAGATCTTCGACCGCGACACCGAGGCTCCGGCGGCCCGCCGGCGCCTGGCGACCGAGTTCCACACCCGCAAGGCGCTCTCGACCTCGTTCGAGGAGCTCCGGCGTCGATTCCCGGCCGAGCTCGAGGCCGCGGTCGCGGCCGCCGAGCGTTACGACGGCCTCTTGCGCACCGCCGGCCTGACCGACGAGCAGGTCAGCTCCGACGTCGAATGGCGCCCGGCGCTCGCCTTCGCGGCGCGCACGACGCTGCGCATCTGCGTCGCCTCGCCGCTGGCGATCGCCGGCACGCTCGCCAACCTGCCGCCCTTCGCGCTCGCGGCCCTGGTGGCGCGCCGGGTGCGCGACGAGCCGAACCAGATCGCGACCTACAAGCTCTTCCCCTCTCTGGTGCTCTATCCGGCGACCTGGATCGGCGAGGGGGTCCTCGCCGGTTGGCGTTTCGGGGCGTGGGCCGGTCTCGCCGCCGCCGTGCTCGCGCCGATCTCGGGCTTCGTGGCGTTGCGCTGGCACGAACGGCGCGCGACGCTCTGGCGCGAGAGTCGCGCCTTCCTGCTCCTGCGCACGCGGCGCCGGGTGGCGCGCGAGTTTCGCGCCCGCCGCGCCGCCGTGGCGCGCGAGATCGCCCGCCTGGTCGACCTCTGGGTGGCCTCCCAGGGCGAGCGCGGCGAGCCGGCGCGCGGTCCGGTCGAAGGCGACTAGCGGCGTCGCGGCCGAATCCGGGAGAGCGGTCAGCTCAGGGCGCGGGGGCGACGCGAAAGGCGGCGAGGGCGCGCGAGCTGGCGGCGATCTCGAGCGGGAAGCGCCGCGGATCGGCCATCGCCCAGCGGCACTCGAGCGACCAGGGGTATCCGCACACGAGGAGGTCCACCTTCGCGGAGCGCAGGCGGGCGAGCCAGGATTCGGGATCCGCGGCGGCCGCCAGCTTCGCCCCGTCGGCGTAGCTGACGATTCTTCCGTCGCGGGTCGGCGGTACGTACAGAAGCCGGTTCTGCAGGCGCGATCCCAGCAGCGGATAGCGGCACCAATTCTGACCCGCGATCAGGTCCCAGCCCCATGAGGCGGCCACCGAAAGCGGCCGGTCGCCATCCAGGTGCGCCCAGACCGCCGCGGCTCCCGGGGGCGCGAGCACCTGGATGGGGTGGGCGTCGAATGCGGCCTCGCGGTCGTCGAGGGCGCGCCGGTAGGAGACTTCGCGCCGGGTGGCGCGCAGCGCGTCGATCCAGATCACCGCGGCGAGGAGCGATGCGACGACCGCGCCGGCGACCAGGCGGCGCTCGCCTCCGGCCAGACGGCGGCGGAAGACCGCGAGGGCCAGCGCCAGCACCGCGACGACAGTGAGCGGCGCCGCGGCCGGCGCGAGATCCGCGAGGGTGAAGCCGAGCGGCCAGGCGGAAAGCAAGTCGAGGGCGATCGCCAAGGCGCAGAGCGGAGCGGCGACGGTGGCCGGCAACAGCGCGACCGCGGCCGCGGCGAGCGCCGGCGCTTGCAGCAACAGGCGGCCGTTGACGTCCCACCACAGCGGGCTGCGCAGCGCGGCGAGCTGCGGCGAGAAGACCGCCGCGAGCGGCCAGAGCGCGAGGCCGAGGACGAGGATCGACCGCCACCTCGCGCCGTGCCGGGCCGGTTGCAGCGCGGCGCCGAGGAGCGTCACGGCGCCGAGCCCAGCGAGCAGCGCGCCGCCCCAGCCGAAGTTGAGGTGCGGCCAGGTCGGAAAGGCGCGCCCGCGGAAGAGACGCAACAGGAACTCCAGGTTGTCCGGCGGCACCAATGGGTGCGCCAGCGCATGGACGAACGCCGGATCGCCGTGGGCGAGCGTCCGGCCGAGAATGCGGGCTTCGAACGGCGCGCTCCACGATCCCGTCCAGACGACGCCCCAGACGAGCGGCGCCGCGGCGAGCGCCAGCGGTGCGAGCGCCGGCAGCAGCCGCCGGCGGAGCCGGGCGCGCGGCAGCGAACCTGACCGGGCGAGCACCACCGCGGCGGCGAAGCCGAGAGCCGGGAAGCTCATCGACTTGCTGTCGGAGAGCAGCGCGAATCCGAAGAGAGCGAAGAGGGCGTCGCCGCTTCGCCGCGTACGGAGGAAGCGCAGCAGGAAGAGGGTGCCCACCAGCGCCCACGCGGAGGCGAGATCGTCGACATAGGCGGTGGTGGCGAAGCGCAGCGCTGCCGGCAGGCTGCCGGTCGCGCCGGCCACCGCGGCGGCGACCGGTGGCGCGCCGCCGAGCTCGCGGGCGAGGGCGTAGACGGCGAAGACCAGGAAGAAGAAAGCGCCGACCGTCGCTAGAACCAGGAGCGTGTCCGAGTGGGTCGCGGCGAGCATCCAGGCCCACAGCGCATCGCCGCCGGGTGCGAAGTGCTCGTAGTAGCCGACGGCGTCGGGGCCCGGCACCGGTGCCCACGAACCGGTCTGCAGCCAACGCGCGGCGCGCACCAGGTGATAGGTGAGGGCATCCCACGCCAGCGGCGGTCCGACCAGGGCGCGCAGCGCGAGCGGTGCGACGAGGAGCACGGGCGCGAGCGCCAGCGCTCCGGGAAACCGTCGCGTGACCGCGAGCGCCTGGCGCGCGCTCGCGCCCAGCGCCTTGCCGATCTCGGAGCGCGCCGCGGCGCCGCCCCACAGCCGTTCGGCGATCGTCCAGGCCGCCAAGGCGCCGGCGCCGACCGAGGCGAGCGAGAAGACCCCGAGCGCGCCGCTGGCGAAGAAGAGGGTGAGGTAGAGAGCCGTCGCCGCAGCGAGCGAGGCGGCGAGAAACGGCACCCGCTCCGCGGTGCCGAGCGCCCGGCGAGCGACGAGCGCTCCCGTCCCGGCGAGCGCGGCGCTTGCCGCACCCCAGAAGAGTAGGCGCGCCGCGAGCGCGAGGACGCTCATCTTCCGCCGCCGGCGGCCGCCGGGGCGCGGCGGCGGTAGGCGGACGCGGCGGCGCGGTTGCCGAGGTCTTCCATGGTCCGCGCCGCGAGCTCGAAGCCGGCGCGGGTCGGTACCGCCGCGACCAGGGCGTCGAGCGTCGGTTGGATCTCGTCGAAGCGGTGGCCGGCGGCGAGCAGGATGGCGAGGCGGACGTAGGCCTCCTCGGTGCGCGGAAAGCGCTCGATCTCGCGGCGAAAAGCGGACTCGGCCTCGCTCGTCCGCCCGAGCCGGGCGAGCAGATCGCCGCGGGTCGAGTCGAGGGTGGCGATCGGTTCGGCGGCACCGCTGGCGACGCGCGATTCGGCTTGCTCGATCCAATCGAGACCTTCGCTGGGCCGTCCGGTCTGGCCGGCGATCTCGGCTAACAGCACCAGAGCGGGGAGGCGAGGCAGCGCGGGGTTACCGATCGCTGCCCGCGCTTCGGCCTCGGCGCGGACGAAGTTGCGCCGGCGCGCCGCGACCTGCGCGAGCAGCAGGTGCGCTTCGGCGGGAGATCCCGACAGGGCGAGGCGAGCGTTCTCTTCGGCGGCCGCGAGGTCACCGAGATCGAGCTCCACCTTGGCAATCTCGACGGCCACCGTCTGCAGGTGACCGGGCGCTTGACGCACCACCTCCCGGTATTGCTCGAGCGCCGACTCGAAGTGGCCGAGGCGGCGCAGGACCGCGGCGAGCTGAACCCGAGCATCGACCATGTCCGGGTTGTCCTGGACCAGGCGACGCAGGCTCGCCAGGGCCTCGGCGACGCGGCCCGCTTGCACGCGCTCGAAGTTCCGCTGCAGTTCGGCGAGCTCGCCGATTCTCCCCTTGGGGTCGGGCCGCGGCCCGGTTGTCGCGCTCTCGGTACCGGTCAAGTAGCCGAGGGCCGCTAGGCGCTTGCGCTCCTCGGGGCTCGCCGGGGTCGCCTCCGTCAGCGCCTCGGGGACGAGGGCGATCTCCTGGCGACGCTCTTGAAACGCTCGGCGCTCTCGGTCGCGCAGGTTGTCGCGTTCCGCAGCATCGGCGATCAGGTCGTAGAGCTCCGGGTCGGGTCCGTCGATCAGCTGATAGCGCTCGTCGATCAGGGAGCGCAGCGCGCTCCAGCCGAGGTGGATCCGCGGATAGAAGGTCTCGGCATAGAGGCGACGATGCGCCGCCGAGGCAGCCAGCAGATTCGTTCCCGGGAGTCCCGGGGGCGGTGTCAGTCCGACGACGGCGAGGACGGTCGGCACGATGTCGATCAACCCGACCGGGTCGATCGAGATCTCGCCGGCGCGCTGGTTGCCGGGGAGTTTGAGAACCAGCGGGACGTGTAGCGCCTCGCGGTACAAGAGAATGCCGTGCTCTTGCTCGCCATGGTCGGCGAGGCCTTCGCCGTGATCCGAAGCCAGCACCACCAGCGCTCGCTGGTAGAGACCGCGCCGCTCGAGCTCCGCCAGCAGGCGGCCGACGATCGCGTCGGCCGCTTCGATCTCGCCGTCATAGAGCGTCGGCGCCCGTGTGCGGAAGGGCTCAGGCGGCGAGTACGGCGTGTGCGGTTCGAACAGGTGCAGCCAGAGGAAGAAGGGGCGTGCGCCGACCTCGGCGAGCCAGCCGAGATCGGCCGCCAGAGCCTCTCCTCCAGGTCGCTGAAGCCCGCCGAGGGGCTGATCTTGCCGGACTTCCAGGGCGTCGTCGAAGCGTTCGAAGCCGGCGGCGATACCGGTCTCCGAGCGCAGCACGTACGACGAAACGGCCGCGCCGGTACGGTAGCCGGAGCGCGAGAGGAGCGTGGCGAGCGTCGGAAATCGCTCGCCGTCCAGCTTGAAGCCGATGTTGCTGCGAACGCCGTGCTCGTACGGCAACCTGCCGGTCAGCAGCGAGGAATGAGAGGGCAGCGTGAGCGGCACGTGAGCGTAGGCGTTCGCGAAACGGATGCCGTCGCGGGCGAGGCGATCGATCGCCGGCGTCACGACGCCCTGTCGACCCCAAGAGGGAAGATGGTCGGCGCGCAGAGTGTCGATGGTGACGAGGACGACCGGAGCTCCACGGCTGGTCGCCTCACGCGCGCAACCAGCGAGCGCGCATGCCGCCAGCCAACCGAGCGCCAGCTTTCGCGCGAGCCGGCCGGTCAACGCCCGCTCCCGAGCCGGGCGAGGATCTCCCGCGCCCGCTCGCGCTCGGCGCCGGCGTTGCCCGGCGCGACGGCGAGGAAGCGGCCGAGCGCCTGGCGCGCCAGCGTCCGGTCGCCGGCCTGCGCCGCCGCGAGCCCGAGGTTGTACCAGGCGTCGAGCTGACTGCCGTCGAGCTCCACCGATCGCCGCCAGGCGTCGATCGCGCGCCGCGCGTCGCCGGCGCGGAAGCGCGCCACGCCGAGCGAGTTCCAGGCGCTCGCCAGGCGCGGATCGAGCGCCGTCGCCTGTTCGAACGCCGCGGCGGCGCGGTCGAGCCGGTCGAGTGCCAGGAGCGCGACGCCCAGGTTCTCGAAGAAATCGGCGGGCGGCCGGGCCTCGCGCCGCGCCTCCTCGAGCAGCGGCAGGGCTTCGTCGTTGCGCCCGGCGTCGCCGAGGGCGAGAGCGAGGACGGTGAGCGTCGCCGGCTCGGCGCCCTTGCGCACCGCCTCGAGCAGCTCGATGGCGCGCGACGGGTTCTTGGCGGCGAGCGCCACGATCGCCAGGCGCCGGCGGACGACCTCGCTCTGCGAGCCGAGCTCGACCGCGCGCTCCATCCGCGCGTCGGCCGACGCCTCTCGCCCCAAGGCCAGGTCGACCTCGGCCATCATCTCCTCGTAGCCGGCTGGGTCCTGGGCGCGCACGCTCTCGGCGAGCGCGGTGGCGCGCGCCACGTCGCCGACCGCCAGGCTGTGCTCGGCGACCACGAGCGCGACGGCGAAGTCGCCGCCGGACAGAGACAGGACCCGCTCCCAGGCGGCGAGCGCCTCGCGCCCCCGGCCCTGCTGGTCGTAGGCGCGCGCCAGGGCTGACCACACGTCGCGCATCTTGTCGTTGCGCGCCAGCACGGCGAGCAGCAGGCGCTCGGCCTCGGCGTCGCGACCCTCCGCGCCCGCCTCGAGGCCGGCCTCGAGGTCGGCGAGCACGTCGCGCTGGCTGCGGGGGTCCGGGAGCTCGGCCTCGGTCGCCGCGATGCCGGTCAGATAGCCGAGCGCGGCGAGCTTGGCGGCGGTCTCGCGGGTGACGCTCTCGGGCGAGGCGAGCGGCCGTCGGGTGGCGGCGATGGCGGAGCGCAGGCGGGCGAGCTCGCGGCGCTCGCGCTCGAGGACGCTCGTGGTCTCGGCCGGGTCGGCGGCGAGGTCGAAGAGCTCGGGCGCCGGGCCGTCGACCAGAGACCAGCGCCCGTCGCTCGCCGCCTCGAGGTCGCTCCAACCGAAGTGCAGCCGGGCGTAAAAGGTCTCGGCGTAGAGCACCCGGTCCGCGGCGGGCGCGGCGAGCAGATCGCGACCGTCGAGATCGGCGGGCGCTCGCGCGCCGGCGAGCCGCGCCAGGGTCGGGGCGACGTCGACCAGGCCGACCGGCGCGGCGACCCGCCGCCCGCCGGACGAGACGCCGGGCAGCTTGAGCAACAGCGGCACGCGCAGGGTCGAGCGGTAGAGGAAGACCCCATGCCGCAGCTCGCCGTGCTCACCGAGGCCCTCGCCGTGGTCCGAGACCAAGGCGATCGCGGCGCGCTCGTAGAGCCCGCGCGAGCGGAGGTAGTCGAGCAGCCCGCCGAGCGCCGCGTCGGCGGCGGCGATCTCACCGTCGTACGGGTCGGCGTAGCGCGAGCGGTAGGGCTCGGGCGGCGCGTAGGGGGCGTGCGGCTCGTAGAGATGGACGAAGAGCAAGAAGGGTCGCGCGGCCTGGCGATCGACCCAGGCGCGGGCGGCACCGACGGTGGCGGTGCCCGAGCGTTGGACCAGGTCGAGCTCGGCCTCCGGACCCAGGGTGTCCGGACCGTCCCAGGTGTCGAACGAGCTCCCCAGCCCGGTCGCGGCGCGCAGCACGTAGCTCGAGACGAAGGCGCCGGTCGCGTAGCCCGAAGCGGCGAGCCAGCGGGCGAGGGTCGGATGCGCCGTCGCGTCGAGGGTGTAGCCGAGGTTGTCGCGCACGCCGTGCCGCGGCGGCAGCAGTCCGGTGAGCAGCGAGACGTGCGAGGGCAGGGTCAGCGGATAGTGCGCCAGAGCGTCGTTGAAGACGACGGCGTCCTCCGCCAGCGAGTCGATCGCCGGCGTCGCGACGCCCTTGGCGCCGTAGAGCGGCAGGCGGTCGGCGCGCAGGGTGTCGATCGAGACCAGGATGACCGGCGCCCCGGGCGAGGCGGAATCCGCCTCTCGGCGACAGCCGGCGAGCAGGCTCGAGACCGGAAGGAGAGCCGCGACGATCCACGTGAGCTCGCGGCGGAGAAGCATCGACGCGATTCTACGGAAAAGAAAAGGGGGCGGCTCGCGCCGCCCCCAGGAACTTCCGCCGCGCGCGGCGGAGCGGATCGAATCGACCTAGAAGCGCAACCCCAGGGCGAGGACGTACTCGCGCGGCACCGCGTAGTTGGCGTTGCCGGTGCCCTTGCCGAAGCTCGTGCCCTTGGTGAAGGTGGTCGGCAGACCGAAAGCGTCCTTCGGATCGGTCGCGCCGTTGTTGGCCCGGATGCCGGTGTTGAAGGTCACCAGCTTGTCCTCGTTCAGCACGTTGGTCACCGTGAACTTGATCCACGGCGAGAGCGACTTCCACACCGGGACGCTGTAGTTGATGGCCAAGTCGAACAAGTAGACATCGTTGAACTTCCCGACTCCCCGATCGCCGAAGAAGATGGTCTGCGGCGGAAGCTGCTGATAGCCCGGGTTGGCGGCGCGTTGCTGCGTCGTCGGCGCGAAGTTGTTGACCAGGTAGCTGAACGTCTGCGCCGAGTCGTAGCGGAAGACGACGCCGAGACCGAGGGTACCGGCGCGGCCGATGTCCAAGGTGTAGTTCGTCCACAGCCGGACCTTATCGGCCTGGTAGTTCGTCAAGCGGCCATCGGGAGCGATCCGATTGCTCGGATACACCTCCGGTCGGTTGCCGAACGGCGTGGCGCCGATCGATTGCCCGGCCTCTCCTTCGTAGGTGCCGTCGTTCTTCAGCTGATGAGTCCAGTTGCCCTCGAGCGAGAGGCTCGGGGTGAAGTTGTACTTGGCCTCGATCTGCAGCCCCTGGTACTTGCGCTTCGGGCTCGAGGTGTTCCGATAGACGACCTTGTCGAAGCAACCGGCGTTGATCCCTTCCACGATGACGTCGACGCAGCCCTGATCGATGGTGACGAAGTCGTCGATGAGGTCCTTGGTGTCGCGATCGACATAGGAGAGCTTCGCGTAGCCGCCCTTCGGCAGCTGCATGCCGTACGACAGGGTGAACTCGCGCGCCACCGGTGCGTGCAGGCCGTTCTCGAAGAAGATGTTCTGCGTCGGCGCCGCGGCGCCGTAGGTCACGTAGTTGCTCGGATCGAGACCCGGGGCGAAGTCGATGCCCTGGCCCTCGGGGCCGACATAGTAGCCGTAGATCCCGAGCGGGTTGCCGACCGGCGTGTTGCGGCCGAGGATCGCCGGGTTGTAGCGGCCGGCGTACTCGGCGTAGGTGACGTCGAACTTGTACTTGCCGTCACCGTTCAGGTCGAAGGACCCGCCGAGGCGCGGCACGAAGGTGGTGGTGTCCAGCGTGTTGATGCCGCCCGTGGCTTCCGACTTGACCTTCTCGTAGCGCACTCCGAGGTTGAACGACCAGTGCTCGTTCAGGTTCCAGCGGTCGTTGAAGAAGAGCGAGTCGGTGGTGATGTCGAGCTTGGCGCCGCGGGTCGGAATGTAATTCGCGATCAGGCTCAGCCCCTGGAGGAAGAGCGGGATGTAGCGACCGTTGGCGTCGGTCTGCGGATTGCCGTCGGCGTCGGTGAGCACGTCGCTGAAGTAGACGAAGTTGGTCGCGGTCTGGCTGTTGCCGCCGGTGCGGGTGACGGTGAAGCGCTCGACGCCGAATTTCAGGTCGTGGCTGCCGGCTCCCTGGGTGGCAAGGAAGTACGACAGGGCGCCCGAATACTGCTTGTTGTTGCGGTCCTCGGGGTCCGTGGCGTCGAAGTACGGCGCGTTGTAGAGCCCCGAAATTCCGTTGGTGAGGCCGAGCGCGTAGAACGGCGAATCCTTGATGTCGGTCGAGGTGCCGCCCAGGCCCTTGAACTGGAACTTCTTCTCCGAGTAGCGCAGCTCGCCGAACAAGCTGTTGGTGAACACGCCCGAGTAGGTCACCGAATAGCCGTCGTTCGGAAACTCGGCGTTGGCGTTGAGCGACCGCAGGTCGAACGGCGCGAGCTGACGGTTGTTCTTCTGCTTGCGGTCGTTGTTCAGGTAGGAAACCTGCAACGAGTTGTTCGGGGTGATGTTGCCGGTCAGCTTGATCTCGTAGCGCGGGCTGTCGTCCGTGTTGATGTAGGGCGTGCCGGTGGTCTGCAGGGTCAGCGCGTTGTCGCGCTTGAACTGCCGGCCGGCGACGAAGAACCACAGCCGGTCCTTGACGATCGGGCCGCCGAGGGTGGCGCTGTAGGTCTTGTTGAGGTCGCCCTTGCGCTCGGTTCCCTTGCTCTTCTCGAACGGCGTCTCGTCGCGCCATTCGGGCTTGTCGAGGTCGGCGCGGAAGGTGCCGCTGAACTGGTTGCCGCCGCTCTTGGTGATGGCGTTGATGACGCCGCCGGTGAAGCCGCCGTACTCGGACGAGATGCCCGAGGTCAGCACCTGGGTCTCCTCGATCGCGTCCTCGATGAACAGGCCGTTCGTCTGCCCGAAGATCGGGTCTTGAACGTTCACACCGTTGATCAAGATCGAGTTGTCGTAGGCCAGAGCGCCGTTGATCGTCACCTGGCCGGCGACCGGGGTGTTGTCGGTCAGGCCGGCGGCGAGGTCGGCGATGGTCGTGGGAGTGCGCACGACCGGCAGCTGGTCGACCGTCTGCTTCTCGAGGTTGGCGCCGATGGTGGTGGTCTCAAGGGCCGACGGCGCCTCGCCGGTCACCACGATCGTCTCTTCCGCCGCGGCGGCCTCGAGCGAGGCGTCCGAGCGCGCGGTGCCGCCGAGCGGCAGGGTCGCGGCACGCTCGACGGTCTTCATGCCTTCGATCGAGAAGCTCACTTTGTACTCGCCTGGCGGCAGGCCGCGCAGGACATAGTCACCGTTGATGCCGGTGACCGTGGTCCGCTCGCCGATCAGGGCCGGCGAGGTCACGGTGACGGTGACGCCCGGAAGCGGCTCGCCGTCGAGAGACTTCACGGTGCCGGACAGGGTCGCGGTCTGGACGCCCTGGGCGAACAGGCCCGCGCCGAAAGCCAGCGCGAGCGCGAGTCCGAGGGCAATCGTTCGAACGCTTGCCTTCATCATGCTCCTCCTTCGTTGGGTAGCAGGTTCTCCGCCGTAGCTGGCGAAGGGCTCCGAACTAGCCAGTTTCAGAGCGAGGGGCATGCCAATCCGAACCCGCTGCGTCCGGTTCATCACATGGCGGTCAACTCACTTTGAAATCAGCCGGATCCGGTCGGTATCGCGAGAGCGGTTTCGGTCCGCACGGAGGGGCCTTTCGTCCCTCGATTCAAGGATTTGGTGGGTCCCCGGAAGGGGGCTCCGGATGAATGGACTCGGATGTCGAATCAGCATGATCGGCGGGCCGGCGCGGGCGCACCAGGCGCACGTCTCCCTGGCGGCGGGTGACCCCGCGCGCGTCGAGCGCTTCGAGGATCGGGATGGCCCACTTGCGGGTCAGGGAGAAGCGCTCCTTGAACTGCGGCACGCTGAAGCGCTGCCAACCGGTCTCGACGAGCTCGCGCTCGACCCGAGCCAGCGCCGAGCTCGCCAGCACCAGCTCTCCCGGGAGCTTCACGAGCTCGCCCTGGCGCACGAGATAGCGCACGAGACCTTCGACGATCTGCGGCTTGGCGCCGAGCTCGCGCGCCACCTGCGCCGGCGACGGACCTTCGAGTCCAGCGGCCGCGTAGCGCGCGAGGATCTGCCCCGCCAGCCCGGTTTCGTCGCTCGACAGCCGGGCGAAGCGGCCGGGCGGCGCGATCCCCTCGGGGACCGGCGAGGCGATCCCCGCCGCGGCGAGCGCCGCGAGGTAGAAATCGCCGAGCGGCAGGGCGTTTTTCGCCAACAGCCGGCGCAGGAACTCGGCTCTCGGCATCGCCGGGGCGAGCGGCTCGCGGCGAAAGAAGTCGGCGAGCAGGGCGCGTGCCTCGCCGACCATGTGGGTGATGGCGGCGGTCTGGAGCACCCGTCGCTCGGCGCCCTGGCCGAGCGCCGCGAGCTCGCCGCGCTCGAGCGCCGGAGCGAGGGACGCGGCGACCTCGGCCAGCGTCAGGCCGGCGCGGGCCGCGAGCTCGCCGTAGGTGGCGCCGGCCTCGGCGGCGGCCGTGATCCAGGCCACGAGCGCCCGGGGCAGTTCGCCCGCGAGGGCCGGCAGGATCTCGGCGCGCCGGGCCGCGGCGATCGGCCGCCACCACGGATCGAGGATCTCGCCGCCGCCGAGCGTCGCCGCGGGCGATGGCCGGCGGACGACGAAGCGATCGCCGCGCGTCGCGGCGAGCGCCCTGGCGAGGCGCAGCTCGACGATCCCGCTCGTGCCCGGTGCGAGGGCCGCGGGTGAGAGCGGGCGCAACCACGCCATGCGCTCCGCGGCGTAGACGAAGAGCCGCACCGCGAGCGGCCGGGCGAGCTCGGCTCCAGCCTCCGCGAGCAGGGTGAAGCGCGCCAGCAGGCGGCGTGTCGGGCGCGCGCCGTCGCCGGCCACCAGCTCGTCGCCGCGCTCGAGGTCGGTCGTCTCGACGCCGGCGAGCTGGAGCGCCACTCGTTCGCCGGCGAGCGCCCGGGCTCGCGGCCGGCCGTGCACTTGCAGCGAGCGCACCCGCGTCGCGAGCTCCTCGGGGCGGCGGTGCAGGGTCGCGCCGGGAGCGATCTCGCCGGCGACCAGCGTCCCGGTCACGACCACGCCCTGACCGCGCAGAGCGAAAACGCGGTCGATCGGCAAGCGCGCCGGGCGCGCGCCGCGGCGCTCCTCCGGCAGGTCGCGGGCGAGTCCGACCAAGGCGTCCGCCAGGCGCTCGACGCCGTCGCCGCTGGCGCTCGACAGGCGGTGGATCGGCGCCCGCGGCCAGGGCGAGTCCGCCAGCAGCTCGCCGAGCTCGAGCTCGACGAGATCGGTCGCCGCGGGGCGCGCGAGATCGATCTTGGTGAGCGCGACGATGAGGTGAGGGATGGCGAGCAGGCGGGCGACCGCCAGATGCTCGCGCGTCTGCGGCTTGACGCCCTCGTCGGCCGCGACCACCAGGAGCAGGCAACGGATCCCCCCCAAGCCGGCGAGCGCGTTGTGCAGGAACTTGTGATGTCCGGGGACATCGACGAAGCCGACTATGGCGCCGCCGCGCTCGAGGTGGGCGAACCCGAGGTCGATGGTGATGCCGCGCGCCTTCTCCTCCGCCAGCCGGTCGCAGTCGATGCCGGTCAGGGCGCGCACCAGCGCCGTCTTGCCGTGGTCGACGTGCCCGGCGGTTCCGACGAGGAGGGTCGGCCGGCGCTCCGCCGTGGCGTCAACCTCGCTGCGCGTCGCGCTCACTGATCGATCCTCGCGGCCCGCGGGCGGCGCGCGCTCAACGCGCCGGGATCTCGATGCGAAAAACGCTGCCGTGCGGCTCGTTCGCCTCCACCCGCAGCGTTCCATGGTGGTCCGAGACCATGCGATGGACGATCGCGAGTCCCATGCCGGTGCCGCGCTTCTTGGTGGAGAAGAAGGGCAGGAAGAGCTTCTCGCGCAGCTCGGGCGGCACGCCGCGGCCGCTGTCGGCGACCGCGATCTCCACCCGGTCGTCGCGGCGCGCGGCCGAGACCTCGACCGTGCCTGGCGGCTCGACCGCCTCGAGCGCGTTGTCGATCAGATTGATCAGCACGCGGCGCATCTGCTCGGGGTCCAGCCAGATCTCGCCGAGATTCTCGCCGACGAGATTGCGCAGCTCGACGCCCGGCTTGACGTCGCGATAGAGCGCCACCACCTCCGCCACCAGCGGCCGCAGCGCGGTCGGCGCCAGTTGCGGGCCGGGCATCTTGGCGTAGCGCGAGAACTCGTCGACCATCGCCTGCATGGTCGCCACCTCGCGGCCGATGATCTCGACCGACTCCTCGAGCAGCGGACCCAGTTGCGCGTCGCCTTGGCGGTGGCGGCGCAGCAGGCGCTCGGCGGCGAGCCGGATCGGCGTCAGCGGGTTCTTGATCTCGTGCGCGATGCGCCGCGCGGCCTCCGTCCAGGCGGCGAGCTTCTGCGCCTTGACCAGCTCGGTGAGCTCCTCGAGCACCACCACCCGGCCGGCCGCCTCGCCGCTCGCCGCGCGCAGGCGGGTGACCTTGGCCTCGAAGGTCTTGCGCTCGCCGGCGAGCACCAGCTGCACCTCGGAGGCGGCGCGCCGGCCGCCGCCGGCCTCGCGCTCGAGGAAGGCCGCGAGCGGCGCGTGCTCGGCGTCGCCCCAGGCCTCGGCCGGCGTGCGCCCGACGAGCGCGCTCTCCTCTTGGCGCAGCATCTGCAGCGCGGCGGCGTTGGCGGTCAGGATGCGCCCGCCGGGATCGAGCGACACCACGCCGGCGGCGAGGTTCTCGAGGATCGCCCCGACCAGGCCGCGCTCTTCGGCGATTCGCTGGTTGGCGGCGCGCAGCTCGCGGGTGCTGCGCTCGACCAGCTCGCGGTTGCGCGCCAGCTCCTCGGTCATGCGGTTGAAGGACTCGACCACGCCGGCCATCTCGTCGTCGGCGGCCACCTCGATGCGCTCGTCGAGGTTGCCCGAGGAGATGCGCCGCGTGCCCTCGGCGAGCGCCTGGATCGGCGTCATCACCCGGCGCGCGAGATAGAGACCCATCCAGGACGAGGCGAGCAGGATGAGCAGGGTCACGAGCAGGAAGGTCAGCAGATAGCTCGCCTTGAACTCGCCCTTCTGCACCTCGAGCTGGCGATAGCTCTGATACGACTGGATGAGCTCCTCGCTCGACGCCGCCAGGCGGGGATCGAGCAGCGAGCCGACGGCGACGATCGCCCGCCGTCCCGAAGGGTCGGGCGCGGGCGCCGCGGCCACCGCCAGGATCAGGCGGCCGCGGGTCCCCGGCGGCAACAGGACCCGGTCGGCGCGCCCGCGGTCGAGCGCCTCGCGCAAGGCGCTGCGCCCGATCTCGGGCAGATCGGTGATCCCGGACTGCGAATCCACCACCGCCTGGACGAAGTCCTGGTCGTCGAAAACCGCCAGGTAGTCGGCGCCCGCGTCGGCGCGGAAATCGGCGAGCCGGCGCGAGAGGCGGGCGCGTTCCGCGGCGGCGCCGAGATCGAGGCGCTGCACCTCGCGCAGCACGCGCCGCGCCTCGCGGAAGTTGCGCTCGGTGATCGTCTGCTGCAAGACCTGGGCGACGTCGCTGCCTTGGCGCAGGACGCTGCGCAGCGACTCCGAGAACCAGCGGTCGACGGCGCCCTGAAGCATCTCGCTGGCGTAGAAGAAGAGCAGCAGGACCGGCACCAGCGACAGGCCGACGTAGGTGGCGACGAGCTTGGTCTTGAAGCGCGCTCCGAGCACCCGCTGCCGGCGGTCGACCCAGAGTTTGTACAGGTTGCGCGCCAGGACGAAGAGGATGACGACGATCAGCAGCAGGTTGACGTTGCGCAGGAAGAAGAGCAGGACGCGGTTGGTGACCAGAGTCGCCGGCAGGTCCCTGCCGCGCTGCACGAGGTAGTAGATGATCGTCAGCAGGCCGAGCAGCAGCGCCAGCACCGCGGCGACGAAGCGCGTGTCCTTGCGCCGGCGGTCGAATTCTTCTCGCAGGTCCATCGCGGAGTCGCGCTAGAGCGGCGGGTCGACGCCGCGAACCTTGTTCGATTCGATCCACGGCGTCGTGGTCTGGAAGGGAATGAAACCGAGAACCTGCGACGTGCCGAGCTCGACGCGCACCCGTACCAGATAGCGCTCGCGACGCGAAGACTCCTGGAGCACGAAAGCGGGCACGGCGGTGAACTGGGTCATCGCGCGCCGCAGCTCGCCCTCGTCGCGCAGAGTGCGGCTGTCGATCAGCTTGCCGTCGTGCTTGGTGTTCACCAGGTACTCGTGGGTGACCGCGTTGTACATCGCGTCGACGTCGATCCGCGAGGAGTCGAGATAGCGGTCCCACCAGTGCGCGCGGTCGCGCATCAGCTGCAGCTCGTAGACGAAACCGGTGGGCAGTCCGCTCTCGATGCGCTCGCGCAGCTCGGCGCCGAAACCGTCGACGAGCTCGAAGGAGACGAGGATCTGGCGGCCGTTGAGGGCGATCGCCAGCTTCTGGATCGAGGGCTCTCCTCCCCCTCCGGCGAGGAGGCCGGCGAAGAGCAGCGCGGCGAGGGAGCCCATCCGACGAAATCTACCATCCGGACCGGCGCGAATTCGGCCCACGACGAGGCTAGACTGGCGCTCTTGGAGGCTTCTTGAGCGACACCCCCGCGGCGGTCCGGCCGCTCGCGAGCAACCGGCGGGCCGCGCACGACTATTTCCTGCACGACCGCGTCGAGGCCGGCATCGAGTTGCGCGGGACGGAGGTGAAGGCCGCGCGCACCGGCAAGGTGCAGCTCGCCGACGCTTTCGTCGAATTCCGCGACGGGGAGGCGTACCTCGTCGGGGCGCACATCAGTCCGTACAGCCACGGCAACCGGGAGAACCACCTGCCCGATCGCGAGCGCCGGCTGCTGCTGCACCGGCGGGAGATCGACAAGCTCGCCGGGCGCGCGCTCGCCAAGGGGTTCACCGTCATTCCGCTGGCGATTTACCTGCGCGGCGACCGGATCAAGGTCGAAATCGCCCTCGCGCAGGGCAAGAAGCTCTTCGACAAGCGTGAAACCGAGCGCCGCAAGGAGCTCGAACGCGAGGCGGCCGCCGCGATGCGCGGCGACCGGTGGGAGTAAAATCTGGTCTACATGTCTCACGACCGACGGAGGTCTGCGATGAAGAGGTGGATTCAGTGCACCGCCGTGCTCGCGGGCGCGGTGGCGATCGCCGGCTGGACGGCCGCCCCCGCGGCGGGCGCCGGCTTCGGCATCTTCGAGCAAGGCAGCAAGGCGATGGGCATGGCGGGCGCCTTCACCGCTCAGGCCGACGATCCGTCGGCGCTGTTCCACAACGCGGGCGGGCTCGCGTTCGTCACCGAGCAGGGCTTCAGCGTCGGCTTCACGGCGATCACCTTCGCGAAGGCCGACTTCCAGGGCGGCGAGCCGTTCCCGGGCAGCGACTACTCGGCCAAGCAGAAGACGCTCTTCCAGACGCCGCCGCACGTCTACTGGGTGCGGTCGCTCAACGAGCGCTGGAAGTTCGGCCTGGGCTTCAATACGCCCTATGGCCTGGAGACGAACTGGAAGAACCCGGAGACTTTCGAGGGTCGGTACCTGTCGACCAAGGCGGCGCTGCGCACCTTCGATTTCAACCCCAGCCTCGGTTGGCAGGTGAGCGACCGCTTCGGCATCGGTTTCGGCGCCATCGTTCGCTTCTCGGACATCGAGCTCAACCGCTTCGTGCCGCAGGTCGATCCCTTCACCTTCCGGGTGGTGGACGTGGCCAAGGTCAAGCTCGACAGCGGCTTCGAGCGCGGCTACGGCTGGAATCTCGGCATTCTGCACCGCTACAACGAGAGCTTCTCCTGGGGCTTCTCCTATCGCAGCCGGATCAAGGTGGACTACGACGGCAAAGCGCACTTCACCCAGATCCCGACCGGCAACCCGGTGCTCGACGCGGTGATCGCCTCGCGCCTGCCGTTCACCAGCGCCGCGCCGGTGGCGACGTCGATCGAGTTCCCCGACATGGCGAGCCTCGGGGTGGCCATCGCCCTCGGCCCGACGATGGTGCTCGAGGCGGACGCCAACTGGACCGGCTGGTCGAGCTTCGACAAGGTGGCGATCGCGATCGAGAACCGGCCCGACCTGTCGAGCACCCTCGACGAGAACTGGGACAACGCCTACAACTACCGCCTCGGCCTGCGGTGGAACTCGAGCGCCGGCTCCCAGTGGCGCTTCGGCTTGGTCCTCGACCAGACGCCGCAGCCCGACGAGCACGTGAGTCCGCTGCTGCCCGATTCCGACCGCCTGGGCTACACCGTCGGCTTCGGCCACGCTCTCGGCGGCAACCAGATCGATCTGGCGCTGATGTACTTGCCGTTCGACGACCGCACCACGACCACGAACTCCGACAACTTCAACGGCACCTACAAGACCCAGGCCTGGCTCTTCGGCGCGACGTACAGCTTCTGAGCCAACCGGACCGCGTGAGAACCGCAAGGAGACGGCGATGAGAAGTCACTTCTGGAAGGCGTTGGTCGGCGCGGCGGCGTTGCTGCCCGCCGCGGCGGGAGCCCAGGTCGACTTTGCGCACTACGTCGCCCTGGGAGACAGTCTGACGGCCGGATTTCAGAGCGGCGGCCTGTCGGTCTCGGGACAGCAGGGAAGCTATCCGCTCTGGATCCACGTGCAGGCGACCGGCAACGACAACTTCCAGCAGCCGCTGGTGTCCGAGCCCGGCCTGCCGCCGCAGCTGAAGCTCAAGAGTCTGTCGCCGCTGCAGATCGTGCCCAAGAACGGCACCGGCAATCCGTTGAACCTCTACCTGCCGCGCCCCTACGACAATCTCGGCGTACCGGGGGCGAAGGTGCACGACACCCTCGCCACGGTGACCGACAACGGCGGGCTGCACGACCTGATCCTGCGTGGCCTGGGCACCGCCTGGCAGCAGGGGCTGGCGCTCCACCCCAGCCTGGTGACCCTGTGGATCGGCAACAACGACGTGCTGGCGGCGGCGGTCTCGGGGATCGCGATCGAGGGTGTGACGCTGACGCCCGCGGCGCAGTTCGAGGCCGACTATCGCGCCCTCACCGGCGCGATCGCCGCCGCGGGCGCCAAGCTGGCGCTCGCCACCATTCCGCGGGTGACGGCGATTCCCTACGTCATCACCATTCCGCCGGTGGTGGTCAACCCGGCCACGCAGCAGCCGGTGTTGATCAACGGCGCGACCGTGCCGCTGATCGGTCCCAACGGCCCGTTGTCCCCCGCCGACAAGGTCCTGCTTTCGGCGCAGACCGAGCTCGCGCAGGGCAAGGGCATTCCGGTCCAGCTCGGCGGCAGCGGCCAACCGCTGTCGAACTCGTCGGTGCTCTCGGCGGCCGAGATCACGGCCATCCAAGCGCACGCCGACGCCTACAACGCCGTGATCCGCAGCGTCGCCAACTCGACCAACTCGGCGCTGGTCGACACCGAGGCTCTCTTCGACTCGATCGTCGCCAACGGGCTGTCGATCGGCGGCATCCACTACAGCAACGCCTTCCTGACCGGCGGCATCTTCTCCTACGACGGCGTGCATCCGACGCCGTTCGGCTACGCCTATGTCGCCAACCAGTTCATCGGCGCGATCAACGGCAAGTTCGGCACCAGCGTGCCGACGATCAGCCTGCGGCGGGTGATCCGCGGCGGCGGCGCGGCGACCGCGCCGGTGTCCGCGGCCGAGGCGCAGCGCGCCGTGCTCTCCGAGAAGGCGCAGGCGAACCTGCGCTGGTCGCTGCAGATTCCGTCCAAGGAGTACCTCGAGTCGATCGCCGGCGACGGCGACGGCGGCGGAGACGGGGGCGGTGGTGACGAAGGCGGTGGCGGGGACGGCGGTGGCGGCGGCGACGGCGGCGGTGGCGAGGGCGGCGGCGACGGCGACGGCGGGCATGACCACGGCGGCCCGCACGAGCACGGCGGCGACGGCCGGCGGTAAGCTCTCCGCGATCGGTCGGCAGCATCCGGGCGCCGGGATCTCCGGCGCCCTTTTCGTGCCCAGTCGCTCGACGCGGATGCTAAAGTCCCCGGCTCGCATGGACACGATCCAGGTCCGCGGCGCGCGCGAGCACAACCTCAAGAACCTGACCCTCGCGATCCCCCGCAACCGGTTGGTGGTGGTGACCGGGGTCTCCGGCTCGGGCAAGTCGTCGCTCGCCTTCGACACCCTCTTCGCCGAGGGCCAGCGGCGCTACGTCGAGTCGCTGTCGGCGTACGCCCGCCAGTTCCTGCCGCAGGTCGAGAAGCCCGACGTCGACGCCATCGACGGCCTGTCGCCGGCGATCTCGATCGAGCAGAAGTCGGTGTCGAAGAACCCGCGCTCGACCGTCGGCACGGTGACCGAGATCCACGACTACCTGCGGCTGCTCTACGCCTCGATCGGCGTCCCGCACTGCCCGAACTGCGGCGAGGTCATCCGCCCGCAGACCGTGCAGCAGATGGTCGACCGCCTGCTGCGGCTCCCCGAGGGCACCAAGGTGCAGCTCTACGCCCCCTACGTGCGCGGCAAGAAGGGCGAGTACCGCAAACAGCTCGCCGAGATGGCCCGCCAGGGATTCGTCCGGGCGCGCATCGACGGCACGGTGGTCGAGCTGGCGCAGGGAATCCCGGCGCTCGACAAGCAGAAGAAGCACTCGATCGACGTCCTGGTGGACCGGGTGGTGGTGCGCGCCGGGATCGAGAAGCGGCTCGCGGATTCGCTCGAGACCGCGCTCAAGGTCGGCGGCGGCCTGGTGTCGGTGGCGGCCGATGGCATGGCCGAGGAGACGCTGTCGCAGAATTTCGCTTGCGCCAGCTGCGGCACCAGCCTGTCGGAGATCACGCCGCGCCTGTTCTCGTTCAACAGCCCCTACGGCGCCTGCCCGACCTGTTCGGGGCTCGGTACGCTGATGGGCGTCGATCCCGAGCGCGTGGTGCTCGACCCCGAGCGTTCGATCGACGCCGGCGCGATCGCGCTCTTCCAACCGGGCTCGAAATCGTGGCGGCTGCAGATGCTGGGCACGCTGTCGAAGGCCATGGGCTTCTCGCTCAAGACGGCGTGGAAGCGGCTGCCGGCGGCGGCGCGCGAGGTGATCCTGCAAGGGAGCGGCGACGACGAGCTGCACTTCGAGCTCAAGGGGAAGAAGTCGAGCTACCGCTGGCGCGGCAAGTACGAGGGCATCCTGCCGATGCTCGAGCGCCGCTATCGCGAGACCGATTCGCAGTTGGTGCGCGGCGAGATCGAGAAGTACATGTCGGTCAAGACCTGCCCGGCCTGCCAGGGGCGGCGGCTGAAGCCGGAGGCGCTGGCGATCACCGTCGACGGCCACTCGATCGACGGTGTCACCCGCCTGGCGGTCGCCGAGCTGCGTGGCCTGCTCGCGCGCCTGGCGCTCTCGCAGCGCGAAAGCACCATCGCCGCCAAGGTGCTGCAAGAGATCGCCGACCGACTGCGCTTCCTCGACGACGTGGGGGTCGGCTACCTGACCCTCGACCGCTCCTCGGCGACCCTCTCGGGCGGCGAGAGTCAGCGCATCCGGCTGGCGACCCAGATCGGCTCGAAGCTGATGGGCGTGCTCTACGTGCTCGACGAGCCCTCGATCGGGCTCCACCAGCGCGACAACGACCGCCTGATCCGCACCCTGCAGGGAATGCGCGACCTCGGCAACTCGGTGCTGGTGGTCGAGCACGACGAGGACACGATCCGCGCCGCCGACTGGGTGATCGACCTCGGGCCGGGCGCCGGCATCCACGGCGGCGAGCTGGTGGCGCAGGGGACCCCGGAGGCGATCGCCGCCGACCCCGCGTCGCTCACCGGGCGCTACCTCGCCGGCGACCTGGCGGTGGCGGTACCGAAGAAGCGCCGCAAGGGGAGCGGCAAGCGACTGACGGTTGCCGGCGCGCGGCACAACAACCTGCGCGACCTGAAGGTCGAGTTCCCGCTCGGCACGTTCACCGTCGTGACGGGCGTGTCGGGCTCCGGAAAGTCGTCGTTGGTCAACGACATCCTGCACAAGGCGCTGGCGCGCTTCTTCTATTCGGCGAGCGAGCGACCGGGCGAGCACGACACGCTGGAGGGGATCGAGCACCTCGACAAGGTGATCGCCATCGACCAGAGCCCGATCGGTCGCACGCCGCGCTCGAATCCCGCCACTTACACCAACGTCTTCAACCCGATCCGCAACCTGATGGCGATGACCCAGGAGGCGCGCGCCCGCGGCTACAAGGCCGGTCGCTTCAGCTTCAACGTCAAGGGCGGGCGTTGCGAGGCTTGCGGCGGCGACGGGCAGATCAAGATCGAGATGCACTTCCTGCCCGACATCTACGTCACCTGCGAGGTCTGCGGCGGCAAGCGCTACGACCGGGAGACGTTGGCGGTGCGCTACAAGGGCCTGAACATCGCCGAAATCCTCGACCTGACGGTGGAACAGGCGCACGACTTCTTCCGCGCCATCCCGGCGATCGAGCGCATCCTGGCGACGCTCGACGAGGTCGGGCTGGGCTATCTCCACCTCGGCCAGCCGGCGACGACGCTCTCGGGCGGCGAGGCGCAGCGCGTGAAGCTGGCGACCGAGCTCGCCAAGCGCTCGACCGGTCGCACGCTCTACCTGCTCGACGAGCCGACCACCGGGCTGCACTTCGACGACGTCAAGAAGCTCCTGGCGCTGCTCCACCAGCTGGTCGAGAAGGGCAACACGGTGATCGTCGTCGAGCACAACCTCGACGTGATCAAGACCGCCGACTGGGTGATCGACCTCGGCCCGGAGGGCGGCGGCGGCGGCGGCGAGCTGGTGGCGATCGGTCCGCCCGAGCACATCGCCCGGGTCGCCGCGAGCCACACCGGGGAGTTCCTCTCTCGGACGCTGCGCCTCGCCGCCAAGTAGCTCGGCGCGGAACTTCCGCCGGGGTCGGGGCGTACAATCCGGGAGCATGGCCGGGAACCTCTCCTCGCTGGGCGATCGCCGCCGGCTTCTGCAGCTCGAAACGCTGCACGACCTGGCCCTCGCCCTCTACGCCGAGCGCACCGAGCAGGACGTGCTCGACGAGCTGCTGGAGCGGGTTTGCCTGGTCCTCGATCCGGCGATCGCGCTCGCCGCCACCCGCCTGCCGACCGCCGGTACCAAGGCGGTGGCGCAGGTCGGCTGGCCGGACGCCGAGGCGCCCGGCGCCGGCCTGTTCGACGAACCGCTCTGGCGAGATCTGCTCGCCGAGGGTCAGACGCTCTCGCGTCGCGACGGTACCCTCGTCGGCGTCCGTTATCGCGAGCTGGTGGCCACGCCGCTCGCCTGGCGGGGCGTCTTCCTCGGTTTCCTCGCGGTGGCCGACAAGGAAGCTCGCGGCGGCGTCGAGCCGGCGTTCAGCGTCGAGGATCGGCGCTTCCTCGAGTCGGTCGGCGCGCTCGCCGGAGTCGCTCTCGACGGCGCCCGTCAGCTCGAGCGCCTCGAGGGCGAGCGCGAGCGCCTGGCGGAGGAGAACAAGGTCCTGCGCGGCCGGCTGGCGGACGAGGTCTCGGGGCAGCGGATCGTCGCCCACGCGCCCTCGATGCGCCGCGCGCTCGAGCTCGTCGAGCGCATCGCGCCGCGCTCGGTCAACGTGGTGGTGCGCGGCGAGAGCGGCACCGGCAAGGAGATGGTCGCCAAGCTCCTGCACCATCTCTCGGGGCGCAAGGGGGCGTTGATCGCGCTCAACTGCGGCGCGCTGCCCGAGTCGCTGCTCGAGAGCGAGCTGTTCGGCATCGAGGGCGGAGTCGCGACCGGAGTCACGGCCCGGCGGGGAAAGTTCGAGCTGGCGAGCGGCGGCACGCTCTTCCTCGACGAGATCGGGGACATGGAGCCGCACCTGCAGATCCGGCTGCTGCGCGCCCTGCAGGAGAAAGAGGTCGTCCGGGTGGGCGGCGAGAAGCCGATTCCGGTCGACGTCCGGGTGGTCGCGGCCACCCACCGCGATCTCGAGGCGCGCATCGCCGAGGGGCGGTTCCGCGAGGATCTCTACTACCGGCTGAAGGGCGTCGAGATCGAGCTGCCGCCGTTGCGCGAGCGGCGCGAGGACATCCCCCACCTGGTGCGCCACTTCCTCGAGGAGTTCTCGCGCCGCGAGGGAATCGCCGCGCCGCACTTCGCCAAGGAGGCGCTGGCGCTGCTGCTCGAGCACGACTGGCCGGGAAACGTCCGCGAGCTGCAAAACGTGGTCGACGGCTCGGCCTCGCTCGCCGACCGGCAGATCGAAGCCGACTTGGTCCGTTCGCTGCTGACCACCACGTCGTCGACCCCTGCCGGGCCGGAGGCCCTAGATCTAGCGACGGTGGAGCGCCGGCACATCCAGCGCGTGCTGCGCACCGCCGCCGGCAACAAGAGCGCAGCGGCGAAACTCCTCGGGATCGACCGACGTACACTGCACCGGAAGGGATTCTGAATCTGCCAGGTCCGGAAATGGGGCAAGATGCCGCAGGCGCGGCGAAACGCCCCGAATCGTCCCGGAGCGCCAGCAAGAGCCGAATCTCGCGCCCGCGCGGCGAGCGTGGTTCGGTCTGCGGGACATCTTGCCTCATAGTCGATCCACCAGGCCTGCGTGCGCCCTCCGGAGATCGAGGCTAAACTCAAGCGGTTCATGAGATTAGATCGAGACCCAGAGGCTGCGGCGAATCTGGCAGCCGCCTTGCCTACCCTCCATGGCGGAGGAGGCTCCCATGTTCCAGGCGGTCGCCAAGCAGGTTCAAGTTCGACGCATCCCTCTCGATTGGGTGGTCGCGGCCTCGACGCTGGGCGCCTTCGCCTGGATGCTCGTTCAGGGCCGAATCCACCCCGTCATGGTCGCGGTGGTGGAGCTCTATCTCGCCTTCTGAGGCCCCATCCCCGATGACCGCCGAGCCGCGGAATCCGCTGCGGGAGGTGAAGCTCACCCTCCCGATGGAGCCCGACATGGAGGTGCTGGCCAGTCAGGCCGCCACCGCCATGGCGGCCTTTATCGGCATGAGCCCCGACCGCGTCGACGAGGTCCGCATGGCGGTCGTCGAGGCCTGCATCAACGCTTTCGAACACAGTCACTCCTCGGTGCGCAAGGTGGACATCACGTTCACGGTGATCGGAGACCGCCAGCCGGACCGCCTGGAGATCACGGTGCACGACGACGGCGTGGGTTTCGTGCCGTCCGACGTCGAGGATCCGCGGATCGAGGCTAAGCTCAAGGGGCAGCGCAAGAGGGGCTGGGGGCTTAAAATCATCCAGGGACTGATGGACGACGTCCGGATCCTGTCGGGCGCGCGAGGCACCACCGTGATCATGAGCAAGTCGCGTTGATCGGCTGGCGGAACGAGGAAGGCAGAACCATGACCGAAGCACTGAAACTCACGATCGATCGGCGCGACGGCCTGGCCGTGATCTATACCGACGGCTACATCAACAACCAGGGAGGCGAGGAGATCGCGCGCGCCGCCTACGAGTTGATGGAGTCCGGCTACCGATACCTGCTACTCAACTTGACCGGCACCAAGATCATCAACTCGATCGGCATCTCGATCCTGATCGAGATCCTCGAGAAGACCATCGAGGTCGAAGGCAAGCTCGCCTTCTGCGCCCTGACCCCCACGATCGAGAAGACGTTCCACATCATGGGACTCGCGCAGTACGCCGCCATCTACCCCGACGAGTCCACCGCGGTCGGCAAGCTCGCCGCGCCCTGACCGTGAGCCTCGACACGCCGCGGCTCGGCGAGGTCTGGTCGGCGCTCGCGGGTCTCGCCGATCGGGAGGCCGGCGAGCGGGAATTCCTCACCCGCCTGCTCGAGCTCGCGGCGCGCCAGCGCCAGGCCGAGGTCGCGGTCTACCTGAAGGGCGAGCGCGGCGGATACCGGCGCGAAGCCAGCTCCCGGGACGGGATCTTCGACGACGGACTGGCGCAGCCGCCGGCCGACGACCGCGCGCTGCGCTTCGACGGCGGTTTCGTCCTCTGGTCGAGCTCCGCCCCCGCGACGCGCTCGGGCGAGAGCATCGCGCTCGAGCTGCTGGTGGCGACCGCGGCGCGCGAGCTCCGCCTGCGCGACCAGCTGAAGCGGCGCGATTTCGAGGCCAAGACCCAGGGCGTGCAGCTCGAGGCGCTCTACGACGTCGGCCTGGCGATCGCCAGCACGCTCGACTTCGAGAAGCTGTGCGACGAGATCCAGGTGCGAGCGGTGTCGCTGCTCGACGCCCGCCGCGGAGCGCTCTACTTGCGCGACGCCGATCACCTCGAGCTGCATTGCGTGTTCGGCGGCGAGGCGGTCGCCCGGCTGCCGCTGCCGGGACCCGCCGCCGACACCGAGGCGCTCGAGGGCCTGGAGATGCTGCCCGGAGCGGCGCACGTCCTCGCCGTACCGATCTCCCTCGACGGCCAGCCGCGCGGCTTGCTGGTGGTGGGCGACAAGGAGCAGCGCCGGGGCGTCGGCCCGTTTCCGGAATCGGACCGCCGGACGCTCGATCTGCTCGCCAACCAGGCGGCGATCGCGCTCGAGAACGCCGAGCTCCACCGCCAGGCGCTCGAGAAGGAGCGCCTCGTGCGCGAGATGGAGCTCGCCTCGGACATCCAACGGCGCATCCTGCCGAAGGGCGTCCCCGACATCGACGGCTACGAATTGGTGGGCTGGAATCGTCCGGCGCGCCACGTCGGCGGCGACTACTTCGACTTCTTCCGCCTCGCCGACGATCGCCTCGGGGTGGTGGTGGGCGACGTCTCGGGCAAGGGCGTCCCCGCCGCGCTGCTGGTATCGACTCTGCACTCGGCGCTGCGCCTGCTGGTCGACCGGATCTCGGTCGGTCCGGAGCTCTTCTTCCGCCTCAACCAGCACGTGCTCGAGTCGAGCACTCCGAACAAGTTCATCACCCTGATCCTCTGCGGCCTCGATCCCGCCTCCGGCGACCTGACCTTCGTCAACGCCGGACACAATCCGGGCGTGGTGGTGCGCGCCTCCGGCGCGATCGAGCGGCTGGGTCCGGGCGGCCTGCCGCTCGGCCTGCTCCCGGGCGCGACCTGGCGGCCCGAGTCGATGCACCTCGACGTCGGCGACCTGCTCTGTCTCTACAGCGACGGGATCACCGAGGCCTCGTCGCCCGCCGACGAGGAGTTCGGTCTCGAGCGCCTAGAGGAGCTGCTCTGCCGATCGGCCGCGCGGCCGCTCGACGAGGTCCTGGCGGCGATCGACGGCGCGGTGACCTCGTTCAGCCACGGCCTGCCGCAGGGCGACGACCAGACGGTCGTCATGCTGCGTCGCGCGCGCTGAGTGCGCTCAGCGATCGTCGGGCGCCGGCGTCAGGCGACGGGGTCGCGGCACCACGATCGCCGCCGCCAGGGTCGAGTCGAGCTCGCCGCCGCGAACCGACCAGGCGACGCTCTCCGCTCCAACCGCCTCGAGGTCCGAGAAGACGCGGACCAGCGAGTCGTGCCAGATCCGCTGCGAGGTCGCCGGGCCGAGCGCGCCGTCGCCGCCGATCCGCCGCACGCCGCGCGCCCGGGCGCGGAAGGCGAGATCGGGCGTCGGCATCACCTCGATGTTCTCGAGGGCGCCAATCCGCAGCCCGTCGGCGGCGAGAGCGCCGAGATCGGCGTCGCTCGCGCCGCCGGGAAGCAGTCGCGGATGGAGCGGAAACGCGTCGTCGCTCGCGACTCCGTGGCCGGTCGGACGGCGGCCGGCGCGCGCCGCGAGCTCGAGATCGAAGACCGGGGCGACCGGCGTGCCGCGCTCGACCAGCACCTGCGGAGCGGTCGGCGTGCCGTCGAGGTCGAAGGGCAGCGGCTGACCCTCCGGCGACGTCGGATCGTCGACGAGCCCGACGCGCGCCGCGAGGACCGGGCGACCGAGCGTTTCGGCGAGCCAGCCGCGGCCCGAGCTCCACGCGGCGCTCGAGAATCCGACCCGCGCCAGCGCTTCGACCAGCACCGCGCAGGCTTCGGGCGCGAGCCACAGGGCGCGCTCGCCGATCGGCGGCGCGAGGTCGCTTTCCGCTTCGCGCTCTCGGGCGCGGGCCACGATCGCCGCCGGCCCCAGCGCTGCCAGGTGCCGGGACGAGGCGGCGGCGAAGCCGGAGCCGGGGCGCCGCCCGGTGCGCGCCTCGAGGGTGCTGGCGGTGAAGCGCAGCGCGCGCGGCGCCGAGCCGTCGGCGGCCACCACGAGTCGCGCTTCCGACCAGCTCCAGCGTAGCGACGCACGACGCTCGCTCCAGCTCTCGAGCCGCTGCTGCGCCGCGGCGGGCGAGAGCTGCGCCAGCTCGGGGTCGAAGAACGCGTCGCCGGCCGGCGCCGGCAGCGGCGGCCGGTCGGGCCAGTCGGGCGAGCGCGGCGCGCCGCGCGCCACGGCGAGCGCCGAGCGGATCGCCGACTGGAGAGCGGCGGCGTCCGCGCTCTCGCAGCGGAACGAGCCGGAGCGGCCGCTCGTGCGCACGCGGACGAGGAGGTGACGGACGATCTCCTGCTCGGCGCGCCGCGTGCGCGCGCTCTCCTGCGCCCGCCCGCGACGGACTTCGAACCAGGTGACGAGGGTGTGGTCGGCCGGGGACTGCGCGACGGCGCGCGCCGCGCGCTCGCCCATCTCGTCGAGCGACGTCAAGAGCTGTGGGGGCGCGGCGGTCGGGGTGGCGGTGCCCACCGCGGCATCTTAGCCGCTCCGTGGCTTGAAGTTTGCACTCCGCGCCGACAGAATGACCGAGTTGTCCTATCGCATGCGTGCGACCGCCGTGGCGCTCCTGCCGCTCCTCGCCCTGTGGTTCTCCCGCGGCTCGGCCGCGGCGGAGGATCCCTACGGCGCCGAGCGGCGCGACATGGTGGAAGCGCAGATCCGCGCCCGCGGCATCCGCGACGAGCGGGTGCTGGCGGCGATGGGGCAGGTTCCGCGCCACCTCTTCGTGCCCGAAGCCGTCCGGCCGCAGGCCTACGCCGACTATCCGCTTCCCATCGGTTTCCAGCAGACGATTTCGCAGCCGTACATCGTCGCCCTCATGACCTCGCTGCTCGAGCTCAAGGGCGACGAGCGGGTGCTCGAAGTGGGAACCGGCTCGGGCTATCAGGCGGCGGTGCTCTCGGGAGTGGCGCGCGAGGTCTACACCATCGAGATCCTGGAGCCGCTCGCGCAGCAGGCGCGCTCGACCCTCGCCGGCCTCGGCTATGCCAACGTCCATTGCCGCACGGGCGACGGCTACGAAGGCTGGCCGGACGCGGCGCCGTTCGACGCCATCCTGGTCACCGCGGCGCCGGAGAAGATCCCGCAGCCGCTCAAGGATCAGTTGAAGGTGGGCGGTCGCCTGGTGATTCCGGTCGGCAGCTTCTTCCAGGACCTCAAGGTGCTGAAGAAGACCGAGACCGGCTTCGAAACCAAGAACATCATCCCGGTGCGCTTCGTCCCGATGACCGGCGAAGCGCAGAAACCTCCGGGCTGAAACGGTCCGCCCCGCGGGCGCGCGGCGCCGGCGGGGCGGGTCGACTCCTGCTGCTGGCGCCCTTCGCGGGCGGATCAGGGCTCGATCAGGTGGCCTTCGGGTGGCACTGATCGCACTTGGTCGGCGCCTTCGAGTCGGCCTTCTTCGCCACCTCTTCCTTGTGGCAGTTGACGCAGGAGATGTGGAAGGGGTTGGACTTGGCGCTCATTTCAGAGCACTTCGGCGTCTCGGCCTTTTCCGGGTTCGTATGGCAGGTCCCGCAGGCCTTCACCTCCTCGGTGCTCTTGGCGGTCAAGTCCTTCTGGGTGTGGTGACAGGTCTTGCACTCGAGCTTGTCCATGTGCATCTTGTGCGGGAACTCGACCGCGGCCTTCTTGGCGACGCAGTCGTCGATCGTCACCTTGTCCGGGGCCTTGTCCGCGGTGGCGGCCAGGAGCGGGCTGGTCGCGAGGACCAAGACGATGATGCCGAGCGGAACGAGCAGCTTGCGCATGGCTTCCTCTCCTCCGTAGTCGTGAAATCGGAGTCGCCTCCGGGCGACCCGCCCCCTCTCGGTCGCGCCGACCGAGCCCGGCTCGATGGTAGCAAACCCGGCGCCCGGCGGCCCGCCCGGCGGGGTGTGGAGCGGCTTTCGCGGAGGCGCGAGCAGCGGGCGGGGAGGGGACCGTCCGCGCGCCGGGGTGCGCCCGTCCTCAGCGACCGCCGGGCTCGCCCGCGGCGTGGGCCGGGTCGGAATCCGCGAATCGCGATCCGGCGGCGAAGAGCCGCTCGAGATCTCCGACCAGCGACGGCGGACCTTCGACCGAGACGAGCGTCAGCCGAGCGGCTCTCTCGTGGCGGCGCATGCCGCAGACGGCGGGAACGAGCTCCGGGCCGGCCGCGGCGGCCGGGAATGCGCGGCAACCGTCGGGCAGGGGAAGGTCGGCGGGATGGATGAGAACGTTCGGCAGCTCCTGGCGGCAGACGCGGCGGAGATCCTCGTCTCGCTGCGCGACGAATGCCGGGAGGCCCTCGGCGCGCAGGCGCTCTCCCACGACGGGCCACAGGATCTCGGAGGGATCGAAAATCGCGACCGCCCAAAGGCGTCGCGCGAATTGCGACCAGTCGAGAGGCACGCGCAGCGTCAGGAACGAGTCGCCGTTCTGACGCCGCTCCGCGATCAGGGATCCGCCGTGAGTCGCCGCGACCCGAGCGGCGAACTCGGCCTCGAGAGCCGCGGCGGCTTCGGACGCGTCGGCCGCGAACGTTCGCTCGCCGCCCACGTCGGCATCCGCTGCGGGCGAGGCTCGGACGGAAACTTCCTGGGAGCCGTCGTCGGCTTGGCGGAGGCGGATCGCGACCTCGCCGCCGGGCCTCGCCGCCGCGATCGCGGTTCGAAAGATCTCCGCGATCGCACGGCTGAGCCGGCGCTTGTCGCCGAGAGTCGGAAGCGAAAGGCCCTCTTCGCCGATGCGAATGCGCACGCCGCGGCCCGCCGCGAAGTCGGCGATCAGGTCACGTTCCGTTCTCGCGATCGTTCGCAGGTAGAGCCGCTCGAGAGGCTCAGCGTGCGTCCCGGCGCCGTCGGGCGCGCGCGGGACCGGAACGGAGCTCGAGGCCGCGACCCCCGGGCGGGTTTCGCTCGCCGGACCGAGCGCGGCGACCGCCTCGCTCTCGGCGCTCGCTTCGTCGATTCGCGACCGCCGCTCGAGCTCGCGATTGGAGGCCTCGAGTCGCTCGATCACTTCGCGATAGCTGGTGAGATCGCGGGTCACGCCGAGGTAGCCGGCGACGGCGTCCTCGGCGTCACGGAAGGTAGTGATCGTCTGCCAGACCCGGATCGGTTCGCCGCTCGCACGGCGGTTGATCAGCTCGCCGCTCCAACTGCCGAGCGAACGATCGGTGAGATCCTGCCAGACGGCGCGGAAGAAGGACCGCGGTAGTTGCCGAGAATTGACGATACGCGGATTGCAGCCGAGAACCGCCGCCGGCGCGAGACCGTAGAGCTCCAGCCAGCGCCCGCTCGCGCCGAGGATGGCGGCGGTGGCGTCGGTGAACACCACCGCGTCGCGGCTGCGCGAGAGCACCGAATAGACGTAGGCGAGTCGTGTCAGGCCGCTCGAGTGCGCCTGCATCGGGCGCAGGAGAAGGAAGGCGTCCGCGTCGTCGACGAAGATCGCGGCGTCGAGGACCTCCGCGGCTCGCGACTCGAGGCGGAGAAACTCGGCCTCGTAGCTCCGCAGGCGGGCGAGAATCCTATCGACGCGGAGGATGGCGTCGCTCGCCAGCAGCGTCTCGAGCGGGGCCGCGAGAGCGTCGCGACGGCCCTCCGGGTCGAGGCCGACGGCGTCGGTCGCCGCGTCGCCGCGCGCCACGCGAAATCGTCTCCAAGTCTCCACGTCGGCTCCGCCTCAGGCTTCGAGGGTGTCCATGAGGTCGATCATGAACTCGGCCTCGTCGTCGCTCATCGCGGACCATCCCTGCGGCGCCCCGAGGCCTGCGAGCATGGGCTGATCCTCCTCGGTGGCCGACACGCGGGCGAGCGCGGCGAGCAGCGAGTCGCGCAGCGGCGCGAGGCGCGGCCCGCACAGCAGCGAGTGCTTCACGACGTAGATGCGACTGGTCGCGATCGGACGCAGGCCCTTGCGCGTCGACTCGGAGAGCTCGGTGTAGGCGGCGGCGAGGAAGAAACCCGCTCGGACCTCGCCGGCGAGCACCGCCTTCGCGACCAGGACGGGATTTCGCTTGTAGAGGAGTCGGATCCGATCGCGCCCGAGATCGACCGGTTCGAGCAGGATGCGGCAGATCCGCTCGACATCCGGGGCGTTGGCCGCTGCGACGTCGATCGGGCCGGCGCCGAGATCGGCGAGGCAGTGGACCGGGGATTCCTCCGAGACGGCGATGAGCGACTCGTCGGCGGCTCCGTTCGGGCTGGCGAGGGGGCGAAAGCCGCGCTGCCGGATCAGGAGCGCCGTGTCGGCGGCGTTGGCGAAGACCAGGTCGATCTCGCCTTTCTCGATCGCCAGGTGCAGGGCGGCGAAGTCGTCGAACGCCGTCAGGTGGAAAGCCTCCCCGGTCAGCTTCTGGAGTCGGGTGTTGAATACGAACCAATGCGAGAGGTCGCGGACGTTGACGTCGGGGCTGAGGGCGAATTGGTAGGTCATACGGCGCTCCCGGAGTGCGCGGCGGAGTCGCGCATCGAGGCATAGAGCTTCTCCGCTTCGGCGACGCGGGCGCGCGACGGCTCGCGCCGCACCGAGGTGTAGCCGACGATCGCTCCCTGGCGGGACTTCGGAATCACGGTGGCGTAGACCCAATAGAAGGCGCCGTCCTTGCGCAGGTTCTTGACGTAGCCGTTCCAGCGCCGACCCTGCGAGATCGTCTCCCAGAGATCGCGGAAGGCCGCGGCGGGCATGTCGGGGTGACGCAGGATGTGATGCGGTTGGCCGAGGAGCTCGTGGCGCGGGTAGCCGGACATGCGAACGAAGCCCTCGTTGCACATGGTGATCCGGCCTTCGAGATCGGTCTGCGAGACGATCAGCTCGCCGGGCGGAAAAGGCACCTCGACGTCGCCCGCGAGGACGCGTCGGGTCGTGCCGTCGTGGTAGCGGAGAGCGAACTCACGCACCGGACCGGTGACGTCGCTCGGCTTCATGTCTTCCATCGGAGCCCTCCTTGCATCAGATCGGATCGGCGCTCGACGGACCGGAGGTCGATTCGTCGTCGGGCGCGGGAAGGTCGGCCAAGAGCCGCCGGGCCGTCGTCGCCAGTTGGCGCCCGATGTCGGCGGCGTTCGCGTCGGCTTCGACGATCGCCGCGAGCAGGGTCTCGTCGTCGACGGGCAGGCAGAAGATCTGCCGGTCCTGGGCCGAAAGGTGGAGGCAGTGGATCGGGCCGAGCGCGACCTCGTCCTGGCTACGGACCATCAGGGAGCGCGCCGCCGCAGCGAGCGCGGCGAGTCGCTCCTCGAGTGCCATGGAGCCGAGCGAGGAGGCGAGCGGCAGGCCCGAGGAGTCGACGAGGACGAGGCTGCGAATGCCCCGCCAGCGGCGCACGACGGACCGCATCTCGGCCTGGAGTTGGAGGCCGCGGCCGGCGAACCAGCTCATACCATCCTCGCGAGCTCCTGGGCGGCGCGCTTCATGTCGAGCAGCACCATGCCGAGCTTGGCGCTCGGGCCGACGATCGCCTGCAGCACGGCGTCGTGCCCGGCCTGCATGAGGATCACGTAGCCGTTACTGCCCTTGACGTAGACCTGTTCGAGCGCACCCCGTTGGAGCTCGTGCATGGTCCGCTCGCCGAGCGACAGGACCGCGGCGGCCATTGCCGAGACTCGGTCTTCGTCGGCGCCGCTCGGCAGCGCGGAGGAGAGCGGGAGCCCGTCGAGGGTCACCATCGCCGCGCCCTCCACGTCCGGAGTGGTGCTCACCAGGGTGCGCAGCGTCTGTTGCATCTGCTCGGCTCGGGTCGGCATGGGTTCGTCGTCCTTTCTAGGCCCTAGTGGGCGTTGGTGTGCAGCAGGCGGGAGATCGCCCATCGTAGGCGCTCCCGGGTGTACGGGTCATGGAGGAGGTCGCCGGCGACGACCTCGAGCGGCGGGCGCAGGGGCGCGGGCGCCGCGAATCGGGGGTCTCGGGATTCGCCGTCGCGCAGGTTGACCAGCACCACGTAGGGCACCGACGGTCCGAGTCGTTCGAGAAGCTCGAGCGTGCCGGGATCCGGATCGCGGTTCGCGGCCAGAACCCACACCGCCCCGGCGGCCCGCGCCGCCAGCGCTTCGCGGACCGCGGCGAAGCGCTCCTGTCCCGGTATTCCGATCAGCGAGACGTCGGTCGCGCCGACCGGCAGCGTTCCGTGGTCGAGGGCCACGGTGCGACCGCCGCGTTCGAGATTGACGGAGTTCGAAGTGAGCACGCGGACGAGAGTGCTCTTGCCCGCCTCGGCCGCGCCGACCACGAGGACTTTCGCCGCCTTCACGAACCCTCCTCGCCTTCGAGGCGCCGCAGGGCGGCGACCGCCTCGGCCACCGCGACGTCCGCCGCTCGCGCCACCAGGACCGCAGCGCCGGGCGCGCCGAGCGAAAGCCAGTGCTCGACCTCGCCCCGGGTGTGATCGCTGATCAGGAGGATCGCCAGCTCGAGGGTCGGCGTCAGCGACTCGAGGACGAAACGGTTGCGCCGCGAGATCGGCAGCGCGGTGATCGAAAGGAAGCAGTCGGAGGGCAGGCGCGAGCGCAGGAAGGCCGGCGCGGAGGCGTCGACGCGGCCGGGAGAGGGCTCTGCCCCGAGCTCGGCCTGGATCCGCCGGAGCGCCGGGTCGACGTCGTCGGCGAAGTCGCGATCGAAGGCGAAGAGCGCCCGCAGAATGCGGCGCTTGCCGGCGGCGAGCGCCGGGGATCTCGCGGTCTCGGGCGGCGAGGACCGGAGTTCGTGCGTGCCGACGAATCCCTCTTCGCAGAGGCGGGCGAGAGCAAAACCCAGCGTCACGGGAGCCAAAGCCAGGCTCGCCTCGAGATCCAGCCGGCTCGCGCCCGGACGGGAGGCGAGAGCGCCCGCGATCTGCTCGGCGCCTGCGATGCCGCGCAGCGATGCCGGTAGGCCTTGGGAGAGGAGAAGGTGGAGCGGCTCACCACGATCGGGCATCAGGTTGTGGCGGGCTTCGATCTCGTCGGCGAGCCGCACGGCGTCGAGCAGAACCTCCTGTACGGCGAGCGGAGGGCTCGCCGCGCCGGGCCCTTCGTCACCGAGGGCCGACGGGTCGAAGCGGAAGGTGCCGTCTTTCCACCAGGCGAGCGCCATCGCCGCTTCGCGATCCCGCAGCTGACCGCAGCGTACCTCGGCGAGGCCCCGCGCTTGAATCCTGCAGCTCGCCTCCTCGCCCGATCGGTTCTGCATTTCGAGCCGACCGACCTTGCCGAGCCATTGCAGCACCTGCAGCAGCTCGAAGGCCGAGAGACAAGCGAGATCGCCCTCGACTCTGCCCGCGAGCGCGGCAGCGAAGCGCGGCGAGTCGATCGGCGCAGTGCGATTCGGCTCCATCACGCGCTCGGGCTCGACCGACTCGATCCCCGGCAACTCGCCGACGCATGGTCCGCGAGGCGCTCCCATTCGCGAGCCGAGCGCGAGCGCGTCGGCAGCCGAAGCGGCTGGCTTCGAGCCGAGTCTCGAGCGCAATCGCTTCGCTGCGCCGCCTCCGCGCGGACGTCGACGCGGGTGCGCCGCGCGTCGCCCGGCGCCGGGCCCTCGGCCGCGTGGGACCGCATCGCCGCACGCACGACCGCGGCGAGATCGCGCGGGCTCTCGAGCTGGTGCGCGAGCATCAGGCGGAGGGGGTGCGCCCACGCCTCGAGATCGCGGCGCGCGCGGTCGGCCCGGTATTCCCGCGTCCAGGTCCCGCGCCGGCGCTGGTGCCGACCCGCGCGCGTTTCGAGGGGTCGTGGATCGCCAGCGCGCGGCGGCCGAGCGCCACCCGGCGCAGGCGGGAATCGTCGACGGCGGAGACGCCCGACCTTTCCATCACGCGCAGCCGGTGGACCTCGACGGCGCGCTCGCCGCCGGGAGCCTGGGGGGGACGGCGAGCAGGGCCTCGCCGGCCGGCCGGGGGCTCGAGTTCGCGGCGCTCGACATCGTTCGATTCCTTTCCGCGGATGGATGGATCGGGTGAATCTCGATCGCCGATCCTACACCCGCGAGGGAGCGTCCGGCGCGGCTGCGGTGCGCGTCGTCGCGACCGTCCGAGCACCGGCGGCGGAGTTCGCAGATGGGGAGGCGCCGGCCGGCGGCCAGGGATCGGGGGTGGCCGCGGCACGCGAAGACCGCGCCCTCAGACGGGCAGGTCCTCGCGCTCGAAAGCCGCGAGACGGGCAAGCTGCTCGTGCGCCTCGCGGAAGCCCGTGCCCGCGAGGTCGTGGGCCAGGCGTTGGACCCGCGGCAGATGGCCGAGGCGGTCGAGGAACCGCCGGCTCGCCCAGATCATGACCGGCATCAGGGCGATCCCGACGCCGACGTTGAGCCAGATCCACCACCGCGGCACCCAGGCGTAGAGGTCGACCCCGGCGAGGCCGCGCAGCAGGACGATGGCGATCGCGATCCACAGCGCCGGGGCGAGCAGGATCACCGCCTTGGTGACCGCGATCCGCCGCGTGCGCAGCCGCTCGAGCCGGCGCTGCATCTCGGTCACCGGCCCCGCCGGATCGATCGCCGCCCACTGCGCCAGCTGCGCGATCACCGCGGCCAAGATGGCGATCGCCGGCAGGAAGAGGGCGAGCGCCGGGATCAGGAAGCGGCTCTCGATCGGCGCCCCGGCGAGCGCCGACGCGATCCGGCTGCCGAGGAACCCGCCGAGCGCCAGGACCGCGAGCGCGTCGACCGCGAACTGGGTCCAGAGCGTGCGCGCCACGCGGTCGAGCGCCGAACGGGTGCGGCCGCTCTCGAGGGAGAGGAGGATCCGGCGATTGAGATTCACCACTTCCGCGAGGCGTGCGTCGTGGGCCTGCCAGCGCTGCTGCATTGCGTCGATGGAATCCATGGTCCGGCTCCTTAGAGGTGGCCCGCGGCGCGGAAGTCGGCGCGCAGGCGTTCCTTGAGGCGACCGATCTTGGTCGCGACGTTGGTGGTGGTGATGCCCAGCACCGAGCCGATCTCCTGCTGGGCGACTCCGTCGAGGTAGAGCATCAGCAGGGCGCGATCGAGCGGCTCGAAGCGGGCGATGGCGGCGTAGAGCCGCGCCAGGTCTTCCGCGCTCGCGCCCGCTTCCGGCTCCGGCGCGCGCAGGGCGAGGAGCACCTGCTCGCCGTCGGCGACCAGATGGCGCGTCTGGGTGCGCTCGCGCCGCAGCCAGGAGATCGCCACGTTGAGCGCGATGCGGTACATCCAGGTCGAGAACTTGAAGGCGGGGTCGTAGCGCGGGAAGGAGCGCCAGAGCTGCACGACCATCTCCTGCGCCAGGTCGTCGGCGTCGGCGCCCGAACGGCCGTAGGCGCGCGCCACTTTGTACAGGATGCGGCGGTGGGCCTCGACGAGCTCGAGGAAGCGCGATTCCCGGTCGGGGGCGTTCACGACTCCATGATTCGCGCGCTGGCGGCGGATATCACGCCGGTCCGTCCGCTACCCAGTCGACGGCGTCGAGCCGGAAGGCGATCCGCCGGTCGTCCGGGGCCGCCCGCCGCCGTCCGGGAACGAAGGAGCGCCGGGCGCGGATCTCGAGCGCCACCGGTCCCTCGCCGGGGGCCGGGGTGACCCGAAGCTCGAACGGGCCCGGTGCGAGCTCCGACGTCGCCAGGGTGCGGCCGCGCTCTCGGACGGTCAGCCGCTGGCCGGGGCAGAGCTCGGGCAGCGGCGGCAGGTCGCCGCGCAGGCGGAGGTGCCCCGACTGGCGCGCGAGCAGCAGATCGAGGCGCGGGCCGGCCCAGCCGTCCGAGAACCACTGCAGCGTCCGTTTCCAGATCGAGCGCTGGACCCCGACCGCGGCGCGCTCGACCGTGGCGAGCAGGCGCCGCGCGACCGCGGCGCGGCGCTCGCGCGCGGCGCCGCCCGCGGCGAACTCGATCGTCTGCGCCAGGTAGAGGAGGTAGGCCGGAGGGAACCTCCGCCCCCCGTGGCGGCGCAGGACGCGCGCCAGCTCGCGGAATCGCCGCACGCCTCCCGAGCGGGTCTTGGTGTCGGGAGAATCCCGCCACGCCGCGAGGGTGCGGTCGACCGGGGCGAAGGGGAACCGAAACGCCAGGCGCAGGTAGAGGTCCCAGTCCATCGACCAGTGCAGGCTCTCGTCGAGGCCGCCGACCTCGAGCACTGCCGCGCGACGCAGGAAGACGCAGGGCTGCGCGAGCGTGTCGCAGACGCGGACCAGTCGCCGCAGATCGAACGGCTGCGGCGCGCGGTAACTCGCGCCGAGCGGTTGCCCGCCGGCGTCGACGGCGTAGCCGTGGCCGTGGACGGCCGCCGCCGCGGGCGCGCGCCGGAAGGCCTCGACCACCGCGGCGACCGCTCCGGGTTCGAGTCGATCGTCGGCGTTCAGCCACTGGACGATCTCGCCGCGGGCGCGCGCGAAGCCCTTGTTGATCGCGTGCGACTGGCCGCGGTCGGGCTCCTGGACGAAGGTGAGCCGCCCGGCGTGCCGCGCCGCCACCGCGGCCGTCTCGTCATGCGAGCCGGCGTCGAAGATCAGATACTCGAGGTGCGGATAGTCCTGGGCGACCACGCTGGCGATCGCGTCGCCGAGATACCGCCCCTGGTTGAGGGACGGCGTGACGATGGTCACCCACGGACAGCTCGTCTCCCCGGACACGCCCCGCCATCCTAGAGCAGGGGCGCGCTCGCGGCGGCGCTATCATCGGCGGCCCCGAGATACCGAGGAGGTGTGCCATGTTCGTCGTCCGCAACGTCTTCCAGACCCATCCCGGCAAGGCCAAGGAGCTGGTGGCGAAGTTCAAGGCGGCCTCGCCCCACATGCAGAGCGAAGGCGTGCGCAACACGCGCATCCTGACCGACGTCGCGGCCGGCTTCTGGACCGTGGTCATCGAGTCCGAGACCGACGATCTCGGCGCCTTCGTGCGCGCGGTCGAGACCATGGGAGAGAAGCCCGAGCTGCGCGCCGCGATGGCCGGCTACATGGACCTCGTGCAGGAGGGCCGGCGCGAGATCTTCCGCGTCGAGTAGGACGCGCGACGCTACTTGCCGATCTCGGTGTAGATGCTGTCCGAGACGACCTTGCGGATCTTGTCGAGCCCCAGCAGCCAGGCGTGCACGTCGGCGTCGGCGGCCATCATCGCGTCGTCCTTGGCCAGCGCTTCGAGATTCGGATACTCGACCGAGACCACGATCTGGCCCGCGTCCTCGCCGGCGAAGCGCGCCTTCCAGACGCGCAGGATCGCCGGGCTGCCCTTGCTCTTCAGCAACGCCTGGCCCTGCTCGATCGCCTTGAGGTAGGCGGCGGCGTCGCTGGTCTCGACCGCGACCACGCGCAAGGTGGCCGCCGAGGCCACGATTCCGCCGCACAGGATCGCCACCGCCACCGCCGCGAGACACTTGACGCGCATAGGACCTCCTCTTGGGTTGGATGCAGCTCGCGCAGGACGCTACGCCCCGGGCCGCGGCGCCGTCAATCGGCGCGCCGCCGCTTGCGGAGGCGTCCGGGTCGGCGCCTGCCGGGAGCGGCGATCGTTCGCCAGCGAGCCCACGCGGCCGTTCGCTAGAGTGGCGCTCGAGGGCGCGGAATGAGCATCCGGAAGGCGGCCAAGGCAGCGAAGAGCGGCGCCAGCCCTGCGCCGGCGCCGGCCGCCGGCCGCGTCCGAGCGCTGCTTGCCGAGCTCGAACGCCTGGGGAGCGCGCGCAACCGCGAGGGGATGGCGCGCTACGGCATCGTCGCGACGCGCGTCTTCGGCGTCTCGGTCGCGACGTTGCGCGGGATCGCCAAGCGCATCGGCCGCGACCACGAGCTCGCGGCTGCGCTCTGGGCGAGCGGTTGGTACGAAGCGCGGCTGCTCGCGGCCTTCGTCGACGAACCCGGCCGGGTCACTCCGGCGCAGATGGACCGCTGGGCGCGCGACTTCGAGAACTGGGCCGACTGCGACACCGTCTGCTTCCACCTCTTCGACAAGACGCCGCACGCTTTCGGGCGCGTCGATCGCTGGGCGCAACGCCAGGGGGAATTCGTCCGCCGCGCCGCCTTCGCGCTCCTCGCTTCGCTCGCGCTGCACGCCAAGCAGGCGCCCGGGGAGGAGTTCCGGCGGCGCCTGGCGCTCGTCGAGCGAGCGTCCGGCGACGGGCGCAACTTCGTCAAGAAAGCCGTGAGCTGGGCGCTACGCTCGATCGGCCACCGGGCCGACCTGCGCGCGGCGGCGTTGGCGACCGCGCGGCGCCTCGCGCGCTCGGACATCGCGTCCGCCCGCTGGATCGGCAGGGACGCGCTGCGCGACCTCGAGCGAGGAGAATCTCGACCGGCTCTCGGCGGATCGGATCGAGGACCGCGCTCCCTCAGTGTCCGTCGCCGGGCACGGTGAGCCAGCGCGCGGCGAGGAAGATCGCCGCCATCACCGCGTAGGCCGCCGCCCAGGGCCAGGCCGGCGCCAGCGCGACGACGGTGTCCGAGGCGACGAAACGGTAGGAGTGCAGCAGGCCGACGGCGGCGAGCGCCGCGGCGATGGCGCACCAGAGGGCGGCGAGGGCGAAGCGGCGCTCGATGATCGCCACCGTGGTCGCCGAGAGGATCATCGCGGTGAGGATGAACCCCTGGTCGAGCGCGAACGCGCCGTGCGCCCAGGTGTCGGAGCCGAGGAAAGCCGGGATCAGGTTCTCGCCGAACGGCGGTCCCCCCGGCATCCCCACGCCGGCGGCGCGCAGGCCGTTCTTCAGTTGCAGCGCCCCCCAGGCGGCGACCCCCGGCAGCAGCCCGACCACCACCGCCGGCGCGTGCTCGCGCGGCGTCGCCTGAAACGCCTGGGCGGTGATCACGATGCCGATCCAGAGCACGATCGCCATGCCGGCGTCGATCGGCACCGCCCAGACGATCCACGCCAGCGTGCCGGTGAAGCAGACGACGGTGAAAAAGGCGGCGTTCAGGATCGAATATCCGGCACGCGCTCCCATCGCCTTCCACCCCGGGTGCCCGATGTAGATGGTGGTGGGGAAGCAGGAGCCGAAGAGCGCCGCGGCGAGGGTGCCGATGCCGTTGACCGCGAGCGCGGGCCGCGTCGGGTACGCGTCGCCGGCCGCCTCGGCCGATTCGATGTTCTGCATCGAGCCGATGACGTTGAACAGTCCCATCGGCAAGATGACCGAGAGGTACTGCAGCCAGTTGCCGCGCAGCGCCGCGGCGAGCTCGCCGACGAGGGGGATCGGCGGATGGAGCGCGACCGTGCTCTGCGGCGCCGCCCCGAGCGGCGCGATGCCGATCATCCAGGCGAGCGCGGTGCCGAGCCCGACGGCGATCAGGCCTCCCGGCAGCCCACCCTTGAACCGGACGCGGCCGAAGTAGACCAGCATCACGATCGCCAGCGTCGTCAGGCCGACGAGCGGCCGAGCGTAGGCGCGAAAGAGAAAACCGAGCGAGATGAAGGTGAGCGCGATGCCGGCGAGCGTCGAGAGCAGCGCGGCGCGCGGCGTCGACTTGCGGACGCGCTCGGCCACCAGCGAGCCCGCGAGCTCGATCAGCCCCGAGCCGACGCAGGCGAGCAGGCCCGCGTGCCAGGCGACCGTCGCCGGGTCGGCGGCGCCGGCGGCCTGGGCCGCGAGCTTGGCCGGCAGCATGACCAGGAAGACGAAGGCGAAGAGCGACACCGTGTTGATGCCGTAGGGCAGCGCGCAGACGTCGCGGCGCCCGGTGGCGCGCGCGAGGACCATCGCCTGGCGCGCGTAGTAGAGGTTGCCCACCAGCAACGAGACCGCGGCCCCGGGCAGGATGCGCCCGTAGACCAGGGCGGTCGGAAAACCGAGCACGCCGCGGCAGAGCGCGTCGATCACCAGCAGCTGGACGAGGTTGTCGAGCGCCAGGCCGAAGAAACCGTCGACGTCGCCGCGGGTGAACAGGCGCAGGGTCCGCCCCTCCGAATGGAGCTCGAAAGCGCGTGCATTATCCCAGAGCCGCGCGCTTTGATACCCTACGAGCATGCTGTCTTGCTGACGGTGAGGGGTCGGTCGCCGATGCGGAGCCGTCGTCCCTGGGGAATAGTGAGTTGGCTGGCGGTGGGCTCGCTGTTGGTGGGCTTGCTCTCGCTGCGAGTTTGCGCCGGCGAGGGCGGGCAGGAGGTCGGCGTGACGCCGGAGCTGGCGGGTGCCTGGACCACGACCGCGCCCGACTACGCCGATCGCTATCTCGAGATTCGCCCTGGACAGATCGTCTTCGGCCAGGGAGAGGCGGGCGCCGCGACCTATCCGATCCTCGGCGTGCGTCTCTCCACCGGGCGGGACGGCGCCTCGATCTACGAAGTGCGCTATCAGGTCGAGCCCGGGGAAAAGGGCGAGGCGGTCCTCAAGCTGGTCCTCAGCGGCGGCGAGCTCCACCTTGCCAGCCAGCCGGCGATCCGATGGACGGTCGAGCATTGAGCGACCTCGCCAGGCGGCGCGTTCGTCCCGCGCGGAAGAGCTCGCGCGAGCTCGGCTTGACGCTGATCGAGATCGTGATCGTCATCGCGATCCTCGCGGTGATCGCGACTCTCGGCATACCGGCCCTGATCCAGGAGCTCAATCGGATCAAGATCAAGAAGGCGATCTCCGACCTGATCGCGATCGAGTTCGAGATCCATCGCTATCAGGACGAGTTCGAGCAGCTGCCCGAGGAGATCGAGGACCTCGACAAGCTGGATGCTCATCCGCGAATCGACCCCTGGGGTCATCCCTACGTGTACTTCAAGTTCGGCGGGCACGGCTGGAAGGGCAAGGCGCGCAAGGACCGATTCCTGGTGCCGATCAACAGCTCCTTCGATCTCTACAGCATCGGGCCCGACGGCGAGAGTCGACCTCCCCTCCAGAATCCGAAGAGCTTCGACGACGTGGTGCGCGCCAACGACGGCGCTTTCTACGGTCTCGGACGGGACTTCTAGGAGCTCGCAGGGATGAAGTGGGTGCGGATCGGTACCGGAGGCAGGCTCGGCCGCAGACTGCTGAGCCTGCTCGTGGTCGCCACTTGGTTTCCGCTGGCGCTGCTCTCGTGGACGTTTCTCCGCGAGTACGAGGGGGACCTGGCGCGCGAGTCCGCGAGCCGGCTGGCCGACCGCGCCAAGGACTCCGGGCTCGAGATCTTCGTGCGCATCAACTCCCTGCGCGCGGACCTCGAAGTGGCGGGCAGCGGGCTCCAAGCCGCAGCCGAGACCCGCGATCTGCTGGCCGGTCACGAGAGCTGGCGCGACCGGTTCACGGCGCTCGTGGCCACGCCCGGAGAGCTCGCCCCGGCGGCCTGGCACCTGCCCGTGCTGGAGCCCCAGGATGCTGCGCGGCTGCGGGAGGGGCGAGACGTGCTGGTGGTCGAGCGGCGCGCAGGCGAGCCCTACGCGGTCTGGGTCGTGTCGCCGCTCAAGTCGAGCCCCGCGGTGTTCGTCTGGGCCGGAGTTCGTCTGCAATGGCTGTGGCCCGAATCCGCCGCGGAATCCCGCGGCGGGGAGGGGTGGGTGTTGCTCGGTACCGACCGCCGGCGGCCGATCGCCACCTCGCGGAATCTCCCCGCGAGTCTGCTGAGCCACCTCGACGCGCTCGGCGAGTCGGCGCGCGACGGGTTCGAGTGGCGCGACGCCGCCGGCGGGCGATTCCAGGCCCGCTTCTGGACCGTGCCGCTCGGCTACGAGCTCGGCTATCCCGGCCTGACGGTGCTGGTCTCCGAACCCTATCGGCTCGCGGAATCGGTGACCGCCTTTCGCCGGGTGCTCTTCCTGGTGGCGCTCGGCGCGCTGTTGCTCGTCGCGCTGATCGGCATCCGTCGCCTGCGGTCGGATCTCGGTCCGCTCGAGCGGCTCGCCGAGGGAGCGCGGCTCATCGCCGGCGGCGATCTCGCGACGCGAGTCGAGGTGAATCGTCGGGACGAGGTCGGCCGCCTCTCCCTGGCCTTCAATCGGATGGCGGAGGACCTGGAGCGCCAGTTCCACCAAGTCGAGAGCGCCCGCAACATCGCTGCCAGCGCGTTGGTGCCGGCGCCCAGCTCGGAGGAGGTCGCGCGGGTGTTCGTCGAGCAGGCGACCCGGCTCGCGGGCGAGGTCGAGATCGTGGTCGTCCTCGCCGACGCGACGGGCGACGCCGGTCGAGCGTTCTCGACCGACCTCTCGAAGTCCCCTGAAGAGACCTTCGCGGAGGTTCACGATCTGCTGCCGCGGGCCGGCCATCGCGCGGATGGGGTGTGGGCGACCGGACGGTCGGATTCCGTCTGGAGGACCCTGCGGCGGGGCGAGCAACCGCTCGCTTTCGTCGGCATGCGGGGCGCCAAGGCGAATGCTCCCGGCGAGCTGGCCGATCGGGTGAGTCGGTTGCGCGGACCCTGCGATCAGCTGGCGCTCGCGCTCGGCCGGGTCAAGCTCCTCGAAGACTTGGAGCGCGCGAACTGGGGCGCGCTGACCGCGCTGGCGCGAGCGGTCGACGCCAAGTCGCCGTGGACGCACGGACACTCCATCCGAGTGGCGCAGATCGCCGTGGCGCTGGCTCGCGAACAGGGTTACTCCGAGTCGGAGGTGGGACGAATCCGGCGCGGCTGTCTGGTGCACGACATCGGCAAGATCGGCGTGCCGAGCGCCGTGCTCGACAAGCCGAGCCGGCTGACCGCGGACGAGATCGCCATCCTGCGGTCGCACGTCGAGAAGGGGGCCCGCATTCTCGAGCCGGTCGAGGGTCTCGGCGACGTCCTGCCGATCGTCTGGCAGCACCACGAACGGCTCGACGGCTCCGGCTATCCGAAGGGACTGCGCGGCGGACAGATCGATCCCGTGGCGGCCTTGGTGGCGGTCGCCGACGTCTACGAAGCGCTCACCGTGCCGCGGCCCTATCGCGCCGCCTGGGCGGCGCACGGGGTCGAGGGCTACCTTCGCGGCCTGGCCGGCGTCCAGTTCGACCCTCGCTCCGTCGACGCGCTGTTCCGCATTCGCGAGCGCTACCAGTCGTGGATCGACCCCGCCGAGGCCGCGACCCCGGCGTTTCAGGCGGGCTAGCATGACGTCGCGGACGGCGCGCGACGGCGATCTCCCGCTGTCCTCGGCGCGAGCGACCCGCGAGTATGATGTCGGCGATCCAGGCGACTTTCGCAGGGACTCTCGAGGAGGAGGTCCTTTGCTCGGGCGCCATCCGCGAAACGCGCGCCGGGGCTCGATAGATCCTGCGGCGGGCCGGCCTGGGCGCGCGGCGCGAACGAAGGTCAGGGCTCGGGCGTGAGCCGACTCCGGGCCGACTCCGAGGATACGGCGAGGGTCGTCCGCCTCTGCGGCGCCCTCACGGCGGGATTCGGATCGCTCGCTCTCCTGGGCTGGGCGGCGGGGCTGCACGTCCTGGCGAGCCTCGGCTCGGAGAGGATCCCGATGGCGCCGAGCACGGCGCTGCTCTTCGTCGCCTACGGGATCGCCGCGTACCTGCGCGGCCGTCGACCTCGCGATCCCGCCGCGCGTCGCGCCGGCGTCGCGGTCAACTCCGCCGGCGCGTTGATCGCGACGCTGCTCCTCATTCTGTCGCTCGCGGGAATCCGTCCGACTGCCGAGCTGCTCGGCTTGTCGCCGCCCGGCGCTCCGGGCGGCCTCGCGGCCGGCCACATGTCCCCGGTCGCGGCGATCTGCTTCGTGCTGGCGAGTCTGTCGTTCTTCGCTTCGCTCCCGTCGCCCGTCGACCGCCCGGGGCGTGCCGCGCTGGCCCGCTGGACCGCCGGTCTCCTGCTCGCGATCAGTTGCATCTTGCTCCTCGCTTACCTGTTCGGCAGTCCGCTGCTCTATGGCGGCTCCTTCGTCCCGCCGGCGGCGACGACCGGCCTCGCCTTCGCGACGCTGGCCACGGCGCTGGTGGCTCTCGCGCGCCGACCGGCGCGAGCGGCGGAGAGGGCGGTCGAGCCCCTGGCGCGGATTCCCCTCGCTCTCGTCCTCGCCTTCGCCCTCCTCGCCGCGGGTATCGTCACCGCGGGCGGGTTCCATCTCCGCAGCGAAGGAAGGCGTTACCGCGCCGAGGTGGAGCGCCAGCTCGCGGCCGTGGCGCAGCTGAAGACGAGCGAGCTCGAGCTATGGCGGGCGGAGCGGCTGGGAGACGCATCGGTCTTCCTCGGCAACGCTCCGTTCGCTGCGCTGGTTGGCCGCCTGCTCGGCGACCCGCCGGAGCCGGAGGCGCGAGCGCAACTGCGCGACTGGCTGACGCGGGTGCAGACGCACTACGGCTACGATCGGATCTGCCTGATCGACGCCCGCGGCGCCGAGCGCTTGGCGGTGCCCGAGAGCCGGTCTCCGGAGTCCCCGCTCGTCGTGCGCCGCCTGCCCGAGACCCTGCGGTCGGCAGAGGTGATCTTCCAGGACTTCTACCGCGACGAACGCGACGACCGGGTCTACCTGAGCCTCCTGGCACCCGTCCGCGACGATGCCGGCCGGGCGCTGGGCGTCGTCGCGCTACGCATCGATCCCGAGACCTATCTCTATCCGTTCGTCGCGCGCTGGCCCACTCCGGCGCGGACCGCCGAGACGCTGCTCGTCCGCCGCGACGGAAACGACGCGCTGTTTCTGAGCGCGCTCCGGTTCCGCCAACACGCCGCGCTCGCGCTGCGCGTGCCGCTGGCGAACCGGGACGTGGTGGCGGTGAAAGCGGCGTTGGGCGAGGAGGGGATCGTGGAGGGCCTGGACTATCGCGGCGTACCGGTGATCGCTGCGTTGCAGGCGGTCCCGGGCTCCCCGTGGTCCCTGGTCGCGCGCACGGATGCCGCGGAAGTGAACGCGCCGCTGCGCCAGCGGTTGCGGGAGATGATCGTTCTCGTGTGCGGCATGTTGGCCGCGGCGGCGGCGGGCGTCGGGCTCGTCTGGCGGGGGCGGCACATTCGCGACCTCCGGGAACGCTACGCGGCGGAGCAGGAGCGCGCCTGGCTGCACGACGTGGTCGCCAGGAGCCTCAACGAGGTCTACGTCTTCGACCCCGATACGCTGCGTTTTCGCTTCGCCAACCGCGGCGCCTGCCGCAATCTCGGCTACACGCCGGAGCAACTGACCGGGCTCACGCCGCTCGATCTCAAGCCGGAATTCAGCGAGAAGACCTTTCGCGCCCTCTTGCAGCCCTTGCTCGCCGCCGACCGGCCGCAGCTCGCCTTCGAGACCCTTCACCGCCGCAAGGACGGATCCGAGTATCCGGTCGAGGTTCACCTCCAACTCGTGGATTCGGGCGGAGCCGAAGTCTTCCTCTCGGTCATCAACGACATCACCGAGCGCCGGCGCGCCGAGGCCCGCATTCGGCAATTGAATCGCATCCTCGCCGTAGCGAGCGAGGTCAACCAGGCGGTCGTGCGCTTGCGCGAGCCGCGGGCGCTGTTCGCCGAGGTCTGCCGCATCGCCGTCGAGACGGGCGGCTTCCGCATGGCCTGGATCGGCCTGCTCGACGAGAAGACCCGACTCGTTCGACCGGTGGCTCAGGCCGGGGTGACCGACGGCTTTCTAGAGCAGCTGCAGGGCGCGCGGGGAGGCAGCGACGGGCCGCCCGGGTTGGGCCCGGCCGCGGGGCTCCCGCGGGCGAGCGGTCACGACGTCTGCAACGACATCGGGGGCCTGCCGGGGGGCGCCCCCTGGCGCGACGCCGCCTTGGCGCGCGGCTTTCGCGCCGCGGCGGCCTTCCCGCTCACGGCGGCCGGCGAGACCATCGGGAGTTTCGCCCTCTACGGCGGCGAGCCCGGGCTGTTCGACGCCGAGGAGTTGCAGCTGCTGGACGATCTGGCGAGGGACCTCTCGTTCGCGATCGAGGTGGGCGAGCTCGAGAAGACCCGACTCCGCTTGGCCACGGCGATCGAACAATCACCGATCTCGGTGATGGTCACCGACCCGGAAGGCCGGATCGAGTACGTGAATCCCGCCTTCACCTCGGCCACCGGCTACACGCCCGAGGAGGCCGTGGGCGCCAATTCCCGGATGCTGAGCTCGGGGAGGCACGATCCGGGGCTCTATCGACAGCTGTGGGCCACGATTCTGGCGGGGGAAAACTGGCACGGCGAGCTGGTCAACCGGCGCAAGGACGGCGACCTGCGCCTTCAGGCGCTGACCATCGCGCCCGTCCGCGACGCGGCGGGGAAGGTGAGCCACTTCGTCGCCATCGGCCAGGACGTGACCGAGAGTCGGGAAGCCGACCAAGCGCTTCACCTGGCGCGCTTCGCGCTCGACCATTCGGCCGACATCAACTTGTGGGTAGATCGCGAGGCGCGGCTGGTCAACGCCAACGAGACCGCCCTGCGGCAGCTCGGCTATACGCGCGAAGAGCTGCTCGGCATGAAGATCTGGCAAGTGGCGCTCGGCGAATCGCCCGCGGCTTGGCCGGCGAGCTGGGAGTCCGATCGACAGGCCGAATCGGTGATCCGCGAGGACACCTTCCGGCGCCGCGACGGCTCGGAGTTCCTCGTCGAGGTCGTCGTCACCCACGTCGCCTTCGGCGGCGTCGAGTTGCAGTGCGGCATCGCGCGCGACATCACCGTTCGCAAACAGGCGGAGCAGGCGGTGCGCGAGAGCGAGATCAGACTGCGGCGGATCGTCGACAACATCCACGACGCGCTCTACGTCGACGACGCCGACGGCAAGGTCGTCTTCGCCAACGACCGGTTCCTCTCCCTGTTTGGGGTCGAACGCGATCAGCTGCCGTGCCTCGAGCTCGAGGACTACGTGGCGCCCGAGTGGCGCGCCGTGACGCGGGACCGCCACGAGCGGCGCCTGCGGGGCGAGGCGGTGTCCTCTCAGTTCGAGTACGAGGGGCTGCGGCAGGACGGCCGCCGCATCTGGCTGGAATCGATGGTGGTGCCGTTGTTGGACGACGCCGGACGCGTCGTCGGAACCCAGGCGGCGGATCGCGACATCACCGAGCGCAAGCAGGCCGAGGCCTCCCTGCGCGCCTCGGAGGAGCGATTCCGGTCGGTCTGCGAGAGCGCCAGCATCGGCCTGTATCGGACGACGCCCGACGGGCGGATCCTGATGGCCAACCCGGCGGCGGTGCGGATGCTGGGCTACGACTCGTTCGAAGAGCTCGCGCGCCGCGACCTGGAGTCGGCGGGCTTCGAGCCCGCGTATCCGCGTAGCGAGTTTCGCGAGCGTCTGGAGGGCGACGGGATCATCGCCGGCATCGAGAGCGAATGGAGGCGCCGCGACGGCTCGCGCATCTTCGTCCGCGAGAGCGCGCGCCTGGTGCGGGACGAGAACGGCGCGTCGCTCTACTACGACGGCACGTTCGAGGACATCACCGAACGCAAGCGAGCCGAGGCCTCCCTGCGCGCCTCGGAGTCGCGCTACCGATCGCTGTTCGACAACAATCTCGCGGGGGTCTATCGCAGTACGATCGATGGGCGTCTCCTCGAGTGCAACGAAGCCTTCGCCCGCATCTATGGTTTCGCCTCGCGGGCGGAAGCCCTGGGCGACAGCACCCGCGCTCTCTACCCGACTCCAGTGGCGCGCGACGCCTTCGTCGCGGAGTTGGCGGCTTCCCGCGTCTTGGTGAATCGCGAGTCCGAGGGCCGGCGCAAGGACGGGAGCGCGGTCTGGCTGTTGGAGAACGCCCGCCTGGTCGAGGACGTCGGGGGGACCGAAGGCACGGTCATCGAAGGCACGCTGCTCGACATCACGGATCGCAAGAACATGGAGTCGGAGCTGCGCCAGTCGCAGAAGATCGAGGCGATCGGCCGGCTGGCGGGCGGCGTGGCGCACGATTTCAACAACATCCTGGGGGTGATCCTGGGCTACGGCGAGCTGGCGCAGTTGGAGGTCCCGCCGGAGAGCCCGGTGCGCGAACTGGTGACGGAAATGGTGAACGCCGCGCAACGCGCCGCCGCGCTCACTCGTCAACTTCAGGCGTTCAGCCGCAAGCAGATCCTGCAACCGAGACGGCTCGACCTCAACGCGCTGGTCGCCGAGACGCGCAAGATGTTGGAGCGGGTGATCGGCGAGGACGTCGAGTTGCTGGTGCGCCCGGCGCCGGACCTGGGAACGGTGAGAGCCGATCCCGGGCAAGTCGAGCAGGTTCTGCTCAATCTCGCCGTCAACGCGCGCGATGCCATGCCCCAGGGCGGCACGCTGACCATCGAGACCGCCAACCTCGTCGTCGAACCGGAGCCGGCCGCGGTCAGCCCGCCCGTGACGCCTGGGAGCTACGTGATGCTCGCGGTGTCGGATACCGGCGTCGGCATGGACGCGGAGACGCAGCGTCGGGTCTTCGAGCCGTTCTTCACCACCAAGCCGGTGGGCCAGGGGACGGGGCTGGGCCTGGCGACGGTCTACGGAATCGTCAAGCAGAGCGGCGGCTACATCTGGGTCCACAGCAAAGTGGGACGGGGAGCGACCTTCAAGATCTACCTTCCGCGAGTCGACGAGCCGGCCGAGGCGCTCGTCGCGGCGACCCCTTCGGCGAGCCTGCCCGAGGGCCGCGAGACCATCCTGCTGGTGGAAGACAACTCGGGCCTGCGCGAGTTCATTCGCCGGCGACTGGAGACCAGCGGCTACACGGTCCTCGTGGCGCCGGACGGCGAAGGAGCGCTGGCGCTCGCCGAGGCGCAGTCGCGGCCGATCGACCTGCTGCTGACCGACGTCGTGATGCCGAAGCTCGGCGGCGTGGAGCTCGCCCGCCGACTGAGCGCTCGGCGGGTCGGGCTGCGCGTGATCTACATGTCGGGTTACACCGACGGGGCGGTCGGTCGGCACGGAGTGTTGGAGAAGGGCGTCACGCTGCTCGAGAAACCGTTCAGCGGCGAACGGCTCGCGATCCTGGTTCGCGAGGAGCTCGACCGGGCCCGCGGCGGCTGACTTCGGAGCGCGAGGCTCGGCGACCGCGAGCGCCGCGGTGGGGAGGCCGGGTTCGCGCGCGCCGGCCCGGGGGGGCGCCTCCGTCGGCGGCGAGGGTCGACTCGCGGGGTGGCGCGGCGGGGCGCGGGGTGAGATTCTCGTGCTGCCATGCGGTGCGAGGCGATGGGCGCCGGAGCGTACCGGATCGAATTCGAGAGCGAGGCCGAGCTGCGGGCCGAGGAGCGCGCGAGCCTCGGGGTCGGCGGCTTGCTCTTGCGCCCCGCGGCGCCGTTGCCGCCCGACACGCCGCTGGCGCTGACCCTCCGCTTGGCCGGCGGAGCCGAGGTCGCGGTGGCGTCGCGGGTGGTCGCCGCGCTGCCGGAGGGACTCGCGCTCCACCTCGAAGGCAACCCGGCGGAGATCGTCCGCGCGCTGCTCGCGCCGCCGGCGGCGGAGCCCGAAGCGCAGGAGGAGAGCGCCGCGAGCGGGACGCTCTGGGAGCAGCTGCGCGGTCTGACGCCGCCGCAGAAGATCCTCCTGGCGCCCAAGGCGGACCGGCTCGCCCGCGCGCTGCTGGTGCAGGAGAGCGACCCGCAGGTGCTCTACGCGCTGCTCAAGAACCCGCGACTGACGCTCGACGAGGTGCTGCGGGTGGCGAAGTCCTCGTTCCTCTCCTTCCAGGCCGCCGAGCTGATCCTCAAGACCAGCGCCTGGATCGCCAACCTGGACGTCCGCGTCGCCCTGATCCACAACCCGAAGCTGCCCACGCCCTTCGCCCTGCGCATCCTGCCGACGCTGCCCGAGAACGAAGTGCGCGCGATCTCGAAAGGAGCGGCGACCAGCATGCCCCTGAAGCAGGCGGCACTGAAGCGCCTGCTGCGCGACTGAGCGATGGGGATCTCGGAAGAAGAGATTTTCGGTCGATCGTCGCGGGCGGAGCCGGCGACTCCGGGCAGCTACGGCCTCCCGCCGCGCGGATTCCGCCTGCCCTGCGGAACGCGTCTCGGGCCGGTGCGCCTGCAAGTCGCCGACCTCGACCGCTCACTCGCCTACTACGGGGGCACGCTCGGACTGCGGACCCTGGAGACCGAGCCCGGGCGCGCGCTGCTCGGAGTCCGCGCGCCGGCGGCGGCGACCCCGGCCCCGAGGTCGATCCCGACCTCGACCCCAACCTCGTCGGATACCCCGCTCGTCGAGCTGCGCGAGCGCCGGGGAGCGCGGAGCGTGCCGACACGCGGGCGCACCGGGCTCTTCCACTTCGCCATCCTGCTGCCCGATCGCCCCGCGCTCGGACGCTTCGTCCGCCACCTGGGCGAGATCGGCGCCCGCGCCGGCGCCGCCGACCACCGGGTGAGCGAAGCGCTGTACCTGCAGGATCCCGACAATCTCGGTATCGAGGTCTACGCCGACCGGCCGCGAGACGACTGGCGCCGGGTCGGGCGCGAGCTGAAGATGGCGACCGATCCACTCGACCTCGCCGGACTCCTCGACGCGGCGGGGGAGGAGCCCTGGGACGGATTGCCGGCGCGGACGGTTCTCGGCCACGTCCATCTGCACGTCGGCGATCTCGCCGCCGCGGCGGCGTTCTACCCCGAGGGTCTGGGATTCGACCGCACCGTCTGGGACTACCCCGGAGTCCTCTTCCTCGGCGCCGGCGGCTACCACCACCATCTCGGAACCAACGTCTGGGCCGGCGCACAGGCGCCGCCGCCCGCGGACGGCGAGGCGCAACTGCTCGAGTGGACGATCGAGCTTCCCGACGCGGCGAGCCTCGCGTCCGCGGCCGAGAGCCTCGAGCGCGCGGGGTACGCGAGAGAACGGGTCGCCGACGGCGGCGGAGAGCCCGGCCTCGCGATCCGCGACCCCTGGGGCACCCGGGCGCGACTGCGCGTCGCGACGCCCGCGGCCGGCTGAGGGAGGTGGCCGCGCGGCCTCAGCCGCCGGCGGTCGCCGGGACCGGCGGGGCGGCCTCGATCGCGGCGGGAACCAGCCGGGCGGCGATCGACAAGCGGTTCCAGGCGTTGATGGCGGCGATCGCGAGCGTCAGGTCGCAGAGCTCGCGCTCGCTGAAGTGACGCCGCGCCTCGGCGAGCACCTCGTCCGGCGCGTGGTCGACGTGGATCAGGGTGACCGCCTCGGTCCAGGCGAGGGCGGCGCGCTCGCGGTCGCCGTACCACGGCGACTCGCGCCAGGCGTCGAGCGAGTAGAGCCGGCGCTCGGTCTCGCCGAGCGCCCGCAGGTCTCTCCAGTGCAGGTCCAGACAGTAGGCGCAACCGTTGATCTGCGAGGCGCGCAGGCGCACCAGGTGGAGCAGCGTCTCGTCGAGCGAGCACTTGCCGAGGTACTGGTCGAGGGCGTCCATGGCGTCGTACACGCCCGGGGCTTGTTTCGCGTAGTGGAGACGGGTCGGCATCGGTCTCTCCTTGGTTGCCCCGCAGACTAGAACCTACTGGAGCAATCGGAAAGCGCCATTTATGCTAATGTTCCTGGACCACTTTCCATGGCCAAGCGACCCACCTCCTACGCCCTCGCGCTGCCGCCGCGCGACCCCGGGGTCCCGGCCTACCGCTGGCTCTACGCGGCGCTGCGGGGCGAGATCCTCGCCGGTCGACTGGCGCCCGGCGCGCGCCTGCCGGGAACGCGCGAGCTCGCCGCCCAGCTCGGCCTGGCGCGCGGCACGATCGTCGCCGCGTTCGAGCAGTTGGCCGCCGAGGGCTACCTCGAGGGCAGCGTCGGCTCCGGCACCTACGTCGCGCGCACCCTGCCCGACGACCTGCTCGAGCTGGCGCGCGGCGCGCGCGCGGGGGGCGGAGAGCGCCGCTTGCCGCCGGCGCGGCTCCCGGGCTACGCGCGGCGGGTGCGGCCGTTCCCCGGCTACGAACTGCGGCGCAGTCGCGCCTTCCGGCCCAACCTGCCGGCGGTCGATCTCTTCCCGACGGCGCTCTGGGCGCAGCTCGCCGGGCGGCGGCTGCGACGCGTCTCGGCGCGCGATCTGCTCGGCTGCGAGCCGATGGGCTATCGACCGCTGCGCGAGGCGATCGTCGACTACCTCGCCACGGCGCGCGGCGTGCGCTGCGAGGTCGAGCAGCTGGCGGTGGTCAACGGCATCCAGGAGGCGCTCGACCTGGCGGCGCGTTTGACGCTCGATCCGGGCGACCGAGTGGGGGTGGAGGATCCGGGGTATCCCGGCGCCAGCCTGGCGTTCGCGGCGCACGGGGCGCGGATCGTCCCGCTGGCGCTCGACGGCGAGGGGCTGGCGCTCGCGCCGCCCCGTCTGCGCCGCGCGCGCCTGCTCTACCTCACCCCGGCGCACCAGTTCCCGACCGGCATCACGATGAGCCTGCCGCGGCGCCTGGCGCTGCTCGAGTGGGCGCGCGGCGCGGGGGCGCGGATCTTCGAGGACGACTACGACAGCGAGTTTCGGTACTCGGGGCGCCCCGTGCCGGCGATGCAGGGTCTGGACGAGAGCGGCAGGGTGCTCTTCGCCGGGACCTTCAGCAAGGTGCTCTTCCCGGCGCTTCGGCTGGGCTACCTCGTCCTGCCGCCGGATCTGGTCGACGCCTGCGCCGCGACGCGCTCGATCACCGTGCGCCACCCACCGATGCTCGAGCAGACGGTGCTGCTCGACTTCATCGCCGGCGGACACTTCGGCAGCCACCTGCGACGAATGCGCGAGATCTATGCCGAGCGGCTCGCGGCGCTGCTCGCGGGGGCGGGCGAGCACCTCGCCGGACGACTCGAGCTCTCGGCGGTCGAAGCGGGTTTGCAGACCTCCGGCCGCCTGCTCGGCGGCCTCGACGGCGAATCAGCGGCACGCGCCGCGGCGGCGCGCGGCGTCGAAGTCGTCCCCCTCGGCCGCTACGCCCGCGGCCCGCGGAGCTATGAGGGCCTGCAGCTCGGCTTCGCCGCCACCGACGTGCGCGAGATCCGGCGCGGCGTGCGCGAGCTGGCGGCGGCGTTGGCGACGCGAGCCTGAGCGCCGCCGTCCCCATCGCTCAGCGATGCCCCGCCGGGCGCGACTCGGCCCCGGGCGGGGCCGCTCGGGCCTCCACCGGCCGGACAGCAAGATTTCGATATCGCGGCCGCGGAGCGAGCGCCTAGCCTCCGCGCATCCGGCGGACGGAGGGCGTCCGGTCGACGAGGGGGACGCCGTGCGCTCCAGATCGATCCGCCGCAGTCCGCGTATCCGCTTCCGATCCCTCGGCGCCAGCTCCGGCGCGGCCATCGTTCTCGCCGCTTGGGGCGCTCTCGCTCTCGCCGCGGCGGCTGCGGCCGCCGATCGCTGCGGACCGAACCGGATCCGGGAGGCGACCGACAATCACGTCGACAGCGTGCAGCTCGTTCCGGCGCTCGGGTTCGTCGACGGCACGCTCGATCCGGAGCTCATCGATCTCGCCGCCGGCGCCTGGCGGGCGTGCCCGGGCATCCCCTCTTTTTCGCGCGCCGCGCGCAGCCTCAAGCCGCCGATCGTGGTCGAGTTCGTCGTCGGACGGGCGCCGGACGGGATCGGCGACGACGCCTGCGGCTTCTTCAGCGGCCGGACCATCCGGCTCTACGCTTTCCGCCGGGACGGCACGCCGTGCCCGCGCGACGCGCTGCGCGTGGTGCAGGAGATCCAGCACGAGCTCGGGCATTGGCTCGGGCTCGGGGACCAGTGCCCGGGCAGTCGCGACATCATGGGCCCGGTCGACGGCAATCGCCATCTGGTCCACGGCGACTGCGTCCTGGCGGACGAATTGAATCGGACCCTGGCCGAGGAATCGGTGGGGCGCGAGTCGGAGCGCACGGCGAGCCTGGGCTCGCCGGGGCGCGGGTCGCGCGAATTCCGCTCGCCGGAGTCGCCGCTCGAGCTCGGGCCCGCCGGAGTCCGGCTCACGTCGCCGGCGACGCCGTGGGTCGTCGGCGGTAACTACCGGTGCTCGTCGATCGTAGAGGCTCATTGTGACGACACCGGCAGCCAAGGTGGCCCAGACGGTGCGCTTCGCCGGCCGACTGGCCGCGGCCCGTGGCTCCGGGCGACGAGCCAGCCACCTGACTGAGGAGACGAAGCGTTGGCTGGCGCAGCACTTCACCGAAAACTGCTCCCTGACCCGGGTCGCCGCCGCGATGCGGGTCTCGGTTTTCTACCTCGCGCACCGGTTCCGCGAGCGCTGCGGGGTCTCGATCCATCGCTTCGTCGACCAGCTGCGACTGCGCGCGGCGCTCGCGGAGCTCGCGGCGGGCGATCGCGACCTGACCGATCTCGCGCTGCGGCTCGGCTACTCGAACCACAGCCACTTCTCGGCGCGCTTCCGGCGCGCTTTCGGCACCACGCCCTCCGCGTACCGCGCCTCGCGGTGCGTCCCCCGGCCCCCCGTCCGCCACCGCGCCGCGATCCGCTAGCCGGGACCCGTAGACTCCGCCGCGGGGCGAGTCCATCCCCCAGGCGACAGGCGGAGTCATGCACGAGGAAGACGCGGCCGATCTCGAGCTCACGGCGGAACAGATGCAGCGGATGGGAGAGGCGACGCTGGCGCGGGTGGTGGCGCACGTCGCGAGCCTCGGCGCGCAACCGGCGCGCGGCGACGTCGACGCGACCGCGCTCTGTCGGGCGCTGCGCGAGCCGCCGCCGGAGGCGGGCACGGCGCTCGAACGGCTGCTCGACCCGTTGTTCGCGGAGTGGATTCCGCGCAGCTTCACCAGCTCCGGACCCGGCTACCTCGCCTACGTCCCGGGAGGCGGGCTGTTTCCGGCGGCGCTCGCCGATCTGATCAGCAGCGCCACCAACCGCTACACCGGCGTCTGGCTCGCGGCGCCGGCGCTGGTGCAGCTCGAGGCGAACGTCCTCGACTGGTTCCGGAGCTGGATGGGATTCCCCGCGACCGCGCGCGGCTTGCTGACCACCGGCGGCTCGATGGCGGCCTTCAACGCGGTGCTCTGCGCGCGCGAGCGCCGGCTCGGCACGGACACGCGCGCGGGAACGCTCTATGTCTCCTCGCAGACCCACCACTCGGTCGCCAAAGCGGCGCGGCTCGCCGGCATCTTTCCCGACCGGGTGCGGACGGTGGGCGTCGACGAGCGCTTCCGGATGCGGGTCGACGAGCTCGCGACCGCGGTCGCCCGCGACCGGGCGCTCGGCCTGCGCCCGTTCCTCGTCGTCTCCTCGGCGGGCACCACGAACACCGGCGCGGTCGATCCGCTCGACGCGATCGCCGATTTCTGCGCCGAGCAGCGGCTCTGGCACCACGTCGACGGCGCCTACGGCGCCTTCTTCCGGCTCTGCGACGAGCTGGCTCCGCGGCTGGCGGGGATCGAGCGCGCCGATTCGCTGACTCTCGATCCGCACAAGGGTCTGTTCATGCCCTACGGCGTCGGCGCGCTCCTGGTGCGCGACGGCGACGCGCTGCGGGCCGCGCACGGCGGGTCGGCGAGCTACATGCCGGCGATGCCCGACCTCGAGGAGTTCTACGATCCGAGCCAGCATGGCCCCGACCTGTCGCGCGGTTTCCCGGGCCTGCGCGTCTGGCTCTGTCTGAAGCTCTACGGAGCGGCGCGCTTCCGCGCCGCGCTGGCGGAGAAGCGCTCCCTGGCGGTCGACGCCGCGGGGCGAATCGGCCGGCTGCCGGGCGTGGCGATGGTCGCGCCGCCGCAACTGTCGACTCTCGCGTTCCACCTCACCTGGCCGGGCGCGACGCTCGCGCGCGAGAACGAAGCGACGGCGGCGCTGATCGAGCGCGTCACCCGGCGGGGCCGGGTGATGCTCACGGGTTGCGCCGTCGACGGGCGATTCCTCGCCCGCGTCTGCGTGCTGAGCTTCCGCACCCGCCGCGACCGGATCGACGCCTGCGTGGCGGACGTGACGGCGGAGGCCGCGGCTCTGCTGGCGGAGGCGGAAGAGCGGCCGCGCTGATGCCGGCGCCGCACCGCCTCGCGCCGCGGCGACGCTCGGCGAGCGGGCGACGCGAGCGGGGCGTTACTCCTCGTCCTCCTCGCCGACGGTGAAGTCCGCCGTGGCGGCGAGCTCGCCGTTCCAGTAGATCTCGACTTTGTAGTCACCCTCCGGCCAGCCCTTCGTCGGCTTGCTGAACTTGAAGTTGCCGGAGCAGTCGGCCTTCGGACAGGTGATCGTGTCCTCGACCACCGTAGTGCCCGCCGGCGCGGCCTTGCCCACGTCCTCGGCAACCAGGACGCCGTGGATCGCGTCGCCTTTCGCGCTGCCGGAGCTGGTGAAGAAGGCCATCACCTGGGGCGCGTCGGCGGCGAAGTTCGCCGCCGGCTTCGAGCCCTCGTCGGCCGCGAGGGTGATGTCGACGTCCACGCCTTCGGATTCGGCCGCCGAGGCGCCGGCGGCGCCGAGAGCGGAGAGAGCGCCGAGCAGGAACAGGGCCATCCAGGGTCGCGAGTGCAGAGCCTTCATGGGAACTCCTCCCTTCGATCGCAGCGCCGCCGTGAGCCCCGACGAATTCGGGGCGCCCGGCGGCGCGGAGCCCGCATTGTGGTGGAGATCGCCCGACCAAACAAGCGGCGGATTCGTGAGATCCCCCCGGTGGGTGAGGTCGGGAGAGATCAGGGCGATCGGCGCCCCCAGTCGGCCGTCGCGGCCGCGGCTGGAAACCAGTGCCGCGTGCGGTTGCAGAAGGCGCAGACCGAGAGCATCACCGGGACTTCGACCAAAACGCCCACCACCGTCGCCAGCGCGGCGCCCGATTCCGGGCCGAAGAGCGCGATCGCGGTGGCCACCGCGAGCTCGAAGAAATTGCTGGCGCCGATGAGCGCTCCCGGCGCCGCGACGTCGTGCGGCACCCCGAGCCACTTCATCAGGCCGTAGGCGAGCCCGGAGTTGAAGTAGACCTGGAGAAGGAGCGGGATCGCGATCAGCGCGACGTGGAGGAAGCGCCCGGTCAGGTTGTCGGCCTGGAAGGCGAAGATCATCACCAGCGTCGCGAGTAGCGCGATCACCGCGACGGGGTGGAAGGCGGGCAGGAAGGTCTCCGCGAACCAGGCCTGTCCCTTCAGGCGGAGCAACGCGACGCGGCTCAGCGCGCCGAGCGCGAGCGGGATCACGATGAAGAACACCACGCTCAGCAGGAGCACGCGAAACGGCACGGACAGCGTGCTCGCGCCGGTGACAAGCAAGCCGACGGTGGGTGCGAACAGCACCAGCATGACGAGGTCGTTGAGCGAGACCTGCACCAGGGTGTAGGCCGGGTCGCCGTCGGTCAGGTAGGACCAGACGAAGACCATCGCCGTGCAGGGCGCCGCGGCGAGGATGATCGAGCCGGCGAGGTACTGATTGGCGAGCTCGGGGCCGATCCAGGGCCGGAACAGAACCCGGAAGAAGAGGTAGCCGATCGCCGCCATCGAGAAGGGCTTCACCAACCAGTTGACGAAGAGCGTGACCAGGATCCCGCGTGGCCGCCGGCGCACCGCGGCCAGGCTGCCGAAGTCGATCTTCAGCATCATCGGGTAGACCATCAGCCAGATGAGCACGGCGATCGCGACGTTGATCCGCGACCCCGCGCCGAACTCGAGCCCGCGCACCGCGCCGGTGAAGCCGGGCAGCAGCTTGCCGAGGGCCACTCCGGCGCCCATGCAGAGGATCACCCAGAGCGTCAGGTAGCGCTCGAAGACGTTCAACCGTTTACGGGTGACGATCATCGGGCCGTCCCTGCGTTCGATGCCGATCGGTCCAGCACGCCCTCTTCGCGCAAGAAGCGCTCGACCCGCCGGGCGAGCTCGTCGCGCACCGATCGGAAGCGCTCCAGGCTTGCAGCGACGCTATCGTCGTGCCCGGCGGGGTCGGAGAGCGGCCAGTGCAGCCGGCGCGCCGAGCCGAGGTAGACCGGGCAGACCTCCTCGGCGCACAGAGTGATCACGGTGTCGACCTTCGTCCGGTCGATCTCGGCCACCGACTTCGAGCGTTGCATCGAGGCGTCGATGCCGATCTCGGCGAGCGCCCGCACGGCGAGCGGGTTCACCCGCGAGGGCGCGGACCCGGCGCTCTGGATCGACAGCCGGTCGCCGGCGAGCGCGCGCGCGATCCCTTCCGCCATCTGACTGCGCGCGGAATTGGCGACGCAGAGGAACAGCAGGCCGCGGGGACGAATCGTCGATTCGCCATTTGACGGATCGTCGCGCCGTCGAGTACGCCGGGTGGAGGCGGGGCTGGGGCGTTTCAGGGGCTAGCTCGTGGTGGCGCGCTTCGACTTGGCGGGGGTCTTGCCGGCCGCGAGCGCCGCCCTCTCCTCGGCGCTCGCCTTGTTGGCGATGAGCGGCAGGCAGAGGATCAGCGCCTCGCTCGCCATCTTCGCCGAGACGTAGCCGATCGCCCAGCCGAGCAGGCCGCCGCGGATCAGGAAGCCCATGAGGTAGAAGAGGCCGATCATCATGGCCGGCACGGCGACGAAGGCGAACATCTTGGCCGGCCCCGCGGTCGGTCGGACGAGCAGCTTCTCGACCCTCTGGATGACCTGCGAGATCAGCCAGCCGCCGATGGCGAGCGGGATGAGGAAGGGAATCCCGCCGAGGAACAGGGTCAGCAGCCGCGCTCCGGCGGCGAAACCCGGCGTGCTCAGGAAGTAGCCGCCGCGCCGGCGCCAGAATCGCTGGTCGGCCACGGCGTCGACGACCGCGCCGGCGAGCGAGATCGCGAGCGGCCAGCGGATCGAGCTGGTGGCGAGGAACCGGAGCGGGTCGCGCAGCGCCGCGAGCAGCGGCGCGAGGTCCTTCAGGAAGAGCCCGAGGATGAGGCCGTAGACGGCGGCGAGCCAGAAGAGCCCGAAAGCCAGGGTCACGAGGCGCTCGCGCAGCGGCATCTCCTTGTCCATGCGCGCCGAGGCGGGCACGAAGCGACTCTGGATCCAGGCGATGGCGCTGAAAGCCACGGCCTCGCTCGCCACCAGGAGCACCAGCTCCCAGGGCTGCAGCTCGCCGCGCAGCAGGAGGCGCAGGGTGACCAGGTTGGCGGCGACGACCGCCGCGCCCGAGCGCAAGAGCTCCCAGCGCGAGGCGATGGGATAGCGCTCCTTGAGCGCGTCCCACTGCGCGATCGAGGCCAGCTTCTCCCTCCGCGAGCCCGCCACGGCGCGCGACTCTATCGTTCCCGTGGTTGCGCCGAGATCGCCGCCGGGTCGGCGCTGGGCGCTGGGCGCCGAGCGCCGAGGCTCTTCGGCCGGCCTGGCCAAATTCTCAAATTCAAGTTAATATTTGAGCATGCTGCGAGCCGCCGGTACCCGCCCTCTCCCCACCACGAGCGCGCCCAAGCGCCTCGTCTTCTCCGAGCTCGCCCGCGTCGGCAAGGCGCTGGCGAGCCCCGTGCGACTCGAGTTGCTCGACCTGCTCGCCCAGGGGCCGCGCGGCGTCGACGAGTTGGCGCGCCTGAGCGAGCAGGAGGTCGCCAACGCGTCGCACCACCTGCAAGTGCTGCGCGGCGCTCGTCTGGTCGACGTCGAACGTCGCGGCACGCGCGCCGTGTACCGGCTGAGCGGCGACGACGTCGGGTTGTTCTTGCTCTCGTTGCGGCGCTTGGGCGAGGCGAATCTCGCCGAGATCGAGCGGGCGACCCGGGATCTGAGCGAGCGCGGGCCGCGCGAAGAGATCGACCGGGCGACCCTCGCGGCGCGGGTGCTCCGCGGAGAGGTCGCGCTGATCGACGTGCGCCCGGCCGAGGAATACCGTGCCGGCCACCTGGCCGGCGCGCTGTCGGTGCCGTTGCCGGACCTCGCCCGGCGACTGACGGAGCTCGCCGCCGACCGCGAGGTGGTCGCCTACTGCCGCGGCCCGTACTGCGTGATGGCCGTCGAGGCGGTCGAGCTGTTGCGTCGCCGCGGGCGCGTGGCTCGCCGTCTCGAGGACGGCGTCTGGGAGTGGCGAGCCCGCGGCCTGGCGGTGGTCTCCGGCGACGAGCCCCTGCCGGCGCGAGCGCGGAGGCTTCGGCGATGAGCGCCGGGCCGCACCGCCGGCGGGAGTCGAGGTCGACGAGCACCCTGGCGGCGCAGAGCGAGCCGCCCCTGACGCACCGGGAGGAGGCCATGTTCGTCTTGATGATCCTCAACGACGCGCCGTACGGAATCGAGCGTGTCTACAACGGACTGCGGCTCGCCGGATCGCTGGCTCGCAAGGGCGTGCCGCTGCGCCTGTTCCTGATGGGCGATGCGGCGGTCGCCGCCAAGGCCGGCCAGAAGGTGCCGCAGGGCTACTACAGCGTCGAGGGCATGGTGAGCGCGGTCGTGCGCCACGGCGGCGAAGTCGCGGTCTGCGGCACCTGTCTCGATGCGCGCGGCATCGGCGAGAGCGAGCTGATGGCGGGCGCCCGCCGCGGCACGCTCGACGAGCTGACCGTCTGGGTGGTCGAAGCGGGCAAGGTGCTGACCTTCTGATGGCGAACGAGGAGAGGGTCTCCGCGCTCGTCCTGGGCGGAGGCGTGGGCGGGCTGGTCGCCGCGCGCCGCCTCCGCAACCTGCTGCCGGCGGAACACCGCGTGGTGATGGTCGAGCGCGAGCCGCGCCACGTCTTCGCCCCGTCTCTGCTCTGGGTGATGACCGGCGATCGATCGCTCTCCTCGATCTCCCGCTCCCTGGCGCGATTGGAACGCAAGGGAATCGAGGTGGTGCGCGGCGACGTCGAAGAGATCGACCCGGTGCGGCGCTGCGTGCGGTTCGACGGCCGAACGATCGCGGCGGACTTCCTGGTCGTCGCGCTGGGAGCCGACTTCGCGCCGGAGCTCGTGCCGGGTCTCGAGGCGGGCGGCGCGACCTTCTGCACGTCGGCCGGCGCCGAGGCGGTGCGCGCGGCCCTCGAGCGATTTCGCGGCGGCCGGCTGGTGATTCTCACCGCCGCGCCGGCCTACAAGTGCCCCGCTGCTCCCTACGAAGCGGCGATGCTCCTCGACCACTGGCTTCGTCGCCGAGGCCTCCGCGAGCGGACGGAGATCGCCCTCCATGCCGCCGAACCGGGCCCGATGGTCGTGGCCGGACCGGAGGTCTCGGCCGCAGTTCGGGCAATGGTCGAAGAGCGAGGAGTGGCGTACCACCCCGCGCACCAGATCGTGGAGGTCGACGCGACGACCCAGCGCCTCAGATTCTCGAACGGCGACGAAGCGGGCTACGACCTGCTGATCCACGTACCGCCGGTGAGGTCGCCGGCGGTGGCTCGCTCCGCCGGGCTGACGGCGGAGAGCGGTTGGATCGCGGTCGACCGACACTCGCTGGCGACCCGCTTCGAGCGCGTCTTCGCCGTGGGAGACGTCACCGGCATTCCCCTCAAGCTGGGCAAGCCGCTTCCCAAGGCGGGGGTCTTCGCGCACGCCCAAGCCGAAGTCGTCGCTCGAAACATCGCCCGCGTGGTCACCGGCCGCGGCGATCCGGCCGCTTTCGACGGTCACGGCGAGTGCTTCGTCGAGACCGGGAACGGACGCGCTGGATTCGGCAGAGGCAACTTCTACGCCGAGCCGCTGCCGAGCGTCACCCTCCGCCCACCGGCTCGGCGCTGGCACGCCGGCAAGGTGCTCCTCGAGAAGAGCTGGCTTTGGCGCTGGTTCTGATGGCTCACCTTCCGGACTCGGTCCGGCGAGGAGGGGGGAACACGTGCCCGAAACGGCGGACGTCGGGCCAGAGGTCGGACATCGTTCCCAGCGGCTCGCGGCAGACGTAGACCGGCAGGTCCCTGTCCCACGGCCGCGCCAGCGGCGCCTCGATGCGCGCCGTCTCCGCGCACCGGCGGTAGTGCCGATCGAGGATCTCGCGCGGCAGCCCGTAGGCGATCAACACGGCGCCGCGCTCGCCGTCCGGGCCCCACAAGTAGTACGTCATGTTGCCGCTCACCGCGCGCGGCACGGCCTCGCGGCGGAAGCGGTTGACCGCCGCGGCCTGGGAATACGATCCGGTCAGCACGCTCGCCCGGGCGCGATCCTCGTCCGGCAGGGATCGATAGATGCGCTCGACCGTGGCCGCGTGTTCCTCCCATCCGAACATGCCGTGCAAATCGTGGGTGAGCGCCATGGGCGGGACCGCCCAACCGAGAACGGATTCGATCGTCGCGTCGACCGTCCGGATCGGCAGCACGGGCAACGTCAGCAGGGCGAGCCCGGCGCCCGTGGCGGCGAGCGACGCGACGAGCGCCCGCCAGGCCGTCGCGCGCGTCGCGAGCCGGCGTTCGAGCGCGATCGCGCCCGCCGCGAGGACGGCTGGGTAGGCGCTCGCGAGGTAGTACGGCTTGCCGCCGGTGACGAGCAAGAAGACGAACATCGCGAGGAAGAGCAGCGCGAAGGGACGCGCGGCGAGGCCCGCGCGCGTGAAGGCGAACCGCAACCCCGAGACCCAGACCGGTACGGCCAGCGGGTGGAAGTAGAGGAGCTGACCGGCGACGAACAGACCGCGTCCCTGCTCGGCGAGCACTTCGTGGCGCAGCGTGCGCATGAACTCGAAGGTCGCGAAGCCGTGGTCTGCCTGCCAGACGAGGTTGGGAGCGAAGAAAAGGAGCGCGACGGCAGCCCCGATCCAGGGCCAGCGACTCGCCAGCGCTCGTCGATCCTGGGTCGCGACGATGCCCATCGCCAGGGCGCCGCCCCAGAGCAGGGAGCTGTGCTTGGCGAGCATCGCGAGACCGAGCGCGCCGCCGGCCAGGACCCACGTCCACCGCTCGCCCCTCGACCGCGCGCGGGCGACGAGGTACGCCGCGACCGTGCAGAGGAATACCTCCACGACGGGAATGTCGAGCATCGCCGCCATGCGGAGAGCGGCGGGCGCCAGGAGCAGGCAGAGCAGGGCGAGCAGCTGCGCTCGCCGGCCGCCGCCCCATTCGCGGACCAGGAGCGCCGTGAACGCCATCGTGCCCGTTCCGGCGGCGATCGCCGGCAGGCGCAGGGCGAGCAGGCTCCCGCCGAGGTCGTCGGCGAGCCTGGCGAGCCACGGGATCAGCGGCGGATGATCGACGTAGCCGAACGCGAGATGCCGGCCGCACTCGAGAAAGTACAGCTCGTCGCCGTGATAGCCGTAGCGATTCACCAACGAGAGATGCACCAGCGCTTTCAGCGCGCAGAAGGCGATGATCCAGGCGACCGTGGCGCGATCCCAGGGGGTCTTCATGAGATCCGGTCGCTCGGCCACGAAGCGACCGCGGCGAGTCGGCGACGACCAGGCCGGCGGCGCGGGCGTCGCCGAGGTTCGCCGCCGCTCTCCGATTGCGCGAGTATCTTCGTCCTCCTGTCCGAGGTCGACCGCCACGCGGCGAAGCGGCGCGGGAGTCGGACCGATCGCGGCGGAGGATACAGCTCTATCCGCGAGGTCCCACGCTAGGCGTGCTGGGAGACCGACAACAGATTCCCGTCCGGGTCCTTGAACCAGGCGACCCGGTCGCCGGAGGGCGCGGTCCAGACGCCGGTTTCGTCCTGCCCGGGGAAGCCGAAGGTCTCGCAGCGGACGCCGCGACGGGCGAGGGCTTCGACCGTGGGAGCGATATCGGGCACCTCCCACCCGAGCAGGGTGAACGGGAAGGGCTCGAACTGCGGCACCTTCGAGATCCGCAGCCGGACGCCGTTCGCGTCGAAGAGCAGCGCGAAGCCGTCGGCGGCGAGGAAGCGCAGTCCGAGGACGCCTTCGTAGAAAGCGCGTGCCGCCGCGAAGTCGCGGGTGGGTACGAAAGCGATGATCGGTCGGTCGCCTAGCATGGGTCCCCCTCGGGTCGGAGTTTTCATCGATGGGAGGCAGCGTAGTCGCTCCACGGCGTGACTTGCTTTCGCGGTATTGGCAGGATGTGTCGCCAATGCGACAAGCCGAGCCGACCGCCTGCCCGCCCCTGTCCAAGCCGGTCCACGCGCTGTGCTTCGAGCTCGCGAGCGGCGCCCGGGTCCCGCTGCACTTCCATCCCGAGGACCAGCTCGTCTACGCCAGCCGGGGGACGATGACGGTGCGCACCGGAGACGCCACCTGGGTGGTTCCGCCGCAACGGGCCGTCTGGATCCCGGCGTACACGCCGCACGCGATCGACGCCCACGACGGCGTCTCGATGCGCACGCTCTACCTGAGGTCGGGCCTGGTGCGTCACCTCGGCGGAAGCTGCCGGGTGGTGCACGTCTCCGCGCTGCTGCGCGAGCTGGTCCTCGAAGCCTGCCGCTACGTGACCCTCGAGCGCCGGAGCGCGGCGCAGGCTCACCTGATCGACTTGCTGATCGATCAGCTCGAGGTCCTCGAGGCCTCGCCCCTCGTGCTCCCGGATCCGACCGACCCGCGGGCCTTGCGCCTCGCTCGCCTCCTGGAGGCCGATCCCGGCGATTCCCGGTCGCTCGACGAGCTCTGTCGCGCCGTCGGCGCGAGCCGGCGGACGATCGAGAGGCTCTTCGTCGCCGAGACGCGGATGACCCTGGGGGACTGGCGCCAGCAGGCTCGACTGGCGCAGGCGCTGCGCCTCCTGGCGGCCGGCGAGACCGTCACTCGCGTCGCGCACGAGGCTGGGTACGCTACGGCGAGCGCCTTCATTTCGATGTTCCGCAGGGCTCTCGGGACCACGCCGCGGCGCTATTTCGCCGGGCCGCGGGAGCCCGCGCTCCCGCCGCCGACACCGGAGCCGGAGCATCGTCGCCAGCTGCCGGGCCGCGCGCCCAGGCGAGGCGTCGGATCGCGTTCGACGTCGCCTCCGCTCCCTAGTAATCTCCGTCGGACTTGATCCATCCGGAACCTCCTCCTCGACCTCTTCTCGCCTACCGTGAGGGCGGCCTGGAGATGGAGGGCGTGGCGCTCGAAGCGTTGATCGAGCGTCGGGAGACGCCCTTCTTCCTGTTCAGCGAGCGCCGGCTGGTCGCGAACTACCAGGCTCTGGCGGCGGGACTCGCGTCGGCGGGAGGCGACGTGACGCTGCGCTACTGCGCCAAGGCCAACTCCGAGGCCGGAGTTCTCGCAGTCCTGGCGCGAGAGGGCAGCGCGCTGCTCGCGAGTCACCTCGCCGAAGTCGAGCTCGCGCTCGCCTGCGGGTTTCCGCCGTCGCGCGTCGCCTACCAGCGGCCGGCGCCGCCCGCGGCGGAGATCGAGGCGGTGCTCGACGCGGGCGTCCGGCTGCTGCACGTCCTGCGGCCCGAGGACGTCGATCTGTTCCGCCGCCAGGCGGAGCGTCGAGGTCTCACCCTGCGCTTGTCGCTGCGCTTGCGCGAGGAGGGCGGTCTTCTGCGCTCACCGTTCGCCCGGCTCAATGCCCGGCTCGGCCTCTCGGCGCCGGAGGCGCGCGCGGTCGCGGCCGCCTGCCGGGATCGCGGCGGGCTCGAAGTGGCGGCGCTCAACCTCTACGCCGGCACGCAGCGGGCCGGCGCCCGCGGCTTCGATCGCGGGCTGCGGCACGCCTGCGCGCTGGCGAGAGACTGGGCGGTGGAAGGGGTCGCCGAGATCGAAGAGATCAATCTCGGAGGCGGCGTGCCGTCGCCGAGTCTGCGGCGACTGAGCCCGCGCCACCTCTGGGCGCGCTGGCGGGACCGGCCGAACGCGGCGCCGGGCGGGGATGGCGCGCTCGACGGGGGAGCGACGGCCCGGCTCGAGGCCTTCGCGCGCCGTCTGGCCGAGCGCTACCGCGCCATCGCCGCGCGGACCGGCCTCGCCCGAGTTCCGGCTCTCGCCGCCGAGCCCGGTCGCGCCATCGTCGGCAACGCCGGCGTGCTGGTGTCGCGCGTGGCGGCGGTGGGCGAGGGCTGGGTGTTCCTCGACGCCAGCCGCAACTTCCTCGGCGAATCGCCGCTCCTGTTCCGGCGAGCGATCCTGGCGGTGCGCCCGGGCGGCGAAACCGCCCGCTTCGTCCACCTGTCGGGCAACACCCTCAACACCATGGACGTGATCGACGTGCGCCGTCGCCTGCCGGCCCTGCGCGTCGGCGACGCGCTCGCCTTCTGCGACGCCGGCGCCTATTCGATCTCGCGCGCGAGCCGGTACGCGGGACTCTCCCCGGCGGTGTGGCTGCTGGATCGCGCGGGCGCGGTGCGCGCGATCCGCCGCGCCGAGGACGCTCGCGACCTGATGGGCCCGATGGCGCCGGCGTGGGCTCTCCCCGCCGCCCGCGAGTGATGGCGCGCCGCATCCTGGTCACCGGCGGGGCGGGATTCCTCGGCCGCCACCTCCTGATCGCGCTGGTCGAGGAGGGCGCGCCGACGGTGGCGCTCTGCCGGCGGCCCGACGATCTCGCGGACCTGAGGCACCCGGCGCTCGCGGTCGTGGCGGGCGACCTGCGCGACGACTCGCTCGGCGCGCGGCTCCTCGACGGCGTCGGCACGGTCTACCATCTCGCCGCGGTTCGCAGCCGTCCGGGCGCCTCTCCGGCCGAGATGAGCGCCGTCAACGAGATCGCGACCGTCCGCCTGGCCCGGCAGGCGATCGACGCGGGCGTCGACCGCTTCGTCCAGGTCTCGACCGCCATGGTGTTCGGCCCCTCCTCGACGCCGCTCGACGAGACCGCGCCGCTGATTCTCGCCGGCGGCGCGAGCGCCTACGCCGAGAGCAAGGCGCGCGCGATCCCGGCGCTGCGCGAGCTGGCGAGGGCGGGGGCGCCGATCGTGACCCTCTTTCCGACCCTGGTCTTCGGCCCGGACCACCCCTCGCGGCCGAACCGGGTCACCTCGCACATCCGCCGCCTCCTGGGCCGCCGGTTCGACGTGGCGGTCGCCGGCGGTCGCGCGGCGCGCGATCTGGTGCACGTCGCCGACGTGGTGGCGGCGCTGCGCGCCGCGGCCGCGAACCCGGGCGCGGTCGGCCGCGAGATCCTGCTGCCCGGCGAGCCGGTCTCGCAGCGCCGTCTCGGCGAGCTCGTGGCGCGTGCGGTCGATCGCCCGCCGCCGCTGCTATTCTCGCTCCCCGTGTTCCCATGCTCGTGGATGGCGAAGCTCGCGGATCGGGCGTTCGCGTTCGACCGCCGCTCCGGCTGGGCGCTCGCCGTGGAGAACCTCGGCCGGGAGTGGCGGTATCGCGGCGAGCGGGCGCGAGAGCTCCTCGATTTCCGGCCGCGACCGCTGGAAGAGGCCGTCGCGCAGACCGTCGAGTGGATTCGGGGAGGCGGCCGATGACCAGCGAACCGGCGGTCGCTCGCGAGGCGAGCCTGCGTGCCTCGACGCCCGCGGTCGCCGCGCCGCCGGGGTTGCGCGAGCGCCAACGTTCGGACTGGGACCGCATCGCGGCCTCGGTCGGGGACCTGCGCGGCGCGCCCTCGACCGAGTACTACCGGCGGTGCGAGATCGCGCTGCTCCGCCGGACCCTCGGCGACCTGGCGGGCCGGCGCATCCTCAAGCTCGACCTGTGGAACGAGGCCTTCAACACCCGCATCCTGCACTGGATGGCGGACCAGGGGGCGGAGGTCTACGGCCTCGATCTGTCGAACGTGGTCGCGCACCAGGCGCGTCGCAACACCCGGCTCGCCGGCCATCCGTGCCGTCTCGTGCGCGCCGACATCCGCGAGTTGCCGTTCCCCGAGGGCACCTTCGACGCGGTGTACACCATGGGCACGATCGAGCACATCGACGAATACGCGCTGGCGATCGCCGAAGTGCGACGGGTCCTGCGCCCGGGAGGCCGGGCGATCATCGGCGTGCCCCACAAGTGGAACCTCTTCCTGCGCCCGGCGCTCGTCTGGCTGCTGGATCAGTTCGGAAAATACCCCTACGCGCCGGAGAAGTCGTTCAGCGGCCCGGAGCTGCGCCGGACGATCGATCGGGCCGGGCTGGTGGTGGGCGAGCGCACCGGAATCCTCTCGATTCCGGGGCTGCTGCGCCTCGCCGACGCCTTCTGCTACACGCGGGGGATCGGCCTCTACCGCTTGTCGCCGTTGGCTCTCTGGCCGTTCGAGCGACTCGAGACCCGGTACCGCTGGCCGGGGCGTTTCGGCTATCTGATGGCGATGATCGCCGACAAGGCGGAGATGTCGCCCGCGGCCCCGCGGTGCTGAGCGGCGCCCGGTTCTTCGCCTCCCAGGCGCTCGTACTGTTCGCCCTCGCCGTCACGGCCTTGGTCGCGGGCCGAGGCGTCCTGCGGCTCGCGCTGCGGCCGTCGGATCGGGAGCTTCGCGTTCGCTTCGCCTGGGCGATGACCACCGGGCTGATCGTGCTCGCGACGGTCGGGGCGCTCCTGGGAGTGGTCGGGGGGCTCACGGTGCCGGTGCTCGCGGTCGTGCTGGCCGTGATCCACGCCGCGGGTCTCGGCCTCTGGCGCGGGATCGCGACCCGGTTCGTGGGCGCGAAGTGGAAGCTGCGCGGCGCGGTCGCGGCGCTGCTCGCCCTCCCCTGCTTTCTGCTCGCGACCTATCCACCGACGGCGTTCGACGAGACGCTCTACCACCTCCCCTCCGCGCGCGCCTTTCTCGCGACCGGCCGCCTGCCGTTCCTGCCCGAGCTCCGGTTTCCGGTCTTTCCGCATCTGAGCGAGGTTCTCGAGGCGGAAGTGCTCGGCTTCGGCGGCGACACCGCGACACACCTGGTGGCGCTGCTGGCGGTGGGGGTTACGGCGGCGCTGGTCTGGAGCTGGGGGCGAGAGTGGGGAGGGCAGGATCGGCCCGAAGCGGGCTGGCTTTCGGCCGCGATCTGGTTGGGCAACCCGCTGGTGATCTACCTCTCGGGAACGGACTACGTCGAGCCTTTGCTGGCGCTCTTCGTGACCGCCGCCGGCTTCGCTTTCTGGTCCTGGCGCCGGGGCGGCGAGCGGCGGTGGCTGATTCTCGCGGGGGGATTCGCCGGTGCGGCCGCCGGCACCAAGTACCTCGGCCTGTTCTTCGTGGCCGCTCTGGCGCTGGCCACGCTCCGCGCGCGGCGAGCGGCGCCGCCGATTCCAGCCCGAAGATCGATCGTGGACTTCGCGGTGTTCGCCGCGGCGGCCCTCGTGGTGATGGCCCCCTGGTACGCGCGGATTCTCTGGCTGAGCGGCAATCCGGTGTTTCCCTACCTCTCCGGGATCTTCGGCGCCAACGATTGGACGCCGGTCCATTTCCGCGGGCTCGTCGGATCGTGGAATGCGAGCGCCTGGATGGCCGCGCTCCCCCGGGCCGCCACCCGCTTGGCGACGCTGCCGTGGGACGTGGTGGCGCGTCGCGGCTCGGTCGGCGGCTTGCCACCGGTCTCCCCCGTCTATCTGCTGGGCGCTCCCCTCCTGATCCTCGCCGCGGTGCGGGACCGTGGGCTGCGCGCCTGGATGCTGTTGGTGGCCGCGTTCGTCCTGCTGTTTCCCGCGCTTCCGGCCGACGCGCGCTATCTGCTCTCGGTCCTGCCGCTCGTCGGGCTCGGACTCGGCGTGGCGCTGGCCGACGCCGCCTACCGCCTGCCGTCGACCCGGCGTCGCGCGGCGCTCGCCGGCCTCGCGCTCCTTCTCGCTCTTCCGGGCTGGCTCTACGCCGGCTACCGCATCGGTCGCCTCGGCCCGCCGCCCGTCGACTCCGCGCGGCGCGAGGCGTTCCTCGCCCGGACGCTCGCCGGCTATCCGGCCATTTCCCGGGTCAACGAGCTCGCTCGGCCCGGCGACTCGGTGTACGGACTCCACCTCGAGTCGATGCGCTATTTCGCCCGCGGAGCGTTCCTCGGCGATTTCTACGGGCCGTATCGCTACTCCCTGGTCGAGGCTCGCCTGCCGGACCCGCAGTCCTTTCGCGAGCTTCTCGCGGCCTGGCGAATCGACTACTTGATGGTGGCTCTGGGTACGCCGGCCGCCGGCCCCGCCGAGCGCGCTGCGGCCGGGTTCGAGAAGGTCTTCGAGGATTCGGCGGTAGTGGTCTACGCTCTGGATCGCGAGAGGGGAGGGCAGTGACGACCATCGAGGGCTTCCGACACGTCCGCGGCTTTCTCGAGCCGGCGGATGTCGCGTCTCTGGCCGACCTGGTCGAGCGCCACGACCGGCTCTACACCGAGGTTCACGGCCGGGGCGGATTGGGACCGAAGTACCGCGTCATCGACGGCGACCAGATCCTCGCCGAGCTACCGGCGATCGCCGAGCTCGGCTCCCAGCGGGTCCGCCCGCTGGCCGAGGAATTCGCGGGCCACGCGCTCGCGCCGCTGGCGAGCTCGAAGCGCGCCATGCGCGTCCAGTCGTACGAGCGCCGCGAGCACGGCTTCCGATGGCACTTCGACGGGCACGATTTCGTCGCCCTGGTGACGCTCGAGAACGGCAACGAGGGCCAGACCCACTTCATGTCCATGCGCGCCAGCCGCTGGCTGCGCTACCTCCTCTATCCCCTCTATCCCATTCCGCAGGTCTTCTCGATCCTGAAGTACGAGGTGGTGACCGCGCGGCCCGGGGACTTGCTGGTGATGCGCGGCGCCCGCATCCTCCACCGTGGCGTCAGCCGTTCCCCGACCGGACGTCGAGTGCTCCTCGCCTTCACCTACGACCCGCCCGGCAAGCGCGCCAACCCTTTCCGCGACGCGATCGCCAAGCGCCTGAACTACTGAGCCTGCGGGCGAACGCCGCCGCTCGGCGCGGTGGCGAGGCGCGAACCGCCGCGGTTCCGCTAGTCACAGAAGCTTGACATAATGTAAATGATGCTTTACATTCACGACACCGGCACGCCAGGCGGCGGCCGGAGAGGAGGGTCGCGATGTTCGCCCGTCTGATGGGACTCGACACGATCAACCCGGCGACGCTTCGTTGCCGGATGGAGGACGGGAGCGTCGCGATCTTCGACGTCAACTCCTTGGCCAGTTGGCGCGCGGCGCGGATTCCGGGAGCGCGTCACCTCGACCCGGAGGCCTTTCTCGAAAGCGACCTGCCGACCGACCGTGAGCACGCGCTCGTCTTCTACTGCTCGAATCCGCTCTGCCGCAAAGCGCCGCGCGCGGCGCGGCGGGCGGAGAAGATGGGCTTCCGCAGAGTCCGCGTCCTCTCGGCGGGCATCACCGGCTGGGTCGCGGCCGGGTTGCCGACGGAATCCGGAGGCTGAGGATGACGACGAACGACGCGTCTCCCGCCGCTCCCGCTGGCGGCAAGGGCGGAGGCGGGCCGGAGTACAGCGGCTTCGAGACCGCGCGCGACCGGCGACACCAGCACCGCTATCTCCTCGCCAGCCTCGTGTTCGCGCTCGCCTACGTCGCCGCCGCCGCGGCGCTGCGCTGGCGCGCCGCGCTGCCCGCGCCGGTGCCCTGGGCGCTCGTCGGCCTCGCCACCGCCTGCGCCGGCCTGGCGATCGCGCGCTGCCTCGCGTTCCTGCGCGCCGCCGACGAGCTCCTGCGCCGGATCCAGATGGAAGGGCTCGCGATGGGCTTCGCCGCCGGCGTCGCCGTGGCGATGCTCTATCCGCTCTTCGCGCGCCTCGGTGCGCCGCCTCTCGATGCCTCCGTCGTCCCGCTCGTCATGTTCGCGGCCTGGACGATCGGCTCTTGGCTCGGCATGCGGAGATACTCGCGGGCGGACGACGAGGGCGGGAGCGCTTGAAGAACCGACTGCGCGTGCTGCGCGCCGAGCGCGGCTGGTCGCAGGCCGAGCTCGCCCAACGGTTGGGCGTCTCGCGCCAGACGGTCAACGCGATCGAGACCGGGCGCTACGACCCGAGCCTGCCGCTCGCCTTTGCCGTCGCCCGGGTCTTCGCGCTCGCCATCGAGGCGATCTTCGAGCCCGAGGCTCGGGTGGCGCCGTGACGCCGGAGGCGCGCGCGAACGTCATGCCGAGCGCGCCGCGGATCGGCGTTCCCTCGCCAGCGAGCGTCGGAGCCGCGGCGACGCCGATCTCGGCCCTGGATGGCACGGCTGGGGTAGTCTCGACGGCGCCGAGAGCCTCGCCCGGCACGCCCCCCGATCGACGCCGCCCGCCATGACCTATCCTCGCCATTCGCACCGGGAGCCCGCGGCGGCGAGGCGGACGGAGGAGCGGCTGCGCGCGGCGCTGAGCGACGCCTATCGGATCGAGCGCGAGCTCGGCGCCGGCGGCATGGGGACGGTCTTCCTCGCCGAGGACCTGCGGCACGGCCGCAAGGTCGCCATCAAGGTGCTGCGGCCGGACCTCGCCGCGTCGGCCGGCAAGGAGCGCTTTCTGCGCGAGATCCGCATCGCCGCCGGCCTGCAGCATCCCAACATCGTCGGCCTGATCGATTCAGGCGAGGCCGGCGACCTGCTGTACTTCGTCATGCCCTACGTCGAGGGGAGCACGCTGCGGGTCCGCCTGGCGCGCGACGGCGAGCTGCCGATTCAGGAAGGGCTGCGCCTGCTGCGCGAGATCGCCGAAGCGCTCGCCTATGCCCACGGACGCGGCGTGGTGCATCGCGACGTCAAGCCGGAGAACGTGCTCTTCGTGGCCGGGCACGCGCAGCTGGCCGATTTCGGCGTCGCCAAGGGGCTCGCCGACCCCGAGCTCGACGCGGCATCCACGGCGACCGGAGTGGCAGTGGGCAGCCCGGGATACATGGCGCCGGAGGCGGCGGCCGGCGCGGCCGCGATCGACCACCGCGCCGACATCTACGCCTTCGGCGTGCTCGCCTTCGAGGTCCTCACCGGCCAGCATCCGTTCCTCGGCACGGAGCCGTCGAGGCACCTGCGCCCTCAGCCCTCCCAGCCGGTGTCACCCCTCCGCGCTCTGCGACCGAGCCTGCCGCCGGAGCTCGACGAGCTGATCTCGCGTTGCCTCGAGACGCGGCCAGCCGCTCGCTGGCAGTCGGCTGCCGAGATCGCGCGCCGACTCGACCTCGTGCTCTCGAGCGCCGGCGGGCCGGCGGCGCGTTCGGGCGCGCACGAGCTCACGGTCGGCCGCTTCAGGCTCACCGAGGAGGTCTGTCGCAAGCTGCAGCGATCGTCTTTCAGCCCGAGGATGATCGGCGACGAGATCGAGTATCTCGACAACGGCGTCTCCTCCGATGTCCTGGTGTGCTTCGTCCACGCCATCGGTCTGGACGGGGCGGATTTCGAGCCCCAGCTCCGATCGCTGCCGTACCGCGGAATCGCGCCGACGTTCTATGGCTTCGAGCCCGCCCGCCGCCGGCGATTCACTCTGCCGCTCGACGACCACCTGCTGCTGGTCCGCGAGCTCGTCAACGCCGTCGCTTCTCGCCAGGCACCGTCTACGATCGTGGTGGTGGGCTTCTCCTCGGGCGCCGACGTCGCGCTGCGCCTGGCGATCGCGGCGGCGGCCGCTCCGGCGGCCCACGTCGACGGCGTGCTCGCGCTCGGCTGCAACCTGGCGCTCGAGACCTGCTTCGTCACCCAGATCCTGGCCCGGCTCGAGGACGGCGAGGGCGCCGGGATCCTCGCCGACCTGCACGCGCTCGCCGGCTCGATCCGCGACCTCGACGGGTGGCTCAGCATCCACTCCTATCTGGTGCGCATGCTGCGCAAGTTCCGCCTGCAGGTGGATCCGCTGCGCACGTTCGCGCGCGACATCTTGCGGCCGTTTCAGGAGGAGGGCGAGGACCCGTTCGCGCGCTGGTACCGCGAAGTGACCGCGGCGGGCTCGGCCGTGACCTGCCTGTTCGAAGACACCGAGTCCTGCAACCGTCTGCTGCGCGACGTTCAGCTGCGCAATCTCGATTCCCGCGTGCTCGGCGATCGCTACCGGGAGGGTTCGCTGATCATCGTTCCGGAGGCGGACCACTTCGATCTCCTCGATCCCGACCTCGTGCTGCGGCACGTCGACGAGCTGGTGCGAACGATCGGCGAGAGCGGAAGCCGCACGACGGTCGTACCCTGACGTTCGTCGCCCCCATCGGGTCGCGCGGTCGTTCCGGGCCGAAAGCGGCGAGGAGGGGAGCCTCCCGATGCGCGAGGCGACTCGACCCGGCCGCCAGCCCCGCCCGGCGGTGCGGCGAGTCCCCACCCCGGGGCCGCTTGTGCGGGGGCCGCGCCGGGCGGCATATGGAGGGTGGATTGCCCCTAGGAGGCCCCATGACCACGACCTTGACCGCGCCCCCCGCGCTCGACAAGCGCGCCGACCTCGCCGGACCCGGCATCGGCAGCTACGAAGCCCTCGACCAGGTGCTGCCGAACGACTACCAGCCGCTGCTCGACCCCAAGGAGACCCAGAAAGCGATCACCGCCATCAAGCGTTTCATCGAAGACGGCCTCTGCCGCGAGCTCAACCTGATCCGCGTCGAGGTGCCGCTGATCGTCGACGCCGAGAGCGGGGTCAACGACTACCTCGACCGCGACGGTTCGCGCGGGCCGGTCGGCTTTCATATCGCGAACGACCACGGCAAGAACCCGATCGACGCCCAGGTCGTGCAGGCGGCGACCAAGTGGAAGAGGGTCGCCCTCAAGCAGTTCGGCATGCACCCGGGCGAGGGCCTGGTGACCGACATGCGCGCCGTGCGCAAGGACTACTTCCTCGACCACGACCACAGCGCCTATGTCGACCAATGGGACTGGGAGAAGGCGATCACCGCCGAGGACCGCAACCTCGCCTACCTGACGCGCACGGTCGAGGGCATCTGGAAGGTGATCAAGGAGGCCGAGGTCTTCGCGCTCGATCGCTTCCCGGGACTCAAGACGGCCAAGTACCCGTTGCTGCCCGAGAAGCTCGAGTTCCTGCACGCCGAGGAGATTCTCGAGCGCTACCCCGACCTGCCGCGCAAGGCGCGCGAGACCGCGATCCTGCAGGAGTACCCGGCGATCTTCATCTACGGCATCGGCTGGACGCTCGCCGACGGCTACCCGCACGAGATGCGCGCCGCCGACTACGACGACTGGGTCACGCCGACGCAGTCGAAGGCCGGCAAGCCGACGCACGGCCTCAATGGCGACATCCTGGTGTGGAACCCGGTGACCCGGCGGCGCCACGAGCTCTCCTCGATGGGCATTCGGGTCGACGCCAAGACCCTGGTGCAGCAGCTCGAGCTGACGAAGCAGATGGACTTCCTGCGCTTCCCCTACCACCGGGGGATCGTCGACGGCACGCTGCCGCTGTCGATCGGCGGCGGCATCGGCCAGTCGCGGACACTGATGTACCTGCTGCGCAAGGCGCACTTGGGCGAGGTCTCGGTCACCGTCTGGCCGCAGGTCCTGAAGGACATGTGCGCTCGGCGCAATATCTACGTCATCGACTGAAGCCGGTCGCTCTCCCAGGAGGGTCGAGGCCCCGCCCACGGGCGGGGCCTTCATTCGTTCCACCGCGGCGCGGAGATTCCAGCGCTTCGTCCTAGCGCTCCGGGGCGGTCCGGTGCGCGGAGAAGAACGCCCACAGCTCCGGCGCCGCATCGAGGTCGGTGGCGGCGCCGCCAAGCGCCAGCTCGAGGATGCTGCCGGTCCGCGACGGCAGCACATGACCCGATCCGTGCAGGGTGTAGAGGCGTACTTCGACGCCGTCGCGGCCGCGCCACGTCCGACGCTCGATCCAGGTCTTCGGATCACCGTCCGATTCCGGCAGGCGCTGCACCGCGGGCGGCGCCGCGGCGCCGGCCAGCGCGGTCCAATATGCCGCGGATTCCGCCGTGGAGCGCACGACGCCGCGACTGGTGTTGCCGAAGAGCTTCACCAGGCCGCCGAGGTAGGGATTGATCGGATCGTCCGTACCGTTGAGGATGGCGATGGAGACCGGCCTCCCGCTCGGCCGGCAATCGAGATTCGCCGCGACCGGCAGGTTGGCGGCGACCGCTGCCAGCGCGGCGAAGGTCTCCGGCATCTCCATCGCCAGTCGATAGACCATGTGGCCGCCGTTGGACACGCCCAGGGCGTAGACCCGCGTCGCGTCGGCATGGAATCGTTCGACGAGATCTGCGACCATGGCGCGGAAGAAGGCCGGATCGTCGATGTTCTCCACGTTGCTCGCGAAATCGGCACTCCGGCGGCAGTCGTTCCAGAAGTTCCCGTAGCCGTCCGGATAGACGACGATCAAGCCTTCGCGATCGGCCAGCAGGTCGAACTGGAAATGGCTCGTCTTGCGCATCTGACGGCCGTCGCCGTACGAGCCGTGCAGCACGAAGATCACTGGCGGGGTTGCACCGACGGAGGCGGGAACGTAGATCGAGAAGGTCCGCTGACGCTGTGCCGCCGAGACGGTCGCGCGCAGGAGTCTTCCGGCGAGCGCGGGCTCGCGGAACGCGCGGCGCAGGTCGTGGACGACCCAGCCCACGACCCAAACGAGCAGCGCGACGAGGGCGAGCAGGATCTTCAGCCAGTTCTTCACCGTCGTGGCCTCCGGAGCAGGGGGAAGGGGAAGAGAGCCGGGGAGGAGCGCCAGCCGATTTTCCGTCCAGCCGAGAGAGCGTGTCCAACGCGCATGCGGGCCGCTCGGTCAGGGCCGCGGCAGCTCGAGGCGGGCGCGCGTGCCGCCGAGCGGCGAGGCCTCGAGCTGGACGGATCCGCCGTACAACTCGGCGAGATCGCTGACGATCGCCAGCCCGAGCCCGGATCCCCGGACTCTCTGGTCGGCGCGCACGCCGCGCTGCAGCACCTGGGCGCGCATCGAGGGATCGAGCCCCGGGCCATCGTCGTCCACCGCGAGGACGAGCCGGCTCCCGTCGGTGGCGGAGGAGACGGCGACCCGGGAGCGCGCCCACTTGCAGGCGTTGTCGAGCAGATTCCCGAGCATCTCTTCGAGGTCCTCGCTGCGGCCGCGGATCTCGTGCGCCGGCGAGACGTCGGCGTCGATCGTCAGGTCGCGCTCCGCGTGCAGCCGGCGCAGCGTGCGCAGCAGAGCCTCGACGGACGGGAGTACCGGGCATCGCAGCGCCGGTGTTCCGCGGCTCGATGCGGTGGCCCGGGCGCGGGCGAGGTGGGAGTCGATCTGCCGCCGCATCCGCTCGACCTGTTCCGCGAGCGTCGCCGCGAGCTCGCGATGGCCGGCGGCGTCCGCTCCTTCCGCCTCCTGTGCGAGCACCGCCAGCGGCGTCTTCAATCCGTGCGCGAGATCGCCCGCCGTGGCGAGCGCCCGGGCGATCGCGCGCTCGCGATCCTCGAGCAGCGCGTTCAGATCGTCGACCAGCGGCTGCACCTCGGTGGGATGGTCGCCCTGGATCCGCAGGCTGCGCCCCTCGCGTAGCGAGGACAGGCTGGCGCGCAGGTTCGACAGCGGCGCCACCGCTCGGCGAATGAGGATCAGCCCGCCCACGACGAAGGCGACGACGAAGATCCCCATCACGGCGTGATACGTCGCGCCGTGGATCCCGAGCTCCGGATGATTCCGCGTGAGCTTGAGCAGCAGGGCGGTGACCACGACGAACACCGTGGTCATCCAGACGAGCGCGCCGACGAAGAGGCGCGCGCGCAGGGAGCCCTTCACGGCTCCCTCCCGATGCGGTATCCGAGCCCGCGCACGGTCTCGATCGTCGACGCGCCGAGCTTGCGCCGCAGGCGCGCCACGAACACCTCGACGGTGTTCGAATCGCGGTCGAAGGTCTGGGAGTAGATGTGTTCGACGAGCTCGGCCTGCGAGACGACGCGGCCGCGGTGGTGCAGGAGGTAAGAGAGCACGCGCAGCTCGTGAGCGGTGAGCTTGACCGGCTGCCCGGCGAGAGTGACCCGCGAGGTTCTCGGGTCGAACGCCAGCGCGCCGTGGCGCAGTTCGGGCGTGAGCTGGCCGCTCGCGCGCCGGATCAGGGCGCGCAACCGCGCCAGCAGCTCCTCCATCCGGAAAGGCTTGGTGAGGTAGTCGTCGGCGCCGCCGTCGATGCCGCGGACCTTCTCGCTCCAGCTGCCGCGGGCGGTGAGCACCAGCACCGGCAGCGCGATCCCGCCGGCGCGCCAGCGCTCGAGCAGCGTCAACCCGTCGATCTTCGGCAACCCGAGGTCGAGGATCGCCGCGTCGTAGGACTCGGTGCCGACGAGCAAGTCGGCGCGCTCTCCATCCCCGGCGGTGTCGACCGCGTACCCGCTTTCGCCGAGCGCGGTCGCCAGGCGGTCGGCCAGTAGGGACTCGTCCTCGACGATCAGGATCCTCATTCTCGACCGCGGTGATTAGACCACCGAACCCGCGGCGCGGCGGGGCCGGATACTCGACCGTAACGCGGGGCGGCTGAACGGCCGCTGAACCGATCGTTCAGCCGCGGTTCAGCAACCTCTCACCAGAATGGGCCCCATGAAACCCAGCGCCTACCTGCTCGTCGCGTCGTTGGTCTCGATTCTCCTGTTCACCTTCCACCTCGCGGACGACGTCGTCCGGGACTTCGAGCCGGGGACGCTCGCCAACCTCAGCGCGGTGCCCATCTTCGTCCTCTGGCTGTACGGAACCACGGTGCTCGCCGGCCGTCGATCGGGGTACGTCATCACGCTCCTCGGCGGGCTTTTTTCGCTGGTCGTTCCCCTCGCCCACATGCGGGGGAGAGGCGTCGGCGCCGCCAGCAGCCTCGCCCACACGAGCGGGCAGCTCTTCTTCGTCTGGACGCTGCTCGCGATCGGCGTGACCGGGCTCTTCTCGGTTCTTCTTTCGGCGCGCGGACTGTGGAGCCTGCGGCGAGGCCGGCGGCGGTCGAGCCCGAGCCTCTCCGATGGGACGGCATAGGATCGAGGCCGGTGCTCCTCGGGATCCACGTCGCCGCGGGAGGGATCGCCATGGTCCTCGGCGCGGTAGCTCTGTGCGCGCGGAAGGGCGGCAACCTCCACCGCCGCAGCGGGCTGCTGTTCGTCTGCGCCATGCTCGCGATGGGCGCGAGCGCCTCGATCCTCGAGTTTCGCCGCCATGCCACCGCCACCAACGTCGTCGCCGCGCTGATGACGCTCTACTTTGTCGGCACGGCGCTCGCGACCGTCCGCCCGGCGTCGCGACGCAGCCGCCAGATCCATGTCGCGGCGCTGGCGGCGGCGGTCGGACTCGCGTCGGTCCTGGTCGTGAGCGGCGTCCAGACCGTCCAGAGCCCCGCGCTCTCCTCCGGCGGCGTCCCCTTGCGCACGGTCGGCGCGATGTCCTTCGTCCTCGCCTCCGTCCTCCTCCTGGCGGCGGCGGGCGATCTCCGCGTCCTGCGGTCCGGACTGCCGCGCGGCGGTCCGCGTTTGGCGCGCCACTTGTGGAGGATGTGCTTCGCCCTCTTCATCGCCGCCGGGTCGTTCTTCTCGATTCGTGAGCGCGTGGCGAAGGTCCTTCCCGAGCCCCTCACCAGCGGCCCGATGCGCGCGCTGCCGATCCTGCTCCTGTTCGGTGCGATGTTCTATTGGCTGTGGAGGGTCCGCCGCCGCCCGCTGCCCGGGCTCGTCCGACGCGACGCCGGGCGAGCCGGTGCATCGCTAGCCGACAGCGATCACCACCAGAAGGTCCAGCGGACCTTCAAGCGGATCTGATCGTCCTCGGGCGCGAAACCGAGGCCGCGCCCCGGGCGACGGTTCCACGATCGATTCAGCACCAGGTAGACGTCTCGACCCGGTCGGATCGTCCAGCGCAGCAGGTTGTTGGTGCCGAGCGCGCTCGAGGTCGAGTCGTACTGCGTGAAGCTCGACAGGACGACATCGGGGGTGAACGCGTAGACGGCGCGCAGGCCGAGCAGGCGGTCGGTGAACTCGCCGGCGCGCAAACGCGCGACGTCGAGCTCGCCGCTGAGCTCGAGTAGCAGGTGACCGCGGGGCGAGCTCCAGCCGACCTGGGGCAGCCACTGGGTCAGGTGACCGTCGTAGAACCGCCCGAACCAGACGGTGAGCGCCGGCCGGAACTGGCGCGACGAAGCGGCCTCGGCCTGCACGCGGTAGCGGGTGAAGTGATAGCCGCCGACCGGCAGAGTGACCCCGTCGGAGATCTCGAACGGCGAGGCGAGCCGCTCGTAGTAGGGAACGACGTTGACCTCGAAGTGGTCGCCGGCCTGGGTCACGACGTTGAACGGCGCCAGGAACAGGCGCCACGATTCGGTGCGCCCGTCGAGGTCGGTGATCAGGTAGTCGTAGTTCTCGAAGAAGAACTGGCGAGCCCAGGAGAACGGGCCGGTGGCGTCCGGCCGCGGCTGGAAGGCCGAACCGAGCTTGTACCAGCGCGTCCCGGGTCGGGGGAGGAAGCCGAGAGCCGGGTCGAGGGAGTCGCCGAACTCCCGCACGTCGCCGTAGAGCGTCCAGCGATCGTTGGGATAGTCGAGGCGCGCGCCCCATCCGGTGCGCTTGCCGGGGCCGACGTCGCCGGCGCTGCGAGCGCCCCAGAGGCTGGCGACCAGGTTCTTGTCGCCGCGAAAGCTCGGGGTGCGATAGACGACGTCGAAGCCGGCGAAGTCGTTGTCGCTCCGGCCGTCCGGATCTCCGTGCGTGAACAGCGTGCCGACCCGCCAGTGCGCGTCGAGGTCGTAGGCGAAGCGGCCGGCGGCGAGGTCGACCGCCGGTGCGCCGCCGCCGTTCCCACGCGTTCGCACGCCGAGCGCACCGACGCTGAGAGGGCCGACGTGTCCGAGGACTTTCAAGCCACCGTCGAGCGGCACCTCGCGCTCGTCGAAGAGCCCGATTCGCCGGCTGAAGAAGGGGAGAAAATCGTGTTCGAGCCCGTAACCGAACTCGAACTGGTTGGCGCCCTCGACGAAGAAGGCGCGTTTCTCGGGAAAGAAGAGCGGGAAACGCGTCAGGTTCACCTGCTGGGTGTCGACCTCGGTTTCCGCGAAGTCGGTGCGGTAGGTCAGCACGCCGGCGAGCTCGGGCGTGAAGCTGTAGGAGACATCGACTCCGGCTTGGCCCTGGGTCGCGGCCGCGCGCGGTCGCGCGCGGCTGTTCGCGGCGAGCGCGAAGGGCGCGACGGCGAGCCCGATGCCCTGCTCCATGCCGCCGAGGCCATCGAGGCGGCCGGCGCTCTGCAGGTCGAAGAAATTGGCGTCGTGCGGGATCGCGGTCCACCGCAGCACGGCTTGTCGGCGCGCGATCTGTCGGGCGATGTTGAACCCCCAGCCGTCGACGCCGCGCCGGAAGTGGAGGGAGCGCGCGGGCACCTCGACCTCGGCCGACCAACCGGTCGCGGTGCGCCGAGCCGTCGCGTTCCAGACCCCGTCCCAGTCGAGCGACGGAATGCCTCCGTTGGCGGCGCTCACCAGCCCGTCGGCGCGCGCGCCGCCGGCGGTGACCAGGAACCAATAGGCCGTGGTGCGGTCGCCGAAGGTGTCGAGCACGAAGTCAACCGAGTCGTCGCCTTCCACGTTGCCGTCGCGCTGGAGAGCGTGGGTGGAGATCTTGTCGGGCTCCGGGTCGTAGCAGTCGTAGCCGAGGAACAGGCTCTCGCCGTCGGTGAACAGGAGGATCCGAGTGCGGAAGTCGTGCGCCGCTCCCGGTTCGGGCTCGTGCTCGGTCAGCTCGGAAATCGTCGCCGCCAGCCGCCAGGCGGCCTCGTCCAAGTTTCCGTCGAGTCGGATCTTCGCGCCGGCGAGGGTCGGTACGGCGAGACGAAGCGCGTCCCCGGCGGCCCGAGCCGCCGAGGTCGCCAGCAAGACCGAGCAGATGGCGTAGCCGCACATCCGCTGCGTCAGGCCTGCGCTTCGAGTCATCGACGATCCCCCGAGACGACAGATCCGGCGTGGGCGAAGCGCGGATCGTAGCGGAACGAGCGGTCTTGCGGGAAGTTCGCCTCCCGTCGGCGCCGCCAGCTCGGGCTTTCGACCGGCGCTCGGCGCTGCCGGCCGTCTCTCCCATCGCAGCCCCTGCCGGCGAGCGGCGGCTTCCGGGCCGCCTTGGCGCTCCAAGCAGCCGGGGTCACGCAGCCCACGGAAAAGTGGAACAGGCCGGGCCGGGCGAGAGCGCGCCTGCCGCGAGAGGGCCGGGCCGTTCTGCGCACGTTCCGGAGCGGCGCCGGAAGGCGGGCGCGTCGCGCGAACTTGGAGACTGGCTTAGAGTCGGTGTCCGAATGGGCGATACGCTGTCGCTGCGCTGCGCGACCTCTTCTGCCGAACCGAAGGCGCAAGGTCGCCGATGACCAGCCTCGAGGTCCTGCCTTGCGCGCGTCTTCGACCGTACGTGCAGCTGATCTGGTGTTTCGAGCTCGACGCCGCCGCCGAGGTCGGCCCTCCCGAGCGGATCGCGCCCGACGGAGTGGTCGAGCTCGTCTTCCACTATCGCGATCCGATGACGATGCGGTTCGCCGGAGGAGAGCCCGCGGTCCAGCCACGGACCTCGGCGGTGACCCTGACGCGACGCTTCGTCGAGATCCATCCGCGGGGAGCGACCGGGTTCTTGTCGGTTCGTTTCCGGCCCTGGGGCGCCCACCGCTTCCTGGATCTCCCGGTCGCCGAGCTTGCGGATCGACTGGTGCCGGCCGAGGACTTGTGGGGCGTCGCGGTTCGCGGGCTCGAAGAGCGGCTGGCCGAGGCCACCGGTACGGCGAGCCGCGTTGCCCTGGTCGAAGAATTCCTGCTCGAGCGGCTGCGGAGCCGCCACGGTGCTCCGGTGGAGTCTCTCGTGCGCGCCGTCTGGCGACGCGGCGGCGACGTCCGGGTTTCCGAACTCTGTGCGCAGCTGGGGCTGACCGAGAGGACCCTCGAGAGGATCTTCGCCAACGCGATCGGCATGCCGCCCAAGAGCTTCATCCGCTTGACCCGGTTCCAGCACGCCTGCGCCAAGTTGCGCGGCGGGGGCTGGTCGAGCCTCACCCGGCTGGCACACGACTGCGGCTACTACGATCAAGCGCATTTCATCGCCGACGTCAGGGCCTTTTCCGGGATGACCCCTCGGGAGCTCGTGGCCGCCCAAGGCTTCGCGTTCCTCGAGCCGGAGTAGTTGTCGGCTTTCTCCAATTCGCCGCCGATCGGCGGCCGTAGGGTTGACCGATCAGCGCCCGCCTGGTGCGCGGGCCGCCGGGCGAGCCGAGTCGCCGGCCGCCGGTCGGCCGCGCCGCGGCGGGTTCGAGGGAGGGAATGCCCCGATGCCTTCGCACTACGACGCCGCGAAGAAGTGCCGTGTGGGTACGATGGACGAAGAGCAGTTCCGCGCCGAGACCTCCGCCAGGTCCGCGTCGTTCTTCGCGCGCCTGATCGGGGCGTGGACCAAGGCCGGAGGCCTCCTCAGGTGGGGCGCGGGCGGCGTGAGCTTGCGCGGCGCGATCGCCGGCAGCGAGATCGCGGTCTGTTTTCTGGCGCCCCAGTTCGCCGGCAAGAAGGACCGCATCGAGCTCGCGTGCGCGACCCTGGCGAAGCAGCTCGGCTCGGCTCGGCTCGGCCGGCTGGAGGCAGCCCTGCGCGCGGCCGGCGGCGACCACGTGCTCGGCAAGTCCATGATCAGCATCGTGGAGCCCGGCCTGCTGCCGTCGCCCGACCAAGCGGCCCTGATCGAGGCCTTTCTCGACTTGATGTGAGCCAGTGACGAACGCGCGCCGGCCGAGCCCCGGCCACCGCGCGGCCGGAGCCCGGCGGTACGGAACCGCCCGGCATCGTTCTTGTCCCGCTTCGGAGGCCATCCATGAAGGCGATCCTGCTCGTGATCCTCGCGCTCAGCGCGACGTCGAATGACGCGAACCGTTCGTCGGACGGCGCGCCCGGCCCAGTGGTTGGCGATCCCTGGTCCCAAGTCCGCTTTCTCGAGGGCGAGTGGACCGGAGTCGCGCAGGGAGAGCCCGGGGTCGGCACGGTCCACCGCTCGTACCAGTTCGTCCTGGGCTATCGCTATCTCCACGAGCGCAACGTCTCGGCCTACGCTCCGCCGCAGCTCGGCAAGCCCGGCGAGGTTCACGAGCACTGGAGCTTCATCAGCTGGGACAAGAAGCGCAAGAGCCTCGTGTTGAGGCAGTTCCACCAAGAGGGATTCGTCAACCAGTATGTCCTGGCGGCCGAGCAGGGAACTGCGCGCCGGCTGGTCTTCGTCAGCGAAGCGTTCGAGAATCTGGATGGACGCTGGCGAGCGCGGGAGATCTATGACCTGATCTCGGCGGACGAGTTCACCGAGACCTTCGAGCTCGCCGAGCCCGGCGGGGAGTTTCGCGTCTACTCCCGGAACTCGTTCCAGCGGGCGAAGTACCCGTAAGCCGGGCCGCTCGCCACCCTGCCGCTGCGCCGGGCGACCCGCGGGGTGGCGAGCGAAACGGATCGCGGTCAGCGGCCGGGTGGGCCGCACTCGGCCGCGGCCGCGCCGGGCCTGGCGTCGCGCCAGCCTCAGCGATGCTCGGCTTCGGGGGCGGCGGCTTCGAGAGTCGGGTGGTGGCTGGCGGAGGTGGCGTCGTCGTAGAGGCGCTCGACGTAGTGAGTCAGCTCGACGTAGGCCTCCACGTATTCACGGCCCTGCGCCACGCTCCGTTCGGCGAACTTCCGCGCCGCGAGGGCGCGCGCGAAACGGCCGCGAATGCCGTCGGCCGCGGCGGCCGATACGGCCTTGACCAGCTCGTCGACGGAGGCCGAAGCGAGCGCCTTGTCCGACGCCTGGATGATGGCCTCGGGAGCGACGTCCTTGAGGCCGGTGTAGGGCGCGCCTTCGCCGGCGCGGTGGAGGCGCACCAGAGTCTCGAAGAAATACCGGTCGGCGAGCCGCTGCGCTTCGCGGCCCAGCGGTCGAACCGCGAGGGTCTCTTGGAAGGCAGCCCGTACCTCGGGTTCGTTCTCAGGTTGCAGCCACTTCAGCACTGGCGTGATGTCGCCCCGGTCCAGGGCGATTCTGGCGTCGGCGACGACGGGCCCTTGGACGGTATCGCAGTGGGCTCGGGCGGCCTTGGCGACGCCCAGGAATGCTGCCAGGAGGGCCGCCGCGGCGGCGGTCGCGGTTTGCGTTCGGCTCTTGGTCTGCATGAGGTTCTCCTCGGTCTGCGGGGGAGCGACACAGGCTGTCGCGATGATTTACCATATTACGAGTATGACAAGCTTGACAACTATTTCCGACGGAACGTAGGCTTCTCGGATGGATGAGCTGCATGGCCCCGGGCTCGGCGCCAGCCAAAGGACGCTGCTCGATCTCCTGAAACGCCGCGGCGAGGCGACGCTCGCCGAAGTCGAAACCGGTCTCGACGTGGCGCGCGAGACGGTGAGAAGTCATCTCGTATCGCTCACCGCCCAACAGCTCGTCGAGCGATCCGGCGTGCGCCGCCAAGGGCCCGGCCGCCCACAAGTCCTCTATCGATTGAGCGCGAAAGGCGAGGCGCTCTTCCCCCGGCGCGAGGGTGAGATGCTCGCCCAGCTCGCCCGCTACCTGCTCGAGAGCGAGCACCCGGAGCAGCTGGAGGAGTTCTTCGTCGCCCACACGCAAGCCAAGCGCGCGCGCCTGGCGAGTCGACTGGAAGGGCTTCCCGCGGGCGAGCGTCTGACCGAGATCGCTGGCTCGCTGTCGGCGGAAGGCTACCTTGCCGAGGCGGAGCTCGCCGACGGCCAACCGGTCCGGCTTCGGCTCTGCCACTGCCCGCTGCGCGACTTGGTCGCCGTCACCCAGCTTCCCTGCCGGGCGGAGATGGGACTGGTGGAAGACCTGCTCGGCAGACCGCTCGAGCGCACCCAGTTCATGCCGGACGGCGCCGCCTCGTGCACCTACTCGGTCGGCGCTGCCGTTGCGCGCCGCGAGCCCGCACCCGCCGCCGGCCGATGACGCGAAGACGTGCCGTTGGCGCCTGGCTCGCGCTCTGCTGCTGCCTGCTCTTTCTGCTGATCCTCGTCGGCGGCGTCACGCGACTGACGCAGTCGGGGCTTTCGATTACCGAGTGGGAGCCGGTTGTCGGCGCGCTCCCGCCGCTCGGCGAGGCGCAATGGGCCGAGGCGTTCGCGAAATACCAGCGGAGCCCCGAGTACCTGCAGATCAACCGCGGGATGTCGCTCGGCCAGTTCCAGCGCATCTTCTGGTGGGAGTACGCGCACCGACTTCTCGCCCGCGTCCTCGGCGCGACGTACCTCCTGCCGTTGCTCTGGTTTCTGGTGCGGCGCGAGATCGGCGGCGCGCTCGCCTGGCGGCTCGTCGGCGTCTTCCTGCTCGGCGGCGCACAGGGAGCGCTCGGTTGGCTGATGGTGGCGAGCGGTCTGGTCGACGAGCCGCGCGTCAGTCATCTGCGTCTCGCGGCGCATCTCGGAATGGCGCTGGCGATACTCGGCGCGATGTTCTGGCTGGCGCTCGGCCAGTTGCGTGGCCCGTCGACGGCGCGGCCGCCGTCGGCCCCGGGGCTCGCCCGGCTGGCGGGAGGCTTCGCCGGGCTGGTCTTCGTCCAGGCGATCTCCGGGGCGATGGTCGCGGGCACGCACGCCGGATTGCTCTACGGCACCTTCCCGCTCATGGCCGGATCCCTGATTCCCGCGGGCTTGCTGCGTCTCGAACCCTGGTTCCGGAACCCGCTCTACAATCTCGCCACGATCCACTTTCAGCACCGCGGGATCGCATGGATCCTGCTCGCCGCGGCGTGCGCGTTTCGCTGGCGAGCCCGAACGACGCTCGGCGAAGGCGACCCGCTCAGGGCGGCGAATCTGCTGCTCGCGGCGGTCCTTCTTCAGTTCGCGCTCGGGGTCGCGACGGTGCTCGCGGGCGTGCCGGCGACGCTCGGCGTTTTGCATCAGGGCGGGGCGGTGCTGCTGTTCGTCGCGGCGCTCAACGCATGGCACTCGTGTCGGCGCGCAGCCGTCGCTTGAGGAGAGTCCGTTGTCGCCCGGGCCGAGAAGTCGCGCCGCGCGATCGGAGCTTCGCCGCCGGCATCACGGGGCCGCGGTCGCGGGGCGCGCGAGGCTGCGCAGGAAGCCGGCGAAGGTCGCGAGCCAGGCGAGCAGCGCGACGTAGAAGAAGCGGCGCGGGAAGGCTTCGAGAAACCCGAGATCCATCGCCCGCGCGAGACTCAGCGTGCACGCGGTGTACATCCCGAGCGGGAAGACCGCGCCCCAGTAGAGCGGGTCGTACCGGAGCGGAAAGCGTTTGAAGACGTGGCGCCAGATCGCGAGGATGAAGAGCATCGGCAGCCACCAGGTTCCGGTCGCCCAATAGAAGATCGTGAAGCCCTTCAGGAAAGGGAGAATCGAGAACAGGAAGGGCGCGTGCGGCGTGTTGGTGATCAGCACGCTGCCGGTCAGGGTGGAGATCGCCATCGCCCCCATGTTGATCCAGTAAGGCGGCGTCAGGTCGCCGGGCGAGAACTTGAAGAAGGTGTAGCGATAGAAGATCAGCGAGATCATCCAGATGTAGAGCATCCCTCCCCAAAGCCACATCGAGAGGGCGAAGAAATTCATGGCGAGCTTGTAGGGTCCGAAGTACGAGGCTAGCTGCGCGCTGAGCAGCGCGACCGACTGCGTCGAGACCACGGCGAGCAGCCAGGCGCCGCTGATCCCTTCGGCGAGCGAGGGCTTGTTCTCCTTGATCGTGAGTCCGGCGAAGATCGCGTACGTCAGGCCGATCCAAAGCAGCAGTCCGAGCACCCAGAGGATCGACGCCAGGCGATAAGCCTCGAAGAGCAGGATCGTCTGCGTGCCGAGGACGCAAGTCGCGGCGACCACGGTGAAGAAGCCGGGCCCGCGCGAATGGTCCAGGAGATCGTCGAGCACACGGCGCGGGGATCGCGCCACGCGCGCCAAGCTGGCCGCCCAGAGGACGGCATAGGCGATCAGGTTGATGCCGAACAGAGCCATGCCGAGGAGCGAGTTCCCCAGGGTGAAGGCGGCCGTCGAGACGATTCCCGTCGCCATCACCATCGCGAACGAGGCCGGCGAGAGATCTTCGACGAAGCCGGCCAGGGCGCCGCGCGGAGGGCGCGTCCGGGAGCTCACGGTCGGGCTGGCCGATCGACCTCGCGCATGAGGGACGGAACCGTGGCGGCCATCATGCGACGGATCACGACGTGCATCCAGATCAGGCACACCAGCGCGCACAGGGCGAGCAACATCCAGGCGGTCGTCCAGACCCCCGTCGCCTTGAGCAGATAGCCGAAGAGAATCGGCAAGGCGAAGCCGCCGAGGGCTCCCAGCATGCCGACCACGCCTCCCACCACGCCGACGCGCTCCGGGAAGTAGATCGTGATGTGCTTGATGACGGCGCCGCTTCCCAAGCCCATGAGCACGCCCAAGAGAACGACCAGGCCGGTGAAGATCCACCGGTTGGCCTGGAAGTAGATCTGGGTCACGCCCTGGACCAGCAATTGACCCTTGGCCACGTCGTCGCCGACTCGGACCAGGGGCGTCTGGCGGAACGTGGCGGCGGGCAGGAAGAGGTGGCGCTCGTCCGCGCGGCTGATTCCAAAGCGGAGCTCCGCTGCGGCGGTTCCCGCGTGTTGAAGAACGTAGCGGTCCGAGCCGACGACCACCTCGTGTTCCGAGACCGAGGCCACTTTTCCGGGTCGATCGGCCAGAATTCCCTGTCCCGGAAGCTGGAGCTCCACGCGGGGCGGGAAGAGGAGGACCAGCACCGCGATGCCGAGGCCGAGCACCCAATACATCACCGCCCGCGCGCCGACGCGATCGGACAACCAGCCGCCCAGCGCGCGGAATAGGCCGGAAGGCAGGGAGTAGATCGATGTCAACGTGCCGGCGGTGGCGATGCTGACCACGTAGACGTTGACGTAGTACGGAATGAGCCACTGGGAGAGTGCGACGAAGCCGCCGAAAAGCAGGAAGTAGTAGAGCCCGAAGCGCCAGACCCGAACGGAACCGAGCGGCGCCAGCCTCTGGCGCAGCGTCTGGCCTCCACCTTGTTCCGCCTTGCGCGGAAAGGTCGCGAACCAGTAGGCGACCGCCGTCGCCAGCAACGCCGCGGCGTAAATGCGCGGCAGCAGGCGCCAGCGGTCGAGATCCGAGATCGTCAGCCTGCCGAGCAGTCTCGGCGCCAGGATTGCCGTGAGCGCCGCGCCGGCGTTACCGACCCCGAAGATCCCGAGTACCGTGCCTTGTTTGGCGGGCGGAAACCAGATCGAGGTGTACGCGACTCCCGCCGCGAACGAAGCGCCGGCGACGCCGAATCCGAGGCCGCCGATGAGAAACCCCCAAAAGCCGCCGGCGAAGCTCACGAGGTAGGCGGAGGCCGCGGCCGTGAGCATGATCGCGATCATCACGGGCCGGCCGCCGAAACTGTCGCTGAGCATGCCGGCCGGCGGCCGCAAGAGCGAGCCCGTGAGCACCGGGATGCCGATGAGCCAGCCCATCTGCGCCGATTCGAACGCGAAGACATGGCGATCCACCAGGAAGGTCACCAGCACGCCGTACATCATCCAGACGGCGAAGCAGATCGTGAATGCGAAGGTGTTGGCCACGAGGACGCTGAGGGCCCGCGCGCCGGAGGCGCCCGGAACGGGCTGACTTCGGGTCCGAGCTTCGTCTTGCATCAGCTTCCTCTCCGGCCGAGGCCGGCCGAGATCGTCCCGGCCGCCGGCCGGGGCCGAAGCGAACCTCGAGGACTGAGTCGTCGCCGAAACGGAGGAGCCCGGCGAGGGTCGGCGTCAGTTGTTCCTCGGTCGGGCTCGGCTCCAAGCGTTCTTCGGGCTACGAATGAGCTTTCGATCCCAATTCCACCGGACCTGCTGATAGGGCCGCACGAGATAGTCGAGCGGAGCGACGATGAAGTGCGCCAGCCGGGTGAACGGCACCAGGAAGACGATCAGGAAAGCGCCGGCCACGTGCAGCTTGATCACCAGCGGCAGAGCGACGACCGCCTCGGTCTCCGGCGCCAGCCGGACCAGCGACCAGAGATAGGGCGAGAGATCGGCCGCGAACCAGGAGGCGCCCCAGCGATAGCCGAGCGCGATCCAGCAGCCGAGCACCACCTGCGCCAGCAGCAGGATCTCGATGGCGAAGTCCATCTTCGTGCTCACCGCTCGAATGCGTGGATTGAAGATCCGCCGCACCATCAGCGTCAGCAGACCCGCCAAGACCGTGGCGCCGAGGGTGAACGCGGTCACCTCGAGAATGATCAGGCGCACCGGTTGGCTGTTCCAGGTCAGAGTCGCGCGCGGGAACAGGAAGGTCGTCAAGTGGCCGAGGAATATCACCAGCAGGCCGAGGTGGAACGGCACGGCCCCCCAGAACAGCGCGCGGCCCTCGAGAAACTGCGAGGAGAGCGACGACAGGGCGAAGCCGCGCCTGCGCCTGCGATAGATCAAGCCGACCGCGAAAACCGCGAAGGCGACGTAGGGCAGGGCGACGAAGAGAAACGTGTCCAGAAGCTTCACCGGGTCCTCCCGATCTGTACCAGCGAGCTCTCTCCGGCCTCGAGATCCAGCTCGCGGCCGACCGAGCGCAGGAAGTCGCTATCCACCTCCGGCGCGCGCCACTCCGGCAGAGCGAAATCCTGGCGCACGGCGGCGAGCACCGCCGACAGAGGCTCGCGAAACAGCGTGCAGCGCTGCGGCGACGATTCGATCAGAGTCTTGAAGTGGCGCTCGTAGAGACGATCGCGTTCTTCCATTCGTGGCCCGTCGAATTCGGCGATCATCCGCGACAGGCCGGGGTGCAGGATCGCGGACGCGAACTCCGCCGCCAGCGCCTCGTCGCGCCAGCGCGCCATCAATCGCAGCACGTTGGGCAGGTGATCGGGCAGCTCCGTGCCGCCGTCGACGCCGACGCCGCGCAGCTCGCGGCCGAGATTCACCAGCAGCTCGCCGCGCTTGTAGTCGTCGCCGAAAAGCACGTAGCCGACGCTCAGGGTGGTGATCGCTTGCACGTCGAACGATCTCGTGAACAGCTCCTGGATCTCGTCGAGCTCCAGCGGTTCGAATTCGGAGCCGTCTCCCGGCAGACCCGCGGCGAACGCCGCGAGCGCGCGCGCCGCGGGCTCGCAGCGACGGGCGACAGCGTCGAGCGCGCGGCGGACGCGCGTCGGGTAGTCGCGCGCCGGGTAGTCGAAGAGGTCCGCCAGGGCGTCGTAGTGAGCGCGGAGCGGCACCCTCAGGCTCCTCGCTCGGCCGAGCCGCCCTTGAAGCCGAATCCGGTGTTGCCCTTGACGTCGCCGGTGAACTCGAGCATTTCGATCGCCTCCTCGCGATGGGCGGGAGGGATCACGAACCGATCGTCGAATTTCGCCAGCGAGGTCAGATAGTAGATGTCCTCCGCCGTCCGGGGCGTGAGCCCGGTGTCGGCGAGCGCCGCCGCCACGGTCGCGGCCTCGATGTCGCCCACCGTCTCGCCGCGACGGTGCAGGCGAACGGCCATCAGCCGCTTCAGGCGTAGCGCGACCGCGGCGGTGTCGCCGGCGCTGAACAGACGCGCCAGGTAGCGCAGCGGAAAGCGCGCGTCGTCGATGGTACCGAAGAGCTCTTGGGTGGTCGTGTCGTAGAGCCAATTGTCCGGCCAGACTTTGGCGATCGGGTTCGCCCCGTTCGCGCGCTCGCGGTGGTCGACGGCGGAGACCGAGGCCATCACCGGCAGGAGCGGCGGAACGTAGAACAGCATCGGCAGCGTGCGGAACTCCGGGTGCAAGGGCAGGGCCATGCCCCACTGCTTGACGAATCGATAGACCGGCGACTTCTGCGCCGCGTCGAGGGTCGAGTCGGCGACGCCGTTGCTCTTCGCCGCGGCGATCACCGCCGGGTCGAACGGGTCGAGGATCATGTCGAGCTGGCGCCGGACGAGATCCGCGTCCGCGGCCGCCGCCACGCTCTCGATCTGGTCGGCGTCGTAGAGCAGGACTCCCAGATAGCGGATGCGGCCGACGCAGGAGTGCATGCAGGCCGGCGCGTGACCGGCTTCGAGGCGTGGGTAGCAGAGGATGCACTTCTCCGACTTGCCGGTGCTCCAGTTGTAGTAGGTCTTCTTGTACGGACAGGCCGTGACGCACATGCGCCAGCCGCGGCAGACCGACTGGTTGATGAGCACGATGCCGTCCTCGCCGCGCTTGTAGATCGCCCCCGACGGGCAGGAAGCGACGCACGCCGGGTTCAAGCAGTGGTTGCAGATGCGCGGCAGGTAGAAGAAGGCCATCCTTTCGAGCTGGAACATCGCCTCGCGCTCGGCGGGCGCGAGCTCGGCGAGATTCGGGTCGTTGCGCGCGTAGTCGGGCGAGCCGGAGAGGTCGTCGTCCCAGTTGGGCCCCATCTTGATGTCCATCGGCTGGCCGGTGATCATCGACACGGGACGCGCGGTCGGCTGGTCGTCGCCGGCCGGCGACTCGATCAAGTCGAGGTACTTGTAGGTGAAGGGCTCGTAATAGTCGTCGATCACCGGCAGGCGGGGATTGTGGAAGATGTTGGTGAGGCTCTTCGGCTTGCCGGCGCCCCGAAGCGCGACCGAATCGCCGCTCTTCTGCCACCCTCCCTTGTAGATCTCCTGGTCCTCCCACTTGCCCGGGTAGCCCGTGCCCGGCTTGGTCTCCACGTTGTTCCACCACATGTACTCGGCGCCCTTGCGGTCGGTCCAGATGTTCTTGCAGGCGATCGAGCAGGTGTGGCAGCCGATGCACTTGTCGAGATGGAACACCATCGAGATCTGCGAACGAACGTCCATCTCAGCACCCCTGTTCCCTACGCGCCGCGGCGCGCATCAGAAGACCACCTTGTCCATGCGCTTCACGATCACGTGCGTGTCCCGATTCGGAGCGATCGGTCCCCAGTAGTTGAAGCCGTACGAGAACTGCCCGTATCCCCCGGCGAGGTAGTTCGGCTTGAGATGGATGCGGGTGAAGCTGTTGTGTCCGCCGGCTCGCCGGCCGCCGCGCACTTGCGATTTGGGGATGCCGACCGTCCGCTCCGGCACGTGGTAGACGATGCACACGCCCTTGGGGATGCGCGCGCTGACGCTGGCGCGCGTGCAGTAGACGCCGTGGTCGTTGTAGACCTCGACCCAGTCGTTGTCCCGGATGCCGAGCTCCGCCGCGTCGACCTCGCTCATCCAGCACGGCTCGCAACCGCGCGAGAGCGTCAGCATGCGGTGGTTCTCCATGTAGGTGGAGTGGATGTGCCACTTGCCGTGCGGGGTGAGGCAGTTGAGGATGCGGGCTTCCCCGCCCTTCAGCGTCTCCTTGAGGTCGCCGTACGCCTGCGGCCGGGGAGACGGCTTGTAGGTCGGAAGGTTCTCGCCGTAGGCGAGGTACATCTCGTGATCGAGGTAGAAGTGCTGTCGACCGGTCAGAGTTCGCCAGGGCACGAGCTTCTCGACGTTGTAGGTATAGGCCGAGTAGGCGCGTCCCTTGGTCATCACGCCGGACCAGAGCGGCGAGGTGTTGTAGCGGCGCGGCTGCGCCTGGAGCTCGGCGTAGGTCATGCGCAGGTCGGCGCTGCCGGCCCCCAGGTCGACGAGATCGAGGCCGGTCTTCTTCTCGGCGTTCTCGTAGGCGCGGACGTTGAGCTTGCCGTTGGTCAGAGTCGAGAGGTGCAGCACCGCGTTGGCCGCCCATTCCGCCTCGCGCAGCGACGGGTGGACGCTGCCGTTGTCGCGCTCCACCGGGAAGTGGTTCGAGGCGACCATCTCGTCGTAGGCGTCGGCGCACTGGTAGTTGTTGCCGTGCGCTCCGAGACCGCTGGTGCGCAGCCGGTCGCCGAGCGTCACGTACTTGTCGAACAGCTTGGTGTAGTCGCGCTCGACGATCGACAGCTGGTGGGTCGTCTTTCCCGGCACCGGCGCGCATTCGTTCCGGTACCAGTCCTTGATCGTCGGCTGCGCGATCTCGCCCGCCGAGTCGTGCGCGATCGGCGTGGCGACCACGTCCTTCACCGGCGCGGGGAAGTAGAGCGCCGCCATCTCGCTCGTCGCCTTGGCGAGGTCGCGGAAGATGTTCCAGTCGGTCTTCGACTCCCACACCGGCGCGATCGCCGCCGAGAGCGGGTGGATGAAGGAATGGAGATCGGTGCTGTTCAGGTCGGCCTTCTCGTACCACGACGCCGCCGGCAAGACGATGTCGGAGTAGAGCGCCGAGGAGTCCATGCGGAAGTTGAGGTCGACGACCAGATCCATCTTCCCGACCGGCGCGACGTCATGCCACGCGACCTCCCGGGTCTGATCCTCGGAGTCCCGCGCGATCAGGTTGGAGTGGGTCCCCAGGTAGTGCTTGAGGGCGTACTCGTGCCCTTTCATGCTGCCCATGATCGCGTTGCCGCGCCAGATGTACCAGACTCGAGGGTAGTTGACCTCGGCCTCGGGGTCGCTCACCGAGTAGCGCAACTCCCGCGACGCCAGCTTCTGCAGGACGTGGCGCTTGATGCCCTCGTCGTCGGTCGCGCCCTTGGCGACCGCCTCGCGGCAGAGCTCGAGGCTGCTCTGGTCGAACTGCGGGTAGAACGGCATCCAACCCATGCGCACCGACTGGAAGATCTGGTCCGCGGTGTGCTGGCGCGTCATGTCGTTGTCCGGCACGGTGTTGTAGCGCGAGAACTGGCCGTCGTAGCGGTACTGGCAGGTATTGATGTAGTGCCAGAGCGGCGCTTGCTGCAGGCGCGCGACCGACTGGTGGTCCTTGGCGAACGCGATCGCCCCCCAGGAGTCGACCGGCGCCAGCTTCTCCTGGCCCACGTAGTGATTGAGTCCGCCGCCGTTCTTGCCCACGCAGCCGGTTAGCATCAGCGCCATCGCCCCGGCGCGGTACATGAGATTGCCGTGGTACCAGTGGTTGATTCCGGCGCCGACGATGATCATGCACTTGCCGCCGGTGGTCTCGGCGGTCGCCGCCCACTCGCGGGCGAACTGGAGCACGGTCGCCGAGGAGACGCCGGTGAAGAGCTCCTGCCAGGCCGGAGTGTAGGCGGCCTTGTCGTCGTCGTAGCCGCGCGGATAGTCGCCGTCCAGGCCGCGGCCGACGCCGTACTGGGCCATCGTCAGGTCGTAGACCGTGGTGACCAGGACCGGGCCGTCGACGGTCTCGATTTCGATCGCCGGCACGCCGCGCGACGCCGTGCGATCGAGACCGAAGTCGCGGAACTCGGTCGCGACGACCCGGTCGGCGCGCCCGAGCAGCGTCAGGACCGGATCGTAGGGCGCGTCGTCCGCCGCGTTCTCCCACTTCATGTTCCAGTTGCCCGGCTTCTCGTCCCAGCGCGAGCCGCTGCTCCCCTTCGGCACCACCGGCCGGCCGCTCGCCGCGTCGAGGTTGACGAACTTCCACTCGCCGTTCGAGAGGCCGCGGTAGGCCGGGAGCTCGGCCGCCCGCAGCAGGCGTCCGGGCCGGTAGCGCTCGCCGTCCTTCTCGAGCTTCACCAGGTAGGGGCTGTCGGTATAGCGCTTGACGTAGTCGAGGAAGAAGGGCGTCCGCTTCTGGTGGTGGTACTCCTCGAGAATCACGTGGGTGACCGCCATCCAGAAGGCGCCGTCGCTGCCGGCGTGGATCGGCACCCACTGATCGGCGTACTTGCAGACCTGGCTGAAGTCGGGCGCGAAGACCACCGCCTTGGTGCCGTTGTGCCGCGACTCGGCGAAGAAGTGACAGTCGGGCGTGCGCGTCATGTTGAGGCAAGCGCCCATGTCGGCGATCATCTTGGCGTTGTACCAGTCGGCGCTCTCGCAGACGTCGGTCTGCTCCCCCCAGATCTCGGGGAACGCGGTCGGCAAGTCGCAGTACCAGTCGTAGAAGCTCAAGTTGACGCCGCCGAAGAGCTGCAGGAACCGCGCCCCGGCCGCGTAGCTCAGCATCGACATCGCCGGGATCGGACTGAACCCGATCACCCGGTCCGGGCCGTACTTCTTCGCCGTGTGGATGTTGGCGACCGCCATGATCTCCTGGGCTTCGTCCCAGTCGGCGCGGCGGAAGCCGCCCTTGCCGCGCGCCCGCTGGTAGGCGGCGCGCGCCTCCGGATCGGCCTGCAGCGCCTGCCAGGCCTTCATCGGATCGCCGCCGTGCTCGCGCTTCTTGGCCCGATAGGCGTCGAGCAGGGCGCCGCGGATCAGCGGGTACTTGATGCGCAGCGGGCTGTAGAGGTACCAGGAGAAGGAAATGCCGCGCTGGCAACCGCGAGGCTCGTAGGGTGGCAGCGAGTCCTCGAGCAGCGGATAGTCCACCTGCTGCGTCTCCCAGGTGACGATGCCGTCCTTGACGTGGATCTGCCAGGAACAGCCCCCCGTGCAATTCACGCCGTGCGTGCTGCGCACGATGCGATCGTGCTGGAAGCGGTTGCGGTAGAACTCCTCCCACTTTCGCGTCTGCGGCGAGATGATGTCCTGAATCCAACCCATGGGCAGGTCTCGATTTCTCCGGCTGCGGTTCGGTTATCCGCGGTGGTTTCGACCTCGTCGGCTCACGTGGACTTGATCTGGCGATCGAAGATCGCCCGATAGACGGAGGACGCCTTGCGCTTGCGCCAGGCGAGCGAGTAGAGGGCGAGGAGGATCGCCGCGCCGAGCGCGCCGGAGACGGCGAGCTTGATGCCGTAGTCGCGCGGCTGGTGGAAGGCGTGCTCGGCGTCGGCCTGCTGCAAGAAGCCGACGAGCGCCGCGACTTCGACCTCGGTCAGGGGCCGGTCGCGAAAGGCCCGTTGCATCACGGGGAACGGCGCGCTGCCGAGAATCGCGCGCACTCCCGGCCCGCCCAGGCGGGAGAACACCGTGGTCAAGTCGCGCGCGAGGATGCCACCGCCGATGATGGCATCGTTGGTCACCTCGTGACACGAGTTGCAACTCGGTCCGCCGTTGGCGAGCCGGGTCTTGCCCTGGAAGAGGCGCTGCCCGAGCGAGATCTGGTCGGGCGTGAACTGCTCGGCCACTTCCTGCTGCGCCGGGCCGAGGACGGTGCCCACGCGCGTGAAGGCGATGACCGCCCGCACTTCGTCGTCGCTGAGGGCCTGCGCCGGCATCGGGATCCGGTTGAACTGCTCGAAGAGCGCGACCGCGTCCGCGTCTCCGCCGGCGACGACCGCCTGCGAGTTCTGCACGAAGGAGATGATCCACTTCTCGGAGCGCCGCCCGCTGACCCCCCGCAGGTCGGGCCCCACCAGCCGGCCGCCGCCGACGGTGTGGCAGGCGAAGCAGATGCGCTTGAAGATCTGCTCGCCCTGCTCCGGCTGGCTCTGGGCGGTGGCGACGGTGGCCGCGGTGACGACGAATCCGGCGAACGCCAAGGCCGCCAGGGCGGCGGTCGGTGAGGCTGCGGTCTGGCGCTGGAGTCTCGACATGATCCACCTCCGCTGGTGGTCGATCGGGTTCGCCTGCCGGGCGCTCCGGGCCTCCGGCCCCGACGGCCGGTGACCCCACGTTTCGAGTCGACGAATCACCGCAATCGGCCCCGACGGCGAGTCTTGGAGTGCGGTCGGATGGGTCGACCGTCAAGCTAGCGCCGAGGGCGGTCGGGCGACATGACGACCGTCATACCGACGCCGCCGCCGCGGTGTTACGCCTGGGCGCCGACCCCGGCGCCCCGGGGCTCCCAGCGCGGCCCGGGCCTCGCCCAGCTTCTCCGGGCGCGCCGGGTCGGCGCCTCCGGGAGCGACCGCGAGCGTCTCGGCTCAGGGCGCGATCACCGACCAGGCCGCCGTGTTGCCCGACTCGAAACCGTCGGCGAAGATCTGGCCGGCCGGGTCGTCGTCCAGGAGGGTGATCGTGAGGGTCGAGGGGCTGCCGAGCGCCGTGCCGGCGGTCGGGTTGGACAGCGCGAAGACGATCGTCTCGTTGGGCTCGTCGGCCGAGTCCTGCCGGATCGAGAAAGTGAAGACCTCGAAGGAGTCGTCGCCCACCGCCCAGCTCTCGGTCCCGGCGCTATAGGAGAAGTCGACGCCCGGAGTCGCCGTGCCCCCCGTCCGCGAGTGCTCGACGGTCGCCGCGACGACCGCGCTCTGCGACCGGTTCACCACGACGACGGTGAGCCCATCGCCTTCGTCGTAGGTGAGGGCGTTGGTGGAAAACTGCACGGTGCCGAACGCGCCGAGGTCGCCGTCGAGGCCGTAGATCACCTGCACCGCGCCGGCGTCGCCGTTGCCGCCCGAATTCTCGCCGGGCACGCCGATGGCGAGGTCGTCGCTGCCGTTGCCGTCGAAGTCGCCCACCGCGAGAGCGACGCCGAACGAGTCGCCGGCGGAGGGGACGCCGAGCATGCCCGCCGGGCTGTCCTGGTGGAAGGTCTGGTTACCGGCGGTCGACAAGCCGGTGCCGGCAGCGCCGTAGAGCACGTTCACCGTGCCCGCCGCCGAGCGGTTCGCGCCGGAGACGACCAGGTCCTCGAGCGGCACGCCGATGGCCAGATCCGCGGCGCCGTCGCCGTCGAAGTCGCCGACCGCGAGCGGTTCGCCGAACCAGTCCTCCGACTCGGCGCCGGAGCCGGGAGCGAAGTCGTCCTGGTCGAACATCTGATCGAGGTTGCCGGTGAGCACCGTGCCGTTGTTGTAGAGAACGTGCACGACGCCTTCGTAGATGCCGGCGAGGGTCTCGCCCGGGGCGCCGATCGCGACGTCGGAGTCGCCGTCGTCGTCGAAGTCGCCGGCCGCCACGGCCGCCGAGAAGAAGTCCTCCAGCTCGGCGACGCCCTGCACCCCCGACGCGTCCTGATCCCAGCATTCCGAGCCCGGATGGGCGTGGTATTCCACGCCGAGACGTCCGGCCGAGAGCGCGCCGAGCGTCTCGCCGGGCGCGCCGATCAGCAGGTCGAAGTCCGGGAGGCCGCCGGCGGGATCGCTCCAGCGGTACTCCCCGCCGAGCCCGGCGCCGAACAGGTCGCCCGCTTCGCCGAGCTCGCCGCAGGCCGACCAGAAGTCGCCCTGCGCGTGCCGTTCGGCGGCGTTCAACGTGCCGCCGTTGTACTGAGCCACGGAGAAGACGGCGCCTTCGTCGGCCCACAGCCCGTCCTCGTGTGGGGTCCCGATCAGGAGCGTGTCATGGACGTCGGCGCGAAAGCTCGGGGCGGTGGCCAGGTCCTCGCCGAAACGATCCCCGGCCTCGATGCTGTCGTCGGGGATCGGCGACGTCTGCTGGTCGAAGTAGCGGCTGCCGGAGCCGGTGAGACCCGACGCCGAGCCGAAGAGAACCCAGACCGCTCCGGCGTCGACGAGCTCGACGCCGTCGACCGACAGGTCCTCGAACGGTCCGCCGATCGCCAGATCGTCGTAGGCGTCGAGGTTGAACCGGCCCGCGGTGAGCGACCAGCCCCAGCGGTCGTCCGCCTCGGGCCCGCCGGCGACGCCGGAGCTGCTCTGGGTGAAGAACTGGTCACCGGTCATCCTCAGCCCTCCCGGCGAGCCGTAGAAGACGTGGACGGCGCCCGCGGCGTTCTGTCCGCTGACGGTTTCATAGGGCGCGCCGACCGCCAGGTCGACGTAGCCGTCGCCATCGAAGTCGCCCGCTGCGAGCGCATTGCCGAGCAGGTCGCCGGCCTCGCAGGGGTCCGGGGATCCGTCGCACTGGTCGAGAAGCACGTTGCCCAGGTCGGTGAGCTGGGCGCCGGCAGGAGTCGGCGCGCGGAGAAGAACGGCGACGGTGAGGACGGCGGCCGCAAACAGGGCGTGCCATCGAAGGGGGGGCCAGGCGCTCATCGAACCTCCTCGGCCAGGGTGGGCGTGGCTTCCCGGCCTGTTGATTTCCGCGCAATCGGGCGGAAGGACGGCTCAGCGGTCGCTTGACGACCCGAGTCGGCGCTCGTACGCTCTGCCCAAGCGAGACCTAGACCGGATGGAACAGCAGGGCGACGAGGTTTCGGCGAGCCCCGAACGGGGCGAGGTCACCGCGTTGCTGTGCGCTTGGGCGAGCGGCGGGCCGGAGGTCGCCGAGCGCATCTTCGAGCTCGTCTACAGCGAGCTGCGGGCGATCGCGGCGAACCATTTCCGACGCGAGCGCGTCGGCCAGACGCTCCAGCCCACCGCGCTCGTCCACGAGGCCTACCTGAGGCTGGTCGACCAGACGCGCGTCGAGTGGAAGAACCGCGGCCATTTCTTCGCCGTGGCTTCGCAAGCGATGCGCCGCGCGCTGGTCGACCACGCGCGGGCGCGCGCCGCGGCCAAGCGCGGCCGAGGCCTGGAGCCGGAGACGCTCCGGGTCGAAGTGGCGGCGGAAACCCCGGTGTCGCCGATCGACGTCTTGGCGCTCGATCAGGCGCTCGACCGCCTTGCCGCGGCCGACGCGCAGCTCGCCCGCGTCGTCGAGTTGCGGTTCTTCGGCGGCCTGACCCTCGAGGAGACGACCGAGGTCGCCGGCCGCTCGCTCGCCTCGGTCAAGCGCGACTGGCGCGCCGCGCGCGCCTTTCTCCACCGCGAGCTCGGCCTGCTCGCCGAGCGACCGTGAGCGCTTCGCCCGCCGACTGGTCCGAGCTCCGCGCCCTGTTGGAACGCGCCTTCGCGCTGCCCGGCGACGAGCGGGCGCGGCTGCTCTCCGAGCTCGAACGCACCGACCCCGCGAGGGCGAGCGAGCTCGCGGAGCTGCTGCGCGCCGACGGCTTCGAAGCGTCGATTCTCGACCTCGGAGCTTCGGGCTGGTTCGAGCGGCTCGCCGACGACGGCGCCGCGGGCGAGGGCGAAGTCGCGGCGGCTTCGTTCGCGGGCCACCGGCTCCGCAAAGCCCTCGGTCAGGGCGACCAGACCCTCTCCCACTATCGGATCGGCAAGCGGCTCGGCGCGGGAGGCATGGGCGAGGTCTTTCTCGCCCGCGATCTCGCGCTCGGCCGACCGGCGGCGGTCAAAGTGCTCTTCTCCTCGCTCGCTCCCGACGCCCGGGCGAGGTTGCTGCGGGAAGGGGAAGCGAGCGCCCGGCTGCAACATCCCGGGATCGCGACTTTCTACGAGGCCGGCGAGGTCTCGGGCGTCGTCTACCTCGCCATGGAGTTCGTCGCCGGGGAGACCCTGCGCGAGCGGCTGCGGCGCGGGCCCCTTCCCCCGGCGGAAGCCCTGGTCCTCGCCGGGTGTCTCCTCGAGGCGCTGGTCCACGCCCACGCCGCGGGCGTGCTGCACCGCGACATCAAGCCCGAGAACATCATGGTCACCGGCGACGGCCTGGCCAAGTTGCTCGACTTCGGGATCGCCCGACTGATCGGCAAGGAGGACGTCGGCCCCGGCGCGCTCACCGCGATCGCCCTGACCGAAGCGAGCGCGGTGGTGGGAACGCTCGGCTACATGTCCCCGGAGCAGCTCAAGGGGCAGCACCTGGACGAGCGCTCGGACCTCTTCGCGCTCGGCGCGGTGCTCTGCGAAGCGATCTCGGGCCGCCCGGCTTTTCCCGGCGCCACCGCCGCCGAACGCGTCGCGGCCATCCTCCACCACGAGCCGCAGCCGATCTCCGGACTCGAGTTCTCGCTCGAGATGCGCTCGGTGCTCGAGCGCGCCCTCGCCAAGGACCGCGCGAGTCGTTACCCCTCGGCCGCGGCGATGCTCGCGGACCTGCGCGCGATCTCTTCCGGCGAATTCGTGGCGACGTTGCCGGACACGCTGGCCGTGGTCGACTTCGAGAACCTCTCGCGAAATCCCGACGACGACTGGATCGGAAGCGGCATCGCCGAGAGCCTCAGGACCGATTTCGTGCGCCTTCCCGAGGTGTCGGTGGTGGCGCGCGAGAAGCTCCTGGAGGCTCGCCGACTGCGACGATCTGCCGCGAACGGGATCGAGGAGCTCGAGCTCGGCCGCCTCCTCGGTTGCCGGTGGATCGTCTCCGGCGCCTACCAGCGCGTCGGCCCGCGCTTGCGGGTGACCTCGCGGCTGAGGGAGGTGGCGACGGGGGAAACGGTGGCGAGCGAGAAGCTCGACGGGATTCTCGACGACATCTTCCGCCTGCAGGATCAGCTCGCCGCGGCGACCGCGCAGAAGCTGCGGCCCGGAGGTCGGCCGTTCGAGGCGCGCCCCGTGCCGCGGATCGACGCCTTCGAGCGCCATGCGCGGGGCCGCCGGCTGTTCCTGCAGCTCGAAAAGGGTTCGCTCGACCAGGCGCGGCAGTTCTACGAGCAGGCGATCGGCGCCGATTCCGGCTACGCACCCGCCCTGGCGGGCCTCGCCGCGGTGCACGCGATGCGCTTCACCTTCACGACCGACGCGCGCGAGCTCGAAGTCGCGTCCGGCTACGCGCGACGCGCGATCGCGGCCGATCCGGATCTTGCCGAGCCGCGGATCTGGCTGGGGTACGCGCTGCTGCGCCAGGGCAGGTTCGACGAGGGGCTCGAGCAGGAGCGCAAGGCGATGGAGATCGATCCTACCGCCTCGTTTGCCCCTTACTTCGGCGCTTGCTGCGCGGCGCTGCCCGGCAAGCACGCCGAAGGGCTCCCTCTCTTCCAGCGCGCGCTCGAGCTCGAACCGCGGCACGGCTGGGCCTGGCTCGGCCTCGGCTGGGCGCACCTCGAGCTCGGGTCCGGTCCCGAGGCCCGCTGGTGCCTGGAGAAGGCGGTCGAGCTCGAGCGCCTGGGCTCGCCGCACCCCACGGCGGGAGTGAGCGGATACCTGGGCGAGTGCCTGCGGCGCCTCCACGATCTCGACGGCGCGCGCCGATGCTGTCTCGAAGGCCTCGAGGCGGTGGAGCGGTCGGACAACATGTACCGCGACACTTTCCGCGGAGTCTGCCTCTGCGCGCTCGGCCGCACGGCGGTTTCCCAGGGAGACGCGGCCGCCGCGCACGCCGCCTTCCTGCAGGCCGCATCGCACTTGCGCGGCCGGCCGCACGGCCTCGGCGGAGGTTTTCTCCTCGTCCAGGCGCTGGCGGGTCTCGCCCGTTCGGGGGCCGGCGCGGCGCCGTTCGAGGAGGCGATCGCGCTCTACCGCTCGCGGCGCGGGCACGATTTCTCGGTGATGTGGGCCTGCTCGGACGACGTGACCCTGCTCGATCTCGCCCGGGCGGCGGCGGCGCTGGGCCGTGGGCAGGAGAGTGGGGAACTGTTTTCCGCCGCCCGCAGGGCCGGCTCGCGGGAAGCTTCGTCGCTCGAGACCCCGTAGCGCTCGCTGCCGGGTGCGGCGCGGATCCGATCCCGCGCGAGGTGGAGGAGCAAGAAGATGAACGTGCATTGTCTCCAGCACGTGCCGTTCGAAGGGCCGGGAAGCATCGAGCACTGGTGTCGCCGAGGAAGGCACGCTCTCGGCGTGACGCGGTTCCATCGCGGCGAGCCGCTGCCCGCGGTCGAGGATGTCGACCTGCTGGTGGTCCTGGGCGGGCCGATGAACGTCGATGAAGAATCGAAGTACCCCTGGCTGGCGACGGAGAAGCGTTTCATCGCGGCGGCGATTGCCGCCGAGCGGAAGGTACTCGGTGTCTGCCTCGGCGCGCAGCTGGTCGCGAGCGTCTTGGGAGCCAGGGTCTATGCCAACCCGGAGAAGGAGATCGGCTGGTTCCCGATCGAACCCACCGGGGCGGACGCGGCGAACGGCTGGTTCGGTCCGGTCCCGCGCGGACTCGAGGCCTTCCATTGGCACGGCGACACCTTCGACATTCCAGCCGGCGCGCTGCACGTGGCCCGCAGCGCCGCCTGCGCGCACCAGGCATTCGTCCATGGTGAGCGGGTCGTCGGACTGCAGTTTCATCTGGAGGTGACGCGGGCCGCCGTCCGGCAGCTCATCGCCCACGGCTCCGGCGACCTCGTCGCAGGGCGGTACGTCCAGAAGCCGCAGGAGATGCTGGCGGGGGTGGAGCGGTTCGAGTCGGCGAACCGCGTGCTGGACGGATGGCTCGATCGGCTCGCGGTGGAGGCGTCGAATCGGGCCGCGCGGGAGGACGGAACGTCGTGCCCGACGGCGCCGGTCCGAGCGGGTCAGCCGCCCCCCAGCGGACCCGCCGGGTGAGGACGCACGGTCAGGGGTCTCTGGCGTGAGGCCCTAGCGGCGCGGAATCCCCCTTCTGCCCCTGAGCTCGGGAAGCGCGCTCGAGGGGTCGACCGAATCCCGTGAGCCGATTGCGAAGCGAATCTCGCGGTAACGAGTGGGTCGATCCACGGCAGAGGGGCTGCCTGTGCCGGGGGAGGAATCGACGATCGAGCCGAGGGAACATCGAATGGTACGGGACGAAGGGCCGTGAGCGGGAACACGGGCTACCCGCCGCCGCCACGCACGGGAGCGATGGCGGCGATGAAGAGGAATCCGCGGCGATCGGCGTTCGCGGCGGGAGCGTGCGCCATCCTCTCGACGCTGCTTGCGCCGCGCCTCGCCGCGGGCGCCGTCTGCCCGGTGCCGAGCGTGGGCCATCCGACGATCGGCGCGGCGGTGCGCGATCCGGTGTGCACGACCGTCCAGCTCGCCGCCGGCACCTATTCCGAATCGGTCGAGGTCGCGCGCGACCTGGCGATCGCCGGCGTCGGCTCGGCGGCGAGCCTCGTCGCCGGCCACTTGCTGGTGAGCGGCGCGACCAGCGACGTGACGCTTTCTGGCCTGCGCGTCGACGCCACCGGGACGGGAGTCGCCGGTTGCTGGCCGCGGGCGCTCGAGGCCGTGGGGGGTGCCGAGGTCGCCGCCGGGCCTGATGTGGACGTGCGCAACACGGCGGTCGGGGGCGCGGATTGCAGACTCTTCGCCGACGGCTTCGAGAGCGCCGGCACCTTGGCTTGGTCGGCGACGGTGCCGTAGCGCCGGGGCGGCGGAGCCCGGAGCTCGCGGCGGGATTCGGCGGACTGGAGGGTCGCGCAGCGGCCGGTTCGAGCGCGGTGATCGGAGGGAGGATCGAATGGCGGCAAGCACGAGAGCAGAAGCATGGGCGCTGGCCATAGCGGGGTGGCTCGTCGCAGCGCACGCCGCGGGCGCGGCCGGGGCCGTGGCGGTATCTCCGGGGGTGGGCGCGGATGCGGCCACGGCGGTGAGCGAGGTCGCGAGCGGTTGCCCGACTTTCAGCTGGAGCCCGGCCGAGAGCGGCGCGGCGAGCGAGCTCGCGGTGCTCGAGCTCGGAGCGGAGCGCGACCTCGAGAGCGCGCGGGTGGTGTTGCGCCGGCGGGTGGCGGCAGGAGCGAGCTCGTGGACACCGGGGCGGGCCGAGGGCCTGGCAGCGGGGCGGGAGTACGCCTGGCTGGTGCGCGCCGCCGGCGAGGGGTCGAGCGGCTCCGCGCCGGCGGCGTGGTCCGCACCGCTCTTCTTCCGCGTGGCGAGCGCGCCGAGCGAGGCGGAGGTGGCGGCCGCGCTCGCCCTGCTCGAGCGCTGGCAGGCGGAGCGGGAGTCGGGCGGGCGCGCGGAGGGAATCGCCGGCGGACGGGCGGCGGCCTCCGCAGAGGCGCGGCGGGTCGCGGGCGCGGCTGCCGAAAGTCCGCGAACGCCCCTGGTCAGCGGCGTCTCGGCGATCCACGGCGAGCTGCCCGACGCGAGCGGCGCGGTCTTCGGCGTCCTCGGCGTCAGCCATTCGGCGCAGGGCGCCGGCCTGGCCGCGCGCAACGAGACGACGGGAGCGGATCTCGCCCTCGACGGCGCGGCGCAGGGCGAGGTGGATACGCTGATCACCCAGGCGGGGATCGACCGGCCGTCGGGTTCGGGGCAGACCTTCAACGTCCAGAACTCGGGCGCCGGGGCGATGACGCTGCAAGTCGACGGCGTGGCGGTCGACACGGCGACGACGGCGATCGACTGGACGCGTCTGGCGAGCGTCCCCGCCGGCTTCGCCGACGGCATCGACGCCGACAGCGGCGGTGACATCACCGAGATCTCCGCCGGCTCGGGTCTGTCCGGCGGCGGGAGCTCCGGAACGGTGACGCTCTCCGCCAACTTCGGCGGCAGCGGCGCGGCGTCCTCGGTCGCGCGCAGCGACCACGACCACTGGGCACAGAACTGGACCGGAGCCTCCACCTGGGGCCTGCGCGTCGACAACTCGCTCCTTAGCGGCCATGCCCTCGAAGGCCGCGCCACCGCGACCGGCGGCCAGAGCTACGGCGTCTACGGCGAGAGCAGCTCGACGACGGCGCGCGCGATCTACGGCTGGGCCTCGGCGACCAGCGGCATTCCTTACGGCGTCGAAGGCGTCGCCTCCGGTCCGGGTGGTCGGGGAGTCTTCGGCTACTCCACGGCCACTACCGGCAGCGGCTACGGTCTCATGGGATCGAGCGAATCGACGGCGGGGCGCGGCGTCTCCGCCTATGCTCCGGTGCCGGGCTGGGCGGGGTACTTCACGGGCAACGTGAATATCACCGGCACGCTGTCGAAAGGCGGTGGGTCGTTCAAGATCGACCATCCGCTCGACCCCGAGAACAAGTACCTCTACCACTCCTTCGTCGAATCGCCCGACATGATGAACGTCTACGACGGCATCGCCACGACCGGCGACGACGGCTTCGCCACGGTCGAGCTGCCCGCCTGGTTCGAGGCGCTCAATCGCGACTTCCGCTACCAGTTGACGGTGCTCGACGAGTCCGGCGGCGCCGGTTTCGTGCAAGTCAAGGTCGTCGGCAAGATCGCCGACAACCGTTTCACACTTCGCACCAGCGCGCCCCGAACCGAGGTCTCCTGGCAGGTGACGGGAATCCGCAAGGATCCCTTCGCCGAGAAGTACCGGATCCCGGTCGAGCAGGAGAAGCCCGAAGCGGAGCGCGGGCTCTATCTCCACCCCGAGGCCTGGGGCCGGCCGCCGGAGGCCGGTCTCGACTACCGCGAGCGCTTGCTCGATCTGGAGAGCGGGCGGGGGGAGCCGGCCCGGAATCCCCCGGTTCCGGAGTAGCGGGCGATGGCTTCGCCAGGCTGGCGGGCGGTGGCCGCGGCCACCGCGCTGGTCGCGGCGACCCTCGGGGCCTACCGGGGCGTGGCGGGCAACGACTTCGTCGTCTACGACGACGACCAGTACGTCACGGCCAACCCGGCGCTCCGCGACGGACTGACCGCGCCGGCGATCCGCTGGGCCTTCGTCACCGACCACGCCGCGAACTGGCACCCGCTGACCTGGTTGTCGCACCTGCTCGACGTGCAGCTTTTCGGCTTCGCTCCTCGCGGTCACCACCTGATGAGCCTCGCTCTCCACGTGGCCGCCACGGTGCTGCTCTTCCTGCTCTTGCGGCGGCTGACCGGGAACGCGCTGCCCAGCCTGGCGACCGCCGCCCTGTTCGGCCTCCATCCGGCGCACGTCGAGTCGGTGGCCTGGGTGGCGGAGCGCAAGGACGTGCTCAGCACGCTGCTCGGCCTGTTCGCCATCGCGGCCTACGCGGGCTGGGTTCGGCGACCTTCGTGGCGGCGCTATGCGGCGCTCGTCGGTCTCTTCGCGCTCGGCCTGCTCGCCAAGCCGATGCTGGTGACGCTGCCTTTCGTCCTGCTCCTGCTCGACCTCTGGCCGCTGCGGCGCTGGAGCTGGAAGGAATCGCTGGCGGGCCTCGTGCCTCGCGTGCGCGAGAAGCTCCCCCTGTTCGCGCTCGCCGCGGCTTCGTGCAGCGTCACCTTCCTCGTCCAGCGCGGCGGCGGAGCCGTGCAGTCGGCCGATCGCTATCCGCTGGCGATTCGTTGCCAGAACGCGGCGGTGGCGTACGTGGACTATCTGCGCCAGCTCGCCTGGCCCTCCGACCTCGCCGTCTTCTACCCGCACCCGGGCGTCGCGCTCTCGCCCCTCCGCGCTCTCGCCTCACTGGCGCTCCTCCTGCTCCTGACCGCCGGCGCCTGGCGCCTGCGGCGCAGCCAGCCGGCCGTTCTCGTCGGCTGGCTCTGGTTCCTCGGTACCCTGCTGCCAGTCATCGGGCTCGTGCAGGTCGGCTGGCAGGCGCGCGCCGATCGCTACACCTACCTGCCGAGCATCGGGCTCTTCGTCGCGCTCGCCTGGGGTGCCGGCGCCCTGGCGACGACGCCGGAGCGTCGCACCGCGCTGGCCGCGGCGACCGGCGCGGCGCTCGCGGCCTGCTGTTTCGTGACCCAGGCGCAGGTCGGCTACTGGCGAGACAGCGAGACGCTGTTCCTGCGCGCGCTCGCGGTCACCCGGGAGAACTTCCTCGCCGAGAACAACCTCGGCCACTTCTACAACGAGCGGTCGCGGCCCGCCGAGGCTCTCCCCCATTTGCAGGAAGCGGTCCGCATCCGGCCGGGCTACGGCGAAGCGCACACCAACCTGGGGCGAGCGCTCTTCCTCCTGGGGCGCGTCGACGAAGCCGGCACGCAGTTCGAGCGCGCGAACGCGCTTCAGCCCGGCGATCCCGTGGCGCTCAACAACCTGGCCTTCACGCGCCTGCGGCAGGGGGAGCTGGCGCAAGCCGAGCGCTGGTATCGCCTCGCCCTCGAGCGGGCTCCGGACTGGGCGGAGCTGAACCGCCAGATGGCCGTGCTCCTGCTGCTCGAGGAACGCCCCGAGGAGGCGCGGCCCCACCTCGACCGCGCGGTCGACCTCGATCCCGGCAATCCGGCCTACCGCGAGCTGCAGGCCGGCGCCGCGGGAGCGGATCCGGCGGCGATCGTCGCGCTGCGACGGCAACTGGGCGCGCTCCACCGCGAGATCGCTCTCGCGCTGCTGCGCAAGCGGAGACCGACAGCCGCGCGGGATCACTATGCGCGGGCGATCGCGCTCGACCCGGCCGACGCCGAGTCGCTCAACGACCTCGGCTATCTGCTGCTACTCGACGGGCGGTGGGACGAGGCGATCGCGCGGCTCGAGGCCGCCGTCCGGCTGCGGCCGGACCTCGCGCTCGCGCGCGACAACCTGGCCGACGCCCTGCGGGCGCGGGCGGCGGCGGCGCGGGTTCCCTGAGGCGAGGCCTATCGCCGTCGCGGGCGGGGAGCGAGGCCGCCCCAGACGACGTCGACCATCGCCAGCAGTTGCCTGCGGTCGGCGCGCACGCCTTTCCCCGCCAGCGACTGGCCGAGCGCCCAATCGTGAGCCAGGCTGGTGAGCAGACGCGCCGCCGCGAGCGAGGTGGCGGCGGCGATGGATCCGCGCCTTTCGAAATGCCGCAGGCGCGTCGCCAGCTCTTCCGCCAGGCGCGCCGAGGCGGAGGCCGGTTGCGCCTGCGCGATCGAGTCCGGGTCGAACGACGGGTGAGTCATGACCTGCACGCCGAGCGGGACGATCTCGGCGAAGTAGCCCGCCATGCGCTCGACCACCGACCGCAGGTAGGCGCGGGCGTCGGCGGGAGGCTCGGCCGGTCCGAACAACTGCCGACGATCCGGGGCGGTGGGCACCATGGCGGCGAAGAAGAGCGCGTTCTTGGTGCCGAATCGCTGGTAGAGCACCGTTTCCGAGACGCCGGCGGCTTCGGCGATGGCTCGAGTCGACGCCGTGTGCCCGCGCTCGCGAAAGAGGCCGCGCGCCACCGCGAGCACCTCGTCGTCGGAGATCGTCTTGTGCCGTCCCATGGGCTCCCCGCGCCGCCGCCGCGACGAAAAAAGCGCGCGCCCGCTGACTGTACCAGGGCCGTCCGGCGATCCATGACGAGCGCGGTCGGCGGCGTCTTGACATAAGCGAGTGCTTGCTTATATATTGCGACGGTCGCGCCGCGAGCGCGCCGAGTCGCCCCCCGCGGGGAGAAAGACACCGTCCATGAACACCCCGAGCTTCTCCGCCAACCGAGTGACCAGGACCCATCGGCAATCCATCGCGGCTCCCGCCGATCGAGTGTTTCCACTGCTCTGTCCGGTGCGCGAGGCCGAATGGCTGGCCGACTGGGAGTACACCATGATCCGCTCCGTCTCCGGCCTGGTCGAGCCCGGGGCGGTGTTCACCACTCCCGGCGCCGGCGAGCCCGATACCGTTTGGGTCGTCACCCGGCACGACACGCGGGAGCGCGTCGTCGAATTCACTCGCTTCACTCCCGGATCGCGCGTCTGCGTGCTGCGTATCGGCGTCGCGCCGAGCGGCGCGCACCGATCGCAAGTCGACATCGCCTACACCTATACCGCGATCGGCGAGGCGGGCAACGCCTTCATCGACCGATTCACGGAGGACTCGTTCCGCGCGGCGATGGCGTTCTGGGAGGACTCGATGAACCACTGGCTGGCGACCGGCGAGCTGCTGGCGCGACACGAGGCGTGACCGGAGCCCGGCGACCGCGATCCTGGCGTGACGCCAAGACGCAGCACGAACGACCACACCACGCCGCGCGACCCGCGCGCGGTCGGCGCAAGGCAGAGCGAGCGGGCCTGGCGGTCCGCTTCGACCTGGGATCCGGCACGGACTTTCCGTACGCTTCCGGGAGCTTGGATCGCCGGCTCTCGACGCTCATGTTCCACCATCTGCGGGCCGACGAGCGGCCGAGGATGCCGGCCGAGGCGCATCGCGTCCTCAAACCCGGAGGGCGGCTCGAGAGGTTCGACTTCGGAGGCGCGGCGACCCTGCCCGACGCTTTGCCGATCGCGCCGCGGGCACCGCATGAAGTTGCGGTGCCGGAAGCCACTGCAAAGCCGTGAAAAGCGGTCTTTCGTCGCCCTCCCTCGCCCGCGCCGAGCGCTGGCTGCTCGCCTTGCTCGACCAGGTCTTGAGCCGTCACGCCGCTCCTTCGTAAGCAGCACGTTCATGCGCTGGCGCGGCGGCGCCGGCGCCTCTAGGGTTCCACTCGGAGGTGACCAGACGATGCGGACTTCCGCCATCGGCCAGCCGGCGCTCAGCGCCTGGCGGCCCGGAGACCCGATGTTCGAAAGCGCGCGGCTCGACATTGCCGAGCTTGCTCCAATACAGCAGTTCTACGGCGGTCAGGCAGGCGGCGATCTGGGAGTCATCGAGATCGTCAAGCCCGAGAAGAACGACTTCAAGGGTCTGAGCAAGGGGCTGGCGTTCCTGAAGTTCACACCCGCGGAACAGGAGGTGCTGTTCACCGCCATCGGCTCGACCATCAACATGGTCGCCGGAATCGTCTCGGTCGTGGGCGCGGCGGGCGCTGCCGTCAGCCTGTTGAAGAGCCTGGGCGTCCTGGGCTCGGCAGAAGATCCGGTGCAGGCGGCGCTGAAGAAGATCGGCCAGCGCGTCGAGCAGATCTACGGCTACCTGGCCGCGCAGGAACGCCGCGGTCTCTACGATCGGGCGCTCGCATGGCGCGTCGACGGCGACAACGCCCGCAATGCGGTGATGAACGCCATGACCTCGCGTTCCGCGCAGAACCTGGAGCAGCTGGCCGACCGCGCGGCCGAGCTGAACGCGTCGATCCTCCAGATGCTCGACGACGGCAAGGGGCGGATCGCGTTTCTGCGCTCGGCCTACGGCAACCCGTGGTGGACGGCCTACGCCCAGACGCCGTACATGAAGACCGCGTCAGGGGCGGCGATCAACTACCGTGATCCCGGGCAGGAATTGCAGGCGGAGATCTGGGACCCGGGTCACTACCTCGACGTGCTCGTCCGCTCGCTGGACGATCGGGTCGCGGTGGCGGCGACGCTGGAGCCGGCGTTCCGGTCGACCGGCTACGATCGCGCCGCGCTGCGCAAGATCGCCGACGACCTCATGCGATTCGCTCAAGCCTGGCGCGGTGCCATCTTGGTCGCCGATCCGGTCTTTGCGCTCAATGCCGGGGGCACGATGCGCAGCCCTGAGATGAGCGCCCCGCCCGGCGTGCCGATCGGTGCGGTCGATCCAGTGACGGGACTGTCGTCGCTGATACCGCAATGGTCCGGCTTCAGCGTCGAGTTCAAGCACACCGGCGTGCCCTGGGCAGCTTGGGGCGGCGTGTGGGACGAATCGCGCGCCACGGATCCGGCGGCAGCGCTCGCGGCGATCAACCCGGCGCACGCGGCGGCCGTCGACAGCGTGGTGCGCGCTTGTGGGGTCGACAAGTTGGTGCGCTTGTCGGAGCGATTTCGCGAGCTGGCGAGCCCGCCAGCGGGCTCGGACTTCGTGCAGCTCGCGGACGCCAGGTTCCGCCGGCCGCTCGCCGATCTCGTCTACTGGGGCATGAACAACGGCAACACCGTCCCCCAGGGGACACCGGTGACGGTCGACTTGGGGCGACTGCGCCTGTTCTCGCCGACGCCGGATCGCACCTACACGGGCGCGCGCTTCGGGCTTCGCGGCAGGAAGGAGTTCAGCTTCCGCATGCCAAGGCGAGCCGAGTTCTCGGGAATACGGCTGGGCTACGTGCTCGAGATCGCGGGCAGGAAGATCCCGCTCATGTCCTTCGCCACGGCGGCCGACCGGACGGGTGGCGACTTCCCCGGGGCGGCGATCGAAAAGGACTTCGAAGTGGAAACCAAGGTCTACGACTGCTATCAGAGCGCGCACGTGACCGCCGCGGATGAGGATCAGTTCGAGCGCGAGGGCCGCATCGCTGGCGTCGAGCGCCTCTTCCTGAACGAGCGCAGCGGGCGCGCGAAGTTCCGCGTCGGAGTGACGTTCGCTCCGCTCCTGGGCGGGAATCCGGCGGCCTATGCCGGCGAAGCGGAGGTGACCATCTCGGTGCTGGAGCCCGAGGATTTCCCGGACGCGGTCATCCTGAGCGTCAACGTGCTCGAAACGCGGGTCGGGTGGAACAACGCACCGGAAGAGGTCCTCGCCGACTCGATGACCGTGCATCTGATCCCGACCTATGTGGTCCTCGGCTCGGACTTCTTCGCCGACTACCACGCCGCCGTCGTGCGCATGGCCAAGGCCGTGAAGGCCCTCGACCGCAAGGCGATCCCGCAGCTCGACGTGCCTCACGGGCCGCCCGATCCCGATCCCGCCTGGCAGGTGCGAGCGCGAGCCATCGAAATCGAGCGCGGCCTCGACCGCGTGCAGGATGCCATCGCGCAGCGGAACACGCTGGCGCTCGAGATCGTGGCGGCGAACGTCGTGCCCGTGGCACGCGGCTGAAGCCCTACGGAGGCCGATCGGGCTGGATCTCCCGCGCGTTCGACGATCGCGAACTCGGCGGCGACGACAGGTTCAACCTGAACGGCCGCCTCGACGCCGCATCGCGATCTGGGAATGGTGGAGCAGATCCCTCTGAGTTCGAACACCCCGAAGGCTCGAGCACCCTGGTTTCGTGGGCGCGGGAAGTCGCGGCGCCGAGGCCGGCCGCATGACAACGGCAGCCCTACCGCTGGTTCCGTACGCTGTTTCCGCGGGCCCCTCTGCTCCGAAGGAAGCCAACCGAGAACGCAGCCGGTCCGCTCGTGTCCGGGGCGCGATTCGCGCGAAGGCGGACCCGAGGTCGACGTCGGAGCCATGCCGGCATCGGTTCCGACTCGGCGACCCCTCGGACTGGGGCAGCCTCCGTCAGGTTCTCGAAGCGAACGGCTCGCCGCCCGCCCTATCGGGGGCGCAGGTCCTTGCTGCGAAGGCAGAAGATCGTCCTCATCGTCAACCTGGGCCCGCCGGTCGCGAGTGCGGCCGGTCGCGGACCGCGCAGGTGCCGTCGCCGCAGCGCCCGGTGAGACGAGGTCGATTCTCGGCGAAAACACGGTAGGCGAGCTCGAGCAGCTGCGCGATGCCAGGCAGTCGAGTCAGCGCCACCAGGGGTCCGAAGCCGACTGCGGCGTAGAGGCGCCGAAACACCTCGACGCCTTCGACGAGCGTACCGTCAGGCAGGCGACCGTGGATGCGCTTCATCATCGCCTGCCATGTCTTGCCGACCGAGGACGCCTCGAAACCCTCGGCGGCGATATCGGTGAAGCGGATGCGCTGGCGGCGGTCGCGACGCCAGAGCATTCGGACTTCGCGCATGCAGAGCGGGCATTCGCCGTCGTAGAAGACCTCGATGTCGATTTCGGTCGTCGCGCGGTTCGCGGCCTCCGGAGGCAGCCGCTGCTTCTCGTGCTCATTCGACGGGGACACGGTTCACCTCCACGGCGGCGGCGGGCTGCCGCGCGCGAAACGGGTGGGGCACCGGCCGCAGCGCATCCCTTCTGAAGTCGAAGTTCCGATCGCGCCGGCGACGAACGAAGTGGAAGCCTATCAGCCGAAAAAGTCGATTTCAATGGCCAGAATCGTCTAAATCATGCTAGGATTGCCCCATGCGGACGGCGAGGTTGCTGACCCCCCGCGAGGCAGCCGGAATGGCTGGCGTGGTGCCTTCCACCATCAAGCGCTGGGCGGAGAATGGGCTCCTTCCCTACATGCGCACCGCCGGCGGTCACCGGCGGTTCGAGCGCTTGGCCGTCGAGCGGTTTTTGGACGAGCAGGCGCGCCCGGAGGCTCACGACAGGTCACGAGGCGAATCGTGGATCCGGTGCCTGGTCGAAGGCCGGCGCCACGAGATCGACGGGCGGCTGCTCGAGGCCAGGGGTCGACTCGCGTCGTGGTGCCACGTCGCGGACGAGGTCGCCGCCGCCCTGGTCGCGATGGGCGCGCAGTGGGAGAGCGGTCGCCTGACCATCGCGGAAGAGCATGTTGCCTCCGACGCCCTGGCGCGAGCGCTCGCTCGCATGGGCGACGCGCTGCCGGTTCGCGTCGATGGCCCAAGGTCTCTGCTGGCCTGCGCGGGCGAGGACGAACACACACTGGGTCTGTCTCTCGCCGAGCTCTGCCTGCGCGAGCGCGGCTGGGCCGCGCTCTGGCTCGGTCGTCGCACGCCTCTTTCCGAGCTGGTGCGCCTGATCCGGAGCGGCGAAGTGGCGATGATCGGCCTGTCGGCGTCGCTGTTGCTCGGCGACCGCCAGACGCTGCGACCGATCGCGGACGAGGTCGGAGCGGTCTGCGAGGAACGAGGCGTCGGCCTGGTGCTCGGCGGCGCGGGCGCGTGGCCGGATCGGCCTTCCTTCGGCGTTCGGGTGACCTCCTTCACCGCGTTCGGTGACTACCTCACCCTTGAAGAGGGCCGACCATGAGCGCCGCATGGCGATCGGCGATGCGAGTCGTCGGTTCGCTGTCGGGGCTCGCCCTGATCGTCGGTTGCGCCCCCAGTACGACCGAACGGCTGCGGCTGCCGCCGCTTACAACGGTCGCGCACGTCGAGCTCTCGCGCTATCTCGGTACCTGGTACGAGATCGCCAGCTTCCCGCAGAGCTTTCAACGCGGCTGCACCGCCACCACGGCGACCTACACGCAGCGCGGCGATGGCGGCATCGCCGTGCTCAATCGTTGCCGAATGGGCTCGCTCGACGGCGAGGAGAAGTCAGCGCTCGGCCGCGCCCGGGTGATCGAGCCTTCCACGAACGCGAAGTTGGAGGTGAGCTTCTTCCGCCCCTTCTGGGGGGCGTACTGGATCATCGATCTCGCCGAGGACTACTCGTACGCGGTCGTCGGCCATCCGGGCCGCGACTACCTCTGGATCCTCGCGCGAGCGCCGCAGATGGGCGAAGCAACTTACAGGGGCATCGTCGCCCGCTTGCAGGCGCAGTGCTACGAGACCTCCCGCCTCGTTCGAACCCAGCAGCTCGCCGCGCCGGGCGCCGCCGCGAGCGCGCGCGAGCTCCCGAGCGGAGCTCGGTAGGTCCCGCCATGCTCGAGCGTGCGCTCCTTTGCCTGGCCGTTCTCCTGCCTGGCCGGTGGGACAGGCCCGAGAGTCTCCTCGCGGCGGGCTTCGCCGATGCGGTGGAGAAGCGCGGCACGCGACTCGACCTCGTTGCGGTCGACGCCCATCTCGGCTACTTCCGGGACCGATCGGTGGTCGAGCGTCTCCACCTCGATATCGTGGCGCCGGCCCGTGCCGCTGGGTATCGGACGATCTGGATCGTCGGGACCTCTCTCGGCGGAGTCGGCGGGCTTCTCTACCTCCGCGGTCGCCCGGAAGGGCTTTCCGGGGTTCTCGCGCTGGCTCCGTTTCTCGGGGGCGAAGATCTGATTCGAGAGATCGAAGCGGCCGGCGGGCCCACGCGCTGGACACTCCTTCCTGCATCGCCAGCCGACGATGTCGGTCGCGGGCTCTGGAGATGGCTCGTGCCCTGGGCCAGGAGCCGGCAGGCGACGCCTCTGCACCTCGGCTGGGGGAGCGACGACTCCTTCGCGCAGGCGAACGAGATGCGGGCGTCTCTGCTTCCCCGAGAACGTATCTACTCTGAGCGTGGCGGTCACGACTGGGGCGCCTGGGCGCGGCTCTGGGAGCAGTTTCTGGATCGAACGCAGCTCTGCGGGGAGGAGACTTGAGACGATTCGATCTCGCGGCCACGGCGGCGGTTCTGCTGCTCGTCGGGGGATGCATGAGCTGGACTCCGGGATGGCGGTCACCATCGCCGGCGAGTAGCGCGCGTAACGTCGGGGGCGCCCAGGAGAATGCTCTCGAGCGTGCCGAAAGGCTCTTCGAGCCCGCGGACAGCGCCAGCCGCTTGCGGGAAGCGATCGCCGCCTACGAAGAAGCGCTCGGCTCCGCGCCGGAGTCCGGCGAAGTTCTGGCTCGCCTGGCCGAGGCGCATGTTCTCTACGGCGCCGCCTACTCCGACGCGCGGCGGGACAAGGCGCGCTCGTACATCACGGGCATTCGTTACGCCGAACAGGCGGCGGCGCTGAACCCGGAGTTCCGGCGCCGCGTCGAGGCGGGCGAGTCGTTCGGCGGCGCGAGCGCCGTGCTGGGGCGGGACGAGCTACGGCCGATGCTCTTGTGGGTGACGGGCGTCTCGTACTACTACAAAGAGTGCCTCAGTGGTGTCGGGCATCTGACGCAGTTCCGCTGGATGCTGCGCACGCGGGAGGTGATGGAGCGGATGATGGCGCTCGATCCCGCCTTCGAACACGGCGCCGTGCCGTTCTCGCTCGCGATCTACTTCATCGGTTTGCCGGCGGGCGCCGGCCGGGATCTGACCCGCTCGGCCGATCTCCTCGCCCAGGCCGTCGCCGAGTCGCCGACCTCGTTGCTCACCCGTTGGGGCCGCGCGAAGTACCTGCACGTCAAGACCGGGGATCGCGCCGCCTTTCGCCGCGATCTGGAGTGGGTGTTGGCGCAGGATCCCACCGCCGCGGACACTCCGTTGCGCTGGAATGTCTACTTTCAGCGCGACGCCCGCGAGCTTCTGGCCCAGATCGAGCGGTGGTTCTAGACGAGCGCGCCGGACGGCAAGCCTCAGAACGAGTGCCGGCCGGATCGTAGCGGCCGCCGGAAGCGCGCCAGGCGGACGAGCTCCCGCGCCTGCGCCAGAGGAGCCGGCGATTCCCGGGCGTGCCCCGGAGTGGGCGCCCCTCGGCTCCGCGGTACGTCAGTGCGGCCTGAGAAACCGGTATGGTGGACCAAATCACTCTGAGTTCGAATACGCCAGGAGATTCGAACACACTGGTTTCCTGGCTTCGGGATGTCGCGGCGCTGAGGCGGTTCGCATGAGGGCCCTGCCTCCGGTTTCCTTACGCCGACCCAGCAGGCTGTCCGAAGCCTACGGCCCCTTCCAGGCTTCGCCGGAGAGCCGCGGCGCGATCTCGTCGAGCACGAAGCTCGCGGCTTGGCCCAGGTCCCATGCGACTCCACGCGCCAGCACCGGGCCGAGATCGGCTTGGAACACGCGATCCTGGAGCTTGCCATGCAGGTTGGCTTCGAACTCCGCGCGGGAGACGCGGAGCCCGTCCGCCTTCAGGTACTCTCTGAAGCAGGCGACCACGCGGTCGAAGTCGACCGCGGCGTGCGTCGCCGCCCACCAGAGATCGAAGAGATCCCTTCCCTTCCGGCGCTGGTAGAGCGCGCGGAGCTTGGTTCCGAGAAGCTCGTCAAGGGTGTAGCTCGAAATCGACACCGCTCCGGTGAACCACCGCGAGCGCACCTCGAACGGCCGGTTTTCGATCCCGAGAACGCAGAGGTGTTCGCGCGAGTTGATCTCGAGCTTCAGTCGGAGCGGTAGAGGCTCGGCATCTTCCGACGCGAATCGATAGACGAGCGTCACGCGGCCCTCGCCGAAGCTCCTCCTGGGTTCGCCCAGCCAGGGGTCGAGGCGCGACCGCAGCCGGTCGAGTGTGGCTCCGATCGGCTCGGCGCGTGTCTGCACGAGGTCGATGTCCTCGGAGTACCGGGGCGCCGGCGTCAGGTGCAGCTTGAAGAGCGCGGTCCCGCCGCGGAAGGCGAGGGACCGTGCGAGGTCCGCATCGCCGAAGGTCTCGACCAGGACCCGGCTCAGGACGAGATCCTGCTCGACCTGGGAGCTCGGCACCCACGGGACGTGCTGCCGCCACTCCGCGATGTAGTCCGCCGGAATCACAGGTCGGGCTCCACGTCGGTGTTGATGCGGAGCTTCCAGCGCTCGTTCCGCGGCGCGTCGCCGCGCTCGCCTCCCGGGATCAACGAGGCGGTCTCGGTCGCACTCTGCGCGACGAACGCGGCCAGCGGCTCGCCACGCGACGTCTGCCCGAGGCGCTCCAGGAGATAGCCGAGCCGCTGCGCCCAGGGGATCGGCGAGAGCGGGCCGAGCTCGGCGAGGCGTTTCGCATCGAGCTTTTCCGCCAGCTCGGCGAGGACGGTGGCGACGTTGTCGAGCCCGCCGCAGCGCTCGGGGTAGCCGACCAGGTCGAAGGCCGTCGCTTCCGGCGAGGAGACCCGGAGGTAGCCGCGCGGCGTGTTGACCTGCGCCGTCGGCATGGCTTCGGCGTTATGTCGCGCCACGAAATCGACCGCCACGCGGCCACAACGGATCGACGGCCGGTTCTTCGGCACGACGACCTGGAACTGCTGCGGCTGCTGATGCGCCGCTCCGTGGTAGCGGGCCGCGGTCAGGAGGCCCGCGTAGTGCGCGACCGAGAGCCGCTCCATCAACTGCGGGACGAACTGCTCGGGCGGCAGGCAACCGAGCGACTGGTACTCGGGCGGAACGAAGAGATGAATGCCTCGGTAGGGGGTGGCGATCTCCCCCTTCGCCTTCAGCCGCCGGAGCGCGGCCCGCGCCGCGACGTCCGAGACGCCGAGATCTCGCACGACCTCCGCGGTCGAGAAGAGATACCGCCCCCGCGCGGCCCAATCCAGGACCAGCTTTCGGGCCGCGGGGCGGCTGGGTTCAGGATTCACGCGACCAAAATAACGCTAAACGTTACTTTTGTCGAGCACATTCTGCGGAGTGGGCCCCTTCCTAGGCGTAGCCCTGGAGTTGGAGCCCTACAACTCCCCGCGAAAGGCGCGGTCGAGCACGGCGGGGAGGAGGGCGTCGAGGGTGGCGGCGGACTCGGACTGGAGATCTTTCGCCGGTGTCAGCTCTGCCACGATCCGGACGGCTTCGAGTTGCAGGTCGAGGCTGGGCATTGGAAGGACAATCGAGAGGAACTGCTCGGGTCGTGTGCGCTCCCGGCGTGCGCCGACACCTCGCGTTGCAGCGCCGAGTTTGCGCCAGAACCACTCCGTCCTCACTAGCGGCGCCAGATATCCAGGGTTTGCTTCTGCCTCGATGCAGCGGAAGGTTCGGTACTCCGGCGAAACAAACCAGCCGGCGAGAGCTGGCGAGCAGACCGCTACCGCCCCCTCCCAGGCTTTCACCTGGCTCAAGACCAAAGAACCGTCATAGAGCCGATTGAAATGCTTGTAGGTCGTTCCGCCTCCCTCGACCGACGCTTTCGGGAACAAGCCGCCGCCGAAGCTCCTCACACCAACTTGAGGATACGAGGCTTGAGTGTCAACGCCGACCGATTCTTCGTCGAGACGCAACAAGTCGCCGAGCCGTCGGCGTCGTTCGCCCGAGAGCTTGTAGTGAAGACTCACGACAAGTGCTTCCTGTTCAAGCCTCGAGAGCGAGCGGAGGCGCCTTGCCTCAGCCACCAACCCCGCCACCTCCTCGATTCGCGCCACCACCCGCCGCTGCTCCGGGAGGGGAGGTAGCGGAATTCTGTAGTCGAGCACCTCGGCGGGGCGAATCGCTGCGTAGTTCGTCGAACCTTGCGCTTCGACCTGGTCGCGGAAGGCTCGCGTGCGGGAGAAGTAGTCGAGAAACCGCCGATCCAACCTCCTCTCGTCTACCTCGAAGAGGAAGTAGTGGCTGCTCACGATCGCGCCCTCGAGCTCCGGCGGCACGAGGCCAAAGCCACCGACTTTCGCGTCGATCTCCGCTACCAAGAACTCACCGGCTCGGCAGACCTGCTGCTTCTTCGTTTTGATCATCGCGCCCGGCACGCGGTCTCGAACGACGATGCCTTGGGCGTGGAGCTGTACTCGGGGCCGCGTGTATTCCTTCAGGTCATCGATTTGAATGAAGTCCCGGCGCAGCTTTAGGACCTCACCGAGGCTGCTAACGGGCCAGCCGGTCATCGGATCGGAGCCGCGAGCAGTCCCTGGATCCTCTCCACGATCTCGACGATCCTCCGCTCCTTCTCCAAGACGCTCGCCACTAGCACTTCAGGCGGCAGGTGGGTGATGTCCTCTTTCGCGCGCGGATTCTTGCGGTCGAGGTTGCAGCCGTTCGCCAGGAGCTCGGTGGCTGGCACCTTCCAAGTGCGCTCGTTCTCTTCGCGGTGCGTCCACCACGCGAGGCAGGGCTCGAACTCGTCGTACTGGAGCGGCTGCGTCTTCGTGTAGTTCTTGCGCCCCTCGGGGAGGGGGTGCTCGTAGTACCAGACGTCCTGCGTCGGGCCGGAGCGGTCGAAGAAGAGGAGGTTGGTGGGGATCGACGTGTACGGGGCGAAGACGCCGTTCGGGAGGCGCACGATGGTGTGGAGGTTGAACTCTTCCAGCAACTCCTTCTTGATCCGCGCGCAGACGCCGTCGCCGAAGAGCGTGCCGTTGGGCACGACGACCGCGGCACGCGCCGGCGGGAAGCCCGCGCGCGGCTGCTTGCGCAGCTTGCGCATGATGAGCTGCAGGAAGAGCAGCGCCGTCTCCGCCGTCTGGCGGTCCTCCGGGAAATTCGACTGGATGCCCTTCTCCTCCTCGCCGCCGAAGGGCGGATTGGTGAGGATGACGTCGACGCGGTCCTTCTCGCCGATCTCGGTGAGCTTGAACCTCAGGGCGTTGCCGGGGTCGATCTGCGGCGCGTCCAGCCCGTGGAGGAGGAGGTTCATTTGGCAGAGCAGGTACGGCAGCGGCTTCGGCTCGCAGCCGAAGAGGGACTTCTCCTGCAGCACCTTGCGGCCATCCGTCGTGCGCACTTGCGCGAAGAGGTGGTTGTATGACTCGACGAGGAAGCCACCGGTGCCGCTCGCCGGGTCGAGGACGCGCTCGCCGAGACGGGGATCGGTGACCGCGACCATGAAGCGCACCACGGGTCGCGGCGTATAGAACTCGCCCCCGTCGCCCGCCGCGTCGCGCATCTCGCGCAGCATCGACTCGTAGAGCGCGCCCAGCGTGTGCAACTCCGCGCTCGACGTGAAGTGGATCGTCGCCAGCTTGTTGATCACGTCGCGCAGCAGGTAGCCGCTCACCATGCGGTTCTGCACGCCCTTGAACACCGTGGCGATGACGTCGCGCCGGTCGTCGCCGTTGGCGCTCGACAGGTTCCGGAGGTAGGCGAACAAGCCGGGGGCGCGCTTCCCGTCGGCGCGCTTGTACTCGTCCTGGTTGATGAACGCGATCAGGTCGTCGCCGGTGATCCCCTTGGGGTCGGCCGCCCAGTCCCGCCAGCGGTAGGGCGCCTCGATCGCCGGTCGGAACCTGCTGCCGGCGAGCTCGGCCTCGGTCTCGCGCTGGGCCTCGAGGTCGTCGAGGAACTTGAGGAAGAGGACCCAGGTGAGCAGCGGCAGGCGGTCGACGTCGCCCGAGAGCCCTTTGTCCTTGCGCATGATGTCGCGCGCCGACTTGATGGTGCTGGCGAGCGATTGGACGGTGGTGAGCGGAGCGCCGGCTTTCTTGGGAGTTCTAGGCGGCATAGAGGAGGTTCTGGAGCTCGGTCACGGCGGCGCGCAGGAGGTCGGCGCCGCCGAAGAGGTTGGTGATCTCCTGCACCGTGCCGTGCTGCGACACCGGCGGGACCTTGAGGACGTCGGGCATGAGGAACTGCGCGGCGCCGTGCTCGGCGTACCTTTCCAGGAGCTCGTCGAGGACCGCGCGCGCCTCGGGGCCGTACCTGGCGAAGAAGTCTCTGCGCTCGGTGCGCAGCCGCTGGGCCCGTTCCCGCCGCGTGCGCAGCGGCGCGTTCCAGGCCAGATGACAGAGCAAATCGAACGGGTCGGCGTCGGGTTGGCGCGCGGTCTCGGCGAGGGCTTCGAAGCTCACACCCATCGCCTCGAGGCGCGAGAGGATTTCGGCGCGCTTCTCCGGGTCCGCCCAGCGAGCACGCAGCTCCGGGGCCGACGGAACCAGCGTGCGCACCTTCTCGGCCGCGTACTCGGTGTAGCGCACCACGCGGAGCTGCCTGCCGTCGGGGTCGAGCTCGTAGACGAGGTGCGCCGCGATCTCCACGCTGCCCTCGTCGAAGTAGTACTTCCTTCGCGGCGCGTGCTCCGGATCGAGAATGACGCCGTCCTCGCCGGGGTAGGGCGGCGGCATCTCGGCCTCCTCCTCGGCCACCTCGTGCGGATCGGGACCGGGGACCGCGGCGAGCTCCTCCTCGGTGACGCGCGCCGGGTCGCCGTCGAAGTCCGGATCGGCGAACAGGCGGGTGGCGGAGCCGGTGTAGTCGAGGATGTTGAACCACAGCTTCCCGTAGTCGTCGCGCACCCGCGTGCCGCGCCCGATGATCTGCTTGAACTCGCTCATCGAGCCGACGACGCGCGCCAGAACGACGTTGCGGCAGGTCGGTGCGTCGACCCCGGTCGTCAAGAGCTGGGAAGTGGTGAGGATGACCGGCGTCCTGGATTCGACGTCTTGGAAGCGATCGAGATGCCCGCGGCCGACGTCCCCTTCGTCGGCCGTGACCCGGCAGACGTAGTCGGCATGCTTCCGGACCAGATCGGCGTTGAGGTTGCCGAGCGCCCGGCGCATCTCGTCGGCGTGCTCCTGGTCGACACAGAAGACGATGGTCTTGGCGAAGCGGTCATCCCGCCGCAGGAACGCCGTCAGGTGGCGGGCGATCGCCTCGGTCCGCGCGCGGAGCGCCACCAGCCGCTCGAAGTCCTTGGTCTGGTATTCGTCGTCGGGGATCTCGCGGCCGTAGCGGTCGAGCTCGTCCTTGCTGGGGCGCCACCCCGCGGCGTCCCATTCGGTGATCACCCGGTGAACGCGATAGGGCGCCAGGAAGCCGTCCTCGATGCCCTGTCGCAGGCTGTATTGGTAGATCGGGTTGCCGAAGTAGAGGTAGGTGTCGCGGCTCTCCTCGCGCAGCGGTGTGGCGGTCAATCCGAGCTGGTAGGCCGGATGGAAGTAGGTGAGGATCTCGCGCCAGCTGGAGTCGTCGCGAGCGCTGCCCCGATGGCATTCGTCGACGATGACGAGGTCGAAGAAGTCGCGAGCGTACTCGCGATAGAGGCCGGGCCGGCTCTCGTCCTCGGCCAGCGCCTGGTAGATCGCGAAGTACATCTCGCGGCCCTGATTCGCGACGCCGCCCTCGATCTTGAAGCGCGCGTCGCCGAACGGGGCGAAGATCCCGTCCTTGGGCTGGTCGACGAGGATGTTGCGATCGGCGAGGTAGAGGATGCGCGGCCTGCGATGGTCGCCGGTGGCGTTCCAGCCGGCGTTCCAGAGCTTCCAGCAGATTTGAAAAGCGACGGCCGTCTTCCCCGTTCCGGTCGCCATCGTGAGGAGCTGGCGCCGGCGGCCGCCGAGGATCCCCTCGACGGCCCGGTTGACCGCGATCTCCTGGTAGTACCGCTCGCCCTTGCCGACCGCGTGATTCATCGGCGTCAGCAGACGGGACGCCGCTTCGTCGGAGACGAGTCCGCGGCCGGCGCGATACCGGTTCCAAAGAGCTGCTGGCGTCGGAAAGTCGGAGACCGTCAGCTCCTGGCCGGTGAAGCGGTCGAACTCTAGGATCTCGTGACCGTTCGTCGCATACGCGAAGTGCAGGCCGAGCATCTCCGCGTACTCTCTGGCCTGCTGCATGCCCGCGCCCGGCGTCTGCCACTCGCTCTTCGCCTCGACTACGGCCAGCGGAAAGTTGCGTTCGTAGCGGAGGATGTAGTCCACGCGCTTCGGCGCCTTGCGCACGAACGACTTTCCCGCCGGGACGATGCGCCCGTCGGTGATCGAACGCTGCTCGGCGATCGAGTGCGGATCCTCGTCCCAACCCGCAGCGAGGAGTCGAGGCACGACCAACTTCCGGCACGTATCCGCTTCATTGAGCATGAGGCTCAGCGGATTCTAGCCCTCGCGTTCGAAGGGAGACATGGTGGAGCAGAAGGGATTCGCGCCGGGCGGTTGGGTGGGGGGCCCGAATCCCCGATGCGAGATATTGCAGGAACTGAATGGTGGAGCAGAAGGGATTCGAACCCTCGACCCCCACGTTGCGGGCGCCGGAGCGATCGCGACTACTTGCGATCGCGCACTTCGCGCAGGACGCGCGCGTCGTCCTGGTGGCGCGGGTCGTCGATCCCACTCTTGATCGCGATCAAGCTGTCGATGTCGATCCAGTTGGCGTGCGCCGCTCCATAGCGCGACTCGATCCTGCGCCCCCAGGCGTCCGTGAAGCTGATCTCGCTCGATCCCCCGGCTTCCCGGAGCAGATCGACGCGGTTGGGCTCGACGCCGAGCTGCAGGATCTCGCCGGGCTTCTCGGCGTCCAGGAGATAGGGGCTGCCGAAGTCAGCCAACGCGCGGTTGGCGCGCTCGACATTCCCGCGCTCGGGGTCGAGCCAGAGATCGATGTCCCTGGTGTAGCGAGGCCTGGCGTGGAAGATGAACGCCAAACCGCCGATGATCAGATAGCGGACGCCGTGGCGGGCAAAGAGCTCGAGGATGTCCTCGAAATCGCGAACGGCGTCCAAATCATCAACTCTCTACGGGATGCGCGGTCGCGCGGGCGGCCTCGACGAGCTCCACGTCGCGCCGGAGGGCGACGAGCACCGAGAGCCGCTCCTCGGGCGTCCGTCGCTGCCAGAACTCGAGATCCCAGGCCTCGGCCTCGGCGAAGCTCGCGGCGCGATTCGCGACCAGGCGCTCGCGGCGCTCGCGGCTGCGCTCCTGGAGCGTCGTCTCGGAGTCCGACATGACCGTGATTCTACCGCTCATCGAACATGTCAACGCGGCGCTTGCGGCCGGCGGCCAAGCGCCCGACGATCCGCGTTCCGGGGATCGATCCGTAGAGACGCAGGAGGACCTGGTGGAGCAGAAGGGATTCGTGCCGGGCGGCCGGGTGGGGGGCCCGAATCCCTGACCTTCTGGTCGACCGAAGGGAGACATGGTGGAGCCGAAGGGATTCGCGCCGGGCGGCCGGGTGGGGGGCCCGAATCCCTGAATTTCTGGTCGACCGAAGGGAGACATGGTGGAGCCGAAGGGATTCGCGCCGGGCGGTCGGGTGGGGGGCCCGAATCCCTGAATTTCTGGTCGACCGGAGGGAGACATGGTGGAGCCGAAGGGATTCGCGCCGGGCGGTCGGGTGGGGGGCCCGAATCCCTGAATTTCTGGTCGACCGGAGGGAGACATGGTGGACCAAATCACTCTGAGTTCGAACACCCCAGGAAGTTCGAACACCCTGATTTTCTGGCTTCGGGAGGTCGCGGCAATGAGGCAGGCGGCATGAGCTCCATGCCGATGAAAGGCCTGTCTCTGGGTTCCGTACGCCGTCTCCGGAGGAGCCCGGCAGGGCGCCTCGGGACCGGCGTCCCTCTCTGGTATCCGCTGCAAGGCAGCGGAGCGGAGGGGCAGTATGGCTTGGAAGTCCGCGACCCCGCAGCTTTCGTTGGTCCTCCCTGGCGCCCCGGCGTCACAGTTTCATTCTACAGATGTTGAGATCGGATCCCGCAAGTCCAGGCGCTCGGGCAGCCTGATCCGGCAGGCGCTCTACCTCGACCAGGAAGACGCCTACGCCGCCGGCGAGGTCGGTTTCCTGGCCCGGGCGCTCGTGCAGGCGACCCTCCCGCACAGCGACCCGAAGGCCAACGAGTTCGTCCGGCGGAACGGACACTTCACCCTGTCCATCCTTGCCCCGAAGGACGTCGGGCTACCCTATGGCCGGTATCCGCGTCTGGTGCTCGCCTACCTCACGACCGAGGCGGTGCGCCGCAAGAACCCCGACATCGAGCTCGGCGGCCACTTCTCGCACTTCTGCGCCGCCCTCGGGATCCCGCCGACCACGGGACCGCGTGGGTCCTTGCCGCAGCTCCGCGACCAGCTCCAGCGCCTCTTCGCCTCGACCTTCCAGTGCATCTTCCACGACGAGAGCCAGGGGAGACACGCTGGCGATGGCTTCCTGATCGCCGAGAAGCGGGAGCTTTGGTGGGACCCGCGGCCGAGGAAGGGCGAGGCTGCGTGGGGGTCCCACGTCGTTCTCTCGGACCGGTTCTACCGGGAGGCGACCGAAGCGCCGGTCCCGCTCGACCTGAGGGTCCTTCGCGCCCTCCGGTCGCCGTTCGAGATCGACATCTATGTCTGGCTGACCTGGCGCTTCTTCCGCCTGCGGAAGCCGGTCACCATCCCGTGGGCTTCGCTGGCGCTCCAGTTCGGGTGCGGCTACGCCAACCCCCGACACTTCAAGAAGCGGTTCCTCGGCTACCTCCGGAGCGTCATCGACTACTACCCGGACGTGAGGCTCGAGAGCTCGGCCGCCGGCTTGCTGCTCAAGCCCTCGCCAACGCATATCGAGCAGCGGCCTGCGAAGCGTTGAGCGAGCTTTGATGGATTGCACAAAAGTTAACCGTGGGTTAACATTCGTGCGTCATGGGCGCCGTAGCTCCGAAGGCACCGAACCAGCCGGACTGGGATGGCCTCTTCGCCGTCGCGCAGGCCCAGAGCGGCTACTTCACGACGGCTCAAGCCGCCCAGTCGGGCTATTCGCGTCCGCTCCTTCACAAGTACCTGGCGACGGGGAAGGTGGTGCGCGTGCGACGTGGCGTCTACCGCGTCGTGCACTTCCCGGCCAGCGAGCACGAGGACCTCATCGTCCTCTGGCTCTGGGCCGAGCAAGCCGGCGTGTTCTCCCATGAGACGGCCCTGGCGCTCCACGATCTCTCCGACGCGCTTCCCGGAAAGGTACACCTGACGGTGCCCCCGGGTTGGCGCCGGCGCCGTCTCCGAGTCCCAGCCGGGCTCGTGCTGCACTTCGCCGACGTCGGTGACGTCGACCGCGCCAGCTATTCAGCGGTGCCCGTCACGGCACCGCTCCGGACCCTGCGAGACTGCATCGAGGCCAACGTCGCCGCCGACCTTGTCCGCCAAGGGATCCTCCAGGCGCGGCGGCGCGGGATCGTTTCCGCGAAGGATGAAGCTCGACTTCTTTCCGAGCTTGGCAGCCTGGGCCGGACGGTAGCTGCGCGATGACCGCTCGCCAGTACGCAACGCCTCTGGCCTTCAAGCAGGCGCTCGAACAACGGCTCAAGTCCTCGTCGGCCACCGGCGTCGACTTCGGACGGCGCCGCCAGTTGCTCGTCTTCGATCGCTTCCTCGCTCGCCTGGCCCAGGTCGCTGGCGACGCCGTCACTCTCAAGGGTGGGCTCGTTCTCGAACTTCGCCTCGCCCGGGCACGGACCACCAAGGACATCGACCTTCGCATGATGGGGTCGTCAGACGACGTGCTCGAGCGGCTCCAGGAAGCAGGCCGCCTCGACCTCGGCGACCACATGCTCTTCGAGGTCCAGCCGGATGCGGACCACCCCGAGATCCAGAACGAGGGGATGCGCTACGACGGATTCCGCTATCGCACCGAGTGCCGGCTCGCGGGCATGATCTACAGCCGACCGTTCGGCGTCGACGTAGCCTTCGGTGACCCGCTCGTCGGCGAGCCCGACATCGTCACTGGCGACGACATCCTCGGATTCGCCGGGATCGCTCCTCCGTCGCTGCGCCTGTATCCGGTTGTCTCCCACATCGCCGAGAAGCTTCACGCGTTCACGATGCCCCGGCCGAGGCCGAACTCGCGGGTTCGAGATCTCCCCGACCTGGCACTGCTGGCGACCACCGGCACGATCGACGGGGCTGAGCTCCGTCGGGCCATCGAGAAGACATTCGAGTTTCGCGGCACGCATCCGATTCCGCCCGCGGTCCCGCAGCCTCCCGAGTTCTGGGAGGCGCCGTACACAACCATGGCCGAGAACGACGACCTAGCCTGGAGGGCACTACCGGAAGTTACGGCAGCGGTGGAGACGTTCCTCAATCCCGTGCTGGCTTCCTCCGACTCTGGGACCTGGGAGCCGAAAAGCTGGCTCTGGAAGGGCCGTGCCTAAGAGATGAAACTGTGACGGGCGAGTCCGTCGCCTACTCCGCGCTTGTTGGCTGTGGCGCGAAGATGAGGATCTGCTCGGCCTGACCCGGAGCGAGATTCGGCAGTCGCGGGCGGGTGAGCCGCTGACCGGCTGCCACTCGTGCCCAGTAGCCGCGCGGCGGAACGGGAATCTGAAGGCGCCGGCAGGCCTTTGCCAGCCCCCGGCCTGACAAGCCCCATTCTCTTGCCAGCGTCTCAACCGGCTCGGTCCAGATGCGCTCGAAGAGCGCCGGCCGGTCGAGGCGGATCTCGCGGCCATCCCGGCGCCAGCCCCCGATGCGCTCCGTTCGATGCAAGATGGGCTTAGCCCGCTCCGCTTTCGGCTTCGGCCGCTCGATCCCGAGCTTGTTGAGTGTTTCTCGGGCTCTGGAGGGTCGAACTCGGTCGAACGCACTTCGCGAGTGCGGAGTTGCTGGAATCAGGCCGACGCGCTTCATGCGCTCTCGCATGCTCGGCGTGCGGGCGAGCTCAGTCAGCACTTCCCGTGAGCAGAAGTCCTGGGTCGCGAGGAGCTTCATCACGTCGGCGAAAACGTAGTCGCTGCACCGGAGCAGATCCCGGCGCGCGCTCGCGATCTCCTCTTTCGGGCTGGCCTGCCACCTCACGCCGGCATTGAACAGGGCGCGGAGCGCCTCGACCGGCCGGTGTTCGCGGAAGGGCCAGTTGGCCCGCGCTAGCTGGAGAGCGACGATCCTTCCGGACTCCTTGGGAAGAGCTGAGCGCACCAGGAGGGCGATCACTTTCTCGTTGGCCGCCGAGTAGAAGAGCTCCTCGAAGTCGTCTCTTTCGAGGTCGGGTCCCAGGCGCTCGAGGATCGCCGCATGTCCGCTGCTGCACGCTTCCTGGATGGCGCTTCGCCTGTCGTCCTCGTCCGCCTCGTCGACTCCGTAGCCCATGTAGCTCAGGCTGGGAACTCGAGCGTGCGGGTTGGCGCCTGCCCAGAGGCAAAGCATGACGCCCTTCTCGTTTCCCTCTCCCGCATGGCGCGCGATCGCCATGTCGAGCGCGGTTTGGAGTCTCGGGTCGTCGATCCGGTGCCGCCGTGCGTAGCCGAACAGCGGCTTGTTGCTCGTGTGGTACCCGAGCGCATAGGCGACCGCGTGGCCCTCAGTGAGGTCGATGCCGAGGCTGCGGAAGCGCTCGAACAACAGCGAGTCGTAGGTCTCGAAGAGGATGTCCAGGTTCACCTCCCGAGGATCCGCCCCCCACTCCAGGAGGAGATCTAGAAGGTCGCGACGGCGCAGCCGAAGCACCGTGTCCAGGGGACTCTGCGGCTCGAGGGTAAGGTCGTATCCGTTCGCAACGAGGAGAAAGATCAGGGCTTGGTCCTGGCGCTCCAAGGCGATCTCGAGGGCGGTCCGTTCACGGCGGCGCTCGCCGGGAGAACCAGGCGCGAGCTGAAGAGATCTGCCGGCCTGGATCCAGCGCTCAACGTCGTAGAGACGCCCCGTGCGGCAGAGCTGGTGAAGCTCCGTCAGCTCCGCTCCACTCATCGCGAGGCGCGCGGCAGGGCGGGGTGCCCGAGGAGAGGGGTTCGCTCTCGGATCGACGAACGCAGTGCAGGTGCTCGTCGTCAAGGTCGCCACCGGACCCGCGGCCGACTCGAGGCTCACAGGTCTTTCGAGGCCTCGGATTCGCCCGAAGGCTGTGGTGCTTCGGAAAGCAGATGGCGCGCTTCCCGGGATTCGACTACTTCTAGGTGCAATCGCCAGCGACCCAGGGGGTCGCCGCCCACCACTAGAATCACAGGCTGGCGGCAGTGGTAGTGCGGTGAGTCGGCGATCTCCTCCATCTGACGAACGTCCCGGATGCTCGGCGACGGATCCGCATGGGGATGGAAATGCCACTCGCCGAGATAGTGGCCTGATCGACGAGCCCAGAGCTGGGCCAGCCACGCCTGAAGCCCCCTGACCCCTCGCACGAAGTGCGTCCGACCGCTCTTGCCGTCGGCCGGGGCCGTCGAGGCGCCCGTGATACGGGCAGTGCGCAGATCCGGTGAGTACTTTCCAACCAAGATGCCACCAGTTTCGTGGTCGCCAGCACTCGCGCATGCGTCGAGAATGAGCGCGAGAGCAGCTGGCTCTAGGTGAACACCAAATCTGCCGTCCTGCGACCTGCGATCAATGGGGACGATCGGGGTTCGCATCGACCTCGGCATCTTGCGCGTCGCCAGAAAGTTGAATCACCTTGAGCTCGGATCCCACGCTGGGTCCCTCGCACCAGCGCTCGATCGCCCCCACGGCGCGACACGCGGTCGCCCAGACGCGGTCCGTGCGTGCTGGGAACACGGGATGCCAGCAACCAATCCCTTCCCAGGGGAAGTTGGAGTCTGGGTATTCAACTTCATCCTGCTTCAGGTGCGAAGAGAGTGCAGCCCAATAGTCATCAGCAGGGAACCGTCGTCCGGTGCTTGTGAACAGGTAGGCGCGAATGGCGCCGCGGCCCAGCGAGACCGACGCAAATACCACGGGCGCTTCGAGTTCGCGCACCGAGAGAAGATGGAGGACTTCGTCTTCTCCGGTGCAGTCGACCACGAGACCCAGATCGGCAGGAAACGCTGTTGGATCCGTGGTTTGCAGGGTCGTAGGTAGCGCGGTCACATTGGCGTGAGGCGAAATCCGATTCAGCCGCGAGGCCAGCGCACTAGCCTTCGGCTTGTCCACTTCATCCAACGTGAGAGTGTGGCGTGCGAGATTGCCGGCTTCGAGGCTGTCCCCATCCAACACGCTGACGTCGAAGACGCCTCCTCTCACCAATAGCTCTGCGATTGCGGAGCCCAACGCTCCAGCACCTATCAGCAGAACCCGTCGGCGGCGAAGCTGAGGCCCAAGCTGCCCTCTTGTCGCTAGCTGGTCAACTGCCCAGTTCGCAGCTGAGAGCCACGCGATTTTCCGACCGTCGGCCAGCACGACTTGTCGGTCGTGCTTCCAGAAGGATGTCTCTTTGTTCCGGAAGCCGTTGACGCTGTCGGTTGACAGGCCATCCAACAGCGCCGGCTGCCAGTGGAGTCGCACCCCTTCCCCGCCGACCACTTTCGGGACCGGAAATCCGACGAGCACGATTGCTGCCTTCTTGCCGCGCATTGCTCGAATCGCCGTACGGAGCAACTCGTCGACGTGGGCGCCGGCCTTGCTGGCTACTTCGCGCAATTCCCCCCATTTCATGGGTGCGCCGTAGGGACCGAGAATGGGGATCTCGGGAAGCCGAATCCAAGCCGCCATTCGAGTGACGCCCCTTGCCGCGAGGTACTTGCCCCATGGAGGGGCGACAAGCTCCTTCTGCGCCAACGTTAGGAATCGCTTCGCGACATAGGGGAAGGGCTCACCCAGAGCAGTGAGCTCGGCGATCCCGCACTGGTCCGGGATCTGAGTCCAGGATGAGTAGGTGGTCTCGTCCTCGGCAAAGGCGACGGTGCCGCCTGACGTCCGGAACTGCGGAAGCTCGAACGCGTCTCCGTCTCGGACGAGCGTGCCGGCTGCCGCATTCTCCGCCCAGCCCTTTAGGCGGGCTGCGTACCAGACCAACCGCGAAGGTTCGCCCTTGGGGTCGGGGTCTCCACCCGCCCTACCAAAGACAAACGACGGCGACTTGACGCAAACGTCACCGTCACGCCAGGGAACCTTCCCATCCCCCGCAGCATTGTGGTCTTGGTGCGGATAGGTCTCGACGATGCCGCCTTCTGCGGCTGGGTAGATTTCGATCTCGCCCCACGGATAGGCGGAAGACGTGACGAGGTACCACCTGCTTTCGACTGGGAAGCCACCTCCGGAGTCCCGCGCGAGCGTGATGTTCACGGGAATTGCCCACTTTGAGCCAGAAGCGTCAGACAGCGTCTCACCCGAGATCCGAATGCCACCGATCTGATCGAGCTCTCGGCGCGCGACCCGAAGCGCCTCCGGCATCGAAAGCGGAGGCACTAGGCGAATCGGCCTTCCCGCGGTCGTGCTGGGGCGCTTGGCTGTGTGAAGCCTCCCAAGAACGCGCTGGTCTTGCTCGGTGGCTCAGGGAACTCTGGTCCCAGGAGCTGCCGCCACAGTTTGGAGCTCTCGTCGATGGTCGCCGCTTCGAGCGCTCGCTTCGCGAGGTCGCTAGCCACGACGAGCTTCTCGTGAAATCCGGCGAAGTCGTCACCACTCACGCGCCTCATGACGTCAACGAGGGGATCGCGAACGCCTCGCGCAGGTAGGAAGGGAGTCTCTCTCCTCCTGGCGTAGGGAGCGTACCGCCGTTCCATCTCCTCGAGTGTCCCTGAGAGTCCGGCCGCAACGCTGTCGATACCGTCGGCGCAGCACTCTCCGACGAGGTGTTCGAGCGTGTACCCCTTCGGGTACTTCGGCAGGGGTGCAATCTCGCGCCGCCACCACTTCGTCGCGCGTGCAACGTGAATGAAGTGACCACCAGTCGCCTCGTTCTTGCGAGCCGTCCAGCCGATCAAGAAGAGTGGATGGGTTTTTTCCCAAACCTGGAGAGTCCGGTCCGGGATCCACAAGGGCTCGGACTTGTCGAAATCGCGATCCGCCCGTGCCGACTCGAGCACAGCTGCACTCAAGGTTCGGAACTGAGCGCCACCGGCCTGAGGTGAGCCCGGCTGAGCGTCCCAGTCGCGCAGGGCTTTGGTCTGCAGGGCCTCGCGCAGCTCTCGGCTGTCCGGTTCGGAAGTGGGTACGAGGTCGATCGTGACCTCTGGGTCAACGGTAATGCACCACGAGCGATCCTGGGCTTCGTAGCGCCCGGCGTAGTGGCGCTCCAGGAACGGCTGGAACAGATGGTGGGCGTAGGCGGCGGTGTAGGTGCTTCGCGGAAGGTTGGTCACGGCCACGACATCGACGTCGCATTGATGCTGAGTGCTCCCGCGATTGGCGGTGAACCGCCGCTGACTCCCTTGAATGAAGGTAGCGAGCAGGACAGGCCGAAGGTGTGGATCCTCCATGAGTCGTTCGCGGAGCCGCTTGTGCTCGGCGATCATCACTTCCTTCTGGCGAGGAGTTGGCGCGGTGTTCTGCAGGAAGTCCTCGAAGTAAGTAGGAAGTTCCATAGGTTGTATCTCCGTCAGCGAGCCACTGTTGGATCGGTCAACAGGGCCGCTGCTCGATACGACCCCACTCCCTCTTGCTGCTCGTGCTCATAGGTTTGAACAGGTCCCAGTGCGTTGAGCAGTCTCCCCACGAGGACCGCGAGGCCGGTCGGGCCTGCGAGGAACAAGTGGGTGCGCTGGATGGTTCTGAGATCGCGCTTGGCATCCCGAATCGCGGAGACGACAAGCTGTGCCAGGTGGCTTGCTTGGCTGCCCACGAGGTCACGTCGCGCCGCGCCGTCACTGGGCCGCACTCGGAGCAATGCTCGAAACGCCGGGAGGTCGCGGGTGGCGACCACTGCCGGCTCTACATCGCCCGTTACGGAGACCAAGACCGCCAAGTCATCGGAGTCGCGGTCATCGGCACGAAGGTCCGACACGAATCCAGACTCATCCGGCCGGGAGGAGTAGCTCCAGATCTCGGTAGAGGGCTTCTGGAGCCACGCAATTGGTGTGTCGGTCACTTCGCGGAAAGCCCGGCCCAGCGCCAAGCAAGCCGCGAGGGTGGCTCTGCCCTCCGCCAGCACCCCTCTACCCGGCGCCGAAGATCTCACTGCGTCGAGCACGACCGAGAGTGCCGGCAGCAGCCGATCCCTCCAAAGGTCAGCGGCTGCGAAGCGATGGCTGAAGTGCCTGGCCCAGTTCAACTGAAGGGCGAAGCCAGGTCTGGGGGCTTCGCCCGCCTCACCGTGGGCGTTGAGGAGAAGGCGGATTGGTTCCCCCGAAGGCAGGCGCGCGTGGATCTTGGCCAGGCGTCGCCTCAGAAGAACTCCAGCCACCCGGCGTGCTTCGTCATGCGAGATGCGCAGGACCTGTCCTCCGCCGGCTGCGGTCGTCAGTGTGGAGACCGCCTGCTGGAGATTCCAGGCTCGATAGAGGTCGGTGTGGACTCCCGCCGGCCGGAATAGATCTGTCGCCCTGCCGTGAGGAAGATTGTCGGCGAGCCAGGCTTCGACAATGAAGTCGGGGTCCCGATCACTCCTTGCCGCGACGAGCGGTGCCTCGAGCTTCGAGATGGTCGCCGAGGTTGCGAAGTCCTCGCTGATCCAGACGACGCAGCCTGCCGTCTCAGGTGAGCTGAGCGCCCTCGTGATGGCTGGTTCAAGAGGCTCGGAGTCGAGATTCCGCACGTCCTGCCAGGGCGGGACTCCGACGTCCAGCATGGCTTCGACAATCTTTCCCACGTCGTCGACATGAGATCGCCGGTAGCTGATGAAGCACCGACCTGTGAGATCGGTCTGGGTGCCTTCGGCGTGCCCTCGGTCGGTCGTCACCGCTCACTCTTGACTGGGGATCGTTGCCACGACGACTCCCTGGACGCGAAAGTCGGGGCCGACCACGATCGGTCGGTGCACGGGGTTCGTCGATAGCGGTTCGAGCAGGATCGCGTCTCGCCCGACGCGCAGGCGCTTCACGGTCGCACTGTCGTCGATGAGTGCCACGACATGCTCACCAGGTTCCGCCGTGTCCTGTTGCCGGACGAGGACAAGGTCGCCATCTTGGATCCCGGCGCGGTCCATAGAGTCGCCCCGAACCCGGAGGATGAAGTAGCTCCAGCGCCCGCGCGCGAGACTTGTGGAGACGGGTATGTAGCTCTCGACATTCTCAGCAGCGAGGATCGGCTGGCCGGCGGCGACCTGACCGATTACAGGCACCGACACCGTGTCGGTACGATCGGTCAGTGCCGCGCCGGTGGAGCGCCGCAGGACCCGGACGTTGCGTGCCCCCGCCGCGCGATCTATGTATCCGGCTTGTTGGAGAGCATCGAGGAACTGCGCGACGCTGCGAGGCGAGCGGAACCCTCCCAGAGCCTGCATCTCGCGGACGCTCGGCGGCACGCCCTCACGAGCTTGGTACTGGACGAGTCGCTCGAGGAAGAGCAACTGCTTGGGCGTGAGTCGGCCGGGGCGCTCTTCTCCCATGGAGCGGAATTATACACAAATGCGCCGGGATTGGCCGATGGTCGGTCGCAGCAGGCCCGGCACCGATGAAACTGTGACGGCCGAGGCCCGCTGGTTGGTTCAAGAACCCTGCGGATCTCGCGGCCTTTTCCAGATGAAACGGTGACGCCCCCACCGAGGAAACTGTGACGCCAGGCGCCCTGCCACCGATGAATCGGTGACGCCGGACCGATGATTCGGTGACGCGACCTGGGTGCAAGTCCTTCACTCACCGGCACCTGCGCCACCCCCCTGTAGTTCCCTTTAGATACTCCTCTAGCTCTCCTCGTAGCAGCGCGGCGGTTGCTGCGGAAAAGCCGAAGATCCGGGCTCCGCGAAACCAGGGATCCGCCTGACGCTGCGCTCTCCCCCTCAACGCACGACCAGTCTCATCAGCCGCTGCGGGGCGTCAAGGCCGAGCCCTCCGGGTGGCCTGCGGCCAGCCTTGACGCTTCCTCGCGGCCGGACTGGCTCTTCAGGTGCGTTGAGGGGAAGCCCTCAGGTTCTCGGAATCCACCGAGAACGGCACCGAGAGGAGAGCGGCGATGTCGAAGGTCTACGAGGTGATCACCGGTCAGATCGTGGAGCAGTTGGAGCGCGGGGTGGTTCCGTGGGCGCGGCCTTGGAAGGTGGATGGGCTGACGCCGTCGAACTTGGTCTCGCGGCGGCCGTATCGCGGGATCAACGTCTTTCTCCTCGGCTTCCGGGCGGCGTCGACGCCGTGGTGGCTCACGTTCCGCCAGGCAAAGGCGCTGGGTGGCAGCGTGCGCGCGGGTGAGCGGTCGACGCCGGTGATCTTCTGGCGCTGGGTCGACCGGGCCGAGCGCGGGATCGACGAAACGTCCTCCGGCAGCGAGCGACGGCGCGAGCGCCTGCCGGTGCTGCGCTACTACTCGGTGTTCAACCTCGACCAGACCGAGGGAATCGACCTGGCGAAGGTTCCCGCAGTCGATCCTTCGGCGATCGACGACGTACCGACCGCCGAGGAGATCGTCGCTCGGTTCCCGGATCCGCCGGCGATCGAGCACCTGGCGCAACCCCGCGCCTTCTACCGCCCGTCGACGGACAGCGTGACGATGCCGCCGCGTAGCGCGTTCGAGCGGACCGAGGGTTACTACTCCACGCTGTTCCACGAGCTCACGCACGCAACCGGCCACGCCAAGCGGCTGGCGCGGCCCGGCTTCGACAAGAACCACGCCTCGCCGTTCGGCTCCGAGCCTTACGCGCGTGAGGAACTGGTGGCGGAGTTGGGCGCCGCGTTCTTGTGTGGCGAGGCCGGCCTCGAGCCCGACATCTCGAACTCCGCGGCCTACATCGATCACTGGCGCCAGCAGCTCTCGCGCGACTCGCGGTTGGTGATCACCGCCGCGCAGCAGGCGCAGCGGGCGGCCGACTTCATCCTCGGCCGCATCGCACGGTCCGCCGAAGACTCGGAATCCCACTCGGTGGAGGGGAGCCCTGAGGAAGAAGCAGCTTGACTCTGCGTCACCAGGCCCGGTAGCGTCCGCGTGTCAACAAGCGTTGATATCAGAGACCGAAAGGAGATCTCCCATGCTGAACAAGGTGCAACTCATCGGCCACGTCGGGCAGGACCCCGAGATTCGCGAGACGCCGCAGGGCACCAAGGTTGCCGACCTTCGCCTGGCTACGAGCCGTTACTGGCGCGACGGCGAAGGCAACCGCCAGGAGGAGACGGAGTGGCACCGCGTCGTTTTCTGGGGCAAGACCGCTGAGAACGTGGCATCGGTGCTCGCCAAGGGGCGGCTGGTCTACGTGGAGGGCCGGATTCAGACGCGGTCCTGGGAGGACGAGAGCGGCAAGCACTTCCGCACCGAGGTGATCGCGGAGAGTTGGCAGGCGTTGACCCGGGCCGCGGGCTCGGCAGAAGCCGCAGCGTAAGCACCGAAGCGACAGGGCTGCTGGTCCCTTTCAGAGGACCAAGGCCGCGATCCCATTCCTTCTCGACCGCCGAGTCGGGAGAACTCTCGCCAGGAGGCGCAATGTGCGACAACGATCGAAGCTATTCAGTGACGGTGGGGCTCGAGCGGTCGGCCGAGTCCTGCTCATTCTCTTCGCCCTACCACTCGTCATCCTTGCGGCAGTCGCCGGCGGGGCGATGTCGGGACTCCGAGCTCGGCCGCGGTTCTGAAGGGCGGTCGGCTGCGAGCGGTTCGTTCGCGATGCCACTCGCCACGGCCGAGCGGATCTATCGCTGTTTGGGTGCTGGTCGATCGGCGCGTGCGGGGGACGTACTGCTTCGGCCCGAGGGGGTGAGCCGGTCCACGCTTCGGAGGTGGCTGCGGTCGGGCTGGATCGTCACTCGCGAGCGAGCCGTTCTCACCGCCAAGGGTTGTGCTGCGCTCCCGGTTCACCAGGAGGTCGTGGCGTTCGCTCGACGGTCTGGTCGAAGCACCCTGTTCCTGTAGGGCCACTCGGTGACACCCATCTGGACCCTGAGCCCATCCGTCCCCCTCGCCCGCATGTCTTCGAAGGCCCGGCGAAGGCGGTCGGGTCAAGGGCGGTCGACAGACCGGCGCCAGCGAACCCTTGACGCGATCGACTGTCGGGCCACCCTTCGGCGCGCGAGGGGGCGACCGGTGTTGTGTCACCCCAGCGTCTCTGCCTGTTCTTCAGTTCGACCGCTCCCGGAGCTTCGAGGCCACTCCCACTGCTGGTTAGGAGCCAGCCATGTTTCCCGGCCCGGGAAACCTCGCCGCCGCTCTCGCGGCAGGCAGGTTTCTCCAGGGCGGGCAACGGCTGGCCGCGGCTCGCTTGGGCTCGCAGACGGTATCGGCGGGCTCGAGTTGCAAATTTGCAACTCCCGGCGGGACGCTGCCAACCGGAGTCCGGCGTGACCCGCCGAGGGCGTCCGCGCAAGGACCCGGCGCGGGCTCGCGTCGTCAAGAACGGCGCGCATTTCACGCCGGCTGAAGACGGCCGCTTGCGAGATCGCGCCCGAGCCCTCGGCATCACCGTCGCGGAGTTGTTGCGGGAGGCCGCCCTCGGTCGGCCCCTTCCGCGGCGTCACCAGCCCGACCCGATCGCGTCGGACCAATGGGTCGAGCTCGGCCGGCTCGCGGCGAACCTCAATCAGCTCCAGCGCGCGATCAACCGCGGACAGACCGAAGGCGTTCCGGTGGCGCTCGTCGAGGAGCTTCGCCGGTTGCTTCACGACGTCCGCCAGGCGCTGGTCGGCAAGGCGGGCGCCGCGTGATCCAGAGCATTCACAAGGGGAAGGGCTTTCGCGGCGTCCTCAACTACGTCTTCGGCCGCGCGAAGTCGCCGGAGCTCGTGGGCGGCAACATGTATGGCGAGGATCCGCGCGCCCTCGCGCAGGAGTTCGGCGAGTGGCGAGAGCTGCGGCCTGGCCTGACGCGCGCCGTCTTTCACTCGTCTCTCTCCCTGCCGCACGGACCTACCGGGCGCGAAGAGCTGAGCGACGCGCAGTGGCGCGACGTTGCCGAGCGCTACCTCGAACACCTCGGGTACGGGCGCTCGCCGTTCGTCGTGGTGCGCCATCGCGACACCGAGCACGACCACGTCCACATCGTTGCGGCGCGCATCGGCGTGGACGGGCGCGCTGTCTCCGATTCGCACGACTACCGTCGTGGCGAAGAGGTTCTCCGCCAGCTCGAGCGCGAATACGGGCTTACCCAGGTCAAGTCGGCGCACGAGGTCGAGAAGACTGCGATGCGCCCTGGCGAGATCCGGCAGCTCGAGCGCACGGGCGAGGTGAGCACTCGCCTTCGCCTCCAGGATCTGCTCGATCGCGCCGCCGCGGATCGGCCTTCGATGACCACCTTCCTGGAGCGGCTGCGTGAGGCGGGTGTCGAACCCGTTCCGCGGGTGGCGACGACGGGGCACGTCTCGGGCATTTCGTACGGCCTCGATGGCACGAGCTTTCGCGGCTCGGCGCTCGGCCGCGCCTATTCGTGGCGAGGACTTCAGGAGCGTCTCGGGGTCGACTACCAGCCCGAGCGAGACCTCGGGGCAGTGCGCGCAGCGGCGGCCAGCCCGGACCGCGGCACCGGCCGCGCGCCGACGCCCTGGTCGCCGGCGAGCCTCGACGCGCTTCAGAAGGAACTGCGGGCCCTTCCGAACGTCGCGCGTCGCGGTGTCGTCTCGCGGGCCGCTTCGGGCCTGACTCGTGCGGGTGCCGGTGCGCTCGACGGACCGGCCGATGCCGTGCGCCTGGCGTACGCCCTGCGCTCTCCTCGGTCAGCGGTGCGCCACGTAGCACGCCGCACTCCGGGCCTCGGTGCCGTGGCGCCGATCCTCGACCTCGCCAACGCGGCGCGTTCGCCCCTCGGACTGCTGCTCTATGGCGCCCGCCTGGCGACAACTGCGGGTCGACTGGCTCTGCCGGCGCTCGCGAAAAGCACGGCTCCAAGTCCGCTGTCGCGCGGCGTCGCTGCGGCCTACGTCCGGGCGGCTGCTACGGGAGCGCCCTCGATGGGGCTCTTTCTCGACCGCCTCGAGGCTGCTGGTGTCCGACCGCTCCCGCTGCTCGGCCGTGGCGGCGACGTGCGGGCGATCGTCTACCGCTTGGGCGATGAGCTGATCCCTGGCCAGGAGCTCGGACCGTCCTTCACCTGGACCGGCCTTCAACGGCGTCTCGGAGTGAGCTATGAGCCGACGAGAGACCTTCCTCGAATCCGCGAAGGCCGCGAACGACCAAGCCCTGAGCCCGGCTCCGCTGCTCGCGACCGACGCCCCCGCGAGGAGCGAGCTGGCCGCGAGCATATCGACGCTCTTGGCCGTCGCGGTGGAGGCGAACCGGAGATTGGAGTCGATGGAGCGAGCCTTTCGCGAGGCGCTGCCGGCGACGCGCGAACACGCGGCGCCGAAGGCCACTCGGAGCCGCGCGGCGTCGACCGTGGTGTGGGCGCTCGTGGCGGCCCTGGCCACACTGCTGGGGATCACACTGCTTCGCCCCGAGTGGGCGCTGCGATCCCATCAGCGGGCCGAGCTGCTTCTGGGCCAGAGGCTCTACCAGCGACTCCAGCACATGGAGGAGCCGGACCGGCTCGAGGTGCTGAAGTCGCTCTGGGCGGATCCGCCACCGACGAGCGACTAGCGGCGGCGGCGCTTCGCGAGTCCCTGCGGCGAACGGGGACGCCGCCGTTGGCGAGCTACCACCGCCATCCCGCCTACTCGGCCAGCCTCGATCGGGCGGACGCCGCCTGGGCGACAGCGGCTCTCCGGCGTGGGGTCGAGCCGCACGTCGTACTTCGCGAGGTAGCGGAGCGCGGTGCTCGGGCCGCGGCTTCGAAGGATGTTGCGCTGGCCCACGGCACGCGCGTCGTGGCGCGGGCGCTCGCGACGGTGCAGCCGGGTCGCGCCGTCGAGAAGACGGTGTCGATGACCGTCCAGGCGCTCGCTACCGCGGTCAAGGCTCCGATCGCGGTGGTGAAGGCGCTGTTGATCGTCCGCAGCATCGTGCGCGAGCTATCGCAGGAGCGAGGCCGATGATTCGATTCAAGACGACGGCGCCTCTCGTGGCGGTCGGTCTCTTCCTGGTGGTCTACCTGGTTCCGCAGGCCACGGGCCTCCGGATCAACACCTCGACGAGCATGCCGCGCGGCGTCTACCGGTCAGTCGCGGGTGCTGTGCGACGAGACGCGGTCGCGGCCGTCTGCCTGCCGCCGGCGATCGCGAGGTTCGGGATGGAGCGGCACTATCTGGGCGCGGGCTCGTGCCCCGATGGCTCGGAACCTGTCGTGAAGGTCCTCGCCGCCGTGGCGGGCGATCGCGTCGAAGTGACGGCGGACGCAGTTTTGGTCAACGGCGTCAGGTTGCCTCATAGCCGGCCGCTCGATCGCGACCGCGGCGGGCGCGAGTTGCTGCCGTTCGCGGCGGGCGAACATCGACTGGAGCCCGGCGAGGTCTGGCTATACTCGCCCTACGAGGAGCGGAGCTGGGACAGCCGGTACTTCGGGCCGGTTCGGATCGAGAACGTCACCACGATCGTCGAGCCCTTGGTGACTTTCCGGTGAGCGCTCAGCCTTCCTACAGGCTCACGCCAGGCGGCGGGCTCACGGCCAAGGGCGTCGTCGCCCGTGGTCTCGCGGCTTTGGTCGGCGTCGCCACGCTGACCGCCTGGGCGTTCACGCAGCGCGCGGCGATCCGGCTGGGGTTCCACGCCGCGCTTGGCCGTCCGTGGATCCCTGCGCTCGACGGCCACGAGGCGACGTTGAACATCGCCGCGTGGGCGCTCTGGGGAGCTGCGCTGCTCCTCCTCGCCCCGAAGCGAACGCGCTTGCTCGCACCGATTGCTGCGGTGCTCGGTGCGGGCGCCTTTGCCTGGTCGCTCGGGCCGCTCTTCACGCCGTTCCATCTCTTCGTATGGGCACACAGGCTGGGCTCGACCGCGGCGGCGCACCAGTTCTGGCGCTCGGCCTTCCTGGCGCTCGGCCTGACGACAGCAGCTTGCGCTGTCGTCGCAGCCATCGTCGTCATCGTGGCCATCAAACGCCTCGATCCGGGGTCCGACCTCCACGGCTCCGCCCGGTGGGCCACGGAACGAGAGGCCAGGAACGCGGGGCTCTTCGCCGAGAAGGGTCTCATCCTGGGGCAGTGGCCTGGGAGGAAGGAACGGATCCTCCGCCACGATGGTCCGGAGCACATCTTCGTCTTCGCCCCGACCCGGAGCGGCAAGGGCGTCTCGCTCGTCGTGCCGAACCTGCTCACCTGGCCGCACTCGGTGCTCGTCCACGACATGAAGGGAGAGAACTGGGTGCTCTCGGCGGGCTGGCGGAGTCGCGAGCTCGGCAGCCTCTGTCTCAAGTTCGATCCCACTTGCTCTGACGGATCGGGCGCGCGCTACAACCCGTTGCTCGAGATCCGCATGGGTGATCAGGAAGTGCGCGACGCACAGAACGTCGCCGACATCCTCGTCGACCCGAACGGCGACCGCATCCGCGACCACTGGGACCGCACCGCGCATTCGCTCCTGGTCGGACTCATCCTCCATGTTCTCTACGCGGAGAAGGAGAAGACGCTGGCCGGCTGCGCGCACTTCCTCGCGCGCCCCGACCGCCCGATCGACCTGAGCCTCGAAGTGCTGCTGGCCACCGAGCATGCGCCACCGGCGCACCCAGGTTGGCGCGATCCGGTCACCGGCGAATCCTTGCGGACCCATCCGACAGTTGCAGCCGCCGCGCGAGCGCTGATGGACAAGTCGCCGAACGAGCGCTCGGGTGTCCTGTCGACAGCCCTCAGCTTCCTCGACCTGTACCGCGACCCGATCCTGGCGCAGAACACCGCGGTCTCGGACTTCGCGCTGGAGGACCTGGTGAGCCACGAGCGGCCGGTCAGCCTCTACCTGACGGTCCCGCCGTCCGATCTCAGCCGCACTCGGCCGCTCGTTCGTCTGCTCCTGAATCAAGCGTGCCGTCGGCTAACCGAGCGGATGGACTTCTCGGAAGGTCGCGGCAGGGGAGCGGGCAAGCACCCGCTCCTCCTGATGCTCGACGAGTTTCCCGCCCTCGGCAAGCTCCAATTCTTCCAGGAGTCGCTGGCTTACCTCGCCGGCTACGACATCCGGGCGATGCTCATCACGCAGGACCTCTCGCAGCACCAGGGCGTCTACGGCAAGCAGGAGTCGATCACGGCGAACTGCCACGTCCGGATCGCCTTCGCCGCCAACAAGCCGGAGACCGCCGAGCTCCTCTCGCAGATGGCGGGCGACACCACGGTCTCACACAAGCAGGTCTCTTACCGCGGCGGGAGCCTGATGATGGGCGACAGAAACACCACGCAGCAAGAGATTCGCCGGCGGCTGCTCACACCGGACGAGGCGATGCGCCTGGACCCCGACCACGAGGTCGTGTTCGTGGCCGGGCAACAGCCGATGTACGCGGGGAAGTCGCGCTACTTCCAGGATCGCGAGCTGTCGAGGAGATCCAACCTGGCGGCTCCGGCGTCGTCGGGTCGGACCGGCCGCAACGTCACGGCCTGGGGAGCCTTGCTGCCCGCCCCGTCCGCCCTGCCGCTCGCGGCCAGCCATGCTGGTGAGCTGAGTTCCCTGACTTCTGTGCTCGACCGGGAACGAGGTCCCGCAGACGCGGTCGACCGGCAGGTCTGAGCCGAATGGTGCTCCGCGCCGGCATCGTTATCAACAACTGTTGACATACTCTCAACGCTTGTGTAGTGTCCCTCGCCATGAGGCAGGGGCCACACGACGAGCAGCGGCAGCGCTGGACTGAAGGGCTGATTCGCGAGCTGGGAGAGACCATCGTCGGTGCCCTCGGGGACGACGACGTGGTCGAGGTTCTCCTCAACCCCGACGGCCGGATCTGGCTCGACTCGCGCACCGAGGGGATGTACGACTCCGGCTCCCGCCTGCTGCCGCAGGAGGCGGAGGCGATCCTCGCGTCGATCGCCGGCATGCTCGGCACCCAGATCGACTCCGAGCACCCGATCATCGAAGCCGAGCTGCCGCTCGACGGGAGTCGGATCGAGGGCATGGTGCCGCCGCTGGTGGCGAGCCCCAGCTTTGCGATCCGCAAGCGGGCGACGCGGGTTTTCCCCCTTTCGCACTACATCGAGTCCGGCTCGATGACAGTGACGCAGGCCGAGTTGCTCCGGGCGGCAATCGCCGAGCGGCGGAACATCCTGGTATCCGGCGGAACCGGTTCCGGCAAGACGACGCTGGTCAACGCGATTCTCGACGAGATGGTCCGGCTCGGCGAGACGAGCGAGCGCTTCATCCTGCTCGAGGACACGGTGGAGCTTCAGTGCACGGCCGAGAACCACACGGCGCTGCGCACCACTCGCCACGTCGACTTGGCGACCCTCGTCAAGGCGACGATGCGGCTCAATCCCGACCGGATCATCATCGGCGAGGTCCGGGGCCGCGAGGCCCTCGACCTCCTCAAAGCCTGGAACACGGGCCACCCCGGCGGTTGCACCACCGTCCACGCCAACAACGCGATCGCCGCCCTGCAGCGCCTCGACCAGCTGGCGCAGGAAGCGGGTGTCCCGTCCCAGCGCGCCCTCATCGCCGACACCGTCGGCCTCGTCGTCCATATCGAGGGAGGGAGCCGCGGTCGCCGCGTCTCCGAGCTCGTTCGTGTCGCCGGCCTTGCCGGCGACGGCAGTTTTCAACTCGAGCCGACCGCGGCTCGGACTACCGAGGAGGAGGAACAGTCATGAAGCGATGGAGGGAGAAGGGACGACAGCTCGGGGCGCTGGCAGCGCTCTGGATGGTGAGCTCGCCGGCCGCGTTCGCGACGACGGGTGGCACCTCGATGCCGTGGGACGAGCCGCTCATTCGAATCCAGGAGAACCTCACCGGGCCGGTGGCGAGCGCGATCATCATCATCGCGGTCGCGCTGGCCGGCGTGATGTGGGCGCTCTCCGATCACGGCACCGGCATGCGCCGCGTCTCCCAGGTCATCTTCGGCGCCGGAGTCGCGCTGGGAGCAGTCAGCTTCGTCACCGCGCTCGGCTTCTCAGGGGCGGTGCTGTGAAGAGACGGTCGCTCCGCACCGTGCCGCTCCACAGCTCGCTCACGAGGCCGATCCTCCTGGGCGGAGCCGAGCGCGATCTCGTGATCATCGAGGTGAGCCTGATCGCCGCGCTGCTCTTCGGCGTCGGCTTCCGGTTCGCGAGCCTCAGCCTGGCGCTGCTGCTCGGCACGGTCGGTCACCGGATCCTGGTGTGGATCGGCCGCCAGGACCCGCAGGCGACGCGGGTCTTCGCTCGTCACCGGCTCTACCAGCCGTTTTACCCGGCAGCGGCGGCGGTCGGCGCCCCGCTGCCGAGGGTCCCTGTCTTCCGGGGGGACACGCGATGATCCTGCGCGAGCACCGACCGAAGCCGCAGGGACTCGCCGATCTCCTGAACTGGGCCGCCCTGGTCGGTGAGGGAATTGCCGTCAACAAGGACGGCTCCTTCGTGGCCGGCTGGAGCTACACCGGCCCCGACCTCGACGCCGCGACGGCGGAGGAGCTGGCGCTCCTCTCCCAACACTTCAACCAGGCGCTTCTGCCGCTCGGCGACGAGTGGCTGCTCAACGCGGACGCCATCCGGCGACCGAGCCGCGACTACCCGCCACCCGGCCCGTTTCCGGACCCGGTGTCCGAGCTCCTCGACGACGAGCGCCGCGAGCAGTACGAGTCGGGCCGGCGCAACTACGAGACGACCTACACGCTCTGCGTCTCGTGGCTCCCGCCCGACGAGCTCCAGTCGAGCCTCGCGCGCTGGTTCATCAGCGGCGAGGACCGCAAGGGTCCCGACTGGCGGGCGCAGGTCGACACCTTCGTCGACCGGCTGGAGGACATCGAGGATCGCCTCTCGGCCTCGCTGGCGCTGACGCGCCTGAGCTCCGAAGCGCTGCTCACGCACCTCCACACTTGCCTCACCGGGCTCTACCACCGCGTGGCCGTGCCCGACACGCCCTGCTACCTCGACGTGCTGCTCGCCTCGCAGGACTTGTACGGCGGTTTCAGCCCGCGGGTCGGGGACCGTCACCTGCGGGCACTCTCGATCACGGGCTTTCCCCACGAGTCGCACCCCGCGATGTTCGACTTCCTCCACCGGATCCCGATGGAGTACCGGTTGTCGCACCGCTTCCTGCCGCTCGACCCGGAGTCGGCCGCCAAGCACATCCGGCTCTACCGGCGGAACTGGTGGCAGAAGCGCAAGGGCCTCGGCGGGCTGATCAAGGAGGCGATCACCACCGACGAGAAGGCGTCCGAGCCGAAGTTCCTGAACCGTGACGCCGTCCGCATGGCGGAGGACGCTGACGAGGCGCTCGCCGAGTGCCTCGGCGGAGCGGTCCGCTACGGCTTCTACACGACGACGATCGTGCTGATGGGTGAAGACGAGAACGCCGTCGAGGTGTCGGCGCGTCTGGTTCTCAAGGAGATTCACAACCGGGGCTTCGCGGCGCGAATCGAGCGCGTGAACGCGCTGGAGGCCTTTCGCTCGAGCTTGCCGTCGCACGCTCATCCGAACGTGCGCCGGCCACTGATCAGCACGCTCAACCTCGCCGACCTCCTGCCGACGACGAGCGTCTGGCCGGGCCTGCCGACCAATCCCTGCCAGTACTACCCGACGGGAAGCCCGGCGCTGCTCTGGGCGGCGACGAGCGGCTCGACGCCGTTCCGGCTCAACCTGCACGTCTCCGACGTCGGGCACACGCTCGTGCTCGGTCCGACCGGAGCGGGGAAGAGCACGCTCCTGGGTCTCATCCAGGCGCAATTCTTCCGCTACCCGGACGCCCAGGTCTTCACCTTCGACAAGGGGTACTCCTCGTTTCCCCTGGTCGCCGCGTGCGGCGGCCATCACTACGACATCGCGGCCGAGTCGCTCGACGCCCTGGCTTTCTACCCGCTGGCGAGCATCGATCGGCCCGCCGAGCGCGCCTGGGCGGCGGAGTGGATCGAGACGCTGATGGCGCTGCAGGGGGTGGTCATCACGCCGGCCCACCGCGGAGCGATCGACCACGCGCTGGGACTGCTCGCCGCGTCGCCTTCGCGCACGCTGACCGACCTCCAGGTGAAGCTCCAAGACCCGAACCTGCGCCAGGCGCTGCGGCCCTACACGCTCAAGGGCAACTTCGGTGCGCTCCTCGACGCGCAGAGCGACGGGCTCCGCGACGGACGCTTCCAGGTCTTCGAGATGGCGCACCTGATGGAGCTCGGCGACCGGATCGTCATTCCGGCGCTCCTCTACCTCTTCCACCGCATCGAGCAGCGGCTCGACGGCCGACCGACGCTCATCATCCTGGAGGAGGCGTGGACCTACCTGCTCCACGAGCTCTTCGCCGAGCGGATCCAGCTCTGGCTCAAGGAGCTGCGCAAGTACAACGCCGCGGTCGTCTTCGTCACCCAGAGTCTCGCCGACATCCACGCGTCCTCGAAGCGCCACGTCATCTACGAAAGTTGCCCGACGAAGATCCTGCTTCCCAACGGCGAGGCGGGCTCGGAGCAGGGCGCCGCGATCTACCGCGCGATCGGGCTCAACGATCGCGAGATCGAGATCGTCGCCCAGAGCGCCAAGAAGCGCGACTACTACTACACCTCTCCGCTCGGCAACCGGCTCATGGACCTGACGCTCGGGCCGTTGGCGCTTGCCTTCGTCGGCGCGACCGGGCGCGAAGACCTGCGCGCCATTCGCGAGCTGCGCGCGACGTACGGACCGGAGTGGCCGCGCGCCTGGGTGCGGCAGCGCGGCCTCGACCGTTGGGCGGAACGACTGACCGAGCGAAACGAAAGGAGCCTCGCATGCGCAGGCTGAAGCGCACCGTTGCCGCGTTCGTCTGCCTGACCGTGATGACCAGCGTCGCCACGCCCCGGCGGGCGGAGGCCCAGTTCGCCGTCTACGACGCGCTCAACTGGATCGAAAACGCCTGGCAGGTCATCCAGCAGGCGTACGAGATCTACCAGAAGTACATGCAGCTCTACAACGACTACCAGCGTTACGCCACGATGGTGAAGAACCTCGAGCGGTTCGACGAGCTCACCTTCCGGAACCTCATCGGGTTGGCCGAGGCGGTCAACGACATCATCCAGTACGGCGAGTCGCTCGGCCACACGCTCTACGACATCGACGCCCAGTTCGCCGAGACCTTCCCCGGCTACGAGCCGATCCTCGAGGACGACTGGCTCGAGATCTTCGAACACCGCAACCGCCGGACGCTCGACACGCTGCGCTACTCGCTGAACGCGCTCAACCGCATCGCCGAGGAATCCGTCTCGTCGCAGGAAATCCTGGAGGATCTCGCGGCCGACGCCATGGACGCGGACGGCAACGTCGAAGCGCTACAAGCCGCCAACGAGTTCCTGCACCACCAGGCCGGGCAGCTGGCCGAGATCAGCCAGCAGATCTCGCTCCAGACCAACGTTCAGGCGGTCTACTGGGCCTATCAGGTCGACCGCGAGGCGGCGGATCGTGCCACGACGAGCGAGTGGATCGCGAACGGCGTCGGCGAGGTTCCTCCCTACGACAGCGCCCGCGCGGTACGCGCCGTGCCGTCCGACTGGCCCTGGGCTTGCTTCGGCTGCGCGCGCTCGGCGGCCCGGGGGTCGCGATGACGGTCGCGATGAAGCTCTCGATCCGGCCCGCCTTCGCGGTCCTCGCGTTGACGACCCTGCTGGCCGCGGGCTGCGGTCAACCAAGCGCCGAAGAGCTCGCCAACGGCGACGATCCTCTCACCGCGCTCCGCTCGCCGGAGCGGTCGGCGCGCTACGACGGATCGTTCTGGAACCGCGAAGCGGTCCAGTCGACCGAGCTGTGGGCAGACGCCGTCGCCTACTGCCGCACGCCCGGCAACTCGACCGCCCCGAACTGCCAGACCGTCGGCCTCGTGCTCTCGACGATCGAGCTCGAGAAGGCGGCGAAGGAAGCGAAGCGCCAGCTCGAGGTACTTCTCGAGCAGAGCAAACACCTGGCGCCGCCCTCGGGTCGCCTGAGCCGGCGACCTGGTGCGGCGCCCGGCGGCAGGGACTGATCGGCGATGCCAGTCCTTGGAATCCTGGACGGAATCGTCCAGACGTTCGAGCTCGCCACGCAGACCTGGTTCACGACGCTCTTCCCGATCGCCCAGAACCTGTTCTTCGCGCTCATGGTGATTCAGATCGCCTGGGCCGGTATCTGGTCGACACTGGTTCGGCACGAGAGCGGGGAGCAGGTCCTGGTGCACCTGCTCCGCCAGGTCTTCGTGCTCTCGATCCTCTACACGGTGCTGATCTTCTCGCCGATCTGGGTGCCGACGGTCATCGGCTCGTTCGAGCAGGCCGGCGCCGCGGCGGGCGGCATCGACGGCATCAACCCGTCGTCCGTCTTCTCGGGTGGCTTTCTCCTCGCGCTCGGGCTGCTCGACGGCCTCAACAACTGGGGCCTGCTCAACCCGATCACCGGCCCGATGATCCTGTTCACCTGCCTCACGCTCATCCTCTGTTACGCGTGGATGGCCGGTGTGCTCCTCGTCTACCTGGTCGAGAGCTACGTCGTCCTGGGTGGCGGTGTGGTGCTTCTCGGCTTCGGTGGCTCACGCTTCACCGCCGGTCTCGCCGACGGCTACATCGTTTACGTCTTCCGCGTCGGCGTGAAGCTCTTCGTCGCCTACCTCGTCCTCGGAATTGCGGGCTCGCTCGCCGCGCAGTGGGCGGGGATGCTCAACGGCGTTGCGCTCGACAACCCCGGGCCGCTCTTCGAGGTACTCGGCGGGGCCGTCGTGCTAGCGCTCGTCACCACCAAGGTGCCGCTGTTCGCGAGCCAGATGCTGGGCGCAGGCCCGGGCTTCAGCCTGCGGTCCCTGTTCGTGGAGGGTCAATGAAGCTGAACCGCATCTTTCGCCGCGGCCCCGTCGGCTCGGAGCCCGGTCCCGCGGACGCGAGCCTCGCCCGCGGACGACGTGAGTGGGACGACCGCTATGCCGGCCTCGCCAGCGGCAAACGCAACTGGCAGCTCGCGGCGCTGGGACTTCTCGCGGTGGACGGCCTCCTCACCGCCGGCATCGTCCACCTCGCGAGCCAGAGTCGCGTGTCGCCCTTCGTCGTCGAGGTCGATCGTCTCGGGCAGGCGGTCGCGTTCGGACCGGCAGAACAGCTCCGGAAGACCGACGAACGCCTCATCCGCTACCAGCTCAACCTCTTCATCCGCGACGTGCGCTCGGTGTTCTCGGACGCCGAGGTGCAGAAGACCGTCATCAACCGCGCCTACGGCTACTCCAAGGACGGCGCGCTTGGCTTCCTGAACGACTACTTCAAGAAGAGCAACCCGTTCCTGCGCGAGGCCGAGGGCACCGTCACAGTGCAGGTGCAGTCGGTGTTGCGACTCTCGGCCTCGAGCTGGCAGGTGCAGTGGCGCGAGACCCAGATCGCCGCGAGTGGCCGCGTGGTCTCCGAGACCGCCTGGCAGGCGATCCTCGGCGTCGAGCTCACCCCGCCGGAGACCACCGACGTTCTGCTCGTCAACCCTCTCGGCCTCTACATCACCGAGATCAACTGGACCCAAACCCTTTGAGGAGCTGTTCCATGACTGGATTTCCGCCGTTCCGATCGAAGCGCTTCGCCTCCACTTGTCTCACCCTTCTGGGGACGCTCAGCGTTCTCGGCGCCGGCGCCGCGCGCGCCGGGTCGCGGCCCGACGCGGCAGTTCGCGACGCGACCCAGCAGTACGCGACCACCGGCAAGGCGCCGGTCATCGAGCGCAGCGACTCGGTGGTCTACCCCTTCGGCGAGAGCCAGCCGGTACTCCAGTGCACGCCGCTTCGGGCGTGCGACGTCGAGCTCGAGGCGGGGGAGGTCGTACACGGCGTGGCCCTGGGCGATACCGAGCGCTGGATCTCGAGCCCCCTCTACTCGGGCGATCCGGATGCGCTCGTTCCTCACGTGGTGGTGAAGCCGCGCGACTACGGCATCACGACGAACATGATCGTGACCACGACCCGACGGACTTACCACCTGAACCTGGTCGCTCCGGCGAAGGGCAAGGCCGACGAGATCGACGGCACGTATCTGCGGCGCGTCCGCTTCTACTACCCGGGCGACGTCGTCGAGCAATGGTCCGACGCCGCTCAGCTCGAAGCGACTCGCGCCCACCGCCAGAGCGAAGCGACGATCGCCAGCCTGACCGGTGCCATGAACCCCGGCCGGATGAACTTCGACTACGCGCTCTCGGGAGGCCACTTCACCGGCTTCCGGCCGACCACGATCTTCGACGACGGTCACCACACCTACATCCAGCTCCCTGCCGGTGCCGCGGCCGTCGACGCGCCCGCCTTCCTCGCCCGGACCCAGACCGGCGAGGAAGCGATCCTCAACTACCGCATGAACGGCTCCTGGATCATCGTCGATGGGCTCTTCGAGCGCGGCGAGCTGGTCGCTGGCGTCGGCCGGTCGAGGAAGGCGGTGAAGATCACCAACCGCGGCTTCGCCCGCGTGACGGCAGGGAGCCACTGATGGAGACCGGGACCCCTCCGGCCGAGCCGAAGGAGAGCGAGCTCGAGCTCACGCCGCAGCCCCGGATCAAGAAGCTCAGCTCGGCGATCGTCTGGATCGCCGCCATCTTCGCGGTCGCCGTGCTCTGGCTCGTGGGCTACCTCGTCAGCTCGAAGGCACGGCGGCCCAACCAGGAACGGCGCGTGACGGCTGTTCCGCCGCCGGTCGACGATCTCGCGGAGCGCATCCAGCGCGCTGCCGAAAGGGAAGCCAAGCTCGCCGCGGAGCACGCGGCGATGATGCGTGGCCAGCAACTCCAGGCTCCCCGCGAGCTGCCTCCAGGTTTCGAGCAGCTGTTGGCGGAGCAGGATCATCCGTTGGCTGCCGGGCCGCCGGTCGAAAGCTATGGCCGCGAGCTCGGTCGTCGAGGCGGAGGCAGCCCGGATGCCAGCCGGTCGCCGCTGCAGCGCGCGCTCGACTCGGAGTTGGTGCCGGCCGGCTTTCGCTCGGCCAGCCCTCGCGTGGCCGCTTCGCTCACGCCTCGCGCCGACGGAGAAGCGGTTGACGGCGCGCCGGCCGCTCCACCGGATCTCGCGGCGCTGCGTGCGGAGCTGGTGCGCGCGGTAGAGGCCAAAGCCCAGCCGCAGGCAGCGCCGGAGAAGCCGTCAGCCGTCGGCGCGCTGCGTCCCGCCGGCTCGCCGTTTCGAATCGCGATCGGGACCCTCATCCCCGCGGTTCTCTCGGCCGGCATCAACTCCGACCTGCCTGGCCAGACGACCGCGCTCGTCCGGCGCAACGTCTACGACAGTCGCACCGGGCGCTTCCTCCTCATACCGCAAGGCAGTCGCCTGGTCGGCGAGTACGACAGCCGCGTCGCCTTCGGCCAGAATCGCGTCTTCGTTGCCTGGAACCGGCTGATCTTCCCGGACGGCCGCTCGCTCGATCTCGGAGGGATGCAGGGAGTCGATCTCTCCGCGGCAGCCGGTCTCCGCGACAAGGTCAACAACCATTTCGTCCGCACCTTCGGCAGCGCGTTGCTGATCGCCGCCGTTTCGGCTGGCGTCCAGCTCTCGCAGCCCGAGAACGACGGAAATTTCCAGTCGAACCCGACGCCGTCGCAGCTCGCGGCGGCGGCCGTCGGCCAGGAGCTCGGCCGCGTCGCCTCGGAGTACCTCCGTCGCAACCTCGATGTTCGACCAACGATCGAGGTGCGACCAGGCTACGAGCTGAACGTGGAGGTGACCGCGGACCTCGACCTTCCCGGGCCGTACGAGCAGGTGGCCTCGGCCTACTGAGGTCGGCATGCGCATCGTCACGGTCACCAATCAGAAGGGCGGAGTAGGGAAGACCACCCTCGTCTGCCATCTCGCGCTGGCCGGCGTCGAGCGCGGCCTCCGGACGCTGGTGGTCGACCTCGACACGCAAGGCAACGCCAGCACCATGCTGGCGCGTGATGCCGCGGTCGCCGGCCAACCCGGCGGCGCCGCGGCGCTCTTCGCGGATGCGCCGCTCGCGCCGACGGTCACCGCGAGCGGCCTTCACTTGCTGCATGGCCATCAGCGGCTCGACGAGGTCGACCAGCGGGTCGGACTCGCGGACTCCACCCGCGTGCGAGATCGCCTGCGCGCTCTTCCCTACGACCTGGTGGTGATCGACACGCCGCCGGCGATCGGGCTTCGCCATCTCGGGCCGCAGGTCTGGGCCGATCTCGTCGTGACGCCGCTCGAGCCGAACAGCTTCTCGCTGCTGGCGCTCGGCCAGACGCTGGCGACGATCGAGGAGATTCGCTCCATCCGGCCCGGGCTCGAAAACCGCGTACTCATCAACCGCTTCACGCGCTCGTCGGGCCAGCAGAACCGCTACATCGCTCTGCTCGGCGAGCACGTGCCGCTCACGCGGCCGTTCTTGACCCTGCGCGTCGCCGTCTCCGACGCGCTCGACGAAGGCGTTCCGGTCTGGCGCTTCCGCCGCGCCGACCGCGAAACCCGGGAGACCTGGATGGAACTGTGCGGAGGGCTGATCGGTGGCTGAGAGAGCAGAGGCAACCCTGGGCATGAGCTCGCTCGACCGCCTGCGCGAGCTCAAGGAGGAAACCGAGCGCCGCCAAGCCGGCGGCAAGCGGCGCGTGGTCGACCTGCCGATCGGCGAGATCCACCCCGACCCGCGCCAGGTCCGCAGCGACTTTGTCGCCGATGTCCTGACCCCCGAGGATCAGGAAGACCTCGAAGGCCTCGCGCGGAACATCGCTGCGATCGGCATCCACAACCCGATCCACGTGCGGCCGGACGCCGATGGCGGCTACGTCATCATCTCGGGCGAGCGCCGCTGGCGCGCCGCCGGCATCGCCGGTCTCGAAGTCCTCCCTTGCCTCGTCGCCGCCGAGGGCGAGCTCGACATGGGCCGCAACACCCTGACCCAGCTCTCCGAGAATCTCCAGCGCTCCAACCTCAAGCTCCTCGACGTCGCGAACGCGCTCAAGCGCTGCCTCGACGAAACCGGCCTCGGCCAGGCCGAATTAGCCAAGGAGCTGGGCAAGTCGAAGTCGTGGGTGTCGAAGTACCTGGCGCTTCTGAGGGCGGAAGGACCGTTCCGCGCGGCTCTCGACGAGGGTCTTCTCGGCAACCCAGAGACGGCGAGAATGTTCGGGAGGCTGGACGCCAGCCAACAGGAAAAGCTCCTGCGCCGCGCGCGGAAGGACAACCTGCCGCTCAGCCACACCGAGGTGGCCAAGCTGGATCGCCGGCACGAGAAGGGCGGTCCGCAGGCGTCCGGAAGCCCCGCCGGGAATCGGGTCGAAGGAAGGGAGGAGGATCAGCGGGAGGTCAGGTCCGCGCGCCGAGCGCCCGCGACTCAGCCAGAGGCGGAGCACCTGGTGCGCCTCTCCTCGGCCCAACTTCGTGAGCTGATCCTGCGACTCGGCGGTTCGCCTGGCGATGAGAGCGATCTCGTCGAGTCACTCCTCAGGCTCGTCTCCGCCCCGGCGGCTTGAGCGCGTTTTCCGCACTGAATCCCGCGGGAGATCGGGCGGGGCTTCCCGCCAGCTGCGACGCTCTCTCTACGACAGCTGTCGTAGGATTTGCGGCGCAATGGTGGCGGCGACTTTAAGACCACGTGTCGGCAGGTGGGTCCTCGTCGCCCTCGGCTTCGTCGGCTTTGTCACTTCGTTCGGGGCGCACATCGTCGCCGTCAATCTCCCCGTCTACGCAAAGCAGGTCGGGGTTGGACTGGCGATGATCGGGGTGCTCATCGCGATCTACGATTTCGCGGAGATCATCGCCAAGCCTCTCTTCGGTTACATAGCTGACCGTGGAGGATTGAAGCGGACGGTACTGGTCGGCCTCGGCATCTTCACGATCGCCTCGCTCGGATTCTTCGCCGTGGACCCGCGGCTCCTCCTGCTCATTCGCCTGCTTCAAGGCGTGGGGGCCGCCGCGCTGTCGATTGCGTCCGCTGCTTTGGTGGCCGTCTACTTCCCCGACAGCCGCGGCCAAGCGTTCGGTGTCTACAACGCCATCAAGGGCGCGGGCTATGTCATCAGCCCGGTGGTCGGCGGCGCCATCGTCTGGGCATCCAACTTCGGCATGATCTTCGTGGCTTGCTTCGCCGCGGGCCTGGTTGGCTTTCTGCTCTCGCTGACTCTCCCGAAGCCGCCTGATGCCGCGGTGCGCGACCTGGACGACGACGACTTCTCTCTCGCGAAGTTTGCGGCTGCTTTCCGAAACCGGCTGCTGCTGCCGTGGTACCTCATCATCGTCGCCAACATGTTCCTCGTCGGCATCCTCTTCGGGTTCCTCCCGGTGTACGTCTATTGGCTGGGCTATGACCAGCTCCAGAGTGGTCTCATCGTTGGCGCGTGCACGCTGGCGTATCTGCTCATCCAGCCAGTCGCCGGGCGGATGCTCGACCGGCTCGACGCGCGCTCGGTGATGCTCGTCGGCCTCCTCTTCTCGGCCGCAGGCGTTTTCGCGGTGCCCTTCACCACCGGTCCGATGCTCGTCGTGGCCGCGATCTGCGGTGGCCTCGGCGTGGGTGCCGTATGGACGAACAGCGATGCGATGGTGAGCCGCCTCGCGAGCGAAGGTCGGATGGCCGCGACCCTCGGCATCGCGGGTTCGTTCAAGGAGCTCGGCGACATGCTCGGCCCGCTCCTCATTGGCGTGCTGGCGCAGGCGTTGGGAATCCGCGCGAGCTTCATGATCTGCGGCGCGCTCGGTGTCCTCTCGATCGGACTTCTCAGGTTCGCTCGCACGGCGGTCCCGGGCACTTTGCCGCAGCATTCCGCGAGCGCATAGAGTCCTCGCGATGCCCGTGCGCAGAAACGCCCCCGGGGGAGAGCTCGAACAGGCCGTACTAGTTGCGGTGTGGGAGCTCGAGACAGCCAGCATCCGCGAGATCTACGAGCGGGTCGGTTCACCTCAGGGTCTCGTCTACACGACGATCGCGAAGGTGGTGGACCGTCTCGTGTCGAAGAGGCTGCTCTTGCGCACTGGCTCGAGCCGCGCGTTCAGGTACCAAGCCTGCGTGAGCCGCAGGGCCGTGGAGCGCGCGCAAATCCGCGAGACGTTGAATCGCTTGCTCGGCGGCGATGCAGCTCCCGCGATGGCGACGCTGGTCGAGGCTGTGGAGGAGCTCGACCCCGAGCTCCTCGACGACTTGGCGCGAGCTGTCTCTGCAAGACGGAAGCGGCGCAGATGAGTCGGCGGGGTAGGGCTCGGCTGCCTGTCGCTCGGCGAGAGCAGAGCGCCATGGACATGGAGCGGCGCCACTGGGTGGCGCTCTGGATACGCGCGGCGCCAGCGCTGGGCGTCGCGTTGGGACTCTTGGCCTGGGCAGCTGTCGAGCCTTACAACGCCGAGCGTCTCGCCCTTCCGGCGTGGGGCGTCGTCCTCGTAGGTGCGATCGTCTGGAGTAGGGCGCTCCTGCGTGCCGTTCGGTCCTTGGCGATCCCCGAGGGCCAGGTCGTCGCCGGCACTCTCGGCCTGCTCCGGCCGCGAATCGTTTTCAGCGCGCAATTTCAAAGCGCCGTCGACGCGGCCGCACTGCGCGCTGCACACGCCCACGAAGCAGCACACGCGCGACATCGAGATCCTCTCCGCATCTGGCTAACTCAGTTCGCAACCGACCTTCTCTGGCCGTGGAAGGCGGCTAGGCAGCGCTTTCGGACGTGGCGGTACGCATTGGAGCTCGCCCGCGACGAGGAGGCTGTTGCCGCCGAGGGCATCGAGGGTGCGGATCTCGCTGCGGCAATCGTCGCAGCGGCTCGTCTCCACCCTCGGTCGCAGTGCGCGCTTGCGGCACTCGTCGGCGACGCGGCTTTGCTCGAGGCTCGAGTGAACCTCCTGCTGCATCGGGCGCCGTTCCGCAGTGCCAGATCGGCTGCAGCGTGCACCGCCACAGCTGTGGTTGTACTCGCGCTCGCGATCTGGATCGCCCTCGGCGCGACTTTGGGTGAGACGCTCGTCGAGCCATTCCTGCTTCGCTGAGCAGTCCACCGTCTACTGTGCCAGTCGCCGCCTGCCGGAGGCGTATGGGCCGCTGTCCAGGAACGATTGCCCACGCGCGAGCGAGGGGCGCGTGCCGAGGCAGAGGCCGCGACGACGCGTCCTCCGGGATCATGGCTTCTGTTGCGTGGATTACGACGAACGTCGTAGCATGTCGTTCGAGAAGCCCGCGGCGGCGTAGACGGCGCCGAGAGGTGGAGGAGGAACCGACTTGGTGTCGCCGTTCATGACGCGCTCATTCGAATTCACCTTCGTGGTTGCCGGTTCACTGCTGCTCGGCTCGACGTCACCGACCCTCGCCGAGGAGCCTCTGGCGCTGACGCTTTCCGAGGCCCAGGCGCTCGCTCTCCGACAAAGCCCCGAATACCTGGCCGCCCGCCAGGACGAGCCCATTGCCCGCGGCGAGCTGCGCCAGGCGAGACTCCCTTCGAGCAATCCGGAGGTCGACGTCGAGGCTCCAGGCGTCGGCAGCCACGGCTCGTTGTCGGAGTACCAGATTTCGATTTCCCAGGAGTTCGAGATCGGCGGCCAGCGTGGCCTTCGCGCACGCGCTGCCGAGCATGCACTCCAGCAAGCCCGCCTGAATGTGGAGGACACGGCTCGGCACCTCCTCGCAGACGTGACCGCCGCCTACTACAGTGCCTTCGCCGCGGCGCGGAGGTCGGAGGTCGCCGCGGGGAGCCTAGCCCTCGGCGAGCGCCTGCTCGAAGCGGTACGGAACCAGCTCAGCGGCGGAAAGGTGAGCGACCTCGAGGCCAATCTCACGGCGATCGAGGCTGGCCGCGCTCGGGGTCGACTGCTCCGCGCGCGGCGCGAGGAGACCGCGGCCCAGCTCGAGCTCAAGCATCTCATCGGGCTGCCCACCGAGCGCGCGATCCGCCTCGTCGCCCCAGTTCCTGGAACACCGGATACGCCAGAAGCTCGGCCTGCGGGCCTCGAGGTGCTGATGGGCACCGCCTTGGCGCACCGCGCCGATCTCGCGGCCCGGCGCGCAGCGCTCGCCGAGGCGCAGGTTCGCCTCGATCTCGCCCGCCGGGAGGCGGTTCCCAACCTGCGCGCGGGTCCGCTCGTGGAGCGAACCGCCGATGGCGGAGACTCGCAGGTCGGCGCCGTGGTCGGCCTCTCGCTGCCACTGTGGAACCGCAATCAAGGCACGGTCGAGTCGCTCACCGCGGTGCTCGCGCAGGCGCAGCTCGATGTCCGGTCCGCGGAGCTCACCGTGCAGAGCGAGGTCGCCCGCGCCTATCGCGCCTTTACGGCGGCGGATGAAGAGGAGGCCATCTTCCGGACCGAAGTGGTCAACCCCACGGAGGAGAACCAACGGCTCCTGGAGATCGCCTACGAGGCGGGGAAGATCGACCTGCCCTCGCTCCTCCTGGTGAGGGGCCAGCTGCTCGACGCACAGCTCGAATACTGGGAGGCCTGGCTCGCGGCGCGGGAGGCGCTCACCGAACTTCGCGAGGCCACCGGCGAATCGTCCCTGGCACCGACGGGATTGCCATGACGCCTTCGAGGACCGACTCCATGGACGATGCTCGCACTATCCCGGTTCATCATCGGAAGCTCGCCGCCGGCGCATTCGTGGCCCTCGCCGTGGCGGCTTTCGCGATCTCCTGTGGAGGCGGCGGGGACAACCCTGGCGCACAGGTGAGCTCGGAAGAGGCTGCCTCGAGCGAGGAGGCAAAGCCCGGCGCAGGATCCGTCGTAACGCTCGGCGAGGAGTCGCTCCGCCTGGCTGCCATCGAGATCTCTCTCGCAGCGGCGGCAGGTGGTTCAGAGCTCCTCGCCAACGGCACGATCGCCTACGACGCGAACCGCGTGTCCCTCGTCGCCCCGCGTGCCGAAGGACGGGTGACCGCGGTGCGCACCGATCTCGGACAGGCGGTGCATTCGGGCACCGTCTTGGCGATCCTCGAGAGCCCCGAGATCGGCGAGTCCCGCGGTCAGGTCGAGAGAGCGCGCGCCAATCTCGAGGTCGCCAAGCAGACCTCCGAGCGCGAGGCGAGCCTGTTCGAGCAGCACGTCAGCTCCAAGAAGGAGATGCTCGAGGCGCGCGCGGCCTATCTCTCCGCGCAGGCGGACTACGACGCCGCGCAGGCCAGCGCGCGCGCTCTCGGCGCTTCCGCCAGCTCGGGATCGGCCGCCGGGGGCTCGTACCCCCTCGTCTCGCCCATCGCCGGCACCGTGGTCGAGCGCAACGCCACGCCGGGCCAGATCGTCGGGCCCGAGAACCCGCTCTTCACCGTCGCGGACCTGCGAAGCCTCTGGATCGACGTCGATGTCTACGAGGCCGATGCCGACCGCGTGCACCGGGCGGCACGCGCCACCGTCGTCACCCGAGCCCTTCCGGGCACGACCTTCGTCGGGCGCGTCACCTATGCCGGGGGCATCGTCGATCCCGGCACGCGGACGGTCAAGATGCGGGTCGAGGTCGACAACGCCGAGGGGCGCCTGCGCCCCGGCATGTACGCGGAGGTGCGCATCGAGGCGCCGCTCGCCCGCTCTGCGGCAACTACCGACGAGCAAGCCGTGGTCGTGCCCGAGCTCGCGGTGCAAGACCTCGCTGGTGAATGGGTGGTGTTCGTGCCGGGGGAGGCGGCGGGCAAGTTCGTCGCCCGCGGGATCGCGCTCGGGCCGCGGCTGCCGGGCGGGCTAGTGACGATCACCAGCGGCCTCCGCCCGGGCGAGCGCGTCGTGACCCGCGGCGCCTTCCAGCTCAAGTCCGAGCTGCTCGAAGCGACCTTCGGCGAGAACGAGTAAGGACGTCCCGGCCGTGATCGACCGCATCCTCGCCTACTCGCTGCGCAACCGCCTGCTGGTCTGCCTGGGCGCCATCGGCGTGCTCGGGGGTGGCGTCTGGGCGCTGCGCAACCTCCCGATCGACGCCTTTCCCGACGTTTCCCCGGTGCTGGTTCAGGTCATCACGGTCACGCCCGGGCTCGCCCCGGAGGAGGTGGAACGACTGGTCACGTATCCGGTCGAGGTGTCGATGAACGGCATCCCCGGCGTCGCGCGGACCAAGTCGCTCTCGACCTTCGGCCTCTCGCAGGTGTCGGTGTATTTCCACGACGATGTCGACATCTACTTCGCGCGGCAGCTCGCGCTCGAGCGCCTCCAGGAAGCCAAGGAGCAGATTCCCGCCGGGCTCGGCGAGCCGGCGCTCGGGCCGATCACCAGCGGCCTCGGCCAGATCTATCAGTACGTGCTGCGCGACCGCACGGGCGAGCGGGACCTGATGGAGTTGCGTTCGCTGCAGGACTGGGTCGTGAGGTACAACTTGCGGACGGTGCCCGGTGTCGCCGACGTCATCTCGTTCGGCGGCGCCGTCAAGCAGTACCAGGTGCAGGTGGACCCGCGCGCGCTCCGCCAGTACGGGGTGACGCTCGACCAGGTGCGGGATGCGCTCGGCGCGAACAACCGCAACGTTGGCGGCGGCTTTCTCGCGCGCGGCCCGGAAGAGTACCTGGTGCGTGGGATCGGCTTCGCCGAGAGCTTGCAGGACCTCGGCGACGTGATCGTCGCCAACCGCGGCGGCTCGCCGGTCTACGTGCGCAACCTGGCTGCCGTCGTCTTCGGACCCGAGGTGAGGCGTGGCGCCGCGACGATGAACGGCCAGGGCGAGGTAGTGACCGGCATCGTCCTCAAGCGCATCTTCGAGAACACCTCGCAGACGATCGCCGCGGTCAAGGAAAAGGTTGCGGCGATCAACCGGATCCTGCCGCGCGGGGTCGCGGTCGAGCCTTACTACGACCAGGCGGATTTGGTCGAGCGGGCGGTGGGGACGGTTCAGGCGGCGTTGCTCGAGGGGGCCGTCCTCATCGTGATCGTCCTCTTCCTCTTCCTCGGCAACGTGCGCAGCGCGTTGATCGTGACCACGATGCTGCCGCTCTCGCTGCTCCTCGCGTTCATCCTCATGAAGTGGACCGGCCTCAGCGCCAACCTGATGAGCCTGGGAGGGCTCGCCATCGGCATCGGCATGATGGTCGATGGCGGCGTGGTGATGGTCGAGAACGTCTACCGCCACCTGTCAGAGGCGCGGCGCGGCCGTGGCCAAATCGCGAATAAGGGCGAGCCAGGGGCTCCGGTGACCGACCGCGAGTCGCCTACGCACCTGGTCCTGCGCTCGGCGAAGGAGGTAGGGCGCCCGATCGTCTTCGCCATTGCAATCATCGTCATCGTGTTCCTGCCGCTGTTCACGCTCGAGGATGTCGAGGGAAAGCTCTTCCGTCCCATGGCGTTCGCGATCTCCTTCGCGATGCTCGGCTCGCTTCTCCTCTCGCTCACCGTAGTCCCGGTGCTTTGCTCCCTCTTCCTCCGCGGTCGCGGCGAGGAGGACACCTGGGTCATGCGGGTCGCCAGGCGAGGGTACCTGCCCCTGCTCGGCTGGTCCCTCGACAACCGGAAGAAGGTGCTCGTCGGCGCGCTGGTGACGCTGGCGCTGAGCCTCGCGCTCGTCCCTTTCCTCGGCACCGAGTTCGTCCCCACTCTCGAGGAAGGGTCGATCATGGTGGAGCCGGTCCTGGCACCGTCCGCTGGGCTCGACGAGATGGTGCGCGCCAGCACGGTGTTCGAGCGCCTCATCAAGAGCTTCCCCGAGGTCCAGGACGTGGTCTCCGACAACGGCCGCGCCGAGGCCCTCGGTGACCCCGACCCGGTCAACACGTCAATGACGCTGGTGACGCTCAAGCCGCGTAGCCAGTGGACGAGCGGGCGATCGAAGGCCGAGCTCGTGAAGGCGATGGAACGCCGGCTTACCGACTATCCTGGCGTGGCCCTCGGCTTCACGCAGCCGATCGCGATGCGGGTGGACGAGCTGATCAGCGGCGTGCGGGCGCAGCTCGCCATCACACTCTTCGGCGACGATCTCGACGAGCTGGTGCGGCTGGGCGACCGCATCCAGGACGTCGTGGGACGCATCCGCGGAGCCGAGGATCTCCAGACCGAGCAGGTCAATGGCCAGCCGCAGGTGCGCATCAAGGTGGACCGTGCGGCCATCTCGCGTTACAGCCTGAACGTCGACGACGTGCTCGAGGCGGTCGAGACCGCGATCGGCGGCGAGGAGGTCGGGCAGGTTTTCGAGGGGGTGCGCCGCTTCGACGTCAACCTGCGCCTGCAGGAGCAGTACCGCCGCGACGTCGAGCAGATCGCGGCGCTGGTCATTCCGGGCCCTGGCGAGACTAGCGTGCCGCTCTCGCAGGTGGCCGACGTCGGGGTCGTCACCGGGCCCAAGCAGATCAGCCACGACGACGGGCGACGCCGCATTGTCGTCCAGCTCAACGTGCGCGGGCGGGACGTGGGGAGCTTCGTTGCCGAGGCGCGACGAGCGATCGCCCGGAAGGTCCCGCTCCCCGCCGGCTACCAGATCACCTGGGGCGGGCAGTTCGAGAACCAGCAGCGGGCGATGAAGCGGCTCGCCATCATCGTGCCGATCACCATCGCGCTCATCTACCTCCTGCTGTTCTCGAGCTTCAGCTCGCTCAAGCAAGCGGGGCTCATCGTGCTCAACGTGCCGTTCGCGCTGATCGGCGGGATCGTCGCGCTCTTCGTCTCGAGGCAGTACCTCTCCGTTCCGGCATCCGTCGGCTTCATCGCGCTGTTCGGCGTCGCGGTGCTCAACGGCGTCGTGCTGGTGAGCTACATCAACTCGCTGCGGCAGGAGGGCCTCGGCCTGCGCGAGGCCGTGTACCAGGGAACCTCGCTGCGGCTCCGGCCCGTGCTGATGACCGCCGCCGTCGCCATCCTGGGCCTCCTGCCGCTCCTCTTCTCGTCCGGTGCGGGGTCGGAAGTGCAGCGACCCCTGGCCACGGTGGTGATCGGTGGGTTGATGACCTCCACCGCTCTCACGCTGCTCCTCCTGCCGACCCTCTACGGCTGGTTCGAAGGCGCAAAGGAGGAGTACTGATGACTACTCCGCGGAACCCTGGCGCGGAGGCACCGGATTCCGAAACGGATCTCTGGATGGTGGTCGCGATCATCCAGCCTTTCCGGCTCGACGCGGTCACGCTCGCCCTGGAGTCGATCCCGGGCTTCGGTGGTATGACGGTGAGCGAGTGCCGGGGCTTCGGCCACGGCAAAGTCGCCGACGAGCCACCCGACGGCGAGGGGGGTGCCGGCCACCGCGTTGCCGCGGGAATCGTGGACTTCACGGCGAAGGTGCGTCTCGACGTCGCCGTGGCGGGGCGGGCGCGGGCCGATGCGGTCGTCGAGACGATCGCACGCGCCGCCCACACCGGCCGCCGTGGCGACGGCAAGATCTTTCTCTGGCAGCTCGCTCGCGCGGTACGCGTGCGGACCTCGGAAGAGGACCGCCGGGCGCTATGACTACTGCCGCCAGCGAAGCTCCGTTCGAGCTCCTACACGCTTGACCGCACGCTCGCGCACCAGCTATCGGGAACGCTGACCCGCGCTGCACCCGACCCTCGCGGCATCATGACCGCCGCGATCCTCGCCGCCGGCGCTCGGAGGGGGTGCCAAACGGCGTTACTGTCGATTCAGCCGCTTGTCGTACTCCAAGAAGCGAACGCGCAGCCCCGGGGGGATATGCGCCTCCTTGGCACGGTAACGGTTGACGTAGTCGACGACGGTCGAACTCGCGGCCGCCCCATGCTCCTTCTGGAAGCTGAGAAAGTCGTCCTCGAACCAGTCGAAGATCTTGGAGAGCCAGAGGGTGCGAGTCGCGAGATCAATCCGACAGTTACGGGGCTCGGCGACGAACTCGCGCATGGCGGCGTCCAGATCGGCTTCCAGGGTCGCGCCTTCGAAGGCCCGCCGCGGCAGGCGCGGACAGCCGATCGAAGCGCAGTTGAGTGCGGCGTGGACTCTCGGATCCCGGAAGCGGGCGCGCACGATGTCGTCCTCCAGCGACTTGAGGCTCATCCGGCGCCCTCCGAACTTCGCGCGATCGACCGTGAAGAAGCCGATGCCGAAGAAGCCGTCGCCCCAGACGCTCGGCGTGTCGACCCCACGGTCTAGCACCCCCGCGATGACCGCCGTGTTGTAGGCGTTGATCCAATAGGCGAGCTGATCGGCCCGCGTCGCGAAGAGCGCCGAGGACGAATCGGGGCTCACCCGCTCGAGGCTCGCCAGGTAGCGATCGAGCGTCGTGCGATCCCGGGCGAGCGCGGCGTAGTCGACCCGCCCACGGTCGTCGACGAAGCGCTCCAGGACGGCCGTCCAGTGGGCGTGAGAGAAGCTCGCCGCCGAGGCGGCCGTCGGAACGAGTACGAGCAGCATGGCGGTGACCTTCAGTCTTCGGATCATTCGATGGACCTCGAGCGACGTCTGGCCGCTACCGATTCGCGCCATCCGGAGCGCGAATCATCGGAGGGAACCCGAACCCTCCATATGCTGGAATCCGCATTCTTGGGAGAGGATCTTGCCGGTGCGCTCCTCGCGGAGATGGAAGCAAGCATTCGACCTCCTGGTCGAGCCGGTTCCGAAGGAGAAGCGCGTGCTCCTTGCCGAGCGTTGGCTGGAGCTCGATCCGCGGTGGCGGGGTCCCTTGCAGGGACTCGGGCGTCAAAGCACGGGTTGCGGCGCCACCATTGGCCTCAACCCCAGATGCGATTTCGATTGCGCAGGCTGCTACCTCGGCGGCGACGCCAACACCGTGCCGCGCGCCACGTCTGCGGAGATCAGCCGGCAGCTCGCCGCGCTTCGACTCCACCTCGGCCCGAAGGGCAACCTTCAGCTCACCGATGGCGAGGTGACCCTTCTCCCCGAGCCCGAGCTGCTCGGAACCGTGCGAGAAGCACGGCGCCTCGGGTTGATTCCGATGCTCATGACCCACGGCGACGGCTTGCGCCGCTTCCCGGGGCTCCTCGACCGCCTGGTCGAGGCGGGGCTCACCGAGGTCGCCCTGCACGTCGACTCGCTGCAACGAGGGCGAAGAGGCCCCTACCGCAAGGCTCGAACCGAAGCGGAGCTCGAGCCTCTGCGCGACGAGCTCGCGGAGATGGTTCGCGAGACCCGCCGCCGCACGGGCGTTCGCCTGCGGGCAGCGGCCACCCTCACCGTGGCACGGTCGAATTTCGCCGAGATGGGCGCCGTCGTCGACGGGCTCTTCCACCGGCGCGACGTGTTCGGTCTGGTCTCGTTGCAGCCGCTGGCGCGGGTGGGTCGCACCCGGGAGACCCTCGAAGGAGTGACCCGCGAAGAGCTCTGGGGGCAGGTCGGCGAAGCGCTCGCCCCCTACGGATTCGAAGCCTCCGGCACCGGCCGACTTCACTTTGGGCACCCCGACTGCACCCGGGTCGAGCCTCTGCTCGTCGTCGAGCGGCCAGGGGAACGGCCGCAGGTCTTTCCCATCGTGCGCCCGGGCCGGATCGAGGACGAGCGCTTCGTCGCTGGCTTTCTCGACAGTGCGCTCGCGGGACTCGCCTTCCGCGACGACCCACCGCTCGAGCGCACGATGCGCATCCTCGGAGCGTTCTGTGCGGCGCCGTCGTTCGTTCTCCGCGAGATTCTGCCCTGGGTGCGGGAGCGCGCGGCCGAGAGCGGCGGCCCCCTTGCCAGGCTCGCCATCGAGCTCGTCCGCGGGAGGGTCAGGATCGACAGCTTCCAGGTGGTCTCTCATCACTTCATGAGCCGCGAGGAAGCGGCATCGGAGCGCGGACGCGACCGCATCGCGGCCTGCCTTTTCCGCGTGCCGATCGGCGGGCGAATGGTCTCGATGTGCGAGGCCAACGCGCTCGGGGTGCGCGATCACTTCTATGGCGAGTTGGCCGCGAGCGAGCGCGACGGGATCGGCCGGGTTCCCGGCGCGGCGCCCGATCACCGCGGATCCCCGTACAGACGCACCAGTCGCGTCGCCGGAACGCCCAGCGCATAGAACAGCGGCATGAAGTTGACCAGCAGGAAGTAATAAAGCGGGCGGGCGAGGAAGCGCCGGCCGGAGACCCGGACCCGCGCCGGAACGATGCGGATCTTCCCGACGCGTCGCAGCCGGCGGGCGAGCTCGAGGTCTTCCATCAGGGGTTGATCGGGAAACCCACCGATCTGTCGAAAGGTCCCGGCGCGGACGAAGACGGCCTGGTCCCCATAGGGGAGACCCGAGTAACGCGATCGCAGGTCGCCCAGGTGCAGAAGCGGCGCGAGCCGGGTCGCGCGTTCGTCCGCCACCGTCCAGGTTCGGAAAGCGCCGGCGACGACCGCCGGATCGGCCAGCGCCGCGGCGATCCGGGTGCGGGCATCCTCTGGGAGTGCGACGTCCGCGTGGAGAAAGAGCAGAACATCCCCGGTCGCCGCCTGGGCGCCCCGGTTCATCTGTCGGGCGCGGCCGCGCGGCGCGTCGAGGACCTGGACTCCCGCGACGGCCAGCGCCCGCTCGACCGTGCGGTCGCGGCTGCCGCCGTCCATGAGGATCACCTCGTGCCATCCACCCGCATCGACGAGCGCGCGCAGTGCGGGCTCGACGCGCCGCTCTTCGTCGAGCGCCGGCATGACGACGCTGATCCGCGGCTCGCGCGGAGCGAGCCAGGACAAGACCCGGGCGGTCGCCGGCGCGGCCAGGTCCCCGCGGTCCAGGCGGTTCTGGAGCACGATGAGATCCTCCGGCTCGTCGACGTCGAACCAGGGCGGCAGGACCTCCACGCAAAGGCCGCGTGCGATCAACCGCTCGCGGGTGCGCTCGAAGGTCTCGCCGGAGCTCCAGGGGAGGTCGGCGAGAAGGCCCCTGGGGCAGCTCCGGAGCCCGATCAGGTAGAACCCGCCGTCGGCCGAGGGTCCGAGGACGGCGTCCGACTCGTCCAGGGCGGCGCGCGCGGCATCGAGAAGTTCGGCCGGCAGACCCGGAGAGTCAGTTCCAATGGCGATCGCGGCGGCCGCGCCGTTGCCGAGCGCGCGTCGCAGAGCATTCTCCAACCGAGCGCCGAGGTCGCCCTCCCCCTGTGGCCGGGCGCTCCCGATGCCGGCCGATCGCCACTCCGGGGCCTCGGGCTCGGTCGTAACCAGGACGGGCTCGGCCCAGCGCAGCGACCTCGTGGTCGCCCACGCGTCGCTGAAGAACGCGCGCGCGAGCGTGGCTGCTCCCTCGGAACCGAGCTGGGCGGCGAGGCGTGTCTTGGCCACGCCCGGGCGCGGCGGCTTGGCGAAGACCAGGAGCGGGATCCGCTTCGTCCCGCCCGGCGGCTCGCGGCGTTGCCGGCTCAGGCGAGCGCTCCGGAGCAGCTCGAGCCCGCGCCGGCAGTGCAGCCGAAGCAGTGTCCGGCGGTGGCGATGGCAGTCCCATCGAGCTCCTGGAGGGTCGGGACATCAAAGACCGTCGGTCGCTCCTCTCGCTCGCCCGCTGGCAGTGGCAATTCGAGCATCAGATTGAAGTCGCAGTCGTAGAGCCGGCCCAGCCAGTCGACGCTGACCTGCGACCGGCACATCAGCCCCTCGACCGTCGCCGGATTGAAGTGGTTGACGAGCAGCGCCTCGTAGGCCTCGCTCTTGCCCAGGCGCGCGAGCTGCTCGGCGAAGCGGCGGATCGGCATGTTGGTGATCGTCAGGAGCCGATGGAACTCGATGCCGAAGCGCTCGGCGAGCTCGCGCTTGTAGTCGTGTTCGAGCTGGCGCTGCGCCGGCGGCAGCGACGGCCCGAGCGGGTTGTAGACGAGATCGAGGGCGAGCGCTGAGCCGGGCCGGCCATAGCCGAGCTCGTTCAGGCGGCGCAGCGCCGCGATCGAGCCGTCGAAGGTGCCCCGCCCCCGCTGCCGGTCGACGTTCCCCTCGGTGTAGCAGGGCAGGCTGGCGACGATCTCCACCCGCTGCGAGGCGAGGAAGTCCGCGAGATCCTCGAAGCCGGGCTCGCCGAGAATGGTCAGATTGCAGCGGTCGATGACCCGGCGGCCCAGCTCCCGCGCGCCCGTGACCAAGCGCTCGAACTGCGGATTCATCTCGGGCGCGCCGCCGGTCAGGTCGAGCGCCTCGACCCCCGGGCTAGCAGCGAGCAGCTCGAGCAGCCGGTCAGCGACCTCCGCCGAGAGCGACTCGGTTCTCTTCGGACCGGCTTCGACATGGCAGTGGTGGCAGGCGAGGTTGCAGAGCCGACCGACGTTGACCTGCAATGTCGTGACCCGGGAGCGAGTCAGCGGGCCGAGACCGTGCTGCTTCAAGTTCTCATCGAAGCGGGAGTCCTTTGCGTTGCGGGAGATCACAGGAAGTCTTGCGGCGCGATCGGAGATCATGAGCGACTCCTTTTCTACCGATTCAGGGCGAGGCCAGCCAACAGCGCCACAACCGCCGCGGCGGGCAGGGTCACGATCCAGGAGAGAGCGACGTCTCTCACTACCGGCCAGCGCACCTCCTGCGCCGACCGGGCGATGCCAGCGCCCACGATTCCCCCCGTCGTCACGTGAGTCGTCGACACCGACAGCCCCTGCCAGGACGCGAGCCCGACCAGGATCGACGAGACGCCGCTCGCCGCCAGGCTTTCGCCCAGGGGCATCGCGGTGATGCGCTCGGAGAGCGTGGTGAGGACCCGGCGGCCGGCGAACAGACCGCCGAGGGCCATGGCCGCGGCCACAAGGACGAACGCTCCAAAGGTCCCCGAACCCGCAGGAAGAACCACCAGGGCGAGCGCCGCGATCTTGGGCGTGTCGTTCCAGCCGCGCGCGAACCCGACGAGACCACTCGTTCCCCAATGCAGGGTCTGCGCGACGCCACGACCGGTCATCGACGCCGTCGGCGAGTGGACCGCACAGCCGGCCGCATCGCCCGTCACGATCGCGAGGCGGCTCCGGGCGACGGTGACCTCGCCGGCGCCGAGCGGTTCGAGTGTCTCGACGGCGCACAGGCAGCGGCTCTCCGTGCGTCTCGCCAGCGCCGCCAGCGGTTGTGCGGCAGCAAAGACGAGCGCCAGGGCGACGAGTGGCGAGGCGAGGAGCGGCAGGGCGGCCTTCTGGGCCAGAACCGCCCAGCCGATCTGTGCGGCCCCGACCTCGTACAGTCCCGCTCCCACCAGGCCCCCCAGGATGGCGTGGGTGGTCGAAACCGGCAGACCGGAGCGCGTCGCGAAGAGCACCCAGGCGACCGCGCCCGCCAGCGCGGCGGCGAAGAACCGGGGTGGGAGCTCAGCGCCATCGCCGACGAAACCCGCACGAAAGGCCCGTACAAGTCCGTCGCTCGCCAGGATCCCGACCAGGGCGCCGAGCGCGGTCGTGATGGCCGCCCACCCGAGGGCGAGCCGCGGTGACGCGGCGCCGTGGCCGACGAGAGTCGCGACGCCCTTTCCGTTGTCGTTGGCGCCGTTCGCGAAAGCGAGCAGCGCGGCGAGCGCGAGCACCAGGATCGCCATCGCTAGCAGCAGCCGTCCGGACCGCAGCAGGGCGCGGCGGCCGTCGTCGTGTCGACGTAGTCGACGCCTTTTGTCTCGCGCGGGTCGCGCCGAGTGCTCCTCGAGCAGTCGAACGGCCGCGCGCTGCCGGAGTCGACCCGCACGCGCGGCTCGACGAGCTCGAACTGACCCAGGTACGGCTCCCGGGAGTAGAGCTCGAAGGTCTTGGCGCAGACCGCGGTGCGCTCGCCCCGGACCAGCCGGTGGCCGTCGTCGTCGAGCACCTCCTTGAAGGGACCTTTGTAGATCACGGCCTGCAGGTGCTCGAAGCAGGGGCCCTGCTTGCCCTTGTAGGCCTCGACCGTGAGCGAGCGGAACTCGATGCCCTCGACTGTGCGCCAGGGCTGCGCCGGCCGCTCGAGGATCCGGAGGCCGTGGAATCCCGCCTGTTCGAACGCGGCGAGGAAGCCCTCCTCGGTGAGCGCGCCCGAGATGCAGCCGCTCCACAGCTCTGAGTCGGCCTGCAGGTGGGCGGGCACCGGCTCGTCCGCGACGATGTCGGAGATCACAGCCCGGCCACCCCGCCTGAGCACGCGGAAGATCTCGCCGAAGAGCCGCCGCTTGTCGGTTCCGTCGACCAGGTTCAGGACGCAGTTCGAAACCACGACGTCCACCGACGCGTCCTCGACGAGCGGCTTCTCGAGCCTCAACTGTGTCGCGAGTTGCTCGGCCGCGAGAAGGTCGTCCGCCGAACGGATCGGACGCGCGGCGAGCTCCGCGTCCAGGCGGTCGAGGTCGAGCGCTAAGTCCTGGATCCGCCCGCGCCGGAACTCCACGTTGGCGAATCCCAGCCGCTCGGCCACCCTCGGGGCGGCCCGCCGCGCCACCTCGAGCATCTCGGGCGTCATGTCGATGCCGATCACCCGGCCCGCTGCGCCGACCACTTGGCTCGCGATGAAGCAGATCTTGCCGGTGCCGCTGCCCAGGTCGAGCACGGTCTCGCCCGGCCGCAGATGCCGCGAGGGGTCGCCGCAGCCGTAGTCGCGTTCGAGCACTTCGTCCGGGATCGCCGCGAGGTAGCGTGGGTCGTAATCGACCGGGCAACAGAGCTCAGGCTCGAGGGTAGCGGCGCCGCGAGCGTACCGCTCGCGAACGCTGGATTCTGTGGCGATGGGCATGTCGCTCGTCCTCCGTGGATCGGGTTACGCTGGGTGCGGGCTCGCGGTGAGACGCGCCCGACGTCGCGCGAAGAGAGAGATGCCGAGCAGCGCGGCCGACGTTGCACCGAGACCGGCCACGGCAATGCGAACGGCCCACCACAACGTCTGGACCTGGATCGGGCGCTTTCCGGCCGACGCCAAGGGCAGCAGCGACAATTTCGGATCCTCTTCTGGTCGGAGGACCTTCTGATCTCCGAACAGGAGGACCCTCGTGGGCTCGCTCATCGGGCTGCCGTAGAGGTCGGCGACCGGGTCCCCGGCGCTCCAGAGCGAGCGGTTGAGCGTCACGACCGTCGAGTCGTGGGGAGCGATGAGCAGGACCTCGCGCCCCCAGCCCAGATCGGCGAGATAACCGGCGAGGGGCACCAGGAGGACGGCGACGACACCGGCCCAGGCCCCGCGTCGGGCCCAGCGGTGGACGGCGGCGAACGCGTTCGCGGACATGGTGGCGCTCACTCCCCGCTCAGCTCTTGGCGTTGACGAAGAGGTTGAGCTTCACCTTCCAGGTATCGCTCACCCGGCCGGCGACCTTGCTCGGAACCTCGATTCCGAACTCGGAGAGCTTTAGCTCGAAGGGCGTCGAAACGCGCAGCCAGTCGCCCTTGCCGAGCCCAGCAGCTTTGGCGGCCTCGGCCGGAATCGGCTTCACCTGCGCCCGGATCGTGAGCGGCTTCGTCACGCCGTGGAGAGAGAAATCACCGGCGATCTCCCAGCTGCCGTCGTCAAGCTTGCGCGCCGAGCGCGACACGAAACGGAGATCCGGGTTCTTCTTGGCGTCGAGCCAGTCGGAAGACTGTAGGTGGTGATTGCGCAGCTCGATGCCGGTGTCGAGAGTCGCGACGGGGACACGCACGTCGACGCTGGCGGTGCCGCCTTCGAGGTCGGCCACCACCTGGCCCGAGGCCGTGTTCGTGTGGCCCAGGATGGTCTCGAAGTCGGTCTCGGACTCGAATGTGATGTTGCTGTTCTTGTCCTCGCCGCCGACGGCAAACGTGCGCTCCGCGGCGGAAGCGGCGCCGACCTGGAGCAGGCCGGCGAAGGCGAAAGCGGAGAGGAAGAGGGAACGATGGTGGATCATGGCGGGTCTCCTTGAGTTCCGCCTCCGACCGAAGGCCGGCCGAGGCGCGTCACAGGGGTCTTTGCCGGTCCCAGGAGGGCGGTTACCGACGGTTTCGAGTAACCTTTTCGGCAGATGAGGCAAACATGAGTGGCGACGTCGATGAGCCCCCGCTCGACGATCTGCCGGACCTGATGGTCCGCTACCAGGCGGGGGACGAAGCGGCGTTCGAGGAGATCTACGGACGGCTGGCTCGCTCGGTGCGCAGTTACCTGAGAACGCTAACCCCGCCGGGGGCGGACGTGGAGGACTTGGTGCAGAACACGTTTCTCCAGATTCACCGGTCGCGGCAGACCTATCTTCCGGGAGAGCCGGTGCGGCCCTGGGCCTTCGCCATCGCTCGCCACGTCGGACTGATGGCGAGGCGGTCGTCCGGGCGCCGGGCCCGCAGGGAGGTCCAGCCCTTCGACGAGCTCCCCGAGGTCCCGACGCTTTCTCGGGCAGCCGGTGCCCTGGACCGCATCTCGCTCGGCCGGGCGCTCGGGACTCTCGCGGAGCCCGGTCGCGAGGCCGTCTGGCTCCACCATGTCGAGGGCTTCTCGTTTCGAGAGATCGCTGCCGTCCAGGGAATCTCCGAGACCGCAGCGAAGGTGCGTGCGCATCGGGCCATCGTCGCTCTGCGCGGTGAGCTGAAAGAGGCTGCAGGATGACGGCACCCGATCGAGAGCCCGTTCCCGCGGCGCTGCGCGCGGCAGTCCGGCGCGACTTCGCGCCAGTGATGCCGCTGGCACCTCCATCCCGCCGCGCTTTGCTACTCGCGCTGCCTGCGTTCGTCGTGCTCGCGGCGGCCGTGCTCGTGCTCGCGCGAGCCCGAGGCTCTCTGGGCGTTATCTCGCTCGCCGGGGGCGGCGTGTCGCTCCTCGAGTGGCTGGCGGGGTTCGGTCTCCTCTGGCTGGCGCTGCGCGAAGCCGTGCCCGGCCTGGGAATCGGTGCTAGCCGGGCGGTCGCCGCGCTGTCCGGCGGCGTTCTGCTCCAGATCCTGCTGGGGATTCTCATCTGGCAGCGCACCGGCGCCGGTCTGTCCGGTCCGGGCGCTCTGGCGGTCGGCAGCCAATGTGCTTCGATCGAGGGGGCGATCGGTCTGCCCCATCTCGCGATCGCCACCTGGCTCGCCCTGCGCGCACTGCCGATTCGTCCACGCTGGTCGGGCGCCCTCGCGGGCGCCGCTGCCGGCCTGCTGGCGGACTCCCTCTGGCACCTGGCCTGCGCCCGCAACGACCTCGAGCACCTGCTCGTCTGGCACTTCGGGGCGACCGTGGCGATGACGCTCCTCGGAGCCGTCTCGGGCTCCTTCTGGCCTCGTCGCCCGGGGGCGAACCTGTGACTGAGAGGACGGTCTGGGACGTGGCGATCGTCGGTGGCGGGCCGGCGGGGCTCTCGGCCGCGCTGCATCTCGCGTGGCATCGGCGCAGCGTCGTCGTTCTCGACCGCGTCTCCGGCCCGCTCTTCTTCACCCTCGAGCGGCTCTGGAACGTACCGGGCTTCGCCGGCGCAACTGGAGCAGAGATCCAGAAGCGGCTCCGCGCCCAGGCGATCGAGCAGGGCGCCGTCGTCGAGCGCGCTTCAGTCGTCCGGGCGAGCGGCGTCATCGACTCATTCCGTCTCGAAGCCGACGACGGCCGCGCATGGGAGGCGCGAACTGTGCTTTTAGCGACGGGCGTCGCGCGATTCCACCCCACCGTGGACGGCGACTTCCGGCCCTGCTTCGCCTACGCCGGTAAGGGCAACCTCTACTACTGCCCCGACTGCGAGGCCCCCGAGATCTTCGGCAAGGACACCGTGGTGCTCGCCGTGGGCTCGGCCGACTCGGCGGCGGCGATAGCCATCGGACTTACTCGCTACTCCCGGCGAATGCGGGTTCTGCTGCCCCCGGGAGTCGAACCGAGCGAGGGTCTGCGTCCCGCTCTCGCGCGCCGGGCCGTCGAAATCGTGCACGGCACGCTCGCCGAGCTCGAGGGGGAGCGGCGCCAGCTCACGGCGGTGCGGCTCGCCGACGGCGTGCGGCTCGAGGCCGAAGCCTTCTTCGTGTCGTCGCCGGCACGGGGGCGCACCGATCTCGCCGAGCAGCTCGGCGTCGATCTCGCGCCGACGGCCCACGCGGCTGTCGTCTCGCAGCGCGGCAACACCAACGTGCCGGGCGTATGGGTGGCCGGCGACCTGCGCCCGATGACGCAGCAGGTGGCCGTCGCGCTGGGCACCGGCAACCTCGCCGCAGTGATGATCGACCAGTACCTGCGCAAGAGCGACGTGGCGACCCGGGTCGAGGTGCCGGCTCTGGAGCCAGAAGCATGACGACCGGGAGCACCAGAGCCAGCGGCAAATTCCGAGCGGCGCTGACTCGCCCGGTTCTTGCCCGCTCCCTGCGCGCGTCCCTGGTCGTCGGCACGGTTTTGACCGCGCTCAATCAGGGCGATCTCATTCTCGAGGGGAGTCTGCCGGCCGCACTCTGGTGGAAGGTACCTCTGACCTATGTGGTGCCGTTCCTGGTCGCCACGTACGGGGCTCTCGGAGCCCCGACGAGTCCACCGGAACGCCAGGAGGTCGCGAGTGAGTGAGAAAGCCGCCGCCATCGAGATCGTCCGCCGCTCCGAGGCGGACCGAGCCCTGGCCGAGGCCTATCGGCGCGTCGCCGATTCGGGCCGCGATCCGGCGAACATCCTGGCGGTCTCGTCGCTCAACCCGCGGGCGATGGAGGATCACGCGCGTCTCTACCGAGGCCTGATGTTCGGGACCTCGCCGCTCTCGCGAATGGAGCGCGAGATGGTGGCGACGGTCGTCTCCCGCACGAACGGGTGCCACTATTGAATCGAGCACCACGGACAGGCTCTCCGGGTCGAGAGTCAAGATGATGCGATGACCGACGCGGTAATGGCGGGTAGCTGGGCCAGCGTCCTCGAGTCCCCACGTCTGCGGGCGCTCTGCGGTTTCGCCGAGAAGCTGACGCGAGATCCCGGCGCGTGCGGTGAGGGCGACCTCTCGCCACTGCGGGCGCTGGAACTTTCGGATCGAGCGATACACGACCTCGCGCTCATCGTCGCCTACTTCAACTTCGTCAATCGCATCGCCTCGGGACTAGACGTCCGGCTCGAGACCGGCGAATCACCGCGCGGCGAGTAACCAACCGGCTGGACCGGCAAAGAGTATCGGGGCGCGGCCGACGATTTCGCGCGGTCGCGAGGCGCCACTCCCGGCGCACCCCATCCAGCTGGAGGAGTCCATGTCCCGATTCGCCGTTCATACACCCGAGACCGCCCCCGAGGCGTCCCGTTTCGCGCTCGCCGGAGCCCAGAGCAAGTTCGGCTTTGTGCCCAATCTGATCGGCATGCTGGCCGACTCGCCGGCCGCGGTCGGCGGCTACCTCGGCATCGGCGAGCAGTTCGACAGGTCCTCGTTCACGCCGGCCGAGCGCCAGGTCGTGCTCCTTGCCGTCAGTTTCGAGAACGGCTGCGACTACTGCATGGCCGCGCACACGGTCGTCGCCGGCATGAGCAAGGTCCCCGCCCTCGCGATCGAGGCCCTGCGGACCGGCGAGCCGCTGCCGGACCCCCGTCTCGAGGCTCTGGCGCGCTTCACCCGCACCGTGGTGCGCGAGCGCGGCCGCGTGTTGGAGCCCGACCTTGCCGCCTTTCTCGCCGCGGGCTTCACCCACGCCCAGGTTCTCGAGGTCGTGCTCGGCGTCGCCATGAAGACGCTGAGCAACTACGCCAACCACCTCGCCCGAACTCCGCTCGACCCGGCTTTCGCCTCGGCGCGCTGGGAGCCCGCGCAACTCGAACCGGTCGGCTGAGGTCGATCCGCAGCCGGCTTCACCCGCTCCCCGAGTCGCTCGCGCGATTCGGGGAGCAGTTCGTTCTCCTCAGTTGCCCCCGGCGGGGAGGGCCTGCGCCGCCGTCCGGATTTCACCCAGGATGGCGTCGAGATCGGACTCTTCGAGATCCGGGTTGACGCAGACGAGGCGCAGGGCGCGCCGGCCGGCGACGGTGCCGTAGCCGATCTTCAGGCGGCCCTCGCGATCGAGCCAGTCGCAGATCGCAGCGCTGTCGTGGCCGCGCACGGCGAAGCAGACGTTGATCGAGGGCGGCTCTTCGATCAGATCGAGCGTGGGTTCGGCTGCAATTTTCGCGGCGGCGAGCCGGGCGAGGCCGAACTGGCGCTGGATGCGCTCGTCCCAGCCCCGGTCGCCGAGCTTGAGCCAGGCAGCCCAGAGCTTGAAGGCGTCGCTGCGGCGCCCGCACTGGATCGAGCGGTGCCCGGGGTTGAAGTCGTCCTCGTGCACCTGGAAGAGATAGTCGGCGGTCTCGTCGAGGCTCCGGGTGAGCTCCCCGCGCCGCGAGACCAGGAGCACCGAGCACTGCAAGGGCACGCCCATCATCTTGTGCGGGTTCCAGGAGAACGAGTCGGCCAGCTCGACGCCGTCGATCAACTCGCGCCGGGAGGGGCAAAGCACGACGCTCCCGCCCAGCGCGCCATCGACGTGGAGCCAGGCGCCGTGATCGCGGGCCAGCGCTGCGATAGCGCGGATGGGATCGAAAGCGCCGCGCACCGTGGTGCCGGCGGTGGCGTTGATCAGCGCCGGCTGCACGCCGCGCGCGCCGTCCTCCTCCAGCATCCGCGTCAGGGCGTCGACGTCCATCCGGCCGGCGCCGTCCGTCGGCACCCGCCGGACATTGTCGCGGCCGATACCGAGGATGCCGGCGTTCTTGGGAATCGAGTAGTGACCTTCCGCGGACGTGTAGATGGCGAGGCGCTCGCCGCCGAGCCCGCGGTCGCGCGACTCGGGAAGCGCGACGTTGCGCGCCAGCAGGAGCGCCACGAGATTGGCGATCGACCCGCCGGGGGTGAAGCAGCCCTCGGCGTCTGCGAAGCCGGCGTGGCTCGCCATGTGGCGGAGCAGCTCGCGCTCGACGAGGATCTGGGCGCCGGCGGCCTTGAAGGTGTACATCGACACGTTGGGAACGGCGGCAAGCATCTCCGCCGCCATTCCCGCCGGCTCGCGGCCGCCGAAGAGCTGGTTGACGAATCGCCAACTGGAACTCGATGGGGTAGTGGCCAGCGCGGAGCGCAGCCGCGCGACGACTTCGGGAGTCGTCAGCCCGTCCGCTCCCAAGCGGAGGTCGAGCTTGCGTGCGAGCCGGGACGGACCTGCTGATGCGACCTCGGCCGGCGCGCCCTCGTTCGCCAGTAGCTCGAGCGCCAAAGTGGGAACTGCAGCGAGCCAGTCTTCGAGCTCCCTGGCACGCTGGTCTCGCAGCGTCTGGGGCGGCGCATCTGTTGGATCGGGATTCCTTCCGACGTTGGTCAACTCGCGCCTCCTCGTGTCTCTCTCGTTCTTCTCAGGCGTCGCCGGTCCCCGCCCGCCGCGTCGGGGCGGTGCCTCTCATCGGCGCGCGATCGGGGCATCGAGGCAAGCTTCGGGGATTCCGAAGGCGTCCACCAGGGACAGGGCGAGGCGCCGCACCTCACGGCAGAGGCGGTCGACCTGAGAGCGGATCGCTTTCGACTTCTCTGCGGCGAAGTAGCCGGCCTCGAGATAGGCGCCGCGCTCGCGCTCGAGCGTGGTGAGCGCGTAGAGATCGCAAAGCAGCGACAGGGAGGGCGCGAGCTCGGCGGGAGCCGCCGCCACCGCCGAGGCGAACTCGCCAAGGACGTGCCTCTCGACGTGCGCACGTGCGGCGGCGAGCGCGTGATCCTGGCACTCGACCAGGGCGTCGAAAGGGTCGCTCCCGGCTTCCATCTTCCCGCGGAGCCGTCGGGCGAGCGTCCCGACGAGGTGCTCCTCTCGCCAACGGAAGGCGGCCCGATGGAAGTCACGGTCGAGTAGGTGACTTTCGTCGGTGCGGTGCGTGGCGATCGGGTTGCGCTCAACCAGGGCGCTCCGCGCCTGAGTGAGGAAGTAGTTGAACAGCACGCCGGCATCGAAGTTGCCGAACTGTTGCCGGTAGCCGGAAAGCAGATGCTTGGCGACCAGCTGGAGGAGCACCGTGTTGTCGCCTTCGAAGGTCGTGAAGACGTCGGTGTCGGCCTTGAGGGCCGCGAAGCGATTGACGGCGAGATAGCCCTGGCCGCCACACGCTTCTCGGCAAGCCTGGATCGTCGCTGTCGCGTGTGCGGTGGCGAGCGCCTTGAGCCCCGCCGCCAGGCTCTCGAGCTCCGAATCGGACTCCCGGGCGGGCGCGGCGTAGCGAACCGCGAGGGCGCGCAGGGCGAAGTGCAGACCGTAGGTCGTGGCGAGGGCGGGCAGGAGCCGACGTTGATACGACGGGTAATCGAGCAGCCTCTTTTCGGCCGCGCCGGGCGGGCCGAACTGTCGGCGGCGGCCGCCGTAGCGAACCGCGAGGGCGAGCGCCTTCTTCGCCGCGGAGAGTGCGGCGAGCCCGACGCTGACGCGCCCACCGACGAGCGTACCGAGCATGGTGAAGAACCGCTTGGCTGGGCTGGCGATCGGGCTCGAGTAGCTCCCGTCGCGGCCGAGCTGGGCGAAGCGGTCGAGGAGATTGCCGCGCGGGACGCGCACCTGCTCGAAGAGGAGCCGCCCGTTGTCCACCCCATTCAAGCCGAGCTTCGGGCCGCAGTCCTCGATCGTGACGCCCGGGCAGGTCCGTCCCGACCCGTCGCGGATGGGCACCAGGACCGCGTGGACGCCGTGGCGCTCGCCGGCGATCACGAGCTGGGCGAAGACGGTGGCGAGGCGACCGTGCGCCGCCGCGTTGCCGATGTAGTCCTTGCGGGCGCTGGGTCGGGGGGTGTGGACGACCAGCTCGTCGCTCTCGGCATCGAACGTCGCGGTCGTCTCGATCTCGGCGACGTTGGAGCCGTGTCCCGTCTCCGTCATCGCGAAGCAGCCGGGCAGCTCGAGGGTGGCGATCCGCGGCAGCAGCTCACGATGGTGTCGCTCGGAGCCGAGCTCGCGGACGCTGCCGCCGAACAGGCCGTACTGCACGCCGAACTTGACCAGGACGCCGAGGTCGCCGAAGGCCAGCGTTTCGAAGGCGGCGACGAAGCCCGCGGCGTCGCCCCCGCCGCCGAAGGCGGGCGGAAACGACAGGGCGCCGAGCCCGTGTTCGGCGAGGAGACGGCAGGCCGCGAGCGTCCACTCGCGCAGCTCCTGGCGGCCCGCTTCGAGCGGCGGAGCGAAGGCCGGCTGTGCCAGCAGTCCGCGCACCCGCTCGCGCGTCGCCCGTTCGGGCCCGTCGAGCCAGCGGGCGAGGTCGGCGGCGGGCAGCGCGCGGGGCTCCGGGGCCGCAGCGGGCAGCGGCCGCTCGGTCGAGAGCAGCCCCCGCCCGACTTCGGCTCCACGCAGACCGAAGGCTGCCTCGAGCGCGATGAGGGCCTGAGCCTCCGGTGGTGACAGCGACCGGTCTTGCGCGGCGGCGAGCGCCGCGGCGAGCTCCGGTAGCGAGCGAGCATCCGAGGGCTCGAGGGCGCGCCCAGCGCGCCGAATCGCACCGTGGAGCTCGACGAGCTCCGCCGCCGAGGGCGGGCGCTCCGGGTCGAGCCAGCCACCGAGCAGCTCGCGGCAGGAAGCGTCGAGACCTTCACTGGCGTCGACCAGACCGCAGAGCGCGGCGGTCTCCGCGCGGGTGAGCTCGCCGTCGCTCCACGCGAGGTAGAGGGCCGGCAGGAAGGGGAGGAGCCGAAGGTCGTCGAGCGAGCGCGTCGTCCTTGCGTTGCTGCCTGCAGTCGTTTCGTCCATGAGCGCCTCCGGGAGCGCGGTCAGCGCCCGTGCCGACCGATCGACCTCGTGACGCCGACGTGGAGTCCGATGTCGGAGGTGTTGTTGAAATTGACCAGGTTCTCGGTGACGCCCAGGAAGAGGACGTTCTTGCCGAAGGCGTGCTTCGCTCCGAGGGTGAGCTGGGTTGAGGCGGAGCCGAGCTCGTCGCTCCCAAAGTCCTTGAACGGGCTTTGCGAGACCGTCGCCTGGATCAGCCCGGTCGTCTTCCCGCCGAGGGCGACTTCCCATGCCAACATGCCGGAGAGGATCGTCTGGGCATCGAGCGCGAAGAGCTCGTGCCGGCCGAGGTACGCAGCTCCGAGCGAGAAGTGCAGGCAGCTGCCGCGAAAGTACCGCGTGCCGAGCAGCTGCGCGCCGACGTCCGCAGAGCCCGAGCCGGTCAACCGATCGACGTCGCCGGTGGGGAGCTTCGCGAGGCCCTCGATCGCGAGCTCGAGTGCGGGCGCCGGCCGGGACCGCCGCAGGTCGTACCGAACCCCGACGACGACGTCGCCGAGCGCGGTGCCCGGGGCACGGTCGAGGTAGACCTCGCGGTCCCCGTACCGCACGTAAGCTCCGAGCTCGTCTCGAGGCACGCCGAGACGTCCGGCCTGCCCCAGGGAGAAGGTGTCGTGGAAGCCCTCGATCGTCGAATCGAGGAAGCCGCCACCGATGTGGATCACGGGGACCACGATCTCGACCTGGAGCCCGTGACCGATGCCGCGGCGCGCGGCGACCGCCCAGCGGGTGTGTTCGCCATCCAGGTAGAAGAGGCCGTCGCCGGCGTGGTCCGGCTGGATGGACTGGAGCTCGGCGAGCCCGAGGCCGGAGCGGTCGGGTCTTGCTTCCAGAGCCCGCTCGATCTCGGTCGAGTGGGCGAAGGTGTTGCTGGAGGTCGCCACGAGGTCGACCTGCCACTGGCCGGGATCGAGGATGTCGGCCGCGACCGGGTCGAATCCGAGGTACCCGAGCCCGGGGAGGAACTGGTCGCGAATGCGCAAGGGTCCCGTGTCGATCAGGTAGCGGTCGATTTCGGCTCGCGCCGGCACGACAGTGGTTGCTGCGATGAGCAACACAAGGACCGCGATCGATCGGCGCCCGCGCCGCTCGTTGGGTCCCGAGGTCAGTCTTCTCAATCCCTTCGAAGGCACGGCTGCATCTCCTCCGGTCGACTTCTGCCGGACTTCTTTGCCTCGACTTGATCCGCGGTTACCGGCGAGAGCGCCAGAGCGTGAAGCGCGAGTCCTTCGCTGCGGGCGGTAACCTGCCGGGAGCTTCCGGCGAAGAGATCTCCGGAGGACCGGGAATGACTCGTCTGGCGTTGGGGAGTGTCGGCAGGATCGCGCGTGGGGGCGTCGGGAGGCTTGCTGCGGTCCTGGTCGCCGGGGTCGCGCTGGCCGGGTGCGCGGCCGTGCCCCACGCCGACTTCTCGCGGCTGTACTCCCAGCGCGCAGGTGTGGCGCGGCGGCCGCCGCTGATTGTCATTCCAGGCGTGATGGGTAGCCGGCTGGTCCGGGTAGACAGCGGCCGCGAGGTCTGGCCGGGCCGACTCTCGGCTCTCGTCACGGGCCGGAGCTTCCGCGCGCTCTCCCTCCCGGTGCTCGATCCCGATCCGGTGGCGGACCGCCCGGCCCTGACACCGGGCGGGATCTTCGACGAGCTCGGCGGGCATGCGTTCTATTCCGACCTCGTGCGCGCGCTCGGGGACTACGGGCACTACCGGTGCGAGCCGCCTGAATCGATCGACGCCGCGACGGACTGCGTGCTGCTCTCATGGGACTGGCGGCTGGACTTCGTCGAAGCGGCGCGCCAACTCGAGGGGGTCGTCGAGAGGCTTCGGCAGGTGCGTCTCGATCCCGAGCTGCGCGTCGACGTGATCGCCCACAGTGCCGGGGGGCTGGTCGCCCGCTACTACGTTCGCTACGGCGGGCGCGACGTGCTCGACGCGGAGGTGCCCCCGCCGCCTGATTCGGGCGGGCACGGGATCGACCGGCTGGTCCTCATCGGCACGCCGAACTTCGGCTCGATCGCCGCCGTCCAACAGGCGATGTTCGGCAAGAGTTTCCCGCTGGGCCTCGCCGGAACCGAGGTCCTCGCCACCTTTCCCGGCCTGCCGGAGCTCTTCCCCCATCCCCGGCTCGACTGGATGATCGAAGCCGACGGGCTGCCCGCGGCGATCGATCTGTTCGCGATCGCGACCTGGCGCGACAACCAGGTCGGGATCTTCGCGCCGGCGGCGAGGCAGCGGCTACGCGACCGCCTCCGCGACGACGCCGAGGTCGATCGCTACCTGCGGGCGGCCGCGGCGAGCTTCGAGCGAGCGCTTCGGCGAGGCGAGCGCTTCCAGCGGGCCCTGGCGATCCCGCTCGAGCGAACCGACGTCGGCTTCTACGTCTTCGGCAGCGGCTGCATCGCCACGCCGGCGCGCTGCCTGGTCGAGCGGGAGGGCGGCGCGCTGGCGCTGCGCAGCCGTCCGGAGGAGATCAGTCATCCGCTGCCGGGGATCGACTACGCGGCCCGGATGCTCGAGCCGGGCGACGGCAGCGTGACCAAGAGCTCGCTGCTCGGCTTGCCTTCCCTGGTCGACGGCCGGCCCGGTCCGGCGGTCTTCCCGATCACCGCCGCGGTCTTCATCTGCGCGCCGCACGAGTCGATGTCCTCCGACCCGACCTTCCTCGACAACCTGCTCCACGTGCTGCTCTACCGCGGCCCACGGCCAGTGGCGTTCGCCGTGCCCGGAGCGGGAGTCTGACTCCACGGCCCTTCTCAGGAGACGACGATGATCCCGTTTCACGCTCGAGCTTGGCTCCTACCCGCCCTCCTCGCGGTCGCAGCGGTCGCGCTCGTGCCTCGCCCTGCGGCCGCCGCCGAGCGGCGCTGGCCAACCGACATCCTGCGCGAGACGTTCGGCTACACGGCGGAAACGCCGTCGGACGTTCCGTGGGCCGAGCTAGTGCAGGGGTGCCAGAAGCGCGACTGCATTCCCTCGATCGACGCCCCTCGGTTCGTCCGCGCCGCCGAGGCGCGCGACCTCGCCCCGGACGATCTCGTGCTCGGCGTCGTGCGCGGCGGCGCGGCCCGGGCCTACCCGGCGTGGATCCTCGATCGCCACGAGATCGTCAACGACCGCTTCGGGGACGAGCCGGTCGCAGTGACCTGGTGCCCCCTCTGCGGCTCCGGTCTCGCTTTCCTCAGTCGGCTCAACGGCGAGCCGGTCGCGCTCGGGGTTTCGGGGCTGCTCCGGGAGAGCGACCTCGTCTTCTACGACCGCAAGACCAACAGCCTTTGGCAGCAGGTCACCGGCACCGCCTTCACCGGGCCGGTGCGCGGCCAGCGCCTCGAACCGATCCCGATCGCCGTCACCGAGTGGCGCCGCTGGCGCGAGGCCCATCCGGAAACCGAAGTGCTCGCGAGCGACTCGGTTCGCGATCCGAAGCCCGCCTACGGCGACTACACGAGCTCCGAACGGATCCTCTTTCCCGTCTCGCGCACGAGCCGAGCGCTCCATCCGAAGAGCGTGGTCTGGGGCATCGAGGTAGGCGGCGGCTCGATCGCGGTCCCCGAGGAGCGCCTTGCCGCCGGCACACTTGTCACCGCCGAGGTCGGTGGGCAGCGCCTGGAGATCTCCCGGCGAGCGGACGGATCGGTGCGCGCCGCGCGAGCGGACGGCGTGGAGCTCGTGGCGCACCGGATGTTCTGGTTCGCCTGGTACACCTTTCACCCCGAGACCCGGCTTCTGACCGGCAAGGAGAAGCCATGAAGCAAGCGCAGAGACTGCGCTGGAGCCTCGCCGCGCTGCGGTGGAGCGTGTTCGTGGTCATGGCGGCGTGGACCGTCGACAAGTTCGTGCGGCCGGATCACGCCGCCAAGGTCTTCGAAGGATTCTACGGCCTGGCGGGCTTCGGGGAGGCCGTCCTCCTCGCGATCGGCGTCGCCGAAGCGCTGCTGCTCGTGCTCTTCCTGGCGGGAGTGGCGAAGACGTTCACCTACGGTGCCGTCCTCGTCCTCCATGCCGTCTCGACGCTCTCGTCGTATCGCCAGTACCTGGCGCCATTCGAGGGCCCACACCTGCTCTTCTTCGCCGCTTGGCCAATGCTCGCCGCGTGCGTGACGCTCTTTCTCTTGCGTGACGACGACACGTGGGGGACGCTCGGGAGCCGTCGCCAGCGAACCTGAGACGCTGCCCGGAGCTCACTCACGGCTGACCGGCCGGTGGTCGTCGGCAGACCATTCGTACCAGGAGCCGTCGTAGACGCGCACATCGGCGTAGCCGAGCGCGCGCAGGATGACCCAGGCCTCGGCGGCGCGGACCCCGGCCGTGCAGTAGGTAATGACCGGCCGCGCGGGATCGACGCCGGCGCCGCGCAGCAGGGCGCGCGCGCGGTCGGGATCGATCCGGCCGCGGCTGTCCAGCAGCTCTTTCCATTCGAGGTGGATCGCCCCGGGGATGTGGCCGCCGCGCGCTTCGAAGTGCGGCGTGGCTCCGAGCCACTCCCGCTCGCTGCGCACGTCGAGCACGACGCCCGCGCCATGCCGAGCCGCCTCGACGTCGTCGCCGCTCGCCCGCAGCGCCGGGTCGGGGCGGGCTGTGAAGCGCCCCGGCCGGGGCTCTTCGGCCAGCGTGGAGACCGCGCCTTTCGCCTCCAGCCAGCCTTTCCAGCCGCCGTCGAGCAGGGTGACGTCCGGGTGCCGGAGGTAGGCGAGCATCCAGACGACGCGCCCCTCCTCTCCCCAGCCATCGTTCGCGTCGCCATAGACGACGACGGGCCGGCGGTCGTCGATTCCCAGCTTAGCCAGGCGCTCCGCCAAGCGCCCGAGGTCGGTGGGGAGCTTTCCCGTCCGGCCCCAGTCGTCGCGGAAGTCCGACCAGTCGATGCGGACGGCGCCCGGGATGTGGCCGTTCCGATACTCGCCGCGGCTGCGCGCGTCGAGCAGCGTGATACTTCCGGCTGGCTGTGCGATGAGTGCCTGCGGTGGGGTCACCAGGCCGAGCGCGAAACCGAGAGCGGCCGCAGCGAGCATCACGCGACCTGGAAGCGGCGCACGAAGGCGCGGTCGATCCGGTCCTTGGTCCACCATGCGCCTCGGGACCGTCCAGCGAGGCCGTGCCAGCGCCAGACCGCCTGCCCGTCGGCGGTGTTGAGAAGTGCGAGGAACGTACTTTGCGGACTGTAGCGGCGTGGTCTTCCTCCGGTGAGCGCCGCGCGCAGGTTGTGGTCGAGCACGGGAGACTCACGGACGGCGTAGACGCCCGCCTTGGCGAGACCAGGATGGCCGGCGATTGCGATGCAGTCGCCGGCGCCGTACACCGGTGCGCCGTCGGTCGCGCGCAGCGTGGCGTCGACGAGGAGGTAGCCCCGATCATCGCGCGGCAGGTCGGAGCGGGAGAGCAGGCGCGGTGGCGCCGCGCCCGCCAGCCAGACGGTCAGATCCGACGGCTCGCGCGATCCGTCGTCGAGGGTGACGGCGTCCGCTTCGACCCTGACCACCTGCCGACCAAGTCGAGTCCCGACCCCGCGCCGCGCCAGGAGGCGAGCGGCGATGCGGCGCACGCTCCCGGAGAACTCGGGCAGGACACTCGACGCGGCCTCGACGATCGTCACCTCCGGGCGGTTCCCGAGGTCGCGGCCCAGATGCTCCAGCGCGAGAGCGACCTCCAGTCCGGCCGCGCCGCCACCGACGACGACGAGGCGGATCGACCGCCGTCCGCCAGCGCCGAAGATCTCCTCGGCGCGGCGGCGCAACGCTGCTGCCTGATTCATCGGCCGGATCGTCGATGCGTGCTCGCGGACACCGGTGGTTTCGACTCCTGCGGCCTCCGAGCCGATGTCGAGCGACAGGAGATCGAAGGTCAGGCGCTCGCCGGCCACGTCAACCGTGCGAGCCGCGGCGACGATGCTCTCGGCGGGCGCCTGGACGAACCGCGCTCCGGCTCGCGCGGCAAGAGTCGCGAGGTCGAAGGCGAGCTCGCCCTCGGCGTAGGTACCCTGGAGGAATCCGGGCACCATCCCCGAGTAGTGATGGCGCTCGAAGGGGGAGACAAGCACGAGCTCCACTCCGCCGAGCGGCCGCTGAGCCGCGCTCGCCAGGACGTGGACGTGGGCATGCCCCCCGCCCAGGAGCACCAGGCGGCGCATCATCGGCTCACCGGCGCGCTTCCGCGGGCGGACCTTCTCCGGCATGTCGGCCGGCGGCAGGGCTCGTTGCGGGCTTTTCGTGCCGGAAGTACTGGCGCATCGAGAACAGATCGTAGCGCTCGATCCACCAGGGCAGGAGGAAGAAGAGGACCAGCATCAGGCCGCCGCCGACCCAGCCGACCCAGCGGCTGCTCAAGACCAGGTCGCCGGCCGTGTTGTAGGCGAACGTGAGCGGCAGCATGCCGAGGAACGAGGCTGCGGCGAACTTCGAGGCGGACATCCGGGTCAGGCCGGCTCCGTAGCTCAGCAGGTCGAACGGCGCGATCGGCAGCAAACGGCCGAGGAAGACAATCTTCGAGAGGAGGCGATCGGAGCAGCGCTGGCAGAAGTGGATGTGGCCCTTGAGGAAGCGCGCCACGAAGTCGCGGCCCAGCCAGCGCGCCAGCTGGAAGCTGACCAGCGAGCCGAGGGTGGCGCCAACCACCGAGTAGAGAGTGCCGGGCAGTGGGCCGAAGAGACGCCCCGCGAGGAGGTCCAGCGGGATCGTCGGCAGGGGCGAGACGACCGCTAGCGCCATCACGGCCACGAACAGCAGCGGCGCGAGAGGACCCGCGTCTCCGAGCCGGGACTCGAGACGCGCCGGGTCGAGCGCCCGCGCGAGCGGCGAGAGGATCCGGAATCGCCATTCGACGGCGACGACGAGCGCGATCACGGCAACCGTGAGCAGAATCCTCGGGGAGGGCCGGGGCAGCCTCACCGCGGCACGTCCGCGCCGGGACGGCGACTCCCGGCGTCGACCGGGGGCGACTCATCAAGCCAGATCGTCCGGCCCAGCACCCGGACCTGGGGCTGGGAGGAACTGCCCTCTGGAGTTCCCTTCTGCCCGATTGATTCGAGGTCGACGTCAACCACCTCGCAAGAGGGGCAGAGGAGAGCGCGCACGAGACGCACGACCTGCGTCGAGGTCCAGCGTCCGGCGTGGATCAGCTCGATCTTCCGTGACATGGGCGGGTCTCCTCGCGCGTGGCGCGCTCGAGGTTCAGTTGTCCGGACCAGCCCTCGGGGTTACACGATCTGCCACCGCCACTTCGAAGGCCAGCTCCTCAGGTCGGAGACACCGCTTCTCGTCGCAGGCCTGGAGAGTCAGGCTCAGGTGGATTACCAGGGGGTCGAGGGACTCTTCGACGGTTACGCTGGTCCGAATTCGCGCCTCGCCGACGTAGACGGCGAGAGGTTCGGCCTGGAAACCCAGGGTCACGGTCTGGGGCCGGGGATAGACCACCTGGCCGAGTCTCACTCCGCCGCTTCCTTGCGCCAGGGCAAGGCTGGTGGGGATGAGATTCTCCTGCAGGGGCTGACTCGCATTGACGTGCCAGCCGGGGGCGAGATCGAGAAGGACCTCGACCGGCCGGGTCGTGGATCCGCCGCCCAGCGAAGCGCGTGCGCGAATCGCCCCGCGCGCGGCGTATTCGAGCGATCCCACGCTGCCGTGGCGGAGCTCATCGACGCCGAGCAGCATGTAGGAGAAGGCGGTGGGTTGACGGCGGATCTGGCCGGAGAAAGCGGCCAGCGTCGCCTGGGCCTTCTGGCGGTACGTCTCTTCACCGGTACGGGCCGCGAGCATCGCGAACGCACGCACGGCGACGGAGTTGCCGGAGGGCGTGGCGCCATCGGTCGGGCTCTTTGGCCTGGCCAGCAGCCGGCCGTCGTGATCGTCCGCGCTCATGAAGAACCCGCCGCCCGGGGAATCCCAGAACCGCGCCAGCATGATGTCGGCGACGGCCTTCGCCTTCGCGAGCCAGGCAGGGTCGCCGGTAGCGTCGTACAGCGTCGCCAGGGCCTCAGCTAGATACGCGTAGTCGCTCTGGTTGGCCTCGATCGAGGATTTCCCGGCGAAGTGAACCCGCCACAGGCGCCCGTCACTCCGCCGATTGCGACTCCAGAGGAAGCTTGCCGCCCGCTCCGCTGCCGCCAGGTATCGCGCATCGGAGAGCGTCTGTGCGCTTTCGGCAAGCGCGGTGATCATCATCGCGTTCCACTCGGTGAGGATCTTCTCGTCGCGCAGCGGGTGTATTCGCGTCTCCCGAGCCCGATAGAGCTGGTCCCGGATGCGATCGATTCTTGTCAACAGGGCCGAGACAGGGATGTGGAGCTCCGCCGCTGCCTCGGGCGGAGGCTTGGGGAGAATGAGGATGTTCTTGCCTTCGAAATCGCCGGCAGCTGAGACCCCGAACACGCGAAGGGCGAGGTCGGCGTCCGCGGCCGGCAGCGCGGCCCGGATTTCGGCAGGCGTCCAGACGAAGAACTTCCCTTCCTTGCCTTCGCTGTCGGCGTCGGTGGCCGAGAAGAAGGCGCCATCGGGCGATGTCATGTCGCGCAGGACATAGTCCAGCGTCTGTCGGGCCACCCGCTCGAAGAAGTCGTTCCCCGTCAGGCGCGAAGCCTGCAGGTAGGCACGCGCCAGGTGCGCCTGGTTGTAGAGCATCTTCTCGAAGTGCGGCACCAGCCAGCGCTCGTCGGTCGAGTAACGGTGGAACCCGCCGCCGACCTGGTCGAAGATGCCGCCGCGGGCCATGTGGTCGAGGGAGCCGTCGATCGCTGCGAGTGCCTGCCGGTCCCCCGTTTGCAGTGCGCGCTCGAGCAGGAAGAGCAGCTCCGGCTCGTGGGGAAACTTCGGTGCGGGCGAGAAGCCGCCGAGCTTGGTGTCGAATCGGGCGACGCTCGCTTCGACGGCGGCGGTGAAGACGTCCTCTCCGATCTCCGCGGCCGCGGTCGACGCCGCGGTCACACGCTCGACCTCGGCGGCGAGACGGTCCGCCTGCGCCACGAGCTGGGGCCGCTGCTCGTGCCAGGCCACGCTCGCCTTTTGCAGCAGGTCTACGAAGATCGCGCGAGGAAAGTAGGTGCCGCCGAAGAACGGCTTGCCGTCGCTCGTGAGCAGGCTCGACATCGGCCATCCGCCACCGCCGGTCATGAGTTGCACCGCGGTCATGTAGACCTCGTCGACGTCCGGCCGCTGCTCGCGGTCGACCTTGATGCTGACGAAGCTCTCGTTCATGAGCCGGGCGACTTCGACGTCGTCGAAGCTCTCCTTTTCCATGACGTGGCACCAGTGACAGGTGGAGTAGCCGATCGAGAGGAAGATCGGCTTGTCCTCCCGACGGGCTTTCTCGAAGGCTTCCGGGCCCCACGGGAACCAATCCACCGGGTTGTGCGCGTGCTGGATGAGATACGGGGAGTCCTCGAGGATCAGCCGATTCGTGAAACGCGGGCGGCCGTCGGCCTGAAGAAGGTCGGTCCTCGGCCGATAGCCGTCGCCCCTGGCCGCGAGGGCCGCGGTCAGGCGCCCCGCGAGTTCGGGGGAGAAGGGCTCGGCTCCAGGTAGCGACAACGTCAGCGCCAGCTCGGGTGCCGACTGGGCACAGCCGGTCGACGCCGTCCCGAGCGACGCCAGAGAGAGCAGGAGAGAGGCGCGGAGGACGGTCGCGGGAGTCGAACATCGGGGGCGCATGGCTCTAGACCTCCTGTGAGAGACCGCTGCTCTGGCGGATACGGCTCGCTCGGGCCTGATCGCGGCGAGACTGACCGTGCCCCGCATTCGCCCCGTCGCCAGCCAATCAAGAATTCTTTGCCGCAACTCTTTGATGCGTTACACGCCGGTGGCTCCAACTGTCGCGGTAACCGAGTCCGGTACCGCGGCGAATAGCCCCGTGAACGCCTCGATCGGGGAATCCCGGCGGCGAATTGGAGGGAACGATGGCAGTCGAATCGGAAGGTCCGCAGGCGGAGCCGGGGGGCAGGGCCTCCGCCAGCCGAAGTCATCGATGGGTCCGACCGCTGCTCTTCTTCGTGGTCCTGGTGGCGCTGGCGGTCGCTGCACCGGTCCTGGGTCTCGGCCAGCGGTTGGCGGAGCTTCGCGGCTGGATCGAGGGCCTGGGTCCCTGGGGCCCGCTAGTCTTTGCCCTGGTCTACGCCGTCGCGACGGTGGCGGCTGTCCCGGCTTCACTCCTGACGATCGCAGCCGGCGCGATGTTCGGCTCGGTCCTGGGGGTCGCGACGGTCGCTCTCGGCGCCACGCTGGGCGCGGCGGCGGCGTTCGCCATCGCCCGCTGGCTGGCTCGCGACGCGATTGCCGGCTGGCTCGCGAAGAGCGACAAGTTCGCCAAGCTCGACGCGATGACCGAGCGACACGGGGCGATCATCGTGGCGATCACCCGCCTGCTGCCGATCTTCCCGTTCAACCTCCTCAACTACGGCTTCGGGCTCACGCGCGTGCGCTTCGGCACCTATGTGCTCTGGTCGTTCCTCTGCATGCTGCCGGGCACCGCGCTCTACGTCGTCGGCGCCGACGCGGTCGCGCGCGGCCTCGCGGAGGGCCAGGTCCCCTGGGGTTTGGTGGGAGCGCTCGCCGCGGTCGTCGTGGTGCTCGTCTTCGTCATCCGCCGAGCGCGGCGCACGCTCGCGGCGCGGGAAGAAGCGGCGGCCTCAGAGGTGCGCGGATGAGCGCGCCGGCTCTCACCAGCTCGCCGCACGACCGCGAGCTCGTCTTCCACGTCCACCCGCCCGACTGGGTCAACCCGCGGCCTGCCGGCAAGTACCACCTGGTGGTCCTCGGGGCCGGCACCGCCGGCCTCGTCACGGCAGCCGGAGCGGCGGGGCTCGGCGCGCGGGTCGCGTTGGTGGAGCGCCACCTCATGGGGGGCGACTGCCTGAACGTCGGCTGCGTGCCGTCGAAGGCGGTCCTCGCGAGCGCTCGGGCCGCTGCGGACGTCGCTCGCGCCGGCGATCTCGGAGTGAGCGTTCGCGGTCCCGTCGCCGTGGACTTCCCGGCGGTGATGGAGCGCATGCGCAGCCTCCGGGCCGCGATCGCGCCCCACGACGGGGCCGAGCGCTTCCGTGAGCTCGGAATCGACGTCTTCCTCGGCGAAGCGCGTTTTCGCTCGGGCGAGGAGGTCGAGGTCGGCGACGCTCGGCTGCGCTTCGCGCGGGCAGTGATCGCGACCGGCGGCCGGCCCGCCGTGCCACCGGTTCCGGGGCTCGCCGAGGCCGGTTTCCGGACCAATGAGTCGATCTTCAACCTGACCGAGCTTCCCCGGCGGCTCGCGGTCATCGGCGGTGGCCCGATCGGCTGCGAGCTCGCCCAGGCGTTCGCCCGCCTCGGCGCGCAGGTGACGATCCTCCAGAACCACCCGCAGTTTCTGCCCCGGGAGGATCGCGACGCCGCCGAGATCCTGCTCGGCGCGTTCCGAGCCGCGGGCATCGGCGTACGGCTCGACTCCGAGGTTCAGCGAGTCGAGAAGAACGGGGGCGAGAAGGTCCTCCACGTGGCCTGCAACGGATTGCGCGAGCGGCTCGCCGTGGACGAGATCCTGGTCGCGGTGGGCCGGCGACCCAACGTGGAAGGCCTCGGGATCGAGGCGGCCGGGGTTCGCTTCGGGCCGAGTGGAGTCGAGATCGACGACCACCTGCGGACGACGAACCGCCGGGTCTTCGCGGTCGGCGACGTGGCGTTACCCCACCAGTTCACCCACGTCGCAGACGCGGCGGCGCGGATCGTCATCCAGAATGCGCTGTTTCCATTCGGTCGCAAGCTCTCGTCGCTGGTCGTGCCCTGGTCGACCTACACCGACCCGGAGATCGCGCACGTCGGTCTCTACGAGGCCCAGGCGAAGGAACGGGGCCTGCGCGTCGAGACTGTGACGGTTCCCTTCGCTGACGTGGACCGCGCCCGGCTCGAAGGAGCGACGGAAGGCTTCGTCCGCATCCACGCCGAGACGAGGTCGGGCCGCATCCTCGGCGCCACGATCGTCGGCCGAGACGCCGGCGACCTCGTCTCCGAGATCAGCGTGGCGATGGCCGGCAAGCTCACCCTGGGTGCGCTCGGATCGGTCATCCACCCGTACCCGACCCGGGCGGAGGCGATTCGCAAGGCCGGCGACGCCTGGAACCGGCGCCGTCTGACACCCCGATCGAAGAACCTGCTTCAAGGCTTCCTCTCCCTGCGGCACGGCAAGGCCGAGCCCACTCCCAGCGTCGTGGGTCGAGACCGTCCGGCGGCGCGAAAGGCGACGCCATGAACACCCCGGAATCCTCCGTCCCGGCCACGGCGCCCGGCAGCGCGCCGGTCGGCGCCGTCGAAACCCCGAGCTTTCCGTACCGCCTGCAGAGCAAGGTCGGAGAGGGGAGCATGGGGATCGTGTTCCGAGCGCTGGAGACCGCGCTCGGGCGGCCCGTGGCGATCAAGTTCCTGAAGCTCGACCCGGGCGCCGGGAGCCACCCGACGCCGTCGACGCGGGAGATGCAGCTGCGATTCCTGCAGGAGGCCCGGAGCGCCGCCGCGATCCAGCATCCCGGGGCGGTCACGATCTTCCGCGTCGGCCAGGAGCGCAACGTCCCCTTCATCGCCATGGAGTGGCTCGAGGGGGAGACGCTCGCCGCGCGGCTGGCGCGGGTCGGGCGGCTGGAGGTCGAGGAGGCTTGCGACTTCGCGATCCAGGCGCTCGACGCCCTTCAGGCTGCGCACGACGCCGGCGTGGTGCACCGCGACATCAAGCCGGCGAACCTGATGATCCTGCGCGACGGCCGGGTCAAGGTGCTCGACTTCGGGATAGCCCGCTTCCGCAGCGCCGATCTGCTCAAGACCGAATCCGGCGTCATGCTCGGGACGCCGGCCTACGCGGCGCCGGAACAGCTGCGGGCCGAAGAGGTTGACGCCCGCTCGGACCTCTACTCCCTCGGCATGGTGCTCTACGAAGCGCTCGCCGGCCGCCTGCCACACAGCGCCGAGAGCCTGCTCGAGCTCGCCAGCAAGGTCCTGCGAGAGACGCCGACGCCGATCGGGGTCGTCCGCCCGGAGCTGCCGCCGCCGCTGGTCGTGGCCCTGTCCCGCGCGCTCGCCAAGGACCGCGCGGCGCGTTGGCCGAGCGCCCGCGAGATGGCGCGCGCGCTCCGCGCGGCGGCGCCGTCGCGCCCGTCGGCTCCCGACGCGGTCGCCGCGAGCCCGACCTGGGAGCGGGCCGGCACGATCGCGCTGCCGCACCCCGAATCCGGGGGACTGGTCTACCGAGGAGTGCCGTCGCAGCTCCCGCTGGCGCTCTCGCATCTCGTCTCGTCCTGGCCTGCGCAGAGCACGTCGGCGCAGTCGGTCGAGCGCCTGCTTGCTCGCCTGCTGGACAAGCCGCCTCACGCGCCGGCCTTCTCCGGCGGCGTGGCGGTGGGCAGCCGGCTCCTGCTCCTCCACGATGGCCAGGTCCTGGCCGCGATCGATCGCCGCAGCGGCCGCCACGGCACCGAGGTCGCCGACGACCTCGGAGGCAACGTGCCGGTTCAGCTTCATCCGGTGCCGGACGCGCTGCCGAGACCCACCGTGCAGGTTCTGGCCGGGCTGCTCGGCACTGCGACCCTGGTCCAGGGCGGGCTCGATTCGTCGATCGTGCATCTTCCCGGGCTCGCCGCGAAGCTCGCCGGCGAGCGGTTCGACGGCGTCGTCCGGGTGCGGCGGGAGGGCGGCGACGGGCGAATCGTCCTCGTCGGCGGCGAGCCGGTGCTCGCCTTCTTCTCGGGCGGCTGGGAGGACGTCGACCTCGAGCAGGTCTGGACCGCCTGGGTCGGCCAGTTCCCCCTAGCGATCGAGATCGAGAAGGTGGCCGCGGCTCCGCTCGACCTCACCTGGAGCCTGCGACTCCGTGATTTCGAGCTCGCCTGCGAGCGTTCGAGCGCGACCGGCCGGACGAGCCGCGGCAGCGGCAGCCTGACGGCACGGCGATTGCCCCTGCTGACCCGCCGGCTCGGGGCGTCGTCGACCACGCTCGAGCTCTCTCCCGCGGGCGAGGTCGAGCCCGGCGCCGAGGCGTGGCGAGAGTCTCCGGCCGTACGGCTCCTCGACTGGCTGCTCACGGACGGGGCGACGCACTTCGCCGAGGCCAAGGTCGCGACCCGGTGGAAGTACTTGGCCGAGTGGCTGCCGCTCGTCCGCCGCGCGAAGCTCTACACGGACCTGCGCAAGGAGGGGCGGAGCCGTTCGGGGCGCTTCGACCTCGCGACGCTCGATGGCGACGGAAAGGTGCTCCACTTGGCGCGCCGGTTTGCGAGGATCGATGCGGAAGCCTTCCGGCGCGCGCTCGCCCAGGCGATCGAGGAAAAGGAGTCACGGATCGCGGCGGGCGACATCGGCGGCGTCCTCTTCGCCGCTCCCGAGTTTCCGCCGGAGGTTATCGAGCTCTACGTCGACGCGATCGAGAGCCACGCCAGCGGCTTCCGGCGGCTCCAGGAAAACGTCACGGGCTACGCGGGGTTCGTGCGCATCGGTGCCCGGCGCGGCTTCCACCTCCTGCTCGTCGAGGAGCGCGGCGGCAAGTTCTTGCCGCTCGACGTGTGAGGCAGCGGGGATTCCGCGGCCTCAGCGCGAGCGCGGCTCCCGGTACGCGAGCGCGATCAGCGGCGAGACGACTGCGAACTGGAGCACCGTGAAGCCGGTCTCGAGCAGCAGGAAGTCGCCGACCGACGTCATCTGGTACTTCGCCGCCACGGGCAGCGTCGTGAACGACCAGGCGAGAAGTCCGAAGGCGGCGCCGAAGCGCAGCGCGCTCCGCGGCCAGGCGCTGCGGCTGGTGTCGAAGAGGCGCGGGTAGAGCCAGGCGAAGAGCAGCGCTTGGACGACCATCGAGGCGAGCCCTAGCGGGATGAGCACGTCGGCGCGGTAGAGGTCGAGCCGCTCGTAGGCCGCCCGGAACGTCGTCAGGTGCCAGGTGTAGCCGAGCGGGAAGGTCGGCAGCAGGTAGGCCGCGACGGCCCACCACGAGAAGCGCTTGGAATCCATGTGTCACCTCCTGTTCGATTGCAGTGTGCAAGCAATCTAGCCGATGTCGCTTGCACTGTGCAAGTGATATCCTGTCGATCCGACGATGCCTCGGCGCACTCCTCGCTCCCGCCGCTCCGACTGCCCGATCAGCGTCACGCTGGAGCTGCTGGGCGACGAGTGGTCGCTGCTTGTCGTGCGCGACCTGATGTTCAAGGGCTTCCGGACCTTTCACGAGTTCGCGGGCGCCGGCGAGCAGATCGCGAGCAACGTCCTCGCCGAGCGCCTGGCGAGGCTCGAGGACGCCGGCGTCGTGACGCGCCGGCGCGACCCCGAGGATCGCCGGCGGGTCGTCTACCGGCTGACCGAGAAGGGGATCGAGCTGGCCCCCGTTCTCGTCGAGATGGTCCTGTGGGCCGCCCGCCACGAGAGGACGGCCGCGCCGGCGGCCACGGTGCGCGAGATGCGGGATCACCGCACGAAGGTCCTGCGCGACATCCGGAAGCGCTGGCGGGCGTCGATCGACCCGCCGCAGTCAGCCCGCGGAGGGTCCTAGCCGAGCGTCGGACCGCCGCGCGGCTCGCTGCTGCGGAGCCTCTCCGGGTCGATCGCACGCAGCTCGCGGGCCACGTCCGAGAGGCAACACCGGCCGGTCGGGTTGCGAACTTCGCAGGCGCAGCCACCCGCCGCGACGCGGCTCTTGATCCACGGGAAGAGACGGCTCTCGCCGTGCTCGCGCAGGTCGTCGGCGAGGTCGGCCCGCGTCTTGCGGAAGCAGTAGCAGACGAGATCCGAACCCGCCGCCTTGAAGCCGGGCGCCACCCACAGATCCTCGACGCGCAAGACGGCGCCCATCGACCCGAAATAGACGACGGGACAGCCCGTGGATCGGCACACTCGGTACTCCTGCGGCTCGGGAAGCTCTCCGCGAACCTGCGCGGCGACCGTGGTCAGCCGAACAGGCGACCCCGGAGCCCCGTCCAGCGGACAGCTATCGCTCGACGGGGAGCGGTGGGCCTCAGGCACGGAGCAGCAGTCCGCGGTCATCAGCTCTGGTCCTCACCGGCGTTGACGAGCGCGGCCTCGTAGCCGAGGCTCTCGATCGCTTCGACGATCGCGTCCGGAGACACTTTAGCCCGGTCGTAGGTGACGACTGCAGTGCCCTTTTCGTAGGAGGCGTCGACCGACCGGACCCCCTCGAGCCGGCCGACCCGGTGCTCGACGGCGGCGGCACAGCCACCGCAAGTCATGCCTTCGACGGCGAAGGTCGAGGTGGCAGCCGGCGGCTCGGTATCGGAATCAGGCTGCGCCGAATCGGCGAGGCCGCTGCGCACCGAAATCAGGGCGAGGACAGAGAGGATCGCGCCACCGACGATCGCGCTAACTCGGAAGGTCTTCATGGGGATCTCCATGCCGTGTCCCGTTTCAGAGCAGCAGGTCGGCGTAGTAGGGGAAGGCGAGGAGGGCCATGGCGACCGCCGCGACGATCCAGAGAACGATCCGGAAGCGGCGCCGGCTCGACGGCAGCGAGCAGGCGTCGCCCGGCGTGCAGTGGGGGGCCCGGTAGGCACGACGGAAGGCGAGCGCGAGCAGAATCGCGGTCACCGCGACAAACGGCAGCCGCAGCGCCTCGAGCTGCGCTGCAACCGCCGCAGACCCGACGCCGAGCACCGCCACGGCGACTGGCAGGATGCAGCACGCCGAGGCCCCGAGCGCCGAAAGAACCGCGCCCGTCAGAACCCAGCCCTTGGGTGTTTCGCCCGCCATGTCTTCTCCTTTGCCCGTGGGCATCGTTCGGTTACTCGCCCGCGCTCAGCGGCGGCCGGGCCCCGAGATGCCGAGACGGACGAGGTCGATCTCGCTCGAGATGCAGCAGGCTCCGATCGCGCCGTCGATGGCGACGGTAGGCACCCGGCGGACGCCGAGCGCTCGGGCGCGTTCTAGCTCGTCCGGACGGCGCAGGTCGACGATCGTGACGACGTCGTGTTCGGAGGCCACTGCCCGCACCGATGCTTCCGCCTCGACGCAGAGCGGGCAGCCCGCGCCGAAGATTTCGATCACCTTGGTTCCACTCATCGTCTACCTCCTTCGGGAAGCTGGTCCAGTGCCTCCAGCAGCGGGCATTCGCTCGTCGGACCGCGACCGGAACACGCCGCCGCCAGGCTCGCCAGGGCCGTTCGGATCCCCTGGAGGCGCTCGAGCTTGCCGTCGATCTCGGCGAGCTTCTCCGTGGCGAGCGCGCGAACGTCGGCGCAGCTCCTCCTGCGGTCTACCCGCAGGGCGAGAAGCTCCCGGATCTCCTCGAGCGTGAAGCCGAGCTCCTGCGCATGGCGGACGAAGCGCAGCCTGCGCCCGCTGTCGGGTGGGAACGCCCGGTATCCGCTGGGCCGCCGGCCAGCTCTCGGCAACAGGCCACGCCGCTCGTAGTAGCGCACGGTGTCGACCCGCACGCCCGCGAGCCGGGCGAGCTGGCCGATCGAGAGGGTGGCGGCTCCAGTGCGATCGCTCATGATCCAGAAGCCTAGACCCTGGAGCGAGGTCCAGAGTCAAGCCCCTGGCCCGAATGCTCCTCGCGGCACCTGAGACCCCGCCTCGCGGGGTGTCGTTTCATCGGCGCCCCACATTCGATTCCGCTGCTCGCGGCGCGCAAGGCCGAGCCCTGCGGGTGGCCTGCGGCCAGCCTTGTCGCGCCGCTGCGCGGCTTCATCTCGGGTGGGCATGCGCCGAACGACATCCAACCGCGAGAGCAGCACGAGCCCCGACACGCAGCGACGCCTGAGCTTCAGCGAGATCGGTGAACCCACCTTCGAGCCGGAGACGATCGCCCGCTACCGCGTCACCCTCGTCCGCGAGGAATCCACTCCGTACGAGACCCCTGAGCATTGCGGCGATCCCGCCACCTGCGCCCGGTTCCTCCACCGGATCCTCTCTTCCTGGGACCGCGAGGTCATGGGCGCGCTGTTCCTCGACACGCGCAACCGCGCGATCGGGCACCAGCTCGCCTACATCGGGACGCTGACCCGCGCCGCCGTCGAGCCCCGCGGCATCCTGACCGCCGCGCTGCTCGCCAACGCGGCCGGCATCCTCCTCTTCCACAACCATCCGTCGGGCGACCCGTCGCCGAGCGCTGAGGACATGGCCTTCACCCGCCGCATGGCGGAGGCCGGCGAGGTCGTGGGGATCCGCGTCGTCGACCACATCATCGTCGGCGAGGCCCCCGCCTTCGTCTCGCTCCGGCAGCGGGGTGCGTTCTGACAACCGGCAAGCCGTGCTAGAACCGGTGTCGTGCAGGATCGCTACGCTGGCGACGTCGGAGATTTCGGCAAGCTCGCGCTGCTGCGCGCCCTTTCTCCGGGCCGGCGGCTCGGCGTCTGCTGGTACCGGACGGACGGCGCCGGCGAGAACAGCAACGACGGCCGGCACCTTACCTACCTCGATCGACCGGAGCGCTTTCGTGCGCTCGATCCCGAGCTCTTCGAAAGGCTGCGAGCCTTCGTCGACGCTTGCCGCTCGGTCAGGTCGCTGCGGTCCGTGGCGTCGCTCGAGACCTTGGGCCTTCTCCCGACCGAGACGAAGTTCCATGGAGAGCTCTGTCCCCGGACGCTCTCCGCCCGGAAAGACTGGGCGGCGCAGATGCTCACTGCGATGGCGCAGGCGGATTTCATTTTCCTCGACCCAGACAACGGGCTCCAGTCGGCGGCGCTAGGGCCGAAGAGCGCAGGGATCGAAGAGCTCCAGGCGCTTCGTCGCGCTGGGCGCTCGCTCCTCCTGTACCACCACCAGACACGCCGTGCCGGCGGCGCTCCGATCGAGGCAGCACACATCGGGCGCTGCCTTCTCGATGCGGGCTTCGGCACTGTCGACGCGGTTCGCCTGCGGCCGTACAGCTCGCGCTTCTACTTCCTCATCGACGGAGACGATCTCCTCCGCACTCGGCTGGAAGAGTTCGCCGATCGCTGGGGGAGACGGGTTCAGCACTTCCCGGCCCTCGGCTGATCCCGGCTCCCGCATCTGGGACGCAAATCACGTCCCAGCCACCCCGACCGCCCTGGCTCCGCGCGAGCCCCTCGTTCCCTACGGGGCGTCGTGCTCGCCAGGGCTGTTCACAGTAGAAGCACCTTAGCCCCACCCCACCTCCCGGCATCGCCGCCCCCGTCAGCGCGCGCAGCGTCGCACGGCCTGCGCGAGGCGCAAGGCAACCCTGCGGGCAGCGCGATGCGCTGGCCTTGCGCCTCGCGCCTCACGGCCGCGCGTCTCGGCGCTCGACGGCGACAGCGACACCGGGAGGCGCGATGCACTTTCCATATCTCACGATTGGCAAGAAGGACGACCCGAAGGGGAGGACGTTCACCGTTCACTACGTGGCCTCGATCCAGGCGACGGGGCTGTGTCCTCCCGCCGGGAACGGGACCGTGCGACCAGTGCTCCTGGCCTACGCCGGGAGCTCGAGCGCGGTGCGGGCCTTCACCGCCAACTTGCGGGCCGGCCTTGCCGCGGCGACCACCGACCGCCGCTTCGAGCTGCTGCGCTCGCTCGGCTACAAGTACCAGCTGACCTCGCCGGCGACCGGTCAGGCGCTCGCTGTCGCCTACCTGCCCGATCTCTTCCACCTCCAGCCGGGGGTGCAGGCGCACGACGCCCTGCGGTTCGTCAGCGCGCCGCCCCGTTGGTGGCTCGAGCGCCAGGAGGAGCTGCTAGCTCCCGAGTTCGGCTCCCTTGCACGCGACCACGCTCTCGCGATGGCCTTCGTCGCCCGCTTGGACGCGCGCACGCCGTTGCCCATCGCGAACGACCCGGAGTTTCACCACGGCCTCTTCGGGATGGCGCTGGAGGAGCCCTGGACCGAAACCGGCGACAACCGCCAGGCCTTCACGTTCGACGGGATCGAAGCGCTCGGCCTCGCCGCACCGGTTCTCTGCGACGTGCCGAAGAGGGTCTTCGCCGACTTCCTCGCCTCCGCTACCGCGAAGCTCCTGCCGAGGCACTTGGCTCCCGCTCTCCGACCACCTATCCCGAGCTTCGCGTCGCAGCTCGCTTTCAACTTCCTGACTGCCTAAGAGAGGAGACCGCTTCATGGCTCGCCCCGAGTCCCAGGCCATCGCTGGCTACTTTCCGACTCCGGATCACCTCGTTCCTGCGATCGCGTCCCTCGTCGCGCTCGAGCGCGAACGGTACGACCGACCGGTCTTCTTCGACCCCTGCGCGGGGACAGGCTCCGCGCTCGTGGCGCTCGCCGCGGCGGTCCTCGACGTCGCGCCCGCCGAGGCAGCGCGCTACTGCCAGGCGATCGAGCTCGAAGCGACCCGCGCCGAGGCCCTGAGCCGGCGCCTGCCGCACGGCGGCGCACGGAGCGGCGACGCGCTGACCTTCGGCATCGCTGCGAGCCCAGGGGCGTCCGTCCTCTTTCTCAATCCACCGTACGACACCGACCGCGAGCACCGACGACTCGAGCAACGCTTTCTCGCGCGCTTCACCGACGCGCTCGCCCCGGGCGGGGCGCTCCTCTTCGTCGTTCCCCACACCGCGCTCGCGGCATCGGCCGAGCATCTCGCCTCGCGCTACACCAATGCCCAAGCCTGGCGATTCCCGGATCCCGACTTCGCTGCCTTCAAGCAGGTCGTCGTCGTGGCCGAGCGTCGGGGCGAGCCGGTGCCACCGGATCGCATGACTCTCCAAAGACTCCGCGCCGCGGCCGAGTCCGCGAGCGCTCTCCCGGTGCTTCAGGGCAGAGAAGGGTCGGCCGCAGTCACCGTGCGCCTGCCGCATGCGCATCTCACTCTCCGTGCGCAGGCGCTCGACGTCGAAGACCTGCTCTCACACGCCCAGCCATTCGCGCCGAGCGCCGCTCTGATGGGCTTCGATCGCGAGGCCCGCCAGCTCCTGGGGTCGCCGCTTCCGGTCGCGCTGCCGCCGCGCCCCGCGCACATCGCGCTCGCGCTCGCCGCGGGGCTCCTCAACGGTCGCCGGCTCGCACCGAACGACTCGAGCTGGTTGCCCTACCTCCTGGCCAAGGGCACGTTCACCCGCACTCTCCAGACCGTAGACCAGCGGCGCAACAAGAAGGGGGAGGTGACCGGTGAGGTCTGCGTGCAGCAGCCCCGTCTCGACCTCCACATCCTCCGGCTGGACACCCTGACGTTCCACCAGCTGGCGCTGGGGACCGAGCCCTCCGGGGCACCGTCCCTGGACGAGTTCAATACCGCCGACCTCCTCGAGCACTACAACGAGTCGCTCGTACGGCTTGTCCGCGAGCAACTTCCGGCGATGCACGATCCCGACGACCCCGAACACCAGATCGCGCTGCCCAGCCTCGCCCGCCGTCCGTACCGGCGGCAGGCGGCGCTGATCCAAGCGGGTCTCAAGCTCCTCGCTCTCGGCGAGAACCCTCAGCTCCTGGCCGAGGTCGGCACCGGGAAGTCGACCGTGGCGCTTTCGATCGCCGGTGCCCTCGCGCCCAGCCGCTTCGCCGCGACGAGCGCGGAGCTCGTGCGAGTCGGCATCACCCCACGTGGCCTCCGTCCTGTGTCCAGGATGCTGGTCGTCTGCCCACCGCACCTGCTCCAGAGCTGGACCGATCAGGCACGCGCGGTTCTTCCGGATGCGGCCGTGCAGATCGTTCAAGCGCCCTCGGACCTCGACCGGCCGGCCGCGATCTACGTCTTGAGCCGCGAGACCGCCAAGCTCGGATCGAGCATCGCCGGCGTGGGTGGCACGCGCTGCCCCGACTGTGGGCACCCGCTGCCGGAAGGAAGCCCCGAGAGCTTCGCCGCGCAACGCCTCCGCTGTCAGGGAGAGGTGGTTGTACCCTCGAATCGGTTCGCACGCCTGGCGCGAGACCTGGGCCTCGTCCTGCAGCGCTCGCTATCGAGCTCCCTTCGCGAGCGGCTCTTGCCGTTTCTGGAAGCTCACTCCGCAGCGCACCGTCGAGCGCTTCAGCTCTACCGCCAGGATTCGCCGACTGATCCGATCTCGCCGTCCGGCCGCGTCGTGCTGCAGGACGCGCTTGGCCAGGAGGCCGGGCTCGTCGAGACCAACTTCCTCCGCCTCTCGAACTGGGAGCACCGGTTCTGGGAGCCGTTCCGCGTAGCCGCGCACCTGGCGCTGGTACTCGACTCCTTCGAGCCGTTCGCCGCTCGCTGTCGCGAGCTGGCTGCCCGCCGCGGCGCCGAGGCGGATCCGCGCCTCTACCTTCAGCCGATCGACGAGCTTCTTGAGAAGCAGCTCACGGAGCTCGCACCGTTGGCCGAGCGCCTGCACGACGCTGACTCCGGCGAGGACCTCCGCAGCGAGCTTCTCGGCCGCGCGCTCGAAATGCTCCTTTCGGGCGCGACCTGGACGACGAGGTCGGGGTGTAATGCCGCGCTCCACACGACGACGCCCGAGCCGCGACGTTACCCGCTGGCGCGCTACATCCTGAGCAAGAAGCGCCGCCTGTTCGACCTGGTCATCCTCGACGAGGCGCACGAGTTCTCGACCAGCGGCAGCGCGCAGCAGAAGGCTGCGCACCGCCTAGTGCAGCTTCCGCGCGTTCCGGTGATCGCCCTGACCGGGAGCCTGATGGGTGGCTACGCGAGCTCGCTGTTCGCCAACGCCTGGGCGCTCTCGCGACGGTTCCGGTCGCAGTTCGACCTCGACGAGAAGCCCTCATTCGTGACGCGGTACGGGTACCGGAAACTCCTCGTCACGCCGACTGCGGCCAAGCCGCTTCCGGGCACCCGGAGCTACGGTCGCCAGAGCGACCGCACCGATGGCGACGGCTTCGAGATTCGCCAGCTCGGCGAGGCGCCGGGCGTACTTCCTCTTTACATCCTGGAGCACATCCTCCCGACCGGCCTGGTGATGCACAAGGGCGATCTCGACGAGGAGCTTCCGCCGTGCAGCGAGGAGCCGACCCCCGTGCGCACGTCGCCCGACGACTTCCTCGACGCGAAGCTCTTGGCCGAGTTCAGCCGTCTGCGTGCTGCGTTGGTCTCCCGGATCCACGCCGATCGGGGCACCGAACGTGTCGGCCTCCTCTGGGGCGCGATGTCCGAGCTGCCGTCGTATCTCGACCTCGCGAACGAAGAGTGCGGCCCGTTCGTCATCCGGTATCCGGACGAAGCCGGGGGAGAGGAAGTTGCCACCGGAGTCGCCTTCCCCGCGACTTGGCGCTCGCCCAAGGAGCGCTGGCTGTTGGCCGAGCTCCGCGCCGAACTCGACGCTGGCCGGCGGGCGATCGTCTTCCTCCGCCACACCGGCAATCGCGGCTTCCTGCGGCGGCTTCACCGCCTCATCGCCGAGGAGCTCGAGCAGGCGCCGACCTTTCTCGATCCCGCGAAGGTCCCGACCGGCGTGCGCGAGCGCTGGCTCAACGAGGTCATCGACGGCGGTTGCCGCGTGCTCCTGGTTCACCCGAAGGCGGTCCAGACGGGCCTCAACAACCTCACCGCGTTCCACACCGCGATCTGGTTCGAGGGTCCGGACTACGACGCCCGCGTCACGCGACAGGCGAACGGCCGTCCGCACCGGATCGGGCAGACGGAGCCGGTGAGGCTCATCTACCCCTATTACGCCGACACGCTCCAGAAGGCCGCCCTCGATCTCGTCGCGCGGAAGATCACCGCGTCGCTGCAGGTCGACGGGCTCTCGCTGGCCGGCGCGCTCGAGGCTGCCGGCGCCCTCACGGAGGAAGACCGCTTGCACGCCACCGCGGCGCTCGCCATCGGCCAAGCGCTCTACCGCGCGGCGACGGGTGGCCGTTGAACGTGGGCGAGGGGAAGGAGAGCGCCGTGAACCAGCAACTGAGCCTCTTTGCGACTCCGTCGACTCCAGTCGGGCCAACCGCTGCCGAGATCGGGCGGGTCGAGCGCGATCCCGACTGGCCGCACGCCACCTGGCGCTTCGGACCGGGGCGCGAGATCGAATACCGCCAGCCGTTGCCGACGTCGCCGGCGCCGCCGCCCCTGCTCGGCGGCGAGTGGCGCTGGAATCCGCTGGTTCCGGGCTGGCGTCTCGAGTATCCAGAGCCGCCGCAGCCGCTCGCGCCGCGCGGCGAGACGCGCGACCGGTTCGGTCTGCGCCTGATCCCACCCTCGGACTTCCTCGACTTCGACCGCTGCCGCAACGCCGGTCGCTGCCCGCACTGCCGCAGCGCGGGCGGCGGGAGGTGGGGCGGCCCAAGATGGCACGGCTGGAGCGATTCCCGCGTGGCCGCCGCCTTCGCTGCCGCGGAGGCCGCCGGCTGCCGCTGCTACGGGCTAACCGAGATCGAGATCGTCGGGCTCGGCTCGATCAACCCGATGACCCACTACTCCCGCTGGAGCGCCGGGTACTGCGCCGCGTGCGGCGCGATCTCCTGGAACGACTTCCGGGAGCCTTCGAGCTCGTACTACAAGCCGCCGGTCCTGCGAGCTGCGCCTTTGGAGGGCGTCTCGCGAATGGTAGAGGCGGAGGTCGGCGACTTGGTACGACCGATCTAACGCAGCGGCAGCGCGACGACGGGGCTGCTCTGAGTCAGCGCGCGCGCCGGTAGTGCATGGCGACCGCGCCGCTGCGGAGCGGCTTCGCCGAGACCAGCTGGAGCCGTCGCGTGCTGGGCAGCCCGCTCTGGTACAGGGTCGGGCCGTGGCCGGCGATCCTGGGGTGGACGAGGAACTTGTACTCGTCGATCAGATCCAGCCGGTCCAGCTCGGTCGCGAGCTTGCCGCTACCGAGGAGCACGCCGGCCGGGGTCGCGTCCTTGAGCTTCTGCACGCCCGTGCGCAGGTCGCCGGCGATGTGGTGGCTGTTGGTCCACGGGAAGTCCTTTCGCGTCGACGACACCACGTATTTCGGCTTGGCCTCCAGCTTGACCGCCCACTCGCGCATCGCCGGCGGCGCCTTCTCGTCACCGCGGGCGACCGCCGGCCAGTAGCTCTCCATCATCTCGTAGGTGACGCGGCCCCACAGCATTGCCCCGCCCTCGTCCATGAGGCGGGTGAAGAAGGCGTGTGTCTCGTCGTCGGCGATTCCCTCCTCGTGGTCGACGCAGCCGTCCAGGGTGACGTTGATGCTGAAGGTCAAGAGTCCCATCCGGCGAGTCTAAGCCCCTGTCCGGATGAGGGCTCTCTTCGCCTCCTGGAACGACTTCCCTGATCCTGCCAGCGCCTACTACCGGCCGCCCGCGAAGGCCGTCGGCCCCTGAATCCCCGCGGCGTTCCTGCTCCGCCCTGTTGCCGGAGGTGTTCGAGTCAGGTCCACGAAGAAAAGGCCGCACGTCGTCTCGCTGGAGGCGGCAGGCGCGCGCTCACCCTCGACCTTCACGCGGTCACCCTTGCCAGCGTTCGAAGGCGATGCGGTTTCCAGGCAACGCAGCGAATCGGTGACTGCCCTCGGCATTCGAGCAGACGGCTGAAGGCAGGACGTCGCATTCGGGGGAGCGCTGGGCCAGAGACTCGCGCTGAGATCGGCCACTGCTTCCTGACCTGCTTGCCGGGAGGCGAGCCTGCTACCGAGGCCCGGGCAGGCGAGCGCCGCGCCAGCTAAAGACCGCTGTCACGCCTCCCGCCCCCGCTCCTGGGTGCCCCCACCCGGGCTGCGCGCGAGCCCCTCGTCTCCTCCGGGGCGTCGTGCTCACCCAGCCACCCACCCTGGAGCGGCCCGTGCCTCTTCGTCCTCGAGTCCCCACCGACGTCAAGAGTGCGAGGCGCGGTCCCGTCATCTGTCTCCTTCCGTCGCGGTCCCCGCCCAACGTCCCGTAAACCGTGCCCGCGGTGCGCCCGGCCGCAAGGCCAAGCCTGCGGCGCGCTGCGCGCGGCCTTGTCGGCCGGGCTTCGTTCACCCCGGGCTCCCACCGGTCCGTGTTGGACGGAAACCACAACCAAAGGAGAAAGCAGATGACCAGCCAGACCGCAATCACCCTCTACGGCAACGTCGGCGGAGACCCGGAGACCCGCACCATCCCCGGCAAGCAGGTCACGAAGCAGTTCTACGACCCGATCATCGACGACACGGTCGAGCGCGAGTTCACCACCCCCGAACGCGAGGTCCGGACCTTCTCGATCGCCGTCAGCAAGAAGGACGACGAGGGCAACGACGTCACCCGCTGGATCCGCTGCGACGACTGGAACCGCCTCTCCCGCCTGGTCGGCAAGGGTGACCGTGTGAAGGTCAAGGGTCACTTCCGCGAGCGCACCTACCAGAAGGACGGCGAGACGAAGACCGTGCGCGACTTCGTCGTCGAGGACCTCAAGATCGAGCGCCACAAGATCCGGCACCGGGCGGAGTAGGACCTGCCGCGGGACCTCGGGGCCGCCTCTCGGGCGGGGCGGTCCCGAGGGTCGCCGGACCACCTGGGGCGGAAGATCAACTAGGTCAAGGCTTCGCGGCGTCTTTGGTCGGCTCCTCAAGCCTGACGATGTCCCCTTTTTCCGCACCGCCGGACAGCAGCGTGGCCTGAGCGAAGTGCTCATCGACGATGGCACCGATCCTCACGACGCCGACCTTTTCCCGCTTGAACCTCGCTCCCTGCTTCGGATTACCGCTCCTGTCCCGGGTGAGCCGAACGACATCGAGTTGTTGGCCGACCGCGGCGCCTTCGGAAGTTCCGATGCAGAGGTAGATGCCTTCGTCGGACGCTTCGATAACGCTGCCGGCCATGAAGACGGTGTGTCTCATGCCGGGGTCACTCCCAGCGGCTGGGCTCGTGCCGGCGGCGACGAAGGAAAGAACGGCGAGGAGAGCGACGGAACGGATAGTGCGCATGGGCATTGACGGCCTCCATCTCAGTCTTGGTCTTTCAGCGGCGACAGCCAGCAACACGCCAGCCGTTGCGGCGGCATTCGAGCGACCAGCGTCCCTGAATTAGTGCCTAGGATATTCCTCGGCAATCAGGTTCGTCGAGCGCCAACTCTCAGAAGGCGAACAGCCGACATGATAGCCAAAATGAAGATCTTCCGCTGGGGCCCGACATGTGCCAGGACCCTGCAGGTGACGGCGCAACGCCGGCATTGGTTCGAGAACACGGACCGCCGCAGCGCGTCCAGGTTCGACGGCAAGGCGGGGCGCGCGAAGCTCAGGGAACCGCCGGCGCCACACGGCAAACCGTGCGGGCCAACTTGCGCCCGACGGTCTGAGCCACCTTTGGGGAGCTAGAGCCCAAGCTCAGGCGATTCGCACCACCCGGGCCATCCCCGCCTCCATGTGGTACGCGTTGTGGCAGTGAAATAGCCAGTTCCCAGGGTTGTCGGCAACGAACGAGAAGGAGACGCGAGCCATCGGCAGCACGCTCACCGTGTCTTTGAGGGCACGGCCGACGCGGAAGAAGTGTCCGTGCAGGTGCATCGGATGTCGCATGTTGCTCTGATTGAACATGCGGAACTCAACGCGTTCTCCGAGGTGCAGGTCGATCGGGTCAGCGTCTGGATAGGCCTGCCCGTTGATCGTCCAGGCCGACGACATCATGCCGCCGGCGAGACGGAGATCGATGGTCCGATCGACGGGTTGAGCTCCCCCCGGATCCAGCTCAAGCGAGATCAGATCCTCGATCGCGAGTTGCCGACCCCCGCGCAGGCCCTCCGGGACCTGAGATCCGACGGTGCCGTCGCCCAGCGCGCCCCTGTAGCGCAGCACGGCACGTGCCGCCGGAGCCTGAACCTCGAGCGGTGCCGCGACCAGGGCCCACACGCCGGGCCGATTCGCGGTGACGATGACATCGATCCGCTCGCCCATGCCCAACGTCACCGAGTCGACCACGACCGGAACGACCGGGCGGCCGTCGGCATGAGTGACCTCGAGCCTGTGGCCCGTGATCGCGACCCGAAAAGTGGTTGCGCTACCACCATTGATGAGGCGCAGCCGGGCGCGGTCCCCGTTTCGAACACGAAAGATCGGGGCAGCGGCGGGCAGCTTGCCGTTGATCAGGAGACCCTCGTAGGGCGGCGTGCGCGCGCCCATGCCCATCCCGCCGGCGAGTGGCCGCGGCGCGCCCGGCAAGTAGTCGTCGAGAAAGACAGTGTAGTCGAGGTCCCAGGCGACGTGAGGTGTTGTCTCCTCGATGATCAGCGGGCCAGTGAGACCGCGGTCGAGTTGCAGGCCGTAGTGGCTATGGTAGAGGTAGCTGCCAGCTGGCGCCGCCGGAAACTCGTAGGCGAAAGTGCCGCCTGGCTCGACCGCATCCTGCGTCACGCCGGGCACGCCGTCCATAGCGTTGGGCAGGGGCACTCCGTGCCAGTGAATCGAGGTCGGCTCTGGCAGCTGGTTGGAGAGCAAGACTTGCAGATTTTCGCCTTCACGAATGCGAATCGTCGGCGCCGGATAGGCGCCGCCGAAGAACCATGAGTGATAGGTCGTTCCGCCCCCAACATCGACTTGCCCTGCCGCAGCTGTACGCCCCAGGTTGCCGACTGCGGCGGGTGCGGTCGGGTAGGCTGGAACCTCAATTGGCGCATCGGCAGAGAGGGATCGAAGCGCGCCAGCGCCAATGGACCCTAACGCGAGGAGTCCCCCGCGAAGGACAGCTCTGCGGTCGAGCCCGGCCTGGTTCGGTTTCTTGGTAGCTGTCATGACGCTCTCGGTAGAAGACGACGTTAAGCCGACAATGAGCCCTTTCACCATTGTCGGCCCCTCTAATGGTCGAAACCCCACCCAATGAGGCAGGAACCACCGGCTACCGTTACCGCCTCGAGCGCCGCCCGCCCAGTGCGAGCCCCGAAGCGCGGGTGGCAGAGGCTCCCACGCTCGATCGAGACGGACTGCTCGGCGCTGCCGGGCAGGGCCCGGGCGGGCATTGCCGACCTTCAGCTCAGTGGCTTGGCGATAGCCCGCACGGCCTTCAGGCCCGAGCCGAAGCGAGCGATCGCTTCGCGATGCTGGCGCAGCTCGCCGTAAGGAAGGTAGGACAAGGCGAGGTCGCGGACGCGGCTGAAGGCGGGCCGAGCCAGCTGCGCCCGCACCTCCTCTTCGCGCTCGTCAGGCGCGACGAGAAAGTAGGCGGCCGCGGATGGATGCTCCGACTCGAAGCCCAGGGCGAGATCGAGCATGCGCACGATACCCGAGTAGATGCTGGTGGTGTGCTCGACTTCGAAGGCGGCTTCGGCTCGGCCGCTCGTTCGGTCGAGCCAGAGGATGTCGATCAGCCGGATGGTCTCGGCCGCCGACGAGGACGCGAAGGCGGCCGGCAACTCGGCCCGGCAGCCGTCCGCCAGTCGGCCGGTGCCGTAGGGCCGGCTCCGGTCGTTGGAAGCGACCCAGACCTCGAAGCCGAGGGCGAGCCCCAGGTCCCGCAGCCAGCCCTGCACCTCGGCGTGGGTGTGGTCGCTCTCGCGGGCTCTCGCGAGCGCTTTCGCCTGCGACGCGCTCTCCTCACGCACTCGCGCGAGCTCTTCCTCCCATCGGGCCTGCTCCGCGACGTCGCCGCTGCGTGGCGGCGCTGGATAGCGGCCGGTGCCGACGTCGAAGAGGAAGCCGCCGATGGCCCCGAGATCGTTCGAGAGCTGATCGCGGAAGCGCTCGTTGAGCGCGAGAATCCCTTCGCGCATCGCGAGGAAGTCGTCCCAGCGGCCGAGCCTGGCCTTGGCGCCGGCAATCGCGTTGTAGCCGTTGACGATGGCCGTGTTGAAGGGCGGCACGAGCACCGGGTGAAGGAAGTAGAGCAGGTTCGCCGCCGCCGGCCCGAGGCCCTTGATCCTTTGGGAGTCGAGTTGCCGGATCGCCGCCACGACCTGTGGCTCGCCGTCGCAGCAGGAGCAGGTGTGCAGGAAGCGCCCGAAAGCGCGCTGGTGGTCGCTGTTCTCGTAGATGTCGGGAATGCGCAGCTTGGGCTTCCAGAGGAAGGCGTGGTCGGCGCCCTTGAAGATCTGGCGCTGCTCGGCGATGGAACCGACCACGATCTCGAGCGACGAGCCCTTGTAGGTGTTGCCGAAGCGGCCCGCCTCGATCTCGGCGACGACGAGCTGGAGTCCACGGCGGATGGAGCGGAAGTTCTTGATTCGCTCCTCCCAGAGAAACCAGGTCTGGTACGTGCTGCGGGGATCCTGGCGCCAGCGGCCGATCAACGCCCGCAGCGCCTCGTCGCTCGACCGCGCCTCGATCAAAGTTCCGGTCTCCAGGTGTCGCTCTCGACACTCACGCGAAGGCACACCAGGCAAGCCTATATCCGCAGTCGCCCGTACGTCGCCGGGTACGCCCGCGTGATGCGTTCTACCGTCCCTGGACGTGCCGGAGCGTCTCCTCGGCGTCGAGCTCGCGTGTCGCGTTGCCGGTGCGCACCAGGAGGTGCGAGCCGTGGCCGTCGCGCAGGAAGACCGGGCTCGGCGCCGGCTCGACCGTGACGCGGCAGACGTCGCGGTCGCCGACCCGTTGGAAGAGGACGTGGACGAAGGTGCACGACGCCGTGCCGAGCTTCTGCGCCACGAGATCGAGGATCAGGCGCTCGAAAGCGTCGTGGCTCCTGCCGCGCAGGGTCGCGAGATCGGGTTCGATCCCGAGGACCTCTCCGGAGTCGGCGACGCCGATCAGCAATGTTCCCCCACCGCCGTTCAGGAAACCGGCGATCGAGCGGACGATCGGCGACTCGAGCTCACGATGGACACAGCCATTGCGGTAGTCCCAGCGGATCGACGCCTTGAACTCCAGGCTCTGTCGTTCTCCCTGGCGAATCAGAGTCGCGAGATCGCGATCGAGCAGCCGGGCCAGGCGCTCCACTTGCCGCTGGTGGCGCCGAGCCGCCACCGTGAAGAGACCGGAGAAGAGCCCGAGGGCCGTGCCGAAGGCCGCGAAGCGGCCGGTCATCACGAGCATGCCCGGCTCGAAGGCCGCGAGCAAGCTGTCGAGCGCAAAGCGCCAGGCCCGCCCGAGCCCAGCGGTATCGGGGGCGTGCTCGAGCCAGTAGATGACCATGGTGGCTGGGTGGAGCAGCAGCACCCCGAGTGCTCCCCCGATCGCCACATGGGCTCCGACCAGCGCCCAGGCGCCGACCCGCGCGATTCGTCGCATCACGGCCGCTGATTCCGATCCGCCGGCCTCAGTTGTCGGCGGCCGGAGGCGGGGCCTCCGCCGGCATCGGAACACTCGTCCCGGGACCGGGACCCGGTGGAGCCAGGACCAACGAGAGCGTGCGACGCTCGCCGCCGCGGTAGAGGTCCAGGGTCACGGTCTCGCCAGCCTGCTTGCTCTCGAGCCAGTCCAGGAGCTCGCCCGAGGAGCGGATCGCGCGGCCATCCACCGCTTCGACCAGGTCACCGGCGAGCCACCCTCCTGGAGTCTTCCGTTGGGTGCCCGTCACGCCGAGGCGTGCCGCCTCGCTGCCCTCGTCGACCGTGAGCACTAGCGCACCCGCGAGGCCGAGCGCGTCCGCCAGGGCGTCGGGCGCCAGCTCGAATCCGAGGCTCGGACGGACGATGCGCCCATGCCGAACGAGCTGGGGCACGGATCGCGCCACCGCCGCCGCCGGAATCGCGAAGCCCACGCCGGCGGAGGAACCGGAGGTGCCGTAGATCGCCGTGTTGACGCCCACCAGTCGGCCTCGGCTGTCGATCAGCGGGCCGCCCGAGCTCCCTGGGTTGATCGCCGCGTCGGTCTGGATCATGCCGTGGATGCGGAGGCCCGAAGGGGAGTCGATCGTGCGGCCGAGAGCGCTCACGATCCCGGTGGTCAGCGTGTGATCGAATCCGAAGGGGTTTCCGACAGCGAGCACTGTCTGCCCGACCCGCACCAGGGTCGAGTCGGCGACCGGCAGCGGTTCGAGCTGCTCGGCCGGAGCATCGATCCTCAACACGGCGAGGTCCTTCTCCGGGGTGATGCCGACGAGGCGCGCACGCCAATGCGAACGATCGGCGAGAGCCACCTCGACCTGCTCGGCTCCGTCGACGACGTGGAAGTTCGTGACGACATGGCCCTGGCGATCCCAGACGAAACCGGAACCCGCGCCGAGCGGCAGCTCGTGCACCGCGCTGGCCGATTCCTCGACATGCCTCGAGAAGGTTCGGATGCACACCACCGAGCGCGAGGCCGCCTCGAAGAGATCGATCGTCGCGGCCTCGGTGGCGAGCAGAGCATTGGCCCGCTCGCCACCGGATTCCGGAGCGGCGATCGCCGGAGACCCGAGCTCCATCGTTGCTGCCGTTCCGGGTCGTACCCCCCAGGCGGCGATCGCAATCAGCATCAACCACGCCGAGCCGGCGCGCCGACCCTGCGCAGAGTCGGAAAGCGATCTCTCATCGGGCTTCATGGCTTCCTCCCCTTCTCCGACGATCGAGAGTGAGGTCGTGGCGGCGGAGATCTCGTTGTGCCCCCCGAGATGGCCCGGAGGCCACCACCCCTTTGCGACGACGCTCTCGAGGGCCGCGAGCGCCGTGGGGTCGACCCGGTCGGGTGCCATGGCGCGCAACTCTTCGAGGGCGGCCTCCGGGGTTGCGGCGGGCCGGTAGCGTCGTGCTTCGGTGATCGCGACGAAGATGTCCGCGACTTTGAGAGCGCGCGCGAGAAGCGGGATCTCCGGGCCGCGAAGGCCTCGGGGATAGCCGCTGCCGTCCGGGCTCTCGTGGTGAGAGAGAACGGTCTCGGCGAGATCCTCGTCGCCGCCCACCGAGCGCACGAGGTCCGCGGCGATGCGCGGATGGTCGCGGATCCTGGCCCGCTGCTCGAGCGAAAGCTGCTGAGCCGAATGAAGAACGTCGTCGCCAAGGCCGATCTTGCCGACGTCGTGGAGCAGGCCCCCGAGATGTGCCGCGGCTCTCTGGGAGCGATCGAGATCGAGCGCGTGGGCGACGAGCTCGGCGAGGTCTGCCACGCGCCGGGAGTGCTCGGCGAGAGCGGGGTCCCGCGCGCCCAGGGCGGTCACGAGAGCGTCGAGGGCACTGCGCACCTCGCTCCTGGCAGCCGCAAGGAGCACGCGATCGCGCTCGTCGCGCCGGCTCTCCGAATCCGTCGTGAGCGAGCCGACGAGCAGGCCGGCGGTGACGAAGCCGGCCACGACGGCGAGCTCGTCGAGCAGCGACGCCCACGGTGCCGGATCGCGAAGGGCAACGTGCCCGAGATAGAGCAGGCTCGCCGCGCCGGCGAACAGGGCACCCGCGCGCGCGCCGCGCGCCTTCGCCGCCAGCACGATCGGCGCCAGGTAGAGACCGGCCAGGACCACGTGGCCCGCGTGACGAAGCCCGGCGCCTTGCGCGCCGAGCAGGAGGTGGAGCACGGTGATCGCGCCGAGAAGCGCCCACGCCCAGCGGAGCTTGCGCTCCCTCGCTTCTGCGAGCGCCGGATCGTGGGCCATCGATGGCCGGGGGAAGGCGGGGGCCTCGGGAGCGCTGAGGTTTCGTCTTCGGAATCTGCGGACGGCGCCCCAGATTCGCGCCGAAAGATTGCGCCGCGTCGTCAATGGGGTCCTGCGATGGAGGTCAGCTGCTTCGGTGCGCTTCGTAGGATGCGGTGTCACGGTCGCCTCCTTGACTCTCCGCGGACTTGCGCGAGCGGGCCAGCCGCGGAGGGCCGACCCGCTCCGGGGTAGCCTGCGCGTCAGTCGATGCCGTCGACGCGCGAGCCGCACTGCGACATCGACGATCCGTAATAGGGGTTCGCGACCGCCGTGTCGGAGGTCGGCTGCAGCCAGTAGGCCTTCACCATCGGGCAGTGATAGAGCTGGGCGCCGGCGAAGCCGGTCGCCTTCGCGAGCCGCGCCATCGCGCGCGACAGCTCGGCGAACGACGTCCGTAGCCGCTCGATCTCCATTCCCTCGAGCTTCCTCGCTGTCTGGGCCACCTCGACATAGAGGCCGTCAGCACCCGCACCCGCGGCGTTCGCGAGCGCGGCGAGGCGAGACGCCGCCGTGGCGACGCCCGCCACGCGGTCGGCGGCGAGTGCATCATGGATCTCGTCGTAGACCGCGAAGAGCGCCGTGGTCGAAGGGAGCGCATCTTCCGCGCGCACGGCGGCGCCGGCGAGGAGTAGGAGAGCCGGAATCAGGACCTTGCGAATCAACATGGGGAACCTCCGTTGTGTTGGCTGCGTTGTACGTCGGGGTGGATTGGGGATCGGAGTCATGCCAAGCTCGACTCGAGCTCCAGCTCCGAACCGCGCTGCGGCTCGGGGTTCTTTGTGATCTCGCGACGCCGCCAGAGCTTGTAGATGGCCGGATACACCAACAGCTCGAGGGCGAACGAGGTGACGAGGCCGCCGATCATCGGCGCGGCGATTCGTTTCATGACGTCCGACCCGGCCGAGGTCGACCACATGATCGGCAGGAGGCCCATGAAGGCCGCCGCTACGGTCATCATCTTGGGTCGGGCCCGTTTGACGGCGCCGTGGACGATGGCCTCGTCGACCTCGCCCTCGTTCCGGAGCAGGCCGCGCCGTTTGGCGTCGTCCCAGGAGAGGTCGAGGAAAAGCAGCATGAAGACGCCAGTTTCGGCATCGAGACCGAGGAGAGCGATCATCCCGACCCAGGCGGCGATCGAGACGTTGTAACCGAGGAACCAGAACAGCCAGATGGCGCCGATCGCGGAGAACGGCACTGCCAGCATCACCACCGTGGCTTTGAAACCGGAGCGTGTGTTGGCGTAGAGGAGGGCGAAGATCAGCACCAGGGTGATCGGCACGACTACCTTGAGCCGCTCCCGGACGCGGATCATGTTCTCGTACTGCCCGCTCCAAGTGAGTGAATAGCCAGCCGGGAGCGTGACCGAGCTTTCGACCCGTCGCTTGGCCTCCTCGACATAGCTGCCGACATCGCGCCCGGCGATGTCCACGTAGACATAGCCGGCGAGGAAGCCGTTCTCGTCGCGAAGCATGGACGGCCCTTGGAGCAGCCGGACATCGGCGAGTTGGGCCAGGGGTACCTGGGCCATCGTCGGCGTCGGCACCAATACCCGGCCGAGCCTCTCGGGGTCATCCCTCAGCTCGCGCGGGTAGCGAACATTCACCGGATAGCGGGCGCGGCCCTCGATGGTGGTGGTGACGTTCTCGCCGCCGATCGCCGCCGCGATCACCATGTGCAGGTCGTCGATGACGAGACCGTAGCGCGCGAGCTGGTCGCGGCGCGGAGCAATGTCGAGGAAGTAGCCGCCGGCGACACGTTCGGCGTAGGCCGACCGCGTTCCGGGTACGTCGCGAACGGCCTGTTCGATCTCGGCGCCGAGGCGCTCGATCTCGGTCAGGTCGGCGCCGAAGATCTTGATCCCCACGGGAGTGCGGACTCCCGTTGTCAGCATGTCGATGCGGGCCTTGATCGGCATCGTCCAGGCGCTGGTGACGCCCGGGCTCGCCAAGGCGCGGTTCATCTCGTCGACGAGCTCGTCCCAGGAAATGTGGTCAGGCCAGAATGGCCGGAAGGCGGGCTTCGTCCAGTCGGGCCAATCCGAATACCACCGCGCCTTGGCTCGCCACTCGTCCTCGGACTTCAGCACCACCGTGGTCTCGAACATCGAGAACGGAGCCGGATCGGTGGACGTGTCGGCTCGCCCCGCCTTGCCGAAGACCCTTTCCACCTCCGGAAAGGAGCGCAGCACCTTGTCCTGGGCGATCAACAGCTCCTGCGCCTGTGCCACGGAGATTCCCGGAAGCGTCGTGGGCATGTGAAGGATGGTGCCTTCGTTGAGTGGCGGCATGAACTCGGAGCCGAGGGTGAAATAGGCTGGCACGGAGATCGCGACCAGAAGCAGCGCCGCGCCGATGACCTTCTTGGGGTGGCGGAGGACGAAGCGACAGGCCGGCTCGTAGACGCGAAAGATCGAGCGGCTGATCGGATGACGCTCCTCGGCATGGTAGGTGCCGACGAAGGCGCCCGTCGCCAGCCGAGCCAGCCACCGCGGCCGGAAGTGGAACGGGTCGATCCGGGCGAACATCATGCGCAGCGCGGGGTCGAGGGTGATGGCAAGGAGCGCGGCAATGGCCATTGCCAGGTTCTTCGAGAAGGCGAGGGGCTTGAAGAGGCGCCCCTCCTGGTCGACGAGGGCGAAGACCGGCAGGAATGCTACGGCGATGACCAGGAGCGAAAAAAAGACTGATGGACCGACCTCCATCAGGGCCTCCAGGCGTACCTGATGAAAGCTCCCCTTGCGACCACCGACCTGCCAGTGGTGAATCTTGTTGTAGGCGTTTTCGACCTCGACGATCGCTCCATCCACGAGGACGCCGATCGAGATGGCGATTCCGGCGAGCGACATGATGTTGACCGTCAGGCCCATGAGATGCATGGGAATGAAAGCGAGCAGCACCGAGATCGGAATGGTCAGAATGGGAACGACCGCGGAAGGCACGTGCCAGAGGAAGAAGAGGATCACCAATGAAACGATGATCATCTCGACCACGAGCTCGTGCTTCAGCGTGCCGATCGCGCGTTCGATCAGCGTCGAGCGGTCGTAGGTGGTGACCACCTCGACCCCCTCGGGGAGAGACTGCTTCAGGTCCGCCAGCTTCGCCTCGACGAGGCGGATGACGTTGAGCGCGTTTTCGCCGTGCCGCATCACCACGATGCCGCCGACGGTGTCGCCTTCGCCATCGAGGTCCGATACCCCGCGCCGGATCTCGGGGCCGAGCTCGATGTTCGCGACGTCGCGCAGCAGCACCGGTACGCCGCCGGGAGCGACCTTGACCGCGATCTGCCCGAGGTCGTCGGTGCTCTTGGCGTACCCACGGCCGCGCACCATGAACTCCCGCCCCGACAGCTCCAACAGGCGCCCGCCGATTTCGTTGTTCGAACGCCGCACGGCGTTGACCACCGCGTCGATCGGAATTCCATAGGCGGCCAGCCGGTTGGGGTCGACCGTCACCTGGTACTGCCTCTGGTAGCCACCAATCGAGGCGACCTCGGCGACGCCGGGTACGGACTGAAGGGCGTAGCGCAGCGTCCAGTCCTGGTAGGAGCGAAGCTCGTCGAGCGAGTGCTTTTTCTCACGGTCGACGAGGGCGTACTGGTAGACCCAACCGACGCCGGTCGCGTCCGGGCCGAGCTCGGTCTGGACGCCCTCGGGCAGCCGCGACTGAATCTTGGACAGGTACTCGAGGACCCGGGAGCGTGCCCAGTAGATGTCGGTGCCGTCCTGGAAGATCACGTAGACGTACGAGAACCCGAAGTCGGAGTAGCCGCGGATCGCCTTGACCTTCGGCGCGCCGAGCAGGTTGGCGATGATCGGGTAGGTGACCTGGTCCTCGAGAATGTCGGGGGAGCGGTCCCACCGCGAGTAGACGATGACCTGGGTGTCGGAGAGATCCGGCAGGGCGTCCAGCCGGATCTGCCGCAGGGTGTAGCCGGCGAGGACGATCAGGACCGCGACGGCCCCGAGCACGAGGAATCGGTTTTCGGCGGAGAAGCGGATGATTCGCTTGATCATGGCGATCTCTTCTCGGCTCAGTGCTTCTGGCCGGAGTTGGGAGGCGTCGTCGTCGGGGTGGCCCCGGCTGACGACGCGGGTGTCTGTGCCGCCTGCAACGCGGCGCGCAGCTTCGACTCGGAGTCGAGGAGGAAGTTGGCACGGGTCGCAACGCGATCCCCTTCACCAACCCCCGACAGGATGACGACCCTGCCGGCGCCACGAAGTCCGACCTGGACATCGCGCGGCTCGAAGGTCCCGGGCTCGAGCTCGACGAAGACCACCTGCCTCAGTCCGGTGTCGATCACCGCGTCTTCGGGGACGGAGATGCCATCGGCCGCCTCAAGATCGGCCGTCACGTCGACGAACATGCCGGGTTTCAGGTGACCATCGAGATTGCTCAGCTCGAGGCGCACCTTGAGAGTACGGCTCTCGGCCGAGAGCGTCGGGTAGATGAACGTGACCGCGGCAGGCATGACGTGTCCGGCCTCGTAGGGCAAGTGGACATCCGCCCGCTGTCCGACGCGCAAGAGCCGCGCTTCGTTCTCGTAGAACTCGGCCTCCACCCAGACATGGGAGAGGTCCGTGAGCGTGAAGAGCTCCATACCGGGCTGAACCTCCATGCCCTCGAGAACCTCCTTGGTGCTCACGAAGCCGGAGGCCGGTGCGACCAGCGTGACCGTGCGTTGCGCCTTGCCCGTGCGCTCGATGGTCTCGAGGAAGCTCTGTGGCACGTCGAACAGCTCCAGACGTCGACGCGACGATGCGGCGAGCTCTTCGCCGCCTTCTCTGACTTCGGGAATGGTGGAGTTCGCGAAGCGGGCTGCCGACTGTCGGGCGCGCAGGTACTCTTCCTGCGAGGCGAGCAACTCCGGCGAGTAGATGGCGAGAACCGGCTGGCCTCGGCGCACCAGTTGGCCGGTGAAGTTGACGTGGAGCTTCTCCACCCAACCGGCGATCTTGGTGTGGACGTGGCGTACCAGCCGTTCATCTGGCAGCACCAGACCCACCGTACGGGTGGAGCTGGCGAGATGCTCGCGCGCCGCGACCGCGGTGCGGACGCCGGCGAGCTGGATGCCGCTGGCGTTTACGGAGACGGTCGCCAGCCCCGGAACGGAGCTCGCGGGGCGCGAGGCTTCGTCCGCATAGACCGGCACGTACTCCATCCCCATCGAGTCTTTCGCCGGTACCGGCGAGGTCACCGACGGGTCCATCGGGCTGCGGTAGAAGAGGATGCGACGCTGTTCGGCGCCCGCGGCGCCGGCGGACCGGTCCGCGGCGTGCTCGCTCTTGGGAATCGGCACCAGCTTCATGCCGCAGATCGGGCAGTCGCCTGGCTTGTCGGAGGTGTAGGTCGGGTGCATCGGGCAGTGCCAGCCGGCACCCTCCTCGGAGTGCTCGGCGCCGCAGCCGAGAAACGGCAGGGCGACGAGGAGCAACCCGAGCACGAGCAGCGTGCGCCGGGCCGCGGCGGAGCGGGCGAGAGAGCGAAACGGGTTGCGGAACATGGTCACTCCTTCACGCCGGCCAGGAGTGACCCGGTACCGGCCAAGCGGTCGAATGCGACGGAAGCGATGAATCGGTCGGCCTCGCGCCGCGCGAGCGCGACGCGAGCTTCGAGCCAGAGGTTGAAGTCCTCGATGACGGTGGAGAAGTCGCCGCGGCCGGTGAGGTAGGCGGCGCGGGCGGCGGCGAGCGCCGCGCTCGTCTGGGGCAGGATGCCCTGGCGATAGAGGTTCGCCTGCTCGTCGGCGTTCTGCCAGGCGGCGAGCTGGCTCGATGCCTCAGCGCGGACCATCGCCTCGACGTCCGCCTGCTCGCGGCGCGCGGCCTCGAGCTCCTGCTCGGCCGCCCGCAGCATGGGCAACTGCTTCTGGCGGCGCCAGATCGGCAGCTCGACGCCGAACCCGAGCAAGACGACGGGGTCGTAACCCCCGCGCGCGGCGAGCCCGGCGTTGGCCGAGAAGTTGGGCTTGAGCTCGAGCCGGGCGACCGCGACCCGTCGCTCGGCAGCAACCACGGCAGCCTGCGCGCGTCGGACCTCGGCGGACCCGGCGAGAGCAAGGCGCTCGGCATCGGCGCCGATCGGCCAGGCCCTGGGCAGGAGCCGCGTGTCCGCAAGGGGTGCGTCGCCAGGGCGATCGAGCCAGCGATTGAGCTCGGCGACCAGGGTGCGCCGCTCCTTCGCCAGGTCGCCGACCGACTCGGCGATGCGCAACTCTTGCACCTGGATCTTGAGCACTCCTTCCTGGTCCCCCTCGCCCGCCGAGTAGCGGCTGTGCGCGATCTCCTCGAGGAGCTGGACCAGCTCGTCGGCCGCGGCGAGCGCCTCGCGTTCGCGATCGAGCGCCCAGGCCCGGGCGTAGAGCGATCGAATCTCGGCCGCGACCTGGCGCTCGAGCGCGAAGAGATCGGCGCGCGCCCGCTCGGTTTCGGCAACGGCAACGTCGCGCGCGGCGGCGCGCTTGCCGGGATAGGGCAGGCCCTGGCGAGCCTGGATCCCGACCATCGACATCTCCTCCGAGCCGACGCTGGGCTCGAAGCCGACGTTCTGAAGCGTTGCCTCGACCATCGGGTCGGGCAGCGCGCTGGCGGGCGCCTCCATCTCGCGCCGGGCCTCGATCTCGGCCCGCTTCGCGGCGAGTGCCGGGGCCCGCGACAGCGCCTCGGCGACGAGCACGTCGAGCTCTGCTACCGGCCCATCGGAGAACAGCTCGGGCGCCGAAACGATCCCGGTCGCGCGGGACGTGGTGGGGGTTTCTGCTGGCGCCGGCTCGGATTGCCCGAAGGCCGGGGCCTGGAGCGCCACCAGGATGGTGAGCGCCGGGAGTATGCGGTCCATGAGGTCCTCCTCGACCCTTACGGATGGATCCCGCCTCCATTGGCGGAGTCCGTTCAGGCGCGGAGGGACCTCAGTTCCTCAGGACACAGCTCCTCGCCAGGCAGTCGAGAGGAGGGTGCGGCTGCCGCCGGTCGGGCAAGAAGCGAATGGCCGCGGGAAGCTCGGCAATCTCGGCAGTGGAGCCGCCCACGATCGCCACGCTCGTCGAGGGGTCCCGCTCCGGCAGGACCAGCGCCGCGGTCCGGGCCGTGGGTGCGTGTTCGCAGCAGTCCATCGAGACCGTCGCCGGAGCCGGCGGGCAGCAATCGTGCTCGCCTGCCCCGCCACCGTCCATCATCGGGCAGTTGGCCATCGCGCACGCCGCGAACGCCGCCGCGAGGCCCGGCAGGAGCAGGGCCACGGCAACGGCGAGGGCGAGGAGCTTGGCGAGGGGCCGCATGGACGGGTTCCGGAAACGGGCGGGTCTCGGCGGAGGGTGAGCGTCAGCCCACGGTCACGGTGACCAGAATGTGGTTCGTCTCGCCACCGGAAGGATTCATGCCGAAGAAGTCGTAGTCGTGCCGGCCCATCGGCGCGTTCGCGCCATGGCAGCCGTACTCGCCACCGAAATCCTCATAGCAGTAGATTCCGTCGTTGGGCATCCGGTCGCCGTGCGTGCCGTCGTCGTACAGGGTCATGCGGCCGCCGTTCATCATCGAGCCGTGTCCGTTGGGCCGCATGTAGTCGATGCGAGCCGTGTGGCCCAACGCGGGCCGGCCCGCGAGGTCGACGAGGTGCGCCTCGAAGCGAGTGCTGGCCCCCGCCCCGTGGTCGCGCGACACCGTCGTGCCGTTCACGACCACGCCGTCGACCGACACGATGGCATCCTGGAGGACGAACGCGCTGCTCGAAGGTTGGGTAGGAGTCGAGCGGTCGCACGCCACGACGGCGAGGCCGGCGACGAGGGTCAGGGTGAGGAGTCTCGTGTTCAAGGTCTGTCCTTTCTCTACGGTTGTCCGCGAGCTCGACGGCGAAGGAGATTGCTGTTTCAGTTCTTCATCGATTCGTCTGGATCAGTCAGGCGGACGATGTCGCCCTTCTCGACCTTGCCATCGAGGACAGTCGCCTGCGCGAAGTGCTCGTCGACGATCGCGTCGATCCTCACCTTGCCGACCTTCTCGCGACGGAAGCGGACCCCCTGCTTGGGATTCCCGCTGCGGGTCAAGCGGACGACATCGAGCACCTGGCCGGGCTCGGCGCCGTCGGCTGTTCCGATGCAGAGGTAGATCCCTTCGGCCGAGGCTTCGATGATGCTGCCGGCCATGAAGACGGTGTGGCGAATGCCCGGGTTCTCGGCGCCGGCAGCGGGGCCAACGGCAAGGGCCGAAAGGGTGATCAGGAAGGCGGCGAAGACGAACTTCGAGGTTCTGGTCATGATGAGCTCCTCCGCGAGCGTGCGGATGCAGTGCGCTCTCGAGTGCGCCCAACTGGGCGCCGTCGCTAGTCTTGCGTGGGTGGCGCGTGTAGCGCCGATCGTCGTTCTGCGAGTCAGGCTCGTTCCGAACATGAGACACCTCGTCGAACACCGCGGGCCTGCACCACCATGGTGCAGCCCTACAGGCGCGACGGGATACTCAGATTCGCAGGACGCAGCTTTGACTGAGGCAGTCGAGCGCGCGGAAGGGGCGACCCTTCGACGACCAAGAGATCTCCCCTTCCAGGGAGGCTCCCGTTTCGGGCGCGCCGGCGCTCGCGACGGCCGGCAATGCCGGCTTCTCGGCCAGTCGAGTCAACGCGGCTGGCGCTTCGATCTGTTGCTGGCAGCAGGGCGCCGTGAGGGTCGCATCGGGGGCCGGGCAGCAGTCGTGCCCGGCCTGTGTCGCCGGGGCTTCGCACTCGACCCTGGGGCAGTCGGGCATCGCGCACGGCGACAGCGCGCTGGCCAGGGCTGGCAGCAGCAGCGCGACCGACAGCGCGGATGCGAGACTGCGGAGGAGACTTCTCATCTCGCCGCCACGATACGCGCCGCGGAAGGCGCCAAACCACACCCGAATGGGTAGTTGCGGGCGGAGACTGGGGTGGCTCCCGGCATGGCTAGGCCCTGTTCGCGGAGTGGAGGGCCAGGGTACCGAGGAGCGTGGGGATCCGGCGGGTGACCTGGATGCCTTCGAATCCCGCCTGTCGGAAGACGTCGACCAGGCCTCGGGCGAGCTGAGGTGAGGTGTTGACGAATCCGTCGAGCAGTTGAACCGGGAGAAAGAGCAGGCGTTGCAGCCGGCTCGTCGGGGGGCCCCAGTCGGCGACATGGAGCTGCCCGGCCGGTCGCAGCACCCGGTAGAGCTCGGTCGCGGCCGAGACTTTGTCCTGGGCCGCCAAGTGGTGAAAGAAGAGAGTCGAGACGGCCCGGTCGAAGCTGGCCTCCGGATACGGCAGCTTCGTCGCGAGGCCCTGCTGCCAGGTGATCTCGACGCCGGCCTGTGTCGCCTTCCGCTCCGCCCTGGCCAGGGCCCCGGGATCGCCGTCCAGGCCGAAGATCTGGAGCCCCGGGCAGTGGCGTGCCATCTCGATCGCGAGAGTCCCGGTGCCGCAACCAAGGTCGAGTACGCGGTGGCCGGGTCGCAGCCCCGCCTGCTCGATGACCGCGGCGCGGAACTTCCGTTCCCGAGTGGTCGCGGCGACCAGACCGTCGTAGAACGGCGTGAGCCACCGGAAGCGCAGCGCGTGGACATAGGGCGCGGCAGGCTGCGACATGCCGATCCCCTCAGCCCGACTTTCCAGAAGACCAGTGCACGTGCACGATCACCCACTGCGAGCCTCGGTGCTCGAGAACCAGGGTCTCCGTGCCGCGCGTCGCGACGGGTTTACCGCCGTACTGGCCGCTGCTCTCCGTTCGAGTCAGGACGACGACTCGGTCGGCACCTGCAATCACCCTCCGGTCGACCGTCCGGACCTTGATCTCCTTCAAGTACTCGACGTCCCCGTCGAGGTGGTGACCGGCGGACTCTTCTCGCGACATCTCCGCTCCGCCGTGCTCGAAGATCACGACATCCGGCGCCAGGCTCGCCAGGACCCCTTCGCGGTCTCCGGAGGCGAGCGCGGCGCCGAACTTCTCGACCGTGGCCAGAGCCTCCGCCGCTCGAGCCGGAGTGTCATCGGCGTGGGCTGCGAGGGCGCTCGCGACGAGGCAAGTCGCCCCGACCACGAAGCTGGCCCGTCTCATGAGGGCTGCCGCCCGGTGAGCTTGGCCCGGTAGGCGACGAGGTTCTGTTCGGTCTCGAAGTACACCACGGTCCCCGACGGCAGAACCCCGATGACGGCGACCGCCTTGTCGACCATCCGGCGGCTGATCGGATCCATCGATTCGCGGAGCGAGAGATGGGTCTCGAGCCGCTCCTTGCACGCCGGGCAGCAGCCGAAATAGGTCTTCCCTCCAACTTCAACTGGAATCTGCGGCACGTCGAGGAGGGAGTTGTTGCCCATGCACACGAATCTCGCCTCGACCCGGTGAAGTGCATTGAAGTCTTCTTTGGAGATGAAGGCCGCCGGTGCTGCTGGAGCCGCTGATAAGGCTGGGGTGGCCGCTGCGTGTGAGCCGTGTCCTTCGTGCTCGGAAGCACCCAGCTTGATCTCGATCGCGAGGTTCTTGCCGTCCTTGGCCTCATACATGACAACCGCGCGAGCTCCGACTTCGAGGTCTTCCCGCTTGGCCGCGGAATCGCCCCGCTTGTAACTGGTGGTGTCCGTCAATACAAACACCTCGACCTTGCCCTCGGTTGTCTCGAGGTCGAGCTGGTTGGCCTGGACGGTGCGAATCGTGCCCATGGCGTTGTGGTGGTGCCCTTCGTGGGCGAGGGCGGGTACGACGGCGGCGAAGATCAGCGCAGCGGTGACGAAGGACCGGCGGGCAGACGGATGAGTGCTCATTTGGCTTCTCCTATTCTCAGTTGGGCGATGCTTTGGCATGGTGAGGCGCGGAGGCCTCCGAATCAGGGCCATCTCCGGCGAGGAAGCGCTCCATTTCCATTTCCTGCTCCAGGTCCGCCCGCGAGAGCGGGTTCAATTTCTTCATCTCGGCGACCTCGGCCTCGGTCAGGGAAGGGAGTCGGCGGATGAAGTGGACCAACTCCCAGGTCTCGGCGTCGTCTTCGGCCGCCGGGGATCCCCAGGCCGGCATTCCGGTCAACTTGACCCCGTTCTCGATGATCCAGAAGAGCTCGCCGTCCGAGAGTTGCTGGGTCAGGGCGCGCGTCATGTCCGGCGCTCGCGGGTAGAGGCTGCGGCCCATCGAGGTGTCGCCCTTGCCGCCGTTGCCGTGGCAGGAGGCGCAGTGGTCGGCCCAGTGGCGGAGAGCCCTCGCGTGGAGCTCGGGAGTAGGCGGCAGCGGGTTCGTCGCGCGTCGCGCCGCGGCCGGAATCATCAGATGGCGCGCGGAGCGTGCGAGCTTGACCTCGAGCACAGGCGGCTCCGAGCGGGACGAGAGCCCCATCGCCACGAAGCCGATGGCTCCGGTGATCGCAACGAGGCCGACCAAGGCGAGCAGTCGGATGACCCACTTACCCACCGTGCTCATGGCCACCCCCCTTCTCGGTCTCGCTGCCCGGCTCCGAGCCGACCTTCCAAGACACCGTGCCCGGCGGGTAGTCGTACCAGCCAGGATCTTCGTAGCTGGCAATGCCGTCGCGAATCTTGAGCACCGTGAACATGCCCCCCATCTCGACCGGCCCGAACGGCCCCGTGCCGGTCATCATCGGCAGCGTGTTCGGGAGCCCCGGCATGTGCTCGGAGTGCGCCGCGTGCTCGGCCATTCCGGAGGTCCCCATCGCCATGTAGCCGCGCACCAGCTTCGAGATCTCGCCTGACACCCCCTGCTGATCCACTCCGATCATGTTCGGGATGTCGTGGCCCATGGCGTTCATCGTGTGGTGCGTTTTGTGGCAGTGGAGTGCCCAGTCGCCGGGGTTGTCGGCGACGAACTCGAAGGCGCGGGTGGTACCCGGCATCACGTTGATAGTGGTCTCCGGCCACCAGGCGGAGCGCGGGATCTGGCCACCGTCGGTCTCGGTCACCCACATCTGGTGGCCGTGAAGGTGGATCGGGTGGCTAGTCATGCTGATGTTGGCGAGCCGGATGCGGGTCCGGTCGCCCAGCCGGCAAACCAGCGCATCGGTCCCGGGGAAGGCTCTGCCATTGAAAGTGAACAGATTGAAGTCGAGCATTACCGATGCGTCGGGCGTCTTGGTGCCTGGGCGGATGGAGAACATGTGCGGGAAGATGCAGAAATCGCGATCGATCCGCCGTTCGGACTGCCTCGGGTGAATGATGAAGAAGCCCATCATCCCCATCGCCATCTGCACCATTTCGTCGGCGTGGGGGTGGTACATGTGCGTCCCGTGCTGGCGCAGTGTGAACTCGTAGACGTAAGTCTCGCCCGGCTGGATCTGCGGCTGATTCAGCCCGCCGACTCCGTCCATGCCGTTCGGTAGAAGGATGCCATGCCAGTGGACCGTGGTGTGCTCGGGGAGTCGGTTCTCGACGAACAGGCGGACGCGATCGCCCTCGACCGCCTCGATCGTAGGGCCGGGTGAGGTGCCGTTGTAGCCCCAAGCGTTGACCTTCATGCCCGGCGCGAATTCGACCTCGACGGGCTCCGCGACGAGGTGAAACTCCTTGACGCCGCCGTTCATGCGGAAGGGAAGGGTCGGGATATTCGGCGTGACCACGGGCGTGTAGGGGAGGCCGGTACGTGGAGCGGAGCGTGGTGGCGCCGCCGTTGGAGCGGGCGCTGTCGCCGGGGGCGGAGCGGTCATGCCGGGCATACTGTTCATGTCCTGCCCCGCAGGGGGATCCTGAGCGAGCGCGTTTCCGCCGCCGAGCACGAGGCGGGCGCGATCGAGGAGAGCAGCGCCCGAGGCGAGGAGCGCGGCGCGGGAGATCCAGGTTCGGCGCGAGATCATCGGGGGCCTCCGGACGAGGGAGCAGGGTGTTCGTGGGCTTCGTGTGGGCTCGGTGGGGCGGGCGCTGCGGATCCATCGCTGGTAGGCAGTTCCCGCAACGCTCCGAGCGGGCCGCCGACGGCTCGCTCGAGCTTCGCCCGGGCGATCCAGTAATCGCGCAGCGCCAGGGTCGCGGCGTGCTCCGCTTCGGTCTCGTCGCGGCGGGCGACCAGCAGGTCGTAGACGCCCAGAAGCATCATGTTGTAGTGGAGGAGCGTCTGTTCGAGCACGCTCCTTCGCTTCGGCAGGAGAACCGCTTGGTAAGTGTCGACCAGGGCGCGCGCTCCCAGCACCTGATCCCGTGCCAGCCGGACTTCGGACCGGATCTCGATCGCCAGTTGCTCGAGCTGACGCTGCGCGCGACGCTGTTCGGCCTCCAGGCGGGCGATCGAGGCGGCCCCGGTGTCGAAGATCGGCAGCGCGATGGCGATCTGGGGCCCGCGGAGTCGGGTGCCGTCGGTGTCCTTCTCCTGATTGAGTCCGACCTCGATGCCTACCGGGAAGAAACGGGTGCCGCGCTTGAGCGCCAGCGCCCGTCCGACCAGGTCCACACCGAAGCGAGCCGCTCCCAGGTCCAGCCGTTGCTCGACCGCCCGGGTTTCGATCGAGCCCAACTCCAGCTCCTGATCCGGGGGGTCGGGAAGAGGCCGCTGGGCGGTCCAGGCGGTATCGACTCCGGACAGGCCGAGCAGGACGTTGAGCTTCTCCCTCGCGCTGCCGGCGTCGAGCCGCGCATGCGTGAGGTCGATCAGCGCTTGGGCGTCCGTTGCCTCGAAAAGCGCGACCTCGCGTTCTTCGAGGTTGCCGGCGTCGCGTTGGCGTCGGGCGAGCTCGGCCGCCGCGCGAGTGAGGTCGTTCACGCGCGCCGCCCGGTCGACGGACTCTTCCGCGGCCACGAGCTCGAAGAACCCGATCCGGGCCTCGGAGATGAGGTCGAGCATCGTCTGCCCGAGCCGGAGCTTCGCGGCCTCGAGCTCGACGGCGGCGAGGCGCTTGCGGGCGGGCTGCACGAGAACGTCCAGGATGTCCTGCGCGATCTCGACCTCGACGTTGGTACCGGACCCGGAGCTCGGGGTCCGTCGGAACGCCGAGAGTGTCGGGTTGGCGAGACGCGTGGCCTGGGCGTAGTCGGCGCGGGCGATGCCCAGCTCTTCGATCTCGGCGAGCAGGGCGCGGTTGCGCAGGAGCGCAATACGCGCCGCGGTGGAGTCGTCGAGCGGCGCGGCGAGCAACTCCACGGCGGCTGCTTCGGCGGCATCCTCCTCCTCGCTCGTGCGCGCCCAGGAGGGTTCGAGGCCCGACCTCTCCGCCACCGTCTCGGCGACGTTGTGGAACGAGGGTCCGGGGTCGACGGAGGCGCATCCGGCGGTGAGCAGGACGAGCCCCAACGTTGCGGTGGCGCTTCGGGTCATGGGCGCTCCGGCTTGTCGGGGACGGGAACCAAAGTCATTCCGCACTTCGGGCACGACCCGGGCTCGTGCGACCGGACCTCGGGATGCATCGGGCAGGTGTAGGTGACTACCGCCGTTCCCGCTTTTCCTGCTACGGGCGCTGGCGCGGAGCTGCCCGCGGAGTGCGTGTCGTGCTCTGCGGCTCTGGCGTTGTCGGCTTGGGGTGCGGGGCTCGATACCTGGAAGGGCGGCCGGGGCGACTCCGCCGCCTGCGGGTTGGCGGGATTCTGGGCGCTGCCGGCCGTAGGCGCTGGGACCGAGGTACAGGCGGCCAATGCGGTGAATGCGAGAAAGAAAAAACCGTGCGCGATACGCAAGAGACGATCTCCTCGAGTCGAGTGAGAAGCGCCCCGCCGGACGGCCGGCAGGGTGCGGAGACAGCTATCGCCGACGCCCTACGAGGGCGCGACGAGCGTCGGTCTCAGACTCGAAGAGGCAGGACGAAGGCGGGGGGCGGAGCGTGCGGCGGTGAGGCTGCGACGAGCCAGGGTGCGGCAGCGGCGTGACTCGAACCTTCGACCTCCGGCATCACGGCCGGGAGCGCGCTCGTGCTCGCCAGGTGACTCACGGTTCGCGCCGTCTCGGGTCCGCGAGCCTCGAGCGTCGCGGGCTGCAGCGTCGGGTCACCCGAGCAGCAGCACTCCTGGCTCCAGACACCGTGGGCGGGTACCGTCGTCGGACGCGCCTCGTGGCACTCGGGGCCTTCCGAATGAACGGGCATCTCGCAGACGCAGAATCCGAACGCGAGACCGACCACCGCGATCAGTGCGCTTGACGCGACGCTTCGTCGGAAGGACGCGGAAGAGTGGAAGAAGCCCATCATGCCGGGCAGGAGTCTGCGCCCGAAGGCTCCGCTTGTCAATCTCAAGCCCTACGGCCCACGGGACCCGGCGACTCCGCCCACGCGGGCTCGGTCGGGAAGGTGCGCAGACGCAGGGCGTTGGCGATGACCGACACCGAGCTCAGGCTCATCGCCGCAGCCGCCAGCATGGGCGACAGCAGCCAGCCGGTGAAGGGATAGAGCAGCCCGGCCGCGATGGGCACTCCGGCGGCGTTGTAGGCGAAGGCCCAGAAGAGGTTCTGCCGGATGTTGCGCATCGTGGCGCGCGAGAGCTTGCGGGCGCGGGCGATGCCGCGCAGATCGCCGCGCACCAGCGTCACGCCGGCGCTCTCCATCGCGACGTCGGTGCCGGTGCCCATGGCGATGCCGACCTCGGCGCGGGCGAGCGCCGGGGCGTCGTTGATGCCGTCTCCGGCCATGGCGACGATACGGCCTTCGGCCTGGAGCCGCTCGACCTCGCGCACCTTCTGGTCGGGAAGTACCTCGGCGACGATCGTGTCGATACCGAGGGTTCTGGCTACCGCCTCCGCTGTCTTTCGGCTGTCGCCGGTCAACATCACGATGCGGATTCCTTCGCCGTGCAAGGAGCGCAGTGCTTCGACGGTTGTGGCCTTGATCGGGTCCGCGACCCCCAACAGGCCAGCCAGGCGGTCTCCGACCGAGAGGTACATCACCGTCTGGGCTTCACCCCGGAGTCGTTCCGCCTCGTCACGAAGTGACGTGACGTCGACGCCGCCTTCCTCCATGAGCTTGAGGTTGCCCAGCGCGACGCGCCGGTCGGCGACGCGCCCGGCCACGCCTTTGCCGGTCAGTGACTCGAAACCGACGCCCTCGGCGGCCTCCAGACCGCGTTCACTCGCTCCCGCGAGGATCGCCGCCGCCAGCGGATGCTCGCTGCCGCGCTCGATCGCCGCCGCGAGCCGCAGGACCTCGTTCTCGTCGAAGCCGGTTGCCGGTCGCAGGGCAACGAGCCGGGGTTTGCCCTCGGTCAGCGTGCCGGTCTTGTCGACCACCAGCGTGTCGACCTTGCGCAGCAGCTCGATCGCTTCGGCGTTGCGGAACAGGACCCCCATCGAGGCCGCCTTGCCCGTCGCCACCATGATCGACATCGGCGTCGCGAGCCCGAGAGCGCATGGGCAGGCGATGATGAGCACGGCGACCGCATTCACCAGGGCGTGCGCCAGACGTGGCTCAGGTCCCAGAATCGCCCACGCCGCGAAGGTCAGGGCCGCGATCGCCAGGACGGCGAGGACGAACCAGCCGGAGATTTGGTCGGCGAGCTTCTGGATCGGCGCGCGGCTGCGCTGCGCCGCGGCGACCATGGCGACGATTCGCGCGAGCAGGGTCTCGGAGCCGACCTTCTCGGCGCGCATGACGAAGCCGCCGGCGCCGTTGACCGTGGCGCCGACGACAGGGTCGCCGGGTCCCTTCGAGACCGGCATCGGCTCACCCGAGACCATCGACTCGTCGATCGCGCTGGCGCCCTCGATCACGACACCGTCGACCGGCACCTTCTCTCCCGGGCGAACGCGCAACCGGTCGCCGAGCGCGACGAGCTCGAGCGCCACGTCCTCCTCGCTGCCATCCTCACGCAGCCGGCGGGCGCTCTTGGCTGCGAGTCCCAGGAGCTTGCGGATCGCGGCGCCGGTCGCGCCCCGTGCCTTGAGTTCGAGCACCTGGCCGAGCAGGACGAGCGCCGTGATGACCGCCGCCGCCTCGAAGTAGACGGGCATGTGGCCGTTGGCGTCGCGAAAGGTCGCCGGGAAGATCCCGGGCACCAGGGTCGCCACCAGGCTGAAGCCGAATGCCACGCCGACGCCGAGGCCGATCAGCGTGAACATGTTGAGGCTGCGGTGGCGCACCGAGGCCACCGCGCGCTCGTAGAACGGCCAGGCGGCCCAGGTACAGACGGGGATCGCCAGCAGCATCTCGAGCCAGAGCCGGGTAGATGCCGACACGGTGCTCGAGATCGGCGTGCCCGGGAGGAAAGCGTCGCCCATGACCAGCACGAGCGTGCCCAGGGCGAGCGGCACGGAGACCCAGAAGCGGCGCCGCATGTCGAGGTACTCCTCGCTCGGCCCCTCCTCGAGCGTGGCGACGCGCGGCTCGAGCGCCATGCCGCAGATCGGGCAGCTGCCCGGCGCGTCGCGCACGATCTCCGGGTGCATCGGGCAGGTCCACTCGGTCTTGGTGGCGAGAGGCGCCGGCATCACAGGCTCCAGGGCCATGCCGCACTTCGGGCAGGACCCAGGCCGGTCGCTTTCGATCTCGGGATGCATCGGGCAAGTCCATTTCGTCGTGCCCGCCGGCGCCGCTGGACCCGTGGCGTTCGGTTTCGGAGCGCAACAGACCCCGTGCCCGCCCGGCGCCGCGCACGCTGCGTGCTCGGCTCCCGCCGCCTGCGTCGGCGCCGCCTGGACGAACTTGGCCGGATCGGCGTCGAACTTCGCCTTGCAGCTCGCCGAGCAGAAGTGGACGATCTCCCCGGCGTGCTCGGAGCGGTGCTTCGAGTTCCCTGCGTCGACGGTCATGCCGCAGACCGGATCGATGACGTCGGTGGTCCCGCTGGGGCCGCTACTGGATTCTCCTGCGTGGCCAGGGTGCTGGTGCCGGTGCTCGCTCATGGTCGTTTGGTTCCTCCTCGATCCCTGCAGACGGAACTACCGCGAGACCCTTACACCACAGCTACAGTCCAGGCAGCCGTGATCGGCGCAGGTCCGGCAGGAGCGCTGGAGATCGGCCCGCAGCGCCTTGCGGGCGCGGTGGAGCCGGACCATGGCGTTGTTGGGGGTGAGGCCCGTTTCGCGGGCGAAGTCGGCCGGGCGGCTCCCTTCGAGGTCGACCCGGCGGAGGATCTCGCTGTACTCCGGACGGAGCGCGGGCAGAAGCGCCTCGAAGCAGCGACAAAGGGCAGCCTCGATCTCCGGCGGTGGCTCGCTCGCGCCCCCGAGCTCGCGTGCCACCGCCTCGAGGCCGCGCGTCTTCGCGCCGCGCCGGCGATAGTGATCGACCACCGCGTTGCGCAGCAGGCGATAGAACCAGGCGACGGCCCGCTCCTCATCGAGGATCTCACCCGCCTGCTCCAGCCCACGCACGAATGCCTCCTGCAGGATCTCCTCCGCGGCAGCGCGACTCTCCACGCGGCGCTCGAGGAAGGCGAGGAACCGCCGGTGATTCTCGACCCAGGCCGCTATGACCGCAGCCTGGGGCTCATCCGAGGGTCCATGACGATGTTCGAGGTCGTCCATCGTGGCGAGGATACTCCGCCAACCAATCTCGCCGGACGTGAGTGCCCGGGAGCACTTCCGGCTACGCAGCCGGCGCAGTCGGTCGCAGGACCTCGACAAGCTCGGCGACCACGGCGATGCGATCCCCCTCGTTCGAAGAGATCGCGATCGGCGGGAAGGCGGGATTGACGGGCCTGAGCGTGATCTCGTCGTGGCTCCAGGAGTCGTCGGTGGGCGCCTTCCGGCTCTCATACCGCTTGACCGTGAAGCGCTCGCCGGTCTCTGAATCGCGCTCGTCGCGCAGCACCGCGAGGACCGTCTTGCCCTCGCGGGTGCCCGTCACTGGCGCCGCGAAGACGCAGAACGCACCGTCAGGGATGGCCGGCTCCATCGACTTGCCCACGACTTGCGCGACAAACATTCCGCGGCGCAGGCGATGCTGAATCTCGACGGTGCGCATCGGCCCAAGTTCGTGCCTAGTCGAAGATGCGGCGCACGTTTGCCGAGAACCCCTGGATGTAGCTCAGCAGGTGCTTCTCGACGTGGTCCGGGTCACCCTTGAGCTTCGCGAAGTCGAGGGGCGAGTGGTTGTGGAAGCGCTGGACCGCGACCTTGTCGAGCACTCGGTCCAGGGCCTCGCCCTTGTAACGGTCCCGTACCTGCTCGTACCGCTTGACCACGGCGGGCTTGGTCGGCGCCAGGACACAGTCGAAGCGCCGAAGGACGGTCAGGGGCAGCATGACCCGCTCGTACTGCGGCGGGCGATAGGGGCCGCGGAGGAGGTCGGCTATCTGCCAGATGAGGTTCGAGAAGTAGTTGTGGTCGGGCATGGGATCGGCCCGTCTCCTGGCAGCTCGGGTTGTTCAGGCATGGGCTCTCGCCCGCGTCATTCTGGCAGGTTGGCGGAGGCCATGCACCCGCCGGCGAGCTCGGCCTCGTGCCGCAGGTCGGACAGGCGCCGCGCGAACTGGATCGCGGTTCGCGGTCGCGAGGAGAGCTCCACCGCGAACGCCCCTTCGAAGAACTGATCCAGGATCGGCGGGCGCTGAGGAAGGCGGTCTCCGATCGCCGTGAGCCGATGTCCCTTGATCGCCTCGACCAGCTCCTCTGGAGAGCCCGCTTCGACGGGGCGGTGCCCGCAGAGAATCTCGTAGAAGGTCACGCTGAGCGCCCACAGATCGAACGACGGGTTGGCCCGGTGATGAGCGTGCGCCTCAGGCGAGAGGTAGGCAGGAGTTCCCACGACAACGTGTCCGGCGACTCCGGACATGGTTGCCTCTCGCTCCAGCCTCGCCAACCCGAAGTCGAGGAGCTTGAGCTCACCGCCTCCGGTGAAGGCGATGTTGCGCGGCTTGATGTCGCGGTGGACGACGCCGGCCTTGTGGAGGCAGCCGACGACCTCGGTGACCTGGAGCATGACCTCAATCGCCTCGTCGAGCGGCATCGGGATGCGCTCGGCGAGCGTGCCCCCGTCGACGAACTCCATGATGATCATCGGCGTGCCGCGATAGACCTTGAAGCCGAAGACCGTGGCGAGGTTCCGGTGCGAGACGGCGGCAAGGGTTTGCGCTTCGCGCCGCAGGCGGGCGATGTCGTTCGGCGAGCAGACGGTCGGCAGCGTCTTGACCGCCACACGGCGGCCGAGCGAGAGGTCGAGCGCCTCGTAGACGACGCCGGATCCGCCTTTGCCAATCCGCCGCTCGAACTGGAGGCGACCGGGGATCGCTTTCGGAACGAGGCTCGGCGTCAGCGCGGCGCCGCACCGGCTGCAGAAGTGGTGCTCGGACGAGTAGACCCAGCCGCAGCCGCACTCACTGCCGATGGGCACCTGGTCGAAGCTGTCCGGCAAGTCCGGCGCGACGCGGTACTCGGCGCGCTCCTCGACGATCTCCGAGTGGACGGTCTCGGCCATGCGAACCAGAGCTTCCGCGACCTGCTCGCGGTCGATGCCGTCACCGAGACACTTGTCCACGGCCCGCCGCAGGTAGCGATTCGCTGCGACGGAGCCTCCCTGCTCTACTTTCGTGTCTTCGCTGAACCCCATCCCTCGCTCTGATCTTGAACTCTGAACAAAAGTCCCCATATGCTAAGAGTCTTGGCGGGGAGTTGTCCACACCCGCTTGTGATCCAACACCGTCATGAAGACCACACATTCTGACGCCCTGACACCGCAAGAAATTGCCGCGGTGTTGCGCGCCGCGGGTGAAGGGCGCCACGGGGTTCGCGACCACGCGATGCTCCTGACCCTTTACCATCACGGTCTGCGGGTGAGCGAGCTCTGCCGGCTCACTCTTCCCGACCTCGACCTCGAGGGCCGGAGGCTGTGGGTAGAGCGACTCAACCGAGGCCGCTCGGGCGCGCATCCGGTGCCCGAGGACGAGGCGCAGGCGCTTTCGGCCTACCTCGCCGAGCGTGAGGACCAGGGCACACTGAATCTCCCTGCGCTCTTCCTCAACGAGCGACGGGCGACGCTCAGCCGCAACGCGGTCTACTACCTGGTGCGTCGAGCGGGCGAGGCCGCCGGGCTCGCGCGCCCGCTGTTCCCACACCTTCTCCGCCGATCGACCGGCTCGAAGCTCGTCGGGGAGGGACATGACGTTCGACTCGTTCAGGACTATCTAGGCTTGCGCTCCGCTCGTAGCGTGCTCCGGTTCGTCGGCGAGGCACCGCCGGAGGACCCGAACGCCGAGCGGTTCACGGCACTTTGGGGGGAGGCAGGAGGAGGATGACGGATCGTCCGCTGAATCCGCTGGAACTTGCCGCGACGTTGCACTGGGATCAGGATGGCCGGGCAACGTCGCGAGACTTGGAATCGAAACGCGTGCTCGACCACTGGCTCCAGCAACTCGAGCACTTCGACCCGATCTTCGGCCCCGAGTACGTCGAGGCACCGGCGCTCCTCTCGGAGCTGTTCATCGAAGAGGCCGGCCACGCCGGCCGGATGGTGCGCGTCGAGGAGGACAACCGGTTCCATCACTGGGGGCTCTGTCAGCACCTGATGGCCGAATCCCAGCGCTCGGTCGCTTCGAGCGCCGTCTTGTCGCGTGACCTGAGTGAGCTCGCGGTCGCCGTTGCAATGCGGCTCGATCCCGGGCACTATCACCTGAGCTGGACCGAGGATCTTCGCGCCAAGGCATGGTGCGTTCATGCGGACGCCTGTCGCCGCCTGAACCGGCGCGACGAGGCCGCGGTCGCCATGGGCGAGGCGCAGAAGCACGCCCGGGAGGGGACCTCGAGCGCCGAGCTCGCGGCCCGGATCGAGAAGACCGAGATGAGCCTGAGCTGGCGGGTCGACGGCAAGAACTGGAATGGAGGCGCGTGCGCTTCGGTGGGCGCGCCCTTGCCGATCGCCGTTCCCGACGATCCCTCCTCGCACTCCAGGGTCTCCTGACGGATGGTGCGCCAGCGGTCGGACGAGCGCCCGAAGTCACGGGCCAAGACACTCCCGGAGAAGCAGCTCTCTCCGTCGGAGTGGCGAATCATGCAGTCGTGCTGGAAGCTCGGGCGCACGACGATTCGCGACATCCTGCTCGACATCGCCGACCGACCGCCGGCCATGTCGTACACCACGGTCCACATGCTCCTCACACGGATCGTCGAGAAGGGCTACCTCGCGCTCGAGCAGGATCGCGGCAACAACTACTACGCAGCGGCCGTCGAGCGCGACAGCATCGTCCGCCTGGCGGCGGAGGACTTCGTCGACAACATCCTCGCCGGCGAAGCCAAGAACCTCGAGATCCTCAACGAGGTTCTCGCCGAGCGCAAAGCCGCACGCCCGCGCGGGCGGAAGGCGACCTAGGGGCCGTTCTTGACGGCAGTTGCCTTTGCCGCGCCCGAGACTCTACAATTGTTGAGATCGACGACCGGGCACGGTCGCTGGCGACGCCGGTTGGCGAAATGCGGATGGCGACGTGCTCCCGAGTCTCAACATCCGTTGAACTTAGACGTGTCGGGAGTAGAATGCTGACCGTAGTCCGATGCCGCGAGATTCTCGGCGCCGAGTGCCGGCTGACCGACGCCGAAGTCGAGAAGCTGCGCGACTTCGTCTACGGCTTTGCGGACATCGCGCTGAGGATCGCCAGGGAGAGTCATGACGAAGGACGGAGCTGGGACCCCCGCCGGCAGCGCTGGGAAGAGCGCCAAGCGGAGCGCCGCCCGGGCGGTGGTCTACTGCCGGGTGTCCAGCCACGAGCAGCTCAAGGGCCTGAGTCTGGAGACGCAGTCGAAGGCCTGCATCGACTACTGCCGTTCCCAGGGGATGGAAGTGGCGGAGGTCTTCGTGGAGCGGGCCGAGTCGGCGAGCACGACCGACCGGACGCAGCTCCAGCGGATGCTGACCTACTGCCGGACGCACCGGGGGCGGATCCACTTCCTGGTGGTCTACATGCTGGACCGCTTCGCGCGGAACCAGTACGACCACCACGCTCTGAAGGCACACCTCCAGAAGCTCGGGATCACGCTGCGGGCGGTGGCTCAGCCGATCGACGACTCGTCGACCGGGAAGCTGATGGACGGCATCCTGGCGGCGTTCAACGAGTTCGACAACAACGTCCGTCGGGAACGCTGCGTGGGAGGGATGCAGGCGGCGGCGAGCAAGGGACGTTGGGTGTTCCCGCCGCCGCTCGGCTATCGAATCGCGCTGAAGGCTGACGGCACGAAGACGATCGAGCCGGACCCCGAGGCGGCTCCGCTGGTCCGCCACGCTTTCGCGATGGCGGCCTCCGGCCTCCACAGCGTCGCCGACATCCTGCGCGAGGTGCGCCGCCGTGGCCTCACGGGCCGGCGGGGGGCAACGCTGTCGAGCACGATGATGCACAAGATCCTGCGCAAGACGGTTTATCAGGGCCGCGTCGTGGTCGAGGAGTGGGGCATCGACGTTGCCGGCGACTTCGAGCCCCTCGTCGACGCGGAGACCTTCCTGTTGGCGCAGGCTGGGCGCGACGTCAAACGCCAGCCCATCGCCGGCTATCAGCGCAACCACCCGGACTTTCCGCTGCGTCGTTTCGTCCGCTGTGACCACTGCTCCCGGCCGCTGACCGGCGCCTGGTCGAAGGGGAAGCGGGCACGCTACGCCTACTACAACTGCCCGGGTTGCCGCCGGATCAACGTTCCGCAGCAGCAGTTCGAGGCGCGCTTCGTCGAGCTCCTGGACCGCCTCAGTCCTCGGCCCGAGGTCCTGCGGCTACTCTCCGCCGCCGTGCTCGAGCTCTGGAACGAGGAGCAGAAGGGCGTCGTCGAGAAGCGGCGGGCGATCGAGCAGCGGCTCGAAGTGCTTCAACAGCGCAAGGAGCGGGTCGTGAGCGCCTACCTCTACGAGGGCGCGATCGACAAGGAGACCTACCAGTCCCACATGGCGCGCGTCGAGGAGGAGCTGACGCTCGCCAAGATCGACCGCCACCACGCCGAGATCGACGAGTTCGACATCGAGGGCACCCTGGCGTTCGCCGAACACCTGGTCACCCACTCGAGTCGCCTTTGGATTGAGGCTGCGCTGGATCAGCGGCAGCGGCTGCAGAAGCTGTTCTTCCCGGAAGGTCTCAGCTTCGACGGCGAAGAATTTCGAACACCCCTAACGTGTCCATTTTTCAATAACATCGAGGGGACTTCCCAACAGGTGAGTGAAATGGTGGAGCAGAAGGGATTCGAACCCTCGACCCCCACGTTGCGAACGTGGTGCTCTCCCAGCTGAGCTACTGCCCCACTGCGGCGAGCGAGTCTATCCGTCCCGGCCGACCGGGTTCAAGCCGGGTTCGAGGGTCGGAAATCGTCGGCGATCCGTATCGCGCGCGTCTCGAGTTGGGCGGACTCCTCGCCGAGCTCGAGGCAGGCGGTGATCTCGCAACCGACGAGCACGATCCACCAGGCGATCTGCACCGAGAGCATGAAGAAGAAGGCGATCGCGAACGAGCCGTAGACGACGCGCGAGGCGGCGGTGAAGATCTTTACGTAGGCGCGGAACCCGGCCTGGAGCAGGTGCAGCGCCGCGCTCGCGCCGAGCGCCCCGGCGAGCGCGTAGCGCAACCGCACGCCGCGGTTGGGGACCCACCAGAAGAGCACCGTCAGGCCGAGCAGCGTGATCGCGAACGGCAGCAGGTGAAACAGCGTCGAGCGCTGGGCGAAGCGGGTGACCGCCGGCTTCTGCGCCAGGTAGAGGATCGCCGACACCGCGCCGGCGATCGCCAGCGGCCCCCAGAAGACGACGAGCGAGAAGGAGAACAGGCGGTGCAGGATCCGCCCCTTGCGGCGCTCGACGCGGAAGATGCGGTCGATGGCGCCCTCGACGGTGAGGAAGCTCGAGGCGCAGCTGACGAGGAAGCCGATCATCGCCAGGCCGGAGAGCGCTTCGGCTTGCGCCACGAAGGCGTCGATCGCCGTCACCAGCGTCTGTTCGGAGTAGGGCAGCAGCTGCGAGAGCACCCGCAGGGTGCGGCCGTCGTCCTCGGCGATGGCGCGCGCCACGAAGCGCGAGACCAGCGCCAGCAGCGGCACCAGCGAGACCACGGTGGTGAAAGCGAGCGCCGAGGCGGCGAGCCCGAGATCGTCGGCGAGCGACTTGCGCAGCACGCGGACGACGAAGCGGCGGAACCGTCCCGGGCGCTGCGGACCGCGGCGGCCGCTCACCATTCGACTTCGGTGCCCGGCAGCGGCAGCGCCGGGCGGGCGTGGCCGCGCTCGACGAGCGTCGCCGCGAGCGCCTTGCGCGCCGCATCCTCGCCGTGGTTGAGGAAGATGCGCGGCGGCCGGGCGGGGAGCGCGTCGACCCAACGCAGCAGCTCGCTCTGGCCGGCGTGCGCCGACATCCCCTGGATCTGCGCGATCTCGGCCGCCACCGGAACGCGCTGACCGTGGATCGAGACGCTCTGCGCGCCGTCGAGCAGCGCGCGGCCGCGGGTGCCCACGCCCTGGTAGCCGACGAAGACCACCGTGTTGCGCGAATCGGGCAGCCGGTGCGCGAGGTGGTGGACGATCCGGCCGCCGGTCGCCATGCCGCTCGCGGCCACGATCACCGCCGACTCGCGGCGGTCGTTGAGCTCCTTCGACTGATCGACCGTGCGGCAGCGCGAGAAACGATCGTCGGCCAGCGGATTGGCGCGCCGTCGCACCCGGTCGACGAGCTCGCTGTCGAATTCGGTCGTCGCTTGGCGGTAGATCTCGGTGGCCTTGAGCGCCATCGGGCTGTCGATGAAGACGTCGCGCGGGTCGAGCTTGCCGTCCTCGGCGAGCTGCGAGAGGTGGTAGAGGACGTCCTGCGTCCGACCGAGGGCGAACGCCGGGACGAGCACGGAGCCGCCGCGGGAGAACGTGCGCTCGACGATCGTCGCCAGATCCGCGGCCACCTGCTCGTGCGGGTGGTCGCGGTCGCCGTAGGTCGACTCGAGCAGCAGCGTCGCCGGGGCGGCGAGCGGCGGCTCGGGATCGCGCAGGATCGGCGCGTCGTAGCGCCCCACGTCGCCCGAGAAGCACCAGCTCCGGCGTCCGCCGTCGCCGCCCTTGGCCGAGATCTCGAGCGAGGAGGCGCCGAGCAGATGGCCGGCGCGGCGGAAGCGCACGACGATCCCCGGTCGGGGCTCGAATTCCTGGTCGAACGGGTGCGCCTCGAGCCGATCGAGCGCCGCGCGGGCGTCGCGCTCGGAAAACAGCGGCTGCGGATCGGCGTGCCGGCTGTAGCCCTTCTTCCTGGCGTAGCGCGCCTCCTCCTCGGCGATCGCGGCCGAGTCGAGGAGCACCAGCGAGGCGAGCGGCCGAGTCGGCCGGGTGCAGTGGATCGGGCCTTCGTACCCTTGCGCCACCAGCCGCGGCAGCCTGCCGCAGTGGTCGAGATGGGCGTGAGTGAGGAAGACGCCGTCGAGCGCGCGCGGATCGAACGGAAACGGCTTCCAGTTGCGCGCCTCGAGCTCCTCGTCGCCCTGGAACATGCCGCAGTCGACCAGCCAGCGCGAGTCGCTCCACTCGACGAGCGTCATGCTGCCGGTCACCGTTCCGCAGGCGCCGTGGAACGTCACTCTGGCCATGGGGTCTCCGATCGCGCGGCAGTGTAACAAAGGGGCCGGCGGCCGATGGCCGATCGCGGGCGTCTCCGGTAGGATCGGAAGCGTCAGGTCGCGGGCGTTCTCCGCGGCCGGGGAGATCGACATGGCGGACGTGGGCAAGAGCATGGATCGAGCGCGCGACGGCGTCGCCGACGCGGTGGACGCGGCGCGCGACGCGGTGGCGGACGGCGTCGAGGCGGCGCGCGAGCAGTTCGAGGACGCGGCCGACGAGGTCGAGCGCCGCGCCAAGCGCGCCGGACGCGCGGCGCGCCGGCGGATGAGCGAGTTGGGCGACGCGGCGCGCGAGAAGTACGACTCGGCCGTCGACGGCCTGTCGCGCGGCTACCACAAGGTGAAGAAGGACGTCGGCCAGCTGTCGGAGAACGTCACCGACTACGTGCGCGACAATCCGGGCAAGTCGATCCTGATCGCCGCCGGCGTGGGCTTCCTGATCGGCCTGCTGGTGCGCGGCCGGCGCGACGACTGAGCCGGCCGGGAAACGACGCGGAGGCGGCGTGCGCTACGAGCTGGTGAATCCGGAGACCATGGCGGTCGAGGGCGTCGACGGCGGCGACGGCTCGTTCGCCGACGAGCTGATCGACGACCTGCTGCCCGCCGAGTTCGACTGGCGGCGGATGGTGCGCCGCTATCCGATCCCGGCGATCGCCGTGGCGGCCGTCGGCGGCTACCTGCTCGGCCGTTCGCAGGGGCGGGCGCTGCTCTCCGCGCTCGCCGCCTATGCCGCCTCCGGAATCGCCGCGGAGGTCGAGGATCTCGCCACCGACGAAGGCCTCTGAGGCCCCCGGCCGGTCCGCCCGGACCCTGGTCCACCTCTCGGACGTCCACTTCGGACCGAAACACGATCCGGCCGCGGCCGCCGCGGCGCGGGCGTTCGTCGCCAGCCGCCGGCCCGACGTGGTCGTGGTCTCGGGCGATCTCACCCAGCGGGCCAAGCCGGCGCAGTTCGCCGCGGCGCGCGCTTGGATCGACACCCTTCCCGGGCCGCGGGTCGTCGTGCCGGGCAACCACGACGTGCCGCTCTACCGCGTCTGGGAGCGCGCCCTGGCGCCCTTCGGCGCCTGGCGGCGGCACTTCTCGCCCGATCTCGAGACCGAGTTCGCCGACGAGCGGCTGATCGTCCTCGGGGTCAACTCGGCCTTCAACTGGACCTTCAAGGGCGGCCACTTGCGCCGGCGGCGGATCGACGAAGTGCAGGCGCGCTTCGCCGCGGCGGGGCCCGGGGCATTCAAGGTGGTGGTCGTCCACCATCCGCTCGGGCCGGCGCCCGAGGAGCCCCGCGAGCCGGTGGCGCGCCGCGCGCGGCGCGCGCTCGGGAGCTTTTCGGCCGCCGGCGCCGACCTGGTGCTCGCCGGCCACCTGCACCACTCCTTCCTCATCGATTCGAGCACCCTGCTCGCCGCCGAGCACCGCGAGATTCTCCTGCTGCACGTCGGCACCACGACCTCGACGCGCGGCCGGGGGCGCGAGCGCGGCGCCAACACCTTCGCCTGGATCGCGGTCGAGCGAGATCACGTGGCGATCGACCTGATGCGCTTCGACCGCGCGGCGGGCGAATTCCGCCTCGACCGGCGCTGGGAAGTGCCGCGCCTTCCCACCCGGTGATCGACGCGCAGCGGAGCCCGAAGGCGATGCTGATCGACGGTCTCGCGGGTTCGGGCGGCGACGACTTCCGGTTCTGGTTCGAGTCGCGGGGCCTGGGCAAGCGGGTCGGCCGGGTCGGCATGAGGGGCAACCCCTGCCGCAAGCCGGCGCGGCCCGCGTATCCGGTTCGCAGTCGTACGGGGCCTCGCCCCGAGGACTAGGGACGGCATGCCGGCCGCTAGCCCCGGCGGCCAAATCCGCCACGGCACCGGCCGGTGCGCGAGCTCCCGCGCAGACCCGCGACGAGCGCGGCGCGAAGCGGGGCCCCGCGCCCGTGGCTCGCGTCACTCGCCGGCGCCGGCCTCCGCGAAGCTGCCCACGCTGCCGCTCCAGGCCTGGGTGTCCCCGCTCTCGAACGAGTCGCGGAACAGGTAGTCGCCCACGAACCGCCGCGCCCGGATCGAATAGCCCGAGCCATCGTAGCCGGCCGCCGTCCAGGCGACGGTGAAGTCGCCGTTGGCGGCCATCGCGAGCGCCGGAGAAGCCTCGTCGTACGGCGTCAAGTCGCTGATGAGGAAATCGCCGCCGTACGCCGTTCCGGCACCGCTGAGGGCGCGGCCGAGGATGCCGCCGTGGGCGGTGTCGCGGAACGCCACCGCGAAAGTCCCGTTCGACGCCACACCCACCACGGGCTCGACCTGGTTGCCCACCGTGCCGAGATTGACGCGAGATTGCCCCGCGGCCGGGTCGCCGTTCGCGTCGAAGCGGCGCGCGTAGACGCCCCAGCCGTCGCCATCCTGCTGGTAGGACTGCCAGACGATCACGAACTCGCCGGTCGGGCGCATCGCCACGTCGGGAGTCTTCTGATCGGTGGCGACCGTTTCGGTGGCCAGCGCGCCGGCGGTGATCGGGTCGCCGTCCGCCGCGTAGAGGCGATAGTAGACGTTGCGCTGCTCGCCGTCCTCTTCCGCCTGCCAGACGACCACCAAGTTGCCGGCGCTGTCCCGGGCGATCGCGGGCGCCGTCCGGAAGAACCCGGCGTCGTCCGAGACCAGGATCTCCCCGGTCGCGGGCGAGCCGTTGGCGCCGAAGATTCGCAGGTAGATCTGCGCCTCGTTGACCTGGCCGTCGTCCTGCCAGACGACCGCGAAATCGCCGGCCGGGCCCACGGCGATGTCGGAGGCGTGCTGGAAGGCGCTCGTGTGGGTGTTGACCAACGCCTCGGCGCCTGCCGGAGTGCCGGCGGCGGCGAACAGACGCGCCGAGACGCCGTAGCCCGACAGATCGCCGGGCGCGGCCCAGGAGTCCCACGTCGCGACGAAGTTGCCCACGCTATCGGCGCCGATCGCCGGCAGGTTCTGCCCGCCCGCGACTCCCGTCGAGAGCGGGATCTCGCCACCGACTCCGGAGCCCGTCGAGTCGAAGCGCCGCGCCACCACGCCGGTGCCATCGCCGTCGACGCCGGCGCTCTGCCAGGCCGCGACGAAGCCGCCACCGGGGAGGATCGCGAGAGCGGGCACGTCCTGGTCGCCGCTGGTGTAGACATTGACCGCGATCTCGGAGCCGAGGGCGATCTGCCCGCTCGATTCACGCGGGCACGCGACAACGAGGAACCCCAGGGCGACGACGGCGCGAGGCAGCGACATAGCTTCCCCCGATCTCGACCAAAAATTTTCTCGGGACTCTAACACAGCGCCGAGGAGCGTCCCCCGCCACGCGCCGCCATTTCCTCGGCGGTGAGGTTCCCTCCCGCGACTCGGGCCGCAGCCGGCATTCGCCCTGCTGGTCACCGGCGCCGACCTGGCGCTCGCCGGCCACCCGCACCACTCCTTCCTCATCGATTCGAGCGCCCGGCTCGCCGCCGAGCACCGCGAGATCTTCCTGCGGCACGTCGGCGCCGCGACTTCGACGGCCGGCCGGGGGCGGTATCATGGCGCCTCGCCCGGCTGCCCGCGAAGCCGGAGATCGGAGCTCCAAGGTCATGGAAGGCTGGGAGATCGTCGAAACCGTCGGCACCGAGGAGGAGGCCGAGCTGGTGCGCGGCTACCTCGAGGCGGAGGGCATACCGTCCGCGGTCGAGTCGCTGCGGTTCCACCAGGATCCGGTGAACTTCGGCGCGCTCGGCGAGGTCCGGGTCCTGGTGCCGCCCGAGCATCTCGAGCGCGCGCAGCGTCTGATCGACGAGCGCGAAGAGGGCGCGCCCGAGCTCGCCGAGGGCGAGTCGAGCGACGCGGGCGAGAGCGACCCGAGAGGCTGAGCGCTTGAGCCCGCTCGCTCCCGGCTCGTTCGTCGGCCGCTACAAGGTGATCTCGCCCATCGGCGCCGGCGCCATGGGCGAAGTGGTGCTCGCCGAGGATCCGCAGATCGGTCGCCGGCTGGCTCTGAAGACGGTGCGGGTCGTCGAGGGCCGACCGCAGGAGATCGAGGACCGCAAGCTCCGCTTGCTGCGCGAGGCGCGGGCTGCGGGGCGCCTGTTGCACCCCAACATCGTCACCCTGTTCGACGCCGGCGAGGACCAGGGCGCGCTCTTCCTCGCCTTCGAATTCGTCGACGGCATGGATCTGGCGTCGCGCCTCGGCTCGCCGCCGGCGCTCACCCTCGGCGAAGCGCTGCGCATCGTGCGCCAGGCGGCGACGGCGCTCGACTACGCCCACCGCCAGGGGATCGTGCACCGCGACATCAAGCCGAGCAATCTCCTGCTGGCCAAGGACGGCGAGGTCAAGGTGGCCGACTTCGGCATCGCCAAGATGCTCGACCAGACTTCCGACCTGACCTCCACCGGCTCGGTCGTCGGCAGCCCGCACTACCTGTCGCCCGAGCAGATCCGCGGCGACGAGCTCGACGGGAGAAGCGACATCTTCTCGCTCGGCGTGGTGCTCTACGAGATCCTCTGCCGCTCGCGCCCGTTCGAGGGCGAGACGCTCACCACCCTCGTCTACCAGATCCTCCACCAAGAGCCGACCTCGCTCGTCGTGCGCCGCCCCGACCTCGGGGCGCGCATCGAGGGGTTGGTGCGCCGGATGCTCGCCAAGGACCGCGACCAGCGCTTCGCGACCGCGCGCGACCTCGCCGACGAGGTCGCGGCGATCGAGCGCGAATCGCCGGCGCCGGTGCTCGCGCGTCCGGCCGCGCCGACGGGCGAGGACTTGCAGCAGACCCGGCGTCTCGAAGGCACCGCGCCGACCTCGGTCTCCGCCGGGCGCGGATCGGCCCCGGGCGCGCCGCCGCCGCTGCCTGCCGCCGCGGCGCCGCCCCCGCCACCTCCCGCCGGCGGCGCGCGCACGCCCGGCGTCACGCCGCCGACCGAGCCGATCCGCACCGCGCCGCCGCCCGCCGTCGCGGCCGCGCCGTCGGGCTCTTCGGCGAAGCTCTGGATCGTGGCGGTTCTGGTCGTCGTCGCCCTGGCGGCGATCGTCGCCGGCGGCTTCGCGGCCCGCAAGTGGCTCGCCGCGCGCGGCGCCAAGGTGCCGCCGGCGCAGCCGAGCGACGTGCAGCCGGGCCCGACCGCCAACGTCACGCCGCCGACCGCGCCGAGCTCGCCGCCGTCGAATCCGTCCGCGCCCGCGCCGGCGCCCTCGACGCCGGCGAGCACGGTGCCGGCGGCGCCCGAGCCGCGGGTCGCGGATTCGCCGCGCACCGAGCCGGCGTCGAACCCGTCGGCGGTCGAGCCTGGAACCCGATTTCACCAGACGACCGAGTCGAGCCCGGCGCCCTCCTCCGAACCCGCGGCGCCGGTCCGGCCGCCGGCTCCGCGACCGCACGAGGCCCCGGCCGAGGCGGCGAGTCCGCCAGTCGAAGAGTCGACACCGGTCCACGACGAGCCGGAGCCCGCCGCGCCCGCCCTGCCCGAGGTGAAGATCGATCGCGAGATGTCGACCGGCATGTCGCTGTCGTTCGAGGTGCAGCCCGACGACCTGATCGTCAAGATCGATCGCACGGTGATCGGCCAGGCGAATCAGTGGAACGCCCGCAAGGGCGACAAGCGCGCCTACGAGCTGCCGCAGTCCGGCGAGCACTTGATTCGCATCCTGCGTGACGGCCAGATGGTCTACGCCATCCGCATCACCGCCTCGCCCGACGGACCGTCGATCACCCCGATCGTCGTCAACCTGAAGCCCGGCAAGACCGGGCGCACGCGAGGCCGCGGCTGAATCAGGCGAAGCCCGGCGGCCGGCTGGCGGTGCCGTCGTTCGAGCGCGAGATCGAAGTCGAGCGGCTCGCCTCCGGGTTGCTCTTCTGCCGGCTCACCAACCGCCAAGCGCCGATCGCCACCACCGTGCTCGCTTACCGCGCCGGCTGCCGCGACGAGCCCGCCGGCGGCGGCGGCACGGCGCACTTTCTCGAGCACATGATGTTCAAGGGCTCGGCGCGCTTCGCCGCCGGCGAGATCGACCGGCGCACCCAAGCGCTCGGCGGCCAGAACAACGCCTTCACCAGCCACGACACGACGGCCTACTACTTCACCTTCGCCGCCGACCGCTGGGGCGAGGGTCTGACGATCGAGAGCGACCGCATGGCCGGGCTCACTCTCGATGCGCGCGAGGTGGCGAGCGAGCGCCAAGTGATCGGCGAGGAAATCGCCATGTATCGCGACGATCCCTGGGACGCGCTCGAGCTCGAGGTGCTCGCGGCGCTGTTCGGCGACCACCCGTACGCGCGCCCGGTGCTCGGTACGTGCGAGGAGCTGGCGCAGGTGGGACGCGAGGAGCTCGCCGCTTTCCACCGCCGCTTCTACCGCCCGGACAACGCCGTGCTGGTGGTCGCCGGCGACGTCGGCGCGGAGGCGCGCGACCGCGCGCTGGCGGCGTTTCCCGCCCGCGCCGAGCCGCTCCTGCCGCGACCGGAGCTGGCCGAGGCGGTCTCGCCGCGCGGCACGGTGCGCGTCGAGCGGCGCCAGGGCGAAGTGGCGCGGCTGCTCTTCGCCTTCCCGGCGCCCGCCCCGGACGCCGTCGAACACGGACGCCTGCGACTGCTCGCCACGGCGCTCGCCTCGGGGCGAGCGAGTCGCCTGCAGCGCGCCCTGGTCGAGGACGGCGAGCTGTGTCTCGGGGTCTCGGCGTCGCTGCTCGACAACAGCCGGGCGAGCGCTTTCACGATCGGCGCCGAGCTGCTGCCGGGCGTCGAGCCCGAGCGGGTCGAAGCGGCGATCTGGGAGGAGCTGGCGCGCCTCGCGGCCGGGCCGCTGTCGGAGGAGGAGCACGAGCGGGCGCGGCGAGTGCACCTGGCGGACTGGATCTTCCAGCACGAGCGGATCCACCACCAGGCGCTCACCGTGGCCCTGGCGTTGGCGGAATTCGATCTCGAGGCTCCCGAGCGCCTATTGGCGGCGGCGCTCGAGGTCGGCCCCGAGGAGCTGGCGTTTCTCGCCGCGCGCTGGCTCGACTCGCGCTCGAGCGCGGTCGTCGGCGTGTCGCGCGCGGAGAGCTGAAGTGGCCGAGGCCGCGTCGCCGATCGCCGTTCGGGTGCGACACGTCGGCGGCGCGCCGATCGTCGCCATCCGCATTCTTTTCGCCGGCGGCTCGCGCGCCGAGTCGATTCCCGGCCAAGCGCTGCTCGCCGGCCGCGCGCTCGCCGAGGGTACCCTGCGCCGCGATCATCGCCGGCTCGCCGACGAAGCCGAGGCGCGCGGCATGATCCTGGCGAGCTTCGGCGGCCTCGAGTACCACGGCGTCGGCGTCGACGCGCTCGCCGATCAGTGGGAGGAGGCGCTCGAACGGGCGCTCGAGCTGGTGTTCGAGCCGTCGTTTCCGGAGGATCGACTGCGCGTGTTGGCGCGCCAGGCGGCGGCCGAGCTCGAAGCGCAGGAGGATCAGGCGGATCTGGCGACCGCGCGCGCCTTCTCGGCGCAGCTCTACGGCGAGCACGCGAAGGGGCGGCCGCTGCAGGGCTCGGCCGCCAGCCTGGCGCGGATCACGCGCGAGGACTGTCTCGGCTTCCATCGCGCGCGCCTCGCGGGCTACGGCGTGGCGGCCATCGCCGGGCCGATCCCCGAGAGCGCCGTCGCCGCGCGCCTGCGGGCGCTGCTGCCGCCGCCGATCGAGCGCCTGCCGGCCGTCGCTCCCGTCGCGCTACCGCTCGATCCCGCGCCGCGGCGCGAGATCGTCACCCGGGCGCGCGATCAGGCGCATCTGTTCCTCGGCCAGCTCACCGTCGACCGTGCCCATCCGGACTTCCCGGCGCTCGAGGTGCTGTCGGTGATCCTCGGCGCCGGCTCGGGTCTCACGGGGAGGATTCCGTTGCGAGTGCGCGAGCGCGACGGCCTGGCCTACACCGCGAGCGCCGAGGCGGTGGCCGGCGCCGGGCTCGATCCGGGGCGGTTGGTGGCCTACGTCGGAACCGCGCCGGCGAACCTCGAGCGGGTGGAGGCGGCGATGCGCGACGAGCTCGATCGTCTGCTCGCGGAGGGGACGAGCGAGGAGGAGGTGGCGGAGGCCAAGGCGTTTCTCGCTGGCCGCGAGCCCTTCCGTCGCGAGACCGCGCGCCAGTGGGCCGATCTGATGGCGAACGCCGAGCTCTACGGGCTGCCGCTCGACGATCCGGCGGCGTCGCTCGCCGAGATTCGCGACGTCGAGCGCGCGGCGGTCGACGAGGCGGCGCGGCGTCACCTCGACGCCGGGCGCCTGGTGGTCACGATCGGCCGGCCGCGCGGGGTGGCGGACGGCGGCGGCGATCCGGAGGCGGACGAGGGAGGCGCCGAGTTCGCCGAGGAGCCCTGATTCAGGGGCAGCCGCTCGGCGGCTCGTCGAGCGCCCAATGGCACAGGTCGGTGCCCTCGAAGCCGTCGGCGAACAGGGCGATGAACACCGCCCCGAACATGTTGCTCGAGAACTTGTGGACGTTGCAGTAGAAGGGATCCTCGCCGGCCTCGGGGAAGGGCAGAGTGACCGACGAGCCCGAGCTGGTGGCGACGATGCCGGTGACCGGGTCGGGGTCGATCGTCATCGGAATGACGTTCACCGTTCCGGCGCGCAGCGGATGGGCGGAGAAGGTGCCGACGAATTTCACCGTGTCGCCGGCCTCGATCTTGACGCATGGTGGGGTGAACTGGCAGCAGGTGAAGTCGATCTCGCGCGTCGGCGCGTCGGCGTCGAACCAGTCGGTGGCGGTCGAGAACGAGCAGCCGTTGACCGTCTGGGCGGCGGCGATCGCGACGGTCGAGAGCGCGAGGAGGAAACCGAGGGCGAGGACGCGGGAGCGCACGGGCATGGAGATCCTCCAGGGAGATTCGATCCGGGGTGAATGCCCGCCCGCCGCGGAACGGTTCACTGGCGGCGTGCGGTTCAGGCGGAGGCCGTTTCGCTGCGTTCTCCGGAGAGGATGCGCCAGCCGATCACCTTCTCGTCGATCTCGCGCAGGCGCTTGGCGACCAGGCGGCAGAGGAGCTTGAGGAAATCGAGCGACGCCTGGGCGTCGAGGGCGAGCATCTCCTGCAGGGTCGCCTGGTCGAGCGCGAGGACGGTGAGCGGGCCGCCGTGGGCGCGGGCATCGGCGGAGCGCAGCTCGCCGTCGATCAGTGACATCTCGCCGAAGAAGTCTCCGCGCTCGAGGATCGCCAGCGCCTCCTCGCCGGCGCCGGGAATGAACTTGCTGATCAGCACTTTGCCCTCGAGCACGACGTACATCTCGCGCCCCTCGTCGCCCTCCTCGAAGACGTGCATGCCGGATTCGTAGCGGCGCTCGCGCGAAAACGTGGCGAGGGTGGTCAGCTCCTTGCCGGTCAGTCCCTGCTCGAGGAACACTTTGGCTTTCTCGGTCGACGGGACGTCGAGCCCGGCGCTCGAGCCCGAGGCGGCGCGGCGCAAGCGGACGAAGTTCTCCGGCTGCTTGTCGACCGAGAAGAAGGTCCGCAGCTGCTCGTTGGTCGCCCGCAGCTTGGCGGCGAGCGAGTGCCAGAGGCCCCAGTAGAGCTGCACGCCGAATTCGTTCCAGCCCTCCGCCAGTTGCTCGAGGGCGGCGGCGTCGAAGCGCAGCACGCGGGTGGCGCGCGCCGCGACCGCGTCGCCGCTGCGCTCGCCGCGGGTGAGGAAGTTGACCTCGCCGAACATCGAGCCCGGTCGCAGCACGGCGAGTGGGAAGGTCCCGTAGGCCGTCGGGCGCTGGATCGCGATCTCGCCCTCCTCGACCAGGTAGAGATCGGTCCCTTGGCTGCCGTTGGCGAAGATGCGCTCGCCCTTCTCGAAGGTCTCCTCGTCGACCGCCGCCGAGAGCTTGAAGACCTGCTCGTCGGACAGATGCGCCCAGGTGTCGGAGTTGCGCAGCCGGCCGGCGAGGTCGAGGCGCGACGGGGCCGAGGGCGAGCGGCCCGGAGCCACCGGGGCGGCCGAATCGAGCCAGCCGAACTCCTCGCGGAAGCGCTCGCGCCGCCACTCCAGGCGGTCGAAACAGGTATGCAGCGTGTCCTCGCGCTCGCGGAAGAGCGCCACCACCTGCTGGTTCTGCCAGCCGAGCAGCTGGCGCAGGGTGCGGATCCGCTTGCGCAGCCGCAGGGCCTGGTCGTCGTCGGTGCGGGTGAGCAGCAGGAAGGCGTCGATCGTCGCGGCGAGCGCCTCGGCGAACATCTTGCGCTCGTACTGCACCAGCCCCAGCAGCTCGGCGGCCTCGCGGTCGAAGGGATCGAAGCGCAGGCAGCGGGTCAGCAGCTCGGCGGCCTTGTCGTAGTCCTGCAGGCGATAGCGGATCCGGCCCTCGAGCTTCCAGGAGCCCGGAATGACCTCGTCCTTGATGCGCGAGATTTCGAGGCACTCGATCGAACGGAAGTCCTCGCCCTTCTCGGCGTAGAGACCGGCCAGGCCGAGGAAATGGGCGGCGTCGATGGCGTTGCGCCGCAGCTCGTCGCGGGTCGCCTCGCGCGGATCCTTGCCGCGGTAACGCCAGGAGAGCTTCTGCAGCTTCTTGGCCTGGGCGAGGGCCAGACGCAAGCCCATGTTGCGCGGTTCGAGGCGAAGCGCCAGCTGGAACAGCTCGACGGCCTCGTCGTAGAGCTTGCGTTCGGCGAAGCGCCGGGCGAGAGCCGCGAGCTCCTTGACGTCGGGGGCGGCCGGGATGTCGGCACTCATGGCGGCGGAGTCGGCGGGCCTCGCGGGAAAGATCGGAAGTCTAACACGCGGGCGCGCCGGCCCTTGCTCGCGGACGCCGTCTCCCCTAGCATGACCGGCGATGGCCGACGCGATCGACGACCCGAAGATCCTCGCCCAGGAGGGTCTGCGTCGGGTGCAGAGCGGCGACTGGGATCGCGGGCTGCCGCTGCTCGGACGGGCCGCCGAATCGAAGAACCCGGGGCTCGAGTTGCCGGGTCTGGTCTACAGCTATCTCGGCTTCGGCATCGCCCATCGCGAGAAGCGGATCCGCGACGGCATTCAGCTGTGCGAGCACGCGATCAAACTGCAGTTCTACGAGCCGCAGAATCACCTCAACCTGGCCAAAGTGCGGCTGCTCGCCAACGACCGCAAGAAGGCGGTGCAGTCGATCGCCGCCGGCTTGAAGCTCGACCCGCGCCACGCCGGCTTGCGCGCGCTGCGCGAGGAGATCGGCGTGCGCCGCGCGCCGGTGCTCCGCTTCCTCGCCCGCGACAACCCGCTCAACGTCCTGCTCGGCCGCTTGCGCCACGGCATCCGGGGCGAGTGAGTCGGTGCGGCCCTCGGCTCACCCGAATCGGCCGGTGATGTAGTCCTCGGTCTGCTTCTTCATCGGGTTGAGGAAGATCTTCTGGGTGAGCCCGTACTCGATCAGCTCGCCCATGTAGAGGAACGCGGTGTAGTCGGAGACCCGCGAGGCCTGCTGCATGTTGTGGGTGACGATCACCAGCGTGTAGTCCTTCTTCAAGTCCTCCATCAGTTCCTCGATCTTGGCGGTGGCGATCGGGTCGAGCGCCGAGCAGGGCTCGTCGAGCAGCACCACCTCGGGCTCGACGGCGATGGCGCGCGCGATGCACAGCCGCTGCTGCTGGCCGCCGGACATGCCGAGGGCGCTCTCGTCGAGCCGGTCCTTGACCTCCTCCCAGAGCGCCGCCCCGCGCAGCGACTTCTCGACGATCTCGTCGAGCACGCTCTTGCGGTTGATCCCCTGGATGCGCAGTCCGTAGGCGACGTTCTCGTAGATCGACTTCGGGAAGGGGTTCGACTTCTGGAAGACCATGCCGATCCGCTTGCGCAGGGCGTTGATGTCCACCCGCGGGTCGAAGACGTTCTGGCCCTCGAAACGAATCTCGCCGGCGATGCGCACGCCGTCGATCAGGTCGTTCAGCCGGTTGATGCAGCGCAGCAGGGTCGACTTGCCGCAACCCGAAGGGCCGATGAAGGCGGTGATCCGCTTCTCGGCCATCGCCAGCGAGATGCCGTGCAGCGCCTGCTTGGCGCCGTACCAGAGCTCGAGCTGGTCGACCTCGAGAATCGGATTCGCCACCGGCGGATGGATGGCGGGATCGCCGGCCGCGGAGCGCTCGGGCTCGGGTGCGAACCCGGGCGCGAACGAGGTTTCGCTGCGGCTCTCGGGCTCGACCATCGGCGGCTCCTCGGCGGCTCGGGCGACGCGGGTTTCGGCGATCGGCGGCATCATACGGCGCTCCCGGCGTACTTGCGGCGCAGGTGATTGCGCAGCGCGATCGCCACCAGGTTCATCAGTGTGACCACCAGGATCAGCAGCAGCGCGGTGGCGAACACCAGCGGCTTGGTGGCGTCGACGTTCGGGCTCTGGAAGCCGACGTCGTAGATGTGGAAACCCAGGTGCATGAACTTGCGCTCGAAGTGGACGAAGGGGAACCGGCCGTCGAACGGCAGGGTCGGCGCGAGCTTGACCATGCCGACGATCATCAGCGGCGCCACTTCGCCGGCGGCGCGCGCCATCGCCAGGATGAGGCCGGTGAGGATGCCCGGCGCGGCGGCGGGGACGACGACGCGGATCGTCGTCTCCCACTTGGTGGCGCCGAGCGCCAGCGAGCCCTCGCGCACGATGCGCGGCACGGCAGCGAGGCCCTCTTCGGTGGCGACGATCACCACCGGCACGGTGAGCAGGGCGAGCGTCAAGGCGCTCCAGAGGATGCCGCCGGTGCCGAACGTCGGGGTCGGCAGCGCCTCGGGGTAGAAGAGACGGTCGATCGTGCCGCCGACGAGGTAGACGAAGAAGCCGAGTCCGAAGACGCCGAAGACGATCGACGGCACGCCGGCGAGGTTGTTGACCGCGATGCGCACCATGCGCACCAGCGCTCCCTGCTGGGCATACTCGCGCAGGTAGAGCGCTGCCAGGACGCCGAGCGGGACGACCGCGAACGACATCAGGAAGACCATCATCACCGTGCCGAAGATCGCCGGGAAGATGCCGCCCTCGGTATTCGACTCGCGCGGATCGTCGAGCAGGAACTCGCGCACCCGCCCGACGTAGAGCCCGAGCCGGGCGAGGGTCCCCATCTCGTTCGGTCGCACCGCGCGCACGATGTCGCCGACCGCGATCTCCTTGCGCGTCCCGTCGGCTGCCGCCATCACCACCTTCTCCGCCTGCCAGCGATCGCGGGCGGCGAAGAGCTCGGCGGCGAGGCGCTCGTATTCGGACTGGCGCTCGGCGATCCGGGCGGCGACCGCCGCCTTGCGCCGCGCGACCTCTTCTTCCGCGTACCCCGCGAGCTCGATTCTCCGGTCTTCGAGCCGCAGGCGCTCGATCGCGGCGTTGACGTCGCCGATCGCGCCTTTCTCGAGCTTGCGAATGGCGGCGAGCTCGAGCCGTTTGGCCTCGTGCAGCGGGCCGAAAGCGGCCCAGGTCGCGTCGGAGCCCGAGGCGAGGACGCGGTCGCCGCTGCGCAGCTCGCGCATCCGGCCGTAGAAGTTCCCCCACTCGCGGCGTTCGAGCAGCACGGCGTCCGCGGGCCGGGCGGTGGAGCGGATCTCGGAGTCGTCGAGCCAGAGGAAGTCGCTCCCGGTCAGGTCGCGGTTGCCGACCCGCAGCTGCACCCGCGTCGCGCCGCCGCCGCCCGGGACCTCCTCGCGCGCGTGAACCTCGCCGAGCAAGTCGCGGCCGTCGGCGAGCGACAGCTCGAGCAGGTCGCGGGGCCAGAAGTAGCCGCCGCCCTGCCAGCCGATGAGGACGAGTAGGAAGAGGATGAGCAGCAGGTTGAGCGCCAGGGCGCCGCCGCACAGCGCGGTCATCGACACGCCGAGGAAATCCCGCTGCGCCTGCGACGAACCCGAGATCGGCGCCTGGCTCATAGCTGGGCGAACTTCCGGCGCAGGCGCTGGCGGACGAGCTCGGCCGCGGTGTTGACCACGAAGGTGAGGACGAAGAGCATGAGGGCGGCGAGGAACAGGGTGCGGTAGAGCGTGCCGCCGTGCGGCGCCTCCGGGATCTCGACCGCGATGTTGGCCGACAGGGTGCGGAAGCCGTCGAAGGCGTTGAACGCCAGGATCGGCGTGTTGCCGGTCGCCATGAGCACGATCATCGTCTCGCCGACGGCGCGGCCGAAGCCGATCATGACGGCGGAGAAGATGCCGGGACTGGCGGTGGGCAGCACGACGCGGGTGACCGTCTGCCAGCGGTTGGCGCCGAGCGCCAGCGACCCAGCGACCAGGTTCTTGGGCACGTTCGAGAACGCGTCCTCGGCGATCGCGAAGATGATCGGGATGACCGCGAAACCCATCGCCAGACCCACCACCACCGCGTTCCGTTGGTCGTAGTGCAGGCCGGTCGAGGCGAGCAGCCAACGCTGGAAACTGCCGCCGAATAGCGCCCGCTCGGCCGCCGGCGAAGCCGCGAGGCACCCGGCGAGCGTGCCGGCGACGACGACGAGGTAGAGGAAGAGCTCGCTGCCCGACAGGAAGCGGCCGCGCACCGCGAGCGGCAGGCGGCTCCAGGCGAGGCCGGCGAGCCAGACTGCGAGCGGCACGAAGAAGGCCGCGAGAATGAGCGCCGGGAACATCCGCTCGAGCACCGGCGCCAGCCACAGCCCGGCGAGGAAGCCGAGCACCACGCTCGGCAGCGAGGCCATGATCTCGACCGTCGGCTTGACGAAGGCGAGCAGCTTCGGGTGGAGGAACTGCGAGGCGAACATCGCCCCGAGCACTCCGAGCGGAATCGCCAGCAGGAGCGAGTAGAAGGTCCCCTTGAGCGTGCCGACGACGAGCGGGGTGAGCGACAGCTTCGACTCGAAGTCGTCCGTGCCGCCGGTCGACTGCCAGACGTACTCGGGCCTCTCGTAGCCCTCGTACCAGACGCGGGAGAAGAGCGCGCCGAGCGACGCCTCGGGGTGCGGATTGTCGACCGCGAGCGAGGCGACGACGCCGGCGCTCGCCGCGACCGCGCCGTCGCCCTTGGCGGCGAAGGCGAGCGCCGTGGCGGCGCCGCCGGGTGAACGGCCGCGCCAGAGCGTTCGCTGCGAGGTCGAGAACAGCAGCGCCAGGTCGCCGTCGCGACTGGCGGCGAAGAAGCTGCGATTGCGCGGCGAGGCGGCGAACGAGGTGATCGCGCCCGCCAGCCGGGGAAAGTCGCGCACCCGAGCGAGCCGGAAGGTCTCGTCGCTTTGCCGGACCGGGAACCAGATCGACACGCCGCCGTCGGCCTGGCCGACGACCAGCGAGCGGTCGCCCACCAGCAGCGCCAGCGCGGTCACGCCCGAGGCACCCGCGGGGGCGACGTTCGGCGCTTCGCCGCCGCCGTCGGCCATCCACCACAGCAGCTCGCCCGCGGCCGTGCCAGCGAAGACGTTGCGCCCCTCGGCATCGAGCAGCAGAGCCGAGACCGTCGGCGAGGCGAGCTCGCGCCGCGACTCCTCGATCGAGCTCTCGCCGGTGATCTCGTTGGTCGTGACCTCTTCGCGCGCCAGGACCAGCCGGCCGTCGGCGCGTTGCGCCACTACCGACAGGCCGCCGCCCTCGGCGAAGCGCGCCGCGAAGCGGGCGATCGGGCGGCGCTCCGGATCGATGGTGACGACCGACGCCGGCACGATGCGCGGCACGGTCGAGCGCACGCCGCGAGCGTCGAACTCGACGCTCCAGGTCAGCCGGGCGCCGACCACCCGGCCGTCCGAGGTCGCGGCGACGATGCCCCGCCCGTCGGCGGTCGAGAGGACGCCGGTGATCGCCGCCGGATCGCCCGGCGGGAGGAGGGTGGATCGCGCGACGGTCTCGCCGTCGGTCAGCCGTACGACCCCGATCGCGCCGTCGGGGCCGGCCGCGGCGACGTGCGTGCGGTGCTCGTCGACCAGCAGCGCCGAGGCCGCGCCGGGCAGCGCGAAACTGCGCTCCAGCGCGACCCGGGCCGGGCGCGCGAGCGGCAGGACTTCGGCGAGGATGAAGATCAGGATGCCGAGGATGCCGGCGATGATCGCCAGGCCTCCGCCGGTCACCACCCAAACGGCGAGCCGGTCGATGACCAGGCGGCGGCGCGCGGTCGAGGCGCTCGCCAGGAATCGCTTGCGCGCGGAGGAAGAAGTCGCGGGGCGGCCGACGACGTCGGTGGTCATCGCTCGGAGGTCGCTCGCTCGATCGGAGGTGAGCAACGGAGCGGCGGAGGCGGCGGACCGCCTCGCGCCGCCCCGGAATAGGTCACTTCAGCTTGGCGGTCTCTTCGCCATCGGTCTTGGCGAGCAGGGGGAAGAAGCCGTCCTTGATCACCGACTCTTGACCCTCGCGCGCGAGCACGAAGCGCAGGAACTCGCGCACCAGCGGATCGAGCGGCTTGTTGGGCGCCTGGTTGAAGTAGACGTAGAGGAAACGCGAGATCGGATACTTGCCGGCGTAGACGTTGGCCGCGTCGGCCGGATAGAACTGGCCGTCGGCGCCCTGCAGCGGGACCGCTTTGACGCCCGAGGTCTTGTAGCCGATGCCGCTGTAGCCGATGCCGTAGCGGTCCTCGGTGACTCCCTGGACGACCGAGGCCGAGCCCGGCTGCTCCTTGACGGTGTCCTTGAAATCGCCCTTGTCGAGCGCGTGCTCCTTGAAGTAGCCGTAGGTGCCGGAGGCCGAGTTGCGGCCGTAGAGGCTGATCGGCTTGCTCGCCCACTCGCCCGCGAGACCGAGGTCGCCCCAGGTCTTGAGGTTCTTGCCGCCGCGCCTGCGGGTCTTGGAGAAGATGCCGTCGAGCTGCGCCGGGGTGAGCTTGTCGAGCGGGTTGTCGCGGTGGATCCACACCCCGATGCCGTCGAGCGCCACCTTCACGAACGAAGGCTTGTAGCCGTACTTCTTCTCGAACTCGTCGATCTCCTCGGCCTTCATCGCGCGACTCATCGGCCCGAGCTGCGAGGTCCCGGCGATCAGCGCCGGCGGCGCGGTGGAGGAGCCCTTGCCCTCGATCTGGATGCGCACGTTCGGGTACCGCTGGTTGAAGCCTTCGGCCCAGAAGGTCATCAAGTTGTTCAAGGTGTCGGAGCCGACCGAGCTCATGTTGCCGGAGACGCCCGCGACTTTCGCGTAGGGTCCGATCCCCGCCTCCACCGTGAGCGCCTGGCCGCGGACCGGCGCCGTCGCGAGGACCGCCAGGGCCGCACCGACGAGGATGCTGCAGCTCTTCATCGTGAATCCTCCTGTAGGGATGCCTGGCCCGGACGCGGGCCGCGGTCGAACCGTTTGCATCGCGCAGGAGCCTGTCAACCGTGTATGTCAGCAAGCTTCACGGCGCGTGACGGGCGTGTGACAGAGGAAATGGTGACCGGCACCCATTTCGCCCGCCGCCGGCGGGAGAGGCGGGCCGGACGGCGGACTACGAGCCGCCGCGCTCGACCGGCTGGCCGGTCGAGGAGTGGCGGATGTCGCGCCCCTCGACGTAGAAGACGACGTCCTCGCCGATGTTGGTGGCATGGTCGGCGATGCGCTCGTAGTTGCGCGCGATCAGCAGCAGGTGGAGGGCGCGCGTGATGTTGCGCGGGTCCTCGACCATGTAGGTCACCAGCTCGCGGAAGAGCTGCTTGTAGAGCCCGTCGACCTGGTCGTCGCGCTTGCACACCTCGACCGCCTGGTGGGCGTCGCGGCGCACGAAGCTGTCGAGCGCGTCGCGCACCATCTCCTGGGTGATCAGCGCCAGGCGCGGCAGATCGATATACGGCTTGAGCGGTGGCTCCTGGTTCAGGACCTCGACCGCCTGGGCGATATTCACCGCCGAGTCGCCCATGCGCTCGAGGTCGTTGGCGATCTTCATCACCGCCACCACGAAGCGCAGGTCGACAGCGGTCGGCTGCTGCAGCGCGAGCACGGTGTTGCAGGCCTCGTCGATCTCCATCTCGGTGCGATCGACCTCGTTGTCCATGCGGATGACCGCCTCGGCGCGCGCCGCGTCGCGCTCGATCAGGGCCTGCATGGCCTCGCTGACCATGCGCTCGACGAGGCCGCCCATGCGCAGGAGCGATTGCCGAATGCGGTCGAATTCGTGGTCGCGGTGTCGTTCCATGGCGAGGGATCTCTTTCGGCCGGCGTCGAGGGTAGCAGACAAAAGGGGGCGGGGAGATCCGAGGGGGGTCCTGGATCTCCCCGCGCCGAGGGAGGCTACTTCTCGATCCTTGGACTGCGGTTCATCGCGGAATCACAGGCTCAGAAGTCGTAGATCGCCCAGAAGCCGACCTCGCTGAACTCGCCCTTCTTGCCGGCGACCGCCGAGCCGATCGTGCCGTTGCCGGTCGAGATCGTGCCGCCCTTGCCCTCGGCGAACTTGTAGGCGAGCGAGACCGCGACCGACTTGTTGAAGCGCTTCTCGGCGCCGAGGTTGTAGTAGGTCAGCTTCAGCGCGTCGTTCAGGTCCTTGCTCGGCTTGACCGAGTCGTAGCGGGCGAAGATCTTCCAGTCCTTGGCCGGCACGACGTTGGCGAAGACCGAGAAGCCGTCGGCCTTGTCGGTGGCGACGGTGGCGACGTTCTTCCAGTTCTTGGCCGAGAAGTACTCGACGCCCACCCCGAAAGTGTCGTTCGCGTAGGCGACCAGGCCGTTCAGGCGCTGCGCCGTGTGCTTGGCCGGCGTCGCGGTCTTCACGTCGTTGCCGAGCTTGCCCGAGTAGCCGCCGATCGCCAGGGTGAACTGCTTGACCGGCTTGAAGGACAGGCGGCCCTCGATGTCCATCGACTTGGTGCGCGTCGGGTTGCTGTAGCCCTTGCCGTTGACCGCCGAGACCTGATAGCCGACCTTGCCGTTGGCGAAGCCGCCGAGCAGGTGGACGCCCCAGTCGGCCGAGGTGCCGAAGCCGAGCGAGTCGGAGATCGTCTGCTCGAAGTAGCGCAAGCCGTAAGCGCTCTCGGCGAACGGTATCCACGGCGTGTCGGCCGAGCCGACGCGCAGGATCGCGGCGTCGCTGAACTTCGCCTGCACGAAGGCCTTCTTGACGAAGACGTCGTAGCGCCGAGCGCCCTGGTCGCCGATGTCGGACTGGAAGACCGCCGACCAGACGGCGTCGAAGTCGTGCGTGACCGTGAAGTAGAAGCGCTTGACGTCGATGCCCATGCCGCTGTCGGAGCTCTTGGCGCCGCTGCCCAGGTTCTTGTTCTCCTTGCTGGTCAAGTCGCCGAAGAAGCGGCCCTGGATCTTGGTGGCGGGGTACTTTGCGGGCGCCGGCGGCTTGGGCGTCGCGCGCTCGTAGGCCGGCAGATCGTGCTTGAAGTTGTACATGTCGATCGCGGTCTCGTTCTCGCCCACCAGTGTCTTGCCGCCCTCGGCGGCGCCGATCAGGGTGATGGCGGTGCCGACCTCGCCCGACGCCTCGAAGGCCTTGGCGCGCTCCGGGGTGTTGAACACGTAGACCCGGCCGTCTCGCTCGACCTCCCGATAGTAGAGCCCCGCGACCTGGGCCGCGGCGGCGCCCACGAGCGCCACGGCGAGCGCCAGCATGCCCGCAGCCACGCGGCAGAACATCGAATTGCGCATCTTTCCTCTCCTTTGCGAAGGCATTCGAATCGAAATCGGTGACGGCCGGCCGGCCGTCGGAGAAGACGATATGAGGCACGCCTCGCGACCCTGCGACGCGCGTGTGACAGCGATGCGACACGGGAATCAGGGACAGGCACCCGTTTTCGACATCTCCGCTCGGGCGGGGGGCGAAGTCCGAGCTGATGCGCCGGCGCGCCGACCAACGCGCTCTTCTCACCCGGCCCCGAAATCGGTGCCTGTCCCCAGTTTCCGAACTGCGATCGCGAATCAGCGCCGGGTCGCTTCGAGGATCTTGTCGACCACCGACGGATCGGCGAGGGTGGTGACGTCGCCCAGGTCCCCGGTGTCGCCGGCGGCGATCTGGCGCAGGATGCGGCGCATGATCTTGCCGGAGCGGGTCTTGGGCAGCCCGGGCGTGATCAGGATCCGGTCCGGAGTGGCGATCGGCCCGATCGCGTGCCGGACCTGTTCCTTCAGCATGCCGGCGAGCTCGTCGGGGTCGTAGCTCTCGAACTCCGGCGTCGGGATGCAGAAGGCGAAGATTCCGGTCCCCTTGATGTCGTGCGGGAAGCCGACTACCGCCGCCTCGGCGACCGCGGCGTGGGCGACGAGAGCGCTCTCGACCTCGGCGGTACCCAGTCGATGTCCCGAGACGTTCAACACGTCGTCGACGCGGCCGGTGATCCAGTAGTAGCCGTCCTCGTCGCGCCGGCACCCGTCGCCGGTGAAGTAGAGGCCTGGGAAGCGGCTGAAGTAGGTCTCGCGGAAGCGCGAGTGGTCGCCGTAGATGGTGCGCGCTTGGCCCGGCCAAGAGCGGCGCAGACAGAGGTTCCCCGAGACGCCGTCGCCCGCGAGCTCGTTGCCCTGCTCGTCGACCAGCACCGGCTCGACGCCGAAGAAGGGCAGGGTCGCCGAGCCCGGCTTGCAGGGGATCGCCCCCGGCAACGGCGTGATCAGGATGCCACCGGTCTCGGTCTGCCACCAGGTGTCGACCACCGCGCAGCGCCGCTCGCCGACCACGTCGTGGTACCAGTTCCAGATCTCGGGATTGATCGGCTCGCCGACCGAGCCCAGAATGCGCAGGCTCTTGCGCGAGTAGCGCTTCACCCAGTCGTCGCCCTCGCGGGCGATCGCCCGCAACGCGGTCGGCGCGGTGTAGAAGATGTTGACCCCGAGGTCGTCGACGATCCGCCAGTAGCGCCCGGGATCGGGGTAGAGCGGGATCGACTCGAACATCACCGTCGTCGCGCCGTTGGCGAGCGGGCCGTAGACGATGTAGCTGTGGCCGGTCACCCAGCCGATGTCGGCGGCGCAGAAGTAGACGTCGTCCGGGTGCCAGTCGAAGATCAGCTTGTGGGTCATGGCGGCGTAGACCATGTAGCCCGCGGTGGTGTGCAGCACGCCCTTCGGCTTGCCGGTCGAGCCCGAGGTATAGAGGGTGAAGAGCGGCGACTCCGAGTGCATCCACTCGACCGGGCAGGTGGAGCGCTGCTTCTGGACCTCGGCGGCGAGCCAGAGATCGCGCCCCTCGGTCATCGGCACGTCGGCGTCGGTGCGCCGCGCGACCAGCACGCGCTCGATCGACGACAGGCCCTCGATGGCGCGGTCGACCGTCGCCTTGAGCGCGATCCGCTTGCCGCCGCGCAGGCCCTCGTTGGCGGTCACCACGATCTTCGCGCCGGCGTCGAGGATGCGGCCGCGCAGCGACTCGGCCGAGAAGCCGGCGAAGACCACCGAGTGCACGGCGCCGATCCGCGCGCAGGCGAGCATCGTGTAGACGAGCTCCGGCATCATCGGCAGGTAGACGATCACCCGGTCGCCGCGGCGCACGCCGTGCGCGTGCAGGACGTTGGCGACCCGCGCCACCTGGTGCTTCAGCTCGCGGTAGGAGATGGTGCGGTACTCGCCCGGCTCGTCCTCGACCCAGATGATCGCCGTCTTCTCGGGCTGGGTGGCCAGGTGGCGGTCGACGCAGTTGAAGCAGGCGTTCAGTCGCCCGCCGCCGTACCAGGAGAAGTCGACCTCTTGCAGGTCGACGTCGAGGATCGACGACGGCGGATGGAACCAGGTGAGGTAGTCGGCCTGCTTGCGCCAGAAGCTCTCGGGGTCGTCGATCGACAGGCGGTAGAGGCGGCGGTACTCGTCGAGCGAGCGGACGTGCGCCTGGGCGGCGATCTCGGGCTTGACGGGGATCATCATCGCGAGGCTCCTTCTCTCGACCGCCGGCGGGGAATGCGGCGACGAAGGCGGATTCTGTCGCGAAACGCGCCGGCGGGGCGAGGCTAGGCAACGATCGGGGCGCGCGGCAGGACGACGCGGAAGCGCGAGCCCTCGCCGAGGCGGCTTTCGACCTCGACTCGGCCGCCGTGCGCCTGCGCCACGTGCTTGACGATCGCCAGGCCGAGGCCGGTGCCGCCTTCGTCGCGCGACCGCCCCTTGTCGACACGGTAGAAGCGCTCGAAGATGCGCGGCAACGATGCGGGCGGGATGCCGATGCCGGTGTCCTCGACGGCGAAGGTGGCGCTCTCCGCATCCTCGCCGAGGCGGACGCGCACGCCGCCCCGCGGCCGGTTGTACTTGATCGCGTTGTCGATCAGGTTGGCGGCCAGGCGGAGGAGCCCCTCCGGGTCGCCGGCGACGCGCGGCGAGGGGCCAGGCTCGAGGGCGAGCTCGACCCCGCGCTGCTCGGCGCTCGGCCGCAGCAGCTCGATCGCTTCGACCGCGGTCTCGCGCAGGTCGACCGGTTCGCGCGCAGCCAGGGCCTCGGTCCCCTCGAGCCGCGACAGGGTGAGCAGGTCCTCGAGCAGCGCGCCGAGGCGTCGGCACTGCTCGAGGATGCGCTGCGAGAATCGCAGCGCGGTCGGCGGATCGTCGACCGCGCCGTCGGCCAGAGTCTCGGCGTAGCCGCGGATCGCTGCGAGCGGCGTCTTCAGCTCGTGCGAAACGTTGGCGACGAAGTCGCGCCGCATCTCATGCAGGCGCTCGGACTCGGTGACGTCGCGCGCCACCACCACCGCGCCGAGCCCGCCGGCGAGCGGCGTCGAGGTGCAGTCGAGGGTGCGCTCGACGGGCTCGTGGAGAACGAGTTGCAGCGCGCCGCCGGCGCCGGCGGCGAGCGTGCGGTCGGCGAGATCGGCGAGCTCGGGCAGGCGCACGAGCTCGAGCAGCGACCGACCCTGGGCTTCCTCGCGCAGGCCGAAGAGGCGGCGGAACGCCGGGTTGACCATCTCCACCCGGCCCTTGGCGTCGGTGACCAGCACGCCCTCGGCCATGCTGCCGACGGTGGAGCGCAGGTGGTCGCGCTCGGCGCCGAGCGCGGCGATCTGCGCCTTCGCCTGCCCGGCGATGCGACCGAGCGCCCGGCCGAGCGTCGCGAGCTCGCCCTCGTCGGGGACCGGAATTTCGACCTCGTAGTCGCCCTGACGGAGGCGATCGGCGGCGACGATCAGGCGCGAGAGCGGTCGAAAGACGGTGCGACTGATCCACCAGGAGAGCAGCGCCACCACCGCCAGCGCCACCGCGGCCGCGGCGAGGACGGTGCGCGTCGCATGCGCCTCGACGGCGGCCAGCGCGCGCACCGGTTCGGCCAGACGGAGGACGAAGCCGCCCGGGGGTCCGCCCGGCGCGACGACGCGGCGCGCCGCGTAGACCATCTCGCGGTCGAGGGTGTCGCTGTGGCGGGTGGCGGTGCCTTCGCCGGTCGCGAGCGCCGCTTCGACTTCCGGACGGTGGCGGTGGTTCTCCATCTGCCGCACTTCGACCGGCGTCCGGTCGCTGTCGGCGATCACCGTGCCGTCGAGCGCGATCACCGTGATGCGCCGATCGCCGCCGGCGGCGAGCGCGCGCACCTCGCGCTCGAGCTCGTCGTAGGGCGGGGACGCCGGAACGCGGAAGCCGGGCGCCAGCAGGCGCACCGTCGAGACCAGGTCGTCGGTCGCGGCGCGGGTCAGGATCCCGGGCATGGCGGCGAGGCCGAGCGCGGTGACCGTGACGAGCGCCACGACCGCCGGCCAGAGCGGGGCGAGGCGGAGTTTCGGCGAGAAAGCGAGGCGCATCGCGGCGCGCAAGCGTAGCAGCGGGCGCCCGCCACCGGAGTTTCGGGCGCGCCACGAGTTCTCCGCAGGATTTGCGGAAAATGCTGTGGAGAATCCGCCGACTTCGGGCGCCCGAGCCCCAGGAATCGCGGCCCGCGCACGCTCTGCACAGGACCTTGTGCAGTAGCCGCAAACTACGTGTCGTCCGTGCTTTGCGCGTCGGACAGGGCACGCGCTGCGGAGCCGTAGGCCGGGCCGCGAGGAACTTTTCCGCAGTCGCTCGGGGCCGTCCGAGATCGGGTGTCACGAGCGCGTGACAGCGCGGGCCCAATCCCCACGGGCTCGCGGCTCGGGTGTCGCTTCCCGGATCGATTACAGATCGGTCCCTCGCGCCGCCGCGTGGGCCAACCACCCGCCGCGGCCGCGGAGAGCGGGTCGACCCGTCGGATCGGTGACGCGGGGGCCGGGATTCCGTGGGGTGGCCGCGGGATCGGCGCGATCGCGCGTGCGTTTTCGGGCGCGCGGCGGGTCGCGCTCGACTAGTCTTGGGCGCGATGCGAGGCTCGGCGTGAGCAAAGCGGGATTCGGCAGGCCGGAAGCGGGCGGGAGCGGGACGACGCCGCGCGCGGTCGAGGGCGGATGGCGCTGGCGCCGCGTGGCGCTCTGGGCGCTCTTCTGGCTGGCGCTCGGGGCGTTCTTCTCGCTGCGCGTCTTCCTGTCGCGCTGGGTCGGGCGCGAGACCATGGCGTGGTGGCCGGCGCTGCAGATCTGGACGATCCACTGGCTGCTCTGGGGAGCCCTCTCGCCGGCGATCGCGCGCCTGTCGCGCCGGCTGCCGATCCGCGGTTTCGCCCCCGGGCCGATCGTCACGCATCTCGCGCTGGCGATTCTCTTCGCGGTCGCGGAGCTGGCGGCGGCGGCGGGGCTCTCCTGGCTGCTGCGTATCAGCGACCCGATGTACGGGCCGATCTTTCGCTACATGCCGGTCGAGTTCGCCAACCTCTTCCACTACAACGTGGTCACCTACGCCCTGATCCTGGGCGCGAATCTGCTCGCCGCCTCGGCGCGCCGCACCCGCGAGCAGGAGGTGTTCGCGGCGCAGCTCGCCGCCGACCTGGCGCGCGCCGAGCTCGCGGCGCTGCGCATGCAGCTCCACCCGCACTTCCTGTTCAACACCCTCAACGACCTCGCCGGTCTGGTGCACGAGGATCCGCGCGCCGCCGAGACGACGATCGTCCGCTTGGCGGACCTGATGCGGCGCGCGCTGCGTACCGCCGAGCGCCCCGACGTGCCGCTCGCCGAGGAGCTCGAGTTCGCCGACGGCTACTTCGAGATCGAGCGCATGCGCCTCGGCGGGCGGTTCCGCGTCGACTACCGGGTGGCGGACGATCTGCTCGAGCTGCCCGTCCCCAGTCTCATCCTGCAACCGCTGGTCGAGAACGCGGTGCGCCACGGCGTGGCGCGCACCGCGGGCCCGGCGGAGATCGCCATCGAGGCGTGCCGCGAGGGCGGAGTGCTGCGCATCGTGGTCGAGAACGACTGCCCGACCGGCGGCGCGTCGACCGGCGGGCACGGCATCGGTCTCGCCAACACCAAGGCTCGCCTGCGATCGCTGTTCGGCGGGGCCACGACGCTGGAGCACGGGCGGATCGCTCCGGCCCGCTACCGGGTGACCATGAGCCTGCCGCTCGCGCCGCGCGCGGCGGGCGCCTGAGGAGGAACGATGAACGAGCGGCTCTCGACCCTGATCGTCGACGACGAACCGATCGCCCGTCGCCGGTTGCGGCGCGCCCTGGAGGAGGACGGCGGGGTCGAGGTGGTCGGCGAGTGCGGCAGCGCCGAGGAGGCGATCGAGTTCCTCGCCGGCCGCTCGGTCGACCTGGCGCTGCTCGACGTCCAGCTGCCGGGGGAGAACGGCTTCGCGGTCCTCTCGGCGTTGCGGGGGCGGCCGACGTCGGTGGTCTTCGTCACCGCCTTCGATCACCACGCGGCGCACGCCTTCGAGGTCGCGGCGGTCGACTACCTGGTGAAGCCCTTCGACGGCGAGCGGGTGCGCGGCGCCCTGGCGCGCGTGCGCCGCGCCCGCGCCGCCGGCTCGCCGGTGGTCGACTTGGCGGCGCTCGAGAAGCTCCTCGCCGCGGGCCCGCGCGGCAAGGCGTACCGCAGCCGCATCCTGGTGCGCAGCATCGGTCGGATCGCGTTCGTGCCGGTCGAGGAGGTCGACTGGTTCGAGGCGGCGGGTAACTACGTCCGCCTGCATACGGCGCGCGGCCGGCAGCTGGCGCGCGAGACGATGGCGAAGCTCGAGAGCGAGCTCGACCCGGAGCGCTTCGTGCGCGTCCACCGCGGGATCATCGTCAACCTCGACCGGGTGCGTGGCCTCGAGCGCGCCCTGTCCGGCGACCACACCCTGGTGCTCGAGTCGGGCGCCCGCGTGACCCTGGCGCGCTCGCACCGCGAGCGCTTCGAACGCGCCGTCTCCGGCCGCTTCGGCGAAGCGCCCTGACCCTCCATCCGGCCATTTGAACCGCGGTCCGCGGCTCGCGCCCCGCGGGAGGGCGGGCCGGCGGATCGCTTCCGCGGGCCGAGTCGCGGGATCGCCGGCGCGGTTCGCCGACGGCGCGCCGCGGCTGGCGGCGAGCCGCGAACCAGCGCGCTGAATCGACCCGCGCAACGCCCGGCCGGCGGATCGGTCGTTCGCCCGCCGCGTTCGTAGCGCCGCCCCACACCTGCGACGGATCGGCCCGCGCCGCGCGGCATGGCCTCCGAGTTGCTCCCGCTCCCTGGCGATCGACGCGAGAGGAGGTGCGCGGCGCGAAGCCGGCGCGGGCTCGCGACCCGCGGCAGGAGCCCAAGGAAGTTGATTTCGAACCCATGGAAAAGGAGTGGCGAATGAAGCGATTCGAAATGCAGTTCCGCGCTCTGGCGCTGGCGCTCGCGGCGATGCTGGTGGTCGCGAGCGGCACGCTCTTCGCGCAGGCCCAGGCGGGCAACGTCTACGGCTCCGTCGTCGACGACAAGGGCCAGCCGCTGCCGGGCGTGACCCTGACGCTCTCGGGCGTCGGACCGTCGCAGGCGCAGGTCTCGGACGCCCAGGGGCAGTTCCGCTTCCCTGGCCTGCCGCCGTCGACCTACAAGCTCGAAGCGACCCTCGAGGGCTTCTCCTCGGTGGTCTTCGAGACCGTGGTGGTGAACGTCAATCGCAACACCACGATCAACGTGACCTTGCAGCCGGCGATCGAAGAGACCATCACGGTCACCGCCGAGAGCCCGCTGCTCGACACGCGCAAGATCTCGACCGGCGCGACGGTCGACAAGACCGAGCTCGAGAAGATCCCGAGCGCGCGCGACCCGTGGGTGATCCTACAGACCACCCCGGGCGTGCTCGTCGACCGGGTCAACGTCGGCGGCAACGAATCCGGACAGCAGTCCGCCGTGACCGGGCCCGGCGACGACGGCGTCAACACCACCTGGTCGGTCGACGGGGTCGAGATCACCGACGTCGGGGCGATCGGCTCGTCGACCTCGTATTTCGACTTCGATGCCTTCGAGGAGATGCAGGTGGCGACCGGCGGCAGCGACGCCACCGCGCGCACCGGCGGCGTCGGCCTCAACATGGTGACCAAGCGCGGCACGAACGAGTGGCGCGGCGGCGGCCGGTACATCTACGACAACGACAGCTTGCAGTCGAACTTCGCCCCCAGCGCCAGCGACTTCGGCCGCGCCGGAGCGTGGAACCTCGGGAACGCCCAGACCAAGTTCAAGGCCGGAAATCGCATCCAGAAGGTGCAGGACTACGGGCTCGAGCTCGGCGGGCCGCTGGTCAAGGACCGTCTGTGGGTCTGGGGTTCGTACGGCAAGAACAAGATCCACCTGCTCACCGTCTCGGACTTCCAGGACAACACCGAGCTCACGAGCTGGAACGCCAAGCTCAACGGGCAGATCGCCGCGAACAACTCGGCGACCTTCTTCGTCTTCAACAACGACAAGACCAAGATCGGCCGCAACGCCGGACCCACCCGCCCGCAGGAGACCACCTGGAACCAGTCGGACCTGAAGAGCGACCCGACCCTCTTCGCCCTGTTCGCCGACCGGCCGGACGTCGCCAAGATCGAGGACACCCACATCTTCGGCTCCGATTTCTTCCTCACCGGCATGTACTCCGAGGGCGACGGCGGATTCACCCTGACGCCGCAGGGGGGCATCGGGCCGAACCGCGTGAACGCGGCGCTCGAAGCGCTCGACGGCCACTGGCACAACACCTTCGTCGACTACAAGTCGCCGCGGCCGCAGGACCAGTACAAGCTCGACGGCTCCTACTTCTTCGCCACCGGCAGCCTCAACCACGAGCTCAAATTCGGCGCCAACTACCGCAAGGCGACGGTCGAATCCTTCTCGCGCTGGCCGGGCTTCGGGCGCGATCTGACGGTGGGCGGTATCGCCTACTACACCTACCTGTACGCCGACGGCATTCTCAACTACGACGTCAAGTACAAGAATGCCTACGTGCAGGACACGATCACGGTCGGCAATCTCACGGCCAACGTCGGCCTGCGTTATGACGTGCAGAGCGGCCGTCACGCGGCGGCCGTCTCGGCGGCCAACCCGGTGCGGCCGGACCTCATGCCGGAGATCCGCTACGCCGGCGGCTCGGCGGGCTTCGACGACTGGAAGACGATGTCGCCGCGGCTCGGACTCACTTACGCCCTCGGCGCGGAGAAGAAGACTCTCCTGCGGGCGAGCTACTCGCGCTTCGCCGACCAGCTCGACCCGGGAGCGGTGGCGCAGACCTATCCGATCTACCCCTCGCCGTACGCCTACTTCTACGTCTACGATCTCAACCGCAACGGCCACGCCGAGGCGAACGAGATCGGCGCGCTCGTCGGTTTCGGCAACGGCTACAACCCCGAACATCCCTCCGAAGTCAGCGATTGGAACCTGGTCGACGAGAACCTGAACGCCCCGTACACCGACGAGGTGGTCCTCGGCGTCGAGCACGCGTTGCTGCCCGAGTTCGTCCTCGGGCTTTCCGCCACGCTGCGCCGGCACAACGACATCCAGGACTTCCATCCGCTGGTCTTCCGCCCCGGCTGCGGCAACCCCAAGGGCTGCCCGGACACCGCCGACGACTACTACGTCTCGAAGGTGAACACGGTGGTCCTGCCGGACGGCAAGACCCGCCAAGTGCCGATCTACAGCTTGAAGCCGGGCATTCACTCGAACGGCGGCACCTTCCTGACCAACGGCGACGGCAGCCAGGACTACAAGGGGGTCTCGCTGACCTTCAACAAGCGCTTGAGCCACCAGTGGATGATGCGCGGCAACTTCACCTGGAGCGATTGGACGTGGAACCTGCCGTCGAGCGCGGTGCGCGACCCGCAGGAGCCTTTCGGCGCCGGCAACAAGGACGGCGACGCAGTGCTCGTCTGCTCGGGCAACGGCTCGGGCTCGAAGGCGAATGTCTGCGTCAACAGCACTTGGTCCTACAGCATGAGCGGCATGTACCAGGTAGCTCCGGATCGCCCCTGGGGTTTCAACCTCAGCGCGGCTCTCAACGGCCACCAGGGCTACGCCGACCCGTACTACATCAAGGCCCGGCGCTCCGGCTTCCCGACCAGCGCGCGCAACGTCACCGTGACCGCGAGCCCGGACGAGTTCCGCAACGACGACGTGCACGTCCTCGACCTGCGGCTGGAGAAGGAGATCCGCTTCGAGCGCTTCGGCGTGACGCTGGGCGTCGACTGCTTCAACGCCCTCAACGCGTCGACCGTGCTGCAGCGCGAGTTGCGGCTCTCCTACCCGACCGCGGCGTCCCCGGGCGACCAGCGGGCGACCGGCGACCACGTGCTCGAGGTGCTGAGCCCGCGGATCTTCCGCCTGGGAGCGCGCTTCAGCTTCAACTGAGACGCGTCGCGACTCGAATCCACGTGCGGCCGCCGGAGCGATCCGGCGGCCCCTTTCTCGTCCGGGCCCTCAGGGCACGGTCGCCGACCAGCGGGTGGTCGCGCCGGTCTCGAAGGTGTCGGAGAAGAGCTTGCCCTCGCCCTCGAAGGCGCCGATGTCGTAGGCCGCACCCTGCGGGCGCGCGGCTCGCTCGAGGTCGGTCGCGAGATCGGCGATCGTCGTGCCGGCGTTCGCCGCCGCGCTGCCGGTCGCCAGGCGGTAGTTGCCGGTCGCCGAGGAGACGAAGAGCGCCGCGAGCGCGGTCGAGTCGGCGATCGCGAAGGAGTGCTGGTCCTGACCGGTCGAGGTGCGCCACTGGGTCAGGTTGATCGTCGAGCCGCCGCCGTTGAGGGTGAATTGGTTCTCCATCGCGTTGTAGTCGCTGACGAATCCGGTCGTGCAGGTGGAGCACAGGTCGATCGCCCCGCGGCCCACGAAGTCGCTCCATAGGATGTTGTTCTTCGCCGTGTTGTTGATCGAGCCGTTCTGGATGTTGAGCGCCCAGCGGCCGTCGGCGGCGACCAGCACGGTGTTGTTTTCGACGCGGTTGCCCGAGGCCGGCGCCCCGGCGTCGGTCTGGTAGAGCGAAATCCCCGAGGCGTGGGTGTCGTAGATCAGGTTGTTGCGGATCCGCGAGCTCTGCACGCCGTCGCAGTTGATCCCCGAGCCGCCGCCGGCGCCGTTGCCGAAGATCGCGTTGCCCTCGACCAGCGCGTTCGAGATCACGCCGTCCTGCGCCGTCGTCCCTTCGCAGTCGACCGAGAGGTCGCCGTTCATGTGGATGCCGTTCTTGTGGTTGTCGAAGATCACGTTGCCGCGGATCGTCGGCCGGTCGCCGCTGTTGCCGACGTAGATGCCGTGCTCGACCACGCTCGCGGCGGCGAGGTTGCCCTCGATCAGCAGGTCGTCGCAGCAGCCGGTGAGGATCCCCCAAGTGCCGTTGTGCACCAGGACGTTGTCGCGCAGGGTGACGCCGTCGCAGAGCACGGCGCGGATGCCGACCGTCGCCCGGTCCGAGATGCGGAAGCCGTCGATGGTGACGTAGCTCGCGCCCTCGAGGTTGATGCCGGCGCCGCGGCCCGGGACGTCCGAGACGATGCGGACGATCTCGCCGGTCGCGGCGACGAAGGTGATGCGTTGGCCGACCGTGCCCGAGGTGGTGAGCTCGAAGGCGTCATAGTCGCCGCCGCGGACGATCACCGTGTCGCCCGGGCCGACGGTGTCGGCGGCGTGCTGCAGGCTCGCCCAGGGGTGGCCCGAGTCGCCGGCGGCGAGGTCGTCGCCGCCGACGGCGACGTAGTAGGTCGTCGCGGCCGGCGCGCCCCGGGCGAGAGCGGCGAGGCCGAGAGCGGCGGCGAACAGGGCGCGGGGACGGATCGGGCTGGGCATCGGTTCCGGGAAGCGAGCCTAGTCGTCCGCGGGCGGAGCCGATGTGGAGCGTCTCGCAGCCGGCATCCCCTGGCGAGAAGAGATCCGACGCCGGCGCTCGCGAGACCCTGGCGAAAAGCCAGGCGGCGCCGGCGGACCTCCTCGAAGGGATCCGTGCCGAGCCGGGCGACCGTCGGCCGCCGACTACATCAGGCGCAGAAGGCGGACCAGCAGCGGAAAGACCAGCGCCGAGACCGCGGCCGCGATCGGGATGGTGAGCACCCAGGCCCAGACGATCCGGCCCGCCACGCCCCACTTGACCGCCGACAGACGCTTGGTCGCCCCGACCCCCATGATCGCGCCGGTGATCGTGTGGGTGGTCGAGACCGGGATGCCGGCGAACGTGGCGCCGATCAGCGTGATCGCCCCGGCGGTCTCGGCGGAGAACCCGCCCATCGGTTGCAGCTTGGTGATCTTCGACCCCATGGTGTGCACGATCCGCCAGCCGCCGAAGAGCGTGCCGAGCGCGATCGCGGCGTGGGAGGCGAGGATCACCCACAGCGGCACCGCGAAATCCTTGAGCCGACCGGTGGTGACCAGCAGGCCGGTGATGATGCCCATCGTCTTCTGCGCGTCGTTGCCGCCGTGGCCGAGGCTGTAGAGCGCCGCCGAGAAGAGCTGCCCGCGGCGGAAGACGCGATCCAGCTTGACCGGATGCCAGCGGTGGAACAGACGCATCACGGTGATCATCATGATCAGGCCGAGCGAAAGGCCGATCAGGGGCGCGAGGACGATGAACAGCAGGGTTTTCGTCCAGCCGGAGAGGATCAGCGCTCCGAGACCCGCCTTGGCGACCGCGGCGCCGGCGTAGCCGCCGATCAGCGCGTGCGAGGAGGAGACCGGCAGGCCGAAGTACCAGGTCAGCAGGTTCCAGAAGATGGCGCCGACGAGGCCGGCGAGGATCACCTCCGGAGTGACCACCGAGATGTCGATCATCCCCTTGCCGATCGTCTTGGCGACGTGGGTGCCGAGGACGAAGGCGGCGACGAAGTTGAAGAAGGCCGCCCAGGCCACGGCGACGCCGGGGGAGAGCACCCGGGTCGAGACCACGGTGGCGATCGAGTTGGCGGCGTCGTGAAAGCCGTTGAGGAAGTCGAAGATCAGCGCGGCCACGAGGATGGTCACGACCAGGATCATCGCGCTCGCCTCAGGCGTTCTTGATCAGGATGTTGCCGACGACGTGGGTGAAGTCCTTGCACTTGTCGCACGCGTCCTCGAGCCCCTGGAAGATCTCCTTCCACTTGAGGGTCTCGCGCGCGTCGCGCGTCCGGTCGCGGAACAGGTCGCCCAGGGTGCCGAGGTAGAGCTCGTCGGCCAGGTTCTCGAGCTCGGAGATCTTGACGATTCCGGCCTGGAGCCGGGCCTCGTTGCGCCGGTCCCAGAGGTCCTTGCCGATGCGGTCGATCTCGCGGGCGAGATCGTGCAGGATGCGGGCGAACCGGCGCAAGGATTCGGGAGAGGTCTCGATCTCGAAGACCACCAGGAACTGCGAGATTCCCTCCACGTAGTCGATGATGTCGTCGAGGTCGACCGCCAGCTGGCGGATGTCCTCGCGGTCGAAAGGGGTGATGAAGGTGGAGTTGAGCGCCTCGAAGATCTGCCGGGTGATGCGGTCCCCCTCGTGCTCGAGGGCCTTCATCTCCACCAGCTTCACCCGCCGGTCCTCGAGCCGGGCGCTGTCGGCGACCACCACGAACAATTCGGTCACCGCCAGGAGATTCGCGGTGGCGCGCTCGAGGAGCTCGTGGAAGCGCTCCTCGCGGGGCAAGAACCACTGGATTAGGGCATCGAGCTTCATTTTCCTCTCGTTCTCGGACGTCACAAGGATGTCACAGGGCCCGGCGTCGGCTCCAGCGGGCTGTAACAAGAAACCGCCGGCGCGGTCGTACGCGGTGTGGACGGCATGACGCTCAGGATGGACGGGAGGGAGATGGCGGGGATGGAGCGGGAGAGCCAGGAGCCATTCTGGCGCGCGGCGTACGATCGACACGGCGGTGCGCTGCTCGCCTACCTCTCCCGTCGCACCCCCCGCCAGGAGGCCGAGGATCTGGTGCAGGAGACCTTCCTGCGCGCCATCCGGTCGGGTTCCCTGATCGGCGAGAGCGAAGGGCGGTTGCGGGCCTACCTGTTCACCATCGCCAAGCACCTGCTGATCGACGCCGCCCGCCGCCCGCGCCTGCTGCAGCTGCTCGCCGACGACGGCGAAGGGGGCGAGGCGGCGATCGCCGAACCGGCGACCGAGGCGCCGATGCCGGAAGCGGCGATCGACGCCGCGCGGGCGCTCGACCGGGTCGGCGCCTGCCTCGACCGGCTGAGCGAGGCGCACCGTTCGGCCTTCCGCCTGGCGGTGCTCGAGCGCCGTTCGTACCGGGAAGTCGCGAGCGCCCTCGGCTGCTCGCTGGATCAGGTTCGCATCAACGTGCACCGCGCGCGTCGCAAGGTCATCGCGATGCTGGCGGAGAGCTCCGGAGAAGTCTCATGAACGACTGCATCGCCCACGAAGAGACGCTGTCGGCCTGGCTCGACGGCGAGACGACCGGCGAAGACGCGGCGCTGGCGCTCGAGCACACGCTCGGTTGCGCGTCCTGCCGCGAGTTCTACCTCGCCGCCCGCGACCTCGGGCGCCGGCTCGGCGCCACGGCGGCCGCCCCACCGGCAGTCCCCGCGCCGGTCTGGGACCGGATCCGCGCCCAGGCCGGATTCGAGCGCCAGACGGTGGTCGCCTGGCGCGGCTACGGCTTCCTCGCCAAGGCGGCGATGCTGGTCGTCGGCCTCGGCGCGGTGCTGCTGCTCGCCCGCGGCCCGGCGGCCCCGGGGGCCGCCGAGATGAGCGACGCTCGTTTCGTCGCCATGACCCGCGAGCTGCTCGAATCCGACCCGCGCTACCAGCGGACCCTCTACCAAGTGCTGCGCTCCGCTCCGGCCCTCTCGCGCGGCGAATCGCCCGAGGACGGCTCGACGGTGCGCTGGATCGCCACGCCCTCGCGCGCCGAGGGCGACACCGCGCCGCACCCGCGGCCGCGCGTCTGACCGAGGAGAAGAACATGTCGATCGCACCCGCAATCCGCGCCCGCACGGCCCGTCTGGCGGCGGTCGCCGCGCTCGCGAGCTGGACTCTCCTGCCGCTGCCGGCCGCCGCTTCGACCGCCGGACAGGGTCGCATCTACGGCACCATCGAGACCGAGTCCGGCAACAAGTACACCGGCCTGCTGCGCTGGGGCGGCGAAGAGGCCTTCTGGGACGACCACTTCAACGCCTCGAAGGAGGATCGGCCGGCGCTCGACGCGCGCGACCGGCGCAGCCGCCATCGCAACCGCGACGTCGAGGTCTTCGGCATTCGCATCTCCGGCGACTGGTCGGACGACTGGGCGCAGCGCCAGTTCATCGCCCGCTTCGGCGATCTCTCCGAGATCCGCCCGCAGCGACACTCCGAGGCCGACCTGGTGATGCGCAACGGCGAGACGATCCACGTCGAGGGCGGTTCGAACGACCTCGAGGACGACGTCACCGTCTGGGACGAGAAGCTCGGCAAGCTCGACGTCGCCTGGTCGAAGATCCGTTCGATCAAGTTCACCTCCGCACCGGCGAGCCTCACGCCCGCCGAGCGGCGGCTCTACGGCAAGGTGAAGACCACCAGCGGCGAGTTCGAGGGCTTCGTGCAGTGGGACAGCGAGGAGTGCCTGTCGACCGACAAGCTCGACGGCGAGACCGAGGACGGCGACATCTCGATCGAGATGGGCAACATCCGTTCGATCGAGCGCCGCAGCCGGCGCGGCTCCTGGGTGAGCCTCGTCGACGGTCGCCGTATCGACGTTTCGGGCACCAACGACGTCGACGACGACATCCGCGGCATCCTGGTCGAGGATCCGCGCTACGGCCGGGTGAAGATCTCCTGGGACGCCTTCGAGCGGGTGGATTTCGTCCCCACCGACAAGAGCGGCCGAGGTTATGACGAATACCCGCCGGGCAAGCCGATCGTCGCCACGGTGACCGACGCTCACGGCAAGACGCGCCGCGGCGAGATCGCCTACGACCTCGACGAGACCGGGAGCTGGGAGCTCCTCGACGGCTCGTCGGACGACATCGACTACTCGATCCCCTTCGAGAAAGTGAAGTCGGTGCGACCGCTCGGTGGCCGCGCCGCCGAGGTCGTGCTGCGCGACGGCAGCAAGCTGCGGCTCGAGGGCGAAACCGACGTCTCGGACGACAACGGCGGCATCGGCTTTCTCAAGGGCGCGGCCGCGGGCGACTACGTCGCCTGGGAGGACGTCGAGCGGATCGATTTCGACTGAGAGGTCCGGGCTAGACTCCCCGGGCGATGCCGCGCCGCCGCAAGAGCTCGAAGCCGCCGGTCGAGGAGAACGCCCCGGCGCTGCCGGTCCTGCCCTCGCCGCCGCCCTCGGAGCAGGCTTCGGCCTACTTCAATCGCGAGCTCTCCTGGCTCGAATTCAACTTCCGCGTCCTGGCCGAGGCCGAGGACGAGTCGGTGCCGCTGCTCGACCGGGTGAAGTTCGTCGCCATCTTCGGCGGCAACCTCGACGAGTTCTTCATGAAGCGGGTGGGGGGCTTGAAGCTGCAGCTCGCCAGCCGCGCGCCGCAGATCTCGCCCGACGGTCGCACGCCGCTCGAGCAGCTGCGCGCCATCCAGGCACGCGTCCGGCCGATGATCGCCCAGCAGCGGCGGATCTTCCTCGAGCGGCTCCTGCCGGCGCTCAAGCCGCACGGCATCGAGCTGCTGGGCTACCGCGACTTGAGCGAGGAGGAGCGCGAGTACGTTCGGCGCTACTTCGAGGCCAACATCTTCCCCATCTTGACGCCGCTCGGCCTCGACCACTCGCATCCCTTCCCGTTCATCTCCAACCTGTCGATCTCGCTCGCCGTGGCGCTGCGCCGGCCGGGCTCGGGCGAGATCCGCTTCGCGCGCGTCAAGGTGCCGCCGACGCTGCCGCGCTGGGTCCAGCTGCCGGAGTCGCTGCGCTTCATCCCCATCGAGGCGGTGATCACCGAGAATCTCGATCGGTTGCTGCCGGGGATGGAGGTGGTCGAGTCGTACCCTTTCCGGGTCACCCGCGCCGCCGACGTGCAGCGCTTCGAGGAGCCGGCGGAGGATCTGCTCGAGTCGGTGCAGGAGGAGCTGCGCGAGCGCCGATTCGCCGCCGTCGTGCGCCTCGAGGTGGTGCCGGAGATGCCGGCCTGGATGCGCTCGCTCCTGCTCGACGAGCTCGGCGTCGGGCCGGAGGATCTCTACGAAGCGCGGCCGCCGCTGGCGTTTCGCGATCTGTTCTCGCTCGCCGGCCTGCCGCTGCCGACGATCCGCGAGGCGCCGTGGCGGCCGGTGACTCATCCGCGGCTCGCGCCCGGGCCCGACGGCAAGGACCCGGACCTCTTCCGCGTGATCGCGCGCGGCGACCTGCTGGTCCATCATCCCTACGACTCGTTCGCCACTTCGGTGCAGCGCTTCCTCGAGGTCTCGGCGCAGGACCCGCAGGTGCTCGCCATCAAGCAGACGCTCTACCGCACCTCGCGCAACTCGCCGGTGGTGAAGTCCTTGATCGAGGCGGCCGAGCGCGGCAAGCAGGTCGCGGTGCTGGTCGAGCTCAAGGCGAGCTTCGACGAGGCACGCAACATCGAGTGGGCGGAGGCGCTCGAGGGCGCCGGGGCGCACGTCGCCTACGGCGTCGTCGGCTTCAAGACGCACGCCAAGGTCTCGCTGGTGGTGCGCCAGGAACCCGACGGCCTGCGCACCTACACCCACCTCGCGACCGGCAACTACAACACCGACACCGCCGAGCTCTACACCGATCTCGGCCTTTTCACCTGCAGCCCGGAGATCGGCGCCGACGCGCTGCAGCTGTTCAACCTGCTGACCGCCGGACAGCTCGCCGGACAGGAGTTCCGCAGCCTGCTGGTCGCGCCGGTCAACATGCGCGCCGGCATCCTCGGGCGCATCGCGCGCGAGGTCGAGCACCAGCGCGCCGGCCGCGGCGGGCGGATCGTCGCCAAGATGAACTCGCTCGAGGACCCGAAGATCGTCGACGCGCTCTACGAGGCGTCGGCGGCCGGGGTGGAGATGGATTTCATCGTCCGCGGCGTCTGCCGCCTGCGCCCCGGGCTGCCGGGCAAGAGCGAGCGCATCCGCGTCCTGTCGATCATCGGTCGCTTCCTCGAGCACGCGCGGATCTTCAAGTTCGCCAACGGCGGCGCGCCGGAGTACTGGCTGGGCTCCTGCGACTGGATGTCGCGCAACATCGATTGGCGGGTCGAGGCGATGGTGCCGGTGCTCGACTCGGCCCTGCAGGCGGAGCTGCAGGCGATCCTCGACGTCCAGCTCGCCGACAACTGCCGGGCCTGGGACCTCGGTCCGGACGGCACCTACGTCCAGCGCTCTCCGGCGCCCGGCGAGGAGCGCCGGGCGAGCCAGCAGATCCTGATGGAGCGGGCGCTGCGCCGCACGCCGCGCTGAGCGGCACGCGGCGCGCTCTCGGCGATCAGGCCGGGTCGGCGGCCGCGGTCGCCGCGTCCGCCGCGTTCGCTTCGGCCGCGGCGGGCGGCGCGAGCTCGGCGAGCGCCGTCTCGAGCTCGGCCTCGAACGCCTGGCGCTCGGGGGCTTCTTCTCCCGACCAGGCGGCGGCGAAGCGCGTGAAGCGATCGTGCCGTTGCGCGGCGAGCTCGCGCGCCAGCGCCAGCAGGCCGGAGCGCTCGCGGCTCGGCGCGTTGCGCGGCGGCGATTCGCCGGCGGGCGCGGCGAGCGTCGCTTCGAGCAGGCGGCGGGCGCGCTGGGCCTCGATCTCCTCGAGCGCCCGCGTCACCTCTTCGGCCAGCACCCGCGTGTCGTTCCACTCGCCGAGCAGGTCCTGCAGCTCGCGCAGGCGGGCGACCGGTCGCTTGAGCTTCGCGATCCAGGCGACGAGCGGGTCGAGCAGGTAGCGCAGGCGCTTGGCTTCGATGCGCGCCGCGTGCGCCTCGTCCTCGTCCTGCGGACCCCGGACCGCGGCGAGGTGGAGGAGCAGGCTCGCCAGGTGCTCGCGGATCCGGTCCCGCGCCGCGACCGCGAGCGATTCGCCGCGCGCGGCGCCCTCGTCGAGATCGACCTCGAGGCGCGCCAGGCGGTCGCGCAGCCGCGTGGCGAGGCGGGCGAAGTCCTGGATCACTTCGCGCTCGAGAGCGCGATAGGCCTCGTCGCGGCGGTGCGCCAGGCGCTCGCGCAGCCAGGCCCCGCCGCGCCGGGCGCCGGGCGCGAGGCCGGGCACGACCTCGTCGAGCCAGGCCACCTGCACCTCGGCGTCGCGACCCGGGTTGGTGGCCGCGGCGAGGTCGCGCAGGCGGCGCAGGAGCTTGCGACCCACCGCCGCGCCGACCTCGGAGCGGTAGGCGCGCAGGTGGCTGCGCAGGCGGCGCAGGGCGACGCGGAAATCGTGCAAGGCCTCGGGATCGTCGCCGGCGAGCAGACCGTCGCGGGCGCGTTCGGCGCGCGCCAGCTCGGCGAGCGCCATCCGGCGCACGGCTTCGCCCGCCGGCCGGGCGAGCAGATCGGGCGGCAGGGTCACGTCAGCCGCCACCGAGCGCCCGCAAGGTCGAGGGCGGCAGGAGCCAGAGCAGGCGCGCGGTGCCGGCGGCGATGCGCGCCGGGAAGTCGACCAGCGCCCCGGCGCCCTTCTTGAGCTCGACGAGCGAGCGCTCGCGGCCGGTGAGCAGCAGGCCGGCGAACCGCGACAGGTTGGGCTCGTGGCCGACGCAGGCGACGGCGGCGAGCGAACGCTGCGCTTGCAGGAAGCGCAGCAGCCCGGCTCCCGAGCCTTCGGGGGCGAGGTCGATCTGATCGACCAGCGCCACTTTCCGCGGGTACGCCGCGACCAGGATGTCGGCGGTCTCGCGGCAGCGGGCGAGCGGGCTGCTGGCGACCAGCGCCAGGTCGGGGATCAGGTCGGCGAGCGCGCGGGCCTCACGCCGCATGCGCTTGCGGCCCTCGTCGGTCAGCGGCCGCGGCGCGTCGTCGCGGTGTTCGCGCCGCCAATCGGCGCGTTCGGCGGCGATCGCGTGGCGCAGGAGGAGAAGTCGCATGGCGAGTCGTCGGCGCGGCCCGGTCGTCTCAGGCCCGCAGGCGGTAGCCGACGCCGATCACGGTCTCGACCCGATCGGCCTCCGGACCGAGCTTGCGCCGCAGGCGGCGCACGTGCGTGTCGACCGTGCGGCTGTCGACGTCCTCGGCGTAGCCCCAGACGTCGGCGAGCAGGCGCGAGCGCGTCTGCACCCGGCCCTGGCGCTCGAGCAGCACGCGCAGCAGGCGGAACTCGGTGGCGGTGAGCGCGATCTCCCGCCCGCGCACCTCGGCGCGGTGGGCTTCCGCGTCGAGGCGGATGGCGCCGACCTCGAGCCGGGCGCTCTCGCCTTCGCCCGCCTCGCGGCGGCGCAGCACCGACTTCAGGCGCAGCACGACTTCGCGCGGTGAGAACGGCTTGGCGATGTAGTCGTCGGCGCCGAGCTCGAGGCCGACGATGCGATCGAGCTCCTCGCCCTTGGCGGTGAGCATCACCAGCGGCAGCTTGGCGGTCGCCGGATCGCGCTTCAGCAGCCGCGTGACCTCGAGACCGTCGAGCCCCGGCAGCATCAGGTCGAGCACCACGAGGTCGGGGCGGGTGCGCTGGATGGCCTCGAGCGCGCGATCGCCGCGGCGCTCCTCGTCGACCTGGAAGCCGGCCTTCTCGAGGTTGAAGCGCAGGACCTCGGCGATGTCGGGCTCGTCTTCGATGACCAGGATGCGGGGCTTCTTCATGCGCTCTCGACGCTAGCACGCGGCCATCCGCAGTCCGGGCGGAAAAACCTGTGGAAAACCGGCCACGCGCGGCGCGGGAGGGCGCATCCTCCGGCGCTCCGCCACGCTTTGAACAGGATCTTGTGCAGCCCAGACAAGGGGCCTGTTTTCAAGCGCTTGCCGAAGCGGGCGCGAATCCTCCCCGCGCCCGGCGCCCGCCGAACCGAGTTGGTTTTCCACAGGGGCTGGTGACCGGCCGGCGACGATCGCCATAAATCCTTGTGACAGCTTCGTTTAGGTCGCGCCGCCGGGGACGCGCTTGACACTCCGGCGGAGGCGCGGCTACGGTGGCGGCCACCCGCGAGGGCCTCCATGAGCGCGTCAGAGATCCGTTCCTACCTCATCTTCACCGGCACCGGTCCGATCCTGGTGCTTTCGACCTATCCGCGCCTCGACGATCCGCGCTGGATCGAGAAGCTGCGCTACAAGGGAATCTCGAAGTTCATCGCTTACGCCGTGCCGGTCGCCGTGGTGCGCGAACGCTACAGTCGCTCTTTCGACCAGGTGGCGCGCGACCTCGATGACGCCGAGGACCTGCGCGTGCTCGACTTCAATGGTCACCAGATCATGGCGAACTTCGCCCTCTCGGAGCTCGGCGAGCCCACCCCGATCGAAGGCTGACCGATTTCTTCCGCCATGCTGTCCCGACTCGGCCGCTACTACGGTCCGCTCGCCGCCCTGTTGCCGGTCGCGCTCTTTCTGGCCTTCTGGTGGAACCGCTGCCTCGGCCTCACGCTCGACGGCTACTTCCAGCTCTACGGCGCGCGCATCCTCCACGGCGACATGCCGTACCGCGATTTCTTTCTCTACGTGCCGCCGCTCGTGCCGCTCGAGGACGCCGCCATCTGGGCTCTCTTCGGCGGTCCACAGCTGGCCGCGCCGCGGCTGTTGGGCGTGCTGACCCGACTGCTGCTGGTGGCGCTGCTCTACCGCTGGCTGCGCCGCCACGCCTCGCCCGGAGTCTCCGGTCTCGCGGCCGCGGCGTCGGCGATCGTCTCGGCCGGCGACACCACCGACGTGCTGCTGCTCTACAACTTCGAGTCGCTGCTCTTCGCCGTGCTCTCGGGCTGGCTCGCCGCGCGCGCGCTCGACGACGACGACGGCGCGGCGCGGCGCGACATCTTCTTCTCCGGCTTCGCCGCCGCGCTCTGCCTGCTCGCCAAACAGACGATCGGTGTCGCGGTCACGCTCGCCATGCCGGCGGCCTGGGCGCTCGCGGCCTGGGGTCGTTCGCGGCCGCGGATCCCGCGCCGCCTGGCGATCGGCTTCGCAGGCTGGAGCCTGCCGATCGCGGTGACGCTCGCCTGGCTGGCGCGGGGCGGCGCGCTCTCGCCGTTCCTCGAGCAGACTCTCCTGCAGGGGACGGCGATGAAGGGTCCGCTGGCGCAGCAGCTGCTGCGCATTCCGCTGGCGCCGTTCGAGGAGTTCTCGCTCTCGCTCCCCTTCCTGCTCGGCATCGGCGCGGCGGCGATCGCCCTCCTCGTGGTGAGCGCCGCGGGCACCGACGAGAAATCCGCACCGCGCCTGCCGCTCGGCGGCGGGCTCGGGCTCGGCGTGACGGCGGTCGGGCTCGGCGGCATCGCCGGCCTCGCGATCGCCGAGGCGCGCATCGGCATCCTCCGCTTGCCGCAACGCTCGGCGGTCTACTTCGCGCTCGCGATCTGCGTCGGCCTGGCGGTCGTCCTCACCCGTCGCGCGCTCGCCCGGAGGCTCACCCCGGCCGACGGCCATCTGCTCCTCCAGGCGACCATCGGCCTCGCCGCGGCGGTCGCCCTCGGCCTGTCTTGGGGCTTCAACGAGGCCATGGCGATGCCGGCGCTCGCGGTCGCCATCGCCTGGCTCGCCGGCGCTCCGGCACGCAGCGAAAGGGGCGCGATCCGCCTGCGTTGGGCGGTGACGCCGCTGCTCGGCGCGACCTTCCTCTGCGCCACCTGGGCGAAGCTCGCGGTGCCCTACGATTTCGCTTACTGGCGCGAGCCGCGAGTGGCGACGGCCACGGTGGCGAGCGACGCGTTCCCGCTCGCCGGCCTGCGCCTGTCGCCGTCGAGCGCCGGCACCCTCGAAGCGATGGTCGCCGCCTTGCGCGGCGCCAGCCGCGACGGCGACCGCCTGCTCGCCATTCCGGACCTACCGATCCTCAACCTGCTCGCCGACCGCCGCACCACGACCTTCGCCATGGTCCACTGGTTCGACGTCTGCCCGGACGAGGTCGTGCGCTCCGATACGGCGCGCGTGCTCGCCGACCCGCCGGAACTCTTGGCGGTGATGGAGCTGCAGGAGCAAGACTTCCGCGACCACGAGACCACCTTCCGCGCCGGCGGCCGCGCGGCGCTGCGCGACCTCTACGCTGCGGTGCACGAGTTGACCGCGAAGAGCTACCGGCCGATCGGGGAGTACTTCTCGGCCGGCTATCAGCGCCCGATCACGCTCTGGGCGCGAGTGGATCCGACCCCGGACGCTTCGCGGACGAAGTCGAGCAACTCGTAGCCCAGGTCGGAAAAGAGCGCCCGCACGACGGGCAGCGGCAGCCCGACGACGTTGCCGTAGTTGCCCTCCACCGCTTCGACGAACAGTGCGCCGATCCCTTGGATGGCGTAGGCGCCGGCCTTGTCGAGCGGCTCGCCGGTGTCGACGTACCAGGCGATGTCCTCCGCGGCGAGCGCCGCCATGCGCACCCGCGAGCGCTCGCTGCGCAGCGCCAGCCGTCCGCGCTCCGGGTCGAAAAGCGCCACGCCGGTCCATACCACGTGCTCGCGGCCGGCGATCCGCGCCAGCATCGCCCGCGCCTCGGCGGCGTCGACCGGCTTGTTGAGGATCGCGCCGTCGACGACCACGATCGTGTCGGCGGCGAGCACCAACTCGCCGGTCAGGGCGCGGCGGCGCGCCTTGGCCTCGGCGAGGCGCTCGACCAGCGCGCGCGGCGCCTCGCCCGCTCGCGGAGTCTCGTCGGCGTCCGCCGGGCGGACCTCGAATTCGAGCCCGAGCGCGGCGAGCAGCTCGCGGCGGCGCGGCGATCCCGAGGCGAGCACCAGACGCGGCGGCATGCGGCGCAGTCTAACCGCGCGCGATGCGCGGCGCCTCACGGGTAGTAGCCGCGCAGGGTACGCGCTTCGACCCCCGAGCGCTTCACCTTGAGGTCGATCGAGCGGAAAGCCTCGCCGGTCGAGGTCGACTGGTAGGCGATCAGGTACTGCGCCCGCAGCTCGCGTTCGATCTGGCGATAGACCGGCGCGAGCTCGACGGCGCGCTCGATCTGGTAGGCGCGACCGCCGGTGTCGATCGCCAGCTGCGCGAGCTTCATGCGCACGTCGGCCTGGCCGGCGGGAAGCGACAGGCCGACGGTGTAGATCGCCACGCCGGTGCGCCGCGCGTAGTCGAGCGCCTCGTCGAAGCGCAGCTTGCTCCCCGAGTCGAGGCCGTCGGTCAGCACGACCAGCGCGCGCTTGCCGCGGATGCCGCTCATGTAGTGCAGCGAGTAGGCGACGCTGTCCCAGAGCCGGGTCTCGCCGTCGGCGGTGAGCCCGGAGAGGCCGCCGGCGAGCATGTCGAGCCGGTTCGAGAACCGGGCGGCGAGGTGGGGCGCGTCGGCGAAGGTGATCACCGCGCCGCGGTCGCGCTCCGAGAGCACCTTCTGGAAGAAGCCGAGCGCCGCGGTCTCGGCCTCGGTCAGCTCTTCGGCCATCGAGGCCGACGTGTCGAGCAGGACGGCGGCGTGGATCGGCACGTCGAGCACGCGCTCGAAGCGCACGATCGTCTGCGGCGTGTCGTTCTCGCGCACCTCGACGTCTTCCTGGCGCAAGTTCTCGACCGGTCGGCCGCCGCGGTCGAGCATCGTGGTGTAGAGCTCGACCAGGTCGACGTCCATTTGTTCGGAGAGCGGACCGGCGTGGAGCAGGCGCACGTCCTCGGCCGCGCCGCCGCCCTCGAGGTAGGCGACCGCGCGCACGTAGGCGATCGATCCGCCGGCGGGCACCGGCAGGACCTGGACGAACGGCGCCTGGAAGAGCGTCGCGTACTTGGCGTCGTTGACCCACAGCTCCAGTCGGTCGAGGCGCTCGCCCTCCGGCACCTCGACCTCGGCGCGCGCGGTCACCGACTCGGCTCCCGGCGAGATGCCGGCCGGTTCGCGCAGGCGGACGGAGAAGCGGTGCGGTCCGCCGTTGAGCAGCAGCTGGTCGGCGGCGAGCTCGCGCCCGGCGGCGTCCTTGGCGACGGCGCGCACGGTGTGCAGACGCGGCGCGTGCCCGAGATCGAGCTCGACGCTCCAAGGCGGACGGCCCTTCGACAGCGCCGCCTTGCCGTCGAGGGCGAAGTCGACGCGCGCCACGTTCTTGCCCACGACCTCGGCGTCGAGCCGCAGCCGGCCCATCGCCAGCTCGTCGGTCGGCGCGGTGAGTCGCAGCGAGACCTCTTCGTCGGCGACCGCCGCCGCGGCGGCCGGCGGCTCCGAGGCGACCGCGGGCGGCGGAGCGCCGGCGGTCGCGAGCGGCGCCGACGGGGGAGCGAGCGTCGCGGCGACCGCCCGCGGCTCGACCACCGGCACCTCGATCTGCCGTTCGTCGCGGAAGAAGCGGTGGCCGTTGACGTCCTCGACCCGCACCACCAGGCCGTAGCGCCCCGGCCGCAGGTAGCGCTCGGCGAGCAGCGGGATGGCGCGATCGGCGGACTGGGCGTCGACCGGCAGATCGAAGCGGACGCGGAAGTGGTCGAACAGCTCGTCGCCGAGCAGCACCTCGCCGTCGAGCACGAAGCTCCAGCTGGTGCGCGGTCCGTGCTCGGCGGGGAGCGGGGCGTCGCGCGGGATCGAGACCACCGTCTCGACCACGGTCCGGCTCTGGTGGCGGTCGGGGAAACGCACCTCGAGCGTTCCGGGCAGCGGCGCGCCGTCCGCCGGGACGTCGGTCGAGTAGGAGCGGAAAGTCGCGAGCCACTCGGGGTTGGGATGCGGGACCAGGCCGTAGCGCTGCTTGGTCTCGTTCCAGTCGACGACCAGCGACAGGTCGGCGAGCAGCTCGTCGCCGCGCGGGCAGCTCTCCTGGATCGCCGTGACCAGGTTGCGGTCGCTCTCGCTGCCGCCGTTCCAGGCGAGGGCGGAGAGGCCGTCTCTCGGGTTCCACAGCCGCGCGCCGCTCTCGCCGTCCTGGTGGGGCACGGTCTCGACCGCGACCGCGAAGCTGCCGCGGATCTTGTCGGTACGCGACCAGATCCAGACCTCGACCGGGCGCAGGAGCTCCGAGCAGGCGGTGCGCGCGACCTTGACCGGCTCGCCGTTGAAGCGCAGCAGCTCGGAGCGCGGATCGGCGAACGTCCCGTAGCGGTCGCGCGCCAGGTGGGCACGCTCCTCCCAGGCGTTGCGCAGCTCGTTGGCGGGCGTCTGCGGGAAGGGGTCGCGCACCTCCCAGAAACGGCGGATGAAGGCGTCCTTCTGGTAGGGACGGGGTAGGGCCGCGAACGCCGCGCGCTCGTCGGCGGAGAGCAGCGGCGCCACCTCCTCGAGCCAGGCCGCGAAGCGATCGCCAATCGGCGGCAGCTGCGCCTCGTCGTTCGGCGCGACAGCCTCGCGTCCCGGCGCGACGGCTGCCGCGGCCACCACGGCGGCGAGCGCGACGGCGAGCAGGAGGCGCTGCGAGGGCGCGGCGGACACGCGCATGGTCGCATCCTAACCCGCGCCGATCGCGACTCGCGGCGCGCGCGGCGCCCGATGCCGCGGGCGACGGGCCGTGCTACCGTCCGGCGCGATGAACGACGGGAACCCGACGCGCGCCGGACGGTGGTGGATCGTGCGCGACGAGCGCGCCGAGCACCGAGACTCGCCCGAGTTCCGCTTCCTCTCGAGCTGGGTCGAGAGCGAAGTGCGAGCGGTCGCCGGCGAGGTGCGCGTCGCCTCCACCGGAGACCAACGGCTCTCCTCCCGGGACGGAGTCGGCGACGACGACCTGGTGCTCGAGTGGCCCGACGAGACCCTGGTGCTGCGCTCGACGCTCGCGGCGCTCGCCGCGGAGATCGCCGGCGGCGCGGAGGCGGCGGCGCCGGAGAGCCTGTCGGCGATCGCGCCGCCGGCGGGCGAGATCGTGCGCACCCTGGCGGCCTTCGAGCGTCTCGAGCGCGATCGCCTGGCCGCGCCGGCGGTCGAACTGCCGGCCGGCGACGAGCCGCCGCTCGTCCTCTGGCGCGGCGACGCCTGGCGGCGGGCGCGGTCCGCGGCGACGGCGGGGGAGCCGACGCTCGCCGCGGCGCGACGCGCGGGGATCCGCCGTGCGCGGCGCGGCGTCGCGCATCGTTTTGCCGATTACTACGGTCAGGCGCGCGCCGACGTGCTGCCGCTCGTACCGGCGGGCGTCGGCGAGGTGCTCGAGATCGGCTGCGGCGATGGCGCGACCGGCGAGCTGCTCGAGCGCCGGCTCGGCTGCCGGGTGACCGGGGTCGAGCTCAATCCGGTGGTGGCGGCCAGGGCGGCGACTCGCCTGACGCGCGTCGTCCCCGGCGACGTCCTCGCGGTCGGGATCGACGGCGCCTACGACCTGATCCTCGCCCTCGAGCTCTTCGAGCACCTGACCGACCAGGACGCGTTCCTCGCCAAGATGCGGCCTCTCCTGCGACCGGGCGGGCACCTGCTGCTCTCGGTACCGAACGTCGGCCACCTCTCGCTGGTCGAGGATCTGCTCGCCGGGCGTTTCGACTACATCCCGGTGGGTCTGCTCTGCTTCACCCACTACCGCTTCTTCACCCGCGCCTCGCTCGCCGCCTGGTTCGCGCGCTGCGGTTGGCCGGAGCCCGAGATCGTCGACCAGGGCGCGGCGCTCCCCGAGCGCGCCGAGCGCTGGCTCGCGGCGGCCGAGGCCGCCGGCTTGGAGGTCGACCGCGAGAGCCTGGCGACGACCGGATTCTTCGTCCGCGCGCGGGTCTAGGCGGGGTCTGGACTTTGTAGTACAAAGTACTTGACACAGGACCGAGGTCGGCGGCAGAATCCCGCCGTGCTCCCCGAACCCGTCGATCCGCCGCAGGTCGCCCGGCTCGCTCCCCTGGCCTCGCGGGCGGCGAGCGAGATCGCCTACATCCGGCGCACCATGGAGCGCTCGGCGGGCTTCACCGCCGTTCCCGGTTGGGGCAGCGTCGGCATGGGCGCCATCGGCCTCGCCGCGACGTTCCTCGCCCGGGAGCAGCCGACGCCGGGCGCCTGGCTCGCGGTCTGGGTCGCCGCCGCCGTCCTCGCTTTCGCGCTCGGCGCCGTTTCCCTGGTGCGCAAGGCCGAGCGCGCCGGCGTCAGCCTCTCGGGGCACGCGGCGCGCAGCTTCGTGCGCGCCCTGCTGCCGGCGCTGGCGGTCGGCGCGCTGCTAACCGGAGTGCTCTGGCGCGCGGGGTCGATGGAGTTGCTGCCCGGCGTCTGGCTCCTGCTCTACGGCCTCGGGGTGACCGCGGCGGGAGCTTTCTCGGTTCCCTGCGTGCCGATCGAGGGAGCCTGCCTGCTGGCGGTCGGCGCGCTGGCGCTGCTCTTCCCGGGCGCCGCCGACCCGTGGCTGCTCGGACTCGGATTCGGTCTGCTGCAGATCGGTTTCGGCCTCTACATGGCGCGGCGACATGGCGGCTGACGCGAAGGCCCGTCGCCTGCGGCCGGCGCGGCCGGCCCGCGCCGGCGGCGAATCGCCGTCGCCGGCGACCGAGCGTGGCGCGGCGGCGACCCGCGAGCTCGATCGGTTGATCCACGAGCGCGTGCGGCTGGGGATCGTCTCGGCGCTCGCTTCGGCGCCGGTGCTCACCTTCGCCGAACTGAAGCGCTTGCTCGAGGTGTCCGACGGCAACCTCTCGGTGCACGCGCGCAAGCTCGAGGAGGCCGGCTACGTCGCCTGCGAGAAGAGTTTCGCCGGCCGCACGCCCAAGACCGAGTATCGCCTGACGGCGGCGGGCCGCCGGGCGCTCGCCTCCTATCTCGACCACATGTCGGCGCTGATCCGCGCCGCGCGCAGCTCGTAGGCGGCGCGCCGTCGCGGCCGCGCGGGAGGTTCTCCCAGCATGAACTTTACATTGCAAAGTACCCGGCCATCGTGCGAGGAGGCCGTATGACGACCGCGCCGGTCACCAACTTCTTCCTCGTGCCGGCGCCCCTCTCGGTGCTGGCGCTGCTCGGCGCCGCGGGGCTGCTGGCGCTCGCCCTGGCGAGCGGCGCCTGGGCGGCGCTCTCCCGCCGCGCGCGACTCGCGCGCCGGCTGCTGCTCGGCGGCGTGGCGGTCGTGCTCGTCTATGGCGCGGCGCTCGTCGGCGTGGGTCTGGCGACGCCGCAGCGCGAGCTGCCGGTCGGGGCGGAGAAGTTCTTCTGCGAGATCGACTGCCACCTCGGCTACGCGATCGAGGCCGCGGCGCCGGTGCCGGCGGACGACCGCTCGCCCGGCGCCGACCTGTGGACGGTCACGGTGCGCACGCGCTTCGACCCCCGGACGACGGCGCCCTGGCGGCCGCGCGAGGCGCCGCTGTTCCCGAATCCGCGCCGCGCCTGGGTGGCGGACGCCGCGGGGAACCGCTACCCGCGCTCGACTCTGGCCGAGCGCGACCTGCCGCCGGCGGAGGGGCTGCGCGACTGGACCTCACCCCTCGTGCCGGGGGAGAGCTATCGCACGCGGCTCGCTTTCGTGCTGCCACGCGGCGCGCGGCCGACGCGTCTGCTGATCGAGATTCCCGATTGGATGGAGCGCCTGCTGGTCGGCGACGAGGCGAGCCCGTTCGCCGGCCGGGTCTGGCTGCGGCTGCCGGACTGAGCGGCGATGCGACGCCTACGGGTAGTAACCGCGCATCGTCTTGACCTCGACGCCGGGCTTGGCGACCTTGACCTCGATCGTCCGGAACTTCAGGTCCTTCGTCGTGTTCGTCGACTGATAGGCGAGGAGATAGCGCGAACGGAGCTCTTTCTGGATCTCGGCATAAATGCCCGCGAGCTCGGTGATGTCCTTGATGAAGAAGCTCCTTCCGCCGGTCTCCTCGGCCAGACGTTTCATCGGGCCGCGGGCGTCGAAATCGAGCTTGCGGATGTCGAGGCCGATGGCGTAGATCGCCACCCCGGCGCGACGGGCGAAGTCGATCGTCTGGTCGAAGGTGAAGCGGCTCCCCTCGTCCTTGCCGTCGGAGAGCAGCAGCAGGGCACGCTGCCCCTTGACGCCGTTGAAGTAGAAGAGCGAGAAGACGACCGAGTCCCATAGCGCCGTGCCGCGCTCGGCCTTGAGGCCGGCGAGGCCGGCGGCGAGATCGCCCACCCGGTTGGTGAGCTTGACCGCCAGGGTCGGGTGGTCGTTGAAGGTGATCAGCGCGGCGCGGTCCTTCGGGGTCACCGCCTGCTCGAAGAACTGCAGCGCGGCCGCGCGCGCGGTCTCGAGGTTGGGCTCCATCGAGGCCGAGACGTCGAGCAGGATCGCGGCGTGCACCGGCAAGTTCTCGACCTGCTCGAAGCGCGTCAGCTCCTGCGCGACGCCGTCCTCGCTGACCGCGAAGTCGCTCCTCTGCAGGCCGGCGACCGGGTGATTCGCGCGATCGAGCACCGAGGTGTAGGCCTCGACGAACTGCACTTCGACCTCCTCGAGGTTCTCCGGCGCGTTGACGAAAACCAGCTCCTCGGTCGAGTTGCCGTCGGCGAGGTAGGCGACGGCGCGCACGTAGGCGATCTGCTCGGAGGACGGCAGCGGGATGGGCAGCGACCAGGGCTCCTGGTAGAGGGTCGCGACCCGGGTCTCGTTGAGGAAGAACTCGACCCGCTCGAGAGTGGCGTCCTCGGGCAGGTCGACCGCCGCTTCGGCGCGCAGGCTCTTCTCGTAGCGCTTGCCGCGACGCGGCTCGATCAGCCGCACCCGGAAGCGGTGGGCGCTGGCGTTGACCGCGATCTCGTCCGACGCGACCTCCTTGCCGTCGGCCGCGAAAGCCACCGCGCCCAGGGTGCGGGTGCGCGGGATGTCGCCGAGGTCGAGCTCGACCGAGAAGGGCGGCCGGTTCTTGCGCAGGATCGGCTTGCCGTCGAGATGGAACTGCACCTCGGAGATGGTCTCGCCGGTGGTCAGGGTGTCGAAGCGCACCAGCCCGACCTGCAGGTCGCCGCGCGGCGGCACGATGCGGATCGTGGTCTCGCCCGAAGCGAGCGCCGCGTTGGCCTCGGCCAGCAGCTTCGCCGACTCCTCGTCGGCGGCGGTCGGCGGCATCACGGATTCGACCGACGGCACCGAGATCGCGCGCTGCTCGCGGAAGAAGGCGTGGCCGTTCAAGTCCTCGAGCTTGACGATCAGGGTGTAGTCGCCCGGCCGCAGGTAGCGCTCGAAGACCAGCGGGATCGACGCCGACTCGACGCCGGCCGACGGCAGGTCGAACTTGTAGCGGAAGGTGTCGAAGAGCTTGCGCTCGCGGATCACCTCGCCGTTGAGCAGGAAGTTGTAGGACTTCTGGCCGCCGTACTCCGCCGTGCCCGCCGCGGTGGCCGGCACGCCGATCGCCGCCTGCAGCACGGTGCGGTTCTGGCGCCGTCCGGGGAAAGCGATCTCGAGCGTCGCCGGCAGGGGCTTGGCGCCCTCCGGCAGCTCGGTCGAATAGGAATTGAAAGTCGAGACCCACTCGCGCGACGGCCCCTGGATCGGCGCCTCGGCGCGGCCGAGAGTGGCGGTGTAGTCGAGCGTGCCCTTGCGCAGCACGGCGCCGATCGCGCCCACCATATCGTCGCTGCGCGGGCAGTTGTTGGCGATCTCGTTGAGCAATTCGGCCTGCCCGGCGTTGGGCGGCGGGAACTGGATGAGCGCCGCCAGGCCCTCGGCGGGCGACCAGATCCGGAAGCGCCCCTGGCCGAAGTGCTGCACGAAGACCAGAATCAGGACCTCCGGGATGCGCTGGCTCTCCGGGTAGACCCAGACTTCGATCGGCCAGACCGAGCCGCTGCACTTCGAGGCCAGGCGCACCGCCGGCGGACCGTTGAGCAGGAAGATCCGGCTGCGGTCCTCCTGCAGGTCGCCGAACTCCTGGCGCGCCTGCAGCACGCGCTCGCTCCATGAGTCGCGCAGCTCGTTGCGCGCCGTGTCCGGGTAGGGATCGCGCACCTTCCAGAAACGCTCGATGAAGGCGTCGCGCTGGTAGTCCTTCTCGAGATCGAGGAAGGTCTCGCGCTCGTCCTTGCTGATCAGTACCGCCACTTCCTCGAGCCACTGCTTCTCTTCCGGCGTCAGGCGCTCGATCCGCGGATCGGTCTTGGCGTGGGCCGGCGACGGAGAGGTTCCCGGGAGCGCGGCGAGGGCGAGGGCGAGGATCGAGCGAGCGACGAGACGGCGCATCGCCGCCGATCCTTGCAGATCCGGTGCCGGCGGCGGGAGAGGGCTACAATGCGCCGGTGCCGATACCGGTCTATTTCGACCACAACGCGACCACGCCGCTCGATCCGCGGGTGCGCGACGCCATGCTCCCCTGGCTCGGCGCGAGCTGGGGGAATCCGTCGTCGATCCATCGTTTCGGACAGGCGGCACGGGAAGCCGTCGAAGAAGCGCGGGAACGCGTCGCCCGGCTGCTCGGCGCCGATCCGCCGGAGATCGTCTTCGCCGCCTCCGGGACGGAGGCCAACAACGCGGTGATCGCCGACATCCTGGCGCGCCACCCGGAAGGCGGGCGGATCGTCGCCAGCGCCGTCGAGCACCCGTCGATCCTCGGCGCGCTCGAACGCTGGGCGGTGCCGCGCGGCTTCGAGATCGTGCGGGTCGCTCCCGGCGCCGACGGCGTCGTGGCGGTCGACGAGCTCGCCGCGGCGCTCACCGCCGACACCCGCCTGGCAGCGCTGATGCTCGCCAACAACGAGTTGGGAACGATCCAGCCGGTATCCGCGGTCGGCGCGCTCTGCCGGGCGCGCGGCATCCCGCTGCTCTGCGACGCGGTGCAGGCGGCCGGCAAGATCGCGATCGACGTCGAGCGCCTGGGGGCCGACTTCGTCGTCGTCGCCGGGCACAAGTTCCACGGACCGCTCGGCGCGGCGGCGCTCTGGATTCGCGGCGGCGTGCCGTTCGAGGCCTACCTCGTCGGCGGCTCGCAGGAGCGCCGACGCCGCGCCTCGACGGTGAACGTGCCGGCAGTGGTCGGTTTCGGCGCGGCCTGCGACCAGGCGCGCCGCGAGCTCGGCGAGCGCGCCGCGCACCTCGCCGCGCTGCGCGACCGGTTCGAGAGCGGGGTGGCGGCGATCGCCGGGGCCCGCCTCCATTCGACCTCGGCGCCGCGCCTGCCGAACGTCGCGCACGTCGCCTTTCCGGGCCTGGTGGGGCAGGACCTGATGATTCGCCTCGATCTCGCCGGCTTCGCGGTCTCGACCGGCGCGGCCTGCGCCTCGGGCACGGTCGAGCCGAGCGGCGTGCTGCTCGCGACCGGGATGCCGCGCGCGGAGGCGCTCGCCTCGATCCGGGTCTCCTTCGGCCTGCCGAATCGCGCCGCCGAGGTCGAGCGCTTCTTGCCGGTGCTCGTCGCCGAGGTCGCGGCGCTGCGCGACGCGGCGCTCGAGGCGGCCGGAGCCGGCCGGTGAGCGCCGCGCGCCGGATCGCGGTGGCGATGAGCGGCGGGCTCGACTCGTCGGTCGCCGCCTGGCTGCTGTCGCGCGAGCCGGAGCTCGAGGTGGTCGGGCTCTCGATGCTCCTCTGGGACCGCGCGAGCGAAGCCCGTCACGGTCGATGTTGCGGGGCGCTCGACCTCGCCGATGCCAAGCGGGCCGCGGCGCAGGCGGGCATCGCGCACTACACCCTGCGGCTGGACGAGGAGTTCCGCGAGCGGGTGGTCGACCCGTTCGTCGCCGACTACCTCGAGGGCCGCACGCCCTCGCCCTGCGTGCGCTGCAACACTCTGGTCAAGTTCGACCTGCTGATCGAGCGCGCGCAGCGGCTCGGGGCGACGGCGCTCGCCACCGGGCACTACGCGCGCATCGTCGAGGGCGACGGCGGACCCGAGCTGCACCGAGCCGTCGACGCGGGAAAGGACCAGAGCTACTTCCTCTTCGAGATGACGCGGCGGCAGCTCGGCTTCGTCCGCTTCCCGCTCGGCGAGCGCACCAAGGTCGCAGTGCGCGAAGTGGCGCGCGCCGCGGGCCTCGCGGTGGCCGAGAAGGGCGAGAGCATGGAGGTCTGTTTCGTCGACGGAGCGGTCGAGGAGTTCGTGGCCCGAGAAGCAGCGGCCAACCCAGGACGATTCCCCGGCGCACCGAACGCCGGCGCCCGGGTCGTCGACCGTGCCGGACACGATCTCGGGACCGGAGCGCCCTATTTCCGCTACACCGTCGGTCAGCGCCGCGGCCTCGGAGTCGCCGCCGCGCGCCGTCTCTACGTGCTCGAAGTGCTGCCGGAGGAGAACCGGGTGGTGGTCGGCGACCCGGACGAGCTCGCCGCGCCGGGTCTCGCGGGCGAGCGCCTGCACTGGATCGGCGATCCACCCGGAGGCGCGCTCGAAGCGACGGTGAAGATCCGCTCGCGCCACGCCGGCGTGGCGGCGCTCGTCCGCCCGCGCGCGGGCGGGCGGGTCGAGGTCGACTTCGCCGAGCCCCAGCGCGGCGTGGCTCCCGGCCAGGCGGCGGTCTTCTACGCCGGCACGCGAGTGCTCGGCGGCTGTTGGATCACCGGCCGCCTCTAGCCGACCCGGCGGAGGCGCCATGGCCCGCACGACCAGCCGCTCCTCGATCACGCAGGTCCTGCGCCGGCGCGACTGGCTGCTCGCCAAGATCTTCGCCGGTGCCGGCGTCGTGCTGGTGGCGGCTCTCCTCTGGTCGATCTGGCCGTATTGGCAGCTCTCCGGGAAATTCGCGGGGCTGCCCACCCGCTGGCCCTCGCGTCTTTACGGCCGCGCCTTCCGCCTCGCCCCGGGATTGCGCCTCGGCGCCGGCGCGCTGGTGGCGCGACTCGAGGATCTGAGCTACCACAAGGCGGCGGGGAATCTCGGCCCGGGCACCTTCCACCGCACCGGCGACGAGGTCGCCGTGTTCCGGCGTCGATTCCCGAACGCCGGCGCCGATCGCGGCGGCGATCTGCTCGTGGCGCGCTTCGACGGCGATCGCCTGATCGCCCTGGCGCGCGCCGGCCGACCGGTCGCCGAAGCCTGGCTCGACCCGCCGCTGCTCGCCACCTTCCCCGCGCCGGACCTGGTCGAGCGCTGGCCGACGCCGCTCGCCGAGATCCCCGACCCGCTGGTGCGCTCGGTGCTCGCCGCCGAGGATGCCGGCTTCTTCGAGCATCCCGGCATCTCCCTGAGCGGCATCGCGCGGGCGCTCTTCGCCAACCTGCGCGGCGGCGAGGTCACCCAGGGCGGGTCGACCCTGACCCAGCAGCTGGCGAAGAACCTCTACCTCTCCTCCGAGCGCACGATGAGCCGCAAGCTGCGCGAGGCGACCCTCGCCGTGATGCTCGAGTGGCGCTACAGCAAGCGGCAGATCCTCGAGGCCTACCTGAACCAGATCTACTGGGGCAAGAGCGGCACGGCGAATCTGGTGGGGATCGGCTCCGCGGCGCGCGCCTACTGCGGCAAGTCGCCCGAGGAGCTGACGCTCGCCGAATCGGCGCTGCTTGCCGGCATGATCCAGGCGCCGGCGCGCTACCTGCCCGGGCAGCATCCCGAGGCCGCCAAGACCCGCCGCGACTTCGTCCTGCGCCGCCTGGCCGAGCTCGAGTGGGCCCCCGCCGCCGACGTCGAGGCGGCGCTCGCCGAACCGCTGCCGAGCGCCCCGGTGCTCGGTCGCAACCGGGCGCCGTACTTCGCTGCGGCGGCGGCCGAAGAGGTCGCGGCGCGGTGGAAGATCGGCGACCTGACCGATCAGGGTCTCACCCTGCTTGCGACCCTCGACGTCCTCGAGCAGCGCGCCGCCGAGGCCGCGATCGCCGCCGGTCTCGGCGCGCTCGCCGAGAAGAGCGAGCGGGTGCGCAAGCGCGACGTGCCGCTCGAGGCTGCCCTGGTGGCCCTCGATCCGGCGAGCGGCGGGATCACCGCCTACGTCGGCGGGCGGGACTTCCGCGCCAGCCAGTTCGACCGCGCCGGCGACGCCCGCCGCCAGGTGGGCAGCGCCTTCAAGCCCATCGTCTACGCCTCCGCGTTCGAAAACGGCACCGCGACTCCGGCGACGCTGCTCGAGGACGCGCCGCTCACCGTCGATTTGCCGAACGGGCCGTGGACGCCGTCGAACGACGACGACTCCTTCCGCGGCTGGGTCACGGCGCGCACGGCGGTCGAGCAGAGCCTCAACGTGCCGACCGTCCGGCTGGCGCTCGCCACCGGGCTCGAGAAGGTCGTCGCCACCGCGCGGGCGCTCGGAGTGACCGCCCGCCTGCAGCCGGTGCCCGCGGTGGCGCTCGGCGCCTTCGAGGTCTCGCCGGTCGAGATGGCGACCGCCTACGCCACCCTCGGCCGCCAAGGGGTGCGCCCGCCGGTGCACCGGGTCGATGCGGTGCTCGACGCCGCCGGCCGAGCGCTGCCCGGCGAGCCGCTGCCGGCGCCGGCGCAGGTGCTGTCGCGCGAGTCGGCGTTCCTGGTGACCGCCATCTTGCAGGGGGTGATGGACTACGGCACCGGGCGGCCGGCGCGCGCTCTCGGCTTGACCGACCCGGTGGCGGGCAAGACCGGAACCTCCAACTCGAAGCGCGACAGCTGGTTCGTCGGCATCGCGCCGGAGCGCGCGGCGGTGGTCTGGGTGGGCTATGACGACGACCGCCCGACGCCGTTCTCCGGCTCGAAAGCGGCGCTGCCGATCTGGACGGCGTTCATGAGAGCGGTCCGCCCGGCGCAGGGATTCGGCACCTTTCCCCAGCCGCCGGGAATCCGCGTCGTGCTGATCGATCCGGCAAGCGGCGGACTGGCGACCGAACGCTGCCCCAACGTGCTCGCCGAGGCTTTTCGCGACGGCACCGATCCGACCGCGCTCTGCCGCCTGCACGCGACCCGGCTGTCGCACGCCATCGATCCGAATGCGCGGATCGAATCGCCGCCGGAGCGCGAGGGCGGTTTCCGCGGCTGGCTGCGCCGCCTCCTCGGCCACCGCAAGGAACCCGCCGAGGGCGCCGGACCGCCCCCCTGAACCGGCCCCGCGACCCAGGTCCGGAGGCGCGACGGGGAAGGGCTCGACCTGCCCGTGTTCCGGAGTAGGATGCCGGGTTCAAATGGGCCAGGGGGGAGCCGAGGCCGCACCGGGAGGCGTCGCGATCGAGGTCGTCGACGCGCGGACCCACAATCTGAAGGGGGTCGACTGCCGTGTCCCGCACGGCCGGGTGACCGTGGTCACCGGCCCGTCGGGGGCGGGCAAGTCCTCGCTGGTCTTCGACACCATCTACGCCGAGGGCCAGCGGCGCTACGTCGAATCGATGTCGACCTACGTCCGCCAGTTCCTCGACCGGATGGAGCGCCCGCCGGTCGGCGATTTGCGCCACGTGCTGCCGGCGGTGGCGCTCGAGGCGCGCAACTCGGTGCGCAACGCGCGCTCGACGGTGGGCACGATCACCGAGGTGCACGACGTCCTGCGCCTGCTGTTCGCCAACCTGGGGCAGGTCGACTGTCCGAACGGCCACGGTCCGGCGCGGCGCTTCACGCCGGCCGAGGCGGCCGACGACCTCGCCGCCGGCTCGGCCGGCGAGCGCTTCACCCTGGTGGCGCGCCTGGCGCGGCCGCGGCGGCGCGCCGACGCCAAGCTCGCCGAGCTGGTCCGCCAGGGATTCGCCCGCCGCTTCGCCGACGGCGAGGTGATCGCCATCGCGCCCGGGGAGCCCTGGCCGGCGGCGCTCGATCCGCTGCCGCTCGCGCTCGGCCGGTTCGGCGCCCGGGCGCAGGTCGCGAGCCGCCTGGCGGCGACGATCGAAGACGGCCTGCGCCTCGGCGCGGCGCGGGTCGAGGCGATCGGCGAGACGGCCACCCGCTACTTCGGCCCCGAGCTCGCGTGCGCGGTCTGCGGCACGCTCGTCCGGGTGCCGAATCCGGCGCTCTTCTCCTTCAACTCGCCGCTCGGCGCCTGCCCGACCTGCGAAGGGTTCGGCCGGGCGATCGGCATCGATCCGGCGCGGGTGGTGCCCGATCCGGCGCGCAGCCTCGCCGAGCGCCCTTTCGCGCCCTGGAACACGCCGGCCTACGAGGAGCTCTACGACGAGCTCTTCGCCGCCTGTCGCAAGAACGGCGTGCCGCTCGACCGGCCGTGGAACGAGCTGCCGGAGGCGACGCGCGACTGGGTCTGGCGCGGACGCGGCCCGTTCGTCAGCGTGGCCGGGTTCTTCTCCTGGCTCGAGCAGCGCACCTACAAGGTGCACGTGCGGGTGCTGCTGGCGCGCTATCGCGCCTACACGCCCTGCCCCGAATGCCGCGGCGCGCGGCTCAATCCCGAAGCCCTGGCGGTGAAGATCGCCGGCGAGACCATCGCCGGTCTCTCGGCGCGTTCGGTCGAGGAGCTGCGCGACTGGCTGGGCGAGCGGCGGTGGACGGCGCGCGAGACGGCGATCGCGGTGCACCTGCTCGAGCAGCTCGCCGAACGCCTCGAGGTCCTGCATCGCGTCGGCCTCGACTACCTGACCCTCGACCGCCAGGCGCGCACCCTCTCGGGCGGCGAGGCACAGCGCATCCACCTCGCGGCGGCGCTCGGCTCGGGGCTGACGAGCACCCTCTACGTGCTCGACGAACCGACGATCGGGCTCCACCCGCAGGACAGCCACAAGCTGCTCAGCCTGCTCGGAGATCTCGCGGCGCGCGGCAACACGGTGCTGGTGGTCGAGCACGACCGGACGATCATCGAGGGCGCCGATCACGTGATCGACCTCGGCCCGGCGGCCGGCGAGCACGGCGGGCGGGTGGTGATCGAAGGGACGATCGACGACGTCCTCGCCTGCGACGAGTCGGCCACCGCGCGCTTCTTGCGCGACCGCCCGGCGACCCCGGCGCGCCAGCACTTGGCGCGCTTCCGCCGCGAGCGCGGCCGGCGCTCGGTCGAGGAGGAGCTGGCCGACCGGCCGCGGGTGGCGATCCGCGGCGCACGGGCGCACAACCTGCGCGGCATCGACGTCGACTTCCCGCTCGACGCCCTGGTGGTGGTCACCGGCGTGTCGGGCTCCGGCAAATCGACCCTGGTCGAGAACGTTCTTTACGGCACCTTCCAGCGCGGCCGCGGCGTGGTCGACGTCGACCCGGGGGAGTGCGACGAGCTCGCCGGCGTCGAGGCGCTCGCCGACATCACCCTGGTCGACCAGAGCCCGATCGGCCGCTCGACGCGCTCGAATCCGGTCACCTACGTCAAGGCTTACGACGACCTGCGCCGGCTCTTCGCCTCGACCGAGGAGGCGCGGCGGCGCGGCATCACGCCGGCGCACTTCTCGTTCAACGTCGAGACCGGACGCTGTCCGGAGTGTCTCGGCACCGGGTCGCTCGAGGTCGACATGCAGTTCATGGCGCCGGTGACCGTGACCTGCGATCGCTGCCAGGGGCGGCGGTTCCGTCCCGAAGTGCTCTCGGTCCGCCTGCTCGGGCGCGACATCGCCGAGACCCTGGAGCTGACGGTCGAAGAGGCGCTGGCGATCTTCGCGCGCGAGAAGCCGTTTTGCCGCAAGCTGCAGCCGCTCGCCGAGGTCGGCCTCGGCTACCTGCGTCTCGGCCAGCCGACCTCGACCCTCTCGGGCGGCGAGGCGCAGCGCCTGAAGCTCGCGAGCTTCCTCGGCCGGCCGCCGGCCGAGGGTCGCCGCCTCTTCGTGTTCGACGAGCCGACGACCGGCCTCCACCTGGCCGACATCGACCTGCTCTACCGGACGCTTCGCCGCCTGGTGCAGCGCGGCGACGGGGTGATCGTGGTCGAGCACTCGATCGACCTGATCGCGCACGCCGACTGGGTGGTCGATCTCGGTCCGGGCGGCGGCGTGCACGGCGGCGAACTGCTCTTTTCCGGGCCTTTCGCCACCTTCCTCGACGAGGGCGAGAGCCCCACCGCGGCGGAGCTGCGGCGCCACTTGTCGTGGCAGCGCCATGGCGTGGGATCGAGTACAATGCGCCCGCGTTTCGAGTCGGAGCCACGCGCCGAAAGGGCCCTGTGAGCAGCGGATTCCGTTACTACGTCGAAGTGGCGGGCCGGCCGCCGATCGAGCTGCCGGAGGGCGAGATCTCGGTCGGCCGCTCGCGCAGCTGCACCGTCCAGATCGCCGACACCACGGTCAGCCGCCAGCACGTCACCCTGCGCCTCGAGCGCGGCGCGGTGCGGATGAAGGATCTCGGCTCCTCGAACGGCACCTTCGTCAACGGCAGCCGGGTGAGCGGCGAAGTGCCGATCGCCGACGGCGACCGGGTGATCGTCGGCGAAGCGCAGATGGTCTTTCGCATCGTGGCGCCGGCGGTGCCCGAGGTCGACGCGACGATGAAGGTCGACATCGACAAGGTCTTCGCCGAAGCGATCGACCGGGTGGATCGGGCCGAGTTCCACCCCGCGCCCGGCGCGGTCACCGTGCCCCAGTCGCCGCTGGCTCCGTTGCCGCCGGCGCCGCCGCTCGCCGCACCGCTGTCGGCCCCGCAGGCGGCCATCGCCGCCGCGGTCACCCAGCCCCCGACACCTTCGCCGCGCTCGACGCCGACGCCGCCCCCGCCACCGCCGCGCACCGCCATGCCGCCGGCGCCAGCGGCGCCGCCCGCCGCGCCGGCGCCGGCCGCGCGCTCGACCCCGCCGCCGCCGCCGCCGGCGGCGATGCCGCCGCGCGCCGCCCCGAGCCCGCCGCCGCTCGCGCCGGCGGGCGGTGGAGAGCTGCTGCCCTCGATCAAGGAGATCGAGCTCCAGCAGGTGCCGGCTCCGGGTCCGCGCAAGGCCTCGCCGACGCCGCGTCCGGGCGCGGTGCCGCAGGTGGCGGCGAGCGGCGCGCCGGCAGGGTTCTGGATCCGGGTCGCGCAGGCGCTGCTCGACGAGATCCCGGTGGTCGTGCTGGTGGTCGTCAGCTTCGTCGGCATCTTCTTGCGCCTGCCCTTCCTCGGCCTGCTGGTGATGCCGTTGCAGCTCGCCTACGCCTTCTTCCTGCTGGTCTACGCGCCGGCGATGTGGGGCGCGACGCCCGGGATGCGCTTGCTGAAGCTCGCGATCGTCAGTCCCGAGAACCGCGCCGGGCAGGGCCTCGGGTGGCCGAAAGCGCTGCTGCGCATGGTCGGACACTTCGTCTGCGGCATGACCCTCGGCATCGGCTATCTCCTGGTCGCGTTCACGTCGAAGAAGCAGGGCCTGCACGACATGATCGCCAACACCCAGGTCGTGCGGCGCTGAGCGCGCCTTCGCAGGGCCGACGATCCTCGCTAGACTCGCGCGCATGACGGCCGGAGGGGGAGAGAGCGCCGCGGCGCCGCGCCGCGGCCGGGCGTTTCTCGGCGCGCTCGGCGCTTTCGCGCTCGGCGCCATCCTGCTCGTGGCCGCGTTCGCCAAGGTCGTCGATCCGCAGGCCCTGGGTGAGGAGATCGCGCGCCAGAAGCTGGCGCTCGGCCTGCCGGTCGCCGGGCTGGCGCTCGCCGCGCTGGCGATCGAGGCCGGTCTCGGCGCCCTGCTGGTGCTCAACGTCCGGCGAACTGGCGTGCTCGTGGCGGCGACGCTGCTCGTGGCTTTCTTCCTCTTCCTCACCGGCCGACAGTATTGGCGCGCAGCGCACGGCGAGCTCGACCCGGGAGCCGGCTGCGGCTGCTTCGGCAACCTGGTCGAACGAACGCCGGCGGAGGCCTTCTGGCAGGACCTGCTGATGCTCGGGCCGGCGCTCGCACTCGCCTGGGTGGCGCGCTCCGGCGCGCGGCGCGGCCTGCCGCTGCGCGTCGCGACCGCGATGTTCCTCGCCTGCGGCACGGCGGTGTTCGGCTGGCGGGCGCCGTCGCTGCCGCTCGACGACTTCGCTACCCGCCTCAAGCCGGGCATCGAGCTTGCTAAGCACTGCGGCGGCCGGGACGCGCAGCGAGTCTGCCTGGACCAGGCGGCGCCATCGATCGCCAGCGGCGATCACTACGTGGTGATCGCCGACCCGCGCGCCCCCGGTTTCGGAGACCTGGTGGGGACGCTGAATCGCTACGCCGCGAGCGGCCGGCAACCGCCGCTCACCGTGCTCGCGGAGCTGACGCCCGCCGAGCAGCAGAAGATCTTCTGGACGTACGCGCCGGGCTTCGATCTCGTCGAGGTGCCCGGCGCGCTCCTGCGCCCGCTCTACCGGCGGTTGCCCCGGGCCTTCCGGGTGCGCGACGGGCGCGTGACCGAAACCTGGGCGGGGTTGCCGCCGTTCGAGCTGCTCGAACAGCAGACCCCCGTCCCCTGAGGGATCCGACGCATGACGCGCACACATCGCTTCTCGACCTTCGTGCTCCTCGCCGCCCTCGGCCTGTTCCCGGCCGGCCGCGGCTTCGCCCAGGGCGTGCCCTCGGACTCCCTGTTCTCGGGCTTCCAGGCCTCCGGAGACTGGGCGGCGGACATCGGCGGCAAGCCGGCGAACCAGGCCGAGATCTATTACTCCGAGCGCGCGAAGTCCATCCTGGTGATGGACGCGGCGCTGCCCTCGCCGGTGCTGGTCAACGTCGCCGGGCGCACGGTCGAGACCCTCGACCTGATGAAAGTGGCCAAGCAGCCCAACGGCTCGGTCGATCTGCTCGCCGACGCGGTGCTCGCGCCGCAGGGTTCGTTCACCGTCGACGGCGACGGCCAGAGCATGACGGTGTCGTTCAAGATCGGCGATCTGCCGATGTCGCTGCGGCCGAAGCCCTGGCTGCTCGGCTCGCACCCCGGCGCCGATCTGCTGGCCTACAACCCCGAATACGCGCGCGGCGCCTACGTCTACCAGCCCGATCCTGCGGCGATGAAGGTGCTGAAGGCGCAGAAGGGGAAGATCCGGGTGCGGACATTCTTCGGCTCCTGGTGCCCGCACTGCAAGAAACACGTGCCGATGCTGCTCAAGGTGATGCAGGGTCTGGCGGGCTCGGCGATCCAGTTCGAGTTCTACGGTCTCCCCTCGCCGCTCAATCAGGATCCGGAAGCGGTCAAGAACGACATCCAGGGGGTGCCGACCGGCATCGTCTATATCGACGGCAAGGAGGTCGGCCGGATTCCCAACAGCGAATGGGCGAATCCAGAGATCGGGCTCGAGCACGTGATCGAGAACGCGCGCGCCGCGGGCGACAAGAAACCGGCCGGAAAGTCCTGATTCATCCGGCGCCGCACGGGCGCCGTAGGAGAGCCGAAGGGGGGACGGGATGCGGATCCAGCTCAGTCGATGGATGGCGATCGCGCTGCTCGCCGCGTGCTCCGGAGGCGCGGGCGCGCGCGCCGCCGAGCCGGCGACCGCGCCGGAAGTGGAGGCGGCCCCGGTCGCCGAGGGCGAGGTCGGCAGGCTCCGGCTCTCCTTCGGTCTCGAAGCCAAGGCGAACTATCGCGACAGCCAGGAGCTGCGGGTCAAGAGCCCGTTCCCGTTCCCGCCCGACTTCCTCCCGCCCGGCGCCTCGCAGGCCTTCCTCGAGACCGCGAGCGAAGGGCAGCACCTCGAGGTTTCGGTGCTGACGCTCTTCGCCGACGCGCGCTGGGGCGAGAACCTGATGGCGCACGCCAAGGTCGACCTGATCGATCTCTACGATCGCAATCCGACCTCGAGCGACAAGAAAGTCGACGTCGACGAGCTCTGGATCCGCTTCGGCAGCGACCCGACGGCGGCGCCGAAGAACCTCGCGCTCTACGCCAAGGTCGGCAAGTTCGGCCACTTCGAGCGCCAGAACGACCGCCACCTCGAGAGCTACGGCCTGGTCTCGACCGCCTTCAACCGCTTCGAGGACCAGGGTCTCGAGCTCGGCCTCGACTTCGGCCGGCACGTCTACCTGCGCGGCTCGTTCACCCAGGGCAACCCGGTTTTTTTCCGCGACCCGAACGCCCTCGCCGGCGACAACGGTTCGCCGTCGCGCGATCCCGATCTGCATTCGAACCCCGATCCGGCGATCCGGAGCGGCTTCCCGATCCTCTACGACGCCGAGGTCGAGGACATCGACACCGACGGCGACCTCGAGACCGGCGGCGGGCTCGGCGTGCGCTTCGGCGATCGCGACGAGGGTCTCGCCGTCGACCTCCTCGGCTGGACGTACCGCCGCAAGCTGGCCAAGACGGTGCAGCTCGAGGGCACGTTCTACGGCGGCGATCTCGATCTGTTGAACGGCCCGTTCGATGCCGCGAGCTTGCCGATCCACGGCGACCGCAAGCAGGAGAGCGGCGGCAACCTGTGGATGTACTGGGGCGGTTTCTCGCTCTTCGGTCAGTTCGTCGACCAGAAGCTCGCCGGCATGAAGCGCACGGGCTACGAGGCCGAGGCGGCCTGGCGCTTCGAGCTGCCGCTCGCCTGGGCGGTCGGCGGACGGCAGCTCTTTCCGTCGGTGCAGCCGGCGCTGCGCTACTCGCACCTCGACCCGAAGTTCGCCGGCGGCTCGAGCCAGTTCCCGGCCCCGTCGGTGCGCTGGAAGTGGGAGAAGATCGACTACGGCGTGCGCATGGCGATCGTCGCCGGGGTCGACCTGACCGCCGAATACGCCGACAACACGATGACCCTCGCCTCGGGTGCGAAAGTCTCCGAGGACGAGCTGCTCGTGACCCTGCGCTGGCGGATCGACCCCTAACGCCGACCGGCGAGGCCGAGTCGATCCCGCCGATGGAGATCGTCGAACGCATCGAGGCTTTCGTCCGGGCGCGCCTGCACTCGGTCGACGACTTCGAGCGCCTGGCGCTCGAAGCCTTCGCCTATCAGTTCGAGCGTCTGGCTCCCTACCGCGAGCTGTGCTCGCGCGCCGGCAGAACGCCGTCGACGGTCGAGACCTGGGCGGAGATCCCGGCGATTCCGGCGGCGGCGTTCGCCGAGTTCGAGCTCGCGACCGCCCCGCCGCGCGAGGTCTTCCGCTCGAGCGGCACCACCGGCACGCGGCGCAGCGTGCACCACCACCCGTTCCCCGGCCTCTATCGCGCCACCGTCGACGCCGCGCTGCCGCTCTTCTGCCCGCTCGCCGCCGCGCGGCCGCCGATCCTGGCGCTGGTCGCGCCGCGCGACGTGGTGGCCGATTCGAGCCTGGGATTCATGGCGGCGCACGTGCTCGAGCGCTTCGGCGGCGTTGGATCGGACTACGCCTTCGGCGCGCGCGGCGTCGAGCTCGGCAAGGCGCGGTCCTGGCTCGGCGCCCGGCAGCGGGAGAGCCGCCCGGCGATGATCTTCGCCACCGCTTTCGCGCTCGCCGACCTGGTCGATTTCCTGGCGCGGATGAAGCTGCATTTCCGCCTGCCGGCCGGCAGCGTGATCTTCGAGACCGGGGGCTTCAAGGGACGGACCAAGGAGATCCCGCGCCAGGAGCTGATCGCGCGCGCCGGCACTTGGCTCGGCGTGCCGCCGAGCGGGATCCTCTCCGAGTACGGCATGACCGAGCTCACCAGCCAGTGCTACACGCGCGCGCTCGCCGGCGACGCGAGCGGCCGCTTCGCGCCGCCCGCCTGGGTGCGGGTGCGCGCCCTGGCGCCCGACACTCTTGCCGAGCTGCCGGAGGGCGAGACCGGGCTGCTGGCGATCTTCGACCTCGCCAACGTCGGCTCGGCGCTCCACTTGCTGACGAAGGATCTCGGTGCGATCGAAAGCCGGGAATTCCGGCTCGCCGGCCGCGCCGCCGACGCCGACCTGCGCGGCTGCTCGCTCGCGGTCGAGGAGATGTCGGCCGGGAGCTAGCGCTCCTGCCAGAGTCCGAAGCAGTTGCCCTCCGGGTCGAGGAAGCGGGCGTAGCGGCCGAAGTCGCCGATCGCGGCCGGCGGCGTGAGCACCGATCCGCCGTGGGCGACGACGCGCGCCAACGTCGACTCGAGCGCTTCCCCCTCGATGCGCAGCATCACCGTCAGGCGATCGACCAGGCGCGCGCCGGCGCCGCTCTCGCGCGCCAGGATGCCGCCGCCCGGCGGCTCGCCGGAGTCGGGCGGCAAGAGGCGCAGATAGCGCGGACCGTCCCACGGCACCTCGAGCGCGTCCCAGGCGAAGACCCGGCGGAAGAACTCCGCCAGGCGGTCGGGGTCGTCGGCCGGGATCTCGAAGAAGGAGAGCGTGGCGCGCGGCATCGGCGGATCGGTCGCGCGTAACATAGCAGCGTGCTCGCCGATTTCGCCGCGCCCGCCGGCCTCGCGCCGCGCGCCTCGAGCCCGGATCGGCGCGGGTACGTCGCCGGGCGCTGGAGCGCCTCCGAGCTCGCGGCGATCGTCGCGCGTCTCGCCGAGCGCGGCTCCGCGGCGCTCGCGACCGTGCCGCTCGCCCGTCGCCTCGCGGTCTGGAGCGAGGCGATGGAGGCGTTTCTCGACCCGGAGAGCGACGAGCGCCGGCGCGCGCTGGTGGCGCTCGTCGCGACCTCGCGCCTCTCCCCCGAAGGCCTGTGCGAGGCGCTGCTGGTGATGCTCGGCGGCGCCGGCGAGAGCGCGGCCCGCGCCCTCGCCGCCCGCCTTCCGGAGCCATCGCTGCGTTCGCCGGCGGCGGTGGTCCTCGCCGGCAACGTTCCGGCGCTCGCGGTGCAGAGCCTGCTCCCGGCACTGCTGCTCGGCCGGCCTCTGCTGCTGAAGTCGGCTTCGGACGAGCCGCTCTTCGCGCCCGCTCTGGTCGCGGCGCTCGCGGCGCGGGAGCCCTCGCTCGGCGAGGCCTTCGCGGCGCTCGCCTGGCGGGGCGGAGATGCGGAGCTCGAGGCGGCGGCGTTCGGCGGGGTCGAGCGGGTGCTCGCCTACGGCGGGGGAGCGGCGATCGGTAGTTTGCGCGAGCGGATTGGCGAACGCCTGGTGGCGCACGGCCCGCGGGCGAGCGTGGCGCTCGTGGGCCGCGATGCCGATCTCGCCGACGCCGCGCGCGGTCTGGCGCGCGACGTGGCGCTCTTCGATCAGCGTGGCTGTCTCTCGGTGCAGGCGGTCTACACCGACGCCGCGCCACGCGAGCTGGCCGAGCTGCTCGCCTGCGCGCTGGCGCTCGAGCACGCCCGGCTGCCGCCGGGTCCGCTCGATCCAGGCCTTGCGGCCGAGGTGCAACAGCTGCGCGGCGTGGCGCGGATGGCGGGCGACCTCGCCGGCGACCTGGCGCTCGCGCAGGGGACGGTGGTCGTGAGCCGGGACGCGGAGTTCCGACCGGTGCCGGGGCTGCGCACGGTGCGGGTGCACGTGGTCGCGACGCTCGACGGAGCGATCGCGGCGCTCCGACCCTGGCGCGGGCGCCTCCAGGGCGCGGCGCTCGCGGGCGAAAGCGCGGTCGCGCTCGGCGACCGTCTGCGCGACGAGTTGGGGCTCGCCCGCGTCGCCCCGGCGGGCGAGTTGCAGGCCGTCGAGGCGGGCTGGGCGAGCGGCGGCATCGATCCGCTCGCCGCCCTCGCCTGAAACGGAGAACAGGGACAGGCACCCATTTCGGAAAGGCCGGAAATGGTGCTTGTCACCATTTCTCGAGTCCGCGCTGAAGTAGAGTCGCGATCCAGGGGAGCGAATCCATGGCCGCTGACACCGCCACGCCGCGCCGCGGACCCGGGGGCACGCCGGGCGGCGGCGCGCAGTTCCTGGTCGGCTTGATCCTCGCGGTCTCCGGCGGGTACTTGCTGCTCAACCAGGTGCAGGTGACGAGCGGCGGTTGGTACCTGTGGGGCACCAACGCCTTCGGGCTCTCGCTGGTGCCCTTCCTGCTCGGCATCGGGTTCCTGTTCTTCGACGGCAAGTCGATCCTCGGCTGGCTGCTGACCCTCTCGGGGGCGGCGATCATCTTCTTCGGCATCCTCACCCACCTCGACATCTACTTTCGCCCGACGTCGCTGTTCAACACCCTCTTGATGCTGGTGATGTTCGTCGGCGGTCTCGGCCTGATCGCGCGGTCGCTGCGCGAAGCCCCGGCCCGGTGACCGGAGCGCCGCCACTTGACAGCGCCGCACGATCTGTTCTAGAAATCGCCCCCACGATGAAACGCTTCTCCACGATCTCTCTCCGCCGGCAGGCGACGGCCGTCTGCATGTGTACCCCGTCCAGACGCGGAGGAGAGGAATTCGTGTAGAGCCCGAACCACCATCGGTCCCACGACCTCGAGACCCGCGACGGCGCCGCCGGAGCGGGTCTTTTCGCTTTTCAGGGGCTAGTCGTCGCGGATCTCCGGCGGGGGCCACAACCCGAGAAGGGGAGACGCCATGACGACCCACGCACCGAGGCAGCGCTTCGAGACCCTGCAGATCCATGCCGGCCAGGAGCCCGCGCCGGGCACCCACGCCCGCGCGGTGCCGATCTACCAGACGACCTCCTACACCTTCACCGACGCGGCGCACGGCGCGCGCCTCTTCGCCTTGCAGGAGTTCGGCAACATCTACACCCGGATCATGAATCCGACCACCGACGTCTTCGAGAAGCGCGTCGCGGCGCTCGAGGGCGGCGCGGCGGCGGTGGCGACCGCGTCCGGCCAGGCGGCGCAGTTCCTGGCGATCACCACCCTCGCCGAGGCGGGCGACAACATCGTCTCCACCAGCTTCCTCTACGGCGGCACCTACAACCAGTTCAAGGTGACCCTGCCGCGCCTGGGGATCAACGTCCGCTTCGTCGACGGCGACGATCCAGCCGAGTTCACCCGCGCCATCGATTCGCGCACCAAGGCGATCTACGTCGAGACCATCGGCAACCCGCGCTTCAATATCCCGGACTTCGAGGCGCTGGCGCGGGTAGCGCGCGCCCACGGCATCCCGCTGGTGGTCGACAACACCTTCGGCGCCGCGGGCTATCTGGCGCGGCCGATCCAGTGGGGGGCCGACGTCGTCGTCGCCTCGGCGACCAAGTGGATCGGCGGCCACGGCACGTCGATCGGCGGAGTGATCGTCGACGCCGGCACCTTCGACTGGGGTAACGGCAAGTTCCCGCTCTTCACCCGACCGGCGCCCGGGTACCACGGGCTGAATTTCTGGGAGGTCTTCGGCAAGGGGAGCCCGTTCGGCAATATCGCCTTCGCCATCCGCGCCCGGGTCGAGGGGCTGCGCGACGTCGGGCCGGCGCTCTCGCCGTTCAACTCCTTCCTCTTCTTGCAGGGATTGGAGACCCTGTCGCTGCGGGTGCAGCGGCACGTCGACAACGCGCTCGAGCTGGCGCGCTGGCTGGCGACGCAGGAGGACGTCACCTGGGTGAGCTATCCGGGCCTCGCCTCGCACCCGTACCACGAGCGCGCTCGCAAGTACCTGCAGAACGGCTTCGGCGGCGTGCTCGCCTTCGGCATCCGCGGCGGGCTCGAAGCCGGGCGCGCCTTCATCGACGGCGTGCGCCTCGCGAGCCACCTCGCCAACGTCGGCGACGCCAAGACGCTGGTGATCCACCCCGCGTCGACCACGCACCAGCAGCTCTCGGAGGCCGAGCAGCACGCCGCCGGCGTGGCGCCGGACCTGGTGCGGGTCTCGGTGGGCCTCGAGCACCTGGACGACATCCGCGCCGACTTCGAGCAGGCGTTCGCCCGGGCGCGCGCGCCTCGCCATGCGGTCTCGGCATGAGGCCTCTCGCGCTGCGGGACTCCGCGACCTCGTTTCTGCGCTCGGCCGAGCCCTTCCCCCTCGAATCCGGCCTCAGCCTGCCCTCGCTGACCACCGCCTACCGCACCTGGGGAAGGCTCTCGGCCGCGGGCGACAACGCGATCCTCGTCTGCCACGCCCTGACCGGCTCGGCGGACGTCGATCGCTGGTGGGGAGGCGTGCTCGGAGCGGGGAGAGCGCTCGATCCGGAGCGCGACTTCATCGTGGCGGCCAACACCCTCGGGAGTTGCTACGGCACCTCCGGGCCGACCGAGAGGCGGCCGGGAGGCGGGATCTGGGGCCCGGAGTTTCCCGAGATCACCATCCGCGACCAGGTGCGGGCGCAGGCGCAACTTCTCGCGGCGCTCGGCGTGCGCCGTCTGGCGCTGGTCGTCGGCGGCTCGCTCGGCGGGCTGCAGGCGCTCGAGTGGCCGCTGCTCTATCCCGGCCGGGTGGAGGCGATCGCCAGCCTCTCGGCCTCGGGGCGGCACTCGCCCTGGTGCATCGGTCTCTCCGCGTTGCAGCGCCGGGCGATCGAGCGCGATCCGAAGTTCCGCCAGGGGCGCTATCCGGCCGACGATCCGCCGGCCGAGGGCCTCGCCCTGGCGCGCGGCATCGCGATGGCCACCTATCGCAGCCCGTGCTCGTTCGCCGAGCGGTTCGGCCGCGCGCGCGGCGACGACGGCCGATTCGCCGTCGAGAGCTACCTCGAGCACCAGGGCAGGAAGCTGGTCGATCGCTTCGACGCCAACAGCTACCTCGCGCTCACCCGCGCCATGGACACCCACGACCTGGCGCGCGGCCGTGGCGAGTACGCCGAGGTGCTGGCGGGCGTCGAAGTCCCGGCGCTCATCGTCGCCTCGCATCACGACGTGCTCTATCCGCGTGAGGAGCAGCTCGAGCTAGCGCAGCTCCTGCCGGCGGCCGAATTCGAGGAGCTCGCCTCGGCGCACGGTCACGACGCCTTCCTGATCGATCAGGCGACGATCGACGGGCTGCTCGGGGCCTTTCGCCGGCGGGTGGCGGCGCGCGCCGCGGGCGCGCTCGTCGCCGCGGGAGGTGCGGCATGACGACGCGGGTGATGAAGTTCGGCGGCACCTCGGTCGCCACCCCGGAGGCGATCGACGCCGCTGTGGCGATCGTCCGCCGGGCGCGCCGGGAGGCCGATCGGGTGGTGGTCGTGGTCTCGGCGCTCGCCGGAGCGACGGACGAGCTCGAAGCCGCGACCGCGCTCGCCGCGCGGCGCGATCCGGCGCACCGCGACCGCTGGCGCGGACTGCGCGACCGCCACCGTTCCACTCTGGCGGCGATCGCCCGCCCGCCGTCGGCGCTCCTCGCCGCCGACGAGCTCGACGCCGAGCTCGCGGCGCTCGGGCGCCGGCTCGAAGCGGTGGCGCTGCTCGGCAAAGCGCCGCCCTGCGTCGCCGCCGAGATCCTCGCCGCCGGCGAGCGGCTCGCCGCGCCGCTCATCGTGGCGGCGCTCGCGGCGGCTGGGGAGCCGGCCGAGCGCATCGACGCCACCGAGCTGCTGGCGGTGGCGGGCGAGCCGCTCGACGGCGAGCCGGATCTCGCGGCGAGCCGCGCGCTTCCCGGCTGGCCGCGGCTGGCGGCGGCGGCGCTCGCCGTGGTTCCGGGCTTCTTCGGCGCCGCCTTCGGCGAGGTGCGGCTGCTCGGCCGCGGCGGTTCGGACACCTCGGCCACCGCGCTCGGCGCGCTCCTCGGCGCCGAGCGGGTGGAGATCTGGACCGACGTCGACGGCGTGTTCGCGCAGGATCCCCGGACCGCGCCGGGCGCGCGTCCCTTCGCCCGCCTCGACTTCGACAGCGCGGAGCGATTGGCGCGGCAGGGAGCCCGGGTGCTGCACGCCAAGGCGATCGCTCCGGCGCGCGGGGCGGCGCTCGAGATCCGGGTGCGCAATACCTTCCGGCCGGAGGCGCGCGGCACCCGGATCCGCGCCGCCGTCCCGCCCGCCGAGCCGGCGGCGGGGCGAACGGTGCTGGTCTGGGGAGCTTCGCTGTGATCGCCGGCGGGGCGGCGCCCGCGCCGCGACGGCGGTGGCGGGTGGGCGTGCTCGGGGCGACCGGGGTCGTGGGCCAGAAGCTGGTGGCGCGCCTCGAAGGTCATCCCTGGTTCGAGCTCGCGGCGGTCGCGGCTTCGGAGCGCTCGGCCGGGCGGCGCTACGGCGAGGCGGTGCGCTGGCGGGAGTCGACGCCGATCCCCGCCGCCGCCGCGGGGCTCGAGATCCAAGCGGTCGACCGCGAGCTCGAAGTGGACCTCGTGCTCTCGGCGCTCGACGCGGCGACGGCGAGCGCGGTCGAGCCGCTGCACGCGGCGCGCTTGCCGGTGGTCACCAACGCCAGCGCCCATCGCATGGACCCGACCGTGCCGCTGGTCGTCCCCGAGGTCAACCCCGGGCACCTCGAGCTCGCGCTCCGGCAGCGCTTCGGCGACGGCTTCATCGTCGCCAATCCCAACTGCGCCGCGATCGGCTTGGCGCTCGCGCTCGCGCCGCTGGTGGCCGCCTTCGGCGTCGAGGAGGCGCTGGTGACCACGCTGCAGGCGGCCTCGGGCGCGGGCTCGCCCGGCGTGCCGTCGCTCGACCTGCTGGGCAACGTCATCCCGTGGATCGCCGGCGAGGAGGAGAAGCTCGAGCGCGAACCGCGCAAGATCTTCGGCCGGCTGCTCGCCGGCGCGCTGCGCGAGGCGCCGTTGCGGATCGCGGCGCAGGTGCATCGCGTGCCGGTGGTCGACGGTCACCTGCTGGCGATCGCCGCGCGCCTGTCGCGGCCGGCGGAGCTCGCCGAGGTCGCGGCGGCGATCGACGGGTTCGGCGACCCGCTCGCCGATCTCGGTTTGCCCTCCTCGCCGAGAGCGGTGCTGATCCGCGGCCACGAAGAGGAATTCCCCCAGCCCCGGCTGCACGCCGGGCTCGGCGCGGGGATGAGCGTCGCCATCGGCCGCTTACGCCGCTCGCCGGTGCTCGATCTGCGCTGTGAGGTGCTGGTGAACAACCTGGTCCGCGGCGCGGCCGGCGGCACGCTGCTCGTCGCCGAGCTGGTGGCGAGCCGCGGCTTGCTCGCCACGGGCGGTGCGCGCGCGGCGGCGTCCGCTGCCCGGCTCGCGGCGCCGGTCGCGGACTGACACGGCCGGCGCGCGCGCGGCGGCCGACGCCGACCGGGTGCTCTGTTATGCTGCGCCGCGCTCGTTCGCCATGCCGATCCGGAGGTTGCGGTGCCTGTTCGTTGCGCTCGCCCTCGCGGCCCTCGCCGGAGGGGCGGCGGCGGCCGATCTCGCGGGCCGGATGCGGCTCACCGACCACGGCAAACCGAGCGCCGACCGCTCCCTCGACCCCCACCAGGCGGTTGTCGTCTTCGAACCCCTGGGCGAGAAACCTCCCGCCACCGCGGCATCGGCGCCGCCTCCGAAGCCGATCGAAGTCCAAATGCTCACCGTGCGCAAGGAGTTCGAGCCGCGGGTGGTGATCGTGCCGGTGGGCTCGATCGTGCGCTTCCCGAACCAGGATCCGATCCTGCACAACGTCTTTTCGGTCTCCGGTCGCAACGCCTTCGATCTCGGCCTGGTCGGCAGCGGCCGCGGCAAGACGGCGATCTTCCGCGAGGCCGGTCTGGTGCGCGTCTACTGCAATGTCCACCACGCCATGTACGGCTTCGTCTTCGTGGCCGCGGGCCCCTACTACGCCCAGCCCGACAAGAACGGCGACTTCCGCCTCGCCCATCTGCCCGACGGTCCCGGCCGGATCACCTTCTGGCACGAACGCGGCGATGTCGCGGTCCGCGAGGTGACGCTGCCGCTCAAGGGGCCGCTGACGCTCGAGGTGGAGATCACCCAGCCGCGGGTGCCGGCGCACAAGAACAAGTTCGGAAAGTCGTACTCTGCCGGAGGCAACTATGGCTAAGGGGAGAGGGCTCTCGCTCGGGGCGCGCATCTTCCTCGGCACCGCCGCCCTGCTGGCGCTGGCGCTGGGGGTGGCGATCATCGCCAGCATCTCGCTCGGCAACCGCATCGCCCTCGCCGCCACCCACGAGCGCATCCGGGCCGCCAATTCGGTCGCCACCGCGGTCGAGCAGCAGCGCCTCGAGCAGCTGAAGCTGATGGTGCGCTCGCTCACCGACAACCCGGAGTACAAGGCCTATTTCGTCGAGGGGGTGGCCAACCGCGACGCCCTGTCGCTCTACGACCAGCTCGACGAGCGCCGGCAGGACTTGGGTTACGACTTCGCGCTGCTCGTCGACCCGCAGGGCCGGCTCCTGGTGCGCAGCGACGATCAGAACGCCACCGGCGTCGACCTGTCGAAGCAGCCGCTGGTGGCGCGGGTGATGAGCGAGAGCGAGGCCTCCGGCATCTGGCACGAGGGCGGCAAGCTCTACGACGCGGTGGCGCTGCCGCTGGCGCAACAGTTCGCGGCGGTCGCCTACCTGGTGGCCGGCTACGGCATCGACGACCGGCGGGCGATCGAGATCCAGAAGCTGTCGAGCTGCGACGTGGTTTTCCTCTCGGATTCGCCGGCCGGCGCGGCGATCACCGCCTCGACGCTGCCCAAAGCCGATCAGGACAAGCTGGTGGCGGCGCTACGGCTGCAGGGCGACGTGCTGTCGCGGGTCATGACCCGCGGCGAGGTGGTCGACGAAGTCGAGCTGACGCTCGGCGGCGAGCGCTGGCTCGGCCTGCTCGCGCCGCTCAAGGACGCCGCCGGTCGCCCGGCCGGCGCCACCATCACCCTCGCCTCGCTCGACCAGCAGCTCGAGGGCTATCGCCGGCTACGCCAGCTGCTGATCCTCGCCGGGGTCGCGGCGCTCGCCGGCGCGCTCGGCCTCTCCTGGGTGCTCGGGCGGCGGGTCTTCGCCCCGGTCGAGCGCCTGGCGGCGGCGGCCGAGGCGGCGCGCGGCGGCAACTACGACGTGCGCGTGCCGGAGGGCGGCTCGGCGGAGGTCGACGGCCTGGCGCGCTCGTTCAACGGCCTGATCGGCGAGCTGCGCGAGAAGCGCGACATGCAGGAGTACGTCACCCGCCTGGCGCGCAACCTCCCCGAGCGCGGCTCGGCCGACGTCGCCGAGCCGCCGGCGCAGAAGGCGATCACCCTGATGGCGATCGAGCTGCGGCGCTACGTGCGCCCGCAGCGCGGCCAGACGCCCGAGCAGACGCTCGACCGCCTGTCGCGCGACCTGGCGCGGGTGTCGAACTCGGTCAGCTCGCACGGCGGCGAGATCGTCGCGGTCTACGGTCACCGCGTGCTGGCGAGCTTCGAGTCGCCGACCCGCAGCGCCCAGGCGCTCACGGCGGCCGGCGAGGTGACGCGCGCCGTGGGCACGCGCGAAAACGCCTTCGACGAGGCCGAGCCGCCGGCGATCGCCGTCGCCGCCGGCGAGGTAGTGGCGGGCACGGTGAGCTACGGCGAGAACCTCGACCGCGCCCTGGTCGGCACGCCGGTGCAACAGGCCGAGACCCTGCTGCGCGAGGCGCTCGAAGGCGACATCCTGCTGACGCCGGCGGTGCACGCCGACGTCACCGCCATGCTCGACGCCGCGGGGATCGTGGTGCAGCCGCAGCGCGGCCTGTTGTCGACGCAAGCGATCTTCCAACTCTCCGCCGAGCAGGCGGCGAAGGCGACCGGTTCGATGTCGAGCCAGCCGACCCAGGAGGTGAGCCTCTCCGCGCCGGGGGCGGCGCAGGAGCGCGCGACCCTGTCGGCGATCGGACCGGGAACCCTGCTCGGCTCGCGCTTCGAGATCTTGGCGACGCTCGGCGCCGGCGGCATGGGCATGGTGTTCAAGGCGCGCGACCGCGAGCTCGACGACTTGGTGGCGCTGAAGACCCTGAAGCCGGAGGTCGCCGGCGACGCGGCGCTCGCCGAACGCCTGAAGAGCGAGCTCAAGCTGGCGCGCAAGATCACCCACGCCAACGTCCTGCGCACCTACGACTTCGGCGAGGTCGACGGCATCGCCTACATCTCGATGGAGTACGTGCGCGGCATCACCCTGCGCTCGATGCTCGAGCAGACCGGACGCCTGCCCTACTCGGCCGGACTGCGTCTGGCCCGCCAGCTGCTCTCCGGCCTCGCCGCGGCGCACTCCGAGGGGATCCTGCACCGCGACATCAAGCCGGAGAACATCATCCTCGACCCGATGGGGAACGTGAAGCTGATGGACTTCGGGCTGGCGCGGCCGGTGCACCGCATGACCCCCGGCCAGACGCAGGCGGGTTGGATCGTCGGCACGCCGCACTACATGGCGCCCGAGCAGCTGCAGGGCACCGAGCCCGATCGGCGCGCCGACGTCTACGCCTGCGGCGTGGTGCTCTACGAGGTGTTCACCGGCGCGCTGCCCTTCGGCGGCAGCAACCCGATGGAGATCATCATGCAGCACCTGCAGCAGCCGCCGACCCCGCCGCGCACCTACTGGCCCGAGATCCCCGCCTGGCTCGACCAGGTGATCGCCACCTGCCTCGAGAAGGATCCGGCGCGCCGTTTCCCGAGCGCCGCCGAGCTCGCGGGACAGTTCGAGAGCCGGTCGGTCTGACCCGGCCGCAGGAAATCGCGAGCGCGCGGGTTCCTCTCGGCAACGAGGGGCGCCGGGCGGCGCCCGCGGAACGGCTGCGATGAACGACGATCGAGCGCCAGCGGTCGCCGAGCGCGACGCCGACTGGGAGCTGCTCGCCCGAGTGGCGCGCGGCGACGAGAACGCCTTCGCACCCTTCGTCGCCCGGTACGAGGTCCGGCTGCTGCGCCTCTGCGAGCGGCTGCTCGGCGACGTCGAGGAGGCGCGCGACGCGGCGCAGGAGGTCTTCCTGCGCGCTTTCCGTCACGCCGGCCGAGTCGAGCCCCGTGGCCAGGTCTTCACCTGGCTCTACCGCGTCGCCACCAACCACTGCTTCAACCGCCTGCGGCGGCGAAGAGTGGTCCGCTTCTTCTCCCTGAGCCGCGATCCGGAGAGCGACGAGCCGGCGCTCGATCCGCCGGACGGCGCGGCCGATCCCGAGACGGCGCTCGCGGCGCGAGCGCGCTGGCGCGCCACCCGCAGGGCGATCGACGCCCTGCCCGAGGGTCAGCGCGCGGTGCTGGTGCTCGCGAAGTTCGAGGGCCTCTCGTATCGTGAGATCGCCGCCACGCTCGGGATCACGGAGGGGGCGGTCGAGAGCCGCCTGGTGCGGGCGATGCGGCGCTTGACGGCGGCGCAGGAGGAGGCGGGATGAGGGGTTCCACGACACGGGAACGGGAGGAGACGATGCACGCCGACGACGCAGCTCTGGCGCGCTGGCTGGCCGGCGAGGGCTCGTCCGCCGAGCGCGCCGCGATCGCCGCGCGACTGGCGGCCGAGCCGGAGCTCGCCGGGCGCGCGCGGGCGTTCGAGAATGCCTGGCGGGCGCTCGAGCTCGCGCCCGCGGCGCCGCCGCCGCCGGGGTTCGCCACCCGGGTCGCGGCGGCGGCCCGTGCCCGCGACGCGCGGGAAGGGAGCGGCGCGCCGGCGCCGCCGCCGTGGATGCGCTGGGCGGCCGCCGCGGCGCTCCTCGCCGGGATCGCTGCCGGCGCCGGATTCGGCGCGCTCGCCGCCCCGCCGGCGGGCGACTCCTCCGCCGTCGGTTCCTGGAACGACGCCAGCCTCGCCGAGGAGTACCTCGACGCGAGCGCGGCGGGGGTCGAGGCCGGAGACGAGCGGTGAGGCGCTGGGGCCTGGTGGTCGCGCTCCTGCTCTCGCTCGGCGTCAACCTCGGGCTGATCGGGATGGCCGTCGCGCGGCGCGCGCTCGCCGGACCGTCGCTCGTCGATCGCTGGTCGCGCGGCGAGCGGGTGGGGGAGATGCTCGCCGACCGCCTGCGTCTCGACGGCGACCGGCGCGAGCGCTTCCTCGTCGTACAGCGTCAGCTCGCCGCGGCGGTGCGCGAGCACCGCTTGGCGATGAACGACCTGCGCCGCGATCTGCGCGCGGAGCTCACCGGAGAGGTGCCCGACCGGGCGCGCGTCGACGCCCTGGTCGACCGCCTCGCCGGCCACCAGGCGGCGCTCGATCGCGCTTTCGTCGACAGCGTCTTCGCCAGCCGCGAGTTGCTCTCGGGGCGCGAGCTGGCCGAGTACCTGAAGTTCCTCGACCGTTTCGCCGCCGGGCTGCGCGGCCAGAGGGGGGGAGCTCCGCCGCCGCTGCGCCTGCGCGATCGCCTGCCGTCGAGACGCCCGGGCGGACCGCGTCCCTGATCCGATCGGCGCGTCGCCGGTGATACGCTGGCCGCGTGATCCGGGTCGTCGCGTTTCCACCGGATGGTCGCGCCATCTGCGGCGGCCGGGAGCTGCTGGAGGCGGCCGACGCCGGCCAGGCGGCGTTGTGGATCGACCTCGAAGGTTTCCATCCCGAGTATCGGGAGCTGCTCGAGGAGTGGGGGTTCCACCCGCTGGCGATCGAGGACACCTTCACCACCGAGCATTCGCCCAAAGTGGCCGAATTCCCCGACCATCTCTTCGTCATCGCCCGCGGCATCGACTTCAATCGTCAGGACGGCGAGCTCGCCACCCTGAAGCTCGCGGCGTTCGTCGAGGCTCGCCGACTGGTGACCGTTCACCGCGCGCCGATGCGGAGCATCGAGAGCGTCCGCCGCCACCTGGAGGAGACCCCGGTGGCGCCGCCGGGGGGAACGACGCGCATCTTCTTCTCGATCAGCGACGAGCTGATCGACCACTTCTTCCCGGTGGTCGACGAGGTCGGCGACCGGATCGAGGAGCTCGAGGAGACCGTGCTCGGCCAGCCGACGCAGGCGCATCTGCAGACGGTCCTGAACCTGCGCCGGCGGCTGGCGACGCTGCGCCGGGCGATGCTGCCCCACCGCCAGGTCTTCAGCCACCTCGCCAACCTGCGCACCGAGCTGGTCGACGACGTCGCCGCGCTCCACTTCCGCGACATCCACGACAACGTGTTGCGCCTGGCCGACGCCATCGACCAGCAGCGCGACCAGCTCGGCAACCTGAAGGACACCTACCTGTCGGTGGTGGCGCAGCGCACCAACGACATCATGAAGGCGCTCACCCTGCTGTCGGCGGTGCTCCTGCCGCTCACCTTCATCGCCGGCGTCTACGGCATGAACTTCGACAACATGCCCGAGCTGCACACCAAGGTCGGCTACTTCGTCGTTCTCGGGGTGATGATCAGCGTGGCCCTCGGCATGGTCGCCTGGTTCCGCTCGCGTCGCTGGCTCTGAGCCCGGCCTTTCTCCCCGGAAACAAAAAAGGCCCCGGCCGGAGCCGGGGCACGAAGGAGGGGTGAAGAGGAGTCGGGAGATTGATTCGCGCTGGCTTGGCGTCCGCGCCTACTCTTCGAATCTTCCTACGGAGCCCGGAGCCGGCGCGTCTAGCCCAGACCTCGGGTGACCAAGGACACCCTCCGGTGCTAGGGCGACGCCCCGACGACCGCGTCCCAGGGCGAGAAGTCGTCGCTTTCGAAGCTGGTCAGGAAGATCGGAAAGCCGTAGGCATAGAGTTCGTAGCCCGTCGCGCTGTCGGTGGCCGAGAAGAAGAGCGTCAGCCCGGCTTCGACCAACGGCAAATACGGCGGTAGCACGAGCGGCCGGATGCCGGTGGGCCCCGGCGGGCCGAGAGCCACGGTCTCGTTGGGGTACCCGGTCCCACTCCACAGCCGGCCGCCATCCGGTCCGATAGCGGAGAAGAACGCCATTCCGTCGTGGCCCACCCAGCCGTAGGGCTGGCTGCCCGCACTGCCGGGACGCAGCTCCTGGACGAAGATCGTTCCGGAGGAAGTGCCGTCCGTCCGATAGGGCTCCCAGTTGCCGTTCGAGAAATCGTAGAGCCCGAACCAGAGGAAGCTCCCACCCGATCCCAGCCACGCGACTTGGCCCGTCCCACCGGGCATGAAGTCGTCCATCTCACGGACTTTTACCGTGCCTGCCGGGGTGCCATCGCTGCGCCACAGGTCGTCGGTCGTGACGTAGCCGTCGTCCACTGCCCTGAAGAAGAGCTGTCCCTGATGGATCGCGGTGTAGTCGGCGGTCGCCGCATAGAGCGAGTCGGGCGCTCCCGGCGCCACGTCCTTCGTCAGGATCGTGCCTCCCGGAGTCCCGTCGGAAGTCCAGACCTCGAGCCCATGAGTGCCGTCGTCGGCGGCGAAGAAGAGGCGGGCCGCAGTACCCTTCAGATCCTGCGGAAACGAGCTCGCCGCGCCGGGGTCGATGTCGAGCACGGCTACGGTACCGCCCGGAGTGCCATCGCTCGCCCAGAGCTCGCAGCCGAGAGCGGGGGTCGTCGCGCGGAAGAAGATCTTGCCGCCCGCTGGCGTGAGCTCCTCCGGAAATGAGCCGTCGACGCCCGGCAGGATGTCCAGAACTCTCTGCGTCCCCGCCGCAGAGCCGTCGGTCTTCCACAGCTCGCATCCCGCCGTCGGGTCGCAGGCGCGAAACAGGGCAACCGGACCGAGGGCGACGATTCCCGCCGGATTCGACGAGCCCGCGCCGGGGACCAAGTCCGTTACGATCCCCGTGCCGGCCGGCGTGCCGTCGGTCTTCCAAAGCTCCCAACCGGTCGAAGCCGTCCAAGCACGGAAGACCGCGAGCCCACCGAGGGAGGCGAAATACTGCGGGTCGGAGCTCGCGGCGCCGCTCTCGAGATCGGCGAGCTGGAGCGTGCCGCCGGAGGATCCGTCGGAGATCCACGGCTCGCGGCCGGACGCCGAGTCGTGCGCCGAAAAGAGCACTCGCGAACCGAACTGTGAAAGCTCCCAGGGACGCCCATTGCCCTGAAGGCTCGAGAGGATCACGGCCTCGGTCGTGCCTGCGGCGGAGCCGTCGGTGCTCCAGAGGGCGCTCCCGTTGGCCGTGCTCTCGCTGAAGTAGACCAAGCCGCCGAGAGAAGCGGGGGCGACGCCGGAAGACGAGAGGACGGCGGCGCCGTTCGCGCGGCCCGGAAAGGCATCGCGCAGGAGCACGGTGCCGCCTTCGCTGCCATCGGAGAACCACGCTTCGCTGCCGTTCTCGGGGTCGCTCGCCGCGATCAACAAGCCGATGGCGGTCGGGAAGATCCTCGGCGCCGAGCTCCCCGGCCCAGGCCAGATGTCCTTGACGCGCGAGGTGCCGAGCACCGTGCCGTCGCTCTTCCAGAGCTCGCATCCGTGCTCCCGATCGCAGCCCGTGAAGTAGAGCGTCCCCGCGTATGTAGCGAAGGAGAAGAGAACTCCTTTGCGCATCGGATCGGTTTCGAAGCTCGCGAGCGGCGCGGTTCCCACGGACGTTCCATCGGACTGCCAGAGCGAGGCGGTCGAGACGCTGCTCAAGGTGGCGGCGGACTGGAGTCCGAAGAGGACCTTGCCGGCGACGGAGGCCACAGCGTATGGGAGCGTGAAGGGCCCGCCGATATCGAAGTCCCGGACCTGAGTGGTTCCGGGTGGAGTACCATCGGTTTTCCAGAGCGCGAGCCCGGCGCCATCGTCGGCGGCGAAGTAGGCGAGGCCGCCGAGTGTCGCGGCGAACGGCCTTCCACTCACGCAGGATGCCGGGTAGCAGATACTGCCTTGCACGCCGGGTCGCAGATCGCCGAGTGCGACCGTGCCGCCGGAACTGCCGTCGGTGACCCATGGTTCTGGCCCCGCGCCGCTGCTGCTGGCTACGAAGAGCAGTAAGCTGCCAAAGGCGGTTAGCGCTTGTGGCGTCGACGAGGAGGCGCCCGCGTTGATGTCCGCGACCATCACCGTGCCGCCCGGGGTACCGTCCGACTTCCAGAGTTCGGTACCGCTGGTGCCGTCGTTGGCGCGGAAGAAGAGCGTGGACCCGACGACCGTCGGGAGCGCCGGGGAGGAGCCGGACGATCCAGGACGGATGTCCTTGATCAGCACGGTTCCCGGTCCCGTGCCGTCCGACTTCCAGAGCTCGCTGCCCTCGGCGCTTCGGCCGGCGAAGAAGAAGAGCGTCGAGCCGACGACGGTGAAACTCGCCGGGCTGGAGCTCGCGGCGCCGGCAGCGATATCCGCCACCTGCACGGTCCCTGCGGGGGTGCCATCCGTCTTCCAGAGCTCACATCCCAGCGCGTCGCATCCCTGGAAGAAGATTTCGCCCTGGAACGTCACGAATTCGCGCGGGGTGGTCGTCAGCAGGGAGGCGACTGGGGGATCGGGATCGAGATCCTTCACCTGGTAGACGACCTGTCCGCGAACGGCCGAGTGCGACGAAAAGGCCGCGACGATCAGGAGACACGAAGGAATCGCGCGCGGACCACGAAAAGTTGCGACTCGGGATTTCGATGACATGCCTTCCTCCTTCCGGGGCCATGAGCCGTGCCCGGGTGTTGATGATCGCCTTCGAGCTGTTGGACGGACGAGACGCCGCGATTCCTGCGTTCGTCGCGATCTCCCGAGGGCGGAGTCTTCTGCGAACGAGACCGGCAGAGAATCACCCGAATGGGTGAAAACGCTCGCGGCCTCACGCCGCCGAGGGTGACGGCCGACGGGTGAAGCCCAGGTTCAGGGCCGCTCGGCGAGCGGTGCCAGTCCCGCCGCCAGCAGCGCGGCGAGCTCGGCTTGGCGATGGGTGCCGGTCTTCGCGAAGACGCTTTGGAGCTCCGTCTTCGCGGTGTCGCGAGTGATCGCCAGGCGTTCGGCGGCGGCCTCGAGGCCGATGCCCTCGGCGAGCAGGGCCGCCAGGCGAGATTCAGCTCGGGTCAGGTGGTAGAGGTCGCGAAGCGCGTCGACACCGACCCGCGAGCGACGATCCGGATCGACGACGAAGATCGCGCAGACCGGGGGCCGGGAGGCGAGCGCGGCCAGAGCGGAGGTCACCGGCGTGACCAGCAGCTCGAGGGGCCGTCGGAGGGAGGGGCGCGTGAGGGCAAGGAAGCCTCCGGCGCTCGCCTCCCCGTCCGGTGCTCCGCGCGCCAGATCGCGCACCCAGTGCCGCAGAAGGTCGCGATCGGCGCGCACGGCCGGCGTCAGCTCCCCTCGCTCCAGGCGTAAGCCATCCGCTGCCGCGAGGACTTCCTCCGCATAGCGATTGGCGTACAGCACCCGTAGTCGCGAATCCGCCAGCAGCAGCCCGCGCGGCAGTCGATCCACCGCCTCGGCGAGCGCCGCCTCCTTCGCCACAGCGCGCCCCAACGTGTGCCGGATCCGCGCGGAGCGTCCGAGATGCGGTGCTAGCGCCTGGATCCGGTCGCGATCTCGGGCGGTGAAGGTGGGCCGGCGGAGCGAGCGTTGAACGCCGAAGCCGGCGAAGATGTCGGAATCCAGGTGGACGATGCCGCCGAGAGTCGAGCCCAGGTCGTAGCGGCGGAGAAAATCGCTGAAGATCTCGCTCCGGCGAAACTCGTTCAGGTCGAGGAGCTCGTCGACCTTGAAGATCGTCCCGACAGGCATCCGAAGGCTGAGAGAGACCCGAGGGTCGACGCGATGGAAGTAGCTCGCATAGTCCTCGAGACCCTGGCGGTCGAAGCCGCCGGTGGTCAGGAAGAGCATCTCTCCTGTCGCCGTGTCCTGGATCTGGAGGTTGGCTCCCGGGCCGCCAGCGAGGTCGGCGATCCTGACCAGGAGGTCCGGCCAACGAGCGTCGTCGAGTGCCGCGTCGTAGATCTCCGCGATCAGTTCGTCTTGCGCAGCCTTCGCGCTGCGTCTCCGCGTCATGCGAGGCCTCTTACCGAGGCCGGGGACGTCGCGAACCCTGGCGCCGCGTTGCCGCCCGAGCAAGAGCAGGTAGGTGCCTCGACCGATTCAAGAGACATGGTTGCTGTCGCTGCCGCGGGATTCGAGAGGAAAGCGTCGCACACAAACCGGCGGCTGTCGAATCGCGTAGCGCTCGACGGCACGAAGCGCGAGTGATTCCCGAGGTCGGGCTGCGTCCACTACTCTGCTTCGCCGAGCCCGCCCGCGAGCTCCCGGAAGAACGCCTTCGCCACCCGGCCCGGGTCGCCGGAGAGCGCTTCGGGGCCGGCGCTCGGGATCCAGTCGGCCGGCAGGTGATCGGCGTAGGGGCGGTCGAGGAAGCGGCGGTCGAAGAGCGCGATCACGCCGGCGTCCTCGCTCGAGCGGATGAGTCGTCCGGCGGCCTGCACGACGCGGGTCATCCCCGGGACGACGAAGGCGTACTCGAAGCCGCGCTCGAAGCGCTCCTCGTAGTACGACTGCAGGAGCCGGGTGTCGAGCGTCGGCACCGGCAGGCAGGGACCGATCACCGCCACCGCGCGCAGCATGTCGCCGGGATAGTCGACCCCCTCGGCGAAGACCCCGCCGGCGACCGCCAGCATCAGGACGTCGCCGAGCAGCGCGCCGCGCAGCGTCTCGAGCAGCGCTTCGCGCTCGCGCTCGGTGTGCGTGCGCTGCTGGACCAGGACCCGCTTGCCGCGCGGTGCCAAGTGCGCCGCGACGTCGGCCAGGAACTGGAAGCTCGGAAAGAGCGCCAGGCAGTTGCCCGGCACCGCCTCGGCGAACGCCGCCAGGCGGTCGGCGATCGGCCGCGTGTTGCCGGCGCGCTCGCGCCAGAGCGTGGTCACCGCGGCGTCGATCACCAGCCGTCGGCGCTCGGGCGGGAACGGGCTCGGCACCGAGAGCGCCGCCGTGCGCCGGCTCTCGAAACCGAGCAGGTCGCGGTAGAACTCGGGCGGCGATAACGTCGCCGACAGGCCGATCGCCGAATGCACCCGGGCGAGCACCCCGCCCAGGTGGGCGCTCGGGTCCTTGCAGAAAATGCGCAACAGTCGGTCGCCGCCGCGGCGCTCGCCGAGACGGCTGAACGCCTCGCCGTCCGCGGGCAGGCCGGCGAGGAAGCGCAGGAAGTCGAAGTAGAGGCCGACGAATGGATCCTCGGCGCGGAAGCTCTTGGTCTCGCGCTGGTGCTCGAGGTAGTCGACGAACGCGGCGTCGAACTCGCTGCGCAGGCGCCAGAGCGCGTCCTCGGGCAGGACCATCTCGAGCGCGCCGTCGCCGTCGGGCAGCTCGGCGAGCGCGCCGTCGACCGCGGACTCGACGCGGAAGGCGAGCTCGAGGGCCAGCCGCTCGAGCCGATCGTGGATCGGCGCGCCGCCGCGCGCCGCCTCCTCGGCCGCCCGGCGCGCCGCGGCGGCCGAGAGCTCGGGCGACAGATAGCCGCGACCGCGCTCGACCAGGTTGTGGATCTCGTCGATCACCAGCACGGTGTCGGACAGATCGGCGTCGGGGGCGAAGTCGGTGAGCGCCACGTAGGGGTCGAAGGCGTAGTTGTAGTCGGCCACCACCACCTGCGCGCGCTGCGCCAGGTCGAGGCTGATCTCGAACGGGCAGACCTCGGCGGCCGCGGCGGCGGAGAAGACCAAGTCGGGCTCGAGCACCCGCTCGTCGGCGAGCAGGCGCTGGACGAGGCCGGTGCCCGCGAGCTTGGCGGCGTAGTCGCGCGCGAACGGGCAGTACTCCTCGTGGCAGATCACCTCGCCGTTGGCGCACATCCGCGTCTTGGCGCGCATGCGCAGGGCGCGGAATGCGCCCCCGGTTTCGAGCAGCCGCAGCACCTTGACCGCCATGTCTTGCTGTAGGTTCTTCGCGGTGAGCACGAAGACGCGCTTGCCCTCGCGCAGCGCGAAGCGCACCGCCGGGAAGAGCGCCGCCACCGTCTTGCCGATCCCGGTCGGCGCCTCGAGCAGCAGGTGCTCGCGCTGGGCGAGCGCCTGGTCGACCGCGGCGAGGATCTCCTCCTGTCCGGATCGCGGCGCGCCGTAGGGAAAGGAGATCGTCTCACCGGCGGCGCGGCGGTCGGCGGCCGCGCGGCGTTCGCTCTCGAAGCCGCCGAGGATCGCGTTCAGCCGCTTGCGGATCGCGACCTCGAGCGCCGCGAAGTCGGACTCGAGCTCCAGGCGCTCGACCGTGTCGCTGCCGATGGCGATCAGCACCAGCTCGGCGCGCACCGGCTCGGCGCGCGATTCGGCGGTCATCCAGGCGTAGAGCAGCGCCTGGCGCTCGTAGATCTCGCGCGCGGTCGCCGCGAGCTGGCCCTCGCGCCGCACCGACTTGATCTCCTCGATCACCAAGCCGCCGGACGGGTCGCGCCGCAGGCCGTCGATCCGTCCCGAGAGGTGGACCCGCCAGCCGCGGTGATCGAAGCGGTGCTCGATCACGACCTCGCGGCGATAAGAGGGGTCGGCGGCGAGCGCCGCCTCCTGATAGCGGCCGTGGATCGCCTGTCCGAGCCACATGCGCTCGAATCCGCCGCGGTTGGCGAAGCCGATCGAACGCAGCAGCTGGGGTTCGAGCAGGTCGGCGACGGCGAGCTCGATTCGCCGGGCGCTCTCGTCGAAACGGACGGTCACGCGGCGGAAGTGTACACGGGGCGCCGATCGGCTCGCGGTCTCGCTTGCCGGGTGGCGGGGGCTCGGATACGCTGCGCGCCGTTCCGCTCAGCCATCGCATGCGCAGCCGAGAGGAGAGCCCGTGCGCTTCGTTTCCTTCTTCGGAATGATCGGCCTGATGGTGATCGCCTGGTCGATGTCGAACCACCGGCGGATCGTGCCCTGGCGGACGGTGATCAGCGGCACCCTGCTGCAGCTGGCGCTCGGCTTCTTCATCCTGCGCACCTCCTGGGGCAAGACGATCTTCCTCGGTCTCTCCGACGGCTTCACCAAGCTGCTCGACTACTCGGACGCCGGCGCGCGCTTCGTCTTCGGCGAGCACTTCGCCGACCATCTCTTCGCCTTCAAGGTGCTGCCGACGATCATCTTCTTCTCGAGCATGATCACGATCCTCTATTACTTCGGCGTGTTGCAGTGGATCGTGCGCGTGTTCGCCAAGATCATGGTCAAGACCATGGGGACCTCGGGCTCGGAGTCGCTCGCCGCGGCGGTCAACATCTTCGTCGGCCAGACCGAGGCGCCGCTGCTGATCAAGCCCTACATGCCGACCCTCACCCAGTCCGAGCTCATGGCGGTGATGGTCGGCGGGTTCGCCAACATCGCCGGCGGCGTGCTCGCCGCCTACGTCTCGATGGGGATCGACGCCGGGCACCTGATCGCCTCGAGCGTCATGTCGGCGCCCGCCAGCCTGTTGATGGCCAAGCTCGTCTTCCCGGAGCTCGAGCCGAGCAAGACCCGCGGCACGGTGTCGCTCGAGGTCGAGCGCCCGTGGGCGAACTCGATCGACGCCGCGGCGGCCGGCGCCACCGACGGCGTCAAGCTGGCGCTCAACGTCGCCGGCATGCTGATCGCTTTCATCGCTCTGGTGGCGCTCACCAACGGCCTGATCGGCGTCGTCGGCGGCTGGTTCGGCCACCCCGGTCTCAACCTCGAGGGGATCCTGGGCATCGTCGGCCGGCCGATCGCCTGGATGATGGGCGTGCCGTGGGCCGAGTCCGACAAGGTCGGAGCGCTGATCGGCATCAAGACGGTGCTCAACGAGTTCGTCGGCTACGTGCGCCTGGAGGAGATGATCCAGGCCGGGCAGCTCTCGCACCGCGCGCAGGTGATCGCCACTTACGCCCTGTGCGGCTTCTCGAACTTCGCCTCGATCGCCATCCAGATCGGCGGCATCGGCGAGATGGCCCCGAACCGCAAGCACGACCTGGCGCGGCTCGGCCTCAAAGCGATGATCGCCGGCTCGCTCGCCACCTTCCAGACGGCGACCGTCGCCGGCATGCTGATCGACTGACGGCCGCTCAGTCGGCGGCGCGCTCGGCGAGGAACGGCAGCAGCGCGGCGAGGAGAGACTGTGGGCACTCCTCGAGCGGCGCGTGGCCGCAAGCGGGCAGGGCGACGAAGCGCGCCGCGGGCATCTTCGCGGCGCGCGCGCGACCGACCGCCGGATCGATGACCGTGTCTCGCTCCCCCCAGACCACCAGCGCCGGCTGGCGCACGGTCGCCAGATCGAGCTCGAACGGCGCCTCGCCGCCCGGCCGCGACAGGCCATAGAAGGCGTCGCCCGCCCCCTGGACCCGCAACCGTTCGAGATACTCGTCGACCAGCGCCCGAGTGACCTTCCCGTCGTCGTAGAACGCCGAACGGAGCCCGGAGCGAACCCGGCCGCGGGTGAGCGCCAGGGTGCGGGCGAAGACCCGCGACAGCCAGCGCGCGCGGAACAGAGAGCTGCGCCGCGCGGCGCTCCAGAGCGGTTGGGTGTTGTCGACCAGGACGAGCGCTCGGACGCGATCCGGAAACCTCGCCGCCAGGTAGAGCGCGATGCCGCCGCCGTAGGAGTGGCCGATGACCGAAAAGCGCTCGATGCCGAGGGCGTCGGCGACGCCGAGGACCAACTCCGCCTGGCCGGCGAGGGTGTAGGCCCCCGGATCGGCGGGCCGGTCCGTCCAGCCGAAGCCGTTGAGGTCGATCGCCACCGTCGCGTGGTCGCGCGCCAGGGCGGGCACGACCGCCCGCCAGGCGAAGGTCGACTCGCCGAAACCGTGGAGCAAGAGGATCGGCGCGCCCGCGCCGCGCCGCTCGACGTGCACCGCCTGCCCGGCGACCGACACGAACTCGGAGGCCGGAACCTCCCGGTGCACCACCGCGCGCGGCGTCAGCCGCACGCAACCGGCGAGCAGCAGAGAGCCCAGAACGAGCAGAGCGAGCGACCGAATCCTCGGCACGCCCCATACTACGCACCGGAACCCGGAGGAGATGTCGGCCTCCCGAAATGAGAAGAACACCCCGAGCCAAGTGGCGACGGCTCGAACTCATCAGACCAAGGCGAAAAGCTCGACGAGGGAGTGTGGGCTCCTTCGCCGCCCTCGTGAACTGGCAAGCGTCGATCCCGCGCGAGGAGGCCGAAGCCAGCGTCCTTTTCCCCTAGGTGAGCTTCTCTTTGCAGGCTGGCGGTAGCTCGAACGCCTTGCCGCAAGGCGAGAAGCTCGACCAGGGAGTGTGGGTTTCTTCGCCGCCCTCGTGAACTGGCGGCCGTCGAGCCCGCGCGAGGAGACCGAAGCCAGCGTCCTTTTCCCTTAGGTGAGCTTCTCTTTGTAGGCTGGCGGCAGCTCGAACTTCTCGCCCCAAGGCGTTCGCGCGGGCGCGGAAGCCTGTACAATTGCTGAGTTTGATGCGTTTCCCGGTCCCATCTTTCCGCCGGACTCTGGTCCTCGCTTGCCTGGTGGCCGGGCTGCTGCCGTCGGCCCCCGGGGCGGGCGCGGCCGCTGGTGACGATGGGGCCCGTCCCGCCGCCGGCCGCACGCGCAGCAAGGCGGTCGCCCGGCCGGCGAGCCTCGACGAGGCCCTCGGCCATGAGCTCGACTACGCGCGCCGGGTCTCGCGCGCTCTCGGAGTCGACATCGTCGACCTGTCGGACGGGCGGACGGTGTTCGAATACGCCGCCGACGAGAAGCGGATCCTGGCCTCGAACACCAAGCTCCTGACCACCGCCACCGCGCTTGCCACCCTGGGGCCGGAATACAAGTTCAGCACCGGGCTCGCGATCCGCGGCGCGGTCGAGGCCGGCACGCTCGAAGGCGACCTCGCGGTGCTCGGCGGCGGCGATCCGAACATCTCCGGCCGCTTCCACGACGGCGACTCCTTCGCGGTCTTCCGCGAGTGGGCGGCGGCCCTGAAGTCCCAGGGGATCGAACGCGTGACCGGCGACCTGCTGTTGGTCAACGGTCTCTTCCGCGAGCCCCGGGTCCATCCCTCCTGGCCGCGCGATCAGCTGACGACCTGGTACGAGGCGCCGGTCGAGGCCCTGTCCTTCGAGGACAACTGCGTCCTCGTCCGGGTGTGGCCGAGCTCCAGGGTCGGCGCGCCGGTGCGCGTCGAAACCGTGCCGCGGCTCGACTACTTCGTCGTCCAGAATACGGCGCGCACCGCCGAGAAAGGGACCCGCAGCCGCCTGGTCATCACCCGCGCCGACGACAGCGACACGCTCGTCGTCTCGGGCTGGATGCCGCGCGGCGGTCCGGTCGAGGACTGGGTGGCGGTCTACGACCCGATGGCGTACTTCGGCGCGGCGCTGCGTGCCGCGCTGGCGATCGAGGGCGTCGCCATCGGCGGCGCGACCCGGCTGGCCGAGGCGCCGCTGCCGGCGGAATGGAAGACGATCTACACCTACGAGAGCGATCTGCCGCGCACCCTCGAGGTCACCAACAAACGCAGCCAGAACTTCTACGCCGAATGCCTCGCCAAGTTCCTCGGCTGGAAGGAGAAGGGCGAAGGCTCCTGGCCGACGGGAACCAGCGTCATCAAGGGCTTCCTCACCTCGCTCGGGATCGGACCCGAAGCGGTGCAGCTCGAGGACGGCTCGGGCCTGTCGCGCGGCAACCAGATGACGCCGCGCGCCATGACCCGGCTGCTCTCGGCGATGTACTTCCACGAGTACGGGCGCGAGTTCATGCGCACCCTGCCGTACAGCGGCGAGTCCGGGCTCGCCTGGCGCCACCGCCTCGCCAACCCGCCCTACCGCGAGAACGTCTTCGCCAAGACCGGGACGATCAACGGCGTCTCGACCCTCTCGGGATACGCCAAGGCACAGTCGGGCCGGGTCTACGCCTTCTCCATCCTCTGCAACCAGGTCCGCAGTAACTCGGGGGCGCACGAAGCGCAGGACCGCATCGTCCGCGCCCTCATCGATCGGGGGTGAGCTTGAGCACCGAGGACCGCCGGAGCGCGGCCGAGCCGCGCCCCGTGGACTTCCGGCGCCTGCTGAAGAACGTCGAGCTGCTGGTGCGCGACATCGAGAGCGGCGAGGAGACGGCGAGCGCCATCCATCGGCTGGCGGACCGCATCGTCGGCAAGTTCCGCGACGAGCTCGGCATGTCGGGCGGCCGCCTCTACCGCCGCGAGGGCGACATGTACCGCTTGGTCGCCACTTTCGCCGACGCGCGGCCGTTCACCTCCGAGGTGCGGGTGCCGGTCGCCTACGCCCCGGTGGAGTTGGTGCTCGCCGACGGCGTGGTCTACATGGACCGCGACGACCCGCGCCTCGACCGCGAGATCGAGCGCCACCTCGGCGTCGAGCGTTTCGCGGCGATCGAGGTCGGCGAGGGCGACTTCCTGCTGTCGTTCGACATCGCCCCCGGCCAGGACGGGGCGACCGTTCTCTACTCGCTCGGCGTGTTGCGCCACGCGATCAACCAGAAGCTGCGTCAAGAGCGCATGCAGGAAGTCTTCGAGCAAGCGCGCAAGATCCAGTCGTCGATCCTGCCGCGGCGCGTGCCGAGTTACGGCGACTTCGACATGGCAGGCGCCACCCGGCCGGTCGAGACGGTCGGCGGCGATTTCTACGACTACATCCCGATCACCGACAAGATCCTCGGCCTGGCGATCGCCGACGTTTCCGGCCACGGCCTGCCCGCGGCGCTGCAGGTGCGCGACGTCTACATGGGCCTGCGCATGGGCATGGCGCGCGACTTCAAGATCGTGCGCACGGTCGAGCGGCTGAACTCGATCATCCACAAGTCGACGCTCACCAGCCGCTTCGTCTCGGTCTTCTACGGCGAGCTGGAGCTCAACGGCGTGTTCATCTACGTCAACGCCGGTCACCCGCCGCCGTTCCACGTCGCCGGTGACGGCACCGTGCGCTGGCTCGAGGAGGGCGGCGCGGTCCTCGGGCCGATCGCCAACGCGACCTACGAGCGCGGGTTCGTGCGCCTGCAACCGGGCGACCTGCTGGTCTTCTACACCGACGGGATCATCGAGGCCACCAACGGCGCGCTCGAGCTCGGGGGAGAGGAATTCGGCGAGGAGCGCCTGGTCGCGGCGGCGACCGCGGTGCGCGACCTGCCGGCGCGGGAGATCGTCGACGAGATCTTCGCCGCCGTCGAGCGCTTCGCCGAGGGCACGCCGCCCGAGGACGACCGCACGGTGGTGGTCGTGCGCTATCCCGCCGTCCCCGCCTGAGAGCCGGCCGCGCTGGACGGGCGCCGGTGCCCATCCGTACGAACGTACGAGATGCGCCGCCGCTGGTCTTGGTCCCTGCTGACGAGCCTCGCCCTGGCCGCGACGCTCTTCGGCGGCTCCTGGCTCTACCAGTCGCGCACCGAGTCGGAGCTGCGCCGCGCGCTCGGCGAGTTGCGCGCGGCGATCGTCGCCTACCGCGCGGCGCAGGGCCGGGCGCCGCGCTCGCTCCCGTCGCTGGTCGAGAGCGGCGTGCTGGCGACCCTGCCGGTCGACCCCACGACCGGCCGCCGCGACACCTGGATCGCGATCGGCGAAGGAAGCGGCGAGGGGATCGCCGACGTGCGCTCGCCGTGCGAGAACCTGGCGAGCGACGGGCGGCGCTACAGCGACTGGTGAAGGGTGCGGGTCAACCCTTGCGGCCGAGCACCAGCACGCTGCCGGGCGACAGCAGCGGCCGGACGATGCGCACCCGGCCGAGGCCGGCCGATCGCAGCTCGGCGGCGAACTCCTCGCCGCGGTAGCAGCCGGCGGTGGAGGTGAGGCGGAAGAAGAGCGCCGCTCCGTCGCCCTCCGAAGCCGGGCGTTTGGTGTCCGGGCGCTCGAGCTCCCAGATCGCCACCGTCCCCTCGGCGGCGAGTGCGGCGGCGACCCGCGGCAGGATGCCGTGGATCTGCTCGGGCCGGAAGTGGTGCAGGATGTTGGCGAGCAGGACCACGTCGTAGCCGCCGCCTAGGTCGCTGGTGAGCAGGTCGCCCTCGCGGTGTTCCACCAGATCGGCGTGGCCGGCTTCGCGCGCCAGGTCGCGCGCGAACGGAATGGCGGCCGCCAAGTCGATCACCGTCGAGCGCATCGGCGGGTGACGGCGGCAGATCGCGGCTCCCAGCAGGCCGTGCGCGCCGGCGAGGTCGAGTAGCCGGGTCGCGCCGCGGCGCACCGGGACCTTGGCCGCCAAAATGGGGGCGTCGAAGCGCGCCACCTCGAGCATCGCGCGCTGGTAGTCGCGCCAGCGTGCGGGATCGGTCATGGTGGCGTGGAAATCGACCCCGCGCCCGGTGGCGAGCAGCTCCTCCATGTGCCCGGCCATCTCCCACTGCGCGTAGTTCCAGGCGAGAAAGCCGCGCAGGTCCATCGGCGCGCCGGCGACGAGCGACCGCCGCGCGACCGGCGCCAAGCGGAACTTCCCCGCGCGCTCGCGCAAGTAGCCCGCCCAGACCATCGAGCGCAAGACGATCTCCGTGACCTCCGGGTCGAGCCCGCGCGCCGCGGCGATCGCGGTCGCGGTGCGCGGCCCGGAGGCCATCTCCTCGAAGATGCCGGCGCGCGCCGCGGCCATCAACACCCGCGACTTGAGGATCGAGAACAGCGCGTCGACCAGCGGGATCGGCACCTTGCCGGCGGCGAGCGCCAGGCGCTCGGGGAGGTTCTCGGGGATGGCCCCGTACTTCACGCCGGGTCGCCCTCGGTCCGGCTCGCGATCTCGAGCCGCTGGCGCAGCTTGACGATCGAGCGCGCGGGATAGACGCCGCTGCGCAACTGGACGCCGGTGTAGATGTGGGTGCCGGCGCCGACGATGGTCCCCGGATTGAGCACCGAGTTGCAGCCGGTCGCCACGCCGTCGCCGAGCAGCGCGCCGAGCTTGCGGCGGCCGGTGGCGAGACGGCCGCCATCCCAAGGGACGTGGATCTCGCCGCCGTCGTGGCGGAAATTCGAGAGGATGGTGCCCGCGCCGAGGTTGACCTCGCGCCCGAGAATCGAGTCGCCGACGTAGTTCAGGTGCGGGGCGCGGGCGCCGTCGAGCAGGACGCCGCGCTTCACCTCGACGTTGGCGCCCACCACGCAGCCGTCGCCCAGCCAGCAGCCGCCGCGCAGGTAGGCGCCGGCGCGGATGTCGCAGTCCTCGCCGACGACGAGCGGGCCCTCGAGGATCGCCCCGTGTCCGATCCGCGAGCCCTTGCCGATGACGATCCGCTCGCCCAGCAGCTGCACGCCGGGAGCGAGACGCCCGTCGATGCGCTCGACCGGCAGCGCGGCGAAGATCTCGTCGAGCGGTCGGTCGAGCAGGTCCCAGGGGCGCTCGGGGTCGAGGGCGCCGGCGAGCGCCGGCGGCAGGAACCGCCAGAGCTCGGGCAGAGGCGTCATTCGCCGCCGAACTTGGCGCGGTAGTACGGGAGGGTGAGCTCGAGGCCGTCGTCGAGCGCCGTGCGCGGGCGGACGCCGAAGGCCTCCTCCAGGCGCGAGGCGTCGAGCGAGCTGCGCCCGAGCTCGGCAGCGAGCGCCGGGGCGTGCTCGGGCGCGCTCGAGCGTCCGAGCCGCCGCGCGATGCGTCCGAAGAGATCGCCGAGCGAGGTCTCGATTCCGGTGCCGACGTTGTAGGTGCCGGGAAGCCAATTGTCGATCGCGGCGCGGTTGGCGGCCACGATGTCGCCGACGTAGACGTAGTCGCGCGTCTGCCGGCCGTCGCCGAAGATCTTCGGCGACGCGCCGGTGAGGAACTTCTCGGCCAGGATGGCGACGATCCCGGCCTCGCCCTTCGGATCCTGGCGCGGCCCGTAGACGTTGGCGTAGCGCAGGACGATCGGCTCGAGGTCGCCGGTGGCGGCGTAGGCGGCGAGATAGAGCTCGACCGCGAGCTTGGCGACGCCGTAGGGCGCGAGCGGCCGGGTGGGGTGGTCCTCGTCGCAGGGAAAGCGGTCCTGCTCGCCGTAGACCGTGCCGCCGCTCGAGGCGAAGAGCAGCTTGCGCACCCCCGCCCGACGGCAAGCCATGATGAGCGCCAGGCTGCCGAGGATGTTGGCCTCGGCGTCGACCAGGGGGTCGTCGAGCGAGATGCGGACGTTGGCTTGCGCGGCGTGGTGCGAGACCACGTCGACCTGCTCCTCGATCAGCAGCTCGGCGAGACCGGGCGCGGCGAGATCGCGGTGGTGGAAGATCGCTTCCGGTGGCAGGTTCTCGCGCTTGCCGGTGACCAGGTTGTCGACCACCACGACGCGTTCGCCGCGCGCCACGGCGTCGGCCACGAGATGGCTGCCGATGAAGCCGGCGCCGCCGGTGACCAGGAGGGTGCGCGACATGGGCGGGCATTATAGTGCGCGCATGTCGCGGCGATCGACGAGCGCGCGCGGTCGGCAACCGTCGCCGGGCGCCGATCGCGCGGCGCTCACCGCGCTGGCACCGGCCTTCTATCGCCGCCCCGCCGAGATCGTGGCGCGCGACCTGCTCGGCCGATTCCTCGAGCGCGAGTGGCGGGGGCAACGCCTCCTGGCGCGGCTGGTCGAGACCGAGGCCTATCTCGGGGCGGCCGACCGCGCGAGCCACGCCTTCGCCGGCCGCCGCACGCCGCGCGTCGCCTCGATGTACCTCGCCGGCGGACACGCCTACGTCTACTTCGTCTACGGCATGCACTGGTGCCTCAACGTGGTGACCGGAAACAAGGGGGAGGCGGGGGCGGTCCTGCTGCGCGCCGCCGAAGTGGTCGCCGGCGAGAGCGCGGTCCGCCGGCTGCGCGGCGAAGTCGGGCGGCGCCAGCGGGCGCACGAGCTGCTCTCGGGGCCCGCCCGTCTCTGCCAGGGGCTGGCGATCGACCGCGAGCTCGACGGGCACGCGTTCGGCGCGCCGCCGCTGCGGCTGCTCGCCGGCGATCCGGCCACGGACGCCGAGGTCGCGATCGGGGCGCGGATCGGAGTCGCCTACGCCGGCGAGGCGGCGGCCTGGCCGCTGCGCTTTGCGCTCGCCGGGCACCGTTCGGTGTCGCGGCCGCGGCCGGTCGCGGCGGGCTGAGACCTACTTTTCGAAGCGGATGTGGCCCGCCTTGAACAGACGCCAGAAGACCAACTGGGCGTCGAGCGGCGGCAGGGGAGAGATCTTGAGGATCGACTGCAGGTCGTAGCTGCCGTCGATGCGAGTCAACATGAAGCCCTCCTGCGGCGAGATCTGGAGCTTGGTGAGCTCCTCCATCGGCCGGGCGAGCAGCGGGCGCGAGGCGAGGGTGACGCCCTCGCGCTCGACCTCGTCGCGGATGCGTTCCTCGAGCTTCTGGCCCTCGGTCTGCACCTTGCGCGTCTCGGGCTCGAGCGCCTTGGCGGCGCGCACGTGGCGCAGCGTCGCGTCGTATTCGCGCTTCTCGATCAGCTGGCGCGCGGCCGACATCAGCATCTCGGCGGAGATCGAGCCGCCGACGACGAACGGCGCCATCTCGGCGGTGGTCGAGGCGGCGGCCGGCACGTGCAGCGACGGCGGCCGCGGCTTGACGACCTTCAGGCGCCCGGCCTGGTGCTGGCGGAAGAGGATGCGGCAGACGTGAAACTCGGAGGAGTGGGTCATGCGCGCCAGGTCGCCGATCGTCCGCTCGTCGTCGATCAGGGCGAGGATCTGACGCGCGCCCTCGGTCATCAGTTTCTCGTCGAAGGTGCCGACCACGACCGGGATCGCCAACGAGTTCGGCACCACGTCCCGAATCCGTTTCCACTCGTCGAGCCGCTGCAGGCCTTCGAGCACGATCGCCGCGACGTCGAGCGCGATCGGCACCATGTTGGAGAGCGGCAGCTGCGCGTCGAGGAAGCGGAAGTCGCCCTCGCTCCAGGTGAAGACGTCGTAGATGCTCTCCTCGGCCTTGAGGCGCAGCATGCGGTGCAGCTCGGGCTCGGAAATGGCGCCGATGGTGACCAGGATCTTGCCGAGCAGCATCTTGTTGCTGGTCTGCATCTGCACGGCCTGGGCGAGCTCCATCTCGGTGATGAAGCCGTGGCTGACGAGGAAGTGTCCGAGATACTCCTGGGGATCGGTCGACGCGGAGGAGACCACCATGCCGTCGCGGAAGAAGATCCGCTTCTCGACTCGACCGTTGTTGACGACGAGCGTACCGGTCTTCTGGGCCTGGGAAAGCCACTGTAGGAGCTCGGCGAGCTCCATCGTCTTGAGGTTCCCAGTGATCCCCATGGTGACCGAACGGCGGGATTCTAGCCCGGATTGCCGCGCAGCGTCGGAGAGACGAGAGTTCGCGGCCTCGCGCGCCCCGGCGACCGAGAAGCGCGCGACGCGCGAGCTCTCAGTCGCGCGCTACCGTGGTGCCGCGTTGGCCCTGGTAGTGCGAGGAGGATCCGGGCTCGCCGTAGGCGACCTCGGGCTCGGATTCCATGGCGATGAAGATGAGCTGCGCGATGCGCCGCCCGGCCTCGAGCACGAACGGCACCGGGCCGAGGTTCTGCAGCTCGAGGGTGATGTTGCCTTCGAACCCCGGATCGCACCAGCCGGCGAGCGAGTGGTTGATCCACAGCCGGCCGAGGGTCGACTTGAGCTTCAGGTCGCAGGCCACGGTGCGCGGAATGCGCACGTATTCGAGGGTCGAGGCGAGCACGACCTCGCCGGGGAAGAGCTTGACGTGCGGCGAGGTGAACTCCTCCGGGTCGCGCGTCGGACAGATCCAGTGGTCGCCGACCCGCACGTCGTAGCTCGCGGCGTTGACCTGCGCCGGCACGTACGGGTCGACGCCGCCGCGCGCTCCCCAATCCCGGATCCAGCGGTCGGGTTTGATCATGACTCGAAGTGCACCGGCCGGGTCAGGTCGTCGCGGCGGATCGAGTCGACGAAGCGGATCGAGGCGTCGGGCAGCGACATGAACAAAGTGTGCGTGCGGAACCCGCCGCCGAAGAAACGCACGCCCTTGAGCAGCTCGCCGTCGGTCACCCCGGTGCAGGAAAAGAAGATCTGCTCGCCCGGAGCGAGGTCCTCGGTGCGGTAGATGCGCGTCAGGTCGTGGTAGCCGAGCGAAGCCAGGCGGGATTTCTGGCGCTCGTCGAGCGCCACCAGGCGGGCCATGATCTCGCCGCCCAGGCAGCGCATGGCGGCGGCGGTGATCACCCCCTCGGGCGCGCCGCCGGTGCCCATCACCGCGTGCACGCCGGTGCCGCGCACCGCCGCGGCGATGCCCGCCGACAGGTCGCCGTCGCCGATCAGCCGGATGCGCGCGCCGGCGGTTCGGATGTCCTCGATCAGCTGGTCGTGGCGCGGGCGGTCGAGCACCACCACCGTCAAGTCGTCGATGTCGCGCTGAAAGGCGTGCGCGATTTGGCGCAGGTTCTCGGCGACCGGCGCGTCGAGGTGCACCCGGCCGCGGGCGGTCGGGCCGACGATGATCTTCTCCATGTAGGTGTCGGGCGCGTGCAGCAGGCCGCCGCGCTCCGCGGCCGCGAGCACGCAGGTGGCGTCCGGCGCGCCGGTGGCGCAGAGGTTGGTGCCCTCGAGCGGGTCGACCGCGATGTCCACCCCGATGCCGTCGGCCTGGCCCTTGAGCGCCCCCACCTCCTCGCCGACGAAGAGCATCGGCGCCTCGTCGCGCTCCCCTTCGCCGATGACGATGCGACCGGCGATCTCGAGCGTGTCGAGCTGGCGGCGCATCGCCTCCACCGCCACCTGATCGGATTTCTTGCGATCGCCGAGCCCCATGGTGTGGGCGGCGGCGACCGCCGCCTGCTCGGTCACCCGGATGAGGTCCTGGGCGAGGAGACGGTCGAACGCGGTCACGAGCGGTCGGCTCCCGCCGCGACCGCGGCGGCTTTCTCGGACTTCATCGGCGGGTTGTAGGCCGGGATGCCGGTGACCGCCTCGCCGATGATCAGGCCGTGGATGTCGTGCGTGCCCTCGTAGGTGAAGACCGACTCGATGTTCAACATGTGGCGGATGACCGGGTAGTCGTCGACGATGCCGTTGGCGCCCAGGATGTCGCGGGCGATGCGCGCGCACTCGCGCGCCACCCAGACGTTGTTGCGCTTGCCGAGCGAGATGTGGTGCGGCTTGATCTTGCCGGCGTCCTTGAGCTTGGCGAGGTGCAGGACGAGCAGCTGGCCCTTGGTGATCTCGGAGATCATCCAGGCGAGCTTCTCCTGCACGATCTGGTGCGAGGCGATCGGCTGGCCCATGAACTGGACGCGCTGCTTGGCGTACTCGAGCGCCGTCCAGTAGCACTCCATCGCCGCCCCGAGCCCTCCCCAGGCGATGCCGTAGCGCGCCTGCGACAGGCAGGAGAGCGGTCCCTTGAGCCCCTTGACCCCGGGCAGGATCGCGTCGGCCGGGATGCGGCAGTCCTGGAAGCCGAGCTCCGAGGTCACCGAGGCGCGCAGCGAGAACTTGCCGTGCTGCTCGGGCGCCGTGTAGCCGGGCGTTCCCTTCTCGACCAGGAAGCCGCGGATGCCGCCGTTCTCCTCGCCGGCCTGCGCCCAGACGACGGCGACGTCGGCGATCGTGCCGTTGGTGATCCACTGCTTGGCGCCGTTGAGCACCCACTCGTCGCCGACCCGCTTGGCGGTGGTGCGCATGCCGCCCGGGTTGGAACCGAAGTCGGGCTCGGTCAAGCCGAAGCAGCCGATCGCCTGGCCGGTGCCGAGCGCCGGGATCCAGCGGTCCTTCTGCGCTCGCGAGCCGAAGGTGTAGATCGGGTACATCACCAGCGAGGACTGGACGGAGACGAAACTGCGCAGGCCCGAGTCGCCGCGTTCGAGCTCCTGCATGATGAGCCCGTAGGCGACGTTGTCGAGACCGGGCAGGCCGTACTCGGAGATGGTGGCGCCGAAGAGATTCATCTCGCCCATCTCGGGGACGAGATCCATCGGAAAGCGCGCCTCGCGGTGGCACTCCTCGATGATCGGCTTGATCCGGTCCTCGACCCAGCCGCGCACCGTGTCGCGCACCATCCGCTGGTCCTCGCTGAGCAGGGTATCGAAATCGACGAAATCGACGCCGGGATAACGGGCCACGGGAGTCCTCCTAGGAGCCTGCGGACGCGCGGGCGAGGAAGGCCGGCCCGGCGAGAAATCGCAGTCATCCTAGCACAGCGAAATCATTGATTCTTCGCTGTCCTGCGGCTCTCGGTGGCGCGCGCGAGCTAGGGGAAGTGCGCCCCCCAGAGAGTGATTCCGCCGCTCTCCCAGTCGTCCTCGAAGATGCGCGCCGGCAGGTCGATGCGCAGCTGGATCTGGGCGCTCCCGGCCTGGTTGGCCGAGTCGAGGACGCTCGCGGTGACGACGTGCAGGCCGTCGGGGAGGCCGACGACCGGCAGGGACAGGGGGCTGCCGGTGCCGAGCGCGCCGGCGACGTTCGAGCTCCAGGAGATCGCGGCGCCGGGGAGCACGCCGTCCTCGGCGTCGAACGCCGTCGCCTCGAGGGTCACCACGTCGCCGTCGAAGTAGAGCCGGCCCGCGGCCGGCGAGGAGATGGCGACGCGCGGCGCGTTCTGCGCCACGGTGAAGGCGGCATCGGAGGAGTCGTAGGCGGTGCGCAGGCCGTCGGACGCCAGGACGCGGATTCGGGCGTCGTTCGAGCCGGCGAGCAGCTCGCGGCGGGCGGCGAAACTCGTCGTCTCCCAGTCGGTGGCGAGGGTGTTCCAGGTCGCGCCGCCGTCGGGCGAGTACTGGACCGAGAAGGTCAGCGGGTCGAGGTCGGCGTCGCTCGCCGTCCAGGAGACGGGAAGGGTGGCTCCGGCGAGATTCTCGCCGCCGTTCGGCGACACCACGTGCACGCTGGGCGGATTGGCGCTGGCGAGCGCGGAGTCGAGCACCGTCGCGCCGGAGCGGATCTCGATCGCGACGATCGGCGGCGACGGATCGACCGGCAGGAGGAAGAAGCCGAGCATGGGGTGATCGCCGCGTGGCCCGGCGACCGTCGGCGCGAAGGACGTGTCGGTCGTGCCGCCCCCCGAGCGCACGACGTGCAGGGTCAGCGGTCCGGCGCCCGGCGCCGGAAAGGGCGCCGAATCGACGAGCGAGAGCGCCGGGTCGAGCGTCGCGGTGACCGCGGTCGGATCGTAGGTGCCCCTGATCAGCAGCAGGTCCGGGCCGCCGAGCGGAATCTCGGGCGCGTCGAAAGTGGGCGGGAAGCGCGCGTTGACCGCGGCGTGCAGCGCCGTCAGGGTGACGATCGACGGCCACTCGTCGATCCCGGCGACGGCGCAATAGCTCATCATCTCGAAGTAGACCGTGGGCTTGACCACCAGACGCTGCAGCGTGTCGAGGCCGAAGACCATGGCATCGTCGCCCGAGTTCATCGGTCCGAGCGTCGGCCGCCGCTGGTTCGCGACGTCGAAGAAGTAGGGATAGGGCGGCGCGGTGAGCGCTGCTCTCTCGCCACAGACGCCGTGGGTCATGTTCTCCGCGGTCCCCTGCGCCGGGTCGATCGCGTGCTCGAGACCGAAGATGTGCCCGAACTCGTGGGTGTGGGTGTGGCGTCCGATCGCCGTCGGGGTCGTCGGCATGTAGCCGGCGGCCTCGGTGCCGTTGAAGTCGGTGGTGTAGCCGTCGATCTGGCTGCCCTCGAGCGCGCCGTAGTAGATGCGCTTGCACCCTTGATCGGTGCGGCACTTGTCGAGGTAGCGCTGCGCGGCCATCTCCTTGGCCACCGAGGCGGTGTCCGGATCGGGCGGCGAGGGGTCCTTCCAGACCAGCGAGCCCATCCTCCAGTCGAGCCCGGCGATCGGCATGGCGGAGCGCATCCGTCGCGCGAGATCCTCCTCCGCGCCGGGACCGAGCGCACGCACGCCGCCCGCGGTGTCGAAGTCGACGGCGACGAACTTCACCTGCGGGACGCCGGTGGGCAGGAAGGCGGCGTCGACCCGGCAGTCGAGCGGCGTCGGGCCGGCCGACTCCTGGCAGTCGATGCTGTCCTCGAGCAGCTCGACCTCGAACTCGACGTTGCCGAAGGTCCATTCGATCGGAACCTCGAAGAAGGCGTTGTCTTCGAGCACGCCGCGCGCGCCGACGGCATTGGTGGGCACCGCGACCAGGCCGCCGAGGTTGGCGGCGGCGACCGGCGAGAAGGGCAGCTCGGCGCCGCCGCCGGCGACCCGCGCGCGCAGCCGCGGCGTCACGTTCGACGACGGCGTGCTCTGGAAGTGCGCGCGTACGAAGGTCGTCTTGCCCTCGACCAGCGGCGCGAGGTTCAGCCAGCTCTGCGACACTTGCACGACCTCGAGGCCGACGAGCGTCGGGTCGGGCGGGAAGCCGACGCCGGTGATCACGATCGCCCCCGAGATGCCCCCGGTGCCGGCCAGCCAGACCAGGTCCGCCGTCTCGCCGAGGCCGCGCGGCGCGCCGTCGGCGCCGGCCGAGGGGTAGGTGAGATTGACCGTCGAAACGTTGCGGAAGACCCCCGGCGTGACCTCGAGCTGGCTGCCGGTGCGCGCCACCAGGTAGAAAAGGCGGTCGTTGCCCTCGACGTAGAGCGCGCGGTTGTTCGCGCCGGTGACCCCCGGCCCGGCAAGCAGGGCGCGGAAGGCCAACTGGCCGTGGCCGTTCACCGTCAACTGATCGAAGGAGCTGTAGGTGATGCCGGCGATGGCGCCCGGCGGGCGCTGGCCCGCGAGAGCGACCTTGCGCGTCCCGTTGGCGCTGACCGAGAAGATCCCCGAGACGATCGTCGAGGGAGGAGCGAAGTAGCTGCCGATGAACAGGTATTCGCCGTGGTCGGTGAGGATTGGATTGGTCCCGAGCGCGAGGTTCGAATCGCCGCTCTCGACCCGGTAGACGAGCGTCAGCGCGCCGGTGGCGTCCGAGATCCAGATGCCCTGCCCGATGAGCGAGTCGAACGAGTTGCGGATCTCGCCGCTGAAGGCGATCTGGCCGGAGGCGTTGATCGCCAGGCCGTTGACCAGGCCGAGCTTCTCGCCGCCGGCGAGTCCGGGAGCCGTCCCGCCCTGGATGGCGCGCAGCCCGAGCGGCCCGCCGTGGGTCGACCAGATGCCGACTCGGTTCTGTCCGGAGACGTTGGCGTTGGCGATGAAGGCCGCCACGCCGCTCGGATTGAGCAACAGGCTCCCGAAGACGCCGAAGAAGTCCTGGAAGGCGGTTCCGGGTCCGAGGCCCGGGGGCTGATCGCCCTCGCGCGCCAGCAGCGTCGCGCTCGTGCCGTCGTCGCGCCAGAGCCCCTGATCGTTGCCGGTCGTGACCCCGCCACCGGTGACCGTGGACTGGAAGAGCGCTCCCAGGTCGCGGGTGAAGATCAGCGACTCGTTGAAGGTGCCGGCGATCAGGCCGCCGTACGCCGCGCCGGCGATGCCCGGCGCCGGGTTGCCCTGTCGCGCCACGAGGCGCATCGCTCCGAGTCCGGGTTGTTGCGCCCACAGCGCGTCGGTCGAGTTGCCGCCCTGCAGCAGCCGCCACTTGAATCCGAGATGGCCATCGGTCGGGTGGTCCTGGACGTTCGGGTCGCTCGGCTGGCCGTTCCAGGTGGTGCTCGGAACCGGCGAGGCGGAGCCGGCGCGGGCGAAGAGCGCCAGCGTCCCCGAGCGCCAGGTCCAGATGCCGTACTGGTTGCCGGAGTTGGTGTCGCCGCTACGCAGGCGCGCGGTGAACGCGAGGTCGCCCAGGGCGCCGATCGAGGGCCGGAACAGGGTGTCGAAGAGCGCGCCGGTCGTCCCCGGCGCGCTGCGATCGGTGTAGACGACGACGGTGTGGATCGGTTGGTCGGCGGCGAGGCCGGGCGCGAGCGCCAGCAGGGCGGCGAGCGCGACCTCGCCGGCGCGGCGCGTGCGGCGGCGCGCAGTCGGTTCGACCGCGCGTGGGAAGAAATCGCCGGCAATCCACCGCGATGCGCGAGCGGGGGCCATGGCGCCTCCTTCGTAGAGGTTTTGGCGATTGTACGCCCTCTCGCCCGCCGGGCGATCGCCTGTAGGATCGAGGCATGGGGAACTTCCCGGGGGGCTCGGCGTACGCCATGGTGCGCGACATCGCCGAGGGGTTCCTGCTGGTCACCGAACGCACCTGGGGTCGTCTGGCGGGCGGCGAGCTCGACCAGGTGGGCTTCGAAATCGACCGCCTGCTGCGCGACGTGCGCGGCGAGCAGCCGGCGCTCGACGACCTGACCGCGATCCAAAAGCGCAACCGCAAGATCTCGCGCCTCACCTCGGCGCTGACCATGCTCAAGAACTACCAGGTCCGGACGCGGAGAGCCCCCTCGACCGGCAAGCCGTCCCCGGGCGGCGGCTGAGGTGAACGAGCTGCTGCGCCTCTGGGGTCCGGTCGTCCTGGCGCTCCTGGCGACCCTGGGTTTCGACCTCTCGACCCGCCGGCGGGGGTTCGACCCGCCGGGCTTCGCCCAGCCGCTGCGGCGGGCGACCGGTCTCGCCGGCATCGCCATGGCCTTTTGGCTCGCCTTCTCGCCGCTCGGCGCGCTCGGGCAAGGCAAGACGCTCGACTTGGGCGCGGTGTCTTCCTGGCAGCTCTTCCAGGTGCACGGTTTCCTGCTGCTCGCGGTCGTCCTCTGGTTCGCCGCCGGGCAGCTCGGCTACGCGCCCCCGGGCGCGCCGGCGGGGGCGAGCGCGGCGCGCGAGCTCGGTCTGACCGGCCGCGGCCTCGGGCGCGAGATCGGCATCGGACTCGCGTTCGGCGTCGGCGCGTGGTTCGCGGTGCTGGTCATCGTGGTGTTGGTGGGGCTGGCGGTGGTGGCGCTCGGCGGCGAGGGCGCCCTGCCGCAGACGCCGCCCGAGGTGATTCACTGGCTCGCCGGCAAGCCGGCGGGACTCCGCCTGGCGCTCGCGCTCTCGGCCGGGATTTTCGAGGAGCTGTTTTTCCGCGGTCTCCTGCAACCGCGAGTGGGCCTGATCGCCAGCACCGCGGTCTTCGCCTTGGCGCACGCCGGCTACGAGCAGATCTTCCTGCTCCTCGGCGTCTCGCTGTTGTCGATCGCCTACGGCTGGCTGGTCAAGTTCCGCCAGTCGATCGTCGCCGCGATGGTGGCGCATGCGGTCTTCGACGGCGTCCAGCTCCTGGTGGTCATTCCCGCGGTGCTCAAACTCTTCGGCAGCGCTTGATCCAGCTCGCCGAGCCGGCGCGTTCGCGCCGTCCGCCGGCTTGATTCCAGCGCGGATCGGCAGGACAATCGATCGTCACGATCGATGACTGCGGTAGACGGGTCTGCGGGCCTCGGCTCCGGGGACCCAGGAGGCGCGGATGCCCCGCTCGATGCTGCGATTCGCCGCCTTGACGACCGCGCTGGCGTTGGCCGCGGTCGGTGTCGGTGCCGCCACCACGAAGTCGCGGGCGTCGGACCTCCTCGCGGCGCGTCCCGATCAAGCCTTGGTCTACGTCATTCGACCGGCCGATCCGGGCGGCGGCGACATCGTCGCGGACTACTTCTTCGCCGGCGAGAAACTGCTGGCGGTCACCAAGGGGAAGACGCACGGCGCGGCCTACCTGCCGCCGGGAAGACACTTGCTTTGGTGTCAGGGCGGATCGGCGCTGCTCGACCTGGTGCCGGGACGGACCTACTACGTCGTCTGCGGCTTCTTCCATGGCTTCTCGCTTCTCGACGAGGAGGAGGGCGCGGAGCTCCTGGCGGCGACCCATCCGGGTCCCGAGATCGGCCCGGCGCAGCAGGAGAAGGCGCGCAAGCGCTGCGAGAAGTTCTATCCCAGTTTCCAGAAAGCGATCGCCGCCGAAGGTTGGGACCAACCCTCGCCGCCACCCCTGCCGCTGCCGGCCGACACCGCGGGTCTCATCCACGTTCCGGCCTACACCCCGGTCGAGCTGGAGCTGATGGAGAACCTCAGCTCGTCGGTCACACCGGCGGATCAACGAGTTCGCTTCCGGGTCGTCTCCGCCGGCTCGGTAGGACCTGCGCCCTGGGTCGCGCCGGGGACCCTGGCGGAGGGCGTCGTGATGGCGGTGCGCCCGGCGCCCAAGGGCGGCGGCGCCGGCGGCCTAGCAGTCGACGTACCGGCGCTCCCGGTCGCGCCGGGCGTCGCCCTCGCCCTCGTGGGTCAAGTCGTGGGCACGGCCAAGTCGCGGGCGAAAGCGGCGACCATCGCGTTCGCGTTCGGCGGCCTGATCGGCGCCTCGTTCGTGCACGGGCGGGAGATGTTCTACCTGGCGGGGGAGCGCTTCACGTTCTGGACCCGCGACGAAGCGTGGCTTTCACCGGTCGTCGAATCGCCTCCTCCGCCCCCGGACTCCGAGGCGCCGCCGCTCGCAGCGAGGCTCGTCGGCAACTTGACCATCTCGATGGTGAAGTTCGAAGTTCCGGCGACGATCGCCATTCAGCTCGAGGACGCCGGGGCGGTGAGCGGCTTCGAACTGATCTCGGTGGGCGACTGGCGGCTTCCGGAGCCGGTGCCGGCAAAGGCGGTGGCGGCAGCCGATGGAGGCTTCAAGGCGACCTTCGGCGGCTGGAGTTTGCTGCGCCACCTGCGCCCGACGCCGAAGGGGATTCCGGTGAGATTTCGCGTTACCCGGCCGAGCGGCGAGTCGCTCCCCGCCGCCGCGGTCCTCGCTTGGTCGATGACGCCTTGATCCGCCGATCTCCGCCGGGGTCGCGTCCGGCGCAGCGCCGCGGTCGCCGCTTTACTCGTGGCGACAGATCTCGCGGTTGATCTCCACCCGGCGAGGCGGGGGCGCGCGCCCCGGCGCTGATCGCGGCTCGAGGCCGATCTCGTTCTGCTAGACTCCGGCGTCCCGGAAAACCGCGCATGCATCCGACCCAGGTGCGCCAGATCCACCTCACCATCGGCAGCCGGTTCGAGAACATCGAGCTGGTGCAAGTGGTGGTCGACGACGCGCTCCAGCAGGGGGGGGCGAGCGAGGATTTCCGGCACTGGATCGGGCTGGCGCTGCGCGAAGCGATCGCCAACGCGATCAAGCACGGCAACCGGCAGGACCCGGACAAGCGGGTCGACGTCGAGGCGGAGTTGGGAGAAGAGTTCATTCTGCGAGTGGCCGACGAGGGCGAGGGTTTCGATCCGGCGCGGATCCCCGATCCGCTGGCGCCGGAGAACCGCTTTCGCGGCGACGGCCGCGGGGTGTTCTACATGCGCAAGTTCATGGACAGCGTCGACTACGCCTTCCGGCCCAGCGGAGGGACGGTGGTGACGCTGCGCAAGCGTTTCACGCCGCTCGCGAATGGATCGCAAGAACGATAGGGACAGGAGGAACGACAATCATGAAGATCGAAAAGCGCGTGCGGGATGGCGTGACCATCCTGGGAGTCGAGGGCAAGGTGACCATCGGCAAGGGCGACGTGGCGCTGCGCGAGGCGGTGCAGGAGGTCGTCAACGGCGGCGCCACCAAGATCCTGGTGAATCTCTCGGGAGTCACCACGATGGACTCCTCGGGCGTCGGCGAGCTGGTCTCGGCCTTCACCACGGTCGCCAATCGCGGCGGGAAGTTGAAGCTGCTCAACCTGCCGCCCAAAGTCAACGACATCCTGCAGATCACCCAGCTGATCACCGTGTTCGACGTCTTCGAGTCCGAGGACGCTGCCGTCAAGTCGTTCTGACGCAGACGATCGGCTCCCGGTCCTCCCTCCTCGAAGGGCGGCTCGCCGCGCACGCCGCGCGCGTCGAGCGGCGGCTGCCCGAACTGCTTCCGGCCGAGGACGCGCGCCCGGAAGCCGTGCATCGCGCCATGCGTTACGCGGCCACCGGCCCGGGCAAACGCCTGCGGCCGGTGCTCACGTTGGCGGTCGCCGAGCTGTTCGGCGAGACCGCCGACGCGGTGGTCGATCTGGCCATCGCAGTCGAGATGGTGCACGCCTCCTCCCTGGTGCTGGACGATCTGCCGGCGATGGACGACGCCGAGCTGCGGCGCGGGCGGGCCACCGTGCACCGCGCCTTCGGCGAAGACGTGGCGCTGCTCGCCGCTTTCGCCCTGCTGAACGAGGCCTTCGCCCTGGTGGCCGGGGCGGCGCAGAGCCTGGCGCCGCGGCGCTACACCCCGCAGGACATGGTGCACCACCTCGCGGCCGCGATCGGCACGCGCGGGCTGGTCGGCGGGCAGGCGCTCGATCTCGCCGCCGGCGACGCGGCGCTCGACCTCGAGCGCCTGGAGTACATCCACAGCCACAAGACCGGCGCGCTCTTCCTCGCCGCCGCCGAGCTCGGCGCGATGGCGGCCGACGCCCGGCGGCGCGATCTCGAAGCGGTATCGGCCTACGCCAAGAACCTCGGCCTGGCGTTCCAGATCGAGGACGATCTGGTCGACGCGCTCGCCACCCGCGAGGAGGCCGGCAAGGACGTGCGTCAGGACGAGACCAAGACCACCTTCGTCAAGCTGCTCGGCGTCGAGGGCGCGCGCACCCTCGCCGACGAGCTGCTCGCCGCCGCCATCGCCGCGCTCGAGCCGCTCGGCGCGCGCGCCGAGGCGCTCGCCGCCCTGGCGCAGGTGGTGCGGCGCCTAGCGCCCGGCGAGACCGGGCGGTGAGCGAGGCCGACGAGCTCGAGCGCGTCCGCGGCGAGCTGCGCCGGCTCGGCTACCTGTCGCACCGCTTCGAGCGCTTCTTGCTCCAAGACGCGCTGCGGTCGCGGCCGCCGCTGTCGGTGCTCGCCGGCTTGACGCTCAAGGTCGCCCTGGTGGGCGGATCGCTGCTGGCGGCGGCCAACGCGGTCGGCCTGGCGATCGCCAACGACGCCATCCCCGCCGCGCCGCTCGATCTGCTGGCGCTCTTCGCCCACCTGCTGGCTCCGGCCGCGCTCGCGACAGCGCTCGGCTTCCTGGCGCTCGCGGCTCTCTACGCGCTCGCCATGCGCCTCTTGCCGCCGCGGCGGATCGAGCGTTGGACCGCCGGCGCATCCACCGGCCTCGCGGTGGCGCTCGCCGCCGGGACGCTCGTCGCGGCGCGCGGCGCGTTCGCCGACTGGCCGTTCGCGGTGCGCGTCGCGGCGGTGGTGGCCCTGCCCTTACTCGGCGCGGCGCTGGTGAAGCTGTTCGCCGACGGTCTGCTCTCCTTCGGCATTCGCCTGACGCTCTCGGCGCCGCGGGCGCGGCTGATTTCCCGCACCGCGGTGGTGGCGGCGCTCGCGGCAAGCGTCGTGGCGCTCGCCGCTCTCGGCCTGTTGGCGCCCCCGCCGACGGCGCCCGCGCCGCCGGTGGCGCTCGCCACCGCGCCCGGCGAGGCCGTGTTGGTGGTCGGGATCGACGGCGTGCTGCCGTCCGAGCTCGACTATCTGCTCGCGCGCGGCGATCTGCCGGGCCTCTCGACCCTCCTCGCCCGCGGCGGGGCGGTGGCGCGCCTCGCCCGCACCGACGAGCGCACGCCGGCCGCGCTGTGGACGACCGTCGCCACCGGCGTCGCGCCGCACCGCCATGGCGTCGTGGCCCTCGACAGCTTCCGGCCGCGTGGGGCGGCGACGCCGCTGGCGCGCACCGGGGCTTGGCGCCTCTGGTTCGAGCGCGTCGAGCAGCCGCTCGGCTGGGTCGAGTATCGACCGCTGCTCGCCAATCGACGCCGGGCCTGGACCTTTTGGGAGCTCGCCGCCCGCGGCGGCGCCGCGAGCGTGGCGATCGACTGGTGGGCCACCTTCCCCGCCGAGTCGACTCCCACCGGGCTCACGGTGGCGCACGGCGCCTATTCGTTGCTCGCCGAGCGCGCCGAGGGCGCGGTCGCTCCGGAGGATCGGCGCGCCGAGATCGCGGCGCTGGCGGCCGAGCCCTCGACCGCCGGCGCCGGAGATCCGTTGCTCGCATCGCTGCCGCCGGCCGAGGCGCGGCGGATCGTCGAGCGGGCGCTCGCCCCCGACGGTTTTTATCGCGCGGTCGCCGAGCGCGCGCTCGGCGCGGCGCCGCGCGCCGTCGCCCTCTACCTGCCGGCGATCGATATCGCCGCCGACGGCTGGCGGGGCGGCGAGGTTCCGTTCGCCGATCTCGTGCGCCGCGAGCTGGCGGCGACCGACGCCCTGATCGCGAAGCTGGCGCCGCGCTTCGGCCGGGTGATCGTGGTGCTCGATCCGGCGCGCCGGGGAGGCGACGAGGGGCGGGCGCTGATCCTGGGTCCGGGATGCTCATCGGCCGGCCGCCTCGCCGACTCCGCGATCGCGCCGGCGCAAATCGCCGCCGCCGCACTGCGCACTCTCGGGCTGCCGCAGAGTCGCGAGCTGCCGGACCCGCCGGCGATCTGCGCGTGGCCCGCTCCGCCGGCGCGGGTGGACGGCTACGGCGACCGTAGCGATCGCGCGCCGGGAGCGAAGTCGAGCGACGAGTACCTCGAGAGCCTGAGATCCCTCGGCTACCTTTGAGGCGCCCGCCCGGCGGCGGCCAGCAGGATCGCCGCGCCGCCGGCGAGCGCCGCGCCGGCGAGGAAGGCGACGCGCGGCGAGGCGAATTGCCAGAGGATGCCGAATCCGACGCTCGCCGCGAACGCGGCGAAGCCGGTCGCCGCGTGGTACGCCCCGAGGCTCGATCCGGCACCGATCTGGGCCCCCGCCAGCTCGAGCACCAGCGCCCGCTCCGCCCCTTCGACCAGAGCGAAGTGGAGAGCGTAAACCCCCATCCAGGCGAAGACCTGGCCGCGGCTCTCGGCGAAGGCGAATCCGGCGTAGGCGACGGCGTAGATCGCCCAGCCGGCGAGGATCGAGCGCCGCCGTCCCAGCCGGTCGGCCAGCCGGCCCGCGGGCGCCGAAAGAGCGCTCTTGGCGACGTGGAACGCGGACCAGAGCAGGGTGAGCCCGAGAGCCGGTACACCGAGGTCGCCGGCGCGCAGCAGGAGGAAAGCGTCCGAGGCGTTGCCGAGCGCGAAGAGCGCGAAAGCGGCGAGCGCGGCGAGAAGACGCGGCGGCAAGCGAGTCGCGGCGCGCTCGGTGGCGTGCTCGATGTCGGTCGGAGCGCTACGCGGCGCCTCGCGCGTCCCGAGCGCCACGGTGGCGAAGCCGGCGAGCGCCGGAAGGGTCGCGAGGGCGAAGACCCAGCGCTCGCGACCGGGCGCGGCGAGCAGAATCGCGGCCGCGGCGAGCGGTCCGACGGCCGCGCCCAGGTGATCGAGCCCACGGTGGAAGGCGAAGGCATAGGCGCGTCCGCCGGCGGGCGAAGCCTCGGCGATCATCGCGTCGCGCGGCGCGGTGCGCAGGCCCTTGGCGATCCGATCCCAGACCCGCAGCGCGGTGACCTGCCAGGGCAGGGCGACGGCGGCGAGCAGCGGGCGCGCGATCGCCGACATGCCGTAGCCGGCGGCGACGAACGGCTTGCGCCGGCGAGCGCGGTCGCTCCAGCGGCCGGCGGCCCCTTTGACCAGCGCCAGCGCGCCCTCGGCCGCCGACTCCATGGCGCCGAGCAGCGCCGCGCCGCCACCGAGGCCGGCGAAGAAGCCGGGCAGCAGCGGATAGACCATCTCGCTCGCCAGGTCCTGGAAGAAGGAGGCGCCCGCCAACCGCCGGACGATCGGCGGCAGGCCGCGACCGCGCCAGGAGTCGATCAGTCGGCGCAGGACTCCGAGCTCTTCGGGCATCGCCTGAGTGTACGCGCAGGCGGCGGCGGGACTCCGGCTGGGATAGCGTTTCGTCGCGGTTCGAACGCGGCGCGCTGGCGCGGCCCGGGAGGCGGAACATGGCGGGATCGAAGACCGGTGGGCAGGATCCGGCGCTGCCCTTGCTCACTCTGGTGGGGGACCTCTACGCCGCCGGCCTGGGCGAGATCGAGTGGGCGACGGCGCTCGCGCGTCTGGCGACTGCCTTTGCCGCTCCGCGCGCGGCGCTGCTGGTGCGGCAGGGCAGCGGGCTCGAGGTGGCGGCCGAGAGCGCCGCGCCGCGACCCGGCCGCGAACGCAGCTTCGCCGCGCCCGGCGACGCCGACGTCCTGCTGGTCGTGGCGCGCGACGATTTCGACCCGCAGGCCGAGGCCCGGCTGACGGCGCTCGCCGGCGAGGCGGCGCGCGCCCACCGCTTCGGCGCGCGTCGCCAGGCGCTGGCGCGCGACGGCGATCTGGCCGCGGCGGCCCTCGATCGCCTGGCGCTCGGCTCGCTGATGCTCGATCGCCAGGGCCGGGTCGAACGGACGAATCTCGCGGCGCGCGGCATCCTCGAGTCGACCGGCGACCTGTTCGTCGAAGACGGAAGATTGCGGCTCGCCGATCGGGCGCTCGAGCTCGAGCTCGCGGCGATGGTCGATCGCGTCCTCGATCCGCAGACGCCGGAGAAGGCGCCGATGGGCGGGGCGCTGCAGGTCCCGCGCTCGACCGGCGGGCACTTCCAGCTGTTGGTGGCGCCGCTGCAGCGCGGCGGCGAGGAGCGCGCCGCCGCAGGTTGCGCGGTCTTCGTCTCGGCGCCCGACGCCGGTCTCGAGGCCCCGGCCGAAGTCCTCGGTCGGCTCTATCGCCTCACCCAGAAGGAATCGGAGCTGGTGGCGCAGATCCTCGAAGGGCGCACCCTGGACGAGGCGGCGGCGAAGCTCGACATCGGGCGCGAGACCGCCAAGACGCATCTGAAACGGATCTTCACCAAAGTCGGCACCACCCGTCAGGTCGACCTGGTGCGCCTGCTGCTCACCGGCGCGGTGCGCTTGCGCTGGGAGTGAGGGCGCCGCCGTCCGCCCACCACATCTTGCGCAGGCTGTAGAGCTCGCCGCTCGGGTAGTGCTCGTAGCCCGCGAGACCGCGCGGTAGCACGGCGTGATTGACCTTGGTGAACAGCGAGAGGTAGGGCAGGTCGCGCGCCAGGATCGCCTGCGCGCGCAGGTAGAACGGCCGCCGCGCGACGGGATCGGCGAGCCGCCGGCCCGCCTCGACCAGGGCGTCGAACTCGGGGTTGGAGTAGTGGCCGCGGTTGGCGCCCGCCGGCGGGAACGCTCTCGTGTGCAGGATCAGACTGTAGATGTCCGGGTCGGCGACCCCGGTCCAGGTGAGCGAGAACATCTGGAAGTTGCCGCGCTTGATGTCGTTGTAGAAGGTCGCGAACTCGTACGAGCGGATGTCGACCGCGACCCCCACCCGCGCCCACATCGACTGCAGGATCTGCGCTTGCAGGAGCGCGGTCTCGTCGGTCGACGTCTTGTAGGTGAGCGACAGGCGGCTCTTCGGCCCCTCGGGTCCGTCCGGATCGGGCAGCCCGGCTTGGTCGAGCAGACGCATCGCCTGCGGCGGATCGAAGGGGGCGAGCGGCAGCTCGTCGTTGCGCGCCCAGTGGCCGGGCGGCAGGATGGTCTCGGTGACCACGCCGAGGCCACGCCAGAGACTGCGCACCAGCAGCTCGCGGTCGAGCGCCAGCTCGAGCGCCCGGCGCACCGCCGGCCGGGCGAGAGCGGGGTCGGTGAGATTCAGCCCGATGTAGACGTAGTTGGCGCCCGGGCGGCGCGGCACCTGGAAGTCGGGATCGCTCTCGAGCAGTGGCAGAACGTCGGGCGGGATGTTGTTGATCGTCAGCTGCACCGAACCCTTGCGCAGCTCGAGCACCCGCACCGTCGCCTCCGGCACCTCACGCAGGATCAGCCGGTCGAGCTTCGGGCGCCCGCCGAAGTAGCCGTCGAAGGCTTCGAACACCAGCCGATCGAGCGACGGCGAGCGCTCGACGAGGCGCCACGGTCCGGTGCCGACCGGGCGGGCGCTCATCGCTTCCGGCGTCGTGCCCTTCGGCACGATTCCGAGATAGGAGGTCAGGTTCGACACCAGCGCGCCGAAGGGCTCGCGGAGCAGGAAGTCGACGGTCGACGGATCGATCTCGACCACGCGCTCGAGCTGCGGGATCGCGCCGCGCTTCGCCGAGACGACCGTACCGTCGAGCAGGCTCTGGAAGGTCCAGACCACATCGGCGGCGGTGAACGGCCGTCCGTCGTGGAAGCGGACGCCGGAGCGCAGGTGGAAACGGTAGCGCCGCGCGTCGTCGAGCACCTCCCAGGATTCGGCGAGGTCGGGAACGAAATTGCCGTCGACGTCCTTGGTCACCAGGCCGTTGGCCATCAACTCGTAGACCCGGGAGGAGGCCTGGTCGGTGCCGACGCGCGGATCGAGCTGGATGGGTGCCGATTCGAGCGCCACGGTGAGCGAGTTGTCGCCCGGCGGCGTCGGGGAAGGCGTCCGGCAGGCGAGGGCGGCGAGCAGCAGGAGGGGGGCCGCGCAGCGAGTCCGGCGGCGCCCGTTTGCTAAGATCCGTCGGCCCGCGGCGCGCAAGGCGAGGCATGGTAGCACGCGCCCCGAGGCCGTTCTCCACCTCGAGTCCCCAAGGTCGTCGGCCCGCCCGCGCGGGCAAAGGAGCCGGATCGATGCAGCCCAAGTCGTTCGTCGGCAGCCGTCTTTTCCGCCCGCTGGCGCTCGCCGCGCTGGCGGCGCTGGCGCTGGCCGCGGCGCGCCCGGCGACCGCCGCCGACGCGCAGCGGGCCGTGATCCTCGGCTTCGACGGCGCCGACGCCAAGCTCACCCAGCAGTGGATGAGCGAGGGCAAGCTGCCCAACCTGGCGAAGCTCGCGGCGGAAGGGACCTTCTCGCCGCTGCGCTCGACCATGCCCTCGCAGACCCCGGTCTCCTGGTCGACGTTCTCGACCGGTCTCAACCCCGGCCGGCACGCGATCTTCGATTTCCTGAAACGCGATTTGGCGACCTACCGCCCGAGTTTCGCCGCCTTCGACGACACCACCGTGCCTTTCCTCTTCGGCGCCAAGAACCCCTGGGTCTTCGGCGCCGGGGGGGCGCTGCTCGCCTTTCTCCTCGCCTTCGGGGTGCTCAAGCTCTTCCGCCTGCGCACCGGTCGCGCGGCGCTCGGCGCGGCGATCCTCGCCGTCGCGGCGGCGGCCGGAGCCGGCTGGGTCGGCGCGCACTGGATTCCGCAGCAGCGGCCGCTGGCGATCAATCGCCGTCAAGGCGACACTTTCTGGAAGGTCCTGGGCGAGGCGGGCAAACGGGTGCGGGTGATGCGCATGCCGGTCACTTTTCCGCCCGAGGCCTACCCGCACGGCGAGCTGCTCGCTGGGCTCGGCACGCCGGACCTCTCGTTCCGCATCGGCAAGCCGTTCTACTTCACCTCCGAGCTCTTCTTCGAGCCGCGCTCGGGCAACGAGGTCTCGGTCGAGAAGGTCGATCTGGTCGACAACAAGGGGACGATCGACGCCGAGATCAAGGGGCCGCCGAACAAGCTCTTCCCGCAACAGTCGGACTACATCCGCATCCCGATTCGTTTCGTCGTCGCCGAGGACAAGTCGAAGCTCGGCATCGAGGTCTCGGGGTCGAAGCTCTCGCTCGCCGCCGGCGAGTGGAGCCCCTGGGTGCGCTTCACCTTCCCGTTCAACCCGTTGATCAAGCTGCACGGCATCGGGCGCTTCAAGGTGCTGTCGATCGCGCCCGAGGTGCGGGTCTACCTGTCGCCGATCCAGTTCGATCCCGAGAATCTGCCGCCGGTGGTCGACATCACGACGCCGCGCGGCTTCGCCGGTCTGCTCGCCAAGCGCTTCGACCTCTACAAGACGATCGGCTGGATGATCGACACCTGGTCGATCAAGAGCGGCACGATCGACGAGGACGTCTTCCTCGAGGACGTCGAGATGACCGTCGACAAGGAGACCCAGATCATCGACGGTCTGCTCGCCGACGACGACTGGGACGTCTACGTGCACTACTTCGAGTTCACCGACCGGGTCGAGCACATCATGTGGCGCTTCACCGACGACCAACATCCGCTCTACACCCCGGAGGGGCACGCCAAGTACGGCGACGCGATCCTCGCGGCCTACCGGCAGATGGACGCGATCGTCGGGCGGGTGATGGAGAAGATGCCGAAGGACGCGACGCTGTTCGTGGTCTCGGACCACGGCTTCGCCCCCTGGCGGCGGACGATGAACTACAACACCTGGCTGGCGCACGAGGGCTACTTGAAGCTCAAGGGCGAGGAGCCCGGGCGCGCCAACCTGCAGGACCTGTTCGACAAGTCCGGCCAGTTCTTCTCCAACGTCGATTGGGCCCACACCCGCGCCTACGCCATGGGCCTGGGCGACATCTACGTCAACCTGAAGGGACGCGAGGGACAGGGAATCGTCCAACCTGGCGCCGAATACGATCAGCTGGTGGCCGAGATCAAGCAACGCCTGCCGCAGTACGTCGATCCCGACAACGGCGAGCACCCGGTCGCCTACGTCTGGACGCGGGACGAGGCCTACGGCACCTACGACCCGGCGCTCATCCCCGACATGTTCCCGTCGAACAGCTGGGGTTACCGCGTCGGTTGGCAGGACTCGCTCGGCATCGTCGCCAAGGCGACGGTCGAGCCCAACGTCGACGTCTGGAGCGGCGACCACTGCTCGGTTTACCCGCCGCTGGTCGACGGCATCCTGTTCAGCAACCGCAAGCTGTCGACCGATCCCAAGCCCTACATGGCCGACGTCATGCCGACCCTGCTCGCGATGTACGGCGTGGCGCCGACGGCGAAGCTCGACGGCCGCGCGCTGGTCGCGGGCGCTCCGCCCCAGCCCTGAAGCCTGTGGTCAGCAGGCCGCGCGGACGCGACGCAGGTTGCCGAAGAGGTTGAGCGAGCCCGGACGGACGAAGGTCGCGAGCGCCACCCCGAAGCGCTCGGCGAGCGCCACCGCCAGGGTCGAGGCCGCGCCCACCGCGCCGACCACCGGGATGCCGGCGACGATCGCTTTCTGCAGGATTTCGAATCCGGCCCGGCCGGAGACGAAGAGAATCGCCTCCGAGAGCGGCAGGCGGCCGCTTGCGAGCGCCCAGCCGACCAGTTTGTCGACCGCGTTGTGCCGTCCGACGTCCTCGCGCGCCGCGAGCAGCGCGCCTCCGGCGTCGAAGAGCGCCGCGCCGTGTAGTCCGCCGGTGGCGGCGAAGGCGGGTTGCGCCGCGCGCAGCCGGTCCGGCAGCTCGGCGAGCAGGGTCTGCGCCACTTGGAGCGGCGACTCGATCACCGGCGCACGCACGACCAGGTCGGCGATCGACGTCTTGCCGCAGACCCCACAGCTCGCCGAGGCGTAGAAGGTCCGCCCGATCGGCGGCGAGACGCGCCCCTCGGCGAACGACAGGTCGAGGAAGTTCGCGCAATCGTCGGCCAGCAGGTCGGGTGGCCGGCCGATTCTCGCCACGTCGCGCCGCGAGGCGATGATCCCTTCGCCGAACAGGAAGCCGAGCGCCAGCTCCTCGTCGGCGCCGGGAGTGCGCATCAGGACGGTGAACGCCCGGCCGTCGATGCGCAGCTCGAGGGGCGCCTCGACCGCGAGCCGATCGAGCTCGGCGACGTCGATTCCGTCGCGCACCCGGCGCGCGGAGACCTCGGCGACCGCGGGGTCGGTGGGCTGGACCGGGCTCATGCACGTCATGCTAACTTACGGTTCATGAACCGCAGCGAGCGTCTGACGCAGCCGCTCGTCCGGGATCGCAAGGGCGGCGACCTGCGCCCCGCGACCTGGGACGAGGCGTTGGATCGAGCCGCGCAAGGCCTGCGCACGGCCGTCGCCGAGCACGGGCCGCGTTCGTTCGGGCTCTTCAGCTGTTCGAAGACCACGAACGAGATGAACTACGTGGCGGGCAAGTTCGCCCGCTCGGTCATCGGCTCGAACAACATCGACAGCTGCAACCGAACCTGACACGCCCCCAGCGTCGCCGGTCTGGCGACGGTCTTCGGAGCCGGGGGCGGCACCAGCTCGTACCGCGAGATCGAGGAGACGGATTGCATTCTCCTGTGGGGTTCGAACGCCCGCGAGACGCATCCGATCTTCTTCCACCACCTGCTGAAGGGGGTGCGCAACGGCGCCAAGCTGATCGCCATCGACCCGCGGCGGACGACCTCGGCCGAGTGGGCCGACCTGTGGGCCGGTCTCGACGTGGGCTCGGACATCGCGCTCGCGCACTCGGTGGCGCGCGAGATCTGCGCCGCCGGGCTCGAGAACCGCGAGTTCATCGAGCACGCCACGTCCGGCTTCGCCGGGTACCGCGCGGCGATCGACTCCTGGACCCTCGAGCGCGGCGAGCGCGAGACCGGCGTGCCGGCGGCGGCGATCCGCGAGATCGCCCAGAGCTACGCCACGGCGCCGCGCGCCATGCTGCTCTGGACGCTCGGCATCACCGAGCACCACAACGCGGTCGACAACGTGGTGGCGCTGATCAACCTGGCGTTGCTCACCGGGCACGTCGGGCGCTACGGCTCGGGCGTCAACCCACTGCGTGGCCAGAACAACGTGCAGGGCGGGGGCGACATGGGCGCGCTGCCGGATCGCCTCCCCGGCTTTCAGCACGTCGAGAACGAACCGCTGCGGCGCAGGTTCGACGCGGCGTGGAACTGCGTCGTGCCGCCGCAGAAGGGCTGGCACCTGTCGGGGATGTTCGACGCCATGGAGCGCGGCGAGCTGCGCGCGCTCTACGTCATCGGCGAGAACCCCCTGCGCTCCGAGGCCGACCAGCAGCGCACGCGGCGGCTGCTCGGGCACCTCGACTTCCTGCTGGTGCAGGACATCTCGCTCACCGCCACCGCCGAGATCGCCGACGTGGTTCTGCCGGCGGCGGCGGGCTGGTGCGAGTCCGAGGGCACGGTCACCTCGAGCGAGCGCCGGGTGCAGCGGGTGCGGCGCGCCGTGCCGCCGCCTGCTGGGGCGCGCGACGATCTCGACATCCTGTACGACCTGGCGCGCCGCCTCGGCCGCGACTGGGGCACGCCCGACTCCGAGGCGATCTGGAACGAGCTGCGCACCCTCTCGCCGGTGCACGCCGGCATGAGTTACGCCCGGCTCGAGGCCGAGGACGGCCTGCAGTGGCCGTGCTACGACGAGCAGCACCCGGGGGAGCTCTTCCTGCACAGCCGGCTCTGGGCGCGGCCGGTCGCCGGCACGCGCGCGCCGTTTTCGATCGTCGAGCACGATCCGCCGGTCGACCGGCTCGACTCCGACTTCCCGCTCCGCCTGACCACCGGTCGGCGGCTCGAGGAGTACAACACCGGCGTGCAGTCGGCGGGCTACGCCTCGCCCGTGCGGCGCGGCGAAGCGCTCGAGCTCTCGCCCGAGGACGCCGAGCGCTACGGCGTCGCCGACGGCGATCGAGTGCGCGTCGTCTCGCGCCGCGGCAGCGTCGAGGCGCCGGTCTATGTCGACGAGGGCCTGCGTCCCGGATTGACCTTCATGACCTTCCACTTCCCGGAAGAAGTGGCGACCAACGTGCTGACCATCGAGGCCAACGATCCGCGCTCGGGCACCGCCGAGTTCAAGGCCTCGGCGATCCGCATCGAGCGGCTGGAGGGCTGACGTGGACCTGAAGATCGAGGGCGCCGAGCCCACCGCCGAGGAACGGGCCGCGGTCGACGCGGCCCTCGGCGCGCCGGAGTCCGGCTGGGACGGCGGCGAGCGCGTCGCCGCACGCGACGGGCGCTCGGCGCGCGGCGGCCGCGCCGCCCGCGACCGCCGTCATCTGCTCCTGCCGGCGCTGCATGCCCTGCAGGACCGAGTCGGCTGGGTGAGCGAGGGCGGGCTCAACCACGTCTGCCGCCGACTGACCGTGCCGCCGGCCGAGGCCTGGGGCGTGGTCACCTTCTACCATCTCTTCCCGACCGCGCCGACGGCACCGGTGGTGGCGCACGTCTGCGACGACCTCGCCTGCCGTCTGCGCGGCGCGGAGGAGATCTGCGCGGCGCTCGAGCGGCAGCACGGCCCGGCGGGAGAGCCGGCGGCCGGCGGCGGATCGACCTGGAAGCGCAGCCCCTGCCTCGGTCTGTGCGAGCGCGCCCCGGCGGCGCTCGTGATCGGCGCCGGGCGGGAGCGCCGAACCGCCGAGATCGCGCCGGTCGGGGAGGCGCGCGAGATCGTCGCTGCGCTCGGCGCGCCGCTCGCGGCGCGCGCCACGACCCGCGGCGCGATCCGGCGCTCGGTGCCGCAGGCGGGCGAGGCGGGCCTGAAACTCCTGCCGCGGGTCGGCGTCGTCGATCCTTCGGATCTGAAGGCCTACCGCGACAGCGGCGGCTACCGGGCGCTCGCGCGCGCCTTCGAGCTCGGCCCGGCCGGCGTGCTCGCCGAGGTCGTGGCCTCGAAGCTCGTGGGTCGCGGCGGCGCCGCCTTCCCGACCGGGCGCAAGTGGCAGGCGGTCGCCGCGGCGCCCGCGCGGCCGCACCTGCTGGTCGCCAACGCCGACGAGTCCGAGCCCGGGACGTTCAAGGACCGGGTGTTGATGGAGGAGGACCCGTTCGCGCTCGTCGAGGCGATGACCGTCGCGGCTTACGCCACCGGCTGCGAGCGCGGTTTCGTCTACCTGCGCGGCGAGTATCCGCTGGCGCTCGAGCGCATGGCCTCGGCGATCGCCCAGGCGCGCGCCGCCGGCCTGCTCGGCGACCGGATCGCCGGCCGCGACTTCGCCTTCGAGCTCGAGATCCGCCGCGGCGCCGGGGCCTACATCTGCGGCGAAGAGACGGCGCTCTTCAATTCGATCGAGGGCAAGCGCGGCGAGCCGCGTTCGAAGCCGCCCTTCCCGGTCGAGGTGGGCCTGTTCGGCAAGCCGACGCTGGTCAACAACATCGAGACCCTCGCCAACGTGCTGCCGATCGTGCTCGAGGGCGGCGCGGCGTTCGCCGGCTTCGGCACCGAGGGCTCGACCGGCCCCAAGCTCTTCTGCGTCTCGGGCCAGGTCGCGCGCCCCGGGCTCTACGAAGTGCGCTTCGGCACGACGCTCGGCGAGCTCCTGGCGCTGGCGGGAGGTCTCGCCTCCGGCCGCAACCTGCGCGCCGTCCTGCTCGGCGGCGCGGCCGGGATGTTCGTCGGACCGGACGCGCTCGGCACGCCGCTCACCTTCGAAGGGACGCGCGCCGCCGGCGCGACCCTGGGCTCCGGCGTCGTCCTGGTCTATGACGACACGGCCGACCTCGGCGACGCCCTGGCGCGGATCGCCGAGTTCTTCCGCCACGAGTCCTGCGGGCAGTGCGTCCCCTGCCGGGTGGGGACGGTGCGCCAGCAGGAGCTGCTCGAGCGCCTGCAGAGCGGCCGCACGCACGGCGACCGCGAGTCGGAGCTGCGTCTCTTCGCCGAGCTCGCGCAGGCGATGCGCGACGCCTCGATCTGCGGCCTCGGCCAGACCGCCTCCTCGGCGATCGAGTCGGCGCTCGCGCGCCTCGATCCGTTCCCTGCCGGAGCGGCGGCGCGATGACCGGCGCGCGCCGTCGCGTCGCCGCGTGGCTGGTGGCGGCTCTCGGGCTCGGCAGCGCCTGCTCGTCCGGGTCCGCCGGCGAGAGCGTCAGATCGCTCGCGGCGGCGGAGTTCTCGGCCCGCCTCGGCGGCTCCGCCGGGGCGCAGCTCGTCGACGTACGCACGCCGGGCGAATTCGCCAAGGGGCATCTGCCGCGGGCCCTCAACTTCGATTGGAACGGGCGCGACTTCGACCGCGCGGTGGGGGAGCTCGACCGCTCGCGGCCGGTCTTCGTCTACTGCCTGTCGGGAGCGCGCAGCGTCGAGGCGGCGCGGCGGCTCGCAGCGTCCGGTTTCCGCGAGGTCTACGAGCTCGACGGCGGCATCCTCAAGTGGCGCGCCGCGGGGCTGCCGCAAGTGGTCGCGAGCTCCAGCGCGAGCGGCATGACGCGCGCCGAGTTCGATCGCCTGGTCGGCGGCGCGACCCCGGTGCTGGTCGACTTCTACGCCGAGTGGTGCATTCCCTGCCGGCAGATGAAGCCCGCGCTCGAGCAGCTCGCCGCCGAGCGCGGGGCGGCGCTGCGCGTGGTGCGCATCGACGCCGACGACAACCAGGGCCTGCTGCGCGAGTTGCGGATCGACCGTCTGCCGGCGTTGGCGCTCTACCGCGCCGGGGCCGTCGTCTGGTCGAAGACCGGCTTCACGTCGAAGGAGGAGATGGTGGCCCGCCTCGAGGCAGCGCGATGAGCTCCGACCCGATCTGGTTCGTCCCCCCGGCGCGCTCGCCGGAGATTCCGACCGCGCCGCCGCGGCCGTCGAAGCCGCGCGTCGCGCTGTCGATCGACGGCGCCGAGGTCGAGGTCGAGCAGGGCGCCACGGTCCTCGACGCTTGCCAGGCGGCCGGCAAGGACATTCCGACCCTCTGCTTTCTGAAGACGCTCACCCCGGTCAACGCCTGCCGGGTCTGCGTCGTCGAGCAGGAAGGGGCGCGCGTCCTGGTGCCCGCCTGCTCGCGGCGGGTCGAGGCGGGGATGAAGATCCGGACCGAATCCGAGCGCGTCCGCCTGGCGCGCAAGCTGGTGCTGGAGCTCCTCGCTTCGTCGGTCGATCTCGGGAGCGCGCCGGGGCTCGCCGAGCTGCTGCGGCGCTACGACGCCCGACCGCAGCGCTTCGCCGGCGGCGCGACCGTGGCCCAGCCGGTCAAGGTCGACAACCAGCTCTACGTCCGCGACTACGGCAAGTGCGTGCTGTGCTACAAGTGCGTCGAGGCCTGCGGCGTCGACGCGCAGAACACTTTCGCCATCGCGGTCGCCGGTCGCGGCTTCGATGCCCACATCTCGACCGAGCGCGACGTGCCGCTGCCGATCTCGGCCTGCGTCTACTGCGGCAACTGCATCGCCGTCTGCCCGACCGGCGCCCTGATGGCCAAGCCGGAGTTCGAGTTGCGCGCCGCGGGCGACTGGCGCCCGGCGGCGCAGTCGGCGACCGACACCATCTGCGGCTACTGCGGCGTCGGCTGCACGCTCACCCTGCACGTCCAGGACGGGCGGATCGTCAAGGCGACCTCGCCGTTCGAGAATCGGGTCACCCACGGCAATCTCTGCGTCAAGGGGCGCTTCGGATTCGAGTTCGTCCAGCTCGGTCGACCCCGCGCCTGAGCCGCTCCTGTAGGCTGCCCGCCATGCGACGGGCCGCTCTCGCGACAGTGGCGTTCGCTCTTCTGCTCGCCGCCGGCGGCCCCGGGCGTGGACAGCAGAAGGAGGCGGCGCGCGAGGCCGAGCTCGAGGCGATCCGCGGCGAGATCGCCCAGCTCCAGGCCAAGCTCGGCGAGATCCAGAACCGCACCAGCGGCATCGAAGGCGAGCTCGAACGGGTGCAGGTCGAGCTCGCGCTGCAGGAGAAGCGGGTGGCCGAAGCCGCGGCGGCGCGCGACATCGCCGCCGACCGCGTGGCGGCGAGCGAGGCCGAGATCGCGCGCCTCGAGCGGGAGCTCGCCGCGATGCGCGTCGAGCTCGGCCGGCGGGTCACCACGCTCTATCGTCTCGGCCGGCACGGGACGGTGCGCCTCGCCCTCTCGCTGCGTCCGGGCTCTGATCTGCTGCAGTCGATCCGCCTGCTGCGCTTCCTGGCGCGTCGCGACGCGACGCTGATCGAGCGCCACGTCGACGCCGAGGCCCGGCTGGCGGCGGAGCGCGACGGGCTGGCCGCCGAGCGCGCCGCCGCCGAGGCCTGGTTCGCCCGCGAGCGCGAGCGCCGCGACGGGCTCGCGCGCCTCGAGACCCGGCAGGCGCAGCTGCTCGCCGGCAGCCGCGCCGAGTCCGCCGAGCTCGCCAATCGCGCCCTGGCGCTCGCCGATCGCGAGCGCAAGCTGTCGAATTTCCTCGACTTCCTCTACGGCCGCAACAGCGACGCGCTCGCCGGCCGGCCGATGCCCGAGTTTCGCGGCGTCCTCGACTGGCCGGCGGAAGGACGGGTGACGGCCGAGTTCGGCCCGCGCCTGGATCCGCGCTACCGCACCCGCGTGCCGCACAACGGGGTCGACCTCGCGGTATCCCCGGAGACTCCGGTGCGCGCCGTCTATCCCGGCAAGGTCGTCTTCGCGGCGCCCTTCGAGGGCTACGGGCCGACGGTGGTGGTGGCGCATGCCGGGCGGGTGTTCACGCTCTACGCCGGCCTCGCGGCGATCGAGACGGCGCGCGACGATATGGTATCTTTGCGCGCGGTTCTGGGACGGGCGAGCGGCTCGATGTACTTCGAAATCCGCGTCGAGAACCGGCCCGAGAACCCCCGCGACTGGCTGCGAACCCCGTGAACCGCTCCCGACTCCGCTTCCTCGTCGTCTCGCTGGCGCTGATGATGCCGCTGCTGGCGGCGATCGTCTGGAGCAGCTCGACCGCCAAGTCCGCCGACCCCGGCGAGGACGGCCTCTACAAGTACCTGACGGTCTTCTCCGAGGTGCTCGGCCTCGTGCGCCAGACCTATGTCGAGCCGCGCGACGTCTCGGCGCTGCTCGCCGGCGCGATGGACGGCGCGACCGATGCGCTCGATCCCTGGTCGGTCTTCGTGCCGCGCTCGGCGGTCGCCACCTGGAGCGGGATCGAGAGCGTGGGCTCGAAGCTCTCCGGCATCGTGGCGGTGCGCGATCGCGGCGTCGTCTACGCGGTCGAGATCGAGGAGGGGAGCCCGGCGGCGACGGCCGGCCTCGAGACCGGCGACGTGCTCGCCAAGATCGACGAGCGTTCGACGCGCGACCTGCCGATGTGGGAGATCGTGCGCGCGCTGTCGCGGCCGGCGGGCACCAAGATGGCGCTCGAGCTGCTGCGGCGGGGCGAGACCAAGCAGGCCACGGTCGAGCTCGGCGAGTTCACGCCGCCCGCGCCGCGCGTCGACACGGTCGGCGACGGCCTGCCGATGCTGCGCATCGCGCGCCTCGAGGAGGCGTCGGCCGCGGCGGTGCAGCCGTTGCTCGAGAAGCTGGTGAGCGAGAGGAAGACCAAGCTGCTGGTCGACCTGCGCGGCTTGTCGGGCGGCAGCGGCCGCGGCGCGGCGGCGGTCGCCGACCTGTTCGCCGACGGGGCGCTCGGATCGCTGGTCGAGCGCGGCAAGACGGTCGAGAGCTGGGACGGCAAACCCGGCGTCGCCTGGAGAGGCGACTTGGTCGTCCTCGTCGACAGCTCGACCGCCGGCGCCGCCGAGGTCCTGGCCGCGACGTTGCGCTCGAGCGCCGGCGCCAAGGTCGTCGGCCTGCCGACCCTCGGCCACACCGGACGACTCGAGACCGTCGAGCTGCCGAGCGGTGGCCGCCTCCGGCTGACCACCGCGTTCTACGCCGGCCCCGACGGCCAGAGCCTCGAGACCGGGATCGGACCGGATCTGGTGGTCGACGAGCTGACGCGCACCTTCGGCGACCGCGAGACGCCGATCCGCGAGCTCATCCTCGAGCACGGCATCCGCGTCCTGACCGGCGACGAGCCGTTGCCGGCCGCCAAGGCCGCCTGAACCGTTGTCTCCCCGCAAGCGCTCCCGGCCGGCCCGCCCCCGGGGCGGCGCGCGCCGCCGCTCCCGGTCGCCGCTCGCCTGGCTGGGATTCGCCCTCGCCGGCGCCGTCCTGGTGGCGATCGGCTTCTGGCTCGGCGGTCGCTCGCTCGAGCTGCCCGCGGTCCGGCCGCCGCTGGCGAAGAAGAGCGCCGCGCCGGGTTCTCGCGCTCGGACGACTGCGTCGACTCGCGGCTCCGCCGATCCCGCGACACCCACCGCAGCTGCCAGCCACGCCGTCCGTCTGGCGCTGGTGATCGACGATCTCGGCCGCAGCCTGGACGAGATTGCGCGCCTGCGCGCCCTCGACGTTCCGCTCTCCTACGCCGTACTACCCTACGAGACCATGACCCCCGAAGTGCTCGCGGCGCTCGCCGCCGCCCACGCCGAGATCCTCTGCCACCTGCCGATGGAGCCGAAGGGACGGCAGAACCCGGGGCGCGGCGCGCTGGTCGAAGGCATGGCCCCGCCGGCGCTCGCTCTCGCGGCCGAGCGCGCCATCGCCGCGGTGCCGGGAGCGACCGGGGTCAACAACCACATGGGCTCGCGGATCAGCGAGGACCGGGAGGCGATGAGCGCCATCCTCGAGGTCGTGCAGCGCCACGGCCTCTTCTTTCTCGACTCGCGCACCACGAGCGGCACGGTCGCCTTCGACCTCGCCCGTCGCGCGGGGATCCCCGCCGCGCGCCGCCAGGTCTTCCTCGATCCGGAGATCGACCGCGAGAAGATCCGCGCCGAGGTCGCGCGCTGGGTGGAGCTGGCGCGCCGCGACGGCGCGGCGATCGCCATCGGGCACCCGCACCCGGCGACGCTCGACGTGCTCGCCGAGGAGATTCCGCGGGCGCGCGCCGCCGGGGTCGAGTTCGTGCCCGTCTCCTACCTGCTCGAACGCGGCGAGGATCTTCCGGAATGAGCCCCGGGACGGCCGGTCGTCGCGTGGTCGGCGCGGCGGTCGTCGTCCTCGCCGTCGTCTGGCTCTGGCCGCCGCTCGGCCAACCGGCGGTCCCTGGTCTCGATCACGGGTATGCCTGGGGGCTGAACGAGGCGCACGCGCGCGGTTGGACGCACGGCGCCGAGCTCACCTTCCCCTACGGACCGCTCGGCTGGGTCCTGCTCGCGCAGCCGGTCGGCGACAATCTCGCCGGCCAGCGGATCTTCCAGCTCGCTTCGCAGGCGCTGCTGGCGATCGGCTTGGCGATCGCGCTCGCCGAGGGCGCGGCGCTCGCGGCGATCGTCGGCTTCGTCGCCGTCTGGCTCTTCGCCGTCGACCGTTTGGCGATCCAGCTCGAGCTGCAGCACGTGCTGGTGCTGGCGGTGCTGCTCGCGCCGTCGACGATCGGCGAGCGCGTCCGGCGCGGCACGGGAGCGCTCGCCGGCGTCTGGGCGGTCGTCCTGGCGCTCGCCAAGACCAGCCTCGGCGTGGTGGCGGTGGCGCTCCTCGCCGGCTGGGCGGCGGCCCTCGCGGTGCGACGCCCGGCGGGCTGGCGGCGCGAGCTCGCCTGGACCGCGCTCGCCGCGGGCGCGGCGACGGTCGTCGGCATCGCGGCCCTCTTCGGCTCCGTGCCGACGTTCCTGCATTGGCTGGCGCTCGAGCACCAGCTCCTCGCCGGCTTCAGCGCCGCGATGTCGCTGCCCGGTCCGCGCACGACGCTCACGGCGGGACTCGCGCTGCTCCTCGCCTGCGCCGCGGCGCCGGCGCTGGCGTTCGCCGCGCGGGCGCGCGTCGCCCTGTGGTGGGCGGCCGTGCTGCCGGCGGTCGCGATCGTCTGGAAGCACGGCTTCGTGCGCCAGGACGTCCACGTCGACCTGTTCCTCTTCTTCCTCGCCGGTCTCGTGGGGGTCGCGGCGCTCCTCGTCCGCCGCCCCGGCGACCTCGTGCCGCTCGTGGCGATCGTCGCGGCGCTCGTGGGGGCGAACGCGGTGACGACGCGCGACCTCGGAACGCCGCACCCGCCGTCCGGCGCGTCGATCTTCCTCGGCCGCACCGGGCGGGCGAACCTCCTCGGCGCCTTCGACCTCGGCGGCCGTCAGCGGATTCTCTATGCCGAGAGCGGTGACGCGCTCGCGCCGCTCGCGTGGGGCGAGGGGGCGCGCCGCCTGGCCGCCGCCGGCGGGACCTTCGACGTCGTCCCCTGGGACCTCGTGCGCCTGCCGATCAACGATCTCGCCTGGCGGCCGAATCCGCTGCTCCAGCTCTACACCGCCTACACGCCGCGCCTCGACGCCGAGATCGCGCGCCACTTCGCCGGCGAGCGGGCACCGGACCATCTGCTGGTGCACTTCGCGCCGATCGACGATCGCCAGACGCTCTGGGAGGCCCCCGCGACCTGGGAGGCGATCGCCGAGCGCTACGCTCCGGCCGCCGAGCAACCGCTCGCGAAGTTCCTGGTGCTCGACCGGCGAGCGACGCCGCGCGCGGTCGAACGGCGGGAGCTCGGTCGCGCGGCGCTCGTTCCCTGGGTCCGGAGCGACCTGCCGGCGATCGCTCCCGGCGAGGAGCTGACGGTGGCGCTCGCCCTGCGCCCGACGCCCTTCGGCCGCCTGCGCGGAGCGCTCTATCGCACCGAGCCGGTGCTCGTCGAAGTGGGCTTCCTCCCCGGACGCCGCCAGACTTTCCGCCTCTTGCCGGCGCAGGCGGGCGGCGATTTGCTGCTCGATCCGCCCTGCCGCAGCCTCTCGGAGCTCGCGGCCTGGCTGGCGGGCAACGCCGGCTCGCACCCCACGAGCCTGCGACTCGTCGGTGCCGGGATCGAGTCCTTCGCTTCGCCGGTCGAGGCGGTCTTCGCCGCCCGTCGGCGCGCATCGTAACCGCGGTCGTTTCACTCCGAGGTGCCGTTCGGTCGCTTTCCCGGCCAACGTGGCGGGGCGCAGGAGGAGGCGCGCTCGCGGTTTCCTGGCTCGGATCGGCCGCAGTACGATCGCGGGGCGGAGCCTCGGTCCCTCGCGCGGCGAATCGCGCGGGCACGGGCCGTGCTTCGCCGGGGCAGTAGGGAGGGCGCGATGAAGAAGCTGGGAATCGTCCTGACGGTGTCGCTGGCGCTCGGCGCCGCCCTCTGGTGGTGGGTGGCGCACCGCAACGGCGCGCAGGACGCCGGCAAGTACCGCACCGAGGTCGCCGACCGCGGCACGGTGGCGATGACGGTCACCGCGACCGGCACGCTCTCGGCGGTCACCACGGTCCAGGTCGGCAGCCAGGTCTCGGGGATCATCGCGGCCCTGCACGCCGACTTCAACACCCCGGTCCAGAAGGGCCAGCTGGTCGCGGAGCTCGACCCGGCGCCGTTCGAGGCCACGGTCGCGCAACGGCGCGCCGACGTCACCCAGGCCGAGGTCCGCCTGCGCAACGCCAAGATCGGCTTCGGGCGCCAGGAGCGCCTGCTCGCCGACCAGCTCGTCGCCCAGTCCGACTACGACCAGGCGAGAGCCGACTACGAGACCGCCGCGGCGGCGCTCGGGCAATCGCAGGCCGCGCTCGAACAGGCGGAGACCAACCTCGCCTATACCAAGATCCGCTCGCCGATCGACGGCGTGGTGGTCGATCGACAGTACGACGTCGGCCAGACCGTGGCGGCGTCGTTCCAGGCGCCGACGCTCTTCACCGTGGCGCAGGACCTGACCAAGATGCAGCTGCAGGCCGACGTCGACCAGTCCGACATCGGCCGGGTGAAGGTCGGCCAGAAGGCCAAGTTCACCGTCGACGCCTATCCCGACGACAACTTCACCGCCACGATCACCCAGGTGCGGCTCAACGCGACGGTGAACCAGAACGTGGTGACCTACCCGGTGATCCTCGAAGTCGACAACACGGATCTCAAGCTGCGCCCGAAGATGACCGCCGACATCTCGGTCGAGGTCGACCGGGTGCGCGACGCCCTGCGGGTGCCCAACGCCGCGCTGCGTTTCCGACCCGCCGAGGAGTCGGCGAGCGGCCGTAGCGGCGTCGCGAGCGCCGGCACGCGCGGCGCCGGCGGGGCGACCGAGGCGGGCGCGGCGCGAGCGCGCGACGGCGCCGGGGGCGGCTTGGCGCGCGCCGCCGAGGGTCTGCCCGGCGGCGGCGAGAAGGGCGAGCGCGGCTGGCAGTCGGTCTACCGCCTGGCCGCGAACGGCAAGCTCGAGCGCGTCCGGGTGCGCTCCGGCCTCTCCGACGGTCGATTCACCCAGATCGTCGAGGGTGAGCTGGCGGAGGGCGACACGGTCGTCGTCGCCCTGGCGACGACCAAGGCGGGCGAATCGACGACCCAGACGCCGTTCGCCGGCGGGAGGCGATTCTGAGCGCCGCGCTCGTCGAGCTCGCCGAGGTGGTGAAGATCTACCGCATGGGCGAGATCGAAGTGCGGGCGCTCGACGGCGTTTCGCTCGCCATCGCCGCCGGCGAGTTCGTGGCCATCATGGGGCCGTCGGGCTCCGGCAAGTCGACGCTGATGAACCTGCTCGGCTGCCTCGACCGGCCGACCTCCGGGCGCTACGTGCTCGACGGGGTCGAGGTCTCCGGGCTCGACCCCAACCAGCGCGCCGAGATCCGCAACGCCAAGATCGGCTTCGTCTTCCAGAGCTTCAACCTGCTGCCGCGCACCACGGCGCTCGAGAACGTCGAGCTGCCGCTGCTCTACAGCGACGTGCTCTCCTCGGGCGCCGGACGCCGCGCGCGGGCGCTCGCCGTGCTGGCGCGCGTCGGCCTGGCGGGGCGCGAGAGCCACCACCCTTCGCAGCTCTCGGGCGGCCAGCAGCAGCGGGTGGCGATCGCCCGCGCCCTGGTGACCGACCCGGCGATCGTGCTCGCCGACGAGCCGACCGGCAACCTCGACTCGCGGGTCTCCGAGGAGGTCCTCGCCATCCTGCAGGAGATGAACGACCAGGGTCGGACGGTGATCGTCATCACCCACGAGCCCGACATCGCGCGCTACGCCCGGCGGATCGTCGCCATGCGCGACGGCCGGATCGTCGCCGATCACCCGGTGGAGGACCGGCGCCTGGCGCGGCGCCAGGAGTCGGCGGCATGAGCGTCGGTTGGATGCGGGTGGCGAACATCGTCAAGGTCGGCCTGCAGGCGATCGCGCGCAACAAGATGCGCTCCGCCCTCACCATGCTCGGCATCGTCATCGGCGTCGCCTGCGTGATCGCCATGGTGGCGGTCGCCGGCGGCGCCTCGCAGTCGATCCAGGCGCAGATCGACGCCCTGGGCAGCAACTTCCTGATGGTCTTCCCCGGCGCCGTGACCCAGTCGGGAGCGCGCATCTTCTCCGGCCAGTCGACGCTGACGGTCGAGGACGCCGACGCCATCCGGGCCGACTGCCCGTCGGTCGCCTACGTCTCGCCGGGGGTGCGCACCGCGGCGCAGCTGGTGGCCGGCGAGCTCAACTGGGGGACGTCGATCCAGGGCGCCGGCGTCGACTGGCCGTTCATCCGCGCCTGGAACGTCGCCGAAGGCGCTTTCTTCACCGAGTCGGACGTGCGCGCCGGCGCCAAGGTCGCGGTGCTCGGCAAGACGGTGGCCGACAGTCTCTTCCCCGAGGGCGAAGCGGTCGGCAAGACGGTGCGCATCAAGAACGTGCCTTTCCGGGTGGTCGGGGTACTCGAGCGGAAGGGCGGCTCGACCATGGGGCAGGACCAGGACGACACGGCGATCGCGCCCTACACCACGGTGATGAAGCGCCTGCTCGGCAATCCGAAGATCCAGATCATCTACGTCGCCGCGGCGCGCGCCGACCTCGTGGCCGCCGCGCAGTCGGAAATCGAGGCCCTGCTGCGCCAGCGCCACCGGCTCGGCCAGGGGCAGGACAGCGATTTCATGATCCGCTCGCAGGAGGAGATGGCCTCGACCGCCGCCGCGAGCTCGCGCACGCTCTCGCTGTTGCTCGGGTCGGTGGCGGCGATCTCGCTGCTCGTCGGCGGCATCGGCATCATGAACATCATGCTGGTCTCGGTCACCGAACGGACGCGCGAGATCGGCATCCGCATGGCGATCGGCGCCAAGGGTCGGCACGTGCTGGCGCAGTTCCTGCTCGAGGCGGTGGTGCTCTCGGTGGTCGGCGGTTTGATCGGCATCGCGCTCGGCGTCGGCGCCTCGGAGCTGATCGCCAAGTACGCCGGCTGGCCGGTTTCGATCGGCGCCACCTCGGTCGCCGTGGCCTTCGGCTTCTCCGGCCTGGTGGGCGTCTTCTTCGGCTTCTACCCCGCCCGCCGCGCCGCCGCCCTCGACCCGATCGAGGCGCTGCGCTTCGAGTAGGGAGGAAGGGCCTCCACCGCCCCTATCGCCGCGTCCGGCGGCCGGGGGATGACGACCCGGTGATCGGGTTGCTCCAGCGCAGGCCCGGGAAACGGGCGAAGCCCGAATCGGTCGAATGGAGCGTCAGCTCGTTCTCGATCGCGATTGCGGCGAGGTGGGCGTCCGAGGTGAGATTTCCGGCCGTGCCGACACCGCGCAGGAGTTGGAACACGATTCTCGCGCGGCGCTCGCCGGAGTGCGCGATCGGCGAGCGCCGGGCTCTGCTTCAGCTCTCGCTGCGCAGGGCTTCGAGGGGGCGTTGGGCGAGGGGGCGCAGGCTCGCGGCGAGGCCGGCGGCGACCGCGAGGACGATCGTGGCGGCGACGGCGACCAGGGGCGGGAGCCAGGGGACCGTCCACTGGACCTCCATGCCGGCGATCAGCACCTCGCGCGCCAGGACGAGCGCCGCGACCGCGCCGATCGCCGCCGCGGCGAGGCCGAGCGCGGCGTACTCGAAGGCGAAGATCGCCGCCACCTCCCGGCGCCGCATGCCGAGCGCCTTGAGCAGCGCCACCTCGCGCCCGCGACGCGCCGCGGTCGCCGCGACCGCGCCGGCGAGGATCGCGATCCCCGCCGCGACCGTGAAACTGCCGAGGAAGCGCACCCCGACTCCGATCCGGCGCACCACCCGCGCCACTTTCTCGAGCACGTCGCGGATCGGGAAGACGGTGACGTTCGGATAGTCCTTCACCAGCTCGTCCTGCAGCCTGGCCTCGCCGCCCGAAGGCAGGCGCAGCGCGGCGATGCGCATCTGCGGCGCGCCGTCGAGCACCCCGGGCGCCGCCACCAGGAAGAAGTTGATCCCGAAGGTTTCCCACTGCACCTTGCGCAAGCTGGTGACCTCGAGCTCGACCGGCACGCCCTGGATGTCGAAGCGAATCTTCGAGCCGAGATGGAGATTCAGGTCCTTGGCGAACTCCTCCTCGACCGAGACCTCGGGCACGCCGCGCGCCGTCCACAGCTTGCCGGCGACGATCGTGTTGTCGGCCGGCAACTTCTCGAGCGTCGTCAGCCGCTGCTCGCGGGTGAGCGCCCAGCGGCGCTCGCGGCGGTCGTCGCGCCGATCGCCGCCCGGGGCGTCGACCGGGCCGACGATCTCCCCCACCGAACGGCCGTCGATCGCCGCGATGCGCGCCATCACCACCGGCACCGAATCGATCCGCGTCGCGCCCAGCCGCAGCGCGGTCTTCTCGACCGCTCCCCACTGATCGGGCTGGATGTCGATCAGGAACGCGGTCGGGGCGTTGGTCGGCAGCTCGGCGCGCAGCTGGTCCGAGAGGCCGCGCTCGACCAGGAACATGGCGAGCACCACCAGCACGCCGAGGCCGAGCGCCACCAGAGCGCCGAGCGTGCCGGCCCCCGGGCGCGCGAGCGCCGCCAGACCGTGGCGCGCGACGAGCGGCCAGCTCTCGCGCGGCAGGCGGCGGGCGAGAGCCACCAGGCCCCAGCCGGCGAGCGCCAGGATCGCCGCGGTGGTGCCGAGCCCGGCGGCGAAGAGCAGGCCGAGCTGCGGCGAGCGCGACTGCGCGACGGCGAGCGCGGCGATGCCGGCGGCGAGGACGAGACCGGTCAGGGCGAGCGTCCAGCGGCTCGCCGGGATCGGCTCGATCGCCCGCCGCAGCACGCGCGCCGCGGGCACGCGCCGGGTGGCGAGCACCGGCGGCAGGGCGAAGAGCAGCGCCACCAGCGCGCCGAGCGCGAGTCCGCGGCCGAGCGCCAGCGGCTCGAGCCGCACGGTCACGAACTTCGGCAGCAGATCGGCGGCGAGTCGCGGCAATCCGAGCGCCAGGCCGGCGCCGACGGCCGCGCCGACCGCGCTGCCGAGCAGCGCCAGCGCCGCGATCTGGCCGAGGTAGTGGGCCAGGATCTCGCGCGGGCGGGCGCCGAGCGCCTTCCAGACCGCGATCGCGTCGAGGCGCGCCGCGAGCCAGGTGCGCACCGTCTGCGCCACGCCGATCCCGCCGACCAGGAGCGACAGTAGAGCGACCAGACCGAGGAAGCGCTCGGCGCGCTGGATGCCGCGCTTCAACGCCGGCTGGCCCTCGGCGAAGGTTTCGATGCGGGTGAACGCCGGGTCGGGGACCGCCTGGCGGATTTCGGCGGCGAAGGCGGTGACCTGCTCCCGTGGCGCCAGGCCCGGGAGTTTGACCAGCAGGCGGTAGCGCGCCCGGCTGCCGTAGCCCAAGAGCGAGGTCGCGGCGAGCGCCTGGCGGTCGACGAAGACCCGCGGCCCGATCTCGAAGCCGCCGCCGATCGAATCGGGCTCGGAGACCACGACGCCGCGCACGGTGAAGCGGTGGCCGCCGATCGAGATCGGGTCACCGAGCGCGACGCCGAGGCGCGGCAGGAGCGCCGGCCCGACCACCGCGCCGTCGTTCGCCAGCAGCTCGCCGAGCGGTCGCGCGGGCTGGAGCTCGGGTTGGCCGTAGAAGGGATAGCCCGGCGACACCGCCTTGAGCTCGACCAGTTGCGCGTGGCCGGACGCCGGCGAGGCGACGACCGTCGAGAGCTCCACCAGCTCCGCCCGCTCGACCCCCGGACGATCGGTGGCACGCGCCACCTCCGCCGGGATCGGCCGGCTGGCCGACACCGCGAGATCGGCGGCCAGGAGCTGGCGCGATTCGCTGCCCAGGGCGCGCTCGAGGTTGGCGCCGAGGCTCGCCACGGCGACGACCGCCGCGACCCCGACCGCCAGCGAGAGGACGAAGAAGAGCACCCGTCCGCCGCCGCCGCGCGCCTCGCGCAGCTGCTGGCGCAGGTAGGCGCCGGCTCTCATGTCGCGCGCTCGACCCGCCCGTCGCGCAGATGGATCTGGCGATCGGTGCGCGCCGCGACCGCGGGGTCGTGGGTGACGAGCACCAGCGTCGCGCCGGTCGTGCGCTGCAGCTCGGCGAGCACGGCGAGGACCTTCTCGCCGGTCGCGCCGTCGAGGTTGCCGGTCGGCTCGTCGGCGAACAGGATCGCCGGCGAGGTGGCGAAGGCGCGCGCCAGCGCCACCCGCTGCTGCTCGCCGCCCGACAGTTGCACCGGGTAGTGGTGGCCGCGCTCGCCGAGCCCGACGCGGGCCAGCATCTCGCGCGCCGGGGTGCCCGGACGGTCGACCTTGGCGAGCTCGAGCGGCAGCAGGACGTTCTCGAGCGCCGTGAGGTTGGGCAGGAGCTGAAACGACTGGAAGACGAAGCCGATCTTGCGCCGGCGCAGGAGCGCGAGCGCGTCCTCCGAGAGATCCTGGATCGGCTCGCCGTCGATCCGCACTTCGCCTTCGGTCGGCCGGTCGAGTCCGGCGAGCAGGCCGAGGAGAGTCGACTTGCCGCTGCCCGAGGGACCGAGAATCGCGACCGATTCGCCGGCGCCGATCGCGAGGTCGACCCGGTCGAGAATGGTCAGCAGCCGGTCGCCCGAGGGCAGGCGCTTGGTGAGCTGGATCGCTGCGATGCGCGGAGAGTCCATTCTGCCTCGTTCCTACGCGCCGCCGCGCGCTCGGGACGGGCGAGAGTAGCACGGGGTTAGGATCGCGCTCCCATGTCGCGTCGCGCCCTCGCCCTGCTCGCCCTCGTCGCGCTGCTCGCCGCTTGCCGGGGCGCGGAGTCGTCCCCGCCGACCGCTCTCGCCCCCGCCGCGACCGCGCCGGCGCGCACCGCCGGAACGACGGCGCCGCCGGAGGAGCGCGACGGTCCGACGGTCGTCTTCCTCGGCGACAGCCTGACGGCCGGCTTCGGGGTCGACGAGGACCAGGCCTATCCGGCGCGGGTCGCGGCGACGCTCGCCGAGCGTGGCATCGCGGCACGGGTAGTCAACGCCGGAGTGTCGGGCGACACCTCGGCCGGGGGCCTCGCGCGCATCGACTGGCTGCTGCGCCAGAAGCCCGACCTCCTGGTGGTCGAGCTGGGCGCGAACGACGCCCTGCGCGGCCAGCCGCTCGCGGGAATCGAGTCGAATCTGCGCGCGATCGTCGTGAAGGCGACTGCGGCGGGCGCCACGGTCCTGCTCGTCGGGATGCAGATCCCGACCAACTACGGGCCGGAGTACACGGCGGGATTCCGCGATCTCTATCCGCGGCTGGCGAAGGAGACGAACGTGGCGCTCCTGCCGTTCCTGCTCGAAGGCGTGGCGGCGCGGCCCGAGCTCAACCAGGGCGATGGCATCCATCCGAATCCCGAGGGGCACCAACGAGTCGCGGCCACCGTCCTCGCCGCGCTCGAGCCGCTCCTGCGCGACGCAGCAAAGAAAAAGGCTTCGGTTCAGAAGCCCTGACGAACCGCCCGCGGGAAGTCGACGCAGATCGAACGCAGCGGCCACCGGCGAAAAGCTCCGGTTGGGAGTATGGGCCCCTCGACCGCCGTCGTGAACTGGCAACCAGCTCGGCTGCTCGAGGCTGACGGCCGGGCGTCTTTTCCCTTGGGTGAGCTTTTTTCGCAGGATGGCGATGGGTCGAACTCATCGGCCACCGGCGAAAAGCTCCGGTTAAGAGTGTGGGCGTCTTGACCGCCCTCGTGCACTGGCGATCGGCCCGGCTGGGCGAAGCTGCGGGTCGGGAGGGCTCAGCCGACGACTCTCTTGGCTTCTTGCCAGAGGGCTTCCATCTCCTCGAGCGTCGCGTCGGCGAGGTGGCGGCCGTTTTCGGCCAGGCGAGTTTCGAGGTGGGCGAAGCGGCGGCGGAACTTGAGGTTGGTCCCGGCGAGCGCCGCCTCCGGGTCGATCTCGAGGTGGCGCGCGAGGTTGGCGACCGTGAACAGCAGATCGCCGACCTCGTCGCGCAAGCGCTCCTTGTCCGCGGTCGGGCCCGTCGCCGGAGCGATCTCGGCGCGCAGCTCCGCGAGCTCCTCGTCGAGTTTGGTCAGAACCTCGCCCACGTGGCTCCAGTCAAATCCGACGCCGGCCGCCTTCTGCGTCAAGCGGTAGGCGGCGAGCAGGCTCGGCAGCGTCGGCGCGGCGGCGCCATCGAGCAACGAGCGCTCGCCGCCCGCCTCGCCCTGGCGCAACTTGCGCCGCTCCCAGGCGTCGCGCACGGCGCGGGCGTCCGCGAGCCGCTCGCTGCCGAAGACGTGCGGATGGCGGGCGATCATCTTCGCCGCCACGCGCGCCATCGGCTCGCCGGGAGCGAGCTCGCCGGCCTCCTCCCCGAGGCGCGCCAGGAAGGCGATCTGGAACAGCAGGTCGCCCATCTCGGCGGCGAGCTCCTGCCAGTCGGCGCGATCGATCGCCGCGGCGACTTCGTGCGCCTCCTCGAGCAGGTAGGCCCGCAAGTCGGGGAGCCCCTGCTCGCGGTCCCAGGGACAGCCGTCGGGGGCGCGTAGGCGCGCGACCAGAGCCACCAGGTGGGCGAGATCGGTGGTGGGAGTCGCGCTCGGCGCGGCGCCGGGTTCGACCTCGGGGGCGGTGCGGTCCTCGTCGCGCGGCTCGTCCATCGGCACTCCTCGCCGGATTCGCTTGCCGGCCGGAAAGACGCCTTGCTACCATAGTCGGCCGCGACTCGACACGTTCCGGCGCGCCGCCGGTGCTCGGAGGGGCCCCGACTTGGGCGACATCAAGGTCACCGACCGCCGCATGTTCACGCCGGAGGGGGAGCTTCGCGAGGGGTACGTGGAGGAGGAAAACGAGGCGTCGGCCGCCGAGCCGGTGGCGCCGCCGCCCGAGCCGCCGCCCGCCCCGGCCCCCGAGCCCGCGCGGCCGATCCCGGAGCGCCCGCCGCTCGAATTGCCGCCGACCTCGGGCGGCATCGGCGGCGCGAGCTTCTACGATCTGGTCGGCGTGCTCGCCGACACCGCGGTCCTCTACCTCGGCGAGGTGCCGTTGCCCGACGGCCAATCGGCCGAGAACCTGGAGCTCGCCCGGCTGCACATCGACCTGCTCGACATCCTTCGTCAGCGGACGGCGGGGAATCTGAGCGCGCAGGAGAGCGCCTTCCTCGAAGACGCGCTCTACCGCCTGAAGCTGCGCTATGTCCAGAAGCGCGGCTGAAGCTCGCCGACGATTCTCCGCCCTCGCTCTGGCGATGGCGCTCGGCGCCGCCGCCCTAGCGCCCGGGCGCGGCGCGGCGGCCGCCGAAGCCGGGGTCGGGATCGAGCTGACGGTCGCCGTGCGTCAATCGCTCCACCGCCTGCAGGAAAACTGGCTGCAGTGGGTGAGCGCTTTCTACCAGGACAACGCCGCGGCCGCGGCGCAGTCGGTCGAAGCCATGCTCGCGACCGCGCACGGCTTGGGGATGAACCGCCTGGTCGACCTGTCGGTCGGCGCCGCGGCGCGCGCCGTGCAGTCGGCCGCGGATGGGAACTTCGAGCGCGCCCATCTGGCGCTCGCCACGGCGGAAAAGCTCGACCCCGGTCGTCCAGAGACCGAGTTCGCGCGTTCGCGGGTAGCCCGACTCGAGGGCTCCTACGCCGCCGCCATCGCCGCTTCGGTCCGCGGCTACCAGCGCATCTTCTCGACCCCCGCGGCCGAGCTGTGGTGGCGCAACGCCGTGCTCTGGGGGATCGCGGTCCTGTTGCTGGCGAGCGCGCTCTTCGTCCTGGTCGAAGCGGCGATGAAGGGCAGCGCCGTCTACCTCGATCTCGAGGGACGGCTGGCGAAACGCTTCTCCCCGCCGGTCGCGCATCTGCTCGCGCTGGTGGTGGTGTTTTGGCCGCTCGCGTTGCCCGGCGGTCCGATCTTCTTGCTGCTCTTCTGGTCGCTGCTGCTGTTCGGCTACCTGAGCGCCAGCGAACGCGTGGTGACCGGTGGGATCTGGCTGCTGCTCGGCTTGGCGCCCTTCGCGGTGGCCGCCGAGGAGCGCCAGATCGGCCTCCTTCTATCGCCGCCGATGCGCGCCATCGCCAACCTCGAACAAGAGCGCTTCTACGGCGGCCTGTTCAGCGATCTCCAAGTCCTGCGCGGCATGCTGCCGGAGGAGCCGGCGGTGGTCGAGCTCTTCGGCGACGTCCACCGCGGACTCGGGCAATGGGAGTACGCTCGCCTGCTCTACCGCAACGTGATCGAGCGCGAGCCCGAGAATCGCGCCGCGCTGATCAACCTCGGCGCGCACTACTTCCGGCGTGGCGAGTTCGCCACCGCGGTCGATTATTTCCGCCGCGCGAGCTCGATCCAGCCGCCGATCGCGAGCGCCTTCTACGACCTGAGCCAGGCGTACTCGGAGTCGTACCAGTTCGAAGAATCCAAGCAGGCCCTGTCGCAGGCCAAGGCGCTCGACCCGGATGCGGTCGATCGCTGGATGGGCACCCCGCAGGGAGTCGACCGCCTCCTGACTCTCGACGGCGGTCTGGCGCGCCGGGACGAGATCCGTGAGCGCCTGCGCGCCGCCTGGCGCGAGTCGCCGACCGTCCATGTGGCGCGCATCGAGGCGATCCGGCGTTGGGCGGGGCTGGCGGTGGTCGGGCTGGTCGCGGCCGCGGCGGGAGTGCTCTGGTTGCTGCGCCGCAAGAGCGGATATTCCGAGCCCGTGTCGTGGCTTTCTTGGCGATCGAACGGCTTCTCGCGCTGGCTGCGGGCCCTACTGCCGCCGCTCTCCGCCGCCGAGCTCGGGGAAGGATTCCCGGCTTTCGGCGGCATCCTGCTGCTCGCGGCGCTCGGGATGTTGCCGTGGGTCGGCCGGGTGGGCGTCGATCTCGGTCTGGGAATCGACAGCGGCGGCCTGCTGCCGTCGCTCGCCGCGCTGGTGGCGTTCTCGGTCTATCTCGCCCTGCGGGTGCGGGCCGAGTTGGCGCAAGGGGACTGAGGCGATCCGCCATGGCGCTCGAAGGCGATCTCAAGGTCTTCCACCTGCCGGACATCCTGCAGCTCGTCGCCCAGCAGCAGAAAACCGGCATCCTCACCGTCCAAGGGCAGCAGGACATCGTCGCGGTGTCGTTCTTGAAGGGCGCGATCGTCGCCGCCGACGCCCTCAACCAGAATTTCGAGGATGCCCTGGGCGAGGTGCTCGCGAGCCAGGGGCTGCTGCGGCCCGAGCAGTTCGCCAAGCTCTCCGACGAGCAGCGCCAGTCGGGCAAGCGCATGGCCGAGTTCCTCGTCGAGCGCCAGGTGCTCTCGCACCCGCAACTGCTCTCGGCGCTACGCCACCAGACCTATCGCCTGCTGTTGCAGATCCTGCGCTGGCGCGACGGCGAGTTCAAGTTCTACAGCGGCGACGAGGTGGCCTACGAAGAGGGCATGGTCCCCATTCCGGTCGAGGAGCTCCTGCTGCGCGCGGTCGGCGATCTGCTCGGCGAAGGGACGCTCTCGGGCGCCCTGCCGCACGGCTTCGTCGCCTACGAAGCGCTCGCGAGCGAGGGCTCGGTGCGCGTGCTCGGCAAGGACGGCGAGGCGCGCGAGGGGAGCGCGGTCTGGTTGACCGGCGACGAGAAGGAGGTCTACGACCGCCTGGACGGCAAGATCACCGCCGCCGAGCTGGCGCAGGCGAGCGGCCTCGGCGAGTACCGTACGCTCTACGCCCTCTTCCGCCTCTTGCAGAGCGGCCTGGCGCGGCCCTCCTCGGCGTCGCGGGCGGGGATCGCCGCGGCCGACGAGCCGGAGGTCGAAGAGGCGCCGCCGAAGCCGCTGGCCAAAGTCGCGGCGCCGAGCCGGATCGAGTTGCCCGCCGCGCCGCGACAGAGCTCCACCGAGACTTGGCTCACTTGGGCGGTGCCGGCGCTGGCGATCGTCTTCATCGCGCTGGCGGTGGCGCTCGCCGCTCTACGCCCCGAGCTTCTCCTCGCGCCCTTCCCCTGGCAGGCGACCGAACGCCGCGGTCTCGAGAAACAGCAGCGGATCGCGACCTACCAGAAGCTCGACCGGGCGGCACGCACATACTTTCTGCTCGAGGGTCACTACCCGGACTCGCTTGCCGAGCTCGAGAAACGCTGGCTGATCTCGGGTCGGGATCTCGCCGACGAGCAGGGCCGGCCGTTCGACTACCACGCCGAGTCGGCCACCTACACGGTCCAGCCGACGGAGGATGGCGTCCCTCGCCAGGAGCTCGGCGTGACCGAGAGCATTGCCGGCGACTTCTTCCTCGACCCCGAGGTCTACACCGGGCTCGAGGAGGGCCAAGGTAACCCACTGGTTCTACTCGACTAGGGAGGGCAGGGGTCACCCTCCCTCGCCGTCGATCGAGACCCCGATCCACACGACCCGAGGTCTTCGGGAGCGTGCCGCGCTTTCCGGATGGAAATAAATCTGACACGAAAACTGTCAACTATGGTGTAGAGAATCTTGACGCGGGCAAGCTAAGACTTTAGCCTTCCGCGATCTCGGAGCCAAGGAGGAGTTCGTGAGCAAGATCATCGGCATCGATCTCGGGACCACCAACAGCGTGGTCGCGGTCCTGGAAGGCGGCGAGACCAAGGTCGTCGCCAACGCCGAGGGGAGCCGGACGACTCCCTCGGTGGTCGCCTTCACCAAGTCCGGCGAACGTCTGGTGGGTCAGGTCGCCAAGCGGCAGTCGGTCACCAACCCGAAGAACACCGTCTATTCGATCAAGCGCTTCATGGGGCGCCGGTACGGGGAGGTCTCCGACGAGATGAAGATGGTCCCGTACAAGGTCGAGAGCGTCGACAACGGCGACGTCCGCATCAGCGTCGAAGGCAAGCTGTACTCGCCCCCGGAGATCTCGGCGATGATCCTGCAGAAGTTGAAGCAGGCCGCCGAGGACTACCTGGGCGAGAAGGTCACCGAGGCGGTGATCACCGTGCCCGCCTACTTCAACGACGCCCAGCGCCAGGCGACGAAAGACGCCGGCAAGATCGCCGGGCTCGACGTCAAGCGCCTGGTCAACGAGCCGACCGCCGCGGCGCTCGCCTACGGTCTCGACAAGAAGAAGGACCAGACGATCGCGGTCTACGACTTCGGCGGCGGCACTTTCGACATCTCGATCCTCGAGGTCGGGGAAGGAGTGGTCGAGGTCAAGTCGACCAACGGCGATACCCACCTCGGCGGCGACAACATCGACCAGCAGATCATCGAATGGCTGCTGGCCGAGTTCAAGCGCGACGAAGGCATCGACCTCGGCAAGGACGCGATGGCGATGCAGCGGCTGAAGGAGGCGGCCGAAAAGGCGAAGATCGAGCTCTCCTCGACCCAGGAGACCGAGGTCAACCTGCCGTTCATCACCGCCGACGCTTCGGGTCCCAAGCACTTCAACAAGCGCCTGACGCGCGCCAAGTTGGAGCAGCTCGTCGAGAGCTTGATCCAGCGCTCGGCCGGGCCCTGCCGGCAGGCATTGAAGGACGCCGGCCTAGACCCCAAGGACATCGACGAAGTCGTCCTCGTCGGCGGCCAGACCCGCATGCCGGCGATCCAGGCCCTGGTGCGCGAGCTCTTCGGCAAGGATCCGAACAAGGGCGTCAACCCCGACGAGGTCGTGGCGGTCGGCGCCGCGGTGCAGGGCGGCGTGCTGCGCGGCGACGTCAAGGACATGGTCTTGCTCGACGTCACGCCGTTGTCGCTCGGCATCGAGACGCTGGGCGGCGTGTTCACCAAACTGATCGAGCGCAACACCACCATCCCGACCCGCAAGGCGGAGGTCTTCTCGACCGCCTCGGACAGTCAGACCTCGGTCGAGGTGCACGTCCTCCAGGGCGAGCGCGAGATGGCGCGCGACAACCGCACCCTCGGCCGCTTCCACCTGGTCGGCATTCCTCCGGCGCCGCGCGGCATGCCGCAGATCGAGGTCGCTTTCGACATCGACGCCAACGGCATCGTCAACGTCTCGGCCAAGGACATGGGCACCGGCAAGGAGCAGAAGATCACGATCACCGCCTCCTCCGGTCTCGACGAGGCCGAGATCAAGCGCATGGTGCGCGACGCCGAGTCGCACTCCGACGAGGACCACAAGCGGCGCAAGACCGCCGAGGCGCGCAATCACCTCGACAGCCTGGTCTACTCGACCGAGAAGACCTTCTCCGAGCACAAGGAGAAGCTCGGACCGGCGGAAATCGGCGAGCTCGACGGGGCGCTCGCCGAAGCCAAGAAGGCGCTCGAGGGCGAGGATCTCGCGACGCTCGAGAGCGCGGCGTCGCGGCTCGAGAAGGCGAGTCACAAGCTCGCCGAGGCGATGTACAAGCAGTCCGCCGCGGCGGGCGCGCCCGGGGCGCAGAAGGCCCCGGGAGCGGGCGACGAGGTGATCGACGCCGAAGTGGTGAGCGACTCGAAGTCGAACTGATCGGACGCGACCGGCGGGGACATCTCCCCGCCGGTCGTCCGCTCAATCTTCGGAGAGCTCCATGCCCCGCAAGCGCAAGGACGCCGCTCCCCGCCACGTGATGATCAGCGTGGTCGCCGAACGCTACGGCATCCATCCGCAGACGCTGCGCCTCTACGAGCGCGAAGGCCTGCTCGTCCCGTCGCGCAGCGCCGGCAACACCCGCCTCTACGACGAGCCCGCGATCCAGCGCCTCGAGGCGATCCTCACCCTGACGCGCGATCTCGGCGTCAACCTCGCCGGGGTCGAGATCATCCTCAAGTTGCGCGAGCAGTTGGCGGAGATGCAGCGGGAGGCCGAGCGCCTGATGTCGGAGGTCGAACAGATGATGCTCGATCGCCGCGCCGCCGTCGACCGCCGCCACGCCCTCGTCCGCCTCGGCCCCCGGCCGCTGGTGAAGAGCTGACCACCGTCCCCCGCCCGACCAACGAGAGAGAAAAGAAGAGAAAAGCTCGGTTAAAGGAAAAGGACGCTGGCTTCGACAGCCTCGCGCAGTCGAGCCGGTCGCCAGTGTACGAGGGCGGTGGAGAGGCCCACACTCCCTCGTCGAACGCTTTGGCTGGCTGCGTCAGATCCCTCGCCATCCTGCGAAGAAAAGCTCGACAAAGGGGGAAGGACGCTGGGTTCGACAGCTTCGTGCAGTCGAGCCGGTTGCCAGTGCACGAGGGCGGTGGAGAAGCCCACACTCCCTCGTCGAACGCTTTGGCTGGCTGCGTCAGATCCCTCGCCATTCTGCGAAGAAAAGCTCGACAAGGGGAGAAAAGACGCTGGCTTCGACAGCTTCGCGCAGTCGAGCCGGTTGCCAGTGTACGAGGGCGTTCAGGGCGCCCTGACTCCCTAGTCGAATGCCTTGGTTGAGTGCGTTCGAGCTCCCGCCGAGCCGGTCTTTTGTCTTGGCTTTTCAACCGGTTCTTTTCTCGGTGGGACCGCGATCGCTTCGCCGGATCGGGCTTCGGGTCGCGTGTTACGATCGCCGCCATGATGCTCGCGGCGGCGAAGCCGGACTGCCCGCGTTGTGGCGGGACGGGTTGGCTGGTCGTCGCGGACGGCGGCGCCGGCGCCGCGCGCGCCTGCCCGTGCCGCGACGAGATGGAGGTGCCCCTCCTGCTCGAGGCGGCCGGCGTCCCGCCGCGCTACCGCGAGTGCACGCTGAAGAAGTTCCACACCGCCGTCACCTCCGGACGATCCGACATCCTGCTCGAGGCGCGGGTCGCCTGCGAGGAGTACGTCGACACCTTCCTGCGCCCCGACGGCAAGTTCGCCGAGACCGGACTGCTGTTCATCGGTCCGCCCGGAGTCGGCAAGACCCATCTCGCGGCGGCGGTGCTGATGGAGATCGTCCGCCGGTTCCGCCGCCCCGGCCGCTTCGTCGACTTCAACTCGCTGGTGCACCAGATTCAGTCGACGTTCGACCCGAGCTCGCCCGAATCCAAACACGACGTGCTCGACCCGGTGATCGACGCGCCGCTCCTGGTGCTCGACGAGCTCGGCGCGCAAAAGCCCAGCCCCTGGGTCAACGACCTGCTCTATCTCATCCTCAACACGCGCTACACCCGGCGGGTGCCGACGCTGTTCACCACCAACTTCCGCCTCGACGCCACGGCCGGCACGGCGGTGAGCTCCGATCCGAGCCAGCTCGCCGCGCGCCTGCCGGTGATGCTGGTCTCGCGCCTGTTCGAGATGGCCAAGCCGGTGCGCCTCGAGGTGGAGGACTACCGGCGGGTCGTCGTGTCGGCCGGGCTCGCGCGCTGACCGTGACGCGACTCTCGGGCCTCGACGCGGTCGGACGAGGGTGCGCGAACCTGCGCGCCAACCGCGAGCTGCTGCTGGCGCAGTTCGTCGCCATGGTGCTGCTCGTCGGCCTCGTGATCCTCGGGCTCGTGCCCTTCGTCGGCCTGCTCGGCCTCGAGCTGCGCGACTTCGCCGGTCTCGACCAGGAGCAGAGCGCGGAGCGCCTCAAGGCTTGGATCGAAAAGGTGCCGGCGATGTTCTCGGGCGAGCGCGCCTCGAGCTGGCTGCTGGCGCTCGCCGCCTTCCTGGTGGCGCTCACCGCGGCTTCGATCCTCTACAGCTGGTTCCAGGCCGGGACCTACGGCATTCTCGCGGCCGGCGAGCGCCAGGCGCCGCCCGGCCCCGGCCGCCGCTTCGAGCTCTACCGCACCTGGTCGCGCGCCGATTTCTTCGGCTGGGCGAACCGCTGGGTCTGGCGCTACTTCTGGCTCTACAACCTCTTCGGCCTGCTCTTCCTGGGCACGGTGGCGATCTTCCTCCTGCTGCTGATCGTCGCGCTGGTCGCCGCCCAACAGTACGGGCCCGCGGCGGCGTTCGGCCTCGGCTGCGGCTTCAGTCTGCCGCTGCTGTTCGTCTGCTTCACCCTGGCGCTCGCCTGCGCGCTCGCGGCCGCCGAGCTGGCGCGCTCGGACGGCTCGGTGCTGCGCGCGGCGCGGCGCGGCTACCAGCTGCTCGGCCGACGGCTGGGAGCGGCGGTCCTCATCTACTTGCTCTTCCTGGTGGCCGTCTTGGTGGTCGGCGCCTTCGACGCCACTTCCGGCCTCTTCGTCCGCTTCGGTCTGGCCTCGTTCCCGGTGGCTCAGCTCGCCGTCCGCTTCGTGCTCGGGCTCGTGCAGTGGCTGGCGAACACGATCGTGTCGCTCGCGTTCGTCGGCGCGCTCGTGGCTCTGGTGCGCAGCGAGGCGCCGTGATCCGCGCGCCGCGCCGCTTCCGCGGTCTCGGCGTGGCGCTGGCGATGGCGCTCGCCTGCGCGCCGGCGACCCGCCCGCCGCGCACCGCGAAGACGCCGCCGCCCGAGCTGCCGCCGGCGGTCGAGCCGGCGATCCCCGTCCCGCCTCTGCCCCCGACGGCTCCGCCCGGGCCGGCACCGCCGGCGCCCTCCCCGCGTCCGGCCCTCGGCGCGCCGCAGCCGGCCGCGCCGCTCGCTTTCGCCGGCCGGGTGCGGGTCGGGCTGGCGACCGATCTCGAGGAGGTCACGCTGCCGTGCTGCGACGGCGAAATCAGCGCCGAGGGCGGCGGAGTGCGCATCGAGGTGGTCTCTCCGGTCCGGGTGCGTTCGGCGGTCCGCGGCGGCGGACAGTCGATCTACCGCCTGCAGATCGCGGCGCTCAAAGACGACCGCCAGGCGGCGGATCTCGCCGCCCGCGTCGCGGCGCGCACCGGCGCGCCGGCCGACGCGCGCTTCGACGCCGCGACCGGGCTCTTCCGGGTGCGGGTGGGGCGCTATCCGAGCCGCGAGGAGGCCGAGGGCGAGGGACGCAAGTTGGCGCGGATCGGCGTCGACAGCTTCTGGGTGGTCTCCGAGGGTCCGGGCCTCGCGAGCCCGGCGCTCGAGGTCGCGCAGCGCGGCAAGGCGCGCCACGTCGACGGGCGGCGCTTCGTGCTCGCCGCCTCCGAGGGCGGCGGCGTGCGCTATGAAGGCCACCGCTACCGTGGCGCGCTGGTCGTCTACCTCAACGATCGCGGGCGGCTGAACCTGATCAACGAGCTGCCGGTCGAGGATTACCTGCGCGGCGTGGTGCCGGTCGAGATGGGTCCGTCGAGCTATCCAGAGCCGGCGGCGCTCGCGGCGCAGGCGATCGCGGCCCGCACCTACACCCTGCGCAATCTCGGCGAGTTCGCCGACGAGGGCTACGACATCTGCGCCACGCCCCGCTGTCAGGTCTACGGCGGCATGGACGCCGAGGCCGCGCTCTCGGACCGCGCGGTCGCCGAGACCGCGGGGCGGATCCTCACCTACGGCGACGGCGCGACGCGCGAGCCGATCGACGCGCTCTACAGCGCCACCTGCGGCGGGCACACCGAGAACGTCGAGGTCGTCTTCCCCCTGAAGCGCGCGCCGTACCTGCGCGGCGTGCCGTGCATCGAGGGCGGCGTCGTCGAGGTCGGTGGCGCGCTCGCCGACGGCACGCCGTTCCCGCAGGGCTTGGTGAACCTCGCGCTGCCCGAGGTGCCGGCGAGGATCGCCGTGGCCGCCGATCTAGAGCGCGCCGTGGTCGTTCTCGCCGCCCGCGCCGGCCTCGCGACCGCCCCCGATCACCTCGCTTCGCTTGCCCGGCGAGAGGTGCAGCGCTATCTCGGCTCGGTGCTCGATCTGGCGGCCGACGCGCGCCTCTTCGTGCGTAGCGAGGACCTGCCGTACCTCGCCGCGCACCCGCCGGCGGATTGGACCGACGACGACCGCGCGCTCGCGGTCTGGCTGGTCGAGAGCGGCCTGCTGGCGCTGCCGCCGGCAGTCGAGCTGCCGCCGGCGGAGGCCGACGAGCTGGTCTACCGGCTGGCCCTCTTCCTCGACGTGCTCGAGGAGCGCCGAGTGACTTTCGACGCGGTCGCCGACGGCCGGCTCCTGGCGCGCGACGGCTACGCGGCGCTGACCTACGTCCTGCCGGCGCGTCCGGCGTATTTCGCGGCGCTCGGGCATTCGCTTTCCGCCTCGCGCCTGGCGCTGCTGCCGGGCGACGCTCTGCGGCTGGTGATCGCCGGCGGCCAGCTCGTGGGAGCGGTGCAGGAGGTCCACCCGCAGGGCGCGGCTTTCGATCGCGGGCACAACCTGACGACCTGGACGCGCTTCCGCTCGGACGCCGAGCTCGCGGCGGCGGTGCGCACGCGCTTCCCCGGCTTCGATTTCACTGGCTTCGAGATCGTCGCGCGCGGCGTCTCCGGGCGGGTGGGGAAGATCCGCCTGCTCGGCAAGGGCGGCGACACGGCCGACGTCGAGGGGCTCGCGGTGCGCTGGACGCTCGACCTGCCCGACACCCGCTTCACCGCGCGTCGCATCGCGCCGGCGAACGGCAGGTCCGGCTGGCAATTCTCCGGCCGCGGCTGGGGCCACGGCGTCGGCATGTGCCAGGTCGGCGCCTACGGCATGGCCCGCCGCGGCCACGACGTCGCCTCGATCCTCGCCCACTACTACACCGGCGTGCGACTCGAGAGAGTCGTCTACCGCTAGCGCGCGGAGCCAGCCGAAGGACCGCCGAATCCGTGCGGTCGCAGTAACCCAAGGAGGAGACGCGGCATGTCGAGACGCGCGGTGGTCGAGACGGTGGGGGGACTGCTGCTGCTCGCCGCCGATTCGCAAGCTGCTCGAGCGGGCGAGTTTCCGATAGCGAGCTCGCTCGCGCCGGTATCGGCGACCGGGGGGGCCAGCCGTCGGTGGGGACGCCCTGGCGAGGCGACCGTCTTCTCTCTCCGAATGGCTCGTCGCTGAGGCTCTCGCTCTCAGCGCCGATAGCGGTTGACGTAGACGCCGAGGCAGCGGTCCTGGACGACGTCGATGCCGGCGGCGACGAGGCGCTCGGCGGCCGCTTCGTGGCGAATGCCGCTCTGCATCCAGACGACCCGCGGCCGGCGATCGGGCGGCAGGGCGAGGACGGCGTCGGCGACTTCGGGGATGGCATCGCTACGGCGGAAGACGTCGACCAGGTCGAAGGGCTCCGGCACGCTCGCGAGGTCCGGGTAGGCCCGCTCGCCGAGCGCCACGGCGAGCTTCGGATTGACCGGGATCACCCGTACGCCTTTGCCCTGCACCACCCAGGGGATCGAGAACGCCGGCTCGTCGGGGCGGTCCTCGCCTTTCATGCCGACCACCGCGACCACTCTCAGCGCGCGCACGACCGCCGCCAGCTCCTCCTCGCTCTCGATCCGCCGCCCGGGCGGACCGCCGACCGTCTCGCTCGCCGCGCTCATGCCGGCATTCTACGGCCGCCCGCCGGACGTCCCGCGGGGCCTGCGATAGCATCGCGGCCGCACGCAAGGAGAGCCTGACCGTGGATTTTTCCCTCACCCCCGAACAGCAAGCGATCCGCGCCGCGGCGCGCGAATTCGCCGAGCGCGAGGTCGATCCGATCGTCGACGAGAGCGACGAGTCGCAGAAGTTCCCCATGGCGGTGATGAAGAAGGCGGCCGAGCTCGGATTCCTCGGCGTGATCTTCCCCGAGGAGCTCGGCGGCGCGGGCCTCGGCTACGTCGAGTACGTCCTGGTGGTCACCGAGCTGTCGCGCGTCGATCCCTCGGTGGGCATCTCGGTGGCGGCGCACAACTCGCTGTGCACCAATCACATCTACAAGTTCGGCGACCGCGGGCAGCGGGAGCGCTGGGTCGCGCCGCTGGCGCGCGGCGAGAAGATCGGCGCCTGGGCGCTGACCGAGGCGGGCTCGGGATCGGACGCCGCGGCGGCGCGCACCCGAGCGCGCAAGGTCGACGGCGGTTGGGTGCTCGACGGGTCGAAAGCCTTTTGCACCCACGGCTCGGTGGGCGACACCTTCGTGATTCTGGCGATCAGCGACCCGGCGGGGAGGAAGGGACGCAACATGTCGGCCTTCGTCGTAGACCGCGGGACGAAGGGCCTGCGCACCGGCAAGAAGGAGAACAAGCTCGGCATCCGCGCCTCGGACACCGCCGAGGTGATCCTCGAGGAGTGCTTCGTCCCCGACGAGAACCTGCTCGGCGCCCCCGGCGACGGCTTCCGCCAGGCGATGAGCGTCCTCGACGGCGGCCGAATCTCGATCGCCGCCCTCGGCCTCGGAACGGCGATCGGCGCCTTCGACACCGCGCGCGACTACGCCAAGGAGCGCCAGCAGTTCGATCGCCCGATCGCCGACTTCCAGGCGATCCGCTTCGCCCTCGCCGAGATGGCGACCCGCATCGCCGCCGCCGAGGCGCTGACCTTCGCCGCGGCGCGCGAGATGGACGCCACGGGGAAAGTGACCCTGCGCGCCTCCGAAGCCAAGCTGATGACCGGCGAGGCGGCGGTCTTCTGCGCCGAGCGCGGGGTGCAGATCCACGGCGGCTACGGCTTCGTCAAGGACTACCGGGCGGAGAAGTTCTACCGCGATTGCAAGATCTGCACGATCGGCGAGGGCACGAGCGAAGTGCAGCGCCTGGTCATCGCCCGTCAGGTGCTGTCGGCGTGAGCGCCACCGCGGTCGGCGCCGGCCGGGCGTCCCACCGCGGGCGTCCGCTCGACCTCGGGGAGATCGAGGAGCGCCTGGCGCGGCGCGACCCGCGCGCGGTGGCGCGCGCCATCTCGCTGGTCGAGAACGGCGGACCGGCGCAAGCCGAGCTGGTGGCGCGTCTGGCGCGGTCGGTCGGCCGGGCGCGGGTCGTCGGCGTCACCGGACCGCCGGGCGCGGGCAAGTCGACCCTGGTCGACCGGCTGGCGCAGACCCTGCGCGCGCGCGGCTCGACGGTCGGCATCCTGTGCGTCGATCCGACGTCGCCGTTCTCGGGCGGCGCGCTCCTGGGCGACCGGATCCGCATGTCGGCGATCGCCACCGATCCCGGGATCTTCATCCGCTCGATGGCGACCCGCGGCGCGATGGGCGGCCTCGCCCGCGCCACCCGCGACGCCGCCGACGTGCTCGACGCGGCGGGCTTCGACTGGGTCCTGATCGAGACCGTGGGCGTCGGCCAGGACGAGGTCGACGTCGTGTCGGCAGTCGACAGCGTGCTGGTCGTCGCGGTGCCGGGCCTGGGCGACGACATCCAGGCGATCAAGGCGGGGGTGCTCGAGATCGCCGACGTCTTCGTGCTCAACAAGGCCGACCGCGACGGCGCCGACCGCGTGGTGCGCGATCTCCAGATGATGCTCTCGCTCGGCGAGCACGGCGCCTGGGTGCCGCCGATCGTGCGCACCGTGGCGATGCGCGGCGAGGGGGTGGTCGAGCTGCTCGAGGCGGTCGACCGTCACCACCTCCACCTGACGGCGAGCGGCGAGCTCGCCCGGCGCCGGCGCGAGCAGCTCCGGCTGCGGGTCGAGACCATCCTCAAGGAGCGCGTGCTGGCGGAAGTGCGCTCGGAGGGCGAGCTGGCGCGCGCGGTCGAGGCGGGATTCGCGGCGCGGGTCGATCCCTACACCGTGGCCGGGCAGCTCTTCGAGGAGGTCGTGCGCCAGGCGCGCCATCGCGCGGCGGGCGGGAGCTGAGGCGCGGCCGATGATCCAGCGCATCGATCACATCGGCATCGCCGTGGCGTCGATCGCCGAGGGGCGGAAGTTCTACGAGGCGCTCGGTCTGGCGGTCGAGCCCGTCGAGGAGGTGCCGCAGGAGGGCGTGCGGGTGGCGATGATCCGCCTCGGCGAGGCGCGGCTCGAGCTGCTCGAGCCGACGCGGCCCGACTCGCCGATCGCCAAGTTCCTCGCCCAGCGCGGCCCAGGGATCCACCACGTCTGCTTCTCGAGCGACGGCCTCGCCGTGGACGACGCCCGCCTGCGCGCCGCCGGAATCGCGCTCCTACGCGCAGAGCCGACGCGCGGCGCGGGCGGTTGCTGGGTGCAGTTCGTCCATCCGAAATCCGCCGGCGGGGTGCTGATCGAGCTCTCGCAACCGGGGGAGGAGGTCACATGAGTCTCGAACCGGGTTCGCTGATCCTGCTCCACCTGATCAGCCCGAGCGAGAAGTTCTGGGGCGTCCTCGAGCGTCTCGAGCCGGTGGGCGTGACTTTCCGCGGCATCAGCCTCGAGGTCTTCGAGGAGTGGGTGACCGAGATCGTGCGCTCCGAGCCGGCGAGCCTCGGCCTGTCGACGATGTTCGTGCCGCTCTTCCGCATCGAGCGCATCTTCCTCGACGAGACGATCGGCGCGGTCGAGAGCTACCGCCAGCGCTGCGAGCGGCGGACCGGACGGACGATCTCCGAGGTCCTCGGGCGCGGCGGCTGGCTGGGACCGGAGCCGACCCCGGGGCGCCCGAGCTGAGCGCGGGCGGTCTCGAGTGGGCGATCGGCGGGTCCTCACCTACCTCGCGCTGACCTTCGGCTTCTCGACGTTCTTCTACGTTCCGATCCTGCGCGCCGGCACGCTAGCGGCCGGCGGCGGACTCTGCGTCCTCGGCCTCATGTGGTCGCCCGCGGTGGCGGCGATGACCACCCAGCTGCTCTTCGAGCGCTCGCTCGCCGGTCTCGGCTGGCGGCCCGGCAAGCCGCGCTGGCTCCTCGCCGGGGCCCTGCTGCCGCTCCTCTACGCGGCGCTCGCCTACGGCGCGGTCTGGGCGCTCGGGCTCGGCGGGTTCCCGGCGCCCGACTTCGCCGCCCGTCTCGCCCTGCGCTATCCGTGGGCCGGTTCGGCCGGCGCGGCGATCGCGGCCTACCTCGGCGCGCTCGCGACCGTTGGCCTCGCGACCTCGCTGCTCTCGGCGGCGGGGGAGGAGATCGGCTGGCGCGGGCTGCTCTTCCCGCGCCTCGCCGAGCGGCTCGGCGTCGGCCGCGCGACGCTCGCCACCGCGCTCGTCTGGTTCGTCTACCACCTGCCGCTCATCCTCTTCGCCGACTACCGCGGCGGCGCGCCGCTCGCCTGGAGCCTCGCCTGCTTCGCGGCGCTGGTGCTCGGCGGCTCCTTCCTTTTCGGCTGGGCGCGGTTGCAATCGGGGAGCCTCTGGCCGCCGGCGCTGCTCCACGCCAGCCACAACATCTTCGTGCAGGGGTTCTTCGATCCCGCGACCGCCGACCGCGGCGCGACCGCGTGGTGGATCGGCGAATTCGGCGTCGCGCTGCCGCTGGCGATCGCGGTGGTGACCTGCCTCTGCTGGTGGCGCTGGCCGGTCGGCGCAGCGCCGCCGGCGGCCGCGGCCTCAGAACTGCACGTGGTCGACGAAGAAGCGGGTTAGGTCGACTTTGCCGGAGACCACCGCCGCCGCCGACTCGGGGTCGAGGGTGAACTGTCCGCCGCGGCCGGCGTTCGGCGCTTCGCACAGGACGTCGAAGCCGGCGACCTGGCTCGGGAAGCGTTCGCGCACCACGAGCAGCGCGTTGGCTGACGCCACCAGGGCCTTGAACACCGCCCCCTCCGAGGTCGTGTTGTAGACCAGCAGCGGCCGGCGCGGCGCGACGCCCTCGAAAATCTCGATCCCGTCGATGCCGCGCGAGAGCACGAAGCTGCGGATCGCCGCCGCCAGGTCGACGTTGCGCAGCGGATCGCGCGACGCGGTCGTCAGGTCGGGGTAGCCGCTCGGGCCGCGATTCGGTTCGCCGGCCGCCGGACGGACGGGCGCCGAGCCGGCCGGCGCGCTGACGTCGCGCATGCCGGCCTTGTTCTGCTCGATCAGCTTCGCCAGCCGGTTGGGGTTCTCTTCTTTCGGCTTGTTGACCTGCACCTCGACCGTCTTTCCGCCGTCGATCATCAACGCCGTGCCGAGATTGTTCAGGTTGGCGGCCTCGGTGCGCTGGACGTCGATGTCGCCGGCCGGATAGGAGGCGACGGTGCCGTTGGGCAGGATGATCAGCGCCTGGTTGCCCTCGATCTTGTACTTCTCCTTGGCGACCACCCGCGAGCCGTCCTTGAGGTAGATCGTGTAGGCGAGCGCCGGAGCCGCGAGGAGCGCCGTGAGCGCGAGCAAGAGGAGGGTTCGGAGGCGCATCGGTGCTCCTTTCGAGCGCGGAAGCGTTTGTTAGTATACCCGTGGATGCCGCCCGGAGCCGCTCACGACGCCCTTCTCCTGCTCGAGGACGGCAGCCTCTTCCGCGGCCGCGCCGTCGCGCCGGGGACCCGGTTCGGCGAGGTCGTCTTCAACACCGCGATGACCGGCTATCAGGAGGTGCTCACCGATCCCTCCTATCGCGGCCAGATCGTGGTGATGACCCAGCCGCACATCGGCAACTACGGCGTCTGCGACCGGGACGAGGAGTCGGCGCGCCCCTGGGTCGAGGGCTTCGTCGCCCGCCAGTTCACGCGCGAGCCGTCGAACTTCGGCAGCCAGGGCGACCTCGTCGGCTACCTGGGCGGCCACGGCGTCCCGGCGATCGACGGCCTCGACACCCGCGCCGTGGTGCGCCGTTTGCGCGAGCGCGGCGCGCTGCGCGGCGTGGTGACCACCGAGCGCGCGGACGTCGATCGGCTGACGCGCGAGCTCGCCGAGTTCCCGCCCATGACCGGCCGCGCGCTGGTCGACGAGGTCACCTCGGCGGCGCGGCGCGAGATCGCCGGCGCGGGCGAGGGGCCGCACCCGCGCCTCGCGGTGCTCGACTTCGGGGTCAAGGCGAACATCCTGCGCGCGCTCGCGGCGCGCGGCGCCGATCTCGTCGTCCTGCCGGCGCACACGCCGGCCGCGGCGGTGCGCGCCGAGCGCGTCGACGGCGTGGTGTTGTCGAACGGTCCGGGCGACCCCGAGCCGCTCGCCGACATCATCGAGAACGTCCGCGAGCTGGTCGACTCGGACCTGCCGACCTTCGGCATCTGCCTCGGCCACCAGCTGCTCGGCCTGGCGATGGGCGGCCGGACCTTCAAGCTCAAGTTCGGCCATCACGGCGGCAATCAGCCGGTGGTCGACCTCGCCACGCGCGAAGTCGCGATCACCAGCCAGAACCACGGCTTCGCGGTCGATCCCGGGTCGCTGCCCGCCGGCTGCCGGGTGACCGAGACGAATCTCAACGACGGCACGCTCGAGTCGTTCGCGGTCGACGGGCGGCCGATCCTCTCGGTGCAGTACCACCCGGAAGCGGCCCCCGGGCCGCACGACGCCGCGCCGCTCTTCCGCAAGTTCCTCGACACGGTCGCCGAGCGCCACGCCGCGCGCTCATGAGCGACGGCCCGCTCGCGGGTCCGCTCGCCTGGACGCTCGCCTGGCGGATGCTCTCCGGGCGGCGATCGCGCCTGCTCGACTCGACCGCGCGCGCGGCGCTGGCGGCGGTGGCGCTCGGCGTCACCGCGCTCGGCATCGCCATGGCGCTGATGACCGGCTACCGCGGCGAGATCGAGCGCAAGTTGGTGGCCGGCAACGCGGCGGTGATCGTCTATCCACTGGCGCGCGGCGAGCAGGGCGCGGCGGCGGTGCGGGCGCGGATCGCGGCGCTCCCCGGCGTGACGCGGGTCGAGCCCGTGCTCTACGGTCAGGGGGTGCTCTCGGCGGCGGGGCGCGAGGCCGAGGTGACGCTGCGCGGCGCCGAGCCGGGCGCGGGTCCGCTCTCCGGCACGGCGGACGCCCTGGCGGTCGACGCCGGCGGGCTCGCGGGTGTGGTGCTCGGCGACGATCTGGCGCGCGAGCTCGCAGTCGCGGCGGGAGACCGGGTGCGGCTGGCGGCCTTCGGCCTGGTCGACGGCCGGCCGCGCTTCAGCTACCGCACCCTGCGGGTGGCGGGGCTCTTTCACATCGGATTCTCGGAATTCGACCGCGCCTGGGCGGTGCTCGACCGCGGCGTGGTGCGCGCGCTCGCCGGCGAGGTGCCGCTGTCGTTCGAGGTGGCGCTCGCCGACCCGTCGCTCTCGGATGCGGTCGCCGAGGATCTGCGCGTCCGGCTCGGCGCCGATTTTCTGATCACCGACTGGAAGAGCATGAATCACCAGCTCTTCGCCGCCCTCGCCCTGCAGCAATGGGTGCTCTTCTTCCTCATCGGACTGATCGTCGTCGTCTCGACCTTCAACGTCGCCTCGACCCTCATGGTGCTGGTGCGCGAGCGCATGCGCGACCTCGGCGTCCTCGCCGCGCTCGGCTATCGCCCGGGTCAGATGCGGCGGGTCTTCCTGCTCTACGGCGCGGCGCTCGGCGCCGCGGGCACGGCTGCCGGCCTCGCCGCGGCGGTCGCCGTCTCCTGGATTCTCACCCGCTTCGAGATCATCCATTTCGGGCCCGAGGTGGCGGCGATCTACCTGCTGCGCTCGGTGCCCTTCCACCTCGCCGGACGCGACGCGGCGGCGATCGCGGCTTTCGCCCTCGTCGTGGTGCTCCTCGCCTGCTGGCTGCCGGCGCGGCGGGCAGCGCGCATCGATCCCGCGGCGGCGCTGCGCTACGAATGAAAAGACGGAGGGGACCGATTTCTCGGTCCCCTCCAGGTGGTCCGCGCGACCCCGGAGGGTCGCGGAGTTGGGTGGGCTGGCGTGGGGCGGAACCCGGAGGTTCCGCCGGGAGGGGCTCGTCTGCCGGCCGCGAATGCGTCTCGGGGAGCCCCCGGCGGGCGGCGCGGCGCGGACGCCGCAACCGTTCTCCATCGGTTAGTACGCAGCAGGCGCCCGGTTGGTTTAATCCCGGGCAGGTATATTTCGCCTCCCGATGACTTCACGACCGCAGGGGTGGGGCGCGCGCTGGCGGGTCTGGGCGCGCTGGGTCGAGCTGGTCCTGGCGCGCCGCTTCGCCCTGTCGACGCGAGAAGACCGGGTTTTCTTCCTCCTCATCCCGACCGTCGGCCTGGTCGGCGGACTGGTGGCGATCGCCGTCCAGCGGGCGAGCGAGTGGACCCGCGTCCTGCTTTGGGGATACTGGCCGAGCTTCGCGGAGGCGGCGCGCCACATCCCCGCCTGGCGCGTCGTGGCGGCGGTGACCGCCGGCGGCGTCGCGGTGGCCGCGATCCGGCGGGCCGCCCGTGGCCCCGTGCGCTGGGGCGTGGGAGCGACCCTCGAGGCGGTGATGCTGCGCGGCGGGCGGCTGCCGCTGGCGCTGGTCGCCTGGTCGGCGCTCGCCGCGGTCGCCACCGTCGGCTCGGGCGGCTCGCTCGGGCGCGAGGGCCCGATGCTGGCGCTCTCGGGCGCCATCGCCTCCTGGCTCGGCCAGCGTTTCCGGCTCGGCTCCCACCGGCTGAAGATCCTCGTCGGCTGCGGCACCGCCGCCGGCTTCGCCGCCGCCTACAACGTGCCGATCGGCGGCTCGCTGTTCGCCATGGAGGTCATTCTCGGCAGCTTCGCGCTCGAGATCTTCGGCCCGATCGTGGTGTCGGCGCTGCTCGCCACCCTGCTCGCCCGCGCCGCCGAGAGCGCCGCGCCGATCTACCCGGCCCCCGGCTACGCGCTCACCTCGCCGTGGGAGATCGGCGCCTACTTCGGACTGGGGCTCGTCGGCGCGATCGCGGCGGTCGCTTTCGTGCGCGGCGTCGCCGGCCTGGAGGGCCTGGCGCGTCGGGTGAGAGTGCTTCCGGCCTGGAGCCAGGCGGTGCTCGGCATGGCGCTCGTCGGCGGCATCGCGGCGATCGAGCCGCGCGTCTGCGGCAACGGCTTCGACACCATCACCGACGCCCTGCGCGAGCAGCTCTCTTTCCGCCTGTTGCTCGAGATCGCGTTGCTGAAGTGGATCGCGACCGGCCTCACGACCGCGAGCGGCTCGCCGGGCGGCCACTTCACGCCCTCGCTCTGCTTCGGCGCCTTGGTGGGCGGCGCTTACGGCCAGGCGGTGCACGCCGCTTTCCCGAGCGCGACCTCGAGCGGCGGGGCCTACGCCGCGGTCGGCATGGCGGCGGTCGCCGCAGCCTCGAGCCAGGCACCGCTCTCGGCCACCCTGATGCTCTTCGAGTTCACCGGCAACTACGACTTGATCCTGCCGTTGATGGCGACCACCCTGGTCGCGAGCCTCGTGGCGCGCCGCATCCACCCCTGGTCGATCTACACCGAACGGCTGCGACGGCTGGGCGTCAAGCTCCCGGGGCGGCGCGAGGACATGCTGCTCGCGGCGCTCAAGGCCGGCGACCTGGCGCGCGAGGACCCCGAGATCCTGCTCCCCGACACGCCCTACGCGGCCATCGTCGAGCGCTTCCTCGCCACCCGCCGCCACCGGCTCTTCGTCGTCGACCCGTCGCGGCGCCTGCTCGGCTGCGTCTCGTTGCACGACATCAAGCACGCGCTCGCCGACTCCGAGCACCTGTCGACGGTCGTGGCGCACGACCTGACGGCGCCAGTGCCGGCGCGGCTGCAGCGCGGCGACAACTTGAAGGAGGCCTCGGAGGCCTTCGCGCTGACCGACTTCGAACGCTTGCCGGTGGTGGAGGAGGACGGCCGGACGTTCGTCGGCGTGCTCGCCAAGCGCGATCTGCTGGCGCTCTACGCCCAAGAAGTGCTCGGGCGGCCGCAGGTGCTCTCGACCTTCGTCGACAGCGAGCAGCACGAGTCGGCCGAACGGCTCGAGCTGCCCCCCGATTTCTCCATTCGCTCGCTCGCCGTGCCGCCGGCGCTCGCCGGCGTGGCGCTCGGCGAGGCGCGGTTGACGCAGCGGCTCGGCGTGCGGGTGCTCGAGCTCAAGCGCAGCGCGCCGGAGGGCGTCGAGTGGATCATGCCGGAGGCGAAGACGATTCTCGCCGCCGGCGACGAGCTGGTGGTCCTCGGTCCCTCGGCCGGGCTCGCGGCGCTCGCCGCCGGACGGCTCTCCGCCGCGAAGGGCGCCGAAGGTGACTGACCGCCGGCGACCTCCGGAAGTTACCGCCGGTCTGTGCGGTCTATGCCTCCACCGCGTGCTGCTGCGTTCACCGCGTAGCGCCTTCCTGCGCTGCGGCCGGGCGAAGGACGACCCGCGGTTCGCGCGCTATCCGGTGCTGCCGGTGCTCGAGTGCCCCGGATTCGAGGCGGGCGCCGCCGCCGAGCCGGGAGATCCGGACCGCCGCGCCTGAGCGGCGCTGCTAGGCTCTCGCACCATGTCCCCCTCCCCGACCGCGTTCGATCCGGCGCGCGTTCCGCGGGTCGACGCGACGGGCGTCGAGGAGCGGGCGGCGGCGCTCGCCAAGCGCTCGATCAAGAAGGCCGCCAAGCTCGCCGGCATCCGCCTGGCGATCTCGATGATCGACCTGACGACGCTCGAGGGCAAGGACTCGGAGGGCAAGGTGCGGCAGCTCTGCCAGAAGGCGATGCACCCGCTCGCCGGCGACCCGACCGTCCCGCCTTGCGCCGCGGTCTGCGTCTATCCGAACTGGGTGGCGGCCGCGAAGCGCGAGCTCGCCGGCTCGCGGGTGCGGGTGGCGTCGGTCGCCACCGGTTTTCCCGCCGGCCTCGTGCCGCTGGCGGTCAAGCTCGACGAGACGCGGCGCGCCGCCGAGGCCGGCGCCGACGAGATCGACATGGTGATCGATCGCGGCGCCTTCCTCTCCGGTCGCTTCGCCGCGGTCTTCGACGAGATCGCCGCGGTCAAGGAGGCGGCGGGCGACGCCCACCTCAAGGTCATCCTCGAGACCGGCGAGCTCGCGACCTACGACAACGTGCGCCGCGCCGCGCAGCTGGCGATCGCGGCCGGCGCCGACTTCATCAAGACCTCGACCGGCAAGGTCCAGCCGGCCGCCACGCCGCCGGTGGTGCTGGTGATGCTCGAGGCGATCCGCGACCACTACTTGGCCGGCGGGCGCCGGATCGGCATGAAGCCGGCGGGCGGGATCCGCACCACCAAGCAGGCCCTGCATCTGCTGGTGCTGGTCAAGGAGACGCTGGGCGACGCCTGGCTCACGCCGGAGCTCTTCCGCATCGGCGCCTCGACCCTGGTGACCGACCTGCTGATGCAGCTCGGCAAGGAAGCGACCGGCCGCTACCAGAGCGAGGACTACTTCTCGAAGGACTGAGCGGCCGGGCGATGCCGGCCGAGCCGACTTCACGCGGCCGGGCGATGCCGGCCGCTCCAGGCCCCGTGCCAGCCGGCGAGCGGGCCGATGAGGGCGTAGATCCAGCCCGGGGCGCCGAAGCGCAGTCCGACGCCGGTGGCGGCGAGCGCCATCGACAGGCCGCCGACCAGGCAGAAGATCCCGTAGTGGCGCGCCAGCATGCGCGCTTCGTGCAACCGCCGGGCGGAGAGCTCGAGACTCCTGGCGACGCGCGCGGCGTGGGCGTACATCAGCGCCACGCAGGCGAAGACGGCCACGAAGCCCGCGCCGTAGAGCTCGAAGAGCTGCGCCAGCTCCTGACCGCCCATCGGCGCGAGCTCCTCCCGTCCGATGCCGAAGAAGCCGGCGACGATCGCCCGGGTCAGGAACTTGAGCGGGAAGACGTAGAACAAGACGACGAACAGCAGGCCGCAGGTCAGCGCGATGGTGGTGCGGTCCTGCAGGCCGTAGCGCCGGAAGTAGGCGTTGTGCACCGACCAGATGGCGCACAGCGCGCCGAAGGAGAGCGCGAAGGGCGCGAAGCCCGACAACGCGCGGACGAGCTCGGCGAAGCTCGCCGGAACTTCCAGCGAGACCACCAACAGGGTCGCCGCGAAAGCGAATACCGCGTCGCTGAAGGCCTCGAGACGGGTGACTTCGTGCTCGCGTTTCATCGCTCGCGGCCTCCCGGAGCGGCGGCCGGGGCGGCGGGGAGCGCCGAGACGCCCGCCGGTCCGTCGCCCGGCGCCATGAGATAGGCGCCCGAGCGGTAGAGCCAGTCGCCCCCCTGGTAGTAGGAGATCGCGTCGGCGACCAGAGCCTGGCCGTCCGGATCCGCCGCCGGCAGGGCCTGCATCGGCGCGGTGTCGCTGGTGACGCGGTAGGCGTCGGCGCGGCGCTGCAGCGAGAGCATCGCCATCCGGTCGCCGGAGAGCAGCGCCACTTTGTGATTGTGCTCCATCAGCGCCCGCGCCGGGCCGCCGGCGGCGAACAGATCGTGACCGAAGAAGCGCGAGACGTAGGGCTCGCCGAGGATCCCGAGCACCGTCGGCGGGACGTCGAGCGACGAGGCCATGGGTTCGTAACGCCCGCCGGCGGGCACGATCCCGGGGGCGAAGAAGAGGATCGGGACCTCGTAGCTCGGCAGCGGGATCTCGCCCGCCCCGTAGACGCGAGCGCCGTGGTCGCCCATGAGGACGAACAGCGTGTGGTCGAAGAACGGGTGGCGGCGCGCCTCGTCGATGAACTGGCCGAGCGCGTGGTCGGCGTAGTGCACCGCGTTGTGGCGTCGATCGAGCGCGTGGTCCCAGGCGACCTCGGACTCCGGGAACTGGAAGGGGCGATGGTTCGAGGTGGTCAGCGCCAGGAGATAGAAGCGCTCGCCGCGCGACTCGAACGCGTCCATTTCGGCGATCGCGCGGCGAAAGATCTCGCCGTCGCAGACCCCCCAGGCGGTGGCGAAGGCGTCGTCGGGGAAGTCGCGCTGCTCGACGACGCGTTCGACGCCGTTGGCGGCGAGGTAGCGCCCCATGCCGTCGAACATCGCCCGGCCGCCGTAGACGAAGAGCGTCCGGTAGCCGCGCGCGCCGAGCACCGCGGGGAGCGTGAACAGGCCGATCGACGTCGGCCGGCGGACCACAGATTCGCCCGGCAGCGGCGGCAGCCCGGAGGTGGTCGCCTCGATGGCGCGGATGGTGCGGTTGCCGGTCGAGAAGGCGTTGGCGAGCAGCGTCCCCTCGGGGATCAGACGGTCGAGCTCGGGCGTGATGCTCTTCGCTTGCGGCCGCAGAGCGCCGATGAACTCCGAGCCCAGGCTCTCCTCGAGCACGACGACGACGTTCAGGCGACGCGGCGGCCCGGCGGGTCGCACGACCCGGCGGGAGGTCCCGGGGTCGAAGGCGGCGGCGGGGCTCTCCGAGTCGGCGAGCAGGCCGGGCAGGCGAGCCAGCACCTCGGCGCGCGGCAGCGTGCGGTAGAACCCCTCGTAGGGCACGTCGGCGCCGAGCAGAGCGGCGAAGAAGCTCGCGTAGCCGTTGCCCGCCACCTGATTCAGGGCGCGGTCGTCCGAGACCACGGTCAATTGCGCGGGGAGCAGGAAGGTGCAGCCGGCGAGCGCGAGCAGGAAGACGCCGAGGACGCCGAGCCGCGCGCGGATCGCGACGCTGCCCGCCGCCGCGCCGGTCACCGCCCGCCTCCGCGAGACGAGGATCGCGACGGTCGCGAGCGCGATGCCGCCGAGGATCCAGCCCGTCGGGTAGCTCTCCCAAATGTTGGTCAGCACCTCGGTCGGATAGAGCAGGTAGTCGACGGCGACGAAGTTGAAGCGGCTCTCGAATTCGTCGAAGAAGAAGCCCTCGGCGAAGGTCACGAAGAGCGCACCGTAGATCGCCGTGGCCAGGCTGGCGAAGAGCAGGACGCGCTGCACCCGGGTGCGCAGCCAGCGTTCGGGAGCGAGCGCCAGGTAGATCACCCAGGGCAGGACGATCCACGCGGTCGCCAGGAGATCGATCGACGCGCCGGCGCCGAAAGCCTTGGCGAGCGGCCAGAGACCGTCGCGCAGCAGCTGGGGGCGCAGCGCCAGCAGCACGACCCGCGTCGCCTGCGAGAGCAGGAAGATCAACCCGAAAATCAGGCCGGCCGGGGCGAAACGGGCGCGCAGCGGGGAGGCGGCGGGGCGGAGAGAGAGCGGATTCGGCACGCGCCTCTAGGCTAGCAGGTCGCGGGCCGCCGAAGCCGCGCTCACTCGGAAACGAGCGACCAGGCGGCCATCGATCCGGACTCGAAGCCGTCGTCGAACAGGAACGGCGTCAGCAGGAAGCCGCGACGGGAGAGGTCGCCCGGGAAGTGCCCGTTGTCGCCGATGGCGACGATCTGGCCGAGATCGTTGATGTCGCGCGCGTCCGAGATCCGCCCGAAGTAGGCCGCGTCCTCGACCACCGCGCGCAGATCCGGGATCAGGCCGAGCGCGTCGCTGAAGAGCCAGCTGTAGTAGGTGTTGTTGCTGGCGAAGGCGCGCGAGCCCACGATCTCGCCGCGCTCGTTGATCGAGGTGGCGAGCGCCTGGTAGAGCGCGAGGTCCTTGACGCCGACCTCGATCGAGGCGAAGACCGCGTGCGCCGTCCGGTGGCCGCCGGTCGAGATGTAGATGCTGTCGCCGGCGACCACGCCCGACTCGTTGATCGAGTAGCCGAAGGAGAGTTGCGAATCGGGCAGCGAGCCGAGATCGATCACGAAGCCGGAGCGCATGTCCCAGGTGGTGATGCCGGGCGCCGGAACCGCGCCCGAGCGCACGCCGCCGGTGATCACCCCGGCGTCGTTGATGTCGTAGAACTCGGTCTCGCCGCCGGGGACGACGTTGATCATGCCGGTCGCGGGCGACCAGTAGAAGTTGGTGTAGGGCGCGAGGCTGTCCCTGCCGGTCGCCGTGCCGACGATCTCGGTGTGGTTGTTGATCGCGGCGGGCAGACTGCCGTCGTAGCCCGGGATCGTCCCCAGCAGCGTGTACTCGCCGTTGCGGTAGAGCCAGCCGACCAGGTGCGTGCCGCCCGACTGGCCCGAGTAGCCGATGATCTCGCCGAGATCGTTGATTCCCACCGCGGTGCTGCTGCGACCCTCCTCGCCCGGGACCGGCGGCAGCGCGCGCAGACCGTTCGTCTTGTCCCAGACGAAGGCCTGGTAGGTCGCCGTGCCGTAGGCGAGGCCGACCACCTCGCCGCGGTTGTTCACCGCCAGCGGGTAGGTCATGTACGTGAAGCCCGGCAGGCGCCCGAGATCGGTGACCCGGTAGAGCGGCTGCGCCGCGAGCGCGGCGGCCAGTGCCGAGCCCGCCAGGAACATGAGAACCAGCTTGACGTGGGAAGTTCGCATGATCTCGATCCCTCCGGATGTTGCGTGATCCGTCGGTCCGCCGACTCCGCGCTCGGCCGGCTCTTCCCATCGGACAGCGCGGCTTGCCGAGTGGAACAGCGTGCGCCCGGATCTCGGCCACCCGCCCGGTCGGGCGCTGCGACGCCGATGGTCGGCGAGATTCGACGCTCGACGCCGCTCTCGGCGCGGCTTCCGACCGCGGGTCGTCGCCTCGCGCCGAGACCTCCGCGCAGGTGCCTCCGATCGGCGCGAGACGAGTCGATCCGGAGAAGGGACCGATCGATTCTTCGTCGGGACGAACGGCCGCGACCCGACGCGGCGAAGCCGAAAGAAAGGCACAGCCTCGCGGGGCGGGGACTAGGTCCGCGGGGCGGGAGCTCGGCGCGCGGCGAGGAAGAACGGCACCGCCGAAGCCGCCACGACGACCAGGCTCGAGAGGAGTCCGGCGGTCAGGCCCCACCGATCGCCGATCATGCCGGTGATCAACGGCCCGGGTCCGACGCCGAGCAGGTTGATCACCAGCAGGGCGACGGCGACGGCGCTCGCCCGCACGTGACGCGGCGCGAGCTCCTGAATGGCGGCGAACAGCGGTCCGAACCAAGCCGAGGTGCCGGCGGCGGCGAGCGGCCAGCAGAGGTAGAACCAGGGCGAGCGTGCGGGCAGCGAGTAGAAGAGCAGCGAGGCCGGCACGAAGAAGGCGGTCATCGGGATCAGGCTCCAGAGGTGACCGTGCGGGAACCGCCGTGCGCACCAGTCGCCGAACGCTCCGCCGGCGAGGTTGCCGAAGAAGCCGGCGAAGATCGCCACCACGCCGGCGGTGAAGGCCGCGTCGGAGTAGGCGAAGCCCCGGTCCTCCACCAGCCAGGTGACCGCGTGCAGCGCCGAGCCGGCGCCGTAGCAGAGCATCGAGCCGCCGAGGAGCGTCCAGGCGAGCTCGCGCTGCGCGACCACGGCGCGCGCCACGTCGGCGAACAGACGGCCGAGCGGCGGGCGCTCGGCCGCCGCTCGGGCGCCGCGGCGCGCCGGTTCGCGCACCCGCAGCAGCAGCGCCGCGGCGACGACGCCGAGCGCGCCGAGGGCGAAGAAGCAGGCGCGCCAGCCGTAGCGCGGCGCGATGTAGCTCGAGGCGATGAAGCCGACCGCGGTGCCCAGCGGAATGCCGGCGTAGTAGACGCCGGTCGCCATCGCCAGCCGGTGCGGCGGGAAGACGTCGCCCAGCATCGAAAGCGCCGAGGGGGTGAGCGTCGCCTCGCCGACCCCGACGAAGATGCGCGGCAGCGCGAGCTGGACGAAGCTGCGCGCCCAGCCCGAGATCGCGGTCATGGCGCTCCACAGCGCCAGGCCGGCCGAGACCAGGGGAATGCGCCGCCAGCGGTCGGCGGCGAGACCGAGGAGGAGGCCGACGAAGGTGTAGAAGACGACGAAGCCGAACCCGGCCAGCAGGCCGATCTGGGCGCGCGACAGCCCGAGATCGGCCATCAACAGCGGCGCGAGCGCCGCGATCAGCATGCGGTCGACGAAGTTCAACACGTTGAGCAGGGTGAGGAAGGCGAGCAGACCCCAGGCGGCGCGGATTCCGGCGCCCGACTCGGGGTCCGGCAGCCAGGATGGGGTGGAGGGTACGGTCGACACGTAGGGGTCCCCCGGTTCGCGCGACACGGTACCGGTCCTCCGGAGCCGCCGGACGCCCTGCGCGGGCGGCCGGCCGCCGGTCGCGAAGCCCGAGCTTACGCGGGTGCGGGTCCGTGCTGCGGTGGGGCGAGACCTGCGAGGCATCCCCATCGGCTCTCGGGAAGGTAGGATCGGCCCGATGGGCGAATCCCGGGCGAAGTTCCTGGCGGACGTCGAGCGCCTGGCCGCCGAGCGGCCGGCGCTCGAGTTCGGCGGCGGCGCCTTCGACTACGCCCCGGCGCCCGAGGCGACCGATCACCTCCGCCTCGAGAAGCGTTACGAGCTCTTCGTCGGCGGCAGGTTCGTCCCGCCGAGGTCGCGGAAGTACTTTCCGACGCTGAACCCCTCCACCGAGGAGAAACTGGCCGACGTCGCCGAGGCCGGCGCCGCTGACGTCGACGCCGCGGTCGCGGCGGCGGACTCCGCCTACCGCAAGACCTGGTCGAAGCTCTCCGGCGCCGAGCGCGGCAAGTACCTCTACCGTGTCGCGCGCCTGCTGCAGGAAAAGGCGCGCGAATTCGCCGTGCTCGAGTCGATGGACGGCGGCAAGCCGATCGCCGAGTCGCGCGACGTCGACCTGCCGCTGGCGATCGCCCACTTCTTCTACCACGCGGGTTGGGCGGACAAGCTCGCCTACGCTTTCCCCGGTCGGACGCCGCGACCGCTCGGCGTCTGCGGCCAGATCATCCCGTGGAATTTCCCGCTCCTCATGGCGGCGTGGAAGATCGCCCCGGCGCTCGCCTGCGGCAACACGGTGGTGCTGAAGCCGGCCGAGACCACGCCGCTCACCGCGCTCCACCTGGCGAAGATCTGCCAGGAGGCCGACCTGCCGCCGGGGGTGGTCAACATCGTCCCCGGCGCGGGCGAGACCGGCGCGCATCTCGTCAACCATCCGAAGGTCGCGAAAATCGCGTTCACGGGTTCGACCGAAGTCGGCAAGCTGATCCAGGCGGCGCTCGCCGGCAGCGGCAAGCGACTGACGCTCGAGCTCGGCGGCAAGGCGGCGAACATCGTCTTCGCCGACGCGGCGCTCGACCAGGCGGTCGAAGGGATCGTGCGCGGCATCTACTTCAACCAGGGGCACGTCTGCTGCGCGGGCTCGCGCCTGCTGGTCGAGGAGTCGGTCGAAGAGGAGCTGCTCGCCAAGCTCGACTGGCGCATCCGCCAGCTGCGGGTCGGCGACCCGCTCGACAAGAACACCGACGTCGGCGCGATCAACTCGCGCGCCCAGCTCGACAAGATCCGCGAGCTCACCCGCTGCGGCGTCGACGAGGGGGCGCACCTCCATCAGTCGACCTGCGCGCTGCCGGCGCGCGGCTACTTCTTCCCGCCGACCTACTTCACCGGCGTCGCGCAGGCGCATCGCATCGCGCGCGAGGAGATCTTCGGCCCGGTGCTCGCGGTGATGACCTTCCGCACCCCGGACGAGGCGATCGAGAAGGCGAACAACCTCGCCTACGGTCTGTCGGCCGGCGTCTGGACCGACAAGGGCGCCATGATCTTCGCCATGACCCGGCGCCTGCGCGCCGGCGTCGTCTGGGCGAACACGTTCAACAAGTTCGACCCCGCGAGCCCCTTCGGCGGATACAAGGAATCGGGGTTCGGGCGCGAAGGCGGCGTCCACGGCCTGGCGGCGTACGTCTCGGCGTGAAGCTTCGCAGGTTGGTCGAGGGCGACGGGAGGATCCGGATGACGACCGAGCGCGACGGTGAACGGGACCGCGAGAGTTCGCCCGCCAGCGAGGTCGAGCGGCTGGCGCGCGAGCTCGACGAGTGCCGGAGCGAGAAGGCGGAGCTCTTCGAGAGCGAGCTCGGCCATCGCCGGTTCATGGAAAACCTCACCGGCGGCTACTTCTTCTATCGCCACGACCGCGACCGGGTCTACCGCTACTTGAGTCCGTCGGTGCGCCAGGTTCTCGGCTACACGCCGGAGGAGTACATCGCCAACTACGCCCGCCTGTTCACCGACGCCGAAATCAATACCCGAGCGGCGCTGCACACGGCGCGCGCCATCGCCGGCGAGCCGCAGTACTGCTTCGAGGCGGAGATGCTGGCCAAAGGAGGCCAGCGGCTGACGCTCGAAGTGAGCGAAGTTCCGGTGCTCGGCGCCGACGGCGAAGTGGAGCTCGTCGAGGGCATCGCGCACGACGTCACCGAGACCAAGCGCATGCAGAGGCGCTTGCTCGAGCTCGCGACCCACGACGAGCTGACCGGCCTGCTCAACCGCCGCCACCTGCGGGTTCGCCTCGACGAAGCGATCAGCCTGGCGCGGCGCCACCTGTTTCCCGTCGCCATGGCGCTCGTCGATCTCGACGGGTTGAAGCGGATCAACGACACTCACGGCCACGCCGCCGGCGACCGGCTGATCTGCGCCGCCGCCGGCATCCTGCAGCGCGAGCTGCGGCGCGGCGACATCATCGGCCGCCTGGAGAGCGTGGCCGGACGGCTGGGCGGCGACGAGTTCGCGGCGGTGCTGCCGTATTCGGGCGACCAGCAGGCGCGGATCGCCATGCAGCGCATCCTCGACGGCTTCGAGGCCACCGAGGTCGAGGTCGCGCCGGGAACGAAGATCGCGTTGCGCGCCTCGATCGGCGTGGCCGCGATGTGGCCCGACGAGACCTCCGATTCGTTGCAGGCGCGCGCCGACCAGGCGCTCTACCGCGCCAAGCGCGCCGGGCGCGGCCAGATCGCGATCTGGAACGAGACCGACGGCTGAAGCTCGTCCGCCGCCGCAGGTCATCGGCAGTACACTGGCGTCGCTTGTCCCCTAGATCGCCGGACCCGGGAGAGGTCACCCGGCTGCTCGAGGCCTGGGCGGCGGGGGATCCCTCCGCCTACGACGAGCTCTTCCCGATCCTCTATCCGCAGCTGAAGCGGATCGCCGACCGCCAGCTGCGCGGCGAGCGCCCGGGGCACACCCTGCAGCCGACGGCGCTCGTCCACGAGGCGTTCCTGGAGCTCGCCGGCCAGCGCAGCGCGCGCTTCGGCAACCGGGCGCACTTTCTGTCGGTCGCCGCGTTCGTCATGCGCCGCATCCTGGTCGAGCACGCCCGCAAACGGCGCGCCGGCAAGCGCGGCGGCGGCGTGGCCGCGGTCGCGTGGAGCGATTCGATCGCCGAAGTCGCCGCGCCGGAGTCGGCTTGGGAGGAGATCGCCGCCGTCGACGAGGCGCTCGACCGCCTGGCGGCGATCGATCCGCGCGGGGCAAAAGTGGTCGTCCTGCGCTACTTCGGCGGGCTTTCGCACGAGGAGATCGGGGAGGCTCTGGCGATCTCGGTGGCGACGGTCAAACGGGAGTGGACGGCGGCGCGGGCCTGGCTGCGGCGGGAACTGGAGCGCGGATGACGCAGGGCGGGAGCGAATGGGCGCGGGTCAAGAGCGAGCTGCTGGCGGTGCTCGAGCTCGAGCCCGGCGCCGGCCGGCAACGGCTCGCCGTTCTGGCGGACACCCACCCCGAGCTCGCCGCCGAGGTCGCCGCCCTGGTCGCGGGCTCGGGCGACGACGGGGAATTCCTCGCCGTGCCGGCGCTCGAGCGGGCGGCGGCCGAGGAGCCCGCGGCAGAATCCGAAGCCTCGCCACCGGAGCGCGTCGGGCCCTGGCGCCTCGAGTCCGAGATCGGTCACGGCGGCATGGGGACGGTCTGGCGGGCGCGCCGCGACGACGGCGCCTTCGAGCAGACGGTGGCGGTCAAGTTCGTCCGGCCCGAGCTCGCCACCGACCTGCTGCGACGGCGGCTGGCGGTCGAGCGGCGGATCCTCGCCGGTCTCGAACACGAGAGCATCGCGCGCCTGCTCGACGGCGGCGTGACCGGGAGCGGCGTCCCGTACCTGGTGCTCGAGTTCGTTGATGGCCAGCCGATCGACGCCTGGTGCGACCAGCGCGCGCTTCCGGTGGCCGACCGCCTGCGCCTCTTCCTGCGCGTCTGCGCGGCGGTCGAGTTCGCCCACCGCAAATTGGTCCTGCACCGCGACCTGAAATCGTCGAACGTCCTGGTCGACGAGCGCGGCCGCCCGAAGCTGCTCGACTTCGGCATCGCCAAGTTGCTCGGACCCGAGCCGGCCGAGGAGGACTGGACGGCGCTCGGGTTGGAACGACCGCTGACGCCGGAGTGGGCGAGCCCGGAGCAACTGCGCGGCGACGCCTTGACCACGGCGTCGGACGTCTACTCGCTCGGCGTGCTGCTCTGCTCGATGCTCACCGGCGAGCGCCCGCACCGCTGGACCGGCCAGTCGCCGGCCGAGCTCGCGCGCCAGATCGAGGACAGCGGCGGCGGGCCGGTCGGCGGCCTGCTGCGGCGCCGCGCCGCGCCCGGGGTCGAGCGCCGCGCCCTGCGCGGCGACCTCGAGCGCATCCTGGCGCGCGCCCTCGCGCCGGAGCCCGATCGGCGCTACGGCACGGCGGCGGAGCTGGCGGCGGACGTCGAGCGCCATCTCGACGGCCGGCCGGTCGCGGCGCATCCGCCGTCGACCGCCTACCGGCTGCGCAAGCTCGTGCGCCGTCACCGCGCCGGCTTCGCGGCGGCGGCGCTGGTCGCTCTGTCGCTCATCGCCGGAGCGATCGCGACCCTGCGCGAGACGCGGGTCGCCGAGGCCGAACGGGCGCGGGCGGAGCGGCGATTCGCCGACGTCCGCCGGCTGGCGAACGTCGTCCTGTTCGACGTCTACACGGCGCTCGACAAGGTCTCGGGGGCGATGGCGGCGCGCCGCCTGCTGGTCGACAACTCGCTGCGCTACCTCGACGACCTGGCGCGGGAGGCCGGCGACGAGCCGGCGCTGCTCACCGAGCTCGCGGCGGCCTACGAGCGGGTCGGCGAGATGCAGGGCCTGCCCGAGTGGCAGAGCGAGGGCAAGACCGGCGACGCGCTGGCGAGCTTCGAGCGCGCGCTCGAGCTGCGCCGGCGGGTGCGCGCGCTCGCCGGCGGCGCCGGCCCCGGCGAGCTCGCCGACGCGGCGGAGGCGCGGGCGCTCGGCAAGCTCGGCTCGGTGCTCGCCGCCCGCGGCGAGACCGCGCAGGCCCTGGCCCGGCACCGAGAGTCGCTGGCGCTGCTCGAACGCGTCGCGGCGTCGCCGACCGCGACACCCTCGACCGCCGCCCGGCTCGACCTGGCGCAGGCGCTGGTGGCGGTCGGCGACGACATCTGGGAGCTCGGCGACGTGCCGACCGCGGCGCTGCGCTACGGCGAAGCGTTGAGCGCGGCGAAGTCGGCGGTCGCGAGCGACCCCGAATCGACCGTCGCCATCCGCCAGGTCGGGGTCGCCGAGCAACGCTTGGGCGATGCCGCCGCCGAGACCGGCGACTGGCCGCGGGCGCTCGAGCACCACGGCGCGTCGCTGGCGGTCGATCGCGAGCTCGCCCGCCGCCTGCCGGACGACGTCGAGATCCGCCGCGATCTCGGCACCGACCTGAGCCGGGTGGGGGTCGTCGAGCTGATGCACGGCTCGCCGGCGGCGGCGCTCGCGGCGCACCAGGAGGCGACCCGCCTGCGCGCGGCGCTGCTCGCCGAGGACCCGACGGACGCCCGCGCCGGCGACGACCTGGCCGAGTCGCGCTACGAAGCCGGCAAGGCGCTGGTGGCTCTCGGCCGCCCGGCCGAGGCGGCGGCCGAGTTCGCCGCCGCCGTCGAGCAGCGCCGCGCCTTGCTGGCGCGCGATCCGGGCAACGCGCGCTGGAGCGACGCGCTGGCGAGCCTGCTCGCGACCCGCGCCGAGTTCGAGGCCAGCCGCGGCGATCGGCGGGCGGCGGAGGCGAGTCTCGCCGAAGCCCTGACGATCCGCCGCCGGCTGGCGGCCGAGAGCCCGGACTACGCCAGCAACCGCGCCGCTCTCGAAGCGCTCGAGCGCCACCGCCTGGGCGGCGGCTGAGCCCTTTTCCGCCACGAACGCACGTCTCTTCCTGAACGCCGCGCCGTTTCGCGACGCCAGGGGGTCACGTGCTCGAGCTCAAGCAGTCTTCGCCCAGTGGAATGGTCTTCGCAGCTCTCCTCTCCGGATGCATCGCCTTCGCCGCCCCCGCGGCCCCGGCGAGCGGCGACCGGAGCCTCGACTTCGATCGCGAATCGCCCGCCGGAGACCTCGCCGAGTCCCCGCGAGTCACCGGGATTTTCTCGGACGGCTATGAGAGCGGCGACACCTCGGCCTGGGGCGACACGACCGCGCCGCAGTGCCCGGCGCCGACCGGCGGCCCGACGATGCACGCCAACTCGCTGCCCGCCAACGAGACCTGGACGGCGAACGGCAGCCCGCACGTCCTGACCACCAACGTCACCGTGCCGGCGGGCATCACGCTCACCATCTCGCCCTGCGCCGAAGTGCGCCTGCGGTCGGGAGTGAACATCATCGTCCTCGGCACCCTGGTGGCGCGCGGCACGCCGCTACAGCGGATCGCGATCCACCGCGACGATCCCGCGCTCGCCTTCGCCTACCTCTGGGTGCGCAGCCCGGCCACCGCCGACATTGCCTACGCCGACATCACCGGCGGCGGCTCGTCGGACGCCGCGGTGCTGATCGAAGGGGTCGACAACCCGCCGGTCCAGCCGGCGATCCTCGACCACGTCAAGGTCGTCGGCTCGGCCCGCTACGGCGTGCGGCTGTTCCGCAACGCCGGCTTCGCCGGCGCCTCGCGCGACCTGGTGGTCTCGGGCTCCGGCGCCACCCAGCCCGGCTCGCCGTATCCGATCCGCATGGACCTCGCCGCGGTCTCGACCGTCCCGACCGGCGTCTACCGCGGCAACGCGAGCGACCTACTCCAGGTCCTCATCGGTGCCGTCCTGCAGAGCGACCTGACCTTCCACGAGCGCGGCACGCCGTACCAGCTCGGCGGCGGCGGCTCGACCGGGGTGCTCACGGTCAGCGGCAGCCCATCGCTCGCGACGCTCACCGTCGAGGCCGGGGTGGAGATGCGCTTCAACAGCGAGGGATCGAACATCGGCGGCCTCTTCCTCGGCGCCAACTCGCGCCTGGTGGCGGTCGGTACCGCCGCGCTGCCGATCCTCTTCACCGGCATCGGCGGCGCGCCGCTGCCCGGCAGCTGGGAGGGGATCACCTTCACCTCGGCGGTCGACCCGGGCACGCTGCTCGACCACGTGCGCATCGACGCCGCGGGGGCGCACGGCGGCGACCAGGGCTTCGGCTGCCCGCCGCCGCCCGACACTCTGAACACCGACGGGGCGCTCAAGATCTTCGTCCAGCCGGCGAGCGAGTTCCTGGTGAACTCGACGATCTCGAATTCGTTCGCCCACGGGGTCTTCCGCGCCTGGACCGGCACCGAGGTCGACTTCCTGGCGAGCAACACTTTCGTCGGCATCGCGCGCTGCCAGCAGGTCCTGCCGCATCCGCCGCCGCCGGCGAGCTGCCCGGTGAATCCTCCCTGCCCGCAGTGACGCTCCGCCGTCGCGTGCCGCGCGCGGTAGGATCCGCTGCGCGATCGCGAGGATCCGGACGATGCCGACGCTCGACGTGCGCAAGACCTACAAGCTCTATGTCGGCGGGGAATTCGTGCGCTCGGAGTCGGGGCGCTACGACCCCGCCGCCGACGCTCAGGGGCGGCACCTGGCGAACGTCTGCCGCGGCTCGAGGAAGGACGTGCGCGACGCGGTGGTGAAAGCCCGCGGCGCGCAGGCGTCGTGGGCGGCCAAGACCGCTTATCTGCGCGGCCAGGTCCTCTATCGCATGGCCGAGATGCTCGAGGCGCGGGCGGAGGAGTTCGGCAAGCTGCTGCGCTCGACCTCGGGCGCGACCGCCGCGGCGGCGAAGCGAGAGGTCCGGGTCGCGATCGACCGCATGGTGCACTACGCCGGCTGGAGCGACAAGTTCGGGGCGCTGCTCTCGAGCGTGAATCCGGTGGCCTCGAATTACTTCGACTTCTCGCTGCCGGAGCCGACGGGGGTGGTGGGGATCGCCGCCCCGGAGCGGCCGGGGCTCCTCGGTCTGGTGTCGCACGTCCTGCCGGCGATCGTCGGCGGCAACGCGGTGGTGGTCCTGCTCTCGGAGAGCGATCCGCTGCCGGGGCTCGAGTGGGCGGAGGTCCTGGCGACGAGCGACCTGCCGGGCGGCGTGGTGAACCTCCTCTCCGGTCGCAAGGCGGAGCTCGTCCCCCACCTCGCGCGCCACATGGACGTCAACGCCCTGGCGCTCGCCGGGCTGCCGAAGCCGCTCGAGCTCGAAGCCCTGCGCGACGCCGCGGTCAACGTCAAGCGCACGAAGTCCCACGCCATCCCCGACTACACCGCCGACAGCGCCCAAGGCCTCGACTTCATCCAGGCGTTCCAGGAAACGAAGACGACCTGGCACCCGGTGGGGTGGTAGGGGGTTCTCGGCCCGACCGCCTCCCCGATCCGGAGCCTAGTTGGTCGCGCTCTTTCCTCCTGTCGGGATCTTCACGGCCAGGAAGATGTAGAGGCCGCTCTTGAAGCGGTCGTCGATTTTGAGGTCTTCGGCTTTGTCGAGCTGCTGGCCGACGGTCTGGCTCGCGGAGAGGCGGTGGGCTTGCTGGAAGGCGACGCCGCCGCCGAGGGTGAACAGGGGGCCGGCGCTGAGGCTGGTGCCGAGCAGGAAGCCGAGCTTCTTCTCGCCGGTCACGCCGACGTTGAAGGTCAGCGCCAAGTTCCCCCAGTCGAGAGCGCGCGGCGCGAGCGTCAGCATCGCGCCGACGGCGAACTTCCGGAAATCGTCCTGCGTCTTCTCGATCTTGAACTTGTCGCCGTCCGCCACCGCCTTGAACTCCGGGTCGCGCACGAAGCTGTAGACCGCAGCGGGGCCCACCGACCACTTCACCGCCGAGTACGGGCGCAACAGGAAGTGGAAATCCCCCGTCTTGCGCAGTGACTTGTCGAGGCCGTCGGGAAAGTTCTTGGCATCCGGCTCGATCGAAACCGTGACGTGGTTCAGGAGCGCCGGATCCAGCTCCTTCACCTCGTGCAGCTCCTGGCGGATTCCGAGCTTCTTGACGAGGGCGGCGAAGGCGTCGAGCTTGTCGAGTACATCCGCGGCGTCTCGCTCGCTGTCCTTCCAAACCAACAGACGAGGACTCAGATCCGTGAGTCCATCGACCTCACTGGCTTTTTCCAGAAGGCGGTCTGTCAAGTCGCGGAAAGCCTTCAGATCCTTGCGATTCTGCTCGAGGTGCCAGTCAGAGACGTCCTCCTGGACACCTGCAGGATTGGTGAAGGACCGGCCGGTGAGCTCCGAGACAGAATCGGCATGCTCTCGGATCTTTGAGAGGAGCATAGGGAGACCGTCTTGGAGGGTCTGCGAGTCCTGGAGCACCTCATCGCACAGGCATGGCTCCACGGTGTTTGCCGGTTTGGCAAGCATCTGGTTGATCTTGGGAGCCTTCTCGAGACCCGCCGCAGCCTTCGCGAGCTCCTTGGCGAGGTCCACCAGGCTCTTGAAGTCCGGGTTCTCTTCGGTTTTCGCCTCTTTCAGCTTGTAGGCGTAGAGGAGGGGGTTCGGGTCCTTGACCGCGAAGACGACTTCGACGTGCGGGGAGACCTCGAAGGTCATGTCGGGCTGGAGGTCGTAGCGGCGCAACGGCTGGCTCTGGCCGTTGCCGTAGACCTCCACCTGTCCCGCCGTGTGGTTGATGACGATCTCCACCTTGTCGGGGCTCTTCAGCACCACCGTCTCGGCCCGCGCGCCAGCGGTGACCAACACCCCGATCGCCGCGCAGGAAAACAGGACTCTGCGGTTCATGATCCTTCCCCCTCGTCTCGCCGTGCGAGCTACTCTCGCTGGGCTGTTGGGGAGTTAGAAGGACCGAAAGATGGATTTCCCAGATCGCAATCTGCGATCTCAAGTCGACCTCACGGAAGGCCTCGGGCCTCATGAAGGCGTCTCGCCGGCTGACGAATCGGAGGCAATTCTCGCGGGAGCTCCTTTTGATCCGTGCGCTCATCGAGCTCGATCGCGCACGGTGGCGAACCCGAGCGCCGGGCTCGCAGAGGAGGTAGTTGCAGCTATGACGTGTAGCGTTATAATCCCGTCGTGATCCGGTCCTTCCGATCCAAGGCGGCGGAGGAGATCTGGAAAGGCAACGCCGCGCGGGAGTTGTCCATGGAGATCCAGCGGACCGCGCGGCGAAAACTGAGGATGCTCAACAATGCGAGGACCCTTCAGGATCTCCGTGTTCCACCCGCGAATCGGCTCGAGGCCCTGAAGGGAGATCGCCGCGGCCAGCATTCGATTCGGATCAACGACCGGTATCGGCTTTGCTTCGTCTGGCGAACCGGGGATGCGCACGACGTCGAGCTCGTCGACTGCCACTGAGGAGTGATCGCCATGACCCGCAAGCTGCCCAACGTTCACCCCGGCGAGGTCCTTCTCGAGGAGTTCCTGAAGCCGCTCGGGCTGTCGCAGAACGGCGCGGCGCGGGCGCTCGGGGTACCTCCGCGACGGATCAACGAGATCGTCCTCGGGAAGCGCTCGATCAGCTCCGACACTGCCTTGCGCTTGGCGCGCTACTTCGGGACCTCCGAGCGCTTCTGGCTCGGCCTGCAGACCGACTTCGATCTCGAACAGGCGCGCCTCGCGGCCGGCGCGCGCATCGAACGCGAGGTCCGCCCGGGGCGGTTCGCGGCCTAGCCCAGGCGAGGCGTCGAACGCCGCGGTCGCGCCGGCTCTCGGAGAGCGAGGCGCTCTCCGGCGCCGCAGCCGACTCCGCGCGGGCCTTCGGGTGCTTCCCTGCCTTCCAAGAGGCCGGGACCACCTGGCACCTGGTGGGGTGGTAGGGAGCCTTCGACTGCAGAGCGAATGCAAGGTAGCCGGTCCCTGCGTCGTCTAGTGGAGATGTGAAGGCGAAGACGTCGGTGGCCCCGGCAAGTCGAGTCGCGAGCCGGATTCTCGAGCTGCGCGGACAGCGAGTTCTCCTGGACAGGGATCTCGCCGAGCTCTACGGCGTTCCGACAAAGCAGCTGAATCAGTCGGTGCGCCGGAATCTGGAGCGCTTCCCGGCGGACCTCATGTTCCGGCTGAGTCCGGAAGAGGTCGAGAATTCGAGGTCACAATCTGTGACCTCGAATTCTCGGGGCGAACCTCGGCATCCGCCCTTCGCCTTCACCGAGCTGGGCGTCGCCATGCTGTCGAGCGTCTTGCGATCGCCGCGCGCGATCCAGGTGAACATCGAGATCATGCGCGCCTTCGTGCGCTTGCGGTCCTTTCTCGCCGGGCACGAGGAGCTGGCGCGCAAGCTCGACGCTCTCGAAAGACGATACGACGCGCAATTCGGGGCGGTGTTCGAGGCGATCCGCGCCCTGGTGACCGAGGAGGCTCGGCCCGCGAGGCGGATCGGCTTCGCCGAGGTCCCGCACCGATCCTGATGCGGCGTAGGATCCGAGCGACTCTCCCGAGGAGGGCCGGGATGACGTGGTCGAGCCATAAGTCGCAGCGAGGGCCGATCGCGTCCATGTCCATCTCGTTCGTGGAGACGGAGCAGACCCGCTCGATGGCTCTCCTCTCGCACCCGGCTGATCTCGAGTCCGTCACTGGGACCTTGCGGGCGCCGCGCGATCCGCGCTACCTCCCGAAAAGCGAAGAGGCGCGATGAGACATCCCAGCACCCGAAGTCGAGCAGGCGCTATCGTCGGCGCCGTTTCCCTCGCCATCTCGCTGCCGCCGAGCGCGTTGGCGGCGGTGAAGGTGCCGCACCCGAAGGACCTCGAAGCGATCACCGCCGCGGTCCGCGCCCGCGATGGGACCGCCGCGACCGCTGCCTGCGAGCGCACCACCGCGACGGTCTGGAAGAAGGACCTCGGCCAGCGCATGCCTTCGGCCTTCTACGCCGAGCTCTTCGCCCGATGCGCGGCGGCGGCGAGCGGCGCGGGGGACGAGGATCGGGCCTCCTGGTTCTGGCACGCGGCGCACATGTTCGACGCGAAGATCGCGGACGGGATCGGCGAGGAGCTCGGCGCCTTCGCGGCCCTCCCCGTGCTCCGGACCGGGCGGCATTTCGGCCCGGCGGCCGTGGCATGGGAGAAGGACCGGCGAGTCGAGAGCCCCAACGGCGAGATGTTCGAAGGCGTACGAGCCGGGCGCATCGGGGGCCCGATGCCGGACGTCGCCCTGCTGACGAAGCTCCTGCGCCCCGGCCACAAGATGGCGGCCTACTTCGAGGTCGTCGTGGGAGCCGACGGACGAGCGCGTGAGCCGGTGCTCGTCGAGGTGAGCAACACGAGCCCGAATCAGGTCTTCGTCATCCTTCAAGCGATTCGAGACTGGACCTACGAGCCGGCGAAGCGTGACGGCCACCCGGTCGCGTCGGTCGCCGTCTTCCATGTCGAGGCGGAGGTGCGCCGCCGCTGACCTCGGCGTCGGCCTGCTCGGGGTTGCAGGAGCATGCGCGCCCCGCGCCTGGGGCGAGACCGCGGCCACCCGCGCCAGGCGCGCGATCCGTTCGCCCCGGGCGGCGGAGCATCGCGCTGCGGTACGCTTCGCCGCCGGGCGGCGGGGGAGTCGCCAGCCCCGGGAGGGGAGAGGCGATGGGCGACGAGGCGTGGGGCGAGAGACTGCGGGCCGAGGCGGCGGCGCTGGCGCCGGAGATCGCGGCGGCGTTGCGCGAGGCGATGGCGACCGTCGACCGGCGCACCGCGCTGCCGCCGGGAGCCGCGGGCGCTCTGCGCGGCCTCGACGTGCCGCTGCCCGCCTCCGGCCCCGGCGCCGCCGCGACCCTCGTCCGGCTGCGCGAGCTGATCGAGTCCGCCGGCGCCAACACCAACGGCCCCAAGTGCTTCCACTTCGTCGTCGGCGGCACGACGCCGGCGGCGCTCGGCGCCGACCTGCTCTCGACGATCCACGACACCCTGACCTACACCTGGATCACCTCACCGCTCGGGGTGACGCTCGAGCTACAGGCGCTCGCCTGGCTGCGCGAGCTGCTCGAGCTGCCGCGCGAGTGGTCGGGCGTCATGGTCACCGGCGCCAGCATGGCGAACTTCGTCGCCCTCGCCGCGGCGCGCCAGTGGTGGGGCGAGCGGCAGGGCGTCGACGTCTCGGAGCGCGGCCTCGCCGGGCTGCCGCCGATGCCGGTCTTCTCCTCCGGCTACGTCCACGCCTCGACGCGCAAGGTGCTGGCGCTGCTCGGCCACGGCCGCGACGCCGTGCGGCTCTGCGCGCGCGACGGCGTGGGGCGGCTCGACCTCGTCGCGCTCGGCCACGGCCTCGAGGCGCTCGACGGCAAGCCGGCGGTGGTGGTGGTCAACGCCGGCGAGGTCAACGCCGGCGACTTCGATCCGGTCGGCGAGGCGATCGAGATCGCGCGCCGGCACGACACCTGGGTGCACGTCGACGGGGCGTTCGGTCTCTTCGCCCGCGTCTCGCCGCGCACCGCGCACCTGGTCGCGGGCGCCGAACGGGCGGACTCGGCGACCGTCGACGGCCACAAGTGGCTGAACGTGCCGTACGACTCGGGCTTCGCCTTCGTGCGCTCGCACGACCTGCTGGTCAAGGCGTTCCGCTACTCGGCGGACTACTTGCCGGCGCCCGACGATCCGCGGCCGACGCCGGGCGCGTTCGGTCCGGAGAGCTCGCGGCGCGGGCGCGGCCTCGCCGTCTGGGCGGCGCTCGCGGCCTACGGGCGGGAAGGGCAGCGGCGCCTGGTCGAGCACAACCTCGATCTCGCGCAGCACCTGGCGCGGCGGGTGGACGAGGCGCGCGAGCTCGAGCGTCTGGCCGACGTGCGGCTCAACATCGTGGCCTTTCGCTACAACCCGGGAGGGCTCGACGACGCGGCGCTCGACCGGCTCAACGCCGGCCTCGGAACCGCGATCCTCGCCGACGGCCGCTTCCTGGTCGGCACCTCGAAGCTCGGCGCGCGGACGATCTTCCGCCCGGCGTTCTCCAACTGGCGGACGCGGATCGAGGACGTGGACGAATTCGTCGCCGTCGTGCTCGAGCTCGGACGCCGCCTCCACGCCGCGTCCTGACGGCGGGCAGGCTCCGGCCCGGGGCTGCGGCCGGAGCCTCGACGGCCGGTCGCCCGGCGCGTCAGTGCGAGCCCTGAGCGTCGCTCGCGGCGCCGATGACCTCGATCTTGCTGACCACGCTCTTGCCCTTCTGATCGCTCCATTCGACCAGCAGCTTGGTGCCCGGCTTGAGATCGGTGAGCGGAACCGCGGTGCCGTGGTCGGTGCACGGCGTCGTGGCGGCGAATTCGAAGCGCTGATCGGCGTTGCCGTTCTGCAACCGGAGCTTGCCGTGGGCGACGTCGATCTTGGTCAGCTTGCCGTTCGAGCGCAGGACGCCGGCGGGCGCGGCGGTGGCGAAAGCGGCGGCGGAGAGGGTCAGGGCAGCGGCGGCGAGGGTGGCTGCGATTCGGTTGCGCATGGTTCTCATCTCGCGATCGAGGGTCGCGCCGGCATTGGCGCGCGCACTCCGGACTGCATCGGCGATGCCGCGACGGGCGCGCCGGGGCGCCGAAGTGGCGAGTGTGCGCGGCGACGGTGCGCGCCGTCCCTGGACGGTGCCGGGGGACGCGGGCGGTCGTGGCCGACGAGCCAGGGGGCGGCGGGGAGCGCGACAATCCGCCGCAGTGCCGGTGCACGCTTGCGGCGCGATGTCGCGCCGTCGGGGCCCGCAGCCTAGTCGAGCACCTGCTCGACCGCGCCGCTGTTGGCGTCGACGAGGATCGTCCGTGGGGCGGTCTTGCCGTCGGCCTTCTCGAAGTGGAGGTACCAGGTCGCGTGGCGGGTCTCGGGCGCGGCGGCGGTGCCGACCGAAACCGTGTAGCCCTCGGCGATCAGGTTGCCGGCCATCTCCTTGGCGATGGCGTAGAGCCTCGCGCCGTCGCGGAAGAAGCCCGGCTGGAGGTCGGGCAGCCGGCCGGCTTCGCCGGGTGGGGCGTAGCAGGTGAACATGCCGCGGAAAGTGTTGATCGTGACGCTGGCGTTGCCCCCCGGCGAGTCGAAGGTCAGGTTCCAGGCCTCGGAGCGGCCTGTCTCGTCGAGCGGTCCCATGCTGGTGTCGGTGATCCTCGGCGGCAGCGTGTCGCCCATCCAGGGCTTCGCGATCTTCTCGGACTTGGCGTGCATGTCGGCGAGGTTCATCAGCCGTCTTGGCGATCGCGCAGCATGACGAGCAGCATGCGGGTGGGCTCGCGGGCGTCGAGGGCGTGCGGGACGGTGGCGGGCATGCGCACGATGCTCCCCGGCGAGGCGCGCACGACGACGCCGCCGATCGTCAGGTCGAGCGCGCCCGCGAGAACCAGGACGAGCGCGTCGAAGGGCGAGGTGTGCTCGGTCAGCCCTTGGCCGGCGTCGAAGGCGAAGAGCGTCAGGTTGCCGCCGGCGGTTTTCGCCAGGACCCGGCTGGCGATGCCCTGCGCGGTGGGGGTGACCAACGAGTCGAGCGCTAGCGCTTGGGCCGGAGGGAGGCTCATGCCCCGAGCATAGCCAAGCGCACCGGGCCGGCGGCCTCGCCGGCTGCTAAGGTCGGCGGGTGACGGCCGCCGACGACTCGCCGTGGAGCGCCCCCGGGACCGTCGCCGGCTTCGTCCAGGCGAGCCCGAACGAGACCCTGCTGCGCTTCGCGGCGACCGAGCTCGCGGCGCGCTCGGTCGCGGCGGAGAGCCGGCAGCGCGCCAAGGCTCTCGACCTCGGCTGCGGCGCGGCGCGCAACGCGATCCCCCTGGCTCGCCTCGGCTGGAACCTGGTCGGTCTCGATCTGTCCTGGCCGATGCTGGTCGCCGCCGGCGCGCGGGCGCGAGGCGAGCGGCTGGCGGAGTGTCTCCTGCTGATGCGCTCGCCGATGGACCGCCTCGGCCTCGTCGATCGCGGCTTCGACCTGGTGGTCGCGCACGGCATCTGGAACCTCGCGCGCTCGACGGCCGAATTCCGGCGCGGCGTGGCGGAGGCGGCGCGGGTCGCGAAGCCGGGCGCCGGGCTCTTCGTCTTCACGTTCTCGCGTGAGACTCTGCCACCCGAAGCCGAGCCGGTCGCGGGCGAGACCTTCGTCTTCACCCAGTTTTCAGGCGAGCCGCAGTGCTTCCTGACCGCCGAGCAGTTGACCGGGGAGCTGGCGGCCGCCGGCTTCGAGCGCGAGCCGCGCCTGCCCTGGCGGGTGCACAACCGCCCGGCGGAGGGCAGTCTGCGCCGCGGCGCGCCGGTCATCCACGAGGCGGCGTTCCGGCGACGGCGATGAGCTCCTCCTTGGCGGCGCGATCGAGGCCCTTGATCCTGGCCTCCTCCTTCAGCGCCGCAATCCAACTGTCGACTTCCAGGCTCCAGGCGAGCTCGACGGGGAGGCGGCTGCGGGTGTAGCGCGAGGCGCGGCCGGCGCGGTGGTCGCGCAGGCGGCGCTCGAGGTCGACCGCGGCGCCGGCGTAGAGCGAGCCGTCGCGGCAGCGCAGCAGATAGACGAAGGGCACGCGCGCGATGCTAGCCCGCGGGCGGATCGCCGTCGCCGTCGTCCTCGCGCCGGGCGACGGCCACGATCTGCGCGCCGTTCATCAGCTTCATCAGCTCTTCGATCTGTTCCGGTGGCAGCGCGGCGCCGCCGAGCACGCCGATCTCGAGAAAGACGAACATCAGGACCTTCGCCAGCCAGTTCTTGCGGGCCATGACTCCTCCTGGAGCGGTTTCCCAAAGGTGAGGACGGGAAACGACCCGGAAGGAGGGGGTCCGCGGAAGAAGAGGCGGGCGACGAGGGGGGTGCGCGCCGCGCGCTGCGCGAGCGGCGCGGAACGCGCGCGGGCCGCGGCGGGTGGGCCGAGATCGAGCCCGGCGGCGTCGAGCGCCACGACCGCCCACCCCGCGAGCGGCAGGGCGAGCGCCGCGAACAAGAGGAGGGTGACCGCGACCAGGGCGATCGATCGGCGCCGAAGCATTACGCGGGATTTTACGGCCTCAGCGGCCGATCAGATCGGCGTCGGCGAGCGCCGCGAGGTACTCCTCCACCAGCTCGAGCGGCAGCGGGCCGTAGATCGCGGCGAGGGCGTCGCGGATCTCGAGCGTCGTGCGTCGGCCGTCGACCAGGTTGAGCGCCTCGTAGGCGTAGTCGCCGGCGGCGGCGTGCGGGCTCGAGAGCTCCGGCAGGCGGAGCTTGCCGGCGCGCTCGCGGCCGAGGTGGTCCTCGAGCCAGTCGTAGCCGAAGGCCGTCGTCGGACCCGGGTGTGCCGGATTCCGCCGGTAGACCGCGCCGCCGCGCCGCGCCGGCGTCGACGGCGCGCCGGCGAGGATCGCGAGCTGGGAGAAGAAGCGCTCGGCTGCGGCGCGCACCTCGGCCGGCGGCACGAGGAAGCGCGCGAGCGAGGCGAAGAGCCCGCGCTCGTAGGCGAGCGCGAAGCGCGCCAGGTTGTCGCGCTCGGCGGCGTCGAGCCCGGCCTGGCGCTCGGCGAGCGTCGCCGCGCGGCACAGCGCCGCCGCCCGCTGCACGCTCCAGAGCTCCGCGGCGTCGTCGGCGGTGAGGTTGGCGAGCGCCCAGCCGGTCGCCGCGGCGAGGAACGCGGCGCGCTCGAGCTTGGTGGGGTCGAGATTCGCCGCCAGGTCGCGGTCGGTGTGGATGTAGCGGTCGGGCCAGTCGTTGAAGTACACCGCGGGGATCGCGAACGACGAGTCGTTGTAGACCTCGTGGTCGCTGCCCAGGGTGAGGTCGGTCGGCTCGGCGCGCAGCGGCTCCTGGCCGCCGCCGACGGCGACCAGCGGCCAGTCGGCCACGCCGGTCGAGGCGTAGGCGAGCGTCTGTCCGTTCACCCAGGCGGCCTCGGCGGCGGCGAGATCGTGAACGAACGACGGCAAGCTCGCCGGGCCGCGGGTGACGTGGAAGACCGCCTTCGTCTCCGGTCCGCCGCCCACCATGTCGAGGTGGATGGCGGCGCGGATGCGCGCCGCGAGGTCGGGCTTGCCGGCGAGCAGCGCCAGCGTCCCCTCGACCTCCGGCGGCCAGACGAAGCGCAGCGTCCGCCTCGGGCGCGGCAACCGGCCTTCGCCGACCAGCTTCGAGAGGGTGCGCGCCACCTCGAGGATGGTGGCGCAGCCGCTGGCGTTGTCGTTGGCGCCGGGGCGCGGGTGGTCGAGGTGGCAGCTGAAGACGATCTCCTCCGCGGCGAGGCGCGGATCGGCGCCCGGGAGGGTCGCGGTCGCGATTTCGTACGCGCCGGGCTCGGTCCCCGCGTCGACTCTCGCCGCGAGCCGGATCGACTCGCCGCTCGCCAGTCGCGCCGCGAGCGCGCGGGCGCGCGCCGGCGAGACCATGAAGGCGAAGGTTGGTTTGGCGGCGAAGGTGTCGAGGTGGCCCCAGCGCACGAGGCTCGCGTCCTCGCCCCACCAGGCCTGTTTCTGGTTCTGCGCCCAGCTGACGATACCCGCCGCGCCGAAGCGTTCGACCGCCAGGCGGGCGACGGCGCCCGGCTGCGCGGCGGCGAGGACGATCTTCCCCGCGACCTCGCGGCCGGCGTAGTCGGACTCGGCCGTCCCCTCGCCGACGTCGACCAGCTCGGCGCTCGCGATGTCGGCCGCGGCGCTGTCCTGCGCCAGGCCGAGAGGCGACTCGTCCCAGCTCGCCAGGCGCTCACGCCGCGCGCCGGCGGCGTCGACCTCCCAGAGCTCGGCGAAGCGCGCGTTCCAGGCCGGCCGCGAGCGCTGCGTGCCGTAGAAGATCCGGCCGTCGGCCGGCAGCTCGAGCAGCGTCGCGTCGGCCAGGCCGTAGCGCCGCAGCTCGGCGAGGATCTGATCGGCGGCGGCGCGGAAGCCCGCCGAGCCGCGCATGCGGTGCTGGCGCGAAAGACCCTCGACCGTGCGCATCGCGCTCGCCCCCGAGACCTCCGATGCCAGCGCGTCGACCTCGGATGTCGTCAGCAGCGGCGGGGGCGGGGTTTCGCCGATCGCCGGCCCGGCGAGGGCCGCGGCGAGGAGGAGAAGGACCGACCAAACAGCACGCGGCGCGAACCGGGAGTCCATGCCGCATGCTAGCGCGCGGAGGATGGATCCGATCCGGCGTGCGACGCCGCGGCGTCGATCTCGCGTCGGCGCTCGGGCCAGGCGGCGAGCCAGGCGTCGAAGTCCGCCGGCTCGAGGCCGCGCGAGAACAGGAAGCCCTGGCCGTGGTCGCAGCCGGCCCGGCGCAGCCAGGCGAGGACCTCCACCGTTTCGATCCCCTCGCCCACGGTGCGCAGGCCGAGGCGGCGCGCGAGGTCGAGCGTCGAGTGGACGATCGCCTCGGCCTCGCCGCGGCGGCCGATCTGGCTGACGAAGGCGCGTTCGATCTTCAGCTCCGAACACGGGAGCTGATCGACCCGCTCGAGCGACGAGGTGCCGGTGCCGAAGTCGTCGATCGACAACTCGAGGCCGCGCAGTCGGAGGCGGTTGAGCACTTCGAGGACCGAGATCCGATCGGCGAGCGCCGCCGACTCGGTGACCTCGATCACCAGCTGGCGCGGCGCGACCCCGCTCGCGGCGAGCAGCTCTCCGAGCCGATCCGAGAGTCCGGGATCGGCGAGCGCCGCCGGGGCGAGGTTGACCGAGATCGAGGCGGCTGCGTCCGCCGTGGCGGCGAAGCGTGCGGCGGCGAAGCGGAGCGCCTGGCGCAGCACCTCTTCGGTCATCGGCAAGACCAGGCCCGAACGCTCCGCGAGCGGCACGAAGGCGAGCGGCGAGACCACGCCGTGCCGCGGATGGCGCCAGCGGGCGAGCGCCTCGGCGCCCCGCAGCTCGAGCGTGGCGAGGTCGACGATGGGCTGGAAGACGACGAAGAGCTCGCCGCGTCCGATCGCGGCGCCGAGGTCCTCGGCCGAAAGCTCCGGCAGCGGCGTGGCGCCGGAGCTCGACTTGCTCGTCTTCTTCGCCGGCGCCCGGGCGGCGGCGAGGACGCGACGCAGGTCGCCGAGGTCGATCGGCTTGGCGAGCGGCTCGCCGACCCGCAGCCCGAGCTCTTCCGCGAGCCGGCTGACCGAGCGCAGGACCCGACGGTCGGCGCCGCTGAAGACGTGGATCGGCGCCCGGCAGGAGCGCTCGGCGAGGCCGCGCAGGATCGCCAGTCCGTCGCTCCCCGGCAGGTTGAGGTCGAGGAAGACGAGGGTCGGTCCCTTCTCCGCCTCGCTCCAGGCCTCGATCGCGGTCGCCGCGACGCGGACCTCGAAGCCGGCCTGGCGCGCGGCGCGCGCCACGAAGCGCGCGAACTGCTCGTCGTCCTCGACGATCAGGAGCCTCGGGGCCGGAAGGCCGGCTGGCGTCTCCGCTGATTCGGACATTCTCGACTCGCTCGGTCGGCCGTCGTGGTCTCCGGCCGCGGCGAGACTACCGCACGCGCGGAAGACGGCCGAGCGCGGGCGGCGGTTCGCCGGGCGCTCCAGCCTCCGCCGCCGACCGTCAGTGCCCGCAGCGCGGCGACTGTTCGAAGGCGCCGGCGTCGGGGCGCGGGCCGAGGAAGCGGTTGCGGCCGTCGAGGTCGAAGTCGCTCGCCTGCAGCGAGCGGTCGCGGTCGGCGATGAATCCCATGCCCCAGAGCTCGTTGGGCGTCGCGCCGACGTCGATCGCCGGCGAGCCGAGGAGGGGTCGGAAATCCGCGCCGAGATGCGGATCGCCGGCGTGGTTCGACTCGCCGAGGAGCAGCTCGCTCGCGAAGTCGCTCCAGAAGTCCTGCCCGACGTTGCCGTCGAAGGACATCATGGCGATCGTGTCGCCCGGCGCGCCGCCGTCGGTGGTGAGCGACAACGGCCGCTGGTTGCCCCAGAAGATCGAGTTGAAGACGCCGAGGTGGAAAGTCGAGCCGTAGTCCCGCCCCGTGCTGTGCAGCAGGACGCCGAGGCCGGGATTGGCGGCGACCGTGACCTGGTTGAGCTCGACCTCGCCGCCGCAGGCGGTGACCTCGATCGCCGGCGACTCGGAGCCCTGGACGAAGAGGCTCGAAGCGATCCAGACCCGGACCCGCTCGGGGTCGCAGTCCATGTCGAGGTCGCCCTCGACGCGGAAGCCGGCGCTGCGCACCACGGCGAGGTTGCGCACGTAGATCCGCGCCGGATCGGGGTGCCCCTTCTCGGCCTGGATGACGAAGGCCCCGAAGCTGCGCAGCGTCAGGTTGTCGAGCCGCACCCACTGCTCGTCGCGCAACGAGGCGCCGTGGTCGCCGTGCCCGTCGAGCACGGTGAGCGCGGCGCCGCGCGTCTGGTGCTGGCAGGTCGAGTCCCAGCCGCCGGAGAAGGTGAGCTCGGAGTAGGCGAGCCCGGGGTCGGGATGGTGCGCGAGCGTCGTCACCAGGAGATAGCTCCCGCTCGCCACCCGGATGTCGGCCTGCTTGACCAGGCCGGCCTCGTCGAAGGCCTCGTCGAGCTCGGCGACGTTGGTGACGCAGAAGACGTCGGCGCGGGCCGCGTGAGCGAGCGCGACCGCCCCCGCCAGAGCGAGCGCGGTCGCGAAGAAGACGGGGACGCAGCGGCGGCGGAGGGCGATTCGGCGCACGGGCGGATCTCCTTTCTCCCACCAGCGCCAAGCGCGCGCCGCCGGGGCCATCGCGGCCCGCGGCCACTAGAATGCCCGCATGACCGGCGTCGATCCCGAACGCTGGAAGCGGCTGAAGCCGTTGCTCGAGATCCTGGTCGAGCTGCCGGCGGCGGAGCGCGAGGCGCGCCTCGCCGCGGTCGAGCCGGATCTGGCGGCCGAGGCGCGGTCGATGCTCGCGGCGGCCGACGAAGAGGCGCCCTCCCGGCGCTACGCCGATGCGGTCGCCGGCGTGGCGGCCTCGGTGCTCGCGAGCCTCGCCGGGGAGTCCGTCGCCGCGACCAGCGAGCCCGCGAGCCGCTCGCCGGCGGCCTGCGCCGGAATGGAGCTCGGGGCCTGGCGACTCGAACGCCTTCTCGGCAGCGGCGGCATGGCGGAGGTCTGGAAGGCGCGGCGGGCCGACGGCCAGTTCGAGCAGACGGTGGCGATCAAGCTGCTCAAGCGCGGCATGGACTCGGAAGAGATCGAGCGCCGCTTCCTCCAGGAGCGGCAGATCCTGGCCCGCCTCGAGCATCCGGCGATCGCCCGCCTCTACGACGGCGGCATCGCCGCCGACGGTCGCCCCTACTTCGTGCTCGAGCGCGTCGACGGACGGACGATCACCGAGTGGTGCACCGAGCACGGCGCGGGGGTCGGCGAACGGCTCCGGCTGTTGATCGCCTGCTGCGAGGCGGTCGCCGCCGCCCACCGCCTGCTGGTCGTGCACCGCGATCTGAAGCCTTCGAACATCCTGGTGACCCACGATGGCCAGGTGAAGCTGCTCGACTTCGGGATCGCCAAACTGCTCGCAGCCGATGCCGACCCCGGCGCGCCCGAGGCGACGCGTGCCGACGTCCGCGTGTTGACGCCGTCCTATGCAGCCCCCGAGCAGATCCTCGGCGAGCCGGTGTCGACCGCCACCGACGTCTACGCCCTGGGGGTCGTCGCCTTCGAGCTGCTGACCGGCCGGCTGCCGCATCGGCGCGCCGGGCGGCGAGGCGCGGAGCTCGCGGCGGCGGTGGCGAGCGAGCTGGTCGTCCGCCCTTCGACGGCGGTGCGCGAGGCCGCGGGCGCCGAGCCGGGCGACCGCGCGCCCGAGGCCCGCGACCGCAGGCGCTGGTCGCGTTCGCTCGCCGGGGATCTCGACACCATCGTGCTCACCGCGCTGCGTTCCGACCCGGCGCGGCGCTACCCGTCGGTCGCGGCGCTCGCCGACGATCTCGGCCGCTACCTCGCCGGCCGGCCGATCGCCGCCCGCCCGGACTCGCTCGGCTATCGCGCGGCGAAGTTCGCCGGCCGCCACCGCGTCAGCCTCGCGGCCGCCGCGCTGGCGCTCTCGTCGCTCGTCGCCGGACTGGTGCTGGCGCTGTGGCAGGCGCAGCGCGCCGAGCGCGCCGCCCTCGAGGCGCGCGCCGAGGCCACCAAGTCGAAAGCCGTCGTCGGCTTCCTGACCGACGTCTTCACCGCCGCCGACCCGGAGGGCAGGAAGGCGGCCGACCTGACGGCGCGCGAGCTCGTCGACCGCGGCGCCAGCCAGATCGACCGCCAGCTCGCCGGGCAGCCGGAGACCCGCGCCGCGATGCTGCACGTGCTCGGCGGCCTCGAGTACCGTCTCGGCCTCTACGAGCCGGCGCGCAAGCTGCTCGAGGAGTCCCTGGCGCTGCGCCGGGCGCGCGCCGAGACCTCGCCGGCGGATCTGGCGGCGAGCGAGGCCGCGCTCGGCGCGCTCTACCATCGCGTCGGCGAATCGGCGCGCGGCGCGGCGCTGCTCGAGTCGGCGCTCGCGTATCACGAGCGCGCCGGCGCCGCGGCCAATCTCGACGCGGCGAGCGATCTGAACAACCTCGCCAACGCCTACAAGGCCCTCGGGCGGACCGACGACGCCCGCGCCGCGTTCGCGCGCTCGATCGCCCGGCTCGACGCCGACCCGCAAGGCGATCCGCGGCTCGAAGCCAAGGTGCTCAACAACTACGGGCTGCTGCTGACGCGCACCGGCGATCTCGCGGCGGCGAGGAGCGCGCTCGAACGGGCGCTGGCGTTGCACGAGCGGACGAGCGGCCGCGAGAGCGCCCTGGTCTCCGGCACGCTCGGCAATCTCTCGGAGCTCTACATCCGCCTGCACGAAACCGACCGGGCCGTGGCGGCCTCGCGGCGTGGCCTGGAGATCAGCGCGGCCACCTATGGACCGGCGCACTACGAGACCGGACTGTCGACCAACGAGCTCGGCTGGACGCTGCTCACCGCCGGCCGCCCGGCCGAGGCGCGGCCGATCTTCGAGCAGGCGATCGCCATCTTGCGCGGCGCGATCGGCGATCGCCATCGCAATATCGCTTACTCTTACCGCAACCTCGGCCAGTCGCTCGCCGAGACCGGCCATCCGCGCGAGGCGATCGCGGCGCTGCGCAAGGCGGGGAGCATCTGGGAGGAGACCCTGCCCGCGGGGAGCCTCGATCTCGCCTCGGTCGACGCGCTGCTCGGTCCGCTGCTGGTGGCGGCGGGTGAGGGCGAAGAGGGGGAGCGCCGTCTGGCGCAGGTGGTGGAGCGGCGGCGTGCGGCGGGGTCGGCGAGCCTGGGAGCGGCCTGGCTCGAGCTGGCGCGGGCGCGCGTCGCCCTCTGCCGTCTCGCGCCGGCCGGCGAGGCGCTCGCCGCGGCGCGCCACGAAGCAGCGTCGAACGGCGACGCCGACTGGGCGAGAGAGATCGCGCAGGTCGAGCGTCTGGCCGCCACGGCGCGCTGTCCGCCGGCCGCGGTCGCCGGAGCGCGGCGCGGAATCTGAGCGCGGACGACGCGCCCGCTCTCGGAGTCCCGCGGCGGCGCAGCGCGCGCGCGTCGCCCTCTTCCTGCCGGTGGCGTTGCGCTCGGGGTTCGATTTCCGATCATCTCCTTGGCGTGCGGGCCCAGCCCGATATGCTGGGTCGCGATCTCCCGGAGGTGGGCAATGACGAACCGGTTCCGCGGATGGCTCTCGCCGTCGCGCAGCGCTCAGGCCGCCGTCCTCTTCGCGTTGGCGCTTCTCGCCACGGCCGCCGCGGCGGCGGACGAGCCGGCGGCCGCGAGCCCGGCCGCGCCGGTGGGTGCCTCCGCCACGGCCGCTCCCGCCCCGGCGTCGCCCGGGTCCGGGCCGGTGCCGGTGCCGGTGCCGAGCGAGAAGGCGATGCGCTACTACCGCTCGGGCAACGTCCTCTGGGCCGGTCTGACGATCTGGGGCTTCGTGGTGCCGCTCGCCTGGGTCGCGACCGGCGCCTCGGCCCGCCTGCGCTCGTTCGCCGGCCGGATCGCGCGCGGCAAGTGGTACGCCACCGTGACCGTCTACTTCGTCTTCTTCATCGTCCTCGGGACGCTGATCGACCTGCCGCTCTCCTATTACGCCGACTTCGTCCGGCCGCACGCCTACGGGCTCTCGAACCAGACGCTCGCCAAGTGGGCGAGCGACGGGGTCAAGGGGATGGTGGTCAGCATCGTCATCGCGGCGCTCTTCGCCTGGGTGCCGTTCTGGTTGTTGCGCAAGAGCCCGAAGCGCTGGTGGCTCTGGACGGCGGCGCTGTCGTTCCCGTTCATCGTCCTGCTGGTGCTGGTGTCGCCGATCTGGATCGATCCGCTGTTCAACCAGTTCGGGCCGATGAAGGACAAGGCGCTCGAGGCCGACCTGCTGGCGGAGGCCGGCCGGGCGGGGATCGACGGGGCGCGGGTCTTCGAGGTCGAGAAGAGCGTCGACACCGAGACGGTGAACGCCTACGTCACCGGCTTCGGCGGCACCAAGCGCATCGTCCTCTGGGACACCATCCTGAAGAAGCTCGACCGCGAACAGGTGCTCTACGTCATGGGGCACGAAATGGGCCACTACGTCCTCGGCCACGTCTGGCGCAGCCTCGCCCTGCTGCCGCTGCTGGTGCTCGCCGGGCTCTGGCTGATCCACCGCACCTCGAGCGCCCTGCTGGCGCGCTTCGGCGGCCGCTTCGGATTCAGCGAGCTCGCCGACGTCGCCGCGACCCCCTGGCTGGGGCTGCTCTTCGGCGTCTTCATCTTCGCGGTCTCGCCGCTGGTGCTCGCCTATTCGCGCAACCAGGAGCACGAAGCCGACCGCTTCGGCCTCGAGCTGACGCACGACAACCACGCCGCGGCCTCGGCGTTCGTCCGCTTGCAGCAGGAGAACCTGGCCAATCCGCGGCCGGGCCCGCTCTACAAGCTCTGGCGCTCCTCCCACCCGCCGCTCGGCGAGCGGATCGACTTCTGCAACACCTACCGCCCCTGGGAGACCGGCGAGCCCCAGCGCTACGCCGACCGCTTCCGCACCGGAAAATAGGGACAGGCAGGGATTCTCAGGCACGGATGTCCTTGAAACTACGCCGTCTTGCCGTCATCGGAGCGACCTTCGCCGTACTCTTCGCGGCGAAGGCTTCCGCTGACGCGGTCGCCGTCCGGATCGAGGGGGGGCGCCTCGGCTCGTTGGTTCGAGTTCGAGCGACTGCCGAGAGAGAGCCTGTTCGGGAGCTCTCCGGCACGCTCTCGGAGAATCGCGTCGTGCGGATGGACCTCGACCCCCGAAAGCACTGGGCGATCGCGGTCGAATCCGACGGCTTCTGGTCCGCACCGGTCGAAGTCGGCTCGGCGAAAGTGGAGACCACGCTGTGGCCAGCGTCGACCTTTCGCATGTCGCTCATTCCGCCTCAGGCGATGGCGATGCCGTCGAAGGTCGAGCTTCGACTCGTCCGCGCGAGCAACCTGGCTCCCTCAGAAGCGAATCAACCAGGCGAAGCGACGCTGACTTGCGCGATCAGCGCGGGAGGCGATGCCGCGTGCGCCGGACCCAGGGGGCGATGGGACACGAGGGTCAAGTGCCCGCGCTACGCTCCTTCCTATTCCTGGGATCGTGCCGTCGAGGCCGGAAGGACGCTCGATCTCGGGCGGATCCCCTTGCGTGAGGGAATCGCGCTCCTCGGAAGAGTCACGACCGACGACGGCGAAGCCGACTCTCGGGCAGTTACGGTCCGAGCCGTGTCGCGAGTGCTGGCCGATGCCGGCTCGGTTGGAACTCCGCCCCAGCTGAAGAGCCTCGCCACCACGGCTCGATTGAACCCCTGGGGATACTTCCTGTTCGACGCGCTCCCTGCCGGTTCCTACGAGATCTCCGCCTCGCAGGATGGTTACGAGGAGGCTTCCCAGAGCGTCGTCCTGAAGCCGGGCGAGGACGTCGAGCTCAGAGCGCCTCTCAAGCTGTCACGCGCCCTGCATCTGAAGGTTCAACTCGACCCGCCGATCGATACCTCGGGCGCTCCGTGGTCGATTGTTCTGCGGGCCATCCGATCGGGCGACCTGGCCGAGATTGCGCGAGGCAAGACCTCTGACGACGGCGGCTGGACCTCGCCCGCGATCCCTCGGGGTACCTATTCGATCTTCGTTCAGAACCGGTCCGGCGATTCCTACGCCAAGCAGGAGTTCGATCTCGAGCCCGGCTCCGAGCTCGCTGCCATTCAAATCGACCTCGTGGAGGTTCGCGGCAAGGTTCAGGTCGGTGAGGACGCTCTGGCGGCCGACCTCTGGTTTGGCGGCCGACACGGAGACGTGCGTGCCGAAGCGGAGTCCGACGCCGACGGGGAGTTCGCGCTCGCTCTGCCACGAGCCGGAAGCTGGAAGGTCGACGTGTTCAGCGAGGCGATGCGCGTCTCGGCGACGGGTGTCGACGTCGAAGTCCCGACGCCCAGACGCGGACTGCCGGCGAGGATCGAGATCATCCTTCCCGACACGGAGGTCCGCGGATTCGTTCACGACGCGCAGGGCGCCCCGGTCGAGGACGCCGTCGTGACGCTCGTTCCGGTCGGAGAGTCGGCCAATGTCGTGACCGTCGAGAGCGATCTCCTGGGATCGTTCTCGATCCGTGGACAAGACGCGGGAACGTACTCGATCGAGGCACGGAAATCACACGCCAGCTCCGAACGCCGTCAGGTGCTGCTCGACGAGGAGTTGACGTCCCCGGAAGTGAACTTGGTCCTCCGAGATCGTCGGACCTTGAAGGGGCGGGTCGACTCGGCGACGGGACCGGTCGCCGGTGCCTGGATTCTGGGCTTTCCGCTCACCTCCTCCGGAACCTTGGCCGCGATGACGGCCGCGCAGGCGCGCAGCGGAGCCGACGGTGGCTTCGAGCTCGAAGTGCCGCCGGAGGCGGCGAGCGTGCGCCTGGTCACCACCGCACTCGGCTACACCTTGGCGCTCTCCCGAGTGTCGATTTCGAGCGCCGAAGGCGCCGTCTCGATCGCTCTCGAGCAGCGAGACGGTCGGCTGGAGCTGTCGCGGCCAACGGAAGGTTCAGGCACAGCGCAGCTGCCTCTGCTGATGGTCGATGGTCAGCCACTGGACATTCCGTTTCTGGAGATCTGGTCTCGCGCGCACTCGCCGAACTCCTCGACCGAGTCCATTCTGGTTGTCGATGGTATGCCGCAGGCAACTTACTCCTACTGTCTGTTGTCTCCGGACGAGGCGATGGCGGTGTTCGGAGGCAGCGCCTTTCCGAAGGCGTCGGCGTGCGTCGACGGATACCTGTCAGCGGGGGGTGCTCTTCGTTTGTCGAGTCCTACCTCGCCTCGCAGCCCAGGCTAGAAGCGCCAATTCGCTCTCGTCGACGCCGGAAGCTACTTCTCGCAGCCCGTTTCCTGCTATAAGTCGCGCCTCGCGTCGGCCGGCCGGGGGCCGGGGCGCGGGACGTCATGGCGCAGACTCCGGGGGCGCGCCCCCAACTCCTCTCCGCGGACAGGCTGACGAAGCAGTTCGGCCAGCGGCCGCTGTTCGAGGATCTCTCCTTCGGCCTCGCCGAGGGCGACCGCGTCGGGCTCGTCGGGCCGAACGGCTCCGGCAAGTCGACCCTGCTGCGCATCCTCGCCGGCCTCGAGGAGCCGGACGCCGGCCGGCGCGCGGTGCGCAAGGGGGCGCGGATCGCCTACCTCGAGCAGGACCCGGTCTTCGCCGGCGGGGAGACCGTCGAGGCGATCGTCCTCGCCGCTCTCGTCCACCCGCACGGCGACGACTACGCGAGCCACGCGCGCGCCGCGCGGCTCCTGGCGCGGCTGGGATTCGACGATCCGACGCGGCCGGTCGCGACCCTCTCGGGCGGCTGGAAGAAGCGCCTGGCGATCGCCCGCGAGCTGGCGCGCGAGCCCGACGTCCTGCTGCTCGACGAGCCGACCAACCATCTCGACCTCGAGGGGATCCTCGAGCTCGAGAAGCTCCTGCTCGCCGACCCCCGGGCGATCGTGGTCGCGAGCCACGACCGCTGGTTCCTCGAGCACGTCGCCACCCGCATGCTCGAGCTCGACCGCGCCGATCCCGGCGGCCTGCTGGCGGTCGACGGCCGCTACAGCGACCTGCTCGTGCGCCGCGACGAAGTGCGACGCAACCAGGCCGAATACGCCGAGACCCTCGCCAACCGCGCGCGGCGCGAAGTCGAGTGGCTGCGCCGCGGGCCGAAGGCGCGGACGACGAAGGCGAAGGCGCGCGTCGACGAGGCCGGACGGCTGCTCGACGAGCTCGCCGCGGTGCGCTCGCGGACCGCCGAGGCGGCGAGCGCCGGCATCGACTTCACCGGCTCGGGGAGGAAGACCAAGCGCCTGCTCGTCGCGCGCGGTATCGGCAAGTCCTTCGGCGGGCGGCGGGTCCTCGAGCCTCTCGACCTCCTGCTCGGACCGGGATCGCGGCTCGGGGTGCTCGGTCCGAACGGCAGCGGCAAGACGACCCTCCTCTCGCTCCTCGCCGGAACGCTCGCGCCCGACGCGGGCACCATCGAGCGCGCCCCGGCGCTGCGCGTTCGGCTCTTCGAGCAGGGCCGGGAGAGCCTCGACCCGGCCGCCACCCTGCGCCGCGCGCTCGCGCCGCTCGGCGATTCGGTGGTCTACCTCGAGCGCGAGATCCACGTCGCCGCCTGGGCGAAGCGCTTCCTCTTCCGCCCGGAGCAGCTCGAGACGCCGGTGGCGAAGCTCTCGGGCGGCGAGCAGGCGCGGATCCTGATCGCCCGCCTGATGCTGCTGCCGGCCGACCTGCTGATCCTCGACGAACCGACGAACGACCTCGACATCCCGACCCTCGAGGTGCTCGAGGAGAGCCTGCTCGAATTCCCGGGCGCGCTCGTCCTGGTGACCCACGACCGCTATCTGCTCGACCGGGTCTCGAGCTCCATCCTCGCCCTCGACGGACGGGGCGGAGCGACCTCGTATGCCGACCTCGCGCAGTGGGAGGAGGCCCGCCGGACGCGGCCCGGCCCATCGGCCGAGGAGACGAGGTCGACGAGCGAGCCCCGAGCGCAGCCGGCAGGAGCGCGCCCGGCGAAACGCCTCTCCTTCCGCGAACAGAAGGAGTGGGAGGGCATGGAGGCGGCGATCCTCGCCGCGGAGGGCGAGCTCGAACGCCGGCGCGCCGCCGCCGAGGAGCCGGCGGTGGCGAGCGACCCGCGGGCGCTCAGCGAGCGCTACGCCGCGCTCGCCGTGGCGCAAGCCGAGGTCGACCGCCTCTACGCCCGCTGGTCCGAGCTCGAGGCCCGGCGCGCATAGGAGCCCGCGTCCACCGCGTGCCGTTGGACCGCGCCGGACGAAGAGCCCGCCGCTCAGCGCCGCCGGGCGAAGTCGGCGACCGGCGCGGCGTCGAAGGTGAAGTCGTAGAAGAGCTTGTACTTGTCGAGCACGGTGTCCTCGCGGCCGGCGAAGATGCGGACGTGACCGCCGACGTGGCCGGCCGCCGCGGGCTCGGACTTCCATTCGTCGGGACCGGAGACGGTCGTCGAGTAGCACAAGCCGTCGCCGAATTCGGGATGGCAGATCGACAGACCCGCCCGCTGGTCCGGCCGCACCTCGACCACGATCCGCTCCGGGGCCGCCTGGAGAGCTTGCGTGAGGGTCTTCGCGGTCTTGAGCTTCGCCTCGTCGAGCGGCTGGCCGGTCAGGACCACCACCGAGTTGATCTGCTTCTCCTCCCAGGCGTCCGGCGCGTGGAAGAGGTAGGCATGGGCGATCGGCAGCGGCTTGCCGTTGACCCGGACGTCGCCGCCGGTCTTCTGCGGCGTGATCGGCGTCACGGCAGCGAGAGGGGTGACGAGCGGCGCGGCGACGAGCAGGGCGAGGGCGGAGCGGACGGCGAACGAGCTCGACATGGAGCCTCCTTTGCCCTCCTCAGCGTCAATTCGAATCGCGAGGGGACAAATCGGCGCCGGGCTTCGCCGTCGATTCGAAGGCGAGCTTCGAGCGCGCGAGGTCGACCTGCGGCGCGAGCTCGTAGACGTTGCGGTAGCCGTAGCTCCAGAGCGCGATGTAGGTCGAGAGGTTGAGCGAGGCGATGGCGATCTTCGCCGGGAACGGGTCCGGGGCGTTGGCGAAGTTGTTGTTGCAGTAGATGAGGATGCGCGTGCCGCGGTCGGGCAGGAGGCGCGCCAAGTTGTCGACCGTGATGTCGGAGAACGGGAGGTTGACGGCGCCGGCCACGTGCAGCAGGTCGTACTTCTCGCGGCTGCGGGCGTCGAGGACGACGGTTCCGGCCTCGCGGCTCAGGCGCAGGAACTCCTCCTCGTCGACGCGGTGGGTCTCGCGCTGGTGGGCGGCCTCCTCGGCGGCGCGCAGGAAACCCGGCATGTCGATCGCAGGATTGTCGGGCGGCGCGGCAGCGCGCGCGCCGCGGCCGGCGGCGAGGACGGCGCAGGCGAGGAGAACGGGCAGGGCGAGGCGTCGGAGCATGGCGCGACCTCCAGGCGAACGCGAGCGTGCAATCCGCGTGCCTCGGGGTCGCCGCGCGACCTTCGTCAGCCCTCCGGCCGGCGGGTCAGCGGGTGATCCGGCAGGTCGTGCCGTCGAGCTCGAAATTCTGGGTCATGGTCTCCGAGCTCGAGCCGTTGGCGTCCTTGGTGGTCTTGGTGACCTTGAGGGTCGCCGACTTGCCCTCGACGAAGAGCACGCCGTTCGCCTTGATCTCGGCCGAGAACGCCTCGCGGGTCTGGGACATCTCCTTCATCATCCCGCCCATCATTTCCTTGTCCTTGGCGGGCATCTTGTTCCACTCGTCCTGCATCGCCTGGGTGCCGAGCTTCATCGCTTCGGCGATCTTGCCGTCGTGCACCAGGCCCATGTTCTCGACCGCGACCTTGCCGCAGGGATGATCGAGGATCGCCGCCCCCTTGACCTCGCTCTTGGCGAGGACGGGAGCGGCGGCGGCGATCAGGGCGAAGAGCGCGACGGCGGAGACGGCGGCGGCGAATCGGCGGACGTTCATCGAGACCTCCTCGGGAGTTGGGAGGCCGATCCTACGCTCGCCGCGCGACCGCTTGACAATACGACCGATCGTGCTATTTTTTGCCGCATGTCGAAAGGCGGCGCGACCCGGCAGCAGATCGTGGAGCGGGCGCTCGACCGCGCGGCCGAGGTCGGGCTCGAGGGCGTGACGCTCGGCGTGCTCGCCGAGGGGCTCGGGCTGTCGAAGAGCGGTCTGTTCGCCCACTTCCGCTCCAAGGAGGCGCTGCAGCTCGCGGTGCTCGAGGAGGCGATCCGCCGCTTCCGCGCCCTGGTGCTCGAGCCGGCGCTCGCCGCGCCGCGCGGCGAGCCGCGTGTGGTCGAGCTGGTCGAGCGCTGGCTCGCCTGGTTCCGGCGCGGCACCACGCCGCGCGGCTGCGTCTTCCTGTCGCTGGCGAGCGAGTTCGACGATCGGCCGGGGGCGGTGCGCGACGCGGTGGTCGAGTCGCAGAAGCAGTGGCTGGCGTTCATCGCCGGCGCCGCCGAGCGGGCGGTCGCCGCGCGTCACTTCCGCGCCGACCTCGATCCGCGACAGTTCGCCTTCGAGTTCTCGGCCATCGGCATGTCGTTGCAGTTCGCCGCCAAGCTGGTCGCCGACCCGGCCGCCGAGCGCCGCGCCCGCGCCGCTTTCGAATCCCTGATCGAGCGCTCGCGCGTCCAGCGCCGGGCGCGCGCCTGACCGCCGGCTCACCGCCGCAGGAGGGGGAGAGATCATGACCGTCGCCGCGTCCGCCCTCGAGAAAAGCACGACCGATCGTCTTCGTCAGCTCCCGGTACCGGTGCTCCTGCGGGCCGGGATGCGCATCGTCGCCGGCCTGTCGCCGGACCTGGCGGCGCGCGCCGCGCGGCGGCTGTTCTTCACCCCGCCGCGCACTCGGCCGCGCGCCGAGCAGCGCGAGATCCTGGCGCGCGGGCGGCGTCTCGACCTCGAGACTCGCGAGGGACGGATCGCCGGCTGGTGCTGGGGCCGTGGCGAGACGGTCTTCCTGCTCCACGGCTGGGGCGGGCACGCCGGGCAACTCACGCCCTTCGTCGAGCCGCTGCTCGCGGCGCGCTTCCGCGTCGTGGCGATCGACCTGCCGGCGCACGGCGAGTCGCCGGGGCGCCAGGCGTCGATCCGCCACTTCTCCGGCGCAATCCTCGACGCCGCGCAGCCTTTCGCGCCCCTCGCCGGCATCGTGGCGCACAGCTTCGGCGGCGCGGCGACGACGCTCGCCTTCGATCGCGGCCTCTACGCCCGGGCGGCGGTCTTCGTCGCCCCGCCGTCGCGGTTCGGGAGTTTCTTCGCCCGCGCCGCGCACGGTTTCGGGTTCGGCGACGCGGTGCGCCGCCGCCTCGAGCGCCGGGCGGAGGAGTGGGTCGGCCTGCGCTTCGAGGAGGTCGAGCCCGGGCGTCTGGCGCGTCACCAGGACGCGCCGCTCCTGATCTTGCACGACCGCGGCGACGACGAGGTGCCGTTCGCCGAGGGCGAGGAGCTGGCGCGCCGCTGGCCGGGGGCGCGCTTCGCGCCGACCGAGGGCCTCGGTCACTACCGCATCCTGCGCGATCCGCAGGTCGTCGCCGCCGGCGCCGACTTCCTCGAACGCGCCGCTCGTTAGAGACTGTCGCCGCGGGCGGCGCGTTGCGGCCGCCCGGGGGAGGAGGTCGGCATGGCCCTGCACGTCGTGCGCCTCGGATCGCGGCGCGAACCCGGTGAAGGACCGCGGCTCGGAACCGTCCGGCGGCCGCCGCGCGGCGTGCGCAAGGAGGAAATCGCGCGCCGCGACTTCTACGATGTCTGGCTGCCGGAGCTGTCGCCGAGCGCCGAGCTGGTCCAGAGCGCGCACGAGGCCGACACCGAGGCGCGGTGGCGCGCCTTCGCCCGCCGCTATCGCCGGGAGATGAACCAGCCCGCGGCGCGGCACCTGATCGAGCTGCTCGCGGCGCTCTCGCGCTCGACCGAGCTCGCCCTCGGCTGCTACTGCGAGAACGAAGCGCGCTGCCATCGCTCGCTGCTGCGCGAGCTGCTCGCCGAAGCCGGGGCGCGGATCGCGTAGTCGGGCGCGGGTCCGCGAAGTCGCACGCCGCGAGCGGCATGGACGATTGACAGCCCGCGACGGGAGGACCACGATCGGCGAGATGCCGCGTCCGGCCGCCGGCGATCGCCCGCGAGTTTCGGGGTCCGCGCTCGCCGCGGTGCCCGCCCGCGGCGTCCTGCTGCTCCTGGTGGCGCTCGCTCCCGGCGGTCGCGCGTCGGCCACTACGATCGAGATCGGCCCGGGCGACGATCTGCAGGCGGCGGTCGACGCGCTGAATCCGGGCGACGAGCTGGTGCTGCGCGGCGGAACCTACCTGCTGACTTCGCGCTTCAGCATCCAAGCGGTCGGCACGCCCACCCGGCCGATCGTCGTCCGCGCCAAGGACGGCGAGACGCCGGTCGTCCAGTACGTCGACGGCTCGCAGAACGTGATCAACGTCGAGAACGCCGCCCATCTGGTGCTGCGCGGTCTCGCGGTCACCGGCGGCTCGCACGGCATCCGCATCTCGGCGTCGAACTTCGTCACGGTCGAAAGGTGCCACGTGCACGACGTCGCCGACGTCGGCATCTCGGCGAACGTTCCCGGGAGCGACTACCGGGGGCTGCGCCTGCTCGGCAACGAGATCGACCACACCGGCGGCACCGCCGAAGGGATGTACCTCGGCTGCAACTCCGACGCCTGCCGGATGCACGACAGCCGGATCGCCGGCAACCACATCCACCACACGAACGGCCCGGGCGTGACCCAGGGCGACGGCATCGAGATCAAGGAGGGCAGCTACGCCAACACGGTCGCCGACAACGTCATCCACGACACCGGCTACCCGTGCATCATCACCTACGGCGCGGTCGGCCACGGCGGCCCGAACGTGCTCGAGCGCAACCTCCTTTGGGCCTGCGGCGACCACGCCATCCAGTCGGCCGCCGACGCGGTGATCCGCAACAACCTGATCCTCGGCGCGGTCAACGACGGCATCCGCGACCAGCCGCACCAGGCGGGCGCGCCGGCCAACCTGGTGATCGAGCACAACACGGTGCTCGACGCCGCGCACAACGCTCTGCGCGCCAGCGGCATCGTGGGCTCGATCGTGATCGCCAACAACGCTCTCTACGCCCCCAACGGCTACGCGATCTGGCTCGACGGCGCGACCGGCGGGGCGACCGTGGCCGGCAACGTCGGCGACGGCGCGACGATGAACGTCGCCGGCGGCTTCGACGGCGCGGGCGACGCGGCGCTCGATCTCGCCGACGCCGACTACGGCGGCGCGCCACCCGCGGATCTCTTCCCGGTCGACGGCTCGCGCCTGGTGGCGGCGGGCAGCGCCGCCTATCCGCTCGCCGACGATTTCAACGGCACGCCGCGCGCCGACACGCACGATGCCGGCGCCTACCGCTGGCAGGCGGGCGGCAACCCCGGCTGGCCGCTCCAGGCCGGCTTCAAGCCCGCGGTGGAGCTGTTCGCGGACGGCTTCGAGGGCGGCAACGTCGCCGCCTGGAGCGCCGTCGTCGCGCCCTGAGCGATCGCCGACGCCGGGCCCGCCTCGGGGTACCATGCGAGGCATGCGACCGCTGCGCGTCCTGCTCACCGTCGTCTTCTTCGCCGGCGCGGTCGCGGCGTTCGGCTGGTTCTTCGTGCGCTCGCTCGGCGGCGGCGGCGAGCGGACCGTGGGTCCGGCGTCGGTCGTCTTCACGCCGCCGGAGGGCTACCGACTGGCGGAGGGCGGCGAGCTCGAGCGGCCGGCCGCGGCGCGCCGGCTGGCGGAGATGGTCGCCGGCTCGCCGGGCGAGGCGCGGCTCGGCCTGCACTTCACCAGCGCCGGCAGCGAGTTGTATTGGTTGATCGACCGCACGGACCCGGCGGCGGAGCGGCTCGTCGAGCGCAGCGCCGGCGCGAGCGGGACGCGGCTCGAGACGGTCTATCGCGGCGACGTCGGCGCCCGCCTCGCGTGGGCGGCGGCGCGCGGACGCCTGGATCCGCCGGGGGCGGCCGCTGGCGAGACGCGCAACCTCTATCACTAGCCGCGGCGGCCCGGCGCCTCGACCGCTGTTCCTGCCTGCTGCTGGCGCTCGCCTTCGTCGCGCTGCACGGCGCGCTGGCGATCTACCGCCTGCGCGCCTGAGCTTCAGGCCTCCTTGCGGATCAGCCTCCCCAACGCCGCGCGGTCGGTCGCCAGCAGCTCGGCCACCCGCTCGTCGTTGACCTCGGCGACGATGATCTGACCGACCTCGGTCGCCACCTCGGCGAACAGGCCGTGCTCCTTCATCTTCGCCGCTTGGTAGCGGTTGTCCTCGGTCGGGCTGACGTAGTGCACCGAGTCGGCCTTGTAGCGGTGCACCAGGTAGAGGTGGACCAGGGTCATCAGCCGTTTCTTGCGCAGCTCCTCGGCGAAGGTGTTCTGGTCGCGCACCGAGAGGATGCTGTGGCCGCGGCGATCCTGGATCGGGGCGAAGATCACGTTGGCGAGCTTGTCGTCGGTCTTGCCGTAGATGCCGAGCTCGAGCAGCTCCGAGCCCGCGCGGTGCGGCCGCAGGTCGACGCGCAGACCGCCCGGGAGCCGGTAGTGCTCGCTCCACATCGCCAGCCAGTCCTCGAGCAGCTTCTTCGGCACCTCGGTCTGGATCAGGTGCTGGTGCTGGGTCGAGCCCTTGCCCATCGCCTTGGTGGTGGCGGTGCGGCCGGAGGACGCGACCAGCGCCGCGTCGAGCCGCGGCCCGCCGACCAGGGTCTGCGGCGTCTTGTAGGGCGACTCGACCAGGCGGATCTTCCTTTGCAGGCGGGCGAGGGCGAGCATGCCGTCCTGGCGCAGGGCGGTGGCGAACTCCTCGGCCGCGACGCCGTCGATCTGGTGGCCGCCGTAGGTGATGAAGTTGAACACGAATCCGAGCTTGCCGAGCTCCTCCGGAAAGCGCCGCATCTGCTCGTCGCTCATCCCGGTCGAGTCCCAGTTGAACGACGGCGAGAGGTTGTAGGCGAGCATCTTGTCGGGGAACTGGGCGTGGATGGCTTCGGCGAAGTGGCGCGCCTCGGCGAGATCGGCGCTCGCCGTCTCCATCCACAGGATGTCGGCGAACGGCGCCGCGGCGAGCGACTTGGCGATCGCGTAGTCGAGGCCGCCGCGCACCTGGTAGTAGCCCTCGGGGGTCTTGGCGAGCTCGCAGTCCCAGATGATGTTGACCCCGAGCGCGCGCGCCCTCTCCTTGGCGGCCCAGAGCGAGGCGGTGGCGGCGAAGCGGCGCCAGGCGTCGGCGCTCATCTCCAGCGGCTCGCCCTCGCCGGCGCGGAACTCGAGCACCTCGGCGACCGCCTCGCCGTAGGTCTCGAGGCCGGCCTCGGCCTCCCAGGCCTCGAGGAAGCGCGAGTCGACCTTGTCGAAGAGGGCGTCGAGCGCGACGTCGCCGCCGCGCTTCCAGGCGGCGACGCTGTCGGCGATCTGCGCCGCGATTCCCTTCCTCTCGAGCCAGGCGTCGGCCACCCGATACTCCTCGTCGGAAATGGCGTAGAGCCGGAAGCCGTTGAGCTCGGCGACCCCGAGCTCGTGGAAGCGCCGGAGCAGGGCGAGGAAGCAGGTCTTGTAGGCCGGCAGGGCGACGTTGGTCGCGCCGAGCAGGAAGGGCTGGTCGCGCTCGTCGCCGCGGCCGTCGAGCAAGCTCGCGGCCTCGGCGTCGGTGCGCGCCACGATCAGGCCGGGGACGCGCATCACGTCGAGCTGGAAGCGCGCCGCGTTGAGACGCTTGATCTGCTCGTCCTCGGCGACCAGCACCTTGCCGCCCTGGTGGCCGCACTTCTTGGTCCCGGGACGCTGGTCCTCGATGTGGTAGCCGGGCACGCCGACCTCGACGAAGCGGCGGATGAGGTTGCGCACGTGCGGGTCGCCGCCATGGCCGGTGTCGGCGTCGGCGATGATGAACGGCCGGAAGTCGTGCACCGGGGCCGCGGCGCGCTGCTTGGCGCTCATCCGCGAACGCAGGAACTGCTGGTTGCGGTCGGCGGTCAGCAGCGCGCGCACCAGGCCGGCGGCCTCGTCGGGAACCTGCGACAGCGGGTAGCTCGCCAGGTCCGGGCCCGGGTCCTCGCTGACCGAGCCCTTGGCCGAGGTCGCCCAGCCGCCGAGGTAGATCGCCTCGATCCCCATCCGCTTCAGGGTCACCGCCTGGCCGGGCGAGTAGGGGCCGAAGGTGGTGACGCTCTTCCTCTCGGCGAACAGCTGCCGCAGGCGTTCGTGGAACGCGGTGGCGGCCTCGCGCGCCACGGTGTAGTCGTTGGCGATCGAGCCCCGCTGCTCGACGACCTGGCGCGCGGTGTAGAGGCGCGTGATGCCGGCGAAGCGCGGGCTGTCGAACCAGGCCTGGGTGGCGGCGACCTCGCGCTCGAGCTCGGCGGTCGGGTCGCCGGCCCGGTCCGGGTTCGCGGAGGCGGAGGTCGCGGGGGCTTCGGTGACGGTGGATTCGATCGGAGTCATGGGGTCGCTCCCGGGTTCAAACGTCGAAATCGAGATTCTCGGTCCGCCGCGTGCCGTCCCGGGCGAAGTCCGCGAGGAACGCCGCGATCCGCCGGCGGGCGGTCGCGAGGTCGGCGAGGCCGAGGTTGAGGTTCAACAGGTCGATGTACCAGGCGGGCTTCGCGGCGCTCGAAACGTACGCTTCGGCGATCGCCCGCGCGATCGGCAGCGTAGTCCCTTTCGAGTCGTCGTGCACGTCGCGGTCGCGCGCCTCCCGCAGCTTGGCGTACTCCTCGTCGAGCAGCCGGGCGAAGAGGCCGGCGGTGAATGGGTCGCCGGCGCGCACGCCGGTCTCGGGGTCGTCGGCGGTGAAACGACCCCCCTTGTGCAGCCACTCCCAGAGGATCGACAGCCGGATCTCGCCGGTCGCCATGTCCTCCATGAGATAGAGGACGTCGTCGTCGCCGAAGAAATCCGCCGGTTTCAGGGCCGCCGCCTGGAAGCCGCGCAGGAACGCGTTGCCGTATTGCAGGGCGACCGAGAGCAGGTCGCGGGCACCGCGCACGGTGCGCGGCGCGGGCTCGAGCCGGGCGAGTCCGGCGGCGTCCTCGTCGCCGTAGGTCAGCGCCGGAAACGGCCGGCCGAGCTGATTGTCGGCCCCCTGTCGTTCCCACACCGGGCGAACGATGTGCACCATCTTCCAGTGCGCCACCCATTTGCCGGAGGCACCCGCGCTCTGCTCGCGCTCGGCGCCGGCGACCGCGCGTCGCATCCCCGCGGCCACTCCGGCCGGCGAGCCGACCGGGATGTTGGGCTCCATGCCGCCCTGCCAGAGGGCGAAGCGGCCGTTGCGATCCGGGGTGTTGACCGCCCGGCGGACGCGGTCCTCGTAGTGGCGCATGTAGCCGTAGGTCATGCCGATGGCGTCGATGTTCGGGTTGACGAAGTCCGGGTCCCAGGCGAGCGCGTCGGCGACGCTGTTGATGTAGTCCCAGCGTCCGGTGTTGAAGCCGACGAAGTGCGGCGCGAGCGCGGCGCGGATCTCCATCAGCTGGTAGGCGGCTTCGAGCTGTTCGACGAGCACGTAGGCGCGGATCGTGCCGGCGGCGAGGCCGAGGTGGCGCTCGAGCGCCAGCAGCAGGTCGTTCCACAGCGCCGCCTCCTCGGCGGTCTGGATCTTCGGCAGGTAGAGCACGATCGAGGCGCCGCGCCCGCCGAGCGCGACGTGGTTCAAGGTCACGAAGAGCGTCAGATCGACGATCGAGGCCGAGAAGCCGGCGCCGCCGTTCCAGCGCACGTGCCGATCGTCGAGGTGCAGGCCGCGCGGCCGGAAAAGGACCGTCGTCGAATCGAGCTGGCGGCGCCAGTCGGCGACGATCGGGTGGCCGAAGAAGCCGCGCCCCCAGTCGTTCATCTCGCCCGCGACCCGTTCGGCGACCGCGAGGAAGACCTCGTCGCGACCGATCGCCAGGCGCAGGTTGCGCTGGTTGTCGAGCGACATCGCGTCGACCTCGCCGAGCGCGTCCTCGCCGTCGAACATCCAGCCGTCGGCGCCCGAGAGCAGGGCGTAGGCGACGTTGCGCAGGCCGCTCTCGGTCGTGGCGCGCGGCTTGGTGGCCGGTCCGGTCCCCTGGATCCACTGGCGGGCGAGATCGGCGGGGATCTCGCCGCCGTCGAAGTCGCCGGCGCGCGCGTCGCCAACGCGGATCGCGGTGCGCGGAATGAGCGAGTCCGGGGCGAGGAATTCGATCCGTCGGCGCTCGGCGGCGCGGCGCCGCCGGCGGGCGCTGCGCTCGGCCATCAGTCGTTTGCGGTCGGCGTCGAGGGGGGCCAGTGCGCGGATCGCGTCGGTCGCTTCCGTCGTGTAGACGTCGGCGTAGATCCGCCGCAGGGAATCGCGATACTCGAGCGCTCCGCTCAACGCCCACCTCCCGTCGGCCGGTCCCGGCGCCGCCCCCCGGCCCGCATCCTACTCCGGATTGTCGCATTGCGGCATGAGCCCGGGGCCGACCGTCGGGGTGGGCGCGAGAAGCTCGCAGGCCCGTGAAATGGGGGCCGAGCGCCAGCCTGCGGGAGTCGCTCGCCGCCCGGAAGCGGCCGCGAATGCCGCGGAGCGGCGAGGTGTGGGGAAGCTCCACCCGGGCGCCGCGCCGGCGCGTTGGAGCGCCCCGACCGGCCCTCGCCCCGGGGAGAGTGGAAGAGGTCACCGGCGAGCCGCCGCCGACGCCGTATCCTCGTCGATCGAGACTCGCCATGCGGACCTCGATCCTGCTCGCCGTGCTCGGCTGCTGGCTTCCCGGTGCCTTGCCGGCCGCGGTCGCGGCGCCGGTGCTCAAGTGGCAGTACGGCGGCTGCTACGCCTCCTGGTGCGAGACCGGCTGGTACGCCTCGCCCGCGGTCGTCGACCTCGACCGCGACGGCACGGTCGAGGTCGTCGCCTCGGCCTATTCGATCGTCGCGCTCGACGGCGCGACCGGCGCCCTCGAGTGGCGGGTCGCCTCCGGTCACGACCGCAGCGAACCGGGCGCGGCCAACGTCGGCCGTACCTGGCCGGGCATCGTCGTCGAGGACCTCGACGACGACGGCGCACCGGAGATCGTCACCGCGCACGGCGGCGGCTGGGTCTCGGTCTACCGGGGCGACGGCTACTTCGCGCCGGGTTGGCCGCAGCAGCCGGTCGGCAACGAGCTGCGCGCGCTGGCGGCCGGCGACCTCGACCGCGACGGGACTTACGAGATCGCGGTCGGCGCCGCGCGCGGCAACGCCACCAACGCCTGGGTGCTCGAGCACGGTGGAGAGCTGCGCCCGGGTTGGCCGCAGGTGGTGGGGGGAGGCGGCTACGCCTGGGGGGTCTACAACGACAACCTCGCGCTCGCCGATCTCGCGGGCGACGGCGCGCTCGAGGTCGTCGTGCCGTCGGACGTGCACTACATCTGCGCCTATGACGCCGGCGGCGCGCACCTGCCCGCCGACCCGGTGTACGGCGGCAAGAACTGGGGCGAGGTCGGGGTCTGGGAGAGCTACGCCACCGAGCTGCGCGGCTGGGGAATGTGCAACGGCGTGCGCGCCGAGAGCTACCGCACGAACTTCGCCGACGGACCGGCGGCGGTCGCGGACCTCGACGGCGACGGCTCGCTCGAGGTGGTCGCGACCGGCCGCACCTACGACTGCACCGGCGGCGAGACCACCAAGTACACCGGCGTTTACGTCTTCCAGGCGGACCGCGGGCGGTTCGTCACCGCGAGCTACGACTGGACCGCCGCGCCGGTCGACCTCGGCGCTCCGCTGTCGATGGACTACAACGTGATCGAGAGCGCGAGCTACGGTCCCGCGGTCGCCGACCTCGACGGCGACGGCGAGCGCGAGATCCTGTTTTCCGACTTCGCCGGCAAGCTGCACGCCTTCTGGCTCGACCGCAGCGAGCACGGCGCCTGGCCCTACCCGGTCTACTCGCCGGCGGAGGGCTTCTTCCGCTTCGCCTCGGAGCCGGTGATCGCCGATCTCGACGGGGACGGCGCCGCCGAAGTGCTGGTGACCACCTGGACGCAGAAGGGTTCGGGCGCGAACGGCGCGTTGCTGGTGCTCTCGGCGACCGGCGCGCTCCTGCACCAGGTGACGCTGCCGCCCGCCCGCGGCACGACGAACTGGAACGGCGCCCTCGCCGCGCCGACGCTCGCCAATCTCGACGCCGACGCCGACCTCGAGGTGGTGATCCAGACCGCCTACTCGGGCGTCGTCGCCTACGACCTGCCGGGCTCCGCCGCCGCGCGCGTCCTCTGGGGCACCGGCCGCGGCTCCTTCGACCGCGCCGGCACGCCCGACCGCGGCGGACGCCTTTTCCGCAACGGATTCGAGACCGGCACCACCGAGGCCTGGTCGTCGAGCTCGCCCTGAGCCGGGCCGCGGCCCGCTTCAGGGTCCAGCCGGGCGCTCACGATCGCTGCCCGGCCGACCTCACGCGGGCTCGGTGGTCGACAGCTTGCCGACGTCGATGCTGATGCCGCCGTCGGCGTCGGGCGGGTTGTAGAGGCTGACGAAGCGCCGCCGCCACTCGACTTCGTCGGCGACGTAGGAGGAGCGGGCGTGCACCGTGGCGGCGAAAGTCTCGTCGACTCCCGAGAGCAGGATCAGGAACTCGGCGTGCGCCGCCGCGAGGTCGGCCTCGGTCCAGCCGCGCAGCGGGCTCGCCTCGTCGATCGGGTGGACGATCGTCCAGGAGAGCGGAAAGAACAGGACGCTCTCGCGCTCGAGCTGCAACGGCACGAACTCGCGATCGCCGGTGCCCTTGCGCCGCGCCAGCAAGACGCGGGCGTGCACGTCGGTGAGCTCGTTCTTGCGCGCGTTGGCGATGCGGAACTCGAGCGCCGTGATGTTTCGGTACGGCGCGACGACCGCGCGGCGGGAGAAGAGGATCTTGGCCCGCGGCCGGGCGAAGCGAGCGAAGGTGAGGCCGGTGCCGAGGGCGACCAGCAGCAGGCCACTCACCGCTTCGACCACCACCAGGACGTTGGCGCCGCGGGTGCCGGGGGAAATGCCGCCGTAGCCGATGGTGGCGAAGGTCTGGACGCTGAAGAAGAAGCAGCCCGCCAGGTGGTCCGCCGCCGAAGTCGAACGCAGTCCGGCGAGCGCCTGCGGCCCGAGGGCGAAATAGGCGCCGCCGAAAGCGAGATTGACGCCGAGGAAAACCGTCGACAGGACGGCGAGGAACCGCCCCCACGACATGGTGAGCAGCGAATGGTAGGGCGAGAGCGAGACGAAGAAGCCCAGACCCTCGCGCCGGACGTTGAAACTGCCGTCCTGGTTGAGGAGCCGCTCGCGGCTCTGGCGGGCGACGACCGAGCCGAAGCCGAGATCGTTGCGATCCGGCGGCAGGCTCGGGTCGGGGCGAGACGGGCTGCGATCGGGGCTCAAGCCGGAGAGTCTAGCGGAGGCCGCGAGGTCCCCCCGGAGACACGACGGGCGGGAGTCCCGGCCGCGTCGGCCCGGAGTTCCCGCCCGTGGGCAGAACCGGCTGTCGCTGCGCGAACTTAGGCGTTCGCCCGGCGGCGGCGCAGGACGAGCGCGCCCACCACCGCGAGCAGGGCGACGAGAGCGATCGCGCCGCGGACGTCGAGGGTCGGGATCGCGACCCAGCCGCGGGTGCAGACGAAGGGATCGATGACGTCGACGAATCCCAGATTCGCATCCACGAGAATGAGCCCGATGCCTGGCGCGGCGGTGGCGGGAGGCTGGGTGAGGGTGTAGGTCCCGGTGATCACGTGCTCGAGTCCGTCGGCCGGGGCCGAGAGCGGAATGTTGTCGAAATTGTTGCCGTCGTCCCAGAGCTGAAGGGTGAAGTTCTCGTTGCCGACACCGACCGAGGTCACCACGGTGACGCGATAGGAGAAGGTCAGGCAATCGTCGGCGGCGTAGGCGGCCTCGATCGAGCCACTGATGAGGGACGGGTTCCGCGGGCCTTCGGGGGCGTTGTGGGCGACGCCGAGGAGCGGCGAGCCGAGGACGGCGAATCCGAGCACGACGAGCACCATCAGGCGCAGCTTGGGCAAGGACATCGGGAGTTCCTCCTAGCGAGGTTAGGAGCCGATTATAGCTGCGTGGCATACGATCGCCAAACCATGCGCTGGCGCACCCTGCGGTGGCTGGTGGCGGCGGTTCTGCTCGCTCTGGCCGGGCTCGCCTGGCGCGACGTCCTCGCTCGGATGTGGACGGCGGCCGAGGTCGCGGCCGCCACGGCGGCCGGAACCTCCGTACCCGATGGCGCGCGCGGCCGCGGGGCGGCGACCGGCGGCGCGCCGCCGTCGGCGATCGCGCTCCTGCCGGTCGTCTCCGGCCTCGCGCACCCGCTGTTCTTGACCCACGCCGGCGACGGCAGCGGCCGGCTCTTCATCGTCGAGCAAGGGGGTACGATCCGGGTGGTCGAGAACGGGCGCCTGCGCCCGGTGCCCTTCCTCGACGCTGCGGCGATGCTCGACGAAAGCGACGGGGAGCGCGGCCTGCTCGGGCTCGCCTTCCCCCCCGACTACCGCTCCTCCGGGCGGTTCTACATCGCGCACACCGCTCCCGGACCGACGGTCCGGATCACCTCCCTGCGCGTCGCGGCCGACCCGAATCGCGCCGACCCGGCCTCCGCCGCGACCGTGCTGTCGATGGACGACCCGGCCGGAAATCACAACGGCGGCATGATCGCCTTCGGTCCCGACGGCAACCTGTGGACCGGCACCGGCGACGGCGGCAGCGCCGGCGACCCGTGGGATCACGCCCGCGATCGCGGCTCGCTGCTCGGCAAGATCCTGCGCCTCGACGTGCGCACGGCGCCCTACGCGATCCCGCCCGACAATCCGTTCGCCCGGGGCGGTGGCCGGGGCGAGATCTGGGCCCTCGGCCTGCGCAACCCCTGGCGCTTCAGCTTCGACCGCCAGACCGGCGAGCTGTGGACCGGCGACGTCGGCCAGAACGCTTGGGAGGAGATCGACGTCGAGGACCCGCGCTCGGGCGGCGGGCGGCACTATGGCTGGAAGACGATGGAGGGTCTGCACTGCTTCTCGCCGCGCAACGGCTGCGACCCGGCCGGCCTCCACCTGCCGATCCACGAATACGGCCACGACCAGGGCTGCTCGGTGACCGGCGGCTACGCCTACCGCGGCCGGGCGATCCCGCGTCTGGTCGGGGCCTACCTGTTCTCCGATTACTGTAGCGGCCGGATCTGGGCGCTGACCCGCGACGCCGCCGGCCGGGCGACCGTCGCCCTGCTGCTCGAGAGCCACCTCGCGGTCTCCTCCTTCGGCGAGGACGAGGCCGGGGAGCTCTACGTCTGCGACCACCGTGGGGGCGTGGTCTACCGGATCCAGCCCGGCGGCGCGGGATCCTGACCTGCCGGCGCCGCGCTCCGGCCGGCTAACCTTTTTCGCTCCCACCCGTTCCTTGCTCCGGGAGCAACGTGCTCGAAGCCTTGGCGACCCCCGACGCCCTCTCCGCCGCCGCGACGCCGCCCGCCGCCCTGGAGGACGCCCGACTGCTCGGCGGCCTGCGGCGCGGCGAGGCGCGGGCGTTCGAGGCGTTGTACCGCCGGCATGCCGGACAGGTCTTCGGACTGGCGCTACGCCTGACTTCCAAGCGCGCCGAGGCCGAAGACCTGGCGCAGGAGGTCTTCACCCGCGCCTGGGAGAACCGGGGCGCCTTCCAGAGCCTCGAGCACTTCGTCCACTGGTTGCGGCAGGTGGCGGTGCGTCAATGGATCAATCAACTGCGGCGCCGTCGCGAGCTCGAGCTCGACGCTCCCGGCGAAGACGGCGAGCCGGCGCCCGAACCGGCATCGCCGCCGGTCGCCGCCCCCGCCCTGCGCCTCGATCTCGAACGCGCGCTCGCCGAGCTCACGCCGCGGCTGCGCGCGGTGCTTCTGCTCTTCGATCTCTACGGCATGCGCCACGAGGAGATCGGCGAGCTGCTCGACATGACGCCGGGAGCTTCGAAGGTGCAGCTCCATCGCGCCCGGCGCCGCTTGCGGGAGGTGCTCCAGTGAATTCCACCCGAGACGACTTGCAGCGCCGCTTCACCGCCTGGCTCGAAGGCGGCTTGACCGCCGGCGAAGAGGCCGAGCTCTTCGCCGAGGCCGCGCGACCCGACGCCGATCCCGCGCTCGCCGCCGAGGTCGAGGGCTACCGCCGGATGCTCGCCGGGGTACGCGCCCTGCCCGAGGCCATCGAGCCCGAACGCGACCTGTGGCCGGGGATCGCCCGCCGCGCGCACGCCGCGCCGCCGCGGCGACTCGGAGCCTGGCTGGCGCTCGCCGCCGCGCTGGTCGCGGCGGTCGGCGCGGGCTGGCTCTGGCGCGGCGCGGTGCTGCCGCCCTCCTCCTCGGGGGTCGAGAGCGGCGCGCGCCGCTCCCTCGCGCCACGGCTCGCGACTCCGGTCCTGGTCGCGACCGGCGTCGTCGGCCGCTCGGCCTACGCCGAGACCGACCAGGCACTGGCGGCGATCCGCGACGAGCTGCGACGCTCGATCGAAGCCCGCCAGGACAAGCTGCCGCCCGGCACCCGCGCCCTGGTCTTCGCCAACCTGCGCACCATCGATCGCGCCATCGCCGAGATCGAGGCGGCGCTGCGGCAGCGGCCGGCGGACCCGGAGCTGGCACGCACCTACATCGCCTACCGCAAGAACCAGATCGAGCTGCTGCGTCAAGCTAACCGAATGGCCGCCCGGCTGTAGTTTCGCCCGGAGGCACGAATGATCCGTCGCATCGTCCTGCTCGCTTTCGTCGCCCTCGGCATCCAGTCCGCTGCCGAGGCCCAGGTCCAACTCGACCGCCGACGCCCGGCCGCGGCGCGCGGCGAGATCTCGATCGACAACGCTTTCGGCACCGTCGCGGTGCGCGGCTGGGAGAAGAACGAGATCGCCGTCCAGGGAACGCTCGCCGCCGGCGCCGAGAGCTTCGATTTCGACGGCGAGAAGGGCGAGACCTCGATCTCGGTCTCGGTGCCCGAGGAGTGGTTCTCGGCGAGCGGCGAGGACCCGGCCTTCCGCACCACGCTGTCGATCTTCGTGCCCGCGGGCTCGCGGGTCGCGATCCAGACGGTCAACGCCACGGTGCAGGTCGAAGCGGTGACCGGCAAGGTCGAAGTGCAGACGGTCAACGGCGGCACCCGGATCAACGGGCCGGCGAGCGCGGTCGAGGTCGATTCGATGACCGGCGCGGTCGAGGTGCACGCCGCCGCCGCGCCGATGGACATCCAGACGATCAGCGGCGCGATCCTGCTCGAGGGCGCGACCGGCGAAGTGCGCATCGAGACGGTGAGCGGCAAGGTGACGGTCGCCGGCGCCGGCGTCTCCTCGCTCGGCGTGCGCACGACGACCGGCGACGTGACCTTCCACGGTTCGCTGGCGCGCAAGGGAAGCCTCGAGGTCGAGACCTTCTCGAGCCCGGTGAAGCTCATCCTGCCGCGCGCGACCCAGGCGGTCTTCGACCTGCAGACGTTCGACGCCAAGATCCAGTCCGATTTCTGCGCCGGAACGCCGGTGACCCGCAGGAGATTCGAGCCGTTCCGCCAACTGCGCTGTTCGACCGGACCGGACGATTTCGAGATCCGCGTCCGCACCCACGACGCCGACATCACGCTCGCGGCCGAGTAGCCGCCGCGCCGACCCCCGGAGGTCTCGCATGCGCTCGAACTCCGTCTTCTCGCGCCCCGCGTTCGCCCTCGCCCTGGGCGGAATGCTCCTCGCCCCCGCCTGCGTCGCCCCCGCGAGTTCCGGCCGGCCGCCGGCGGAGATCGAGACGCTGCTCGCCGGGTTGCGCGCCAGCGAGGCCCCGCCGCGCGTCGCCGCCGCCTGCGCGCTCGAGGAGCTCGGCGACGCCGGCCGCCTGGCGGGCGCCCGGCTCGAGGCCACGCTCGCGGCGCTCGAGCCGCTGCTCGCCGACGATCGCCGGGTGGACGCCACGGACTCCTGTCGCTCCGATTTCCGCGTCGACGGCATCGAGCTGCGCCAGATCACCTCGCCGGCATTCGCCGCCGCGCGGACGCTCGCGACCCTCGGCGCGCCCGCGGTGTCGCTGCTGGCGCGCAATCTCGGCCAGGCCTCGCCGGTCGCCCGCGCCCACGCGGCCTACGCCCTCGGCGAGGCCGGGGGTCCTGGCGCCGGCCGGCCGCTGCTCGCCGCGCTCGCTGATCGCGAGCCGCGGGTCCGTCAGCGGGCGGCCGAAGCCCTCGGCAAGCTCGAGGAAGAGGGCGCCGCGGACGACCTCGTCCGGCTGCTCGGCGATGCCGACGCCGCCGTGCGCCGGGCGGCGATCGAGTCGCTCGCCCAGCTCGAGATGCGCTCGGCCGAGGCGCAGGTGGCCGCGCTCCTGGTCGACGAGGACGTCGAGGTCCGCGCCACGGCGGCCGACGCCCTGGGCACGATCGGCGGGCCGTCCTCGGCGGCGGCGCTCGAGAAGGCCGCCGCCGATGCGAGCTGGCGCGTGCGCGCCGAGGCGGTCGACACGCTCGACGATCTCGGGGTGGCGCGCACCGTGCCGGCGGCGTTGCGCGCGCTCGCCGATGCCGACGCCCGGGTGCGCATCGAGGCGATCGAGGCCTTGGCGCACCACGGCTCGGGGGCGGAGGTCGAGGCGCTCGGCGCGGTGGTCGCCGACGACGACTGGAAGGTGCGCGAAGCCGCCGCGCAGGCGCTCGGCGAGCTCGGCGACGGCCGCGGGCGCCGGCCGCTGGCGCGGGCGCTCGCCGACCCGAGCTGGCGTGTGCGCGCCGCGGCGGCCGGCGCGCTCGGCACGTTGCAGAACAGCGACGACGTCGGCGCTCTCGCTTCGGCGCTCGCCGATCCGCACCGCGACGTGCGCGAGGCGGCGCTCTCGGCGCTCGGCGAGATCGGCGATCCGAAAGCGATCGCCGGGGTGGCGAAGCTGCTCGGCGATGCCGATTGGCGCCTGCGGCAATCGGCCGCCGAGGCGATCGGCAAGCTCGGGTCCACTTCCGCGGTGGCGCCGCTGGTCGCGGCGCTCGGCGACGCGCAGTGGGGAGTCCGCCAGGCGGCGGTCGAAGCGCTCGGCGAGCTCGGTGACTCCTCGGTGGTGCCGGCACTGCGCAGGCTCCTGAAGGACTCCCGGTCCGAGGTGCGGCAGGCGGCGACCGAGGCGATCTCGTCCCTGCTCGACGAGGAGCCAGGCGAGGAGTAGCAAATTGTTCAAAGCGCTCCCGATTCGCGATCGATCTGCGCCGCGTCGCCCAACGGCGGAGGCGTCGCGCTCCGAGGTCGTCGTATGCAGACCGCGGCGGCGAGCGACTTGTCCCCTTCGCCGGCGGTACGGCACGGCGCGCTCGGGCGTGGCATCCGCCTTGCGAGCTGATTGCCGACTTCCAGCAGTACCCCTCCTTCCCCCGGCGTCGCCCCCGACGCCGGGGCCTTTTTCTTGCCGCCCGGTCGGGGCGAGTCCACGATCCGGTCAGGCCGCCGCGGCTCGGCGGGTGACCCGTTCGAGAGCGGCCAGGAAGGCTCTCATCTCAGCGTCGGTGCCGACCGTGACCCGCAAGTGATTCGGCAGCGCCGGGAAGCGGCGGCCGACGTCGACGCCTTCGCCGTGCAGCGCCTGGACGATCGGCCCCACGTCGCGGCCGAGGTCGACCATGACGAAGTTGGCCGCGGACGGGATCGTCCGCAGTCCGGACTTCTCGAGCGCCGCCACGGTCGCGGCGCGCACCTCGCGGTTGCGCGCCCGCGAGGTCGCGACGTGCGTGGGGTCGGCGAGCGCCGCCCGGCCGGCGGCGAGCGCGGCGAGGTTGCAGGAATCCCAGGGCAGCCAGGCGCGCAGCTCGTCGATCGTCGCCTTGCTCGCCACCGCGCAGCCGAGGCGCAGCCCCGCCATGCCGTAGATCTTGGAGAACGTGCGGGCGACGACGAGGTTCGGGTGCGCCGCGAGCCGCGGGACGACGCTCGCGTAGCCGGCGTCGCCGTCGGCATAGTGGTGGTAGGCCTCGTCGACCAGCACAGTCACCGTCGGCGGGAGGCGGTCGATCCAGGCGGCGAGCTCGCCGGCCGGGGTGAGGCTCGCGGTCGGATTGTTGGGGTTGCAGACGTAGACCAGGCCGCGCTCGCCGGCGGCGCTCGCCATCGCCGGCAGGTCGTGGCGGAAGTCGGCGGTGAGCGGAACCCTGATCACGTTCGCGCCGCGCACGCCGGCGTAGTGGCCGAGGGCCTCGAAGGTCGGGTCGGCGACCACCGCGGGCCGGCCGTTGCCGGTGAACGCCGTCGCCACGACGTGCAGGATCTGGCTCGAGCCGCTGCCGAGCAGGATCTGGTCCGGCGCGACCGCGAGCGCGGCAGCGAGATCGGCGACCAGCGCGGCGGCGACCTCGTCGGGATACCGGCAGGCCTCGGAGAGCGCGGCGTCGATCGCCGCCAGGGCGCCTGGCGGTGGACCGTAGGGATTCTCGTTCGCGTTCAGACGGACGCGCCCGCCGGCGGCAGTCGGCGTCGCCGGAGCGGCGGCGAGGTCCGCCGCCCGCGCGGCGAGCGGACGCAGGGCGAGCAGCGCGGCGCTCGCGCCGAGAAGGCGCGCGAGGTCCCGGCGGCTAGCTCCCTCGACGAGGCTTGGCATGGGGTGATCCTCCGGCCCGATCTTAGGTCGGGAAGCTGACGCCGAGCAGGGAGGGACCTGGCCGCGACGCGAGCGCCCTCAGCGCGACGGCGACGCTCCCGTCTCCGCCGGCGCGGTGCTCGCCGGTGGATTCAGCCGGTCGAAGGCGAGCGCCGCGTTCCACACCAGCGCGTGGCTGCCGATCGTCTCGCCGCGCCAGATCGGATTGATCGCGAAGAGCAGCAGGTGGCCTCTGCCGAGCGGCGCGTCGACCACCGCCGCGCGGCCCGCGAGCTCGCCGCCGTGGTCGAGAAGACCCGAAACCAACAAGCTGCCCGCGTCGCCGAAACGAACCAGCGTCCGGGGCCGGCGGTCGGCGGGAATGACCAGGGCCTGGCGCCGCAGCTGCTCGAGGGTGAGCGGCAGGGCCTCCCAGCGCTCCGCCTTGGGAGCGGCCGGCGGCGCCGGGAAGGCGCGGCCCTGCGGCGTGTCGCTGTCGTGCGGTCCGCCGCGCCCGGTCGGTCGGTCGCCCTGCTCGCGCTGGAACCCGCCACCCGCCAGGTTCGAGAGCTCGAAACTCATGCCGTCCGGGCTGTAGACCGAGAGGCGCTCGCCGAACCCGTCGACGACCGGCGAGTCGGGCGCCGGGAAGCGCGCGTCGAGCACCGAGCCCACCACCTTCAAGCCCTCCGAGTCGGCCACCCGCACGCCGGGGGCGAAGCCCGAATCGATCAGGAGCTGGGCGGTGTCGCCCACCGCGACCAGCAGGCCGCCGCGCTCGACGAAGGCGCGCAGGTGGTCGAGGCCGGCGAAGCCGAGCCCCGGCCGCTGGTCGTCGGTCTCGTCGATGCCGCCGAGATTCGGCGTCTCCGGCGTCGTCTTCCAGGGGATCGGCGCGCCCCACATCGGCAGACCGGTGACGATCCGCCGCGGATCGCCCGCGTCGACCGGCGGGAAGAGGATGACGTCGAAGCGCGCCGCGAGGTCGGCGTCGGCGGCGACGTCCTGGGTGCTGATGTAGGTGTACGGCACGCCCAGCCCGTCGAGGCGCTGCCGCCACCAGCCCTCGGTCTGCGCCGCGAGCCAGGAGTGGAGCAGCGCGAGGCGCGGCTTGGCGACCGGCCGGGTGGCGACCGCGGGTGCCTCGTCGAGCGCCACCACCGTGAGGTGATGCTCGGCGGCGGCTCTCTCGACCACGGCGCGCGCGGCGCCGCGCACGATCCAGCTGCCGCGCGGCAGATCGCGCCCGCCGGCGCGGAAGGGCGCCGTCGCCGCCTGGACGTCGGCATCGCCGAGCGCGTAGCGCAGGGCGAAGAGGCCGTCCTCGGCCTGCTGGGCGATGGCGAAAATCCTCCCGCCGCCGGCGATGGCGCCCGCCGCGCGCCCGGGAGACTCCAGCCGCGACATCGGCGCCCGCAGGATCGCCGGGTCGATCACCCGCGTGGCCGCGACGCCGAAGAGCTCGCCGAAGGTCCAGCCGGTGTCGTCGTACGGGTGGCGCTGCGGATCGTCGGGACTCCAGTACTGGCGGTCGAGCAGCGCGTCGGCGACCCGGCTGAACGGCTGATCCATGCGCACCACGTAGCTGCCGGCGCGGAGGGTGGGGGGAGTGGGCGGGACTTCTTTCGCTGCGGTCTCTTTCGTCGCCGGCGAAGTCGCCGCCGCGGCGGCGGGCGTGAAGGCGTTCGTCAGGCGCGAGATCTCGACGTGCTGCAGCGCCAGGACGCGCAGCAGCTCGGCCTGAGCCCCGGCGCGCCGCTCGTCGGCGGGCAGGACCCACGCCGCGGGTCCCTCGCGGGTCGGCTTCTCGATCGAGCGCTTCGACTTCTCCCAGAAGTTGCGCAGCAGCAGCTCGCGGTTCTGCGCCGCGAAAGCGAGCGAGACCAGCAGCCCCGTCTGCTCGTAGTTGTTGTTGTTGCGCTGTGACCAACGCACCTCGGGGTAGGGTGGATCCTGGCGGTACCAGGTGCGCGCGTAATCGTCGGCGTCGAGCTGACGGACCTCGGTGTCGGCGCCGCCGTTGCCGAAGGTCTCGTAGAGGCGCGAGACGCCGTTGTGCAGCGCGGCGAGGAACATCAGGTAGCCGGGGCTCCAGGTGTCGAAGTCGCCGTGGGTGTAGACCCCGGGCATGCCCCACTTGGTCATCTCGGCGACGTTCGACCAGCCGAAGAGCTGCCACTCCTGAGTGAGGATCGGATCGACCCAGGCGTTGTAGGGGCCATCGCCGACCGTGTTGTCGTAGAGGAAGGGCACCGACTCGTGCAGGTCGTGCAGCACCTGCGCGTGCCAGCCGAGGTAGGTGTCGAGCACGTCGCGGGTGAGCGACAGGGTCATGCCCATGGCGTCGCGGTTGTTGTCGTGCGCGACGTAGTGCCCCCAGTAGATCGGCCAGAGGCGCGGCGCGTCGGGGTTCTTCAGGTGCCAGCGATAGAGGTCGACCATGCGGTCGCGGCCGTCGACCTCGACGACCGGCGTGATCAGGGTGATGACGTGCTCGCGGATGTCGCGGATGTAAGGGCTCTCGTCGACCGCCAGGCGGTAGGCGAGCTCCATCAGCGCGGTGGGCGCGCCGGTCTCGGGCGAATGGATGGTGCCGGTGATGTAGTAGACGGGCACGCTCTCGGCCGCGAGCCGGGCGGCGCGCGCGTCGTCGGAGCCGATCGAGCGCGGGTCGGCGAGCTGGGCGAGCCGGGCGTCGTTCTCGCGGCGCCGCGCGAGGTTGGCCTCCGAGCTCACCGCGACCGCGATGCGCTCGCGCCCCTCCTCGCTCTTGCCGATCGAGATCACCTCGACCCGCTTCGTCGCCGCGGCGAGTCGGCGGAAGTAGCGGTGCACGTCGGCGGCGTAAGGCAGGATCCCGGGCGCGCCGGCGACGTCGCCGAGCACGGCCTGCGGCGCGGGCACCGTCTTCGACGCCGGCAGGTAGTCGGTCAGCGGCGAGTTGAACTCGGGCGCCGTGGTGTAGCGCCCGATGCGCGCCGTGGCGTCGGCGTCGATCGGCTGCTTGCGGTCCGGCTCGAGCGGCGAAGCCAGCCGCGGCTGCGCCGCGACGGGCAGAGCGGAAATTCCCAGGGCGAGAAGTGCAAGCGCGATTCGACCCATGCGAAGCCTCCCGAGTGCGGCCGAACGACAACCGGCGGAGACTATCGCGCGCCGCCTCTAGTGCGCGGCCCCCGCCGCGGTCGCCGCGGGCAGCGGGAAGCCGCGCTTGCGCATCAGCGCGTCGATGCCCGGGTCCTTGCCGCGGAAGGCGCGGTAGGCGGTCGCCGGATCGACCGTGTTGCCGGCCGAGAAGACGTGCTCGGTCAGCCGCCGGGCGACCGACTTGTCGTAGGGCCCGCCGGCTTCCGTGAACGCCTCCCAGGCGTCGGCCGAGAGCGTGTCGCTCCACAGGTAGCTGTAGTAGCCCGCCGAGTAGCCGTCGCCCGAGAAGACGTGCGCGAACTGCGGCGTGCGGTGGCGCATCACGATCTCTTTCGGCATGCCGAGCTCGGCCAGCGTCGCGCGTTCGAAAGCGTCCGGGTCGATCTTCGTCGAGCCCGCGAGGTGTAGCTTCATGTCGACCAGCGCGCTCGACAGGTACTCGACGGTGGCGAAGCCCTGGTTGAAGGTCTTCGCCTTCTCGATCTTCGCCACCAGCTCCTGCGGGATGGGCTTGCCGGTCTTGTAGTGCAGCGCGAAGCGGTTGAGGACCTCGGGTGTCGCGAGCCAGTGCTCGAGCAGCTGCGAGGGGAACTCGACGTAGTCGCGCGGCACCGCGGTGCCGGCGAGCGACGGATAAGTGACGTTCGACGACAGGCCGTGCAGCGCGTGACCGAACTCGTGGAACATCGTCTCGGCGTCGGTCCAGCTCATCAGCACCGGCTCGCCGGCGGCGCCCGGGACGAAGTTCGAGTTGTTGGAGACGATCGTCGGCACCTCGCCGTCCATCCGCTCCTGGCTGCGGTAGGAGTTCATCCAGGCGCCCGAGCGCTTGCCCGACCGGGCATAGGGATCGAAGTACCACAGGCCGATGTGCCGGCCGCTGGCCTTGTCGGCGACCTCCCAGACGCGCACGTCGGGGTGCGCGACCGGAAGCCCCTTGACCGGCGCGAAGCGGAAGTCGAACAGCTCGCCCGCCACCCAGAACATCGCCTCGCGCAGTTTCTCGAGCTGCAGGTAGGGCTTCACCTCGTTTTCGTCGAGGTCGTACTTCGCCTTGCGCACCTTCTCGGCGTAGTAGCGGTAGTCCCAAGGTTCGATCGCGAGCTTGGCGCCGCCCTTGGCCGCCTCGGCGTCGGCGATCGCCTGCATGTCGGCGACCTCCTCGTGGACCCGTGCCACGGCCGGTTTCCAGACCGCCTCCATCAGCTCCATGGCGCGCTCCGGCGTCTTCGCCATCGCGTTCTCGAGCCGCCAGTGGGCGTGGGTCGGGTAGCCGAGCAGCTGGGCGCGCTCGGCGCGCAGCTGCAGGATCTCGGTGATGATCGCGTTGTTGTCGTGCGCGTCGCCGTGGTCGCCGCGGCTGACGAAGGCGTTCCACACCCTCTCGCGCAGGTCGCGCCGGTCGGAGTAAGTGAGGAAGGGCTCGACGCTCGAGCGCGTGTTGACGATCGCCCACTTGCCCTTGGCGTCGCGCGCCGCGGCGGCCGCCGCCGCGCCGGCGCGCACCGAATCCGGCAGCCCGGCGAGGTCGCTCTCGCGCTCGAGGATCACCGCCGTGTCCTCGTCGGCGAGCAGGTTCTGGCCGAACTGGGTGAACAGCGCGGCGAGCCGCTGGTTGATCTCCGACATGCGCTTCTTGGCCGCGGCGTCGAGCTTGGCGCCCGAGCGGACGAAGTTCGTGTAGTCGAGCCAGACGAGCCGCTGCTGCTCCGGGGTCAGATCCGAGGATTCGCGCTTCTCGTATACCGCCGCGACGCGCGCGAAGAGCTTCTCGTTCTGGGCGATCTTGTCGGCGACCTCGGCGAGCTTCGGCGCCATCGCGCGCTCGACCTTCTGGAACTCGGGGGTGCTCAGGGTCGAGGACCAGATGCCGTAGAGCGTCGTCACGCGATCGAAGGTCTTGCCGGCGCGGTCGAGGGCGGCGATGGTGTTCTCGAAAGTGGGCGGCGCGGGATCGGCGGCCAGCTTGTCCACCTCGGCGAGCTGCTCGGCGATCGCCGCCTCGATCGCCGGCGCGAAGAGCTCGATCTTGACCTTGTCGAAGGGCGGCACGCCGCCGTAGGGGCCGGTCCAGCGAGCGAGCAGCGGATTGTCGGTGGCCAGGGTGGGGGCGCTCGCGAGCAGCGCCGCGACGCTCATGCCGGAGAGCAGCGGATTGGGCATCGGATCGGACTCCTGAGGGCTCAAGGGATTCGAGATCGGATCGCGCCGGCCGTGAAGGTGCGGCGGGCGCGCGGCGGGCATTCTATCGAGGCCGCGGCGTTGTCCGCTCGTGGGACGAACGGATCCCAGCCTCGGACGTCGAGCCGCACGGACCGCGGGCGGGGAGGCGGGTAGGATGCCGCGCATGCGGATCGCGATCTACGGCGTCGGCGGCGTCGGCGGCTACTTCGGCGGGCACTTGGCGCTCGCCGGCGCGGACGTCGTCTTCCTCGCTCGCGGCGAGCATCTGGCGGCGCTGCGCCGAGACGGTCTGACGCTGGAGCTGCCGGGTGCCACGCGGGTGGCGCGGCCGGTCAGCGCGGTCGCGGACCCGGCCGAAGCGGGGCCCGTCGACGTCGTCCTGCTGGCGGTCAAGACCTGGCAGGTGGCCGACGCGGCGCGCGCCATGGCGCCGATGCTCGGCCCGGAGACCTTCGTCGTGCCGTTGCAGAACGGCGTCGAGAGCCCGTCCGAGCTCGCCGCGGTGCTCGGCGCCGAGCGGGTGGTCGGCGGACTGTGCGGGACGATCTCCTGGATCGTGGCTCCCGGGCGCGTCCGCAGCCTCGGCTCGACCCACTTCCTGCGCTTCGGTGAGCTCGACCGGCGCCGCACCGGGCGCTGCGAACGGCTGCGCGACGCGCTCGTCGCGGCCGGCGTGCGGGCCGAGATTCCCGACGACATCGAGGTCGCGATGTGGGAGAAGTTTCTCTTCGTCGTGCCCTTCGGCGGCGTCGGCGCCGCCGCCGACATGCCGATCGGCGTCCTGCGCTCGCTGCCGGAGACGCGCGCGCTGATCGCGCGCGCTATGCGTGAGATCGAGGCGGTGGCGCGGGCGCGCGGCGTGGCGCTCGCTCCGGACCGGGTCGAGCGCTCGCTCGCGGGCGGCGACGCGCTCTCGCCCGAGGGCACGACCTCGATGCACCGCGACCTGCTCGCCGGCCGTCCCTCGGAGCTCGAGGCCTGGACCGGCGCGGTCGTTCGCCTGGGCGCCGCCGCCGGCGTGCCGACGCCGATCCACGACGTGCTCTACCGGGTGCTGCTGCCGCGCGAGCTGGCGGCGCGCGGCCGGCTCGCCGACCTGCCGCGCGGCGCCGCGGGCGACGTGCCGGCGCAGATCTAGAGCGAGGGTTCGGCGCTCAGCGCCGGCGCTGCGGCCGGGGCTGCGCTTCGGCGCGCGGCGGCAGGTGCAGCTCCTCGGCGTGCTCGAGCAGCAGCTCCTGCAGGCCGTGCTTGTCGAGGTAGCTCACGGTCGAGGCGAAGCCGCGCGCCAGCTTCTCGATCTCGCCGTGCGAGAAGCGCGGCACCGGGGCGAACGCGCCGGTCGCGGGCGATTCGCGCAGCAGGTCGGCCGCCGGGATTCGGAAGCGCCCCGGGCGCGCCGGCATCTCCTTGCCGGTGCGCGCCAGGAGGTGGATGACCCCGCCCGGCGCCACGTGCCGGCCGAGCACGGCCACCACCGCCGACCAGCGCTCGCCGCCGAGGTAGTGGAGGAGATCCCAGGCGAGCACCAGCTCGAAGCGCTCCTCGGCGTCGATCGCCAGCGCCGCCGCAGCGCGCTGACTCCAGGCCGGGAGCGGCAGCGAGCTCTCCCAGAGCCCCTCCTCGGCGAGCGTCGCCTCGAGATCGAGGATGCGGATGCGGGCGTGCAGGCCGTTGAAGAAGGCGACGTTCTCGGCGAGCGCCGGGCCGAGGTCGAGCACCGAGCCGCCGCCCTTGGCCAGGCGCTCGAGGGCGCGCCTGAGGCCGGGAGCGCCGTGCTCGATCTCGGCCGGCGGCGGTGGTGGCGGCGGTGGAACCGTGACCGGCGCCGGCGGCGCCTCCCCGCGCCAGCGACGTAGCCAGGACATCCGCTTTCAGCTCTTGCCGCCGGCGGCGGGTAGGCCGGGGGAGGGTGCCGGCCGCGCAACGCTCCCGGGCTCGAGGCGCGGCGCCGGGATCGAGCCGCCGCCGGCCGAGGCCGTCGAGGCGGGCGCGCCGCGCTTGCCCTCCATGTCGATCGCGCCCTTGAAGCGGGCGCCGTCCTCGAGGGTGACCCGCGGCGCCACCAGGTCGCCGCGGACGCGACCGGTCTTGCGCACCACGATCTGGTCCTCGGCCGCGAGGTCGCCCTCGACCTCGCCCTCGATGTAGATGCTCGCGGCGTGGACCTCGGCGGCCAGTCGCCCTTTCGCGCCGACCGTCACCACGTTCTGGCGCAGGTCGATCTTGCCTTCGACCCGGCCCTCGACCAGGAGGTCCTCCTCGCCGGAGATCTCGCCCTTCACCACGGTCGATGCGCCGATCACGGCGCGGCCACCGGAAGTCGTCGGATTGCTCGCGTTCATCGTCGTTTCCGCCTCTGGAAGATCACGGGTTGTCGGTCGGTTGTTGGGCGTCGCCGGGGTCGGCGCCGGCGGCGGCTTGTCGGGCTCGCGCTTCCACATCGCTCTTCCTCCGATCCGCTCGCGACGGAGCGACCATGGTGCGCCCGAAGCGGCAAAAAGTCTGTGGAAGGCTTCGCTCTAGGGGTCGCCGTCCGCGGTCGCGCCGATCCGCATCGTCTCACGCTCGGTCGCAACCAAGGTCATCGGCACGTCGTGTGGCGCGCGCGGCAGCCGGGCGAGCACCCAGCGCGACGGGGCGAGGCCGACGGTCGGAAAGCCCCGGCCGGCGAGGAAGCGATCGAAGAAGCCGGCGCCGTGGCCGAGCCGGATGCCGCGGCGGTCGAAGGCGAAGCCGATCACCAGGGCGACGTCGAGTGTCGCGTCGATCTCCGCCTCCGGGATCTCCGGCGCGTCGATCGCCGGCTGGCGCAGGCCGAACGGCAGGCTGACGAGCGGGCAGGGGAACGGGTGGACGTGCAGCCGGCCGTCCCCGGCGTCGGCGCGCGGCACGAAGAGCTCGCGCCCGTCGACGAGCAACCGGTCGACCAGGCCCCAGGTGTCGAGCTCGACGCCGAAGGAGAGGCAGGTGAAGATCCGCCGCGCGCCCGCCACTTCGGGCAGCGCCAGCACCCGTTCGGCGATGCCGTCGGCGAGGCGGCGCGCCGCGTCGGGCGCGAGCGCGGCGAGCCACGCCCGCGCCTCGCGGCGCAGCTCGGCCTTGGTCAATGCGGCCAGAGCCAGCCGAAGGTCCCGGCGGTGACCAGCGAGTAGAGCAGGCCGTCGAAGACGTGCTTGAACGTCACCGGCCAGGTCTGGCCTTTCCAGATCGAATCGACGAGGTTCGCCAGGCCGTAGGCCATGAAGGTCGTGGCGCCGACGACCCGGAAGACGGCGAGGTAGGGGGTGCCCGGAGCGACGGTGTGCCCGGCGAGATAGGCGGCGAAGAAGCTGACGAGCAGGCAGTAGCCGAACCAGAGTCCGAGGAAGCCGCCGAGATTCATCGGGCCTCGCGGCCGGACGGTGATCATGCCCGAGGGTCCGAGGCGGAGCTTCTCCTGCATCTCGGGGTTCGACATCTCCTTGCCGCTACGCATGAAAGGGATGATGTAGGCGCCGGGCGCGAGGTTCTGCTTGCGCAGCACGGCGATCGCGGCCTCCTCGTCGGGCAGGGCGCGGTAGTCGCCGCGGTGCCAGTTGATCACCATGTGAGCCAGGGTGCTCACGATGAACACGAAGACCGCGGACACGACGATCGGCACCCACAGGTTCATCAGCGGGACCATCCGGAGCCTCCTTCACGTTGGGGACCGGTCGAGCGTCCGGCCGGGCCGGTTGGGAATCGGGATTCGGGCGCAGCGTAGCACCCCGGCCGCGCGGACGTGGCAGAGTCGGGAGGATGGGACGAGCGGCATGAGCGGGACGGCGTTCGATCGCCTGCTCGCGGTCTGGCTGGCGCTGGCGGCGACGAGCTTCGCCGCCCTGCTCGTCCGGCCGGCGCAGTATGGTCGCTACGTCCCGCCCCGGCGGCGCTTCTGCGTTCGGGCGCGCTGGGGCTGGCTCGCGATGGAGAGCCCGGCCGTCCTCGCCTTCGCCGCCGGATTCGTCGCCGGCCGCGCGCCGCGCGGGCCGGTCGCCTGGAGCTTCCTCGCCCTGTGGATGCTGCACTACGTCGACCGGGCCTGGGCCTATCCGTTCCGGCTCGGCGACCCGCGCCGCCCGATGCCGCTCGAGATCGTCGGGTTGGCGGTGGTCTTCAACCTGGCGAACGCCGGCTTGCAGAGCGCTTGGCTGTTCACGCTCTCCGGCGGCTACCGCGCGAGCTGGCTCGCCGATCCGCGCTTCCTGCTCGGCGTGGCGCTGTTCGGCGCCGGCCTCGCGGTCAACCGGCTCGCCGACGCTCGGCTGCGGCGGTGGCGCGCCGGCGGGGGCTATGCGCTGCCGGGAGGCGGGCTCTTCGAGCTCGTCGCCTGCCCGAACTACCTCGGCGAGATCGTCCAATGGCTCGGCTGGGCGCTCGCCACCTGGAGCCTCGCCGGGCTCGCTTTCGCCGTCTGGACGATCGCCAATCTGGCCCCCCGGGCGCGCTCGCACCTCGCCTGGTATCGCCAGCGATTCCCTGAGTTTCCCGCCGACCGCCGGGCCCTGGTCCCGGGGTTGTGGTGAGGCCGCCGGTCGGCCGGATGGCGACCCGGTTAACCCGCGGGGGGCGACCCCGTAGACCTGGTGATCGGGTGCTGTCGCCCGGTCGTTCGCGAAGGAGAGATCCATGGAGTTCCTCGCCCCCATGCTGGTCCTGATCACCGGGGCCCTCACCATCGGCGCCGTCCTGCGCGCCCAGATCGTCAACCGCCGCCTGCGCGAGAACACCCGCGCCTACGTCGACCTGCAGAGCAAGCTGATCGACAAGTTCGGCTCGGCCGAAGAGGTCATCCGCTACCTCGAGAGCGAGGGCGGCCGGCAGCTCCTCCAGGGCCAGGCGAGCGCGCCCAACGCGCCGCACGCCCGCGTCCTCGACGCCATCCACCTCGGCCTGCTGCTGCTCTTCGGCGGCGTCGGCGTGCTCGCCTCGCGGCACGTCGGGGATGGACAGATCGAGAACGTGATGGGGGTGCTCGGCACGCTCGGCCTGATGGTGGGCGCCGGCTGCCTGCTCTCGGCCGGGGCCTCCTGGACCCTGCTGCGCCGCTGGGGATTGCTCTCGAGCTCGCCGCGGGAGTCGGGCGAGGGCGCCTGAGGCCGCGTGGCCGGGAGCTTTCCGCTCGTGGCGACGGCCGCCGCCGCTGCCGCCGAGTCCGAACGGCCGCTGGCCGAGCGGCTCGGCGGCGAGGCGTTCGCTCGCTTCTACGACCAGGTCGCGCCGCGCCTCTGGGGATTCCTCTTTTCGGCGACCGGCGACCGCGCGCTCGCCGACGATCTGGCGCAGGAGGCCTTCACCCGGGTGCTGATCTCGCGTCTCGCGCCGCAGAACGACGAGCACCTGAGGCGCTACCTGTTCAAGACCGCGATCCATCTGCTGCGCGATCGCGGCCGGGTGGCGCACCGCGCGCCGCTGCCCCTGGTCGAGGAGATGGATCTCGCCGAGCGCGAGGCGCCGGTCGGCCTGCGCCTCGACCTCGAGCGGGCGCTCGGCCGGCTCGCCGAGCGCGAGCGCCGCGTCCTCTGGCTGGCGCACGTCGAGGGACTCGATCATCGGACGATCGCCGAAGCGCTCGGCGCGCGGGTCGGGAGCGTGCGCGTGATGCTCTTCCGCGCCCGCCGCAAGCTGGCGCAGCTGATGGGGCGGGAGATGAACGGCGAAAGGAGAAGCGCATGAACACGAACCCCTGTGAGCGCGAGGCGGCGATCCTCGCCGCGGCCCGCGCCGGCACGCTCGGCGCGGCGGAGCGCGAGCATCTTCGCGGTTGCGAAAGCTGCGAAGCGGCGCTGGCGATCGAGGCGGCGTTCGCGACGCTCGCCGCGTCGCCCGACCTGGGGCGGGCCGCAGGGCGGCTCCCCTCGGCGCACCAGGTGTTGCTGCGGGCGCGGCTCGAGGCGCGGCGCGCCGAGGCCGAGCGCTCGCTGCGCCCGCTGGTGCTCTGGCAACGCTTCGCCGCCGGGGTGGCCGCGGCGGCGGTGGCGGTCGGTCTGGCGCTCGGCGCTCCCGTCCTCGCCGGCATCGCGCAGGCTCCGCGGGTCGACTCCGCCTCGCCGGCGCGGCTGCTCTTCGCCGTCGGCGTGCTGGCGATCGCCGCGCTGCCCTTCGCCCTGCGCCGGCGCGGCGCCGTCTGACGCGGCGGCGCTGCTATCGTCGGCGCGACCCGACGTCGCGCCCATGTCCACTCCGCTCGCGCCACCGAATCCCGGCGCCGCGCCGCGCCGCGCGGCGATCGCTTTCGTTTTCGTCACCGTGCTGCTCGACATGCTGGCGGTCGGGGTGATCGTGCCCGTGCTGCCGCGCCTGGTGGTGCTGCTCGAAGGCGGCGACACGGCGCGTGCGGCGCGCGCCTACGGCCTGTTCGCCACCGTCTGGGCGCTGATGCAGTTCGTCTTCTCGCCCATGCTCGGCGCGCTCTCGGATCGCTTCGGCCGGCGGCCGGTGATCCTGCTGTCGAATCTCGGCCTCGGGCTCGACTACGTCGTGATGGCGCTCGCGCCGACCCTCGGCTGGCTCTTCCTCGGCCGGGTGATCTCCGGCGTCACCTCGGCGAGCGTGCCGGCCGCGGGCGCCTACATCGCCGACGTCACGCCGCCCGAGAAGCGCGCCGCGGGTTTCGGCATGCTCGGCGCGGCCTTCGGCATCGGCTTCGTGCTCGGCCCGGCGCTCGGCGGCCTGCTCGGCCACCGCGATCCGCGCCTGCCGTTCTGGGTGGCCGCGGCCCTGTCGCTCGCCAACGCCACCTACGGCTTCTTCGTCCTGCCGGAGTCGCTGCCGCGCGAGCGCCGCTCGGGCTTCTCCTGGCGGCGGGCGAACCCGGTCGGCTCCCTGGTGCTGCTGCGCTCGCACCGCGAATTGACCGGCATCTCGATCGCCCTCTGGCTGAGCTACGTGGCGCACGAGGTGCTGCCGTCGACCTTCGTGCTCTACGCGGGGTATCGCTACGGTTGGGGTACGGCGGCGGTCGGCGGCACGCTGGCGTTGGTGGGGATCTGCTTCGGCGGCGTGCAGGCGGGGCTGGTGCGTCCGGTGGTCGCGCGCTACGGCGAGCGGCGCGCGCTCCTGGTCGGGCTCGCCTGCGGGGCGGTCGGTTTCGCCGCCTACGGACTCGCGCCGGTCGGCTGGCTGCTGGTCGCCGGCGTGCCACTGCAGTCGATCTGGGGCCTGGCGACCCCGGCCGCCCAGGGGCTGATGACCCGCCACGTTTCGCCCTCCGAGCAGGGGCGGCTGCAGGGCGCGAGCGGCAGTCTGCGCGGCATCGCGGGGCTCCTCGGACCGGGGCTCTTCACCCAGGTCTTCTCGCGCTCGATCGCCCCGCGCGCCGCTCTGCCGTTGCCCGGCGGCGCTTTCCTGGTCGCCGCGTCGCTCCTGGTCGCCGCGAGCGCCGTCGGCGCTTGGGCGACCAGGACGCGCTGAGGCCTCACGGCATTTCGGGAGGCGGGCCGAAGCCGAAGTCCGGTCCGCCTTGATGCATCGACTCGCGCAGGCTGTGCAGCAGGTCGAACTTCTGCTGCTGTTCGGGGGTGAGCAGGGCGCGCACCTTGGTCTCGCAGTCCTTGTGCAGTGCCTCGATCTGCTTGCCGGTGGCGTGCGCGGCGATCATCTTGCGTCCGATGTCGGTCGGATCCGCGTTCGCCTGGTCGAGCGCGGCGTGGATCGCCTCCATCTGGCCCCGATGCTGGTCGATGAGCGGGCGCGCCTGCTCCATCAGGTCGTCGTGCAGCTTGTCGACCGCCATCTTCTGACTGTCGCTCAGGTCCAGCACCTCGGCGAGCGGCGGGCCGCCGCGCATGTGCCGGTCGTGCGGGCCGCCGGGGCCGTGCTCGGCGAGGGCGGGAACGACGGTGGCGGCGAGGGCGCCCAGTGCGAGCGTTCCACCGAGGGCGAGATACGCGAGCTTCTTCATCACCAGTCTCCTTTCGAGAGGCGCGCGGGCCTCGCGGCCAGATCGCGCGCGAGGATCACGATAGGCGCGGACGCGGCGGCGAGTCCTCATGGCGGCGCAAGGTTTTCGTAAGCGATGTAAAGCGAGCGCTCAGGCGGCGAAGCGGTAACCGCGACGGTGCACGGTGCGCAGGTACTCGGGACGCGCCGGATGGCGCTCGAGCTTTTGGCGCAGCGCCGCGACGTGCACGTCCACGGTGCGGGTGGCGGGCGTCGAGTCGTAGCCCCAGACCTCGTCGAGCAGCCGGTCGCGGGTCAGCAGCTCGCCGCGGTGCTCGACGAAATAGGCGAGCAGCTTCCATTCGAGCGCCGAGAGCGCCACCGGCCGCCCGCCGCGGAAGACCTCGGCGCGGCGGAAGTCGACCCGCACGTCGCCGAAGGAATAGGTGCCGGACGGCTCGGCGACGACCGCGCGCGAGCGGCGGAAGAGCGCTTCGATCCGCGCCAGCAGCTCGATCATCTCGAACGGCTTGGTGAGGTAGTCGTCGGCGCCGAGCTTGATGCCGACCACCCGGTCGACCACCTGGGTGCGCGCGGTCAACATCAGGATCGGAATCTCGACGCCGCGCGCGCGCAGCTCGCGACAGACCTCGAAGCCGTCGCGACCCGGGAGCATCACGTCGAGGATCACCAGATCGAAAGAGCCCGAGAGTCCGCGTTCGAGCCCGGCCTCGCCGTCGCGCGCCGACTCCACCTCGTAGCCCTCGGCGAGCAGGCGGTCGACCAACGCCAGGACGAGGCTCGGCTCGTCCTCCACCAGCAGGATGCGGCGCGGCGGGGCCTCGGCTGGCGCGGCGGCCGGCCTCACGCCGGGCTCTCCGCGACCGCGACCCGCGGCGCGGCGGCGGCCGGCAGGCGGAGGGCGAACACCGCACCGGGTCCGCTCGCCGGCCGCGACACGCGCACCTCGCCGCCGTGCAGCTCGGCGAGCTGGCGGACGAGGGCGAGGCCGAGGCCGCTCCCCGGGGCGGTGGCCGAGGCGTCGCGGCCGCGGAAGAAGGGCTCGAAGATTCGCGGCAGATCCTCGGCCGCGATCCCCGGTCCGCGATCGGCGACCGCGATTTCGACCCCGCCCGCCGCGCAGCGCCCGGCCGTGATCCCCACCCAACCGCCGGCGCCGCCGTACTTGACGGCGTTCTCGATCAAATTGCGCAGCGCGCGCTGCAGGCCGGCCGGGTCGGCGAGCGCGGCGGGTAGGTCGGCGGCGAGCTGGGTCTCGATCTCGACTCCGCGCTCCTGTCCGAGCCGGCGGGTATCGGCGATCGCGCCGGCGATCGCCGCCGCCACGTCCACCGCCTCGCGACGCGCTCCCCGCCGGCCGGACTCGATGCCCGCGAGCTCGAGCATCTGCTCGACCATGCTCGACAAGCGCCGGCCCTCGGCGCGCACCATCTCGCCGTAGCGCCGCACCTGTTCGGGCTGGCGCACCACGCCGTCGGCCAGGTTCTCCCCCGCGGCGCGGATCGCGGCGAGCGGCGTGTGCAGCTCGTGGGTGACGCCGGCGACGAATTCGAGCTGCTGCCGGGCCAGGCGCCGGGCGCGCTCGGCCGAAACGAGGACGAGCGCGATCGCCGCGGCGAGCACCGCGAGGATGCCGCCGCTGACCGCCAGGTTGTGGCGTCGCGCGTGCGCCACCGCCTCCTCGAGCGACCCGTCACGCCGGCGCGCCAGGAGCAACCACTCGCCGCCGGCGTCGCGCTCGGGTCCGCCCGCCGGTCCGCCGAAGCGCGGCAGGCGCGGCGTCGGGCGCCGGTCCGCGGGCGACTCGCGGCGCTCGGGCGGCCCTTCGCCGTGGAACCTGGGCGAACGCAGCTCCTCGAAGGGGCGAAGGCCGAAGATCGGCACCGCCAAGTCGGCCGTCCGGGGTTCGAGCCCGCGCTCGCCACCGTGGGCGTAGATCGGCGCCCCGGGGTCGTGTGGATCGAGGACCGCCAGGTCGTAGTCGCGCTGCGCCGCGTCGCCGAAATGACGCTCGGCGAGCGCCGGGAGCACTTGCTCGCGGATCACTCGCCGGTCGAGCTCGAGCAGCAGCAGGGTCGGGAAGCGCGGTTCGCGCCCCCCGGCCGCGTCGCCGGCGGTCGGAAAGACGAACGGCAGGACGATCGCCGCCGCTCCCGGCAGAGTGGCGTGCGGGAAGCCGAAGAAGCCGCCGCGCTCCGCCGCTCGTCGGCGCTCTTCGGCCAGACGCTCGGCGAGCGGTCGCAGCTGCGGCGGCCAGGCAAGGGGTGCGAACGAGCCGCTCGTTTCGTCGAAACGCGCCAGCTCGGCGGCGGCGCCCTCGCTGCCACGGCGCAGGAGGTCGAGCGCGCCGAGAAGCGCCGGCCATTCGGCGTCGGCGCGCCAGCGGGCGATCTGGCTCGGTAGACGTCGCTCGTGCTCGCCCTCGGACTCGCCGGATTCCGGGTGGAAAGCCAGGAAGAGGCGGGCGATCTCGCGGTCGAAGTCCCGACCGAATCCGACGCCGGCCTCGCGCAATCGCTCCTCGAGGCGGCGGCGTTCGAGGTCGCCGACCTCGCCGATCCACTTCCATTGCAGAGCGGCGAGCGCGGCGAGAAGGGCGAGCAGGACGGCCGAGACCGCGAGCCCGACCCGGCGGTCGGCGAGTGCGGTACGCATCGTGGCGAGCGCCAGATTACCAGGGGCGCGTGCCCGCCAAGCGCCAGCGCGCGACGAATTTACAATCCTTACGGCTCGGCTATGCTCTGCCCTCGTCGCTGGGAGCTCGCCTCCACGGCGGCCGAGGACCCAACCCCATTCCGGAGGAATCGCGCATGCGAGCTCGAGTCATCGCTTCCATCCTGCTCGCGGCGGCCGTCGTCGCCGCCGCGCAGGCCGTCGCCAAGCCGCGCGGCGACGACAAGGACCGCAAGAGCAAGAACGGCCACGCCGAGGGCAGCATCGGCGCGGTGAAGGTGACCATCGAATACGGCCGGCCGAGCGTCAATGGACGCAAGATCTGGGGCGACCTGGTGCCCTACGACAAGGTCTGGCGCGCCGGCGCCGACGAGGCGACGACGGTCGCGTTCGACCAGGACGTGAGGGTCGAAGGCGAGCGCCTAGCGGCCGGAACCTACGCCTTCTTCGCCATCCCGACGACCGGCGGTTGGACCGCGATCTTCAATCGGACCGCTGACCAGTGGGGGGCCTTCGACTACGACGCCAAGAGCGACGCCCTGCGGGTGACCGTGCAGCCCCAAGCGCACGACATGGTCGAGACGCTCGAGTACGCGGTCGGCGCCGGCGGCTTCGAGCTGCGCTGGGAGAAACTGGCCGTGCCGGTGGCGATCCAGCCGGCGCGCTGATCGCCGCACACGAGTCGAACGGGGTCCGCAGCCGACGAAAGGAAGCTCGCATGTCCGATCGCCGCACTCGCGCTCGAGCTCCGCGTCGCTGCCTGCTGACGGCCGTGGCGCTCGCCGTCCTGCTGGCGGCGCCGGGGACCCCGCTGCCGGCGCAGTTGGCGCAGGGTCTCGAGCGGCGCGCCGACGCCGGACTGGCGCGGGCCAAGTCGCGCGCCGGCGGGCCGCTCTGGGACAGCAAACGGACGCTCCACCTGCGCTACCGGATCGAGATCGGCGGCGTCGCGGGCAGCGGCGAGAGCTGGACCGACCTCGCGACCGGCAGGTACCTCGAGCGACGCGCGTTGGGGTCCGAGACGAGCGCCCGGGGCTTCGACGGCGAGCGGCCCTGGACGCGGTCGGGCTCCGCGTCGGCGCGCGGCGAGGAGGACGCCGACGCGGTCGCCGCCGCGTTCAGCGAGGCCTATCGGCGGAGCCTCTCGTACTGGTACATCGGCCGGCGCCCGGGGCACCGCCGCGCCGCGGGCGAGAAGGTCGAGGGCACGCGCCAGTTCTCGGTGATGCGTTGCGAGCCCGAGCGTGGGCTCGCCTTCGAGCTCTGGATCGACATGGCGACCGGCTGGATCGATCGCATGCTCGAGCCGAGCTTCGGCGCCACCCGCACGGACTCCTACGCCGACTACCGCAAGGTCGAGGGCGTCATGCTGCCGTTCGAGATCCGCCGCACGACGGGCGACCCGCGGACCGACTCGGCGATCCACGTCGAGAGCGCGACCTGGAACGCTCCGCTCGACGACGCCCTCTTCGCCGCGCCGGCCGGCAAGCCCTAGTCCGGGGCGAGCCTCCTCGCGCACTCCTCCCTTGCCGCTGCGGACGGAATCAGGTGGAGCGGTGCCCGAGCTTGCCGAGCTCGGCGCGCAGCGCGGCGCGTGACGGTGAGTCGGCGGCCCGGCCGGAGGCGAGCAGGCGCTCGGCCTCGCCGAGCTCGCGCGCCGCCCGCTCGAGGTCGCGTTCGGCGAGCGCCAGCCGCCCGCTCGCCGCCAGCGCGTCGCCCAGGCGCAAGGCGTCGGAGGCGCCGGCGCGCAAGTAGCCGACCGCGCGATCGATCGCGCCGCGTGCCTCGGCGAGCGCGCCGGGGTCGCCGCGCGCCGTGAGCTCGATCGCCAGCTCGACCAGCGTCGGGCCCTCGGCGTTCGCGGGCTTTCCGCCGTAGAGCTTGGCTTCGATCGCCCGCACCCGGCGCACGAGCGCCAGGGCGTCGTCGAGCCGGCCCTGGCGCCGCAGATTGCCGGCGAGCTGGCGCAACGGCAGGCGCACGAAGTCCCCCTCCGGGCCGAAGATCTTCTCGAAACCCGCCAGCGCCTGGCGCAGCATCGCCTCGCCCGCGGCGGCGTGGCCGAGCTGGGTCTCGGCGTCGCCCAGCGCTTGGAGCGCGCCGTAGGTCATGAAGTGCTCGTCGCCGCCGGTGGCGCGCGCCGTCGCCAGGGCGCGCGCGAAGACCTCGCGCGCCTCGCCGAAGCGCTCCTCGAGCATCAGGTCCTGCCCGAGATAGCGCAGCGCCGCCGCCGAGTTGTAGTGGTGCATGCGCTCGAGGATCGCCGCCGCTTCCTCGTAGATCGGGCGCGCCTCGGCGCGTCGGCCGAGGGCCGAGAGCTGGTGGCCGTAGGGGAGCAGGTAGCGGCCGATCGAAGGCGAATCGGCGCCGAAGACCGAACGCGCCAGGGAGAGCGCCTCGCCCTCGAGCGCCAGCGAGTCGGCCTGCCGGCCGAGCGCGTTCTGGATCTCGCCCAAGGTCGAGAGCACCGGGGCGGCGGCGGCGCTCTGGCGCGCGCCGAGGCGGTCGAGCAGGGCGAGCGCCCGGCGGTATTCGGCCTCGGCCTCGCCGAGGCGCGAGAGGGCGAAGAGCACCGCTCCGAGCTCCTGATGGATGCGCGCCCCGTCGAGCGTCTCCTCGCGCCCGGCGGCTTCGATCGCCGCGCGCACTTCGCCGAGCAGCGCGAGCGAGCGCTCGAAGCCGCCGGCCTCGTCGAGCGCGTAGGCGAGCGATTCGCGCACCCGCAGGCGTTCGGGGGACCCCGGCGGAAAGGCGAGGTCGACGCGCGGCAGTAGGTCGTCGAGGCGGGCGACCGCCGAATCGAGGTGGCCGAGCTCGGTCTCGATCTCGGCGTGGGTCAGAGCGGAGAGCAGGGTGGCCGGCGCGTCGGCGCCCAGGCGTTCGGCGTGCTCCTTCTCGGAACGTTCGGCGAGCTCGAGCGCCTGCGCCGCGCGGTCGACCCGCCGCAGCGCCCGCGCCGAGACGTCGAGCAGCGCGGCGTGCACCTCCGGGTCGGCGGCGAACTCGCGGTCGATCCGCTCGACCCCCTGCTCGACGATCTGCAACGCGGTCAGGTTGGCGCCGATCGTCTGCGACGGATCGGCACTCTCGAACATGCCGACCAGGAACTCCTGCACCCGCTGCGCGCGGCGGGCCTCGCGGCCGGCGCGCGCCGCCTGCCAGAGCGCCGCCGCCAGGCCGCCGACGAGCGACAGCGCGACCAGCGCGCTGGCGGCGATCCCCAGCCGATGGCGCAGCACAAGCTTGCGGGTGCGGTAGAGCCAGCCGGTCGGCCGAGCCTCGACCGGCCGGCCGTCGAGATGGCGGCGCAGGTCGTCGGCGAACGCCGCCACGGTCGGGTAGCGCTCGGCCGCGCGCGGCTCGAGGGCGCGCGCGACGATGGCGTCGAGGTCGCCCGCCAGGCGGCGGGCGAGCGCCGTCCAGCGCAGGCGGTCGGCGCGCGACGGGGCGGCGCGCGCGCGTGCCTCGGCCGCCGCGCTTGGCGGCTCCAGGTGTTCGGTCTCGAGCTCGTGCACGAGCTCGGTCGGCGTCCGCCCCTCGCGCGCGAACGGGCGCTCGCCGACCAGCAGCTCGAACAGGATCACCCCGAGGGCGTAGACGTCGGTCGCGGTGGTGACCGCGCCGCCCAGGATCTGCTCGGGCGCGGCGTAGGCGCGGGTGAAGGGCTGGGTGTCGAGGCGCGTCGCCTCGCCCTCGCCGTCGCCGGCGAGGAGCTTGGCGATGCCGAAGTCGAGCAGCTTGGCGTGTCCGGCGGCGTCGACCAGGATGTTCGACGGTTTCAGGTCGCGGTGGACGACGAGCGAGCGGTGCGCCGCCTCGACCGCGGCGCAGACCTCGAGCAGCAAGGCGAGGCGCGCCGGCACGCCGAGGCGGCGGTCGCGCGCGTCTTGGTCGATCGGCGTTCCTTCGACGTATTCGACCACCAGGAAGGGCCGGCCGTCGGATGCCACGCCGCCGTCGAGCAGGCGTGCGATCCCGGAGTGCGTCAGGCGCGCCAGGATCTGGCGCTCGCGCAGGAAGCGGCGCACCAGCGCGTCGCTGTCGAGGCCGCGCTTCAGCAGCTTCAGCGCCGCGCGCTGCTCGTAGGCGCCGTCGGCGCGCTCGGCGAGGAAGACTTCGCCCATGCCGCCGCGGCCGAGCGGCGAGACGATCCGCCAGTCGCCGACGCGCTCGGGCGCGGGAGCCACCTCGGCCGCCACCGCCTCGGCGGCGCGCGCGCCGACGTCCTCGAAGAACCGGCTGGTGCCCGGATCGGCGTCGAGCAGGGCGACGACCTCGCGGTGCACCGCCGGGTCCTCGTCCGCCAGGCCCGCGAGCTCCGCCGCCCGCGCCTCGCCTTCGAGGGCGTAGACCGCGTCGAGCGCGCGGCTGACGCGGGGCCAGAGCTCGCGGTCGGGCACGGTCGCTGTCAGTCGCCGGCGCCGAGCTCGCGCGCCAGGAAGGCGCGTGCCTTGCGCCAGTCGCGTTTGAGCGCGGCGAGCGAGCGGTCGATCATCCCCGAGATCTCCTCCAAGGTGAGGCCGGCGAAGACCCGCCACTCGACCAGGCGGGCGAGCGCCGGGTCGAGCGCCTCGAGCCTGCCGAGCACCGCCTCGAGCGCCAGCAGGTCCTCGAGCGGCGCCTCGACTGGGATCTCGAGGTTGTCGAGGGTCTTGGCGTGCGCCAGGTTCGGCCGCCGGTCGGCCGAACGCCGGCGAGCGTGGTCGACCAGCAGCTGGCGCATGGCGCGCGCCGAGAGCGAGAAGAAGTGCTGGCGGTCGACCGCCGCGACCGCGGAGGCGCGGAAGAACTTCAGGTAGAGCTCGTGCACCAGCACGGTGGTCGAGAGCGTCGGTTGCGGCCGCCCGCCCAACTGCCGCCGGGCGAGCTCGCGCAGCTCCTCGTAGAGGATCGAGAACAGCCGGTCGAGCGCCGCCCGGTCGCCGGCGGCGAGCTCGCCGAGCAGACGGGTGACGTCGCGCGGATCGGGAGACGGAGAGCTCACGTGGGGTGGATTGTAGCGAGCGTGGAACCGGAACCGTCGCCGCCCCCCAGGTGGGGGAGCGTGGCCCGCGCGGCCGGGCCGCCGATTCGCGCGCGATAGGCTCGCGGGCACCGCCGACGATGGACGTTGCGACCGACCCGGGGAGGGCGCGAGCATGGAGACGAACGCCTGGAACATCCTGACCACCCGCATCCTGCCGTCGCTGCCGCTGCTCGCGGTGTGGATCTGGGGGCTCTTCGCCAGCCGGCGGTTGCCGCCCGCGCCGAGCGTCTGGCGGCGCAACGTGCCGACCGTGCTGGTCGTCCTGCTGGCCCTCTGGTTCGTGACCCCGGCGCTCTACGCCTCGGCGGTCTCGGCTGCCGCGGCGGACGGCGGCGCGGGGGTGCGGATGGTGCTCCAGGTCTCGCTCGGCCTGATCCAGGCGGGCTGCTGGTTCATCCTCCTGCGCGCCATCGTCGAACCGAGCACGACCGGGAGCGCGTCGTGATCCGCCGGCGCCCGCCGGGCTGGCTCGCCTTCCTCGCCCTGCTAGCCACCGCGCCGCTCGCCGCCGCGCCGGCGCCGCGCACCCTGCGCGTCGATCTCTTCCACACCGGCAACGCGCGCCAGGAGCGCTTCTCGCTCGACCGGGTGGTGCTCGAGCCGCTGCCGTGGCCGGGAGATCCGGCGCAAGCGATCGACGACACGAATCTCGGCAAGTACTTCTTCGAGGTGCGCGACCGGGGCACGAAGCGCGTCCTCCATTCGCGCGGCTTCGCGTCGGTCTACGGCGAGTGGGAGACGACCGGCGAGGCGGCCACGCTCGACCGCACCTTCGGCGAGTCGCTGCGCTTCCCGCGCCCCGACGCTCCGGTGCAGGTGGTGATCTCGAAGCGCGACGCCGCCAACGACTTCCACGAGATCTGGTCGGGGGTGATCGACCCGGACGACCTGCTGGTCGACGCCGCGCGACCGCCCGACGCCGGCGCGCTCCTGCCGCTGCAGGCGAGCGGGCTGTCGCCCGACAAGGTCGACTTCCTGATCCTCGGCGACGGCTACACCGCCGCCGAGCGCGGCAAGTGCGAGGCCGACGCTCGGCGGTTGCTGGGCATCCTCTTCGTGGTCGAGCCGTTCGCCTCGCGGCGCGACGACTTCAACGTCTGGGGCCTGTGCCCGGCGGCGGCCGAATCGGGGGTCTCGCGGCCGTCGCTCGGCATCCACCGCCGCTCGCCGGCCGGCGCGACCTACGACGCCTTCCGCTCCGAGCGCTACATCCTCACTTTCGACAACCGCGCCTTTCGCGACCTCGCCGCGCAGGCGCCCTACGAGTTCGTCGAGATCATGACCAACTCGAAGACCTATGGCGGCGGCGGCATCTTCGGCCAGTTCGCCACCGTGGCCGCCGACTCGCTGTGGGCGCCGTACGTCTTCGTGCACGAGTTCGGCCACCACTTCGCGGCGCTCGCCGACGAGTACTACACCTCGGACGTCGCTTACGAGGCGGCGGCGAACCGCGTCGAGCCCTGGGAGCCGAACGTCACCGCGCTGCTCGATCCGCTGAAGCTCAAGTGGCGAGATCTCGTCGCCGCCGACACGCCGCTGCCGACGCCCTGGGAGAAGGAGAGCTTCGAGGCGCGCTCGCGCGAGATCCAGGCCGAGCGGCGGCGAATCCGGGCCGAGAAGCGACCGGAGGAGGAGATGGACGCGCTCTTCGCCCGCGAACGCGACGAGGAGGAGAAGCGCTTCGGCGGCGAGCGCTTCGCCGGCCGAGTCGGCGCCTTCGAGGGCGCCAACTACGAGGCCAAGGGTTTCTACCGCCCGCAGGCCGACTGCATCATGTTCACCCGCGACCGGGTGCCGTTCTGCCTCGTCTGCCGGCGGGCGATCGAGCGCGTGATCGATCTCTACGCTCGGAAGCGCTGAGGCGCGCGGTCAGGCCGCGAGCGGCGCGCGCGCGCCGCGCCAGAACAGATAGAGCGCCGCCATCTGCAGCAGGTGGTAGAGGTCGTTGTGGTGGAGCGGCCCGAGGGCGAGCGGGCTCTGCTGGACCCCCGCCGCGGCGAAAGAGAGGAGCACCGCGAGAGCGATCGCCCCGGCTCCCGCCAGGCGGCGGCGCGCCGCGGCGATCGCGTGCAGGACGAGGACGATCGCCATCGCGCTCGCGTAGTCGGCGATCACCCAGACGAAATCGTCGTGGAGAGCGGTCCAGGCGAGGTAGACCAGGAGTTGCGCGAGCGCCCAGGCGCGGAGCACGCGGCGCGCGCCGCCCGCGAGGCAGATCTCCGCGGTCGCCGCCAGCATCAGGGCGCTCGCCGCTCCGATCGCGGCGATCGCCACTTTCCACAGCGGGCGCGCGACCGCCGCGGCGATCTCCGGCGCGATCGCGTGCCAGAGCCCGCCGAGCAGCGCTCCGGCGGCGGTGGCGGCGAGCGCCCAACCCCAGAGACGCGCGGCGCGCGCCGGCGAAGCCTCGGGTCGGCGTCCGGCGCGCCGCAGGAGCGCCACGCCGAAGCCCGCCGCGAGCGCGGCGAGCGCGACGTCGGTGGCGAAAGTCCAGGGCTCGTGGAGGGTCATCGCGCTCTCGTGGCGCATTCTGTCGTCAGGCGCGGCAGCAGAGAAGGCGGCCCGGCGCGCGGTTGACCGGCCGGCGATCGGGCGGTACGGTTCGCGCTCCCGCGGCACGCCGCCGCGGGGCTCAGGATCCACCGGGAGGCAGGACGGGATGAGCGCGGGCGCGGATCTGACGATCCTCGGCGGCGGGCCGGCCGGCCTCGCCGTGGCGCGCTACGCCCAGGCGGCGGGGCTCTCCTTCGTGCTGCTCGAGCGCTCGGCCGAGCTCGGCGGGCTCTGCCGGACGCTCGTCTGCGGCGGACACCGTTACGACACCGGCGCGCACCGCTTCCACGATCGCGACCCCGAGGTCACCGCCGACGTCCGCGCCTGGCTGGGCGACGAGCTGGTCGCGGTCGGCGCCCCGAGCCAGATCTGGCATCGCGGCCGGTTCATCGACTTTCCGCCGAGCCCGCTCAACTGGATCCGCAGCCAGGGCTGGGTCGAGGGCGCGCGGGTCGCGGCGGAGATCGCGCGCCACCGGCTCTTCCCGCGTCCCGTGCGGTCCTTCGAAGATCTCGCTACCAACCGCTACGGCCGCCGTCTCGGCAAGCCGCTGTTGCTCGACTATTCGGAGAAGCTCTGGGGTCGCCCGGCGGCCGAGCTCGCGCCCGACGTGGCGACGCGACGGCTCTCGGGGCTGGCGCTGCTCTCGCTGCTCTTCGAGGTCTTCCTGCCGCGACGCAAGAGCGCGCACCTCGACGGCGAGTTCCTCTACCCGCGCTCGGGCTACGGCGCGATCGCCGACGCGATGGCGCAGGCGCTGCCGCGCGCGAGTCTGCTCACCGGGCGCGAGGTGGTCGGATTCGAGCTCGACGACGGACGCATCCGCGCGGTGCGGTGCGCCGACGGCTCGTGCGTGGCGGTCGGCGGGCGGGTGGTCAACACTCTGCCGCTGACCCTCGTCGCCCGTTTTCTCGGCGCGGCGCTGCCCGAGGGCGCGCGGCGCGCGGCGGAATCGCTTAGCTTCCGCCACGTGCGCATCGTCTTCCTCCGCCTCGCGGTGCCGCGCTGCACCGCCAACGCCACCGTTTATCTGCCGGATCCGCGTCTGGCGATCTCGCGCGTCTCGGAGCCGCGCAACCGCTCGGCGGCGCTCGCCCCGGCGGGCGAAACGGCGCTGGTCGCCGAGATCCCGTGCTCGACCGGCGACGCGCTCGTCGGCCTCGCCGACGAAGCGCTCGCCGAGCGGGCGATCGAGGAGCTCGCGAGCGTGGGTCTGCTGGCGCGCGCGCAGGTCGTCGAGTGGCGCCACCACTTCCTGGCCAACGCCTACCCGGTCTACGCGCTCGGCTATCGCGAGCGCCTGGCGGAGGTGGAACGCGGGGTGTCGAGTCTCGCCAACCTCGACCTGCTCGGCCGCGGCGGCCGCTTCTGGTACAGCCACCTGCACGACCAGTTGCGTGCGGCGAGAGACTACGTGCGGTCGCTCCCGGCGTCGGCGGGGGCGGGGTCGGAGCCGACGCCGAGCATCGCGGCGCACATCCGCAGGTCAGAGGCGAAGCTCCAGTAGGCGCGGCCGCCGCCCGCGGCGTGGCGATGCAGGGTGAGCTTGGCGCGCAGCGTGCCGAGCAGGCTCGCCGCCGGGCGCGTCCACGACGTCGGCCGGTTGCGCTCGACCAGCAGGTGTCCGAGCCAGCAGGGCAGGACGCCGGCGAACGGCACGGCGGCGAGCGCCAGCCAGTTCCGATCGACGATCGCCACGACGAGCAGCGCCGCCATCGCGAACTTGGCGAACAGATGGAGGGCGCGATTCGCCGGGTGGCGATGTTGGGCGAGATAGGCGACGTAGAATTCTTCGAATGTCGGCGGTGGGTCGCTCATCGGTCGGTCGCGCGTCACGATTCGTCCTCGTCCACTTGCTGATCCCGGCCGGCGTCGCGGTGGCGGTCGGCGCCGCCGTCGCGGCGCTCGTGCCGCCGCGCTTCCTCGCCGCCGGCATGCCCTATTTCGTCGGTCGCGCCAAGAACGTCGAGATCGCGGCGGTCGCCGCGGCGCTCGCCGCCGGCGCGCTCGCCGGCTTCGCCGCCGATCGGCGCGCCTGGCGTTGGATACTCGGTCCGCTCGCCGCGGCGGGCGGCTGGATCGTCGCCGCGCGCGCCGACGGACCCGAGCTCGTCGGCGCGCTGCCGGGCCTCGCCGTCGCCGCGATCCTCGGTCTCGGCCTGCGCGCCTGGGCGCTCGCGGCCGCGATGCCCGCCAGCCGCCGTCAGGATAGCACCGCGTATTCCGCCCGCGCCGCGCTCGTCCTGGGAGCGCTCGCCGCAACCGGCTTCCTGGTCACCATCGAAGCGCTGACGATCGACGTCTTCCACCAGGGCGAGGTCCTCGCTTCGGCGATCGACTGGCTGCGCGGCGGCACGCCGTTTCGCTCCTTCGTCTGGCCGCACGGACTGGTCGACACCGGCCTGACCGCCGCCTGGATCGCGCTCGTCGGCAAGGTCGGCAGCTCGCCGATCGCGCTGGCGCGCGCCAGCTGCGCGGCGCTCGGCGTCGGCGCCGGCTACGTCCTGCTGCGGCGGATGGGCGCGACGCGCGGCGCGGCCCTCGCCGCCGTCGGCGGACTGGTCGCGGCGCCGGTGCTTTTCGACCAGAGCGCGCTCGGCTTCCCGTATCCGCGGCCGCTGGTGCAACTCGGCGCGCTCGCCTTCGCGCTCTTCGGCTTCGCGTGGCTCGCCGGCGACGGCCGGTGGCGGGCTCTGGCGGCCGGCGCCTGCTTCGGCTGCGAGCACCTGTTCCGCTTCGAGATCGGACTCTTCGCCCTGATCGCCGGCGCGGCGAGTTGGGCGGCGCCGCTCGCGACTGAGCGCGCGCGCGCCGGACGCGAACGGTGGCGCGAGATCGGGCTCGGGGTGGGGCAGTTGGCGGCCGGCTTCGCGGTGCCGCTCGTCGCCTGGCGGCTCGTTTTCGGTTGGCCGGACGGCGCCTGGCTGCGCGGGATGTGGCGCGACCTGCCGCGCTTCCACGCCGATCAAGTCGGCCTGCCGATCGATTGGCCGGTCCATCCGCCGCTCGCCGGGGCCGATTCCGGCAGTGGCGCGCCCCTGCTCGCCTGGCTGCTCTTCGCGCTGCTCGCGGCCACCGCGGCGCTCGCCGCTCTGCGCCAGGCGATCGCCGGCGACCACGGTGACCGAGCGCCGCGACGCCTGGCGGCGATCACTTTCGTCGCCGCCCTGACCGCGTTCACCACCCGCTCGGCGCTCGACCGCAGCGACCTCGCGCACGTCCTGCAGTGGGGCATCGCGCCGCTCCTAGGGGCGGCGTTTGCCGGCGTCGAGGTGGTCGCCCGGCGCTTCGCCTGGCGCCCTTGGGCGAGCCATCTGGCGCTCGGCGCCGGCACGCTGGCGCTCGGCAGCCTGGTCGCGATGCCCGCCGGCGCGCCGTGGCGCGCGCCGCGCGAGATCGCCCGTTTCGCCGCCGAGCGCGTCCGCCTGCTCGCCGAGCATCTGGCCGCGAACCCGGCCGCGGGGCCGTGCGGCGAGCGCGGGTTCACCGCCAGCGAGGCCGCGCGGCCGGGGAATCGCGACTTCCTCGCTGCCGTGTGCGTCGGGCAGACCCTGATCGCCGAACACGGGATCCGCGAGCTCGCGGTGGTCGATTCCGGACCTTGGTATTGGGCGCGGTTCGCCATGCGTCCGCCGACCCGCTTCTTCAGCTTCACCCGCGCCTACACGCCGGCCCTGCAGCTCGAGCTGGTCGGGGAGCTGCGCGCGAGCGGTGCCGAGGCCCTGTTGCGCACCCACGGCTTCGGCGCCGGACTCGACATGGGGGTGCCGACCGCGGTGGTCGCGCCGGTGGCGGCGGCCTTCCTCGTGGAGCGCGGCCGCGGCGCGCCGATCCGGGCCACGGAGCTCGGCGACTTCGTCCTCTGGAACGAGCCGGAGCTCTGCCGGGTGGCGCCCGCCGGCGGCGCCCGCCCCGCGGTCCGCCTGGTCGCCAAGCTGGTCACCTACCAGCCCACGTCGCGGCTCCTGTTCGCGCGCGGCTGGGCGAGCGAGGCCGCGGGTGGCGCGCCGCTCGCCGCGCTCTCGGTCGCCGGTCCGGCCGAGCTCGAGGACGCGGTCGCGACCTACGGCTATTTCTGGCCCGGGCGAGCTCAGGAGATCGGGCGGACCGCCGGCGCGCAGATCGGTTGGGAGCTCCTCGCCCGGCTCGCGCCGGGCGCCTGGGAGCGGTTGCGCGCGCGCGGCGGGATCGATCTGCGGGCCGTCGACTCGAGCGGCCGCGAGGCCGACCTCGCGCTGCCGCTCGCCGCGGCGCGCGAGCTCGGCCCGCTCGCCGGACCCGAATGGCGCGCGGCGGCGGCGGCTGTGGCCGAGGCCGCGCGCCTCGGCCGCGCCGACCGTGCCGCGGCGGTCGGCGGGCGCACCTGCACGCCGCGACCCGCGCTCGCGCCGGCGAAGCGCTGAGCGCGACGCTCGGATAGGCTGGCTGCGAGATGAGCGCGATCCCCGCCGGAGCCTTCCGGGTCTCCGAGTACGTCCGCTGGAGCGACGTCGATGCCGCGAGCCTCCTGTGCTACGGCTCCTACGTGCGCTTCTTCGAGATCGCCGAAATGGAGCTCTTCCGCGCCGTGGGTCTGTCGTACGGCAAGATCTTCGATCGCCTCGACATCTGGCTGCCGCGCGCCAGCATGCACTGGGATTTCAGGAGCCCGGTGCTGCTCGACGAGCGGTTGGAGGTGGCGCTCTGGGTGGCGCGCTTCGGCCGCACCTCGATGACCCTCGACTTCGCGGTCGAGAAGGAGGTCGAGGCTGGACGGCGGCGAACGGCCGACGGCCGGGTGGTGATGGTGGCGATCGCCCGCACGTCGCTGCGTCCGGTACCGATCCCGGACGAGCTGATCGAGAAACTGCGCCCGTACCACTTCGCGGTCGCGTGATCCTCGACCTCGCCGCCTGCGGTTCGGGCAAGAGGAGCCTCGACGCCCTGTTCGGGCGCGATCCAAGGCTCTAGCGCTCGACGACCCCGGAGTCTGGACACCGCGCTCCCGCGGCGACCCGGCGGTAGGCCTCGCGGAACGGGATCCCCTCGGCGAGCACCAGGCGATGCGCCTCCTCGGCGGCGAAAAGCTCGGGCGCGAGCGTCAGGGACTCGCGGCGGAAAGCGATCCCCGGCAGGACCCCCGCCAGCAGGTCGCAAGTGCCACGAGCGAGGTCGAGGGCGCGAAAGAGCGGCGCCTTCAACAACTGCAGGTCGCGCTGATACCCCGAGGGCAGCTTGGCGGGCAGGGCGAGCGCCTCGACCAGGGCGGCGAGCGCGGTGGCCGCCCGGCCGCGCGTGAGCTCGAACAGGTCGGGGTTGCGCTTGCCCGGCATGATCGACGAGCCGGTGGTGATCGCTTCCGGCAGCTCGACGAAGCCGAACTCGGCGCTGGCGAAGAGCACCACGTCCGCCGCCAGGCGCGACAGGTCGCCGGCGAGCAGCGCGATCTCGAACAGCACCTGCGCCTCCGCCTTGCCGCGCGAGAGCTGCACCGCGGTCACCGGCGTCTGGGTGACCGCGAAACCGAGCGCGGCGCGCGTCGCCTCGCGGTCGATCGGCAGGCCGGGCGTGCCGTAGCCGGCCGCCGAGCCGAGGGGATTCTGGTCGATCCGCCGCCGGCAGGCCTCGAGCCCGAGCGCGTCGTCCGCGAGCGCGTCGGCGAATCCTCCCGCCCAGAGCGGCACCGAGGAGGGCATGGCGCGCTGCAGGTGGGTGTAGCCCGGGAGCGGACAATCGGCGTGGCGCGCGGCGAGCTCGCCGAGCGCGAGCGCCACGGCGCGCACCCGCGCCGCGAGATCGTCGGTCGCCGAGCGCAGGTAGAGCCGCAGCGCCGCGAGCACCTGGTCGTTGCGCGAGCGGCCGAGGTGGATCCGGCCGCCCGCCGGTCCGATGCGTTCGGTCAGCCGCCGCTCGAGCGCCGTGTGCACGTCCTCGTCGGCGAGCTCGATCTCCCATTCGCCGCGCGCGTGCTCGGCCGCCAGACGCTCGAGCCCGTCGCGGATGGCGGCGAAGTCCGGCGGCGCGAGCAGGCCCTGGGCGACGAGCATCGCCCCGTGAGCGATCGAAGCGCGCACGTCGTGCGGCACCAGGCGCGCGTCGAGACGGTGGTCCTCGCCGGCGGTCCAGGCGAGCACGCGCGCGTCGAGCGGCCCGCCGCCATCCCAAAGCCGGCCGCTCACGCCGCGCCCTCGGCCCGCGTCGCGGACGCGCCCGGCGCGAGCGCCGCGGCGAGCTCGTCGATCCACGCCTCGTAGAAACGCGCGCCGTCGAGGATCTCGCCCGCGAGCACGTACTCGTCCGGCGTGTGCGAGCGCTCGCTGCGGCCGGGTCCGACCTTGATCGCCGGCACTCCCGCCGGCAGCACCGCCCAGTCCGAGAGCGTCGAGGAGCCGAAGAGGCGCGCCGCGGGGCGGACGACGCGCGCCGCGGCGAGGAGCGGCGAGTCTTCCGGAGTCGAGCGCGGCGCCAATCGGTCGGAGAGCACCAGCAGGTCGGAGGCCGTGGCCGCATCGAGCCGGTCGACGAGCTCGGCGGGCGGCGCGGCCGGCGTGGTCCGCAGGTCCAGGATGGCACGCGCCTCGGCGGGCACGACGTTGCGCGCCGTGCCGGCGCAGACCACGGTGGGCTCGAGGGTGGCCATTCCCAGCCGCGGGTCGGCCGGGCCGAGGTCGACGCCGTCGAGCGCCACCAGGTCGCGCGCCAGGGCGCGCGCGGCGTTGGCGGCGCCGATCGCGCGCGCGTGCGCGGCGTGCGCGGCGCGGCCGCGGGCCACCAGCTCGAGCACCACCAGGCCCTTCTGCGCCACCGCCAAGTCGAGCCCGGTCGGTTCGCCGAAAAGCGCTCCGAGGAGCGTCCGGCCGGAGGCGGCGAGCTCGGCGAGGACGTCGCGGGTACCGGCGCTGCGGGTCTCCTCGCCGGCGACCAGCGCGAGGCCGAGGGCGAAGGGCAGCGACCGCCCGGCCCGGGCGAGGAAGGCGGCGGTCATCGCGGCGACGCTCGCCTTGGCGTCGTTGGCGCCGAGACCATGGACGCGCTCGCCGCGCGGCGTGGCGGCGAAGGGCTCGAGCGTCCAGCCGGGGGCGGGCGGTACGGTGTCGAGGTGGGTGTCGAGCAGGACGAGCGGACCCTCGCCGGCGATCGCCAGCAGCGAGTCGCCGATCCGCCGGCAGGCGATGCCGCGCCCGGCGAGGAACCGGGTCATGAGATCGGCGATCCCGGCCTCCTCGCCCGAGACCGAGGGAGTCGCCACCAGCTCGCGGTGCAGCGCCAGCAGCTCGCCGTCGGCGAGACGGCTCACGGCGCCACCGCCGCCAGGTCGGCGTCGCGCTCGGCGACCACCAGCGTGCCGGCGCCTTCGTTGGTGAACACCTCGAGCAGCAGCGCGTCGCTCGAGCGCCACGAGACCAGGTGGGCGCGCGGCACGCCGCCGGCGAGCGCGGTCTCGAGGGCGCGCACCTTGGGCAGCATGCCGCCGCTCACCTTGCCCTCGGCGGTCATCCGGGCGAGACCGTCGAGGTCGACGTGCGAGATCAGGCTCGCGGGATCGTCGAGGCGCTCGAGCAGGCCGGGGGTGTCGACCAGCAGCAGGAGCTTCTCGGCGCCGAGCGCCACGGCGATCGCCGCCGCCACGCCGTCGGCGTTGAGGTTGAGCAGGTTGCCGCGCGCGTCGGCGGCGAGCGGCGAGACCACCGGCACGAAGCCGCCGGCGAGCAAGTGGAGCAGGAGCGCCGGGTCGACCGCCTCGAGGTCGCCGACGTGACCGTAGTCGATCGCCTCGGCCTCGCCCTCGACCTCCACCGGCGGCCGGCGGCGGGCGACCAGCAGACCGGCGTCGACCCCCGAGACGCCGCAGGCCGGCAGCCCGGCGGCGCGGCAGGCGGCGAGCCAGCGGGTGTTGGCGCCGCCGTTGAGCGCCAGGGTGACGACGTCGAGGGTCGCGTCGTCGGTCACCCGGCGGCCCGCCACCTGGCGCACCGCGAGGCCGAGCGCGCGGGCGAGATCCGAGGCCTGCGGTCCGCCGCCGTGCACCAGCACGACGCGGATCCCCAGGTGGTGGAGCGCCGCGAGCTGCTCGACCACCGCCGCGGTGGCGCGCGCGTCGAGCAGCGCCGCGCCTCCGACCTTGACCACGAACGTGCGGCCGCGGAAGAGCGCCAGGTAGGGAACGGCGTGGCGCAAGGCGGAGATCTCGACCACCCGGCTTTCGGCATACCTCATGCGGCACCTCCGAGCAGGCGGTGGAGCACCGCCATCTGGGCGAACAGGCGGTTGTGGGCCTGGCGGACGACGACGCTCGCCGGCGAGTCGAGCACCGCGTCGGCGACCACCACGTTGCGGCGCACCGGCAGGCAGTGGAGGAAACGGCAGTCGGGGAGCGCGCTCGCGAACCAGTCGAGGTCCACTCGCCAGTCGGCGAGGCGGGAGCGCAGCGCGCGCTCGGCTTCCGGGTCGCCGTAGACCGCCGGCGAGGCCCAGCTCTTGGCGTAGATCGCGCGCGCGCCGGCGAGCGCCGCGGCGCGGTCGTCGGTCTCGACGATCGAGCCGCCCGAGAGCGCGGCGGCGGCGCGGGCGCGGGCGAGCACCGGCTCCGGCAGGGCATAGTCGCCGGGTCGCAGCACCACGACCTCCATGCCGCGCGCCGCCGCCATGTGGGCGACCGCGGCGGGCACCGCGAGCGGCAGCGCCTTGGGGTGATTCGCCCAGGTGAGCACCAGCTTGCCGCCGGCCGGCACGTCGAGCTCGTCGAGCGTTTTCCAGTCGGCGAGCGCCTGGCAGGGGTGATCGATCGCCGACTCGAGATTGACCACCGGCACCGGGCAGAGCGCCGCCATGTCGCGGAAGGCCGAATCGGCGAGGTCGGCCGCGAGATCGGCGCCGCCGGCGAAGGCGCGGATGCCGAGGGCGTCGACGTACCCGGCGAGCACCGGGATCGCCTCGCGCACGTGCTCGGAGGCCTCGCCGTCCATCACCGCGCCGGAGCGCGTCTCGAGCTTCCAAGTACCGCGCCCCGGCTGCAGCACGATCGACGTGCCGCCGAGCCGGGTCATCGCCGACTGCATCGAGACCAGGGTGCGCAGCGAGGGATCGAAGAAGAGCAGACCGAGGATCTTGCCGGCGAGCGCCCGCGGCTCGGGCTGGCGCTCGAGCCGAAAGGCGAGCGCCACCAGGTCGCGGATCTGCGCGAGCGTCAGGTCGGCGAGCGAGGTGAAGTCCGGGAGGGCGGGGGGCTGGATCCCCGCTTCCGATCCTGCCTTCGCGGCGGCGGTCGGCGAAGGGATCACAGCCACCCCAGTCCGGCGAGCGCGAGGCCGGCGGTCTCCGGCAGGCCGAAGAGACGGTTCATCCACTGCAGCGCGCCGCCGGCGGCGCCTTTGACCAGATTGTCGATCGCCGCGAAGACCAGCGCGTCCTCGCCGCGCGCCGCGAAGGCGAGGTCGCAGCGATTCGTGCCGACCACCGCCTGCAGGCGCGGCGGCGCCGCGCCGACGCGCACGAACGGCGCGCCGGCATAGTAGGAGGAGGCCGCGGCGCGCAGGGTCTCGGCGCTCGCCGGCCGCGTCAGGCGGACGACGGCGGTGGCGTGGATGCCGCGGGCGAAGGGGCCCGACTGCGGCGCGAAAGCGATCGCAGGCTCCGGACCGTCCGGCGGCGCGAGCGCGCCGAGCAGCGCGCGAATCTCGGGCTCATGGCGGTGGACGAAGGGCGAATAGGCGAACAGGTCGCTGCGCCGCTCGGGGTGGTGGGTGGTCGGGCTCGGCGCGCGCCCGGCGCCGGTCGAACCGGTCGTCGCGACCACCGTGGCGCGCGGCTCGATCCAGCCGCTGGCGACGAGCGGCGCGAGCGCCAGCGTGGCGGCGGTGGCGAAGCAGCCCGGATGCGCCAGGTGGCCGAGCGGCTCGCCGTGGACGTGCTCGGGCAGGGCGCAGGTGAACTGCGCCAGGCGCGCCGGCGCCGCATGCGGCCGGCCGTAGATCGCCTCGTAGATCGCCGGATCGCGGTGGCGGAAGTCGGCCGACAGATCGACCACCCGCGCCACGCAGCCCGCGCTCTCGGCCGCGGCGAGCAGGGCGTCGATCCGCGGCGCCGCTTCGCCGTGCGGCAGGGCGGAGAAGACCGCCAGGCTCGGCGTGCGCCGCAGGATCTCGGGCAGCGAGGCCGGGTCGGCGAAGCGCAGTCCGTCGAGCGGGCTCGCGGCGAGCTGGGGAAAGCTGGCTTCGACCGGTTGGCCGGCGCGGCTCTCGGAGACCACCGCCGCGAGCGCGAACTGCGGGTGCCCGGAGAGCAGCCGCAGCAGCTCGCCGGCGACGTAGCCCGACCCGCCGAGGACCAGCGCCGGGATCGGCGTCGCGCTCACGCCACGCCCTCGATCGCCGCCGGTCCGCTACCCGCGGCCGCGCGCGGCGCGATCGCCAGCGCCGCGAGCACGCGCTCGGCGAGCCGCGCCCCGTCGGTGCGGGCGTTGATCGCCGCGATGCCGGTGCGCGCCTCGACCAGCGCGGTCCCGACCGCGTTGTCGGTCGCCGGCCCGGTGACCGCCAGCGGCCGCAAGCCGTACTCGCGCTCGAGCAGCTGCACGCCGCCCCAGGCGGCGACGGGATCGTTCGCCGCCAGGACGAGCGCCGAAAAGGCTCCCGCCAGATCGGGCGCGGCGAGGATCGCGTCGACGCCGTAGCTGCCGAGCAGCCCGTCGCCGAGCTCGGCGACGATCACGTCCGGTCGCTCCGAGGCCAGGCGCGAGATCATCGCCCGCGCCAGCGCCGGGGCGTTGGCGCTCGTCGTGGCGACGACGCCGAGATCGGTGAACAGCGTGGTGTGCCGCGCGCCGGCGTCCTCCATCGCCAGGATGTCGCGCCGCAGCGAGACCCCGGTCGCCTTGAGGGCGTCGACCGTCAGGCCGGCGCGCGCGAACTCGCGCACCAGGGCGCAGGCTGCCGCCGTCTTGCCGGCGTTCATGCACGAGCCGACGAGCGCCACGACCGGCACGCCGCCGGTCGCGAGCGGCGCCGCCGGATCGAGGCGCGTCTCGCCGGCGCGCGCCGGCACGCCGACGCGCTCGCCGAGGAAGGGGAACGCGAGCACCGTGCCCAGCACCTCGGCGTCGAACGGCCGGCCGAGATCGGGGTTGATCGAGTCGCAGTACCCGAGGACACCGCCGAGATTGAGCAGCTGGACGACGTCGCCGGGCGCGAGGCGCGCGGGCAGGTGGCCGGCGTAGCCGAAGAGCGCCTGGCGGTGGCCGAGCGCGCCGGCGACGACGTCGCCGCGTTCGACCGTCGCCATCCGTCCGGAGACCAGCTCGAGCTGGTTGTAGATGCTCTTGGCGGTCAGGATGCGCACCGCGAGCACCACCCCCTCTTCGCAGGGGATGGTCTCGGAGACCCTCACCTCGTGCTTCAAGGCGCAGGCGCGGGCGACCGAGGCGATCTTGTCGAGGAAGACCGGCCTCACGACGAGCTCCCGGCGGCGCGGGCGTAGAGCAGACCGGGGAGCGCGGCGATGCGGCAGAAACCGGCGGCATCGGCGGCGCTCCACTCGCCGGTCGCCTCGCCGTAGCGGCCGTGCGAGGCGGCGAGCAACGAGTGCGGCGAGTCGACCCCTTCGACGAAGAGCGCGCCCGGGCGTAGCAGCAAGTGGACCGCGCCAGTCACCCGCTCCTGCGACGAGGCGAGCAGCGCCTCGGCGTCGCGCGCCGCGGGCTCGAGCGCCTGGCCCTCGTGCACCAGCTCGCCGTAGACCGCCGCCACCGCGTCCTTCAGCCGCTGCTGGCGGGCGGTGAGCACCAGCTTCTCGAGCTCGCGGTGGGCGGTGAGGATCGTCTCGGCCGCCGGGGCCTCGAAGGCGACCCGGCCCTTGAGACCGAGGATCGTCTCGCCGAGGTGGATGCCGCGGCCGACCGCGAAACCGGCGACGACGCTCTCGACGCGCTCGATCAGACGGATCGGATCGAGCGCCTCGCCGTCCCAGGCCACCGGGATGCCGCGCTCGAAAGCCAGGGCGTGGCGCTCGGGGGCCCGGGGGTCGTCGAAGGCGCCGCGGCTCAGCAGCCAGGCCGACTCCGGCAGCGGATCGTGGCTGCCGAGCGTCTCGCGGCCGCCGATGGTGGTTCCCCAGAGGCCGCGGTTGATCGAATAGGCAGCGCCGGCAGCGGGCACCGGCAGGCCGCGCTCGACGAGGTAGGCGACCTCTTCGGCGCGGCTCTTCGGCTCGTCGCGGATCGGCGCCAGGACGGTCAGCTCGGGCGCCACCCGGCGCAGGGCGACTTCGAAGCGCACCTGGTCGTTGCCGGCCCCGGTCGAGCCGTGGGCCACCGTGTCGGCGCCGAGCGTGGCGGCGGCGCGCGCCACCTCGCGCGCCTGGATCGCGCGCTCGGCGCCGACCGAGAGCGGATAGAGCCCGCCGCGCCGGACGTTGCCGAAGATGAGGTAGCGCAGGACGTCGTCGAAGAAGGCGCGCCGGGCGTCGATCAGCAAGTGGCGTTCGGCTCCGAGGCGCGCCGAGCGCCCGGCGAGCGCGACGCGGGACTCCTCGTCCAGGCCGCCGGTGTCGACGGTCACGGTGACGATCGGCCGGCCGTGGCGCGCGGCGAGGTAGGGCACGCAGAAAGAGGTATCCAGCCCGCCCGAGAAGGCGAGCACGATCGGTGCGGCGGAGCTCATCGTGGGCTCGCGGTGGCGGCGTCGGCGAGCAGCGTCTGGAGGCGATGGAGCAGGCGCGTCCGGTCGCGCGCTCCGGCGGTGGCGGCGAAGATCGTGTCGTCGCCGGCGACGGTGCCGACGAGCTCCGGCCAGCCGGCGCGGTCGAGCGCCAGACCGACCGTCTGCGCGGCGCCGGTGGCGGTGAAGACCACGGCGAGGTTCGGCCCGGCGCCGCGGACGCCGCGCACGTAGTGGGCGATCTCCGCGAGCGCCCGCGAGGCGTCGGGCGTGGCCGGAGCGGGGGCGACGTAACGCCCGCCGAGCTTGGCGATCCCGAGCTCGCGCAGGTCGCGCGAGACGCTCGACTGGGTCACCTCGAAGCCCGATCGCGCGAGGCCGGCGACGATCTCCTCCTGCCGGCGAATCGGCGCGCGGCCGAGCAGGTCCAGGATGGCGCGCTGGCGCTCGCTGCGGATCTCGGTCTCGGTGGGCACGGTTCTCGGCGTCTCCGCTTGCAAGAAGATGCGCATATTAATGCATAGAATCGGATTGTCAAGTCCGGCGCCCGCGCCGAAACCGGCTCCCCGCAGAGCGCATCCAAGTTCGCGGGAAAGGGAGGTCCGCATGAGGCATCCGCGTGAACGGGTCGTCGCCGCACTCCTTCTGGCGCTCGCCGCCGCGCCGCTCGCGGCGCTGTCGCCGGTCAACAAGAGCTTCTTCGGCGGCGTGGCGATCGAGGGCACCGACCCGGTGGCCTATTTCGCCGACGGCAAGCCGGTCGCGGGCAAGAAGGAAATCGCTTACGAATGGAACGGCGCCACCTGGCTCTTCGCCTCGGCCGAGCACCGCGACCGGTTCGCCCAGGAGCCGACGAAATACGCCCCGCAGTACGGCGGCTACTGCGCTTATGCGGTGGCCAAGAACTCGACCGCCGGCATCGATCCGGCCGCCTGGACGATCGTCGACGGCAAGTTGTATCTCAACTACGACCTCGACATCCAAGCGAAGTGGAGCGCGAATCGGGATGCCTTCATTCGCGCGGCAGACGACTTCTGGCCGAAGATGCTCGACGAGAAGTGACCCGAGGAGAACGCGAGATGTCGATCGTCGTGGGGGGAGCGAAGCTCGTGTCGTGGGGTTGCCGGCTGGTGGTGGCGGGGATCCTGGTGCAGACCCTGTACTTCAAGTTCACCGCCTCGCCGGAGTCGGTGTACATCTTCTCGACCCTCGGCCTCGAGCCCTGGGGGCGCATCGGCTCGGGCGCGGCGGAGCTCGTGGCCGCGATCCTGCTGCTCGTCCCCGCGACCGCCGCGCTCGGCGCGCTGTTGGCGCTCGGCGTCATCTCGGGGGCCCTGGTCTCGCACCTGACGAAGCTCGGCATCGCCGTCCAGAACGACGGCGGGCTGCTCTTCGGACTCGCCTGCGCGGTCTTCGTCGGCAGCGCGATCGTCCTCTGGCTCCACCGCGCCGACCTGCCGCTCGTCGGACCGAAGCTAGCGAGCGGCTGACGCCGCGAGCGTCCAGTCACCGAGCGGCTGACGCCGCGAGCGTCCAGTCACCGAGCGGCTGACGCCGCGACGCGAGTCACTTCGCCGCGGCGAGCTTGACGACGATGCGGCTGCCGGCGATCTCGACGCCGACCAGGCGGGGGGCCGGGGTCGCGAGGTCGATGACGATGTGCACCTCGCCGCCGCCGGGAGACGGGTGCGCGGCGTTGCGGATGGTGCGCACCGCCGCCGTGCCGACCGTCAGGGTGCCCTTGCCGAACGCCCGTCCGACCGACTGCACCTTCACCAGGATGCGCGGCGAGTCGCCGCCGATCTCGTAGTAGTGCACCGTGCCGTCGGCGAACGGTCCGTCGCCGCTCACCGTGACGATGGTGATGCCGGTCGCCTCGGTCCAATCGATGGCGTCGATGCCGGTGGCGCGCGGCAGGGCCTTGATCTCGGGTTCGGGGGTCGGCGCCGGTGCGGCCTTCGCCGGCGGCGAGGCGACTGCGCCTGCCGACGGCGCCGGGCTCGCGGGAGCGCTGACCGGGTTGTCCGGCGGATTTGCCGGCGGGTTCGGGGCCGGCTCGGCCGGAGTCGCCCCACCGCTATCCGAGGTCGTCGTGTCCGCTTCCTCGGGCGGCGCTGGGCCGGCGGCGGGGCGAGTGGCGTCGGGCGGAGTCGAGGTCGCGCCGACCGTTTGCACCAGGGTGCCGCTCGGCCCCGGGTTGGCCGGCAGCGGCGGCCGCGCCGGCTTCGGCGGCGGCGCCGCGACCGCGCGATGGGGCGGCGGCTGCGGTGGCGGCGGTTCCGGCGCGAGGTAGAAGCGCCAGACCGCGAAGCCCCCGGCGGCGAGGATCAGCGCCGCCGCGAGCCAGGGCCAGACGGTGGCGCGGCGCGAGCTGCTCGCCATCGCGGCGCGCGGCTCGAGCACGCTCGCGGCGGCCGGCTTCGGATCGGGGATCGCGGTCGAACCCTCCCAACGCGAGCGTGGCTCGTCGGCGTCGCGCGGCGGCGCCATCGGGAACGCCAGCGGCTCGGTCGGCCCGAGGGGAGGCGGCTCGAGCGCCGGCGGTTCGGCCGCCAGCGGGAGCGCCGGCGGCGGAGGCACCAGGGGCTCGAAGGCCGGCACCGGCTCGCTCGCCAGACCGGGTGTCGCGGTCGCGGCTTCCGCTGGCCGCTCCGGGCGGATGGTGCGCTCGTCGGCTTGCGCCTCCTCCGCGGTCAACGAGGGCAGGTCGAGCATCTCGTTGCCGAGCGACTCTTCGAGATACTCGAAGAGCGCTTCGGCGATGTGCTCGCGGCTCTGGGCGTCGAGCTGCATGAACTCGATGCCGACGCCGGCCGGCTTGCCGGGACCCTCGTACTTCTCGCGCACCCAGACCACGCGGCCGACGCCCTGCACCGGGCGGCGCAGCTGTCCGATGGTGAATTCGAAGACCAGCTTGGTGCCGACCGGCGGCGGGTCCGGGTACTTGACGAACATCCCGGTCGCCGAGACGTTGGCGGCGAAGCCGTTCTGGTAGGCGACCGTCCCCTCGAAGTGGAGACGCACCACGGCCTCGAGCGGCACGCGCGTCGAGCGTTTGAACAGCGGCGCGTTCTCCGACCCCGGCTCCATGCGGTCAGTTTATGACGAAAGCTTTTCCCAGTCGGACTCGTCGGCGTCCAGGGCGATCGCCAGGCCGCCGTTGGCTCCGGCGAAGACCGGATCGTCCACCATGCGCACCTTGCCGCCGCCCAGATCGGCGAGCGCGCGCTCGAGCGCGCCGGCCAGGCCGCGGATCTTGGAGCCGCGGCCGGAGAGGATGACGTTCTGTCGCACCCGCTCCTGGTACTCGGGCTCGACCGCCGCCAGCAGGTCGAGCATGGTCTCGGTGAACGGCGCCACGACGCTCTCGCAGGCGAGACGCAGCTCGTCGGTGATGTCGATCTGGGTGGCCTTGCCGTGCGCCGGAGCGGTGACCATGACCTTCTCCTTGCCTTCGCCGACGAAGCCGTGCTGCTCCTTCCAGCCGCGCACCATGAAGAGCGAGAACTGGATCTCGGGGTGACGTTCGGCGATCAGCTTGGCGAGCAGCTCGTCGACCGAGTCGCCGGCCTTGGTCAGCGTGCGCTGATCCTCCTCGGTGGGATAGCGGCCCTTCATGACGCAGAAATCGGTGGTGCCGGCGCCGACGTCGATGATCAGCGTGTGCAGCAGAGCCTCGACGCCGTAGGCGACGGCGAACGGCTCGGAGACGATGATCAACGCGTCGACCATCCCTTTCATCACCTGACGCAGCTGCTGCTTGTTGACCCGCAGGGTCTCGGCCGGCACGCCGACCACCGCCCGTACCCGCGGTTCCTTCTCGCCCTCGCTGGCGCGGTCGATCAGGTAGCGCAGGATCTCGCGCACCGCCGCCAGGTCCTTCTCCGAGCCCTCCTTGATCAACCCCTGTTCGAGCGGGCGGTGCAGGTCGAGCAGCGAGCGGTTCTCGAGCGCCTCGGTACCGATCAGCACCGCTTTCTTCACCACTTTGCGCGCCACCATGTCGACCGGCCAGCCGACGTAGCTGTCGACGACGTGGCGACCGCCGTTCGAGCCCGCGATGGCGCTCTGCGAGGTGCCGAGGTCGATGCCCACCGAAAGGCCTTGCGATTTCGAGCTCATCTACCCGCCTCTCCTCTCTCCGGAATTCTGGACGGCCTGCGAGTATGCCTGAATTCCCTCGAAAAGTGCTTGCGCGATGCGCTGGCGGTACTCGGGCTCGGCGAGCCGGCGCGCCTCTTCTTCGTTGGCGAGGCTCGAGATCTCGGCGAGCACCGCCGGCACGTCGGCGGCCACCAGCACCAGGAACGGCGCGGTCTTGACGCCGCGGTCGCGCGCCTTCGGGTCGGCGCCGCGCGCCGTGGCGAGCAGCCGCCGCTGCACGGCGAGGGCGAGCGCCCCCGACTCCTCGCGCTTCAGGTCGGCGTAGATCCGGTCGAGCAGGCGGCGGGCGTCGGCGAGCGCGAAACCCGATTCGCGGTTCTCGACGCTGGCGACCCGGTTGGCCTCCGGGTCCTCGGTCGGCCCGAGGTAGAAAGTCTCGACGCCATTGTTGCGCCGGCCGTCCTGGAACCAGTTGACGTGGATCGAGACGAACAGGTCGGCGTGGCCGTCATTGGCGATCCGCGCCCGCTCGCGCAGCGTCACCCGCCGGTCCTCGCTGCGGGTCATGACGGTCTCGTAGCCGGCGGCGGCGAGCGCCGCTGCGAGCCGGCGCGCGACGTCGAGGGTGACGTCCTTCTCGGCCAAGCCGCCGGCGAGGTGGGTGCCGAGATCGGGTCCGCCGTGTCCGGCGTCGATGGCGATACGGTGGATGGCGAGCGGCAGGACGGTGCTCGGGAAGCTCGCCGGCAACGGCGACGGCGCGAGCGCCCCGCCGCGGGCGCGCGGTCCGTGGACCGTGGCGGCGAGCGAGGTCGCGAGCTCGCGGTGGGCCGGCGCCCACCAGGCGCGCCAGGCGCCGACTCCGCCGGCGGCCGCGATCCCGGCGGCGGTCGCGAGGACCGCTATCCAGCGCACCGGAGGCCGTCGGTAGAGCTTGCCGCGCGGTCGATTGGCGATCGTGCGTACGTTCTCCTCCACCGCCTCGCGGAGCAGCCGTTTGCGCAACGCGGGATCGTTCGCGGTCACCGAAAAAGCGTAGCACCCGATCGCGCGCGATCGACCCGGAGGCCCGAGAATCGATAGGGTTGGCGGGCGATTCCTTTCGGGAGAAGGTCCATGCCGAGCCGCTTCCTCGCCCTCGCCCTCTGCGCCAGCCTGGTTCCCGCCACCGGTTGCGCGGCGGGAGGCGAGCCGCCGCGCGCCGTCGCTCCGCCGGCGGCGTCGGCGACGGTGCTCGCGGCGCGTTACGTCGGGACGCTGCCGTGCCCGGACTGCGGCGGGATCTACACCGAGCTCGACCTCTACGTCGACCGCGAGCGCTCCAGCCCGGCGACCTATCACCTGCGCGAAGTCCAACTGGCGACGCGCGCGGGCGACCGGCCGGCCGAGCGCGACGGGCGCTGGCGCGAGGCGACGGGGACGCCGACCGACGCGCGAGCGGCTCTGGTGCAGCTCGACTTCGACGATCCGAACGCCGCGCGCACTTTCCTCCGCGTCGGCGCCCGGCAGCTCCGGCTCCTCGATCGCCAGCTCGCCGAGATCCAGTCCGCGGTCCCGCACCAGCTGCGGCGCGCCGACGACTCGCTGCCGCCGCCGCCGCGGGTAGTGACCGAGGCCGACGCCGCGCTGCCGATCGAGCTAGAGGTCGGTCAGACGCTGGCGATCAAGTTGCCGTCGAACCGCACCGCCAAGTACCACTGGGGGCTCGCCGAGACCGGGTTGCGTTTCCTGGCGGCGGAGGGCATGCCGGTCTACGCCCCGGAGCGCTCGGCCGAGGCCAACGCTTCGGGGGTGGAGGTGTGGGTCTTCCTGGCCGTGGGTCCCGGCGAGCAGAGTCTGAAGTTCGAGTACCGGCGTCCGTGGGCGACACCGATCGCCGTCGCGCGCGCGGTCGAGTTCGGGGTGGTGGTGCGAACGGCCGCGATCCCGGCGTCGAGGTGAGCGGCGCTCAGGGCTCGCGCAGCTTGGAGAAGGCCGCGGCGAGGGCGCCCATGCCGCCGCCCTTGGTGCGCGCTTTCTTGACGTAGGCCTGGTAGTCGGAGCGCGATCCCTCGAGCGTCTTGCCCTCGAGCGTCAGCGAGATGCGGTGCTTGCGGGCGTCGACGCTCGAGACCTGCACCTTGACTTGCTTGCCGACCGGATAGGCCTTGCCGATCGAGGCGCCGCGCGGCAGGCCCATCTCCGAAGTGGGCAGCAGCGCGGTCAGGCCGGGCTCGAGCTCGATGAAGGCGCCGAAGGGCGCGATCTTCTCGATCTTCCCCGCCACCACCTGACCCTCGGGGTACTTGCTGTCGACCTCCGCCCAGGGATTCGAGGTCGGCACTTCGCGCAGCGCGAGCGCCACCCGCTTGCGGAGCGGATCGACCTCGCGCACCCAGCCCTCGACCGACTCGCCGGCGGCGAGCTTCGGGTCGTCGGCGTTCATGCCGGGCGGGAGCTGCGAGACGTGCAGCAGGCCCTCGACCCCGGGCTCGATCTCGATGAACCAGCCGAAGTCGCTCTTGCGCAGGATCTTGCCGGTGAACTTGCCGCCCGCCGGGAAGCGCTCGGAGACTCCCGTCCAGGGGTCGGGCTCGAGGGCGCGCAGCGAGAGCGAGATGCGCTCGCTGCCGCTGCCGAGCTTGACGACCTTGGCGCTCACTTCCTGGCCGACGGCGAGGACCTCGTTGGGATGCGCGACGCGGGTGCGCTTCAGCTCGGAGACGTGGATCAGTCCCTCGACGCCGCCCAGATCGACGAACGCGCCGAAGTCGGCGAGCGAGATCACCCGTCCGCTCACCGTCGAGCCGACCTGGATCTTCTGCCGCAGCTCGAGCGCTTTCGCCTTGCGCTCCTCGCGCAAGATGGCGGCGCGAGAGACCACCAGGCGGTGGCCCTTGTCCTCCACCCGCAGGATGCGGAAGAGGAAGTCCTTGTCGAGATACTGCGCCGGTTCGTGCGGCGCGCCGAGCTCCATCGCCGAGCGCGGGCAGAACGAGGTGACGCCGTCGATCACGACGTGAAAGCCGCCCTGGTTCCAACCGATCACCTTGCCGCTGACCGGAAGATCGCTGGCGATCGCCTGGCGGACGCCCTCGCTCGGCACCGCGGCGAGCTCCTCGGCGCTCGGCGCGACCACCGCGTCGGCCTCCGCCGGCTTCGCCCGCCGCTTGCCGCCGCGCTTGCCGCGCGCCGCTTTGGCGCTCTTCGGCGCGCCGCTCTCGGCGGCGGCGACGACCGCGGCCTCGGGGGCGGCGTCGACCACGGCCTCGGCCGCGGTCGCGGTCGCTTCGCGGGCCGCCGGCGCGGCGGCGTCGGTGGACGCGGTTTCTTCCTGTGCGACGGCGGGGTTCTCGCTCATACGGACTCCGAAAGGGCTCGCGGCGGATTCCGCGGGGGCCGACGCGCGGTCCCCCGGGGGTGGCGCCGAGGATACCGCAGATCGAGCGGCGGGACTACCGGCGGCGGGGCCGGACGGCGTCGGCGGCGGTCTCGAGCGTGACCGTCGACGGGAACGGCAGGACCGGAGTCCAGTTCCACGACCCCAAGGTCGGCGTGACTTCGATCCACTTCGATTCGCGCAACTCGCGCGGCTCGCGCAGTTCGACCAGCGCGCGTTCGCCGGCGGCGGCGTCGACCCGCTGGCAGCCGCTCCACAGTCGATAGCCCTTGGGGAGATTGCGCGGATAGGCGCGCTCGAGCGCCTGCGGCGCCGCGGTGCCGACCTCGGCGCGGCGCCAGCTCGCGGGGCCGAGGACCGGAGTGCCGCTCGCGTCGCGCAGCAGGACGCTCAGGCAGAGTCGCCATCCGCCGTCGGTCGGCGCGAGCGTGGCGCCGACGGCGCCGGCGAAGGCCGGAGCGGCGATCACCTCGGCGGCCGGCAGCGCGGTTTGGCTCGCGGCGCGCGCCGCCTCGGAGCCGCGATCGGCGTCCGGAAGCAGCGGCAGCGCGACGACCAGCAGGGCGGAGATCCGCGGGACGATTCGCATGGTCATGGCCGACCCCTCTTGGAGTCCGGAGAATTGTAAGCCTTTCTGAGCGGAAGAACGCCCGGCGCGACGAAAGGTTTCCGCTGGGGACGTAAGATCGGCCTCCCGAACCTCGTCCGGAGGCCTCCCCGATGCCGATTCGTCCCCGATGGACCGTTGCCGCCGTGGGCCTACTCGCGATCCCTTTCCCGGCGGCGCCCGCGGCAGCGGTCGCCAAATCGGCCGCGAAGCCCGCCGCGGCGGCTGCGGCGGTCGATCCGCTGCTGCTCGCCGGGCTCGAGTGGCGCGAGATCGGGCCGTACCGCGGCGGCCGCTCGGCGGCGGTCGAGGGGGTCCCCGGCGATCGCTCGACCTACTACTTCGGGAGCAGCGGTGGTGGCGTCTGGAAGACGACCGATGGCGGCGAGCGCTGGAAGAACGTCTCGGACGGCTTCTTCGGCGGCTCGATCGGCGCGATCGCGGTCTCGGCGTGGGATCCCAACGTGATCTACGTCGGCACCGGCGAGGCCACCGTGCGCGGCAACGTCTCCTCGGGCGACGGCGTCTGGCGCTCGACCGACGCCGGGAAGAGCTGGACCCACGTCGGGCTGTCCGAATCGCGCCACATTCCGCGCCTGCGCATCCACCCGCGCGACCCGGACCTGGTCTATGCCGCCGCGCTCGGGCATCTCTTCGGCGCCAACGACGAGCGCGGCGTCTACCGCTCCGCCGACGGCGGCAAGAACTGGCAGCGGGTGCTCTTCGTCGACCGCGACACCGGGGCCTTCGACCTGGCGATGGATCCGACCAACCCGCGCGTTCTCTACGCCACCACTTGGCGCGTGCGGCGCAGCCCTTGGGGATTCGAGAGCGGCGGCGCGGGGTCGGGCCTGTGGAAGACGACCGACGGCGGCGATACCTGGAAAGAGTTGACGAAAAACCCGGGCCTGCCCGCGGGGACGCTGGGCGTGATCGGAATCGCCGTTTCGCCGACCGACCCCGAGAACCTCTACGCCAGCGTCGAGGCCGACGAGGGCGGCATCTTCCGCTCGCGCGACGGCGGCGCCACCTGGCAGCGCACCAACGACGAACGGTCGCTGCGCCAGCGCGCCTGGTACTACTCGCGCCTTTACGCCGACCCGAAAGACGCCGAGTCGGTCTACGTCGTCAACGTGAGCTTCCATCGCTCGAAGGACGGCGGCCGTACCTTCTCCGAGATCGACACCCCGCACGGCGACAACCACGATCTGTGGATCGATCCGGCCGATCCGCTGCGGATGATCGAGGCCAACGACGGCGGCGCCAACGTCTCGACCGACGGCGGCGCCAGCTGGACCTCGGAGGACAATCAGCCGACGGCGCAGATCTACCGCGTGTCGACCGACGACGCTTTCCCCTGGCGGATCCTCGGCGCGCAGCAGGACAACTCGGCGCTGCGCATCCGATCGCGCTCGGCGCTCGGCCGGGCGATCGACGAGCACGACTGGGAGGAGACCGCGGGCGGCGAGAGCGGCCATATCGTGGCCGAGCCGGGAGCCCCGGACGTCGTCTACGGCGGCTCCTACGGCGGCCTGCTCGTCCGCCTCGATCATCGCAGCGGCGAGCTGCGCGCGCTCAACATCTGGCCCGACGACCCGATGGGCGCCGGCGCCGGCGATCAGAAATTCCGCTTCCAGTGGAACTACCCGCTGCTCTTCTCGCCGCACGCGCCGCACGCGCTCTACGCCGCCGCCAACGTCCTCTTCCGCAGCCTCGACCGCGGCGAGAGCTGGACGGCGATCTCGGGCGACCTGACGCGCCACGACCCGACCAAGCTCGGCCCCTCGGGCGGTCCGATCACCAAGGACAACACCAGCGTCGAGTACTACGGCACGATCTTCGCCGTCGCCGAATCGCCGCTCGCCGCGGGGACGATCTGGACCGGCTCGGACGACGGCCTGGTGCACGTGACCCGCGACGGCGGCGCCAGCTGGGCGAACGTGTCGCCGCGGGAGCTTCCCGAGTGGGCGATGGTCAACGCCATCGAACCCTCGCCTTTCGAGGCCGGCGGTGCCTATTTGGCCGCCACGAAGTACAAGCTCGACGATTCGTCGCCCCAGCTGTTCAAGACCAGCGACTACGGCAAGAGCTGGACGCGGATCGACGCCGACCTGCCGCGCGACGGCTTCACCCGCGTGGTGCGCGCCGACCCGACGCGGCGGGGGCTGCTCTTCGCCGGCACCGAGCGCGGGATCTTCGTCTCCTTCGACGACGGCGCGCGCTGGCAGTCGCTGCAGCGGAACCTGCCCATCGTTCCTGTGACCGATCTGACGGTCAAGGACGGCGAGCTGATCGCGGCCACCCAGGGCCGGGGCTTCTGGGGGCTCGACGATCTCGCGCCGCTGCGCGCCCTGGCGCCCGGCGACCGGGTCGAGAACCGGCTGCTCGCGCCGCGAGTGTCGTGGCGCATCGGCGGCTCGCGGCGCGAGAAGCCCGAGCGCGCCGGCAAGAATCCGCCGCCGGGCGTGCTCTTTCATTACGTGCTGGCCGAGGAGCCGGCGGCCGAAGTGAAGGTGACCCTCGAGATCCTCGACGCCCAGGGCGCGGTGATCCGGACCTACCAGCGCAAGCCGAAGCCTCCCGGCCCGGAAGCGGCCAAGAACGAGAAGCGAGACGAGATCCGCGGCGAGGGCCTGCGCCAGTTGCCGAGCGCCAAGGGAGCGAATCGCTTCGCCTGGGACCTGTCGTACGCGCCGGCCGAGGGATTCCCCGGCCTCATCCTCTGGAACCGCGACCTCGCGGGGCCGACGGCGTTGCCGGGCGAGTACCGGGCGCGGCTGACGGTCGGGAGCTGGAGCGCCACGCAACCGTTCTCGATCGTTCCCGACCCGCGCTCGACCTCGACCCCCGAAGCGCGCCGGGCGCAGTTCGGGTTCCTGCTCGCGATCCGCGACGAGCTGACCGCCATCCATCGCGAGATCCGCAAGCTGCGCGAAGTGCGCGGCCAGCTCGAGGCGCTCGGCAAGCGCCTGGGCGACGCAGCGGAGACGAAAGAGCTCGCCGCCGCCGCCAAGGCGCTCGGCGAAAAGCTGACCGCGATCGAGGAGACGCTCTACCAGACGAAGAACAAGAGCCCACAGGATCCGCTCAACTTCCCGGTGCGCCTGAACGACAAGCTCGCCGGGGTGATGCAGCTCGCGGCGCTCGGCGATCGCGCGCCGACGGCGTCGATGGTCGCGGTGCGCGACGAGCTCGCGGGGCGCGCCGACGCCGAGCTCGGCAAGCTGAGGAAGGTCTGGGCGGAGGATCTACCGGCGCTCAACGAGCTGGCGCGCCAGGCCGCCGTGCCGCTGGTCGCCCCGACCCCCGAGCCCGCGCCGCAGGGGAGCTGAAGCCGGGTGGCGGCGGCGGGAGCGCTCCTCGCCTGCGTCTCGCCGCACGGCTTCGGGCACGCGGCGCGCGCCGCGGCGGTGCTCGCCGCGCTCGCCCGCCGCGCGCCGGGCCTCGAGCTCGAGATCTGGTCCGCGGTCCCCGAGTGGTTCTTCCGCGAATCGCTCGCGACGCCGTTCCGCTATCGCGCGATTGCGCTCGACGTCGGCCTGGTGCAGAGGAGCGCGGTCGAGGAGGACCCGGCGGCGACGGTCGAGGCGCTCGAGCGGCTTTTCGCCGGCGACGCGATCGAGCGCCGCGCGCGCGAGATCGAGGCCCTCGCGCCGGCGGTAGTGCTTTGCGACCTCGCGCCCCTGGCGCTCGCCGCCGCCGGCAGAGCCGGCGTGCCGTCGGTGCTGATCGAGAACTTCACCTGGGACTGGATCTACGCCGGCTACCTCGCCGCCGAGCCGAGACTCGCGCCCTGGATCGATCGCCTGGCGGAGATCTTCGCCGGCGCGAATCTGCGCCTCGAGGCCGAGCCGGTCTGCGTCCCGTTCCCCGGCGCGCGATCGATGCCGCCGATCGCCCGCCGCCCGCGTGCGACGCCCGACGCCGTCCGCCGGCGTCTCGACGTGGCGCCGGGGCAGGCGCTGGTGCTGGTCTCGCTCGGTGGCATCGCCTGGAGCTTCGAGAACCTCGCGCGCTGGGAATCGGCGGCGGGGATCGAATTCGTGGTGCCGGGGGGCGCCGAGCGCGAGGAGCGCCGCGGCCGCCTGCACCTGCTGCCGCATCACTCGCCGGTGCACCACCCCGATCTCGTCGCCGCCGCGGACGTCGTGGTCGGCAAGCTCGGCTACTCGACGGTCGCCGAGTCTCTGGCGGCCGGGTCGCGCTACCTCTACCTTCCGCGCCCGGCGTTCCGGGAGTCGGCGGTGTTGGCGCGCTTCGTCGACCGCCACCTGCCGAGCGAAGAGATCGCGCTCGCGGAGTTCCGCTCCGGCGCCTGGGTCGAACGACTCCCCGCGCTCCTCGGCCTGCGGCGCCCGGAGCCCGGCGCGGCCGACGGCGCCGAGCGCGCGGCGGAGGCGATCCTCGAGCTCGCGCGCGCCTCCTGAGATGGCTACGGTGCGACGATCCAGCCGAGAGTCGTGCCGGTCTCGAAGCCGTTCTCGTCGATGCCCGAGCTGGCGTTGAGGCGCAGGTCGACGCCGGGCTCGAAGGCGGCCTAAGGCGGGCTTTTCTTCGCGGGATGGCGGCAGCTCGGGCCCGTCGCCGACAGGCGAAAAGCTTCCGGTTGGGAGTCAGGGCCTCTGCGACGCCTTCGTACACTGGCGGGCGGCTCGGCTGGGCCAAGCTCCCGGGCTGACGTGCTTTGCTTCTTCCTCAACCGAGCCTTCTTTCTGATGGTCGTGGATCGATCACTTGGCGCCCCAGCGGATGGGTTTCGGGAGGTTGGTCGCGCGCTCTGCGCGCGGGCGGGGGTCAGGGATCGCCGTGGTCGGACCAGAGGCGCAGGTCGCCGCTCTCGAAGTCGTCGCCGAAGATGTCGTGACGGTAGAGGCGGGTCGCCCAGAGCTTCGCCTCGTCCGGGCTCCCTTCGGCGAATTCCCCGGCGAGCACCAGCTTGCCGCCCTGGATTCCCAGCGCCCCGCCGGCGATATCGGTGGCGACGCCGGTGATCGGCACGGTCAGCTTCCCGGTGCCGTTGAACGAAGTGTCGAACGAGCCGTCGTCGTGCAGTAGAGCGACGAAGATATGGGAACCTCCGGCGTCGTGGTATCGGCCGCTCACCACGATGTCGTTCGAGGGCGGCGGCAGGATCGCGAGGCCGCGGACCTCGGCGATGTCGTCGGTGCCGGAGAAGTTGAAGGACCGCTTGCCGGTGCCGTTGAAGCCCGGATCGAGCGTCCCGCCCGGCAAGAGGCGGACGAGCGCGGCCCGCCGGCCGGTGCCGGTGGTGGCCGTTCCGGCGACGACCACTCGGTTCATCCGATCGACCTTCACCCGGGTCACCTGGTCGTTGTTCCCGCCTCCGAGATCGAAGGCGACCAGGACCTTGCCGTTGCCCGAGAAGTTCGAATCGAGCGCCCCGGTGTTGGTCAGGCGGGCGATGGCGAAGTCGTCCGAGTTGTCGGGCCGCTGGGCCTGGCCGGCGATGACGACGCGCCCGTCGGGATAGAGCGCCACGGCGTTGCAGAGGTCGGAGTTGAACGCCGACCCGAGGTCCCAGCCGACGTCCTGCAGGCCGTTGCCGTCGAAGGCGTTGTCGAGCGAGCCGTCGCTGTGCAGTCGGCCGACGATGCAGTCTTCCCCGGTGCCCGGCGTGTCGAATTCGTGGTCGTAGTAGCCGGCGAAGACGATCTCCCCGGTGCGCCGCGTCGCGACGTCGCGGGCGAGCGCGAAATCGGTGGCCGGGTAGGTCGCCTTGCCGTCGCCGCCGCCGAAGCCCGGGTCGGGAGCGTCGGACGTCCCGAGGCCGAGGAAGGCGAGCTCGATGGCGTCGCCGTCGGCGTGCACGGGCGTGCTGCCGGCGACCACTCTGCGGCCGTCGGCCTGGGTCGCGATGCCGTAGGGGTTGCTGTCCACCTGCGTGCCGAGGCCGAAGTCGTAGCTCGAGCAGTCGATCAGCCCGCCGGCGGCCGAGAGCTGGCAGACGCCGAAGTAGTCGGACACCGGGCTGCTGTCGAAGAAATTGAATCCCAGGGAGATCGAGCCGTTGGGCGCGATCGACATCCGGGTGTTAAAGACCCCGTCTCCCGCCTGGACGCTCTCGACGAGGACGAGCTGACCGCTGATGCCGAAGCCGGTGTCGGTCGCCCCGTCAGCCTGCGCCGAGAGCGGCGCCCCCGAGAGCGCGCCGACGAGCGCGCCAGCGAGCGAAAGCAGCGCGGCGAGCGAAAGCCGGCGAACGGAGCACAAGTCGAATTCCGCCATGGGTGCCTCCCGAGATCGAGCCGGCCGAGACCCGAAGCGCCGGCTCAAGGCGTGGAACGGAAAGCCGGGGAGGAGGTGGTCAAGCTCCCGCCCCCGCCCAGCCCGCGGAGCCCTGCGCCCGCAGGGCTAGATTCGCAGGATGGCGGCAGCTCGGCCCCGTCGCCGACAGGCGAAAAGCGTCCGGTTAAGAGCGTGGGTCTCTTCGACGCCCTCGTACACTGGCAAGCGGCTCGGCGACGCGACGCTCTCGAAGCCACCAGCTCTTCTTTGCTTTTCCCCAGGTGAGCTTTTCTTCGCAGGATGGCGGCAGCTCGGCCCCGTCGCCGACAGGCGAAAAGCTTCCGGTTAGGAGCCTGGGCCCCTTCGACGCCCTCGTACACTCGTGACCGGCTCGGCTGGGCGAGGCGGGTGAAGACAGCGTGCTTTGCCTTTTCCTTAACCGAGCTTTTTTCTTTTCTTTCTTCTTCTTCTTCTTGTTCTTCCTCTCGTCGTTCCTTCCTTCGTCCTTTTGTTGCGGTGTCCGATCTTGCGCATGGGTTGCGCGGCGCTTGGCGCCGCGCGGGGCGGGGGCGTCGCTGGGCGGCTGATAGGATTTGACCTCGCATGCCGAAGCGGACGGATCTCCACTCGATTCTCGTCCTCGGCTCCGGACCCATCGTCATCGGCCAAGCCTGCGAGTTCGACTACTCGGGCACGCAGGCCTGTCGCGCGCTCCGGGCCGAGGGCTATCGCATCATCCTCGTCAACTCGAATCCGGCGACGATCATGACCGACCCGGAGTTCGCCGACCGGACCTACGTCGAGCCGCTGACCCCGGAAGTGGTCGAAAAGATCCTCGAAGTCGAGCGCCCGGACGCCATCCTGCCCACCGTCGGCGGCCAGACCGGCATCAACCTCGCCGTGGCGCTCGACGAGCGCGGCACGCTCGCACGCTTGGGCATCGAGCTGCTGGGCGCCGGCATCGAGGCGCTCAAGGTGGGCGAGGACCGCGAGCTCTTCAAAGAGGCCATGCAGGAGATCGGCCTGCGCGTCTGCCGCAGCGGCTACGCCTCGTCGATCGAGGAGGCGCAGGCGATCGCCGGCGAGCTCGGTTTTCCGCTCATCGTCCGCCCGAGCTTCACCCTCGGCGGCGAGGGCGGCGGCACCTGCTACAACCGCGCCGAGCTCGACGAAGTCGCCGAGAGCGCGCTCGCCGCCAGCCCGGCGCACAAGATCCTGGTCGAGGAGTCGGTGCTCGGCTGGAAGGAATTCGAGCTCGAGGTCATCCGCGACAAACACGACAACGCGATCGTCGTCTGCTCGGTCGAGAACGTCGACGCGATGGGCGTGCACACCGGCGACTCGATCACCTGCGCGCCGCAGCAGACGCTCTCCGACCGCGAGTACCAGGCGATGCGCGACGACGCCTTCAAGGTCATCCGCCGCGTCGGCGTGGCGACCGGCGGCTCGAACATCCAGTTCGCGGTCGACCCGGCGACCGGTGACCGGGTGGTGATCGAGATGAACCCGCGCGTGTCGCGCAGCTCGGCGCTCGCCTCGAAGGCGACCGGCTTCCCGATCGCCAAGATCGCCGCCCTGCTCGCGGTCGGCTACACCCTCGACGAAATCCCCAACGACATCACCGGCAAGACCTTCGCCGCCTTCGAGCCGACGCTCGACTACACGGTGGTCAAGATCCCGCGCTGGGCGTTCGAGAAGTTCGCCGACGCGGCGACGACGCTCGGCACGGCGATGAAGTCGGTCGGTGAAGTGATGGCGATCGGCGGCAGCTTCAAGGAAGCGCTGATGAAGGGCCTGGCGGCGCTCGAGCTCGACGGCACCCTTGCCTCGCGCGAGGAGAAGATGAGCGACCCGGTGAAGCTCAAGTCGCGCCTCGCGGTGCCGAGCTGGGAGCGCATCTTCGCCGTCTTCGCCGCCCTGCGCCAGGGCTGGTCGATCGAGGAGATCGCCCGCATCTCGCACATCGACCCCTGGTTCCTGCGCGAGATCCGCGAAGTGGTCGAGCTCGAGGCCGAGCTCGCCTGCTGGGACACGGCCTCGCTGCCCGAGGGCCTGCTGCGGCGCGCCAAGGACTGCGGCCTGCTCGACGCGCGCATCGCCCAGCTCGCCGGCGGCGAGGCGCGCGAGGTCGAGCGCCGGCGCCGAGCCGCCGGCATCCGGCGCACCTACAAGCGGGTCGACACCTGCGCCGCCGAGTTCCCGGCCGAGACGCCGTACCTCTACTCGGTCTTCGGCGCCGAGGACGAGAGCGAGCCGGGGACGCGCAAGAAGGCGATGATCCTCGGCTCCGGCCCCAACCGCATCGGCCAGGGGATCGAGTTCGATTACTGCTGCGTGCACGCCGCTTTCGCGCTCGCCAAGCTCGGGCTCGAGACCATCATGGTGAACTGCAATCCGGAGACGGTGTCGACCGACTACGACACCTCGGACCGCCTCTATTTCGAACCGCTCACCCTCGAGCACGTGCTGGCGATCGTCGACAACGAGAAGCCCGACGGAGTGATCGTCCAGCTCGGCGGCCAGACGCCGTTGAAGCTCGCCAAGGGTCTCGCCGCGGCGGGCGTGCCGATCTGGGGGACCTCGCCCGACGCCATCGACCTCGCCGAGGACCGCAAGCGCTTCGGCGCGCTCCTCGCCGAGGAGGGGATCCGCCAGCCCGACCACGGCACGGCGCTCGACGAGCACGAAGCGCGCGCGGTGGCCAAACGCCTCGGCTTCCCGGTGCTGGTGCGCCCGAGCTACGTCCTCGGCGGGCGGGCGATGGCCGTGTGCTACGACGAATCGACGCTCGCCACCTTCATGAAGCAGGCGGCCGAGGTCTCGAACGGCTCGCCGGTGCTGCTCGACCGCTTCCTCGAGGACGCGCAGGAGTTCGACGTCGACCTGATCGCCGACGGGCAGCGCGCGGTGGTCTGCGGCATCCTGCAGCACATCGAGGAGGCCGGCGTGCACTCGGGCGACTCGGCCGCGGTGCTGCCGCCGCACGCCTCGACCGACGCCGAGCTCGACGAGATGCGCGACATCGGCCGGCGCCTGGCGCTGAAGCTCGACGTGCGCGGCCTGATGAACGTCCAGTTCGCCCGCCACCGCGGCGACCTCTACGTGCTCGAGGTCAACCCACGCGCCTCGCGCACCGTGCCCTTCATCGCCAAGGCGGTGGGCCTGCCGCTCGTCGGCATCGCCAGCCAAGTGATGGCCGGACGGACGCTCGCGGAGATCGGCTTCGTCGCCGAACCGCGGGTCCCCGGCGTCTTCGTCAAGGCGCCGGTCTTCCCCTTCCGCCGCTTCCCGGGGGTCGATCCGCTCCTCGGCCCGGAGATGAAATCGACCGGCGAGGTGATGGGGGTCGACTCGAAGTTCGGCCGTGCCTTCGCCAAGGCCTGGATCGGCGCCGGCAACAAGCTGCCGCTCGAGGGCACCGCCTTCCTCTCGGTGCACGACCGCGAGAAGCCGCGCCTGGTGCCGGTCGCCGAGCGCCTGGCCGAGCTCGGCTTCGAGCTGGTGGCGACCGAGGGCACGGCGCGTTTCCTGCGCGAGCGCGGTCTGCTGGTGCGGCGGATCAACAAGGTGCACGAGGGTCGCCCGCACGTGGTCGACGCGCTGATCAACCGCGAGATCCAGCTGGTGGTCAACACCCCCTCCGGCCGCGACTCGCACTACGACGACCGCGAGATCCGGCGCATCTCGGTGCGCTACGACGTGCCCTGCATCACCAATCTCTCCGGGGCGCTCGCCGCGGTCGAGGGGATCGCCGCGCTGCGCGGCCGCAAGATCGGCGTGCGCTCGCTGCAGGAGCTCGGCGCGTCGTGACCGGCGAGCGGCCGCGGGTCACGATCTACACCGACGGCGCGTGCAGCGGCAACCCGGGGCCGGGCGGCTACGGCGTGCTGCTGGTGGCGGACGGCGGCGAGCGCGAGCTGGCGCGCGGCTACCGGCGGACGACCAACAACCGAATGGAGATCTTGGCGGCGATCGCCGGGCTCGAGACCCTGCGGGAGCCCTGCGAGGTGGCGCTGCACTCGGACTCGCAGTACCTGGTGCACGCGATCACCAAGGGCTGGCTCGCCAATTGGCGGCGCAACGGCTGGAAGAAGGGCGACAAGTCCCCGGTCGCCAACGTCGATCTCTGGCGCCGGCTGCTGCCGTTGCTCGAGACCCACCGCATCGCCTGGATCTGGATCCGCGGCCACGCGGGCCACGACGAGAACGAGCGCGTCGACCAGCTCGCGGTCGCGGCGCTCAAGAGCGGCGCCCTGGCGGTCGACGAAGGCTACGAGCGCGGCTGAGCGGCGGCGCTCGCCGGACGTCGATCAGCGCGCCGGCCGGGATCTCACGGGACCGCCGGCCGCAGTGCCTTCCACAGCGCGCGCGCCTCGGCCGGTAGCGGGGCGAGATGGCTCTCGACCTCGGCCGCGATCGACCGTCGAGCGGCTGACGGCGTGCAGCGCCATGGCTTCGGCGCCGATCAGGGCGAAAGAGACGTGTCGCTGGTCGAGGAGAGTCGCGACGCGCGCGAGGAGGTTCATGCCTCGATGATGGCGCGCACGCAGGCCGAGTACGTGCGACCCTCCTGACGCTGGCGCTCGAACGCTCGTCGCGCCTCTTCCACGGAGAGCCCGCTCGCGGCGCAGTAGGCCGCGAGAGCCTCGTCGCCGAGTCGCTGGGCGAGCGCGATCCGCTCGTCCGGCGGAAGCGCCAGGACCGCCTCTCGATCTTCCCTCCGCAGCGCTTCCGCGAGCCGGGATCGCATGCGCGGAGTATAGAGTCTCGGCCGAACCTGACGCCCCTTCACACATGGCCCGCTCGATCTGCCCCGCCGCCACGCCCCGCGCGCTCGCGAAGCCGCGCCGGCGGGCGCTCGTGCGGCTGCTCGTGTCCGCCGCGCTTCTGGCCGGCTGCGCGTCGCCTGGCCCGCGGGCCGAGGGCGGAGGCGCGGCGATCCTCTCGGTCGCGGACACGGTGGGTCCGTACGTCTACCTCGCGGTCGAGTTGACCTCGGACTGGGTCCTGGTCCGGGATCTCGCCGACGGCGCCGGAACGAAGCGGCGCTCGGACCTCTCGGCGCTCGAGCGCTATCGCCTGGAGCGGTTCCTGCGCTCGCCCGAGATGGAGCAGGCGCGCGCCGGGTTCGCGAGCCTCGGCGCTCCCGGCGCGACCGACGGCCACGTCGTCGCCTTCGAATTCGGCGGCGCCCGCTTCGGCTACGAGGTCGGCTGCCAGCCGCCGGCGGGTCGCGCCCGCGAGCTGGTCTCTCTCCTCAACGAGATCTTCGCCAGCCACTTCGGCCAAGACGCCACGATCGCGCTCGTCGAATCCGCCTGCGAGCCGCCCGCGGCGCGGTAGAGAGAGATTCGCCGACCCGAATCCGTCTTGACCTTCGATGGCCGAGCCGTCGATCGCCGCCGCGGCGGCACCGCCCCGCCTCCTCGACCGCGTCCGCCTCGAGGCCCGGCGACGACGGATGTCGGCGCGCACCGAGGAGGCCTACGCCGGGTGGGTCCGCCGCTTCGTCCTCTTCCACGGCAAGCGCCACCCGGCGGAGTTGGCCGCGCCCGAGGTCGGGGCCTTCCTCGACCACCTGGCGATCGAACGCCGGGTCTCGGCCGCGACCCAGAACCAGGCGCTCGCCGCCCTCCTCTTCCTCTACGACGAGGTCCTCGGGCGGCCGCTCGGATCGCTCCCCGAGCTGGCGCGCGCCCGCCGCCCGAAGCGCCTGCCGATCGTCCTGTCGCGCGACGAGGCCCGACGGCTGCTGGAAGCGATCGACGGGGTGGAGAAGTTGATCGCGACGCTGCTCTACGGCGGTGGCCTGCGGCTCTTCGAGGCGCTGCGCCTGCGGGTGCAGGATCTCGATTTCGATCGCCACGAGATCTTGATTCGCTCGGGCAAGGGCGACCGCGACCGGCACACGATGCTCCCGGGCGCCGCCATCGAGCCGCTGCGCGCGCACCTCGCGGGCGTGCGTCGCCTCCACCAGCAGGACCTCGCGGGCGGGCAGGGGCGGGTGGCTCTGCCGTGGGCGCTGGCGCGCAAGTTCCCGAGCGCGCCGACCGACTGGCGCTGGCAGTGGGTGTTCCCGTCGCCGAGGTTCTCGGCCGATCCGCGGACCGGGGAGATCCTGCGCCACCATCTCCACCCCGAGCGCGTGCAGCGCGCCGTCGCCGCCGCCGCGCGGGCGATCGGCCTCGCGAAACGAGCGACCTGCCACACCTTCCGCCACAGCTTCGCGACCCACCTGCTCGAGGCCGGCTACGACATCCGCACGGTGCAGGAGCTCCTGGGCCACCGGCAGGTGTCGACGACGATGGTCTACACCCACGTCCTCAACAAGGGCGGCCTCGGGGTGCGGAGCCCCCTCGACGCCCTCTGACCGCGCGCGGTTTATGCGTCAAATTCCGCGCCATTGCTCTCCCACCCGAACCGGCGTAACCTTCCCGCAACCCCAACCGGCGAAACGACATGCCCCGCCCAACCCGCTCGAGCCCCCAACGGTTTATCCCCCCGTTGTCACACGCAACGTCATTTTCGGTAGCCGGGATCAATCCTAGTTAGACCGCAAGGAGGGCGTTCGTGGACAATGAGGACTTGAAGACAGCGTTCTCAGCACTTGCACTTGTCGTCAGCACAACAGCACTTTGGCTGAGCTTCAAGACCCGTCGTGAGGGAATGATTCTCAAGCTCATTCCAAAATTCTCAGCCGATGTGGAGCGAGCCGACAAGGAAAAGTTCTGGAACGAGTTTGAGAACAAGCATGGTCCCGTCGGATTTCGCGTTTCACTCTCGATTACAGTTCAAAACCCATCGCCCTATCTGTTAGAGATCGAGGAAATCTCCAGTGACAACTACTACTTCGTGAAGTCGTTCTCCAACTTCTCAATCCAACGAGATCATCGGTCTGTGAAGCCAGCGCGAGACAAAAGCGGCCAGGCCTACGCGGTTGATCCGGGGAAGGACAAGCGTCTCTCATTCTGGATGTTTGTAGAGGCCGAGATGGTCGCAGAAGCCGACAAGCGATTCCCAGACATCAACCTTGCTGTGCGCATCCTGCAGCACTCTGATCCGACGACTCTGAAAACATATGAGGTTCACCGGCCAGTTCGTACCGACAATGTCTTCATCACAAAGCGCTGAGGGCTAGTGTGAGAGCACCGTCTGAGGCTTGCGGTCTAACCATTCGTTGCAGCCGACGCGCCCGTTGCGCCGCGTCTCGCTTCGCTCGGTAGCCGCCGTGGGGCGCGCGGCTGAACTCAGGATCCGTTAGGCGCGCGTGACAATGGGTGGCAGATCAGAGCGGTGAGCGACCTCTTTGCCTGTCTTGGCATTACAGCAGTCGTCTTCGCGATCGGCGTCGGCTTCGTTCACGGCCTGTACCTCCTGTGGCGTAGGGCGGGTCGCTTCGCGCCGGCTCCTCGCGCGCTTGCTCGAGCTTCGATCATCGCCGTACCCTTTACACCCAGCATTTACGGCCATGCGGGCCCAATGCCTGCCATCGTAGTTCTGGCAATCGCGGAGCCCGAATGGCGGTGGACGTTCGGGCTTGTCCCGATCCTGGGGGTTTGGAGCGCGGCGAGTCTCATCTTGCTGGTTGTCAGCAAGGCCCGCCAGTCCACTGGGTCGCGAGACGATCTCGCGCGAGGGCCGCGCGCCTAACACGTCGTTCCAGCGGACGTCAGGTCTGGCCTGCGGCCAGCCCTGCCGCCGCTGAACTCCAGTTCCGTTAGACCGCAGACGAGAAATGAGGCCTGCCCTCCAGCTTCTTTCGCTTCTAGCCTTGGCGGGCGCCTCTTCCTGCAGTGCCCCTGTAGCCAAGACTGAAGCGGAAGTTTGGACCATCCAGCTGTTCAATCCTTCGAAGGAGCCGTTGGGCGTTGTGAGGATTGAGGTCACCAGCGAAGCGCCAGGGAGATCCTGCATGGAGCTCGCCCCAGGTCCACGACGTTTGGGTCGAGTGCTTGAAAGGCCGAACCTCAGTGGGCCTAAGATCGAAGACACTGCGATCCTCTCGGTCGATGGTGACAGCTTTGACATCAACCTCAGTCCGAGTTGGTGCGACTCCAACGTCGTGCTGAGTGGCAAACGCGTTGGCGACCAAGCAGATGGAGAACTGTATTCTCAAAGAATGCCGGGCTACGAGACTAAGGGGTCATTTCATGCGCGGCGTCGCGGGCCTGCGGTCTAACCAGTCGCTCGAGCGGGCGCGTTGGGCGTCAGCGTTCCGCTTCGCGGGTCGCCAATTGTGGCGCGCCGCTCAGCTCCAGATCCGTTATACGGCCAGGAAGGAAGCGGGCAGTGTTTGAGTGGTGGAAAGACGTTCTTCGCCCCATTCGGATGGAGGACCGAGACTTCGGCCAGATGCGCTACCTACGACAGACGTCGACCTGGGAATGTCAGTCGCCCTTTGACCTGGAGGGCGGAACCGTCGAAGTGCTGATCGAAGGCGAGGCTGCAGGTCCCAGTGCGGCGCAGCGCCAGCGCTGGAGGGAACTCCCTGAGCACTATTCAAGGCTCCGTTCCGAAGCGGTGGCCGCGATCGGGCGGATCATCGCTGATCAGAGGATCGAGAACTTTGAGTTTCGGCTTGCCGCCGTTTGTCTACCAGATGCACTGGAGAGCAGCCCCGACTTGGAGCTCACCTTCGGCAATATTTCTGGCCCACCGCAGTTCGATGCCGAGGTCTCTTCGTGGCGGATTCGCCAAGTAGTCGGGCCCCGATGAGCGTATGTGACTGACCGGCCGGGAGGATAGGTAACAGTCTAGACCGGCAGGATGGGTAACAGTTTTCAGGCCTAGGCATGCAGCTTCCGGTCGCGCTCGTCGAAGCGGGCGAGTAGGACGTCGTAGAAGTACACCGCCCACACGCCATCGTCGATTTCCTCGAGGCCGATCCAATCCTGCTTCAGAGCAGCGCTGATGAAGAGCTGCCGGCACTGGAAGCGGAAGGTGCCGGCGGTGCTGACGAATCGGACTTGGTAGTGGCCGGGGTACTCGGGCGCCTGGAGTCGGCTGGGGTACGCCCGTGAGGGCGGACTCCAGACGGTTCCAGGCGCCCGGCCGCCGAGCGCGTCATGGGGCCGCTCGTCGTTGTACTCGGAGCGGAAGCGATCGAAGCTTCGTTGCTGGGCTCGGCGGTTGGTGGCCGGAGGACGCGTGGTCTCGGCTTTGAGAGTCCGGTGCATGCGCTCGTGGGCGCCGTTCTGCTCGGGGTGGCTCGGCTGAGTGCGCTGATGCGCAATGCCCAGACGGATCCACCACACGTTGAGCGCACACAGGCCGTGAATTCCGGTCGAAGCGAACGGTACGCCGTTGTCGGTGCGCAGCGCACGAGGCAAGCCGAGCTCGCGGAAGAGCCGCTCCATCACGGGCCGGGTTTCCCGGGTTCGTGTCGAGCTGAGGGCCTGGCAGCGCAACAGGTAACGCGAGGCTTGGTCGGCGATGGTCAGGGGATAGCAGTACACCCCGTCCCGGGTTCGAAACTGCCCCTTGAAGTCGGCCGTCCAGAGATCGTTCGGTCCGTAGCTCTCGCGGGCTGGCGGTCCCGGGTGGCGCCAGCGCCGACGACGACGCCCTCGCACGCTCAAGCCTTCTCGGCGCAGGAGCTCACCCGCCGTGCTCGGCACGGGCAGATCCAGCTCCGGGTGGCGCGGGCGAAGCCAGTCGAGCAGCTTCCGTGGTCCCCAGTGTGGGTGCTTCTTGCGCGCCGCGACGATCGCCACTGCCACGCGCTGCTCGAGCTTGTGCGGGCAGCTGTGCGGCGCGTGGGAGCGATCGTCGAGCCCCGAGACGCCGAGCTCGTGGTAGCGCTCCAGCCACTTGTAGCCCGTCTTGCGGCTGATCCCGTAGCGCTCGCACAGCTCGCTCGTGGTGTACAGTCCCGCGCGAGACTCCTCGATGAATTTCAGGCGCTCGTTCATGGGCTCCGTCTCCCGCCAGGGCATCGCGCACCTCCGCGCGCTCAACCCTAGCTGTGTCACCCATCCTCCCGGTCTGAAATGTCACCCATCAACCCGGTCTGTACCGACTGGCCGCATAACAAGTCGCTCGAGCGGACGCGTTGGGCGTCGGTGGTCCGCTTCGCGGTGCGGCAATTGTGCTGCGCCGCTCAGCTCCAGATCCGTTAGCTCGCAAGAGAGCGTTGCCTGTCGCTCAGCGTTCTCTTTTTGTTTTTCCCCGCCGCACTTCGCTGAGTTCTTGCGAGTCGTTGTCTTCCCGCAGTGGCGCTTCGAGGCGACCGCTCGATTCCGATCTTAAGTACGCGGCACGAGCGATCCAGGCCAGCGGTTCCGCTTCGTCAGGCAGTAGCTGCCTGCCGGCGATGGTGACTTCGCCCCGCGTCGCCGCTCGGGAAGCTTGGTGTTAGCGTGTGGGCGATGCGCGACTTGCGAGCTAACCAGTCGTTCGAGCGGACGCGGGCAGCGGCGGCGTCCGGCTGCGCCGGGCAGCATTCGGGCCGCGCCGCTCAACTCCGGATCCGTTAGACGGCAGAGGATTCGATGTTCTCAGACCGTCTGAACCCGGGGACCTTCTCTGGAGACGAACCGGTAGGTGTCTCGATCATTCCGATTTCGACCGGACCATCTAATGGAAGCTCGGAATACACAGGTTCAGCCTGGATTCCCGAACGCGTGTTTGAGCGAATTCTCGCTTTGGGCGAAGCGTACGACTTGCACGTCCTGCGTATTCTTGGAGTTGCCGCGCCGCCAGCGCTGAATGCCACGCAGTGCTCGGCTCTCCAGGCCGAGCTCGAGTTCCTGTGTTCCGTGGTCTCAGACCCTGTGCTGCATCAGTACTCCGACCAGATCAGCGGTCTGGCCCTCCGGTGCCGAAGCTCTGAGGCCGTGAAGGAGCTACTATTCGAGCGTCCATGACCTGCCGTCTAACCAGTCGCTCGAGCGGACGCGTTCAGCAGCAGCGCCCGGCTTCGCCGGTTCGGCAATGGCGCCGCGCCGCTCAGCTCCAGATCCGTTAGCTGACTGAAGAAGCCTGTGCGGTCACGTTAGGCTCTACTCATGAAACAAGACATGACCAAAGTCGAGGATGCAGTCTTGGCGCTTCTGGCGCACTTCGTCTTTGACGAGTGTGTTTCTTGGAAGGGCTACGATTTCGACATCATGGAGTCGCTCTTCGAACGCGGGCTCATCGGGGACCCGCGAAACAAGAACAAGAGCGTCGTGCTCACTGAAGAGGGTCTACGGTTAGGCAAGGAGCTTGCGGCCAAGCTGTTCTCGGCCTAGCACTCGCATGCGAAACACTTGTGGCCAGTCAGCTAACCAGTCGCTCGAGCGGACGCGTTGGGCGCCGGCGGTCCGCTTCGCGGTGCGGCAATGGTGCCGCGCCGCTCAGCTCCAGATTCGTTAGGCGTCAGAGTGAGCATTTCCGGTTCAGTTAGAAATGTTCCCGTATCGGTCTACGTTCATATCGCCACGACCGCGATCAACTTCTTTATGTTTCTTTCTCGTGTGATCCGTTCTGGCGCGCCGCTGGCAGTCCTGATCTTTGTCTTGTGGTCCACTCTCATCTTGCTGCTCTACTTGCGCTTCATTCGCGACAGAAAGAACTGGGCGCGCTGGATACTCGCTCTTCTTACGCTTCCCCCGGGGCTGCTGCTGTTCATGAAGGCGTCGAATGAGTATGTTCAGACCTACGAGCCATCACTTGTTCGCGAATCGAGCTAGCAGAGTGACCGTTCTAGGCCTGACGCCTAACCAGTCGTTTGAGCGGACGCGTTCAGCGGCAGCGTTCGGCTTCGCCGGGCAGCAGTACTGGCGCGCCGCTCAACTCGAGATCCGTTAGCCGCCACTGCCGGCGGCAGTGACTCCACGGCGTCCCTCTGAGACACCAGCCCAAGTGACCGACGACTTCACAGCCTCAAGCGAGTTCGCGGACTTCTTCTTCCTGGCAATAGACCACGGCTTCGCAAGCGTTGAAGACGGCGGCGGCCCACTTATCCCTTTCGCGATGACCGTCGGACGAAACGGAGAGCGAGTCCTCACCCGCTTCGCAATGGAGCGGCTCGAGCTCGGAGTCGCGCGAGCCCGCGAGTTCGTCGCAGAACACTTGGAAACCACGGCGATGTATGCCCTGGCATGGGACGGCTTCGTGACACTTCATGGAGAAAGGACGGACGCGGTCCTGGTGGAGGCGGCAGACCGATCGGAGGCGAATGCGGTCCTCTTCTGCCAGCGCTACGCCAAGACCAAGAGTGCGATCCTGCGGAGAACGAAGTGCCATCGCATCGGCAATCCAGCTCTAATTGGGCGGCCTCCGAGCCTTTATGCCGGTGGCGGCTAACACGTCGTTTCAGCGGACGGCAGGGCTGCGCTTCGCGCATCCCTGCCGCCGCTGAACTCCATATCCGTTAGCCGGCAATGGAGTCAGGAATGCGTTCACTTCGAAATTGTCTAAGCGCCGGTTACCTGGGCCTCATTCTTCTGTTGTCTGCAACCGACGCCGCATCTGCAATGCAGGAGGCCGAGCGCCCACCGGCTTCGTCCCTGGCCCTCCTTATTGGGTGGTCACCCCTGATTGCGCTCGTCTTCTTCATGGTCTGGTACCTCAAGAAGACAGGAGTCGGTCGAAACCGTGAGCACATGGATCGCGTCGAGAAACAGGGTGCAGAAATCGTCGAGATTCTCAAACGGATCGAGGCCCGACTGAATGAGCGTTGAAGGCTTGCCGGCTAACCAATCGTTCGAGCGGACGGGCCTCGGCGCTGCTGGCTCGCTCCGCTCGGTGAGCGTTCCCGTGGCCCGCCGCTCAACTCAGATCCGTTAGGCGACCATGCACAGGCTGATCGATAGGGATGGCTCTCGGGTGCTCGATCAGCCGAGAGGTCTCCATGTCAGCCGCGGCGTTCCCGCCGTCACTCAGCCCCGCGTGCGGCGACGCCAGACCTTATGAACGCGCTAGCTTGGGTTCTTGTCGTTGCCGCGGTTCCTGCACTGGTGGTCCTGGTCGGTGACATCGTGATCCGGCACAGAATTCGACGCTGGTGCGGCAGTAGCGGCGTCGTGCTCAAGAGCATTCGTACCTACCCCAACCACTTTGGCGTCGTGTACGTCGCATCAGGGACCCAACGCTACGCGAAGTGCGTTTGGCGCAAGGGCGGGTTGCGGTGGCTCGGTTCGCCGCCGACAGCCGAGGCCTCCCCGCAGGCCAACCTCCGATAAACCTGTTCGCATGGTCTCGGCTGGTCGCCTAACACGTCGTTTCAGCGGACAACAGGGCTGCGCTTCGCGCATCCCTGTTGCCGCTGAACTCCATAGCCGTTAGCCGACACGGCGAGACTTTCCATGATCAGCCTCGAAGAGGTTCGTCGGCGCCTTCGCGCGGGCGAGCTTTCTGATGATCAGGCACTTCTCTTTGCCAATGCGGCAGTCCGAGACCAGCCTTCTGCTGGTTGGTGGCTCTTGCGTGGCCGACTCATCCAGTTGTCAGAAGGACCGGGTTACCAACTTGAAGACGCCGAGGCGAGTTTTCAACAAGCCGTACTTCTCGAACCTGGCAACCCAGAACCGTACGAAGAGCTTGGCCACTACTACGACATCCAGCTAGAACCTGAGCGAGCTCGCTTCTACTACCGAGCCGCTCTCGAGAGGGGCGCTGGGCCGGACTGCGCCGAAGCGCTTGCGGCGGTCGAAGATGAGTAGGCCTATGCTTGTGGCGTGTCGGCTAACAATTCGTTCGAGCGGACAAACGGGCTTCGCCCGTTTGCCGCTCAACTCATGATCCGTTAGCTGACCATGCGCCAGTCGAAGCCCCGCGAAGTTCTGGTTCCGGATGCGGGTACATTCTTCAAGTACAGATGGACGAAGCGCAGGTTGTTTCCCGGTCGTGCGTTTGGGCTTGCACAGGCACTCGCGTTCGACGAAACGTGGGGCATCGTTCACGTGCGCGTACTCAGTTCGATCGATGGCGTAGAAGATCCGGTGTCAATCGAGTTTCTGCCGATTCTTGCCACGAGCCTCGAGGCGTCCTTCTTGTCCCGACTTGAGCAGCATCCCGTTCCCCTCTCGCACTACTGGTCAGCGCTCTCCATCTGGCGCGAGCTCCATGCTAAGGAGGAGGCTGGCGCGTTTCACGGTCAGCTGTTCGAAGCGGTTGAAGCCACCTGGGATACGGTTCGGTCTGGAAAGCCGGAGGCCTCAGAGGAGAACACCGTGGTTGAGTACTCGTTTCCCGTTCGAGGCGGCGCCGCCACATACTCCTCAGTACGTGTTTCGGCTCGTGAGCGCTAGGTAATGTGCTGGTCAGCTAACAACTCGTTCGAGCGGGCGCGTTGGGCGTCCGCGACCCGCTTCGCGGGGCGGCAGTCGTGCCGCGCCGCTCAACTCGCGATCCGTTAGACGGCCGAGGCGATCATGTGCCGCGCGTTCTATCTGGCAACTGATTCGCCGGTCGCTCTGATCCCCTGGAACAAGGCAGCCCCAGAATTCAATGTTGTCCCGCTCTCGGAAGTGGATTCGACGGTCCTCTCTCAGTTCTCGAAGCCAGCGTTGTGTACGTCGGCGCACACACGGGGTGCAGCTGTGGGTTTTTTCCAGAGGATGAGGACGATGCAAGAGCCTTGGAATCGGCCGAGCGGCTTCGTGCGTTTCTGGCTAGAGTCATTGCGGAACAGGGTGATGCGGAGTTTTTCGCGTGCTGGGAGGGCGATCAGAACGTTCCGCCCGGAGAGAAGGTTGAGCTCTCGCCATCTGAGTTCGACGGCGAACGGCTGGGCTATGTCGAGCCGCCTTGGTGGGCACATGTTCGGCCGGCCGTCTAACAACTCGTTCGAGCGGGCGCGCTCGGCGGTCGTGGCCCGCTTCGCGGCCCGGCGCTGGTGGCGCGCCGCTCAACTCATGATCCGTTAGCTGACTGAAGAAGCCTGTGCGGTCACGTTAGGCTCTACTCATGAAACAAGACATGACCAAAGTCGAGGATGCAGTCTTAGCGCTTCTCGCGCGCTTCGCCTTTGACGAGTGCGTTTCTTGGAAGGGCTACGACTTCGACATCATGGAGTCGCTCTTTGAACGCGGGCTCATCGGTGACCCGCGAAACAAGAACAAGAGCGTCGTACTCACTGAGGAGGGGCTGCGGTTGGGCAAGGAGCTTGCGGCCAAGCTGTTCTCGGCCTAGCACTCGCATGCGATGCGCTTGTGACCAGTCAGCTAACCAGTCGCTCGAGCGGACGCGTTGGGCGCGCTCGGTCCGCTTCGCGGTTCGCCAATTGTGGCGCGCCGCTCAGCTCCAGATCCGTTAGCTGGCGAGGGCAACGAGCGTGGCATTTCCAGCGTTCTTCTTCCCAGTACTCCTCGCCACGACGAGTGGCTTTCTCGTGGTGACGCTGCTCTCGATTGCTGCTCAAGTCCGCCTTGGGCGAATGCTCTCTCGGCGGTTTCCAGAGGTCTGGTACGACCTTCCCAACGATCCCGACTGGAGAGCTACTGGACTTCCAGTTCGCAGATTTGTCTATTCTTCGCTTGGTTTGTCGTTTGGCGACCCTGAGGTGTCTGCGCTTGTCGCTCGCGTGCGGAGGTGCGATCGAGTTGCCGTCGTCATCTGGGTGCTCGGACTAGGCTCCATGGTTGTGGCGTATGGGCTCGCCAGCTAACCAGTCGCTCGAGCGGACGCGTTGGGCGCGCTCGACCCGCTTCGCGGTTCGGCAATGGTGCCGCGCCGCTCAGCTCCAGATCCGTTAGCTGACTGAAGAAGCCTGTGCGGTCACGTTAGGCTCTACTCATGAAACAAGACATGACCAAAGTCGAGGATGCAGTCTTGGCGCTTCTGGCGCACTTCGTCTTTGACGAGTGTGTTTCTTGGAAGGGCTACGATTTCGACATCATGGAGTCGCTCTTCGAACGCGGGCTCATCGGGGACCCGCGAAACAAGAACAAGAGCGTCGTGCTCACTGAAGAGGGTCTACGGTTAGGCAAGGAGCTTGCGGCCAAGCTGTTCTCGGCCTAGCACTCGCATGCGAAACACTTGTGGCCAGTCAGCTAACCAGTCGCTCGAGCGGACGCGTTCAGCGGCGGCGTCCGGCTTCGCCGGGCACCATTCCTGGCGCGCCGCTCAACTCCAGATCCGTTAGCTGGCACGGAGAGCCTGGGTGATCGATCTGCGAGAGCTGCGGAGGCGACTTAGCGCCGGCGAGGTCTCGCCCGATCAAGCTCTCCTTGTTGTGAACGACGCACTCATGCGGAACCCCTCGGCAGACTGGTGGGTTCTCCGGGGGCAGCTCATTCAGTTGTCCGAAAGCTCGGGCTACGAGCTCTCCATGGCCGCCGAGAGTTTCGAGAGTGCGGCACGACTCGAGCCAGACAACGCCGCCCCCCTAGAAGAGCTGGGTCGCTTCTATGATGCCGTGATGGCACAGCCAGATCGAGCGCGGGCATACTATGAAGCGGCCATCGCAAGAGGGGCGGGGAAGTCGTGCTCGAAGCTCTCGCGAGCTTGGATTCCGACGATGAATAGCGTTTGTGGCGTGCCAGCTAACCAGTCGTTCGAGCGGACGCGTTCAGCGGCAGCTTCCGGCTTCGCCGGGCTGCAGTTGTGGCGCGCCGCTCAACTCCAGATCCGTTAGACGACTCGGGAAATGGCCTCGAACCGCGACCTGAGCGCAGGGGAGCTGGAGTGGCTTCGAGAGACGAAGCAATACATGCTTGACCTTCTTGTCGAGGAGTTTGGTCACGTCGAGTTCTCGAGGTCGCCGGAAGATCTCGTGCCGTTACAACGCTGGTTCGATCTCTACGACCCGGAGCCAGACCAGCTTCTCGACCTTCAGGGCATAGGAGTTGTCTTGGGAAATACCATTGCGGCTTCCTCGACATTCGAGTGGAGCTTTGTAAGCAACGAGTTCGGGGACATGATCGCCCTACGCAACCCGGAGAGCGGTTTCGTTCTCTATCCCATCGGCATGATTTCGAAGCGAGTCGAGGACGGCCGGCAGGTTGATCTCCGCGCGCTGTTTGACGAATGTACTCACCGTCTTCAAAGCTGAGAATGTCAACGCGAACCGCTTGTGACGAGTCGTCTAACCAGTCGTTCGAGCGGACGCGTTCAGCGGCGGCGTCGCCGCTTCGCCGGGCAGCAGATGTGGCGCGCCGCTCAACTCCAGATCCGTTAGGCGCGCGTGCATCGCGAGTCTCAGATCAGGCGTTTTGAGCAAGCCCTTGCGGTTCTTCGTGAGCAGTTCCCTGGGTTGCGAATCGAAAGTGTACCGGCCTCCGGTGGCCTTGATGCCGCGGCCGAGATCCCTCGCCAGAATGGCCTAGACTTCGATGTCTCCATCAACCTTCAGAACTTCGATGAGCTTCACCTCAATGCTTCTAACTTCTGGGTTGAGTGGTTCCCCTGCGACGAAGAAGAAGTCTTCTCTCGTTTCATTGAGGCTTGCGTCTCGCTGCTTTCGGGGCGTGGGCGGCTCGTCGAGTCCTACCTCGGTGACCGAGCGGTATCCTCTCGCCTTGAGGTGCCCCTCGAGAACGGTTCTTGGCGCGGCCTCGCGACATGGTCGAACCTCTTCGCGTTCATCCCCTGGCGGCGCCGTGTCGTTCTTGTACAAAATCGGCCGCGCGCCTAACACCTATCAGGCCCCAGTCTGTCAAGGCGCGTAACTTCTCGATGGCGAGCGGCGGGGCTCGTCTGGATCGTGAGATCGGTCTCGGTCTTCGGCGTCGCTGACTTGGCTTCGCGGCTTGGCTTGGCGACGACGTTCGTCGCTGCACCCAACACCTATCGAGGCTCGACGCGCACCGTCGGGTGCGCGGTCGCGGGGTTTTCCCGCGGCGTCCTCGAAGCTCGTTCGTGCCCTCGTTCCGTCCGGTCGATTCGTGGACCTCGGAGTGTCCGTTGGTGGCGGGCTCGGAGGAGGGGCAGCGTCGTCAAGAGCGAGCGAAAGGAGGCAGGAAGCGCCGGCGTCTCTTCAATTCGTCGAGCTGTCCGGCCGTCGTGCTCCCGCACCGCTCGTCGGGCTGTCCTTGTCCCCGGGCTCTGGGCCTCGTGCGGTGCTTTCGGAGCTCCGGCCGACGACGACTCTGCTTAGGCGATGAGCTCGCCGGCTCTCCTGCCGGATCGATCAAGCCGCGCGATAGAACCTCTCGGCGTCGAAGGGCTGCTGGCGCTTCTGCATGTGGAAGACGGCCCGTCCGAGCTTGTGGGCGAGGACGGAGAGAGCCTTCGCTTTGCCGAAGCGGGCGACGAGTCGAGAGTGCAGCTTCTGGGCCCGCGGATTATCGCGGAGCAGGAGAACGGCAGCTTCCGAGAAGGCCCACTTCAGATGCACGTTGCCTTGCCTTCGTCCACGGCTGCCGCCGAGCTTGCCTGCGGACTCGGATCTCGGGGCGACGAGCCGGGCGTAGGAGGCGAATTGCTGCACGGTGTCGAAGCGATCGAAGTCGGGGACCTCGTAGAAGATCGTGAGCGCGAGGATCTCGCCGATGCCGGGCACGGAGCGCAGCCGGTAGAAAGCGGCGAGATCGTCGGCCTTGGCCGTAGCGACGAGCTCGCGCTCGAGATCGGAGACGAGGCCGTCGAGAGCGTCGAGCAGGCGACAGTCCGCGGCGATCGAGGAGCGGCTCGACCCTTGCGGGAAGCGCTCGGGAAAGCCGGCACGATTCGCCGCGCGGTCGAGGCGCAGTCGCAGCGGCTCGAGATTGGCCTGAGCTTCCGACATCTTCAAGTGGGTCAACAGCTCGGAACGGAAGCGGACGAAGTGGAGTCGTCGCCGCAGGAGGTCGCGCGTGGCACGGAAGCGACGCGGGTAGACGTAGGCGAGCGGGAAGTTGCCGCCGCGCAGCAGCTGGGCGATCTTCCAGGAGTCGAGCTTGTCGCTCTTGGTCTTGAGGCCATGGATCGCCCGCATGCCGAGGGCGTGGCCGAGCACGAAGGCGATCCCTTCGGCTTCGCACAGGTCCGCGAGCCAGTACCAGGCGAAGAGACACTCGCAGCCGACGACGAGGTCGGCCGAGCGAAACGGCGTGAGCGCCGCGAGCAGGGCTTCCGGGCGGCAGGGGAGATTGCGATGCAACACCGTCTGGCCCTCGCGGTCGAGGACGCAGACGTACATCGTCCGCGCGTGCAGGTCGATGCCACAGCAGTACTCGTGGCGACGGGAGTAAACTCGCATGCAGTGCCTCCTCTGGCTAGGTGTGGGTCCACCTCGAAAGCTACCGCGTGGGTAGCCCCAGAGGGGGCCTGCATGAGCTTCAATTCGTTGCAGCCGACGCGCCTCATGCGCCGCGGCTCGCTTCGCTCGGTGGACTCTGTGGGGCGCGCGGCTGAACTCAGGATCCGTTAGGCGGCGCAGCCAATGGTATTGAAGGTGCTCGGCATCTTGGTTTTGATACTCGGCCTTGCGGGAGCTGTGTTCTCGCTCGTCTCCTTTCCAGACACAAATGCGATGGCTACCGTCATCGCGGCGGCGACTGCACGAGAGAGCCACCCAGTTGAGGCCGCGGACTGGGCTTCTCATTGGCGAGCTTCATCATTCGTGATGCTGGTTGTCTCGTTAGCCTGGTTCGGCGCTGGCTTGGGTATGTTGAGGCGACGTAGGTGGTCGCTACTTGTCCTTACGTTCGCTGCCTTGGCGTTGCTTGTCGTGCAAGTGCTAGCCGTTGCTCTTGAGTACGCTAAGTATGCTTATGAAGTGCCGGAAGCCACTGAGATGGCGTTCCTGTTTCTTGTCGCCATTTCCTCAGCAATCGGGTATCGGCGTTGGCCAGTATCGCCCCAAGCGGTGAACGAGCTGTCGTAGAGATGCGCCGCCTAACCATTCGTTCGAGCCGACGCGCCCAATGCGCCTCGCGTTCCGCAGCCGCTGTGGGGCGCGCGGCTCAACTCAGGATTCGTTAGACGGCCGAGGCGATCATGTGCCGCGCGTTCTATCTGGCAACTGATTCGCCGGTCGCTCTGATCCCCTGGAACAACGCAGCCCCAGAATTCAATGTTGTCCCGCTCTCGGAAGTGGATTCGACGGTCCTCTCTCAGTTCTCGAAGCCCAGCGTTGTGTACGTCGGCGCACACACGGGGTGCAGCTGTGGGTTTTTTCCCGAGGATGAGGACGATGCAAGAGCCTTGGAATCGGCCGAGCGGCTTCGTGCGTTTCTGGCTAGAGTCATTGCGGAACAGGGTGATGCGGAGTTTTTCGCGTGCTGGGAGGGCGATCAGAACGTTCCGCCCGGAGAGAAGGTTGAGCTCTCGCCATCTGAGTTCGACGGCGAACGGCTGGGCTATGTCGAGCCGCCTTGGTGGGCACATGTTCGGCTGACCGGCCGGGAGGATAGGTAACAGTCTAGACCGGCAGGATGGGTAACAGTTTTCAGGCCTAGGCATGCAGCTTCCGGTCGCGCTCGTCGAAGCGGGCGAGTAGGACGTCGTAGAAGTACACCGCCCACACGCCATCGTCGATTTCCTCGAGGCCGATCCAATCCTGCTTCAGAGCAGCGCTGATGAAGAGCTGCCGGCACTGGAAGCGGAAGGTGCCGGCGGTGCTGACGAATCGGACTTGGTAGTGGCCGGGGTACTCGGGCGCCTGGAGTCGGCTGGGGTACGCCCGTGAGGGCGGACTCCAGACGGTTCCAGGCGCCCGGCCGCCGAGCGCGTCATGGGGCCGCTCGTCGTTGTACTCGGAGCGGAAGCGATCGAAGCTTCGTTGCTGGGCTCGGCGGTTGGTGGCCGGAGGACGCGTGGTCTCGGCTTTGAGAGTCCGGTGCATGCGCTCGTGGGCGCCGTTCTGCTCGGGGTGGCTCGGCTGAGTGCGCTGATGCGCAATGCCCAGACGGATCCACCACACGTTGAGCGCACACAGGCCGTGAATTCCGGTCGAAGCGAACGGTACGCCGTTGTCGGTGCGCAGCGCACGAGGCAAGCCGAGCTCGCGGAAGAGCCGCTCCATCACGGGCCGGGTTTCCCGGGTTCGTGTCGAGCTGAGGGCCTGGCAGCGCAACAGGTAACGCGAGGCTTGGTCGGCGATGGTCAGGGGATAGCAGTACACCCCGTCCCGGGTTCGAAACTGCCCCTTGAAGTCGGCCGTCCAGAGATCGTTCGGTCCGTAGCTCTCGCGGGCTGGCGGTCCCGGGTGGCGCCAGCGCCGACGACGACGCCCTCGCACGCTCAAGCCTTCTCGGCGCAGGAGCTCACCCGCCGTGCTCGGCACGGGCAGATCCAGCTCCGGGTGGCGCGGGCGAAGCCAGTCGAGCAGCTTCCGTGGTCCCCAGTGTGGGTGCTTCTTGCGCGCCGCGACGATCGCCACTGCCACGCGCTGCTCGAGCTTGTGCGGGCAGCTGTGCGGCGCGTGGGAGCGATCGTCGAGCCCCGAGACGCCGAGCTCGTGGTAGCGCTCCAGCCACTTGTAGCCCGTCTTGCGGCTGATCCCGTAGCGCTCGCACAGCTCGCTCGTGGTGTACAGTCCCGCGCGAGACTCCTCGATGAATTTCAGGCGCTCGTTCATGGGCTCCGTCTCCCGCCAGGGCATCGCGCACCTCCGCGCGCTCAACCCTAGCTGTGTCACCCATCCTCCCGGTCTGAAATGTCACCCATCAACCCGGTCTGTACCGGCCGGCCGTCTAACAACTCGTTCGAGCGGGCGCGCTCGGCGGTCGTGGCCCGCTTCGCGGCCCGGCGCTGGTGGCGCGCCGCTCAACTCATGATCCGTTAGCCGGCCCTGAGAGATCGTGGCTAGGACGCTCATCGCTATTGCTCTCTTGATCGCTGGTCTTGCCGTGATCTGGGCAAGGCAAGAGGGTCCTCTACGAGACCCCCATGCGGCGTTTGATGACTTCGAGCTCGGTTCTGAGCGCGCCGAGGATCAGCTTACGGATCCGCTTGTCCTGGCCGGTCCGCGTGTCAGGCCGCTCGTCCTCGTCGCGATCGCCAATCCGACGATGCCGAAGCGGCGGTATGCCATCAGCTACTTGGGCTGCAGCCACTATCGCCCCGCCCTTCCGCAGCTCCTGCTCATCCTCGGCAACGAGGACGAGCAGGACTACTTCCGAGCCGATGCGCTTGAGGCGGCCTGGCTGACTGATCCGCCCGAAGGCCGTCACCTAGCGGCCGTTCATGCCGATCGCACCGACTTCCTTGGCAAAGTCGCGGCCGAAATTCAACATGGAACGTGGAAACCGTACTGCCGGTCGTGGCTCGATGCATTCAGAGGTACGCATGACTGAAGGTGCTGCGTCAGGCCGGCTAACACGTCGTTTCAGCGGACTACAGGGCTGGCCGCTGGCCAGCCCTTCCGCCGCTGAACTCCAACTCCGTTAGACGGCACGACATGCGCCTCCTAGTTCGAGCCGGCGTTCCAACGATCTTGTTTGTTCTCATGTCTTGGTTCTACGTGGCTCAGAGCGGCGGCCCTACGCGCGTGCATGTGCTTTCAATCGCTTGTCTCTGCCTTGGTTTCTGGCTCCCGGCCGTACTGGCGGTTGCGTTGCCGCCCGGGAGGTTACGGTTGTCTCTATGCTCCGCCGCGATTGTCGGCGCGATGGTGGTTTGGGACGGCCTTAGCTATCGGGTGGTTCTAAAGGTCGAGCCCTTTGACATTCTCACGTCGCATCCTTGGGTCTACCCACTTGGCTTCATATGCCTGGGTATCTTGGTGTTGGTCTCGACGTGGCTCAGCGGCATACTTGGGGCGGCTCATGCCAATCGGTCTTGACGTGCCGTCTAACCAGTCGCTCGAGCGGACGCGTTCAGCGGCGGCGTCCGGCTGCGCCGGGCAGCTTTCGTGGCGCGCCGCTCAACTCCAGATCCGTTAGCCGACACTGCGCGAGGAGGGAGAAGACGATGGCGGAATCCGAGTTCAAGCTCCGTGTTGAAGCGAGGCCAGGCCTCGACATGGCGATCCTGGTGCTTGATGGGCAAGTCGTGAGTGAGCTTACCGAACCTTCGACCGTCACGTTGGTGGCCACGGAGGGTGCGCACCACTTGGTATTGCGAGCGACCGGCGCTCCCGGAACGAAGATCGCGATCGTCCTGCCAGGCTCGGAGGGCCGTCCAAGAAAGCGGTTCGAGGTGTCAGCGGCCGGCAGCGTCGTGGCGAGCATGAGGATCGAGCTTCCGCGGAGATCGGACGGCTGGGCAGGACCGCGCTTCTCAGCGGAGAAACGAAGCTCCTTCACGGACTGGCCTGGTCCGCAAAGCCCCGGCCCGCAGTAGAGAATGAGCGACGACGACATCAGGAAGCGCATTCTCGACGATCTCGATTTTGCGACCGATCGACTGAGCACTCAGACGCGGCAGGTCGCATTCGGAGTCCTCGCTCTTTTTTGGGCACTCGTGGTCGGCGAGACGCCAGAGCACGTCGCTGTGCCAAGGCGAGGGCTTCTGGCAATCGCTGTGCTTGCCCTCGGCGCGCTGCTTGCTGACTTCCTCCAGTACCTATCAGCCTATGTCGCGAGCCAGCAGGCGCGGAGATCGCTTGCGCCTGGTGCTGCGGCGCCCTACGACACCCGGTGGATCAGTTATCGCCTTCGCGTCTGCTTCTTCTTCATCAAGATAGGGTTGGTTGTGCTCGCCGCGAGCGCGCTCATTGCGTTGTTGATGAAGGCGCTCATATGAGGGAGTCGGCTAACACGTCGTTTCAGCGGACGTCTCGTCTGGCCTGCGGCCAGCCCTGCCGCCGCTGAACTCCAGATCCGTTAGACGGCGCGAACTTGTGAATTCAATGCGACTGGCTACTTTCTCGGCGGTCCTCTTGTTTGCCATGGCAGATCTCACACCTGGCACGACACCGCCAAGGCCGTCCGCGGATGGGAGTCCACAAGACGAGGTGCCTTCGGACTTGAGAATGGGCTTCAGCAGCGCGCCCTATCTCGGCGATTCACTGGAAGGCGCTGTCCAGTCTGATGGAAAGGTGATTTGCAAGTCCAAGAAGCCGCTAGCTGAAGCTAGCGTGAGAGAAACTCAGCTGGCGGCGGGCGAACTTCGCGAGCTCTGGACGAGAGTGGTCGATAGTGGTGTCCTATCGCTCTCTGGTTTCGTCCGTCCATCGGAAATCTCTCCCGATGAAACCGTTTATCGGCTCGAGATTCGCAGCAATGGCAAGACAGTGGTCGTCAAGTCCACCGATTCAGCATTTGGTAAGGGCGCAGGCGCTCCGGAGCTTCGTGCCTTCGTCAAGGCCTGGAATCTGATCTCGGCCGTTTGTGCCGCGCCGTCTAACCCCTATCAGGCCCCGGTCTGTCAAGGCGCGTAACTTCTCGATGGCGAGCGGCGGGGCTCGTCTGGATCGTGAGATCGGCCTCGGTCTTCGTCGTCGCTGACTTGGCTTCGCGGCTTGGCTTGGCGACGACGTTCGTCGCTGCACCCAACACCTATCGAGGCTCGACGCGCACCGTCGGGTGCGCGGTCGCGGGGTTTTCCCGCGGCGTCCTCGAAGCTCGTTCGTGCCCTCGTTCCGTCCGGTCGATTCGTGGACCTCGGAGTGTCCGTTGGTGGCGGGCTCGGAGGAGGGGCAGCGTCGTCGAGAGCGAGCGAAAGGAGGCAGGAAGCGCCGGCGTCTCTTCAATTCGTCGAGCTGTCCGGCCGTCGGGCTCCCGCACCGCGCGTCGGGCTGTCCTTGTCCCCGGGCTCTGGGCCTCGTGCGGTGCTTTCGGAGCTCCGGCCGACGACGACTCTGCTTAGGCGATGAGCTCGCCGGCTCTCCTGCCGGATCGATCAAGCCGCGCGATAGAACCTCTCGGCGTCGAAGGGCTGCTGGCGCTTCTGCATGTGGAAGACGGCCCGTCCGAGCTTGTGGGCGAGGACGGAGAGAGCCTTCGCTTTGCCGAAGCGGGCGACGAGTCGAGAGTGCAGCTTCTGGGCCCGCGGATTATCGCGGAGCAGGAGAACGGCGGCCTCCGAGAAGGCCCACTTCAGATGCACGTTGCCTTGCCTTCGTCCACGGCTGCCGCCGAGCTTGCCTGCGGACTCGGATCTCGGGGCGACGAGCCGGGCGTAGGAGGCGAATTGCTGCACGGTGTCGAAGCGATCGAAGTCGGGGACCTCGTAGAAGATCGTGAGCGCGAGGATCTCGCCGATGCCGGGCACGGAGCGCAGCCGGTAGAAAGCGGCAAGATCGTCGGCCTTGGCCGTAGCGACGAGCTCGCGCTCGAGATCGGAGACGAGGCCGTCGAGAGCGTCGAGCAGGCGACAGTCCGCGGCGATCGAGGAGCGGCTCGACCCTTGCGGGAAGCGCTCGGGAAAGCCGGCACGATTCGCCGCGCGGTCGAGGCGCAGTCGCAGCGGCTCGAGATTGGCCTGAGCTTCCGACATCTTCAAGTGGGTCAACAGCTCGGAACGGAAGCGGACGAAGTGGAGTCGTCGCCGCAGGAGGTCGCGCGTGGCACGGAAGCGACGCGGGTAGACGTAGGCGAGCGGGAAGTTGCCGCCGCGCAGCAGCTGGGCGATCTTCCAGGAGTCGAGCTTGTCGCTCTTGGTCTTGAGGCCATGGATCGCCCGCATGCCGAGGGCGTGGCCGAGCACGAAGGCGATCCCTTCGGCTTCGCACAGGTCCGCGAGCCAGTACCAGGCGAAGAGACACTCGCAGCCGACGACGAGGTCGGCCGAGCGAAACGGCGTGAGCGCCGCGAGCAGGGCTTCCGGGCGGCAGGGGAGATTGCGATGCAACACCGTCTGGCCCTCGCGGTCGAGGACGCAGACGTACATCGTCCGCGCGTGCAGGTCGATGCCACAGCAGTACTCGTGGCGACGGGAGTAAACTCGCATGCAGTGCCTCCTCTGGCTAGGTGTGGGTCCACCTCGAAAGCTACCGCGTGGGTAGCCCCAGAGGGGGCCTGCATGAGCTTCAAGTCGCTCCACCGGACGCGCCCGTTGCGCCGCGCAACTCACACCATCGTGGGGCGCGCCGGTGAGCTCAAGATTCGTTAGCCGTCACGGCACCGTCCTGCCTCATGGCCAAGCCGAAACTCTCCGACGCTCAAGCCAAGGAGATCCTCCGAAAGTGGCCGCAACGCACACGCAGTCTGTGGGCGGCACCCGACTCGACCGGCTACTGGCTTCGTGCGCAACCCGGCTCCAAGGCCCGAGCCCGAACACCGAGGATCTTCAGCCCAGGCGCCGACCTCTTCGGTACCCAGCCTGATGGCATGTGGGTCTACTTCCGGGAAGGCGAGTTCGCTGACGCAGTCTGTGTGGAAGTCTGTGGCACCGTACAGAACCTCAACGACAAACGGTCACGCTACGCAGCTACTGTTCGCAGCCTCATACTTCGCTGCCCGGCAGCGTGGTTCAAAGAGGGCATCAAGCTACAAAGAGGCGGCCTGCAGCCGCGGTGGCAAGCGTGCCGGACAATCTCTAGCGAACCCGCTGGCGATCTCGCTCTCCCGATCCGGTGGCTCCGCGTCCTCTATGCGCTTCCCAACGACATCTACGCCGCATGGGTCAAGAACAACGTACCCGGTGGCCACGAGTACTTCTGTCGTCACTCTTCTCTCGACTCCTACACCAGCCAGGAGACCCAACGATTCCTTCGCCAGCTGGCCCACTCGAGTCACTTTCGCACTTCGCTCTGAATGGGGCGGTAGCGACGTGCCGGCTAACACGTCGTTTCAGCGGACGTCAGGGCTGGCCTGCGGCCATCCCTGCCGCCGCTGAACTCCATAGCCGTTAGCCGGCGGAATGTCCATGTCTCCGACACGCAGGTGGCTTCGAGGGAGCGCTCCGCTCATCGGCGCATTTGTGCTGGTGATCGTGGTGGTCGGATGGTGGGCATTGAATCCCTGGCTTGGGAAGTTCTTGTTGGTAAGGCTTGAGGGGCCCGTCTCCAGCGCGAATTCTCGTTTCGCGCAGCTTGGGTCACTCGGCCAGCGACTGGAAGGTATGGATCTTTCGATGTCTATACGCTCACCGACGTGGACCCGAAAGGGAAGCTTGGCATGGCTGGCTTCAAGGCGGGCGACATCCCGCTGGGCTATCAGCATGGTTTCGATTCCGGCTTCCTTTCTGACCTCAAGGCCTGGGAGGCTGGGGAGGCTGTCGCAGTCCAAGTTGTTTCTGGAGACGAGATCTACATGGAGCCTCACCCTCTGCGCACGATCCAACTCCCACCGGCGGTCCGGTAGTGGCCCTCCGGCTAACCAGTCGTATCTGGACTCCTCCCGCATATCTGGACTCCTCCCGCAAGTAGCGCGACGCGACGGTTTCGACGGAGGTAGGACTGCAGTCGTATCCACGGCCTCTCGTGGGAGCCCCGCGGGCTCCGGGCCAGGATGAAATCCGCGCGCGGGGAGCCAGTCGCTCGCACCGGCCTCGAAGGCCAGAAGGGTTATCGGCTCACTCCCCGCGTCGGTCTCTACCGAATCGTCATCGTCGTCGTGTCGTCCCCGCAGTCCGCGGTCGGTGGATCTCTTTCCTCAGGCGGCTCTCGTTCGAGCCTCGAAGCTCGTCTCCTTCGTCGCCACGGCCCAGGCGTAACGCGCGAGCTTGTTGGCGAGCGCGACCGTCGCCTGGTTGTGGCCGAGACGCGCGGCGGCAGCGAGCGCCCAGCGGCGGACCGGATCCGGCTCGCGCTGCTGCGACGCCGCGGCGAGCACCGCCCGCGCGCCGTGGATCAGCAGCATCCGCAGGTAGACGTCGCCGCGCTTCGTGATCGCGCCCAGCCGCCGCGTCGCTCCCGTCGATCGCTCTCGCGGCGTCAGGCCCAGGTAGCTCGCCAGGTGCCGGCCGCTCGGGAACCGCCGCAGGTCGCCGACGAAACCGGCGAGCGCCGTCGAGGTCAGCAGGCCGATGCCCGGCACCGAGCGCAACCTCTGGACCAGCACGTTCTGCCGGCCGAGCGCCTCGAGCCGGCGCTCGATCTCGGCGATGCGCCGCTCGAGCGCGCGGATCTCCTCGACCAGCTCGAGAGCCGCGAAGCGCAAGACGTCGCCGAGGCCGCTGTCGGCGTCGCCGGCGAGCTCGAGCGCCTGGGCGACGAAAGTCCGGGCCCCGGCCGGCAGCGCGACGCCCTGCTCGCGCAGGAGGCCGCGCAGAGTGTTGATCCGCGCCGTCCGCGTCCCGTGCCAGGCGGCGCGCAGCCGATGCAGGGCCGTCAGCTCCTGCTGCGCCGGGCTCTTGATCGGCACGGGACGGATCTCCTCGTTGCGGAAGGCTTCGAGCAGCGCCTTGGTGTCGGCCCGGTCGGTCTTGTTGCCGCTGCGGTAGCGGCGCACGTGCTGCGCCGGCAGCAGGCGGACGCGGTGCCCGAAGCGCTCGAGCTCGCGCGCCCAGAAGTGCGCCGTACCGCAGGCCTCGAGCAGCACGGTGGCCGGTGGCAGCGTCGAGAAGAAGCTCACCAGCCCGCTGCGGCTCAGGCGCAGCCGCTGCGAGACCGACCCCGGCCGGGTCGAAACCGCGACCTCGAGAACGCTCTTTGCCAGATCCACCGCGACGGTCGTATCCTTGCCCACGGACTCCTCCTTTCAAGGACTGTCATGCCGATGACGCCCGCGACTTTGGCACTCCAGATGCCGTTCCAGTCGAGGGAGGAGTCCATCTCATCATTCCAGCGGACGTCAGGGCTGGCCTTCGGCCATCCCTGCCGCCGCTGAACTCCAGGGCCGTTAGGCGTCGCGAAATATGACCGCGAAGATCCTGGGCGTTCTCATTGCGGTGCTAGGGCTCGCCATTTCATGTATTGCCGCCTTTTCGTTCGTTGACCGTGTTGAAATGGCCGAGTTTCTGGCTTTCGCTACCGCAGATTCCGATGCGCCTGTTGACTCTGCTGAGTGGGTGAGACACTGGAGAGTCTCCGGTTTCGTCATGCTCGCGTGGGGCGCTGCACTTGTCGTATCGGGCGTAGCGTTGTGGCGTCGTCGGAGGTGGTCCTTGCTCATCCTTGCCGGGGCAGCAGCCGCCCTCCTGGTTCTTGAGCTCGCTACTGGGGCTCTCGGGTATGCGAAGTACGCGTATGAACTTCCAGAAACTGCCGAGCTGTTTTTCTTGGGCCTCGTCGCCGCCGGTGCCCTTCTGGCCTACAGTCGTTGGCGCAACTCGACGGCGGTGCAGTAGTGACGACGCCTAACCCTTCACTCGAGCGGACGCGTTGGGCGCGCTCGATCCGCTTCGCGGGTCGCCAATTGTGGCGCGCCGCTCAGCTCATGATTCGTTAGGGGTCACGCCAGCCCATGTGTCTCTTCATCACCGTCGCTCCCTGCTCGGCCGACTTCAACCGCACTCAAGTCAAGCGGGTGCTGAAGGCCGCGTCGGTGCTCTCCGCCTTTCCAGACGAGCGCAAAGATGGGTCCGTCTACTTCCTGGCAAACGACCGCCATTGCGCCTGCGACCTTGGCGAGGCGGCCGGTCATTCGCAGTCTGGGCCGATACTCCTGAAGGCGGCCGCAGCTCGCGCCCTGTCTTCAGTTGCACAGGCGCTCGTTGCTGCTGGAGTCGAGCCCTTCGTGTTACGCGTGTTCTGGGCCGGCAGCCCGGAAGACGGTCGTCATGAACTCTCCCTTTCAGAATTCGTCGCGCTGGCTACTTCCAGGACCTTCGACCCCGAGGTGGCGTACGTCATCTCGTCGTAGCGTCCACAGCTGTAACGAACCATGCGATCGCTCCTCAAGTTCTTCTCGCTCACGTACATCGTGAGCTGGACTCTTTGGATCGCGGCCGCGGTTATTGCCGCTCCGCAGCATCCAGGGCTCCGGGCAATCAGTGGCTTCCTGTATCTTGTCGGCGTCTTCTCCCCTGCTCTCGTTGCTCTCGCCCTCACCGCCAGAGTAGACGGACGCGCGGGATTGCTGTCGTTACTTCGCCGGACACTCGCATGGTCCGTGGGGATGCGATGGTATGTCTTTGCGCTCGGTTACATGGCAACGATCAAACTCACCTCGGCCCTAATCCTCCGCATTGGGACTGGCGAATGGCCGGCGTTTGGTCAGGAACCCGTATACATCATGGCGATCGCAATCCCATTCTCGACGCCAGCGCAGGCAGGCGAGGAGATTGGATGGCGAGGATACGCACTGTCACCTCTTTCAGCGCGCGTCGGACTATCCAGCGCCAGCCTTCTCTTAGGGACGATCTGGGCATTCTGGCACCTACCGTTCTTCTTCATGGCGGGCACTGACAAGTCGGGCCAATCTTTTCCCATGTACCTGCTGAGCGTGACCGCGCTCTCCGTTGCAATGGCGTGGCTCTACTGGCAAACCAATCGGAGCCTGCTGCTAACAATGCTGATGCACGCAGCCGTCAACAACACCAAGGACGTCGTGCCCTCGGCTGCATCGGGTGCCACGAGCGCCTTCTCCCTCAGCTCGTCGCCCGTAGCGTGGCTAAGCGTCGCAATCCTGTGGATCTGCGCCGTCTACTTCCTCGTTCGAATGCGCGGAGTGCGACTTCAGAACGGCGAGCCAGAGGCGCCCGATGTGGCCATCCGCGCCTCGCTGAATCAGCCTGACCCAATCGAGCGCCATTGACGGGCCCGTCTAACCCCTCGTTGCAGCGGGCAATTCGCGGGCATTCGCCCGGGCATTGCCGCTGAACTCATACGCCGTTAGGCGCCGATGATTTCGTTCAGGCCTTCCAGAACTCTGGCCAGGTCTTCGGGGGAAAGCCTGCCAAGACGCTTGCCCAGTCTCTCGGTGGAAAGAGTTCGAATCTGTCCCATCTTCGCCCACGAGCGTTTCGGCAGGCGAGCCGACAGGATCTCTAGCGTCAGCGGAAAACCGGCCGTCGGTTCGCGGCTCGTCAGCGCGAGAGCGATAACCGTTCCAGATCGCTGGTTGAACACATCTTGGCTAATGACCAGCACGGGTCTTTGGCCCGCTTGCTCACGTCCGCGCGTCGGGTCGAGGCCGGCCCAAACAACATCACCTCTCAATACGCGGGCCACGATGCCTCCGAGGCGAGCCAGTTCTCCGCCTCTGCACGCTCCGCCTCCGGGTCGAGCTTGGCGCACTCTTGCGCCAATCGCGTCCGACTCAGGCGAGCAAGGCGCTCGTGCACTGCCTCTTGAATCAACTGGCTGCGACTTGCGGCGACTCCTCGGCGAACGAGCTCGTCCAGCTGACTCAGGTCTTGAGGGTCTATCGAGATGGCGATCTTGGCGGCTGGCATGTTGTGATGGTATCACCGGCGGTCATACTGTCAACATGGGCGGCTCGGCGCCTAACCAGTCGAGCGGACGCGTTGGGCGTCAGCGGTCCGCTTCGCGGGTCGCCAATGGTGGCGCGCCGCTCAGCTCCAGATCCGTTAGGCGCACATGGCAACGTCACGAATGTCGAACCGTTCGAAGAAGCCGCCGCAACGAAGTGCGGCGAGGCGCATCTTCGTGGCCTGCTCTCCGATCTCGACAGGTCCCAGGGGCCCTCAAACGCCGGCGACGGGGCCGAAATGTACTTCGAGCGCTTTCATGTGCCCGCCGTAGTTTCGGGTGGATTGGGTGGCGGACAAGCGACGCACAGCGTCTGGGTTCACCCGCATCTAGATGCAGCCGGTTGGGCCCCCAAGATCACGGCAACGCTCTCCAACACCAATGCGCCGTAGTGCCTGCGCGCCTAACACGTCGAGCGGACGCGTTCAGCGGCGGCGTCCGGCTTCGCCGGGCAGCAGTCGTGGCGCGCCGCTCAACTCCAGATCCGTTAAGCCGCCCGGGCTAGACTCAGCCGTACCATGCTCGAACGAATAGCAGCAGGGCGCACCGACCTCGTCTTCGACTACCTGGCCGCAGGTCACAGCCCCACCTCGACCGACTCCGCCGGACTCCCATTGATCGCGCAGTGTGCGTACTACGGCGATGTCACGGCTTTGCGCGTGCTATTGAATTGCGGCGCATCACTCGAGGCGCTTGGACCAGATCGGGGCTTGAATGCGGCTGCGTTTCACGGCCACTGGCAGCTCTGTCAGTTCCTACTGGAGAACGGCGCGGACGTCAATCGCCCCCTCGCCGACACCGGAGAAACACCACTCCACGCAGCCCTGTGCACCGACGATCGCCTTCGTTACGACCTGGTCGTCACGGTTCTCCTCGCAAACGGGGCCAGTCCAAACCGCGCTACAACACCCAACGCTGTCACGGGCAGCTTCATGCGAGACTGCCGCACAAGGGGCGAAACTCCTTTGCATCGCGCAGCTGCCTTCGGGACCGAGAGCACCGTCGGGCTACTCCTCGCCGCCGGTGCGTCTCGTGATGCCAGAGACATGAACGGTGACTCGCCCTTGACTTGGGCCAGTTGGTATTGCCGTCCTGCGTCTATCTTGCGGCTGCTCTGCCATGGGCACTATGCCATTGACCCGAACTACGGCTCCGGCATGCGCGCCAACCTTTTGGGAACCCCTTATCCGGGAGGGGCGGCCTAACCCCTCGTTGCGGCGAACCTTAGGGCTGGCCTTCGGCCATCCCTGTGGCCGCTGAACTCGAACGTTAGGCGCCCGACACGAGTTGAGAAACTGGAACGTCGGAAGGAAGGCAGTGAGAGCTCAGACCACAGATCAAGCCGACGTCGAACGTCGGGTGGCAGCGTTTATCGACAAATTCGATCCGACGATTGCCAACCTGATTCGCAAATGCCGGACGGAGATGCGTCGACTTCTGCCTACAGCGATCGAACTCGTCTACGATAACTACAACTTCTTCGTCATCGGCTATTCTCCGTCCGAGAGACCGTCTGACTGTATTGTCTCGATAGCGGCAGCTGCTAACGGCGTCGGGCTCTCGTTCTACCATGGCACTTCAGTCTCCGATCCTGATGGCCTTCTTCTGGGAAGCGGCAAGCAGAACCGATTCCTCCGCGTTCCCGACGTTGAGACGCTAACGGACCCGTCAGTAGTGGCGCTCATTCGATCTGCCAGTGCGATCTCCAGGACCCAACTCCCGGCTACCGGCGGTGGCTACACGGTAGTCAGGTCCGTTTCTGCCAAGCAGCGTCCTCGGAGATCGCGGAATGGCGCCTTCTATGAAGAACCTCCTGTCAAGTAGCCCCTCTCCGGGTGCCGTCGAGTCGTTCGCTAGTCGGTCCTCCGGTTGGGTTGAGGGTGCTCGAGCGTCGACTGGCCACCTCCGCTGACGGGCAGGATCGGTTCCTGCCTCGACCTTCGATCCGTGCGGCCGCGCAGGCCGTCACCGAATCCTCTGTTCGCTCCAAGACGCAGCCGAGTGGAGGCGCTCCCGGGAGCTGCCCCATCGAACACGCGGTTCCCCAAGGAGACCTTGCGGCATGGCAAGGGCAGGTCCACCCGTCGATCGATTCCGGGCTCACCGTGAGTCGTTTCGATTCGCGTTCCCTACCGCAGTCGGGTCTCTCTTCTAGGCCGGCAAGAGCCCCGACTTGGCGCCGGTTGCGCAGCTCGCGCCGAGAGAAGAGCTCGTGCGCGAGGGGCCAGGCGGAGTTGGCGCCGATCGCTAGGCCTCGAGCAGCCCGGTGGCCGGAGGCAAGGTCGAAAAGAAGCCGACGAGCCCGGCGCGGCTCAGCCGCCGGCGCTCGGCGATCACCCCCGGCCGGGTCGACACGGCCACCTCGAAAACGCTCTTCGCCAGATCGACAGCGAGAGTCGTATCTTTGTCCACGGACTCTTAGCCGACTATGGAGGCCTCGTGGCGATCCGAACGCTCTTGAATGACGAAGATCGGTCGCAGGTGATCCAGCGTCTGGGGCGCGTCCATCCAAAGGCACGACCGGCTTGGGGCAGCCTCGACGCACCCCGCATGCTCTGTCACGTGGCGGACCAGATGCGGGTTGCGCTCGGCGACCTGCCAACCAAGCCAGTGCACACGTTGGTGACGCGTACTCTTCTCAAGTTCCTGGTGGTCAACACGGGGTTTCAAGTACCTCGTGGCAAGGTCCAGACTGCGCCCGAAATGCTCACGTCGCGTCCCGCTTCTTGGGAGGCCGACATCTCAGCGTGTCGCGAGCTGGCCGAGAGGGTAGCTCGTGGCTCGGCTCGGGCCGTGCACCCGAAATTCGGGCCTCTATCGCCTGAGGACTGGGGGAGGCTGTGTTGGAAGCACCTCAATCACCACCTTGTCCAGTTCGGCGTCTGAACGCAGCGCGCTGCAGCACCGCAACCGACGGACCGGCTGACACGTCGTTTCAGCGGACGTCAGGGCGGGCCTTGGGCCGTCCCTGCCGCCGCTGAACCCCAGCTCCGCTAGGCGAGCGAAGGGCGATCGTGGGCTTCACGGCGTACTATTCTGCCGTGCTGATCCGCTCGACGCCCCTCTACGTTCGGTTCCTGGCCGGCCTCGTCCGGCCGTTTCCCAACTTCGACTTCAGCTTTATCAAGCCGCTACGGCACAAGGCCACTGCCCTGTTGCGTCTTCGCCCTGGCGACAGCGTGCTCGACGTTGGCTGCGGCTCGGGCGGCGCCTTTCCATCCCTCGTCCAGGCCGTCGGCGCCGGCGGCAGGGTCGTGGGTGTCGAGGTAAGTCCGGTGTCCGCAACCCATGCCAGGCGTCGTGCGACGGTGAACGACTGGCGCAACGTCGAAGTCGTCCTGGCTAGCGCGCAGGAGGCACGCTTGACAGGCATGTTCGACGGACTGCTGATGTTCGCGGCTCCGGATGTCTATGCTTCGCGGGCATCGCTTGCCCAACTGACGCCGCATCTTCGCCAAGGGGCACGTGTCGTATTCTTCGGCAGCAAGGTCTCCGAGCGCCGCTTCGGCTGGCTGCTGAACTCGCTGCTCAACTTCGCCATGACGAGGCTCTCTCTTCCCACCACGCCCGGCCTGGAGACCGAGCCTTGGCACATTGCCGCAGAGCAGCTTCAGGAGCTCGTAGTCGAGGAGCACTTCTACGGCTGGATGTTCATCGCCGCTGGAACCTTCCGCGCAGGTCCGCGCCACGACGCCTGATGACGCGTTGCAGCGGACGCGCTTCGCTCGCCGCGGGACCGGGCTCCGTTGGGCGGCTCGAATAGGAAGTCGCATGCCGACGCGAACGACTGACCCCGAGATGTCGCGTCTGTCCCGGAGCTTTTTCTTGGCCATGGCCTTGGCCGCGATCGGCCTGGTGAGACTCTTCGGCGATTTCCTCACCGACATCGACCCCAGCTGGGTCTCCGTCCTTGGCGACTCGCCGCTTCGTCTCGTGGCGCGAACGACGGATGGGTCGGCTCTCGGCAACCTCAACGTTCAGTACTTCAAGCTCCTGGCGGTTCCTTGCGGGCTCGCCGTCATCTTTCTCGTCAATGCGGGCCTGACGGGTGGCATCGCTGCGGCGGAGAGGCGCTGGGCGGACCCCCGATTTCGATGGGCCTGTATTCTCGGCCTGGCAGCCGTGTGCGCGTTCTGCGAAATGGAAAAAGCCGCGCACCTTCTCGGCCTGCCGACGGGCCTCGTGGAGGGCGAGCGATCGTGGCTCAATCACGTCGTTCACGATGTTGGAGCCGTCTTGTCCTTCCCGCTGTCATCGCGGCTTCGCTACCGCGCATGACCGAGGACGCGGACGCACGTCGACCGCGCGTGCAGATCGATGCCGCGGCGGTAGTCGTGGACAGGGGAGTAGACTCGATTCCAGTGCCTCCTCTGGCTAACTGTTGGTCCACCTCGAGAGCTCCCGCGTGGGTAGCCCAGAGGGGGCCCGCATGAGCGTCAAGTCGCTCGAGCCGACGCGTTGGGCGCCCGCGGTCCGCCTCGCGGGTCGCCGATCGTGCCGCGCCGCTCAGCTCCGGATTCGCTAGGCCGCAACGATCCACCCGGTCAGTCACGATTCGACGAACGAAGGCATAGGTCACACACCGGATCGGAAAATGGATAGCAACGTTCAATCGATTCCGCGTCCCGAAATCTCCCCCCGCTCGTTGGCCGAAGCGAGCGCCCTTGCCGAGCGCCTCTACGGCATTCGGGCCACGGTGTTCGACCTCCCGTCCGAACGCGACCAGAATTTTCTCCTGCAGTCCGAGTCCGGGGAGCGCTTCATCCTCAAGCTGGCCAATCCGGCGGAACGGCGTGAGCTGCTCGAGGCGGAATGTGCGGTCATGCTCCACCTGGAGCCGAGCGGACTCACGCCGCGGCTGATCCGTACGCTCGACGGCTCGGCGATCGGCATGCACGGTCTCCAGTTCGTGCGACTGATCGCGGCGCTGCCGGGCAGGACTCTCGGAACCGCGCCTCTCCACACCGACGCCTTGCGGCGGGATCTGGGTCGCGCGCTCGGTCGATTGGATCGCGCGCTCGCGAACTTCGATCATCCTGCCTTCCATCGCGATTTCCATTGGGACCTCGCGAACGCGGATCGCGTCGTCGGCGCGTACCTCCCGTTGGTCGCCGACGGCGCGATCGCCGAGCTGATCGAAAAACTCGCAAGGTACCATCGGGCCCAAGTCGTCCCGAGGCTCTCGGGTTTCCGGCGCGGCGTCATCCATAACGACGCCAACGACTACAACGTCCTCGTCGACGAGGCGCGCCAGGTCGTCACCGGGATCTTCGACTTCGGCGACATGGTGCACAGCCAGATCGTCAACGACGTCGCGATCGCGATGGCCTACGTCGCCCTCAGCGCCGCCGATCCTCTGGCCGCGGCGGCGGCGGTCGTGGCCGGCTACCACGAGACTCACCCGCTGACCGAGCCCGAGCTCGAGGCGCTCTTCAGTCTGATGTGCATGCGCCTCTGCATGAGCGCCTGCGTGGCGGCCAAGCAGATCGGCGAACGTCCCGGGGACGACTACCTGCGGATCAGCCAGAGGCCCCTCGCCCGGACGTTGCCGCGACTCGCCGCGATCCATCCGCGACTGGCCCACTACACCCTTCGCGATGCCTGTGGCCTGCCGCCCGTGCCGCACGCTGCGCGTGTCGCGACCTGGCTGGCGGAGCGAACGTCTCGGTTTGCGCCGCTGATCGGAAGCGATCTGCGCACCACGTCGGTCGCACCGATCGATCTCAGCGCCGGCAGCCCGCTCGTGTCCAGCGAGCCCGACGACAACAATCCGGCGGAGCTCGATCGTCGCATACAGCGGCAGCTCACCGAGCACGGCGCGACGGTCGGCGTCGGGGGATACGACGAGGCCCGACTGATCTACTCATGGCCGAACGAACCGGCGGGCAACGAGCCGCGCACGATCCATATCGGACTCGACCTCTCCCTGCCCGCCGGAACTTCCCTGCATGCGCCGCTCGCGGGCGTAGTGCATGGATTCGAGAACGCTGCGGCCCACCACGACTACGGGCCGGTCGTCGTCCTGCGCCATCGGACGGACGATCCGGACCCCGTGGAGTTCTATTCGCTCTACGGTCACCTTTCGTGCGACTCGCTCGCGGGGCTTCAGGTCGGACAGTCGATCGCGAAGGGTGAGGTGTTTGCCCGCGTCGGCAGCGCACCCAAAAACGGAGACTGGTGGACGCACGTGCACGTCCAGCTGGTTACCGACCTGCTCGACGTCCCGTGCAACGTGGACGGCGTCGTTGCCGCGAGCCGGCGCCGTGTTTGGAAGAGCCTCTGTCCCGACCCGAACCTGATGCTTGGCATTCCGGTGGAGAAGCTGCCGCATCATGCGCCGAAGTCGGCCATCGTGGCCGCCCGTCACGCGCACGTCGCCGACAACGTCAGTGTGTCGTACGGCGCGAGCCCGCTGAACATCGTCCGCGGCTACAAGCAGTACCTGTACGACGACGCGGCACACCGCTTCATCGACGCCTACAACAACGTGGCGCACGTGGGCCACTGCCATCCGCGCGTGGTCCGCGCCGTCAGTGACCAACTCGCCGTGCTCAACACGAACACGCGTTACCTGCAGGAGCAGCTCACGGAGTATGCCGAGCAGTTGACGGCACGGTTTCCCGCAGCATTGAGCGTCTGCTACTTCACGGCCTCGGGCAGCGAAGCGAACGAGCTCGCGCTCCGCCTCGCACGCGCACGGACCGGCGCGCGCGACCTGATCGTGATGGATTCGGCCTATCACGGTCACACGACGACCCTGATCGACATCAGCCCATACAAGCACGCGGGCCCAGGCGGTGAGGGCGCACCCGATTGGGTGCACCGGTCACCGGTCCCTGACGTCTATCGCCAGCGCGGCGGGCAGACGGACCCCGGCGCGTGGTTCGCCGCGCAGGTCGGGGACGTGATCGTCGAGCTCGCCGCGAAGGGACGACGTCTCTCGGGCTACATCGCCGAGACCTGCCCGAGCGTGGGCGGGCAGATCATGCTGCCGCAGGGGTTCCTGGCCGAAGTGTACGCGCTCGTGCGCGGGGCGGGTGGGGTCTGCATCGCCGACGAGGTACAGACGGGCTTCGGCCGTCTCGGCAGCCACTTCTGGGCCTTCGAGGCCCATGGAGTCACGCCGGACATCGTGGTCCTGGGCAAGCCGATCGCCAATGGCTATCCGATGGGGGCGGTGGTCACCACGCGTGCCATCGCCGAGAGCTTCGACAACGGCATGGAATTCTTCAGTACCTTCGGCGGCAGTACGGCCGCGTGCGTAGCGGGCCGCACCACGCTGCAGGTCACGCTCGACGAGGATCTGCAGCGGAACGCGCTCGTCGTGGGTGATCGCCTGTTGAGCGGACTGAAGTCCCTGATGGGCGAGCTCGAGATCGTCGGGGACGTGCGTGGGGCGGGTCTCTTCCTCGGCGTCGAGCTGGTTCGCGATCGGGACACCCTCGAACCTGCGGCGGACGAAGCGACCTTCGTGGTCGATCGCATGCGCCAGCGCGGCGTTCTCGTGGGCACCGACGGGCCGTACCACAACGTGATCAAGATCCGCGGCCCGATGCCGCTCGCGCTTGCCGACGCCGACCAGGTCGTGGACACTCTCTCCCGCGCCCTTCATGAGCTGCCGGGCCGAAGGTAGACCGAGTGGTCGTCGCTCGTCCTCACGCAGCTTCCCGGTCGGGATCCGAAATCGAGTCGGGATCATGGGAGAAGGCCACGCACACGACTTGCCGCCCGACCCCGATCCGGCCCCGGTCCGTCAAGGCGCGTGGTTTTTCGAGGGCGAGCGGCGGAGCTGGATTCGATCGTGAGATCGGTCTCGGCCTTCGTCGTCGCTGACTTGGCTTCGCGGTTGGGCTGGGCGACGTCGTTCGTCGCTGCAGCCAGCCCCTATCGAGGCTCGACGCGCGCCGTCGGGCGCGCGGCCACGGGGTCTTCCCGCGGCGTCCTCGAAGCCACCTCGAAAGCTGCCGCGTGGGTAGCCCAGAGGGGGCCTGCGTGAGCTTCCGTTCGCTCCTGCGGACCGCCGGGCTTCGCCCGTCTGCCGCCGAGCTCAGGATTCGTCAGGCCGCGAGGCCAGCCGCTGCCCACTGCTCTGAAGGACTACCGACATGGCGAACGAACAAGCTGAGTTCTGGTCGAGCGTCGCGGAAAAGTACGATCGCGTGGTCGATCTGCAGATCGGAGGAAGCACTCGGTCGAAGCTCCGGGAGCGACTCGCCCGCGAAGGGCCCCTGGGACGCGTGGTCGAGTTCGGCTGCGGTACCGGCTTCTACACGGAGGTGCTGGCGCGAAAAGCGGATGTGCTTCTGGCCACCGACATTTCGCCAGGCATGCTCGAAGTCGCAAAGCGTCAGGTGAAGGCGGCCACGGTCGCGTTCCAGACCGAGGATTGTCAGCGCACGTCGTTTCCAGACGGTGCGTTCGACGCAGCCTTCATCGGCCTCGTCATCCATTTCACCGAACCTGGAAGTACCGTGGTCGAGATGCGCCGAATCCTGCGACCCGGAGGCACGCTCATCATCGCGAACCTCGACCCCCTGGCACTGACCGGCCTCGACCGACTTCGCAGCCGGATCCGGATCCTGTATCACGGAGTCGTCGGTTATCGGGTCAAGCCTCCCAAGGGCTTTGGTCGCAATGTACTGACCGAAGCGCGGCTCGGTGGGTTCCTGAGCCGCTCGGGATTTCGGCTCGAAAGCTCGGAAACGGTCCACGATTCGTCCCGCTCATCGAACATCCCGGTCGAATACGTCCGGGCTGTGAGGGTGTGACACGCGACGAGATCGGTTCTCCGCGGGAGCGGCCCAACCTCCTTGCAGCGGAGTCGCTTCGCTCGCCGTCGAACTCGATATCGTCAGGCGACCTGGCTGAGAGAGGAAGGGAGACATGACGCAGACCACCCGTTGGGCAGTCGCGGCCGTCCTGAGTTGTGCCTCCTTGAATGTCGGCGCTGGAATTGCTCATTCGCAAGGCATCGAGAAACCGAAGGCAACCTCGCCGGAGAGTCGGCTCAAGGCGTTGGGGATCGAACTTCCCCCTGCCCCAACGCCTCTGGCCTCGTACATTCCGGCCGTGCGAACGGGCAACCTCGTGTATCTTGCGGGGCAAGGCCCGCTCCTCGGAGGAAAGCCGACGGTGACCGGCAAAGTCGGTGCCGAGCTCAGCGAGGAGGACGGGTACAGGGCGGCCCGCTCCACCGTTCTGACCTCACTTGCAGCGTTGCGTGCCGAAATCGGGTCACTGGATCGCGTGCGCCGCGTCGTAAAGCTGGTGGGCTGGGTCAACAGCGCGCCCGGGTTCTCGCGGCAGCCATGGGTGATCAACGGTGCGTCTGATCTCCTCGTGGAGATCTTCGGCGACGCAGGAAGGCACGCCCGAAGCGCTGTCGGCGCGAACGAGCTGCCGCTCAACATTCCAGTCGAGGTCGAGATCATCGTGGAGATCACGCCAGATACGGTGCCTACGCCTTGAAAGAGCTCCGTGGGGCAAGTCGCCCGACCCTTCGTGCGCGCCGCCGCTCGCTTCGCTCGCTGAACGCCGTGGGGCGCGCGGCTCAACTCGGGATCCGTAAGGCTGCGCTGCGACCCTTCGAGGAACGTTGAATGGCACCTGGATTGAAGGCCAGCAATCCTCAATTCGAAGCGGTCGTGCGGGCGAGCTTCTCGCGTCAGACCATGATGACGTCTCTCGGGGCCACGCTGACGCTCGTCGAGCCCGGGAGGATACACGTCCGCTTGCCGCGATCGGCGAAGTACGCGCAGCAGCACGGCTTCATGCATGCCGGCGCCATCGCGAGCATTGCAGATTCGGCGTGTGGCTATGCTGCCCTCACGTTGGCTCCACCCGACACAGAAGTTCTCGCCGTCGAGTTCAAGATCAACTTGCTGGAGCCGGCGCGCGCGGGTCTTTTCGAAGCGCGAGCACAGGTCGTTCGTCAGGGAAGAACGCTCTCCTCGTGTATGGCGGAAGTCCTCGGCGTCGATGAGGGCGAAGAGACGCTCGTGGCCACGATGATGTCCACCATCATCCAGAAGTCGGGAGGTTCGCGAGGTGCCGCCTTTCGTGAACAACCTCCGGTCCAGTAGACCCGCTCCGAGCGTCGTCGAGTCGTTCGCTCGTCGGTCCTCCGGCTGGGTTGGGTCGATGGTGTTCGAGCGCCGACGGGCCGCTCCCACGGACGGGAGGGATCAGGCCCTGCCTCGACCTTCGATCCGTGCGGCCGCGCGGGCCGTCACCGGATCCTCCGTTCGCTGCAACACGGAGCCGAGTGGAAGCGCTGGCGGGAGCTGTCCCGTCGAACCCGCGCTTTCCGAAGGAGTCCCGGCGGCATCGCGCAGGCACGTTCATCCGTTGAGCGATCCTGGAGTCACCCGGGAGCGTTCCAGTTCCCCTTGCGTAGCGCGGTCGGGTCTCTCCTCAAAGCCGGCTCGAGCTTGGCGCCGGCCGCGATCTCGCCAGAGTTGACGAAGCGCCAGAGGGCGATCCGCAGTTTGCGGGCAAGCTTCAATTCGTTCGAGCGGACAAGAAGGCTTCGCTCTGTTGCCGCTCAATTCGGGATCCGTTCCCCGACCCAGGACCCACTGCCTCTTCGAGGATCCGATGGGACGGTGTATACTCACTGTAGATACAGGAGAGCACCATGCACGCCAAGATTCAGAAGTGGGGCAACAGTCTCGGGCTCAGAATCCCAAAGCCATTTGCCGAAGAGGTTGGCCTTCAAGAGAAGGCGGAAGTCGAGCTCTCGCTGGTCAAGGGTTCGCTCGTTGTCCGCCCGGTGCGGAAGCCCCGGTTCAGCCTGGGCGCCCTTCTTGCGGGCGTGACCGCGCGGAATCGTCACCATGAGGTCTCGGAGAGTGGACCAGTCGGTCGCGAGACCTGGTAGTTGGCCATGGCCTACACGCCGAGTCGCGGCGACATCGTCTGGCTTTCGTTCAACCCTCAGGCGGGTCACGAACAGGCTGGGCGACGGCCAGCATTAGTCGTGTCTCCTCGCGCCTACAACGCTCGCGTTGGCCTCGCGCTTCTTTGCCCCATCACCAGCCAGGTGAAGGGCTATCCGTTCGAAGTCGCGGTTCCTGCAGGCCTCGCCGTTTCGGGTGTCGTGCTCGCCGACCAGGTCAAGAGTCTCGACTGGCACGCCCGGAATGCCGACCTTGAGGCTGCGCTTCCCGAGGAGGTCGTTTCCGAGGTGCTCGCAAAGCTGGCCACGCTTCTTGAGGTGTAGTGCAAGGGTCGGCCAACACGTCGTTTCCGCGGACCTCGGGGCTGGCCTTCGGCCTTTCCCGCCGCCGCTGAACTCCAGGCACTCGGAGCCGCATGCCCACTCCCGACGCCAGTAGCCAGAATTCCTCGGCCACGCGGTGGTCGAACGACGACTTCGATTCGCTCTCGTGGCACGACAACTACATCCATGGGTTCTCGATTCGCGAGGGGGAGCATGGCGAAGGCGAGTTCACACTGGACATCGACTTCATCCTCGAATGGCTGTGCGATCGCTCGACCCGGCGCTGTGACTTCCGCATTGCTCCGGCAACGCTTACCTTCCATCGCGCATCCGACCTGGTCATTCACGTCGATTACGCCCAGCCTACGGCTGCATTGGGGCCCGCGAGCATTTCTGAAATCGCTCGAGAGCCGCACGTCTATCCCAGCGGTTACAGGAGTTTCCGCTGGTCGATCGAGCTCAACTGGCCCGTCGGCAAGCTGACCTTTCTTGCGGAGGGCTTCACGCCTCGTCCGCGCAGGAACGGTGACCGCCTTTCGTGAAGAATCTCCTGTCATGTAGCCCTCTGTGCGAGAGGGGTCGAGTTGTTCGCTCGAGCGGGCGCGAGGGGCGCCCGCGACCGGCTTCGCGGTACGGCAAGCGTGCGGAGCCAGTCAGCTCCAGATCCGCTAGGATGCGGCGCTGCAAACGACCTCCGCTCCCGACCCGCGCATGCTCAGATCCACCGTCGCCGGGCTAACCTTCGCACTCGGGTACGGCGTCGCCATTCGCCTCTACATGTATCTCCGAGTGCGGCGGGAGTCTCATCGATGGCACGGCTTGGCCGTGATGCTCGCTTCCGCGCTCGGTGGCCTCGCGTTCTATGCCGCGCAACAGATCCGGCAGCCTCATGTCCCGACTCGGCGTGACTTCCTCGCATTCCTCATCATGGGCGTTGCCGCTGGAGTGATTCCGGCAATGCTCGAGGCCGCGCAGGTCCTGCGAGCTCGCCTGCTTCGCCAGACCAGGCTCCAAGCTCCTCCCTCCGCCGGACAGGCACAGCCCCCGCGAGGCGGCAGATGACCGTTCGCGATCCGCTTCCGAAGCACCCGCTCGAGCCGACGCGCCAAGGGGCCTGCGGCTCGCTTCGCTCGGGGAATCCATGGGGCGCGCGGCGCCTCTCGGGATTCGCTCGCCGACCCGACAAACTGCGAGGCTGCCCGAGTACGAAGCCCGAATCCAGTCGCCGTGCTCAGCGACTCGGTCACGATTCGATGACCCGCGCGTTTCGCGAGCTCATCGCGCTTCGAGGCGAGCCCCTCGACGACAGCCTCCGGCGTGCCCTGCGAGAGGAGATCTCGACTCCGAAGGCGCGGCCCGCCGCTGGTAGGTAGATCGGCATGCGGGCATTCGTGAGGCGGCACGACCTGGCCTCATTCGTCGTGCTCGCATACGCCCTCTCTTGGGCCGACTGGATTCCGCTGCTGCTTCGAGGAGTGCTCGTGGTTCCGGGAGGCGACGTCACGCATTTCCCCGGTTTGCTAGGCCCAGCGGCGGCGGGGCTCATCGTCGTGGCGCTCACGGAGGGACGCTCGGGCATCGGTCGATTGCTTCGCCGCATGATTCTCGTGTCCAAGCCGACGTCTCGCTTCCTCGCGTACGCCCTGAGCCCTCTCGTCTTCCTTGGGTTCGCTCTCGTCGCGGCGTCGCTCGCGCGAGGTCCGATGCCCGCGCTCGACAAGTTCGGGATCTACTCCGGCTTGCCGCCCCTGCCGTTCCCATCGGTGCTGCTGCTGGTCTTCCTGTTCAACGGCTACGGCGAAGAGACCGGGTGGAGGGGCTTCGCGCTGGAACGGCTTCAAGGGAGATTCGGGCCGGTGAAGGGAACGCTGGCGTTGGCGATCCTCTGGGCGGGATGGCACGCGCCTTCCTTTGGGTTCGTTGAGGGGTATCGAAACCTCGGGGTGGCCGGCCTGGTTGGTGGCTTCGGCCTCGGGATCTGCGCGGGCTCGATCGTCTTGGCCCGGGGGTCCAATCGAACCGGGGGGAGTGTCCTGGCCGTGTCGCTCTGGCACGCGACTTACAATCTCACCTCGGCGACGACCGCGAGTCGCGGGATCATCGGAGCGGTCACGACGACCTGTGTCATGGTCTGGGCGGGAGTGCTTCTGTTTCAGGAGTGGCGCCGCCCGGCGATGCGTTCCCGCCTCGCGGTCGCGAATGCCACCTGAGTCGCTCCGAAGTCGGTCCGTACCAGGGACGCGCGCGACCGCGCGTCGCAAGCGACTCGCCCGTTGCGCCGCGGCGCGCTGCGCTCGGCAGCCGCTGCGGGGCGCACGCTCCGCGCAGGAATCTTTCGCCGGCACCGGAGAGGATCTCGCCGATGGAATTCTACGATCCCGACGTCGCGCCAGACCCTGAGGCCTGGCTTGCTCTCGGCGAGCGCGAGAGGCTGGATCTCGTCGAGAGCGCGCATGCGGAGGCTCTCGCCGACCTACCCAACCCAACGCTTCACTGTGCGATGCACGTGGCCATCTTGCCGCTCAGCGGCCATCTCGCGTTCTGCGCCGCCAGGAGCGACTCCGGCGGGCGGAACGTTCGAGCTTCGGCCGACGCGCGCGAACGGGAGCGTAGGGCGGAGCGGAGTCGATCCGACCGGGCGGAAGGCCTGGCTTGGAAGCCGTTGGCTGCTGCCGCGTGGATCGCCGGCGTGGCGGCGACAGGCCTGGGTTGGCTCATCGCCGGTCCGGCGAACGCGGAGGCGCCTGAACCGCCCCGCCGCGGCACCTTGGTCTCGACCGCGGACATGCGGGTCGGTCGCGCGGCGCACACCGCGACCACCTTGCTCGACGGCCGGGTTTTGGTGGCGGGTGGGTTCATCGCAACGGGTTCCTCGAAGGGGGCGGAAGTCTACGAGCCTGGCGCGGGAAGGTTCGCCCCGCTGTCCCCCATGGTCACCCCCCGTCACAGCCACACGGCCACCCTGCTTCCCGATGGGAAGGTGCTGATCGCCGGCGGCTACGGCGAAGGCTCCGTGACGCTGGCCGCGGCGGAGCTGTTCGACCCGGTAGCGAACACCTTCACTCCCACCGGGTCGCTCGGCGCCGCCCGCGCCGACCACGTCGCCATTCCGCTCGAGAACGGCAAGGTGCTGATCGCGGGAGGCCTGGGGCCGGGCTGGACCTTCTTGGCGAGCGCCGAGATCTACGACCCCGTGGCGGGTCGCTTCTCTCCGACGGGAAGCATGACCACGGCCCGCGAGAGCCACGCGGCGGTGCGACTGCCGGACGGACGGGTGTTGGTCGTTGGCGGGCACAACGGGCAGCGGCGCAGCCTCACGCTGCTGGCCTCGGCCGAGATCTACGACCCCGCCACCGGCGCCTTTCGTCGCGCCGGTGCGATGCGCATCGCGCGCCACAAGCACGATGCCGTCCTGCTTCCCTCGGGTCAGGTCTTGATCACCGGCGGCGCCGACGACCGAGACGATCGCGGCGTCTACGATTCCACCGAGCTGTTCGATCCGCAGACCGGGAGGTCCGTGGCCGGCCCGGTGATGAAGCTCGGTCGCTACAAGCACGCGGGCACGAGCGTCTTGCTCCCGAGCGGGCTCGTGTTGATCGCCGGCGGCGCGCCGCAGGCGGAGACGTTCGACACCGCGAGCCGCGGTTTCGCGCTCGTACCCGGCGAGCCGCGAATGGCGGGGCAGTTCTCCGCGGTCGCACTGCTGAGAGGTGGAGGCGCGCTGATCACGGGTGGGTACGGCAACCGCACCGGGCCGCGGTCGTCGGCGTGGCTGTACCGCCCCTGAGAGTCGAAGGCCGAGAGGCGCCCAACGACAGGCTCCAGCGGCCGGTCCGCCGGGCGGCTTCATGCGAGCGATGGTGATCGTGAAGGATCCGCCGTCCATCGCTGCGCGCGAACGAATCCGCCTGCGCATGCTCGGCCGCGATCGGCGAGCGATTCCCGCGGATCAAATCGTCCGCGGTCGAAGCGCCGCTCGAGAGGGTCCGGCGGGTAGCCTGGGAAGAGAGTCGTGCCCATGGGCTGTGGACCGCCGGTCGAACCAAGGGAGGATTGCCATGATCGTCGAAGCGCAAGTGACCATCGACGGAGCCAGGGCGGCGGTCTGGGCCGTGATCGCCGACATCGAGAGCTCCCCGCGGACGATCCGCGGAATCGAGAACATCGAGGTCGTCGAGAAGCCGGCGCACGGGCTCGTGGGGCTGAAGTGGCGCGAGACCCGGCTGCTGTTCGGTAAGCCGGCGACGGTGGAGAAGTGGATCACCGCCGCCGCCGAGAACGAGTTCTACGAGACCCGAGCGGAGAGCGATGGCTTCGTGTTCCTGTCGACCCTGCGCATCTCCGAGAGCGGTGCCGGCGTCACGCTGACCAGCGCTCACGAGTCCAGACCGCAGAGCTTCGTCGCGCGAGTCTTCAAGATCCCGATGCTCTTCTTCTTCCGGGGCGTGGTGAGGAAGGCCCTCCTGCAGGACCTGAACGACATCCGATCCGCGGTCGAACGGGGATGATCGACCCTGACCCGACGACGGCGGACGGCGGACGCGCTTCCCGCTCCACGGAAGTACCCGACGGCGATCTCGGCTGACCTCTCGCATGCCCGTCACGCCCTTCACCCTCCGCGTTCCGGACGAGGTCCTCGCCGATCTCGCGTCGCGCCTGCGCAACACCCGCTGGCCGGATCCGGCACCGGGGGCCGCCTGGGCGCAGGGGACCGAGCGCGAGTTCCTGCGGCGCTTGATCGCTTACTGGGCCGACGGCTTCGATTGGCGGGCGCAGGAACGGCGGCTGAACTCCTTCCGGAACTTCCGCGCCGAGGTCGGTGGGGTCCAGATCCACTTCGTCCACGAACGGGCGCGGGAGGGCGACGGCATCCCGCTGATCCTCACCCACGGCTGGCCGAGCTCGTTCCTCGAGCTGCTGCCGCTCGTGCCGCTGCTGACCGACCCGCGAGCCCATGGGATCGACGCGCCGGCCTTCGACCTCGTCTTGCCCTCGCTGCCGGGCTACGGCTTCTCGGAGAGACCGGCGCGGGCGAACTACCGCACCGTCGCGCGGCTCTGGCACGAGCTCATGCGCGGCCTCGGCTACCGGCGCTACGGCGCCGGCGGCGGGGATTTCGGCGCCGGCGTCGCCACCTTCATGGCGGTCGAGGACCCGGCGGCGGTGATCGGCATTCATCTGACCACGCCGGAGCTCTGGCCGCCGACCGGCGAAGGGACGCGGCCGCTCTCCGCGGCCGAGGAGGAGTACGTCGCCCAGGTTCGCCGCTGGGACGAGGTCGAGCGCGGCTATTCGTCCATCCAATCGACGCGACCCCAGACCCTCGGCTACGCCTTGAACGACTCGCCCGCCGGGCTCGCCGCCTGGATCCTCGAGAAATGGCGGGCGTGGAGCGATTCGGGCGGCGATCTCGAGCGGCTCTTCTCGCGCGACTTCCTCCTCACCCTGCTCACGCTCTACTGGGTCACCGGGACGATCACCTCGTCGATGCGCGACTACTTCGACAACCGGTGGTACCCGGCCGAGCTGCCGCCCGGCGCCCGCGTGCCCGTGCCCGCGGGCATCGCCAACTTCGACCGCAACTTCGTCTCCGAGGGCGAGCCGCCGCGCGAATGGGCGGAGCGGCTCTACGACGTGCGCCGCTGGACCTCGATGCCGGGCGGCGGGCACTTCGCCGCCGCGGAGGAGCCGGAGCTCCTGGCGCGGGACATCGCGGCCTTCTACGCGGCGCTCTGACGCGTGCCCGCCGGCCGGAGGGTGCGCTTCGCGAGTCGACCGACGCCCCGCTGCGATGGACTCGCGGCGCTCGCGGCCGGCCTCGACAGCGTCCCGACACGCAGTACACTACGCGCCACTTTTCCGAGCCCCGAGGAGGCCCAGATGAAGAGAGTCACCGGCATCGGCGGAGTCTTCTTCCAGGCGAAGGACCCGGTCGCGTTGCGAGCCTGGTACCAGAAACACCTGGGCGTCGACGTGCAGGCCTGGGGAGGTGCGGCGTTCACCTGGTCGGACGGCGCTGGAAATCCAGTCCAGGGAACCACCGCCTGGATGATCCATGCCGCGGGCGGCGACCACTTCGCACCGAGCAAGGCGACCTTCATGGTCAATTACCGGGTCGACGACCTGGCCGCGCTGCTCCAGGCGCTGCGCGCGGAGGGCTGCGACGTGCTCGACAAGACCGACGAAGCCGAGTACGGGAAGTTCGGCTGGGTCATGGACCCGGAGGGCAACAAGGTCGAGCTCTGGCAGCCGCCCGAGGGCGAATGAAGCGAGGTTGCTGGGCGACTCCCGGCCGTCTCGAGGCGCGACCCCGAGCCCGGAGGTACTCCCGATGACGCCGACGACCGGAGGCGACCTGCGCCACCACCGTATCCGCCAGGGGATTCCCTTGCGCCGGCCGGCGTGAGCCCGATCGAGATCCCCGGACCCTCCAGGAGGAGACCATGAAGAAGTCGGTCGCGAGCCAGGATTCATCGGCCTCGAAGCTCATCTCGGAGCGAATCGCCGGGCTCGAAGACTGGCGCGGGGAGACCCTCGGCCGGATGCGCCGGCTGATCCACGAGGCCGACCCGGAGGTGGTCGAGGAGTGGAAGTGGGCCAACCCCGTCTGGTCGCACGACGGCATCCTGTGCACCGGCGAGACCTACAAGAGGGTCGTGAAGCTTACCTTCGCCCAGGGCGCCCATCTGAAGGACCCGGCGCGTCTCTTCAACTCGAGCCTCGAGGGGAACTTGCGTCGCGCGATCGACCTCCACCAGGGCGAGGAGATCGACGCCGCCGCTTTCCGGGCGCTCCTTCGCCAGGCGGTCGCCTTCAACGCTTCCGGCCAGGCGAAGGCCGCGAAGAAGAGCAGGTCCTGAGGGGTCCCGCACCGCGTCCGCCGGCGCGCCCTGGACGCGAGAACCGTCGCGTCCTATCCTGGCCTCTCGCCGGCAAAGCGGTCGCCCGCACGCTCTACGCCCTGCCCGCAGAGGCCACCTGACCGCGACCGGCGGACCGGCGAGAGGAGGAGGACATGAATCGAGCGCGCCAGATCGGTAGCAGGGCTCTTTTGGTCGCGTGGGCGATCGCCGGCTGGCGCGCGGCCTCCCCGGCGGGCGACGATGCCGCGGCGGCGGCGCAGCTCAAGGACGCCTGCGCGCTCCTCGCGCCCGCCGACATTCAGGCGCTCGATCCGCAGGCCAAGATCCCCCAAGGGGAGCCGACCTCGGGCGCGCCCCTCGCTACGGGCTGCGAGTACCGCTGGGGACCGAGCACGAAGGAGTGGGGACAGACCTTTCTCACCCTCGCCCTCATCGACGCCTCGCGAGTCTGGCCCGGAGGCCTCACCGCCGACGACATCCGGCAGCGCGTCGAAGTCGAGGTCGGCATGGGCGGGCCGGGCTCGGCGAGGATCTCAGGCATCGGCGACGGCGCGCTGTTCACCACCGACGCCAACCACCACGACGCCGCGGCGAAGGGGTATTTCGTGAAGGCGAAGGGCGTCGTCCTGACCGTGTCGTACCACGGCGGGGATCCGGGGGCGCAGAAGGACAAGCTCGTCGCGCTCCTGAAGACCGCGGCGGCGGCGCTCTGAGAGGAGCACTCGTGCGCGTCGCTGCCGAGCCGGTGCGCCGTCGGGCGGAGCGGGAAACGAGCGTAGGATCCGAGCAGCGGAACCGGAGCTCCCTCGACTGGCGGAAGCGACCTGCCGAAGTGCGAGGCGGTTCCGAGCCGGTGCGGACGCGACCCGGAGATCGAGACCTCGCGGACCGCAGGATGCATGCCTTCCCGAGGGGAGATGGACCATGAGCTCGAAACAGCCTCAGCGGTCGGCGCTCGCCGAGGTCTCGCGCGCCGAAGACGGGCTCTCCCGCGCGCGTCGTCCGCGGCGCTCCACCGCGACGGTCGACCTGTCGATCCCACCGCACGCTGGCGTGAGCTGCGCCCACCCGTAGTCCGGCAAGGGGGCGATCGATGATTCACGTCGCGAACTGCCGATTCGCCATTTCGAGCTGGGACGAGAAGCCGTACAGCGAAGGCCCGGACCTGCCCAAGCTGACGCGGGCCACGGTCACCAAGACCTTCACCGGCGAGCTAGTCGGCGAGGGTCGGGTCGACTACCTGATGGTCTACCGCAGCGACGGCTCGGCCGCGTTCGTCGGAATGGAGCGCGTCGTCGGGAGCCTCGCCGGCAGAGCGGGCAGCTTCGTGCTCCAGCGCTCGGGAGTCTTCGAGGACGGCGTGGCGAAGGAGTCCTACGTCGTCGTCGCCGGCTCGGGCACGGGAGAGCTGCGCGGCCTGCGCGGCGAGGGTACGTCGGCGCTCGGGCACGGGATGGAGCACCCGCTGACGCTGAGCTACGAGTTGGACTGACCGACCCCAAATCCTCGCTGCAACGAGACGCGAGCGCAGCCATGACCACGAAGAGGAAACCGCCAGGTGAGCCGCGAGAGGGCGAGCGCTGCCAAGTCGTCGCCGGAACCCACGCCGGCAAGACCGGCATCGTGCGGGACCTCCACACCAGCAAGACGGGGCACGTCACGATCACCGTCGAGCAGAGCGCCGGCGTGCGGTTCAAGACCCTGGCGAGGAACGTCGTCGGCGAGCGGCCCGGTGACGACTAGCGCTTCGCAGCCGCCGTCGGACGCACGCGGAGGGCGCGTGGCGCTGGCGATCGGACGGGTGGAGGCGATCTTCCGCTATCCCGTGAAATCCATGCGCGGCGAGCGGCTCGAGGCCGCCGAACTGGGCTGGCACGGCATCGAGGGCGACCGGCGGCTGGCGTTGCGGCGACTCGAGGACCGCGGCGGATTCCCGTGGCTGACGGCGAGCCATCTCCCCGACCTGATCCGGTTCACTCCCCTGCGTCGCGACGGGGGCGTGCGCGGCGACCTGCCGACGCACGTGCGCACGCCCGACGGCGAGGAGATGCCGGTCTTCGGCGAGGAGCTGGCGGCGGAGGTGGGGCGCCGGCTCGGAGCCGCCGTGCAGATGATGCACCTGAGACAGGGCATCTTCGACGAAGCGAGCCTCTCGCTGATCGCCGCGGAAACGGTGCGCGAGATCGGACGACTCGCCGGGGGGAGCCCGGACGTTCGACGCTTCCGCCCCAACGTCGTCGTTCGCCTGTCGCGACCGGAGGCCTTCGCGGAGGACAGGTGGCTGGGCGCGGGGCTCTCCTTCGGGGAGGCGGAGGACGCCGCCGCCGTCGCGGTCACGATGCGCGACGTTCGCTGCTCGATCGTCTGCTTCGACCCGGATACGGCGGCGTCGGCGCCCGAGGTGCTCCGGGCGGTCGTGCGCGCGCACCAGAACACCGCGGGTATCTACGGCGCGGTGACGCGCGCCGGCCGATTGGAAGTGGGGCAGACCCTCTTCTTGCGGACGGCGACCTAGTTGCCGACTTGGCGCCGCCGAGGAGGGACGCCGTGCAGCTCTACGCCATCGCGTTCGCGTCCGACCTCGATTCTCCCGAGATCATGGTCGGCGGCTTCTGCATCGGGCGTTGCCTGCGCTGAGCCGGCCGGCGCTGCGTTTCCGACGGGCCACGGTGCTCGATGCCGAGCCGCTCGCGAGGCTGGCGGAAGCGACCTTTCGCGATGCGTTCGAGAGCGAGAACACGGCCGAGGACGTCGGCCTCCACTGCGCCGCGAACTTCGCTCCGGCCCTCCAGCGACGCGAGATCCTGTCGCCGGAGATGCTCACGCTGGTGGGGGAATCCGAAGTCCGGCTGGAGGCTTACGGCCAGCTGCGCGTCGGCCCCGCGCCGGAGGGTCTTGCCGCCGTGCGTCCGATCGAGATCCTGCGCTTCTACGTCCGCCGGCCCTGGCACGGCACCGGCGCCGCGCGGGACCTCATGGACGCCCTGCTCGCGGAGGCGCGAAGCCTGGGCGCCGATCGGGTTTGGCTCGGCGTCTGGGAACGGAATCCGCGCGCGATCGCCTTCTACGCGAAGTGCGGCTTCCGCCCGGTGGGGGAGCACGAGTTCCTCCTCGGACGCGACCGCCAGCGCGACCTGATCCTGGCGCGCGATCCGCTTTCGCCGTGAGGTCCACCAAGGAGATGACATGAACCTCTTCGTCCTGCCGCTCGCGGCGGCGCTCGCCGCCCCGGCCGCGGGTCAGGCGCCGGCGCGCCGCCGGTAGACGTCGGTGCTCAGGTACTTCAGGCCCGAGTCGACGAGCAGCGTCGCGACGCGCGCCCCGGGGCCCAGCCGCTCGCCGACGCGCAGCGCCGCGAGGACGTTGGCTCCCGACGACGTGCCGGCGAAGAGTCCCTCTTCCCTCGCCAAGCGCCGGGCCATGGCCTCGGCGTCGGCGGTCGCGACGGGGACGATCTCGTCGACCAGGTCTGGATCCCAGAGCGGCGGGGAATAGCCGATGCCGATGCCCTCGATCTTGTGGGCGCCGGGCGCGCCGCCCGACAGCACCGGGGACTCGGCGGGCTCGACGGCGACGATCCGCACCTCGGGGCGATGCCGGCGCAGCGCCGCCGCCACGCCGCGCAGCGAGGCCGCGGTTCCGATCGACTGCACGAAAGCGTCGACTCTGCCGCCCGCCTGGTCCCAGATCTCTTCGCCCATCGGGCGATAGCCCGCGATGCTGTCGGCGTTGTTGAGCTGGTCGGTCCAGTAGGTGCGCGGCTCGCGGCTGATCTCGCGCGCCGCCGCGATCATGGCGACGATGAGCTGCTTGTCGATCCGCCCGCCATCGCTCGGCACCAGAGTCAGCTCGGCGCCGAAGGCCGCCATCTGGGTCAGTTTCTCGGCGCTGAAGGCGTCCGAGGTGACGATGCGCAGGCGGTATCCCTTGGCGGCGCAGACCAGCGCCAGCGAGGCTCCGGTGCTGCCTCCGGTGTACTCGACGATGGTGTCCCCGGGGCGCAGTCGGCCGTCGCCCTCGGCGCGGGCGATCATCGCCTGCGCCATCCGGTCCTTCATGCTGCCGGTCGGGTTTTCGCCTTCGATCTTGACCATCACCTCGGCGCAGCCCGGCGGCACGACGCGGCGCAGCGCCACGAGCGACGTGCCGCCGATCGCCTGCAGGACGTTCTCGCTCAGCTTCATGTCGTTCGAACCTCCCGTTGCCCGGGCGCTCAAGATATCCGCTGGCGCGCAGCGGCGCGAGCGCGGGGCCTAGAATCCGCGGACCACCGAGTCTTGCGGAGGAGCCGCGCGTGATCCGACCCGCCGTCGCCAGCGATGCCGAGGCCCTGGCGCGCATCTACAACCACTACGTTCTCGAGACCCCGGTCACTTTCGAGGAGGAGCCGGTGTCGGCCGCGGAGATGGCGCGGCGCCTCGCCGAAGTCGCCGTGGTGCCGTTGCCCTGGCTGGTCGTCGAGGCGGAGCTCGCCGTCGCCGGCTATGCCTACGCCTCGCCCTGGAAACGCCGTGCCGGCTACCGCTTCGCCGTCGAGACCACGGTCTATCTCGACCCGCGCCGCCTCGGCCGGGGCCTCGGAACCCGCCTCTACCAGGAGCTGATCGCCCGGCTCGAGAAGCTCGGATTGCGGGTCGCCATCGGCGGCGTGGCGCTGCCCAACGCCGCGAGCGTCGCGCTGCACGAGAAGCTCGGCTTCCGCAAGGTCGCCCACTTCGAGCGCGTCGGCGTGAAATTCGGACGTTGGATCGACGTCGCCTACTGGCAGCTGGCGCTCGGCCCGACCACCCGGGCGGAGGGTGCGCCGGCGGGGGAGCGGTGATCACATGCGGGGCGAGGAGGGCCTCCCATGCCGACCATTCCCTCGTCCGTCGCCGAGTTCCTCGCCAGCCGCCGGATCGCCGTCGCCGGCGTGTCGCGCACCCAGGGAGTGGGCAACGCCGTCCTGCGCAAGCTGCGCGACGCGGGACACGAAGTGGTGCCGATCAACCCCCACGCGACCGAGCTCGAGGGCTCGCTTTGCTATCCGGATCTGAAGTCGGTGCCCGGCGAGCTCGACGCGCTGGTGTTCGCGAGTCACCCCCGATACGCCGCCGACCTGGTGCGCCAGGCCGCCGAGCGCGGCGTGCGCCGGATCTGGTTCCATCGCTCCTTCGGCGAAGGCAGCGTCGCCGACGCCGCGGTGCGCGAGTGCCGCCAACGCGGCATCGAGGCGATCGTCGGCGGCTGCCCGCTGATGTACTGCGAGCCGGTCGACCTCTTCCACCGCTGCCTGTGCTGGTGGCTGCGCCGCAGCGGGCGGGTTCCGGCTTGAGTCCGTCACCGTAGGCCCTCCGCCGGCGCCCCTTCCCGGCCCCGGTCCTGGCATGATGCGGCGATGGGAAGCGAGCCGATCCGACCGTCCGGGGGAGCCTGACCGTGGCCGCGACTCTCGAGCCGGTGCGCCCGATCACCCTCGCCGAGATCCGCGAGGCGCGCGCGCGCATCGCCGACACCATCGTGCGCACGCCGCTCCTGCGGCTCGAGCTCGGACCGGAGTTCCCCGACATCCGCCTCAAGCTCGAGAATCTGCAGCCGATCAACGCTTACAAGCTGCGCGGCGCGGCCAACGCGGTGGCACTGCTGGCGCAGAGCGAGCGCCAGCGCGGCGTGTGGACGATCAGCGCCGGCAACGCCGGGCAGGGGGTCGCCTACGCCGCGCGCCGGGCGGGAGTGGCGTGCACGGTGGTGGCGATCGAGACCGCGCCGGCGTCGAAGCTCGAGCGCATGCGGGCGCTCGGCGCTCGCCTGGTCCCGGTGCCGTACGCGGTCGCCTGGAAAGCGCTCGAGGATCGCGCCTTCCCCGGGGTCGAAGGGGCCTTCGTGCATCCCTTCGACGATTCGGCCTTCATCGCTGGCCACGCGACCATGGGCCTCGAGATTCTCGAGGACGCTCCCGAGACCGTGGCGGTCATCGCCGGCATCGGCGGCGGCGGGCTGGTCACCGGGGTGGGCAGCGCGGTCAAGGCGCTCGAGCCGCGGATCCGGGTCTTCGGGGCGGAGCCCGAGACCGCGGCACCCGCCGCCCTATCGTTCGCGAGCGGCTCGCCGCAGGCGTTTCCGGAATGGAGGGCGTCGTTCGTCGACGGCGCCGGCGGGCAGAGCGTCTTCCCGCGCATGTGGGAGAGGATGAAGCCGGTGGTCGACGGCGTCCTGGTGGTGAGCCTCGAGGAGACGAAACTGGCGATGCGCCTGCTGGCGGAGAAGGCGCGGGTCATCGTCGAAGGCGCTGGAGCCCTGTCGGTGGCCGCGGCGATGAGCGGCCGCGCCGGCCGCGGTCCGGTCGTCGCCGTCGTCTCCGGCGGCAACATCGATCTGGAGAAATTCTGCGCGATCGTCGGCTCGGTGGGCGGATGAGCCGGCCGCGGGGGCGCATGACCGTGAAGGCCGGCGACACGGCGGCGCAGCCGCTCTTTTTCGCCAACCCCGGCAAGCTCCGCGCCTGGCTCGAACGCCACCACGCCCGGCGCCGCGAGCTCTGGGTGGGATTCCACAAGCGCGACTCCGGCACGCCGAGTATCACCTGGCCCGAGTCGGTGGACGAAGCGCTCTGCTTCGGCTGGATCGACGGCGTCCGCAAGCGTCTCGACGCCGACCGCTACGTGATCCGCTTCACCCCGCGCCAATCGACGAGCACCTGGAGCGCGGTCAACATCCGCCGGATGGCCGAGCTCGCCGCCGAAGGCCGCGTCCGTGCGGCGGGCGAGCGGGCGTTCGCGGCGCGTTCGCAGGCGAAATCGGGGATCTACTCCTACGAGCAGCGGCACGCGGCGGCGCTCGCGGCGGAACAGGAGGAGCTCTTCCGGAGCAACGAGCGAGCCTGGAGGTTCTTCCAGCGGCAGCCGCCTTGGTACCGCCGGACCGCGACCTTCTGGGTGGTGAGCGCCAAGCGGGAGGAGACGCGGCGGAAACGCCTGGCGGAACTGATCGACTGCTGCGCGCGGGAGGTTCCGATCCGCGCGCTGGCGCGGCCGAAGAAGCCGCAGTAGAACAGGGAGAGCGAGATGAGCGACGCCGCCGACAGGAGCGCGACGACCCGACGCGCTTCGTCCACATCTTCGTCTCTCGCGACGCCGAGGCCGACCGCCGGCACTCCGAGTCGGCCGGGGTCCGGAAGCTCGCCTCGATGCTCTATCCGGAGTGCCTGGCGCCGGTCGAATTCGTCGCCTACCGCCACGTGGTGTCCAACCTGTAGCGCGCACGAGGGGGCGGCGATGAACGAGACCATTCTGCGCCGGTTCGAACCTGCGGACGGAGGTCGGGGGGTCGGCCGCCGCGCATCCGCTCCCCGGCGAGGAACGGCATGATCGATCCGAAACCGGTCGCGCTCTCGGGTCACGGAGTGCGGCTCGAGCCGTTGACGCTGGCGCACTGCCCGGGCCTCGCCGCCGCGGCGGCCGACGGCAGACTCTGGGAGCTCTGGTACACCTCGGTGCCCGAGCCGGCGCAGACCGAGGCCTACGTCGCCGCCGCGCTCGAAGGCCAGCGGCTCGGCCACATGCTCCCTTGGGCGGTGCGCGACTCGGCGACCGGCGAGATCGCGGGGACGACGCGCTACCACGACATCGTGGCCGCGATCGACCGGGTCGAGATCGGCTGGACCTGGTACGCCGCGCGCTGGCAGCGTAGCCACGTCAACACCGCCTGCAAGCTGCTGCTGCTGACGCACGCTTTCGAGGCCCTGGGATGCCGCGTCGTCGGACTGCGCACCGACAACTTCAACTTCGCCTCGCAGCGCGCGATCGAGGCGCTCGGCGCCAAGAAGGACGGCGTGATCCGCCACCACTGGGCGCGGCGCGACGGATCGGTGCGCGACTCGGTGCTCTACAGCATTCTCGCCGGCGAGTGGCCGGACGTGAAGCAACACCTCACCGGCCGCCTCGCGCGCCACGCGACCGACGGCGGAAGATCGTAGGAGAGCGAGATGCACTGGCTGCCGTACTTCCTCGTCTACGCGATCGTCTTCTCGCTGGCGCTCTGGCGCGCCGGCTTTCGCGCCACCCGCTCCCCGGAGGCGCGCCCCGCGGGCGCCGCGCCGCGACCGACACCGTCACGGCTCCTGATCGTCGGCGCGACCGGCGGAACCGGCCGCCAGCTGGTCGCGCGGGCGCTCGATCGCGGCCATGCGGTCACCGCCTTCGTGCGCAATCCGGGCAAACTGCGCGTCGACCATCCGCGCCTGACGATCGTCCAGGGCGACGTGCTCGACCCGGCGACGGTCGATACGGCGATGCGCGGCCAGGAGGCCGTGCTCTGCGCCCTCGGACACCGTCGTTACTTCTATCCGACCCGCATCCTCTCGCAGGGCACCCGCAACCTGCTCGACGCCATGCAGATCCACGGCGTGCCGCGCCTGGTGTGCGAGACCTCGCTGGGGATCGGCGACGGCGCCGGACGCCTGGGGCTCTACTTCTCGCTCTTCGTCATCCCGGTCGTCCTGCCGTTCTACTTCTGGGACAAGGCGCGACAGGAACGGATCGTCGCGGCGAGCGCCGCCGAGTGGATCATCGTCCGTCCCGGCATGCTGACCAACGGCGCCGCGCGCGGCCGGTGTCGCCACGGCGAGCGCATCGGGGGCTACGTCTGGACGGCGCGCATCGCGCGCGCCGACGTGGCGGACTTCATGCTCGATCAGCTCGCCGCCGACGATTACTTGCGCCGCGCGACCGGCGCGTGTTGGTGAGCCCGGAGGCCGACTCTGCGCGCACTCACCTTCAGCGAGTTCGGCGGGCCCGAGGTGCTGGCCTACCGCGAGGTGCCGGACCCGGAGCTCGCCCCGGGACACGCCCTGGTTCGCATGCAGGCGATCGGGCTCAACTTCGCCGACGTCCTCCGGCGGCGGGGGACCTACCATCTCGCCGGCCACCCGCCGTTCATCGCCGGCTACGAAGGCGCGGGGACGATCGTGGGAGTCGGAGAGGCGATCGGCGATGGCTCGACGGCGTCGCCGACGGTGGCGATCGGAGATCCGGTCGCCTTCGCCGACAGCCCATTCGCCAACGCCGAGCTGGTCGCCGCGCCGGTGGAGAAGCTGATTCCGCTGCCCGATGGGATCTCGTTCGACACCGCCGCGGCCCTCCTGCTGCAGGGACTGACCGCCCAGTACTTGGTACGCGACAGCCACGCTGTCCTGGCGGGGGAGGATGTCCTGGTCCACGCGGCCGCGGGCGGTGTCGGTCTGTTGCTGGTGCAGATCCTACGGCGACTGGGGGCGCGTGTCTTCGCCCTCGCTTCGACCGAAGAGAAGCGCGCTGCGGCGCTCGCGGCCGGCGCCAGCTTCGTTCATGCGACCGCCGGCGACTGGGCCGCCGCCGCCCGCGACTGGTCGAAGACCGGTCGTGGAGTCGACGTCGTCTACGACTCCGTCGGCTCGACCCTCGACGCCAGCCTCGAAGCGACCCGTGTCGGCGGCCACGTCGTCTTCTACGGCATGGCTGGCGGCGACCCGAAACCGGTCGACCCGCGACGGCTGATGGACGGATCGAAGACGCTGAGCGGCGGCGACTTGTGGAACGTGCTCACGACTCGAGGCGAGCGCCTTCAGCGGGCGCACGAGCTTTTTGGCTGGGTGCGCGACGGCTCGCTGCGCGTGCGGATCGCGCACCGCTTCGCGCTCGCCGAGGGCGCGGCGGCGCACGCCTTCCTCGAGAGTCGTGGCGGGATCGGCAAGATCCTGCTGATCCCCTGAGCGGCGACGCGGCGCCCCGCGCGGCTCGTTGGGCGAGATCTCGACCGCGCCGCCGGCTCGGGTTCACGCCGGGCTCTGTTCCGCCTCGCACCGCGGGCGCTCGCTTCGCGGGTCTCGCTTCATCCTGACGCTCGAGACCCCGCGCTCGACGACCGAGAAGCGAAGCCGCTCGTAGTAGCGCGTCAAGCGCTCGAGGGATCGAGGCGAGTTCGAGCCGATCGGCCTCGCGGTGGTGTAGACGGGCTTGTCCGCCGCGTCCGCGAGAACGAGAAGGCGGCGAACGAGCGCCGTCCCGAGACCCCGCCCGCGTTGGGCGGAGATCACCAGCACGAGCTCGAGCTCGAAGAACCGCTCGCGTTCGGTGAATCGGAGCTGAGCGATTTGTCGCCCCTCGCTCCGAAGCTGGAATTCGCCGACCATGGTGAGCTCGACCGAGGCGATCTCCGCCCGCCGCGCGGGCGCCCGACGCGGCGGGGCGACGGTCGCGACTCGATCCGCCTTTCAGGTGAGATCGTTCACCGCCTGCGGCAGGATCTTCGAGATCGTCATCTTCGCCAGCGCATGGTTGCCGCCCTCCTCGAGGACCGCGATCGCGTGCAGGTGCGGCGACTTGTTGGCGCCCGAGCACTCCATGACGATGATGCCCTTCGGCGTCGTCATCACCAGGGTGTGGCACGCGTCGAGACCGATCTTGCGCGAGGCTTCGTGGGCGCCGCGGAAGATGTCGTTGAAGACGGCGCTCACCGCTTCGAGCTTGACGCCGGCGTTCGCCGAATGCGTGGCGAGCGCTTCCCCCGTGAAATCGAGGATTCCCGAAGCCATGTAGCCCCTGACTCCCTTCAACTCGTCGAGATACGACTCGAGTGCGACCATGACAGCCTCCGTAAGCGGGATGCCGCGCCCGGATGATTCCGACGCGGGTGCAGCGATGTGCGAACGCTCGAGCGCGGGCGCGCGGCTCGCGATCGCGGGCTCGTGGACCTGAAGGCCGGCGGCCTGGTTGAGCCGCCTGGACGTGCCGAGCGACTCCTGCTGCGCCTTCTGCAGCAGATCGTCCACCAGCGCGGTGACGTCTCGCGCCGGCGCGGGACGCGGGCCGATCGGGCCCGCGCCCGCTCCGAGTCGCGTCGCGAGCGCGTCCGCCGGCTGGCGGTTGCTCGGGCTGGCTTCGGGACGGTTCTGCGCGGAGCCGGCGTGGCCTCCCTTGCGCGGCCCGTCGGTCTGCTTGCCGGCGCGCGCGACGCGGCGAGGCGCCCGCTCGGCTGGAGGTGTTGCCGCGGCGATGTGCCCGGCATCGCGCTCGTCGCGCCGTCGAGCGCTGTCGAGCAGCAACTCGCGGAGCGAGGCGTGAATGCGCCGCGTCGGGGCCTTGGAGAGCTCGGACATCTCGATGTTGACGTCGGTCCAGCCGAAGATCTCCGTTGCCGCCGCTTCGCCCGAGAGCGCCGAGGTCTCGGCGTCGTAGAGCACGCCCTGGACCAGGTAGAGGACGCCGTTTTCACCGCGCGTCGACACCCGCAGCCGGGTGCTCTTGCCGTCGAGCTCGAGGATCTGCAGGAAAGTGGGCAGCGAGATGCCGCGCACGAAGCCGGAGGCGCCGGCGTCGAGCAGGTGGCAGACGCGCGCCACGAGAGCTTCGAAGTCGAGAGGCTTTTCGAGGAATCCGTCGAAGCCGAGCGCCCGCAGGCGCTTGGCGGTCTGATCGGTCCCGAATGCCGTCATGACGAGGACCGGAATCCACGGCCGATGAACGGCGAGGTAGGCGAGCAGCTCGAAACCGTCGGAGCCGGGCATGGCGAGGTCGGTCAGGACCAGGTCCACCGCTTCCTTCTCGAGCAGCGCGCGCGCCGCCAGTCCGTCTTCCGCCGTGAGCACGCGCCAGCTCGGCTCGTACTGCGCCAAGCCGTGGGCGACGCTCTTGCGAAACAGCGCTTCGTCGTCGACGACGAGCAGGGTACGGGACCGTCGGTCACCCATGGCGAGAGGGCGCAGGAGCAAGTTGAATGCCACGTGAATTGCGACCGGCCGCGGCGCGAGAGGAATCGTGCGCTGGCCGCAAATCCAGATTCGCCGCGCCCCGGGGGAGATTCCGAGGTGGCCGATTTCCGACCAGGTGGTTCTTTATGCGCCAGGTGCCTTGAGCTTGCGGCGCAGCGTCGAGCGCGAGATGTCCAGCGCGCGGGCGGTCTGCGACACGACTCCGCCGCAACGCTCGAGAGTCTCGGCGATGTAGCGCTGCTCGACCTCGGCCAGGGAAGCGACGCCGCCCTTCCCGAGCCCTCGGCACGAAGGCCCGGATCCGGCAGCGCGAGTCGTCGGCAACCCGAGGCTCGCGGAAGGCGTGAGGAGGCCGCCGTCCGAAACCAGGAGCGCGCGCTCCAGGACGTTGCGCAGCTCGCGCACGTTTCCCGGCCAAGCGTATCGGACCAAACGCTCCTCTTCGCCGGCCGCGAGGCCGGGAGAGTCGGGCCCGACGCCCAGTCCGCGCAGCAGGCGCTGGGTCAGCACCGGCAAGTCGGCGAGCCGATCGCGCAGCGGCGGCAACGGGATCTGTAGGACATTCAGGCGGTGAAACAGATCTTCGCGCAGCCTTTGGCTCGCGACCGCCGCGGCCGGATCCAGGTTGGTCGCCGCGATGAGCCGGAAGCGGACCTTACGCAGGCTCCGACTGCCCAAGCGGCGTACCGAGTGATCGTCGAGCACGTGCAGGAGTCGCGCCTGGAGATGAACCGGCAGCTCCGTGATCTCGTCGAGCAGAATCGTGCCGCCGTCCGCCATCTCGAACAAGCCCTCTCGCGGGCCCGCCGCGCCCGTGAACGTGCCGCGCTCGAAGCCGAAGAGCTCGGCCTCGATGAGCGACTCGGGAAGGGCCGCGCAATTGACGGCTACGAACTCGCCGGCCTTGCGTGCGCCGCCGAAATGGATGGCCCGCGCCACCATGCTCTTTCCGGTTCCGGTCTCTCCGGTGAGCAGGACCGGCGACTCCACCCGCGCCGCGATCTCGATCAGCTTGCGCGTCGACTCGAGGCCGGGGCCGAAGTAGGGCACCGACCCCTCGGCCGAGCGCTCCCGTTCCCGTTCGTGGGCGCTCAGGCGTCGCTCGAGGTCGAGCATTCGCAGGCTGCGCAGCACGGCGAGTCGTAGCGCGTCGGGCTCGCACGGCTTCACCACGTAGTCGAAGGCCCCGCCGCGCAGAGCCGTGACCACGTTGTCGAAGCTCGGGTAGGCGGTCACGAAGATGATCTTGCATTGCTCGTTGCCTTCGAGCAGCGCGGGGCAGAGGTCGGCTCCGGAACCGTCGGGTAGTTGTTGGTCGAGGAGCACGACGTCGATCAACCGTTCGCGGGCGATGGCGGAGGCGGCTCCGAGGGTCGCGGCGTGGAGAACCTCGACTTCGAGGTCCGACAGGTAATCGGCGACCGCTCGCACGAAGAGCGCCTCGTCGTCGATGATCAGCAGCGTCCGCCGGCTGCGGGTCACGTGTCGCCTCGACGCAGGGTGATGACCACCGAGACGCCGCGGCCGGGCGCGCTGTCGATGGCGATCGTGGCCGCCATGCGCGCGAGCATCTTCCGGGCGATCGCCAGGCCCAGCCCGGTACCCTGGGCCTTGGTGGTGAAGAACGGCTCGAAGAGATGGCCGAGCGCCTCGGTAGGAATCCCGGGACCGTTGTCGACGAGCTCGAGCACCACGACGTTTTCCGTCACGGCGGTCTTGAAGTCGACGCGGGCGTCGGCCTGGTGCGCCATGGCATCGGCGGCGTTCGCCAGCAGATTCATGAGGACCTGGCGAAGGGCGCGCGGGTCGGCGTACACCAGGACTCCCGGCGCGCCGGCGGACTGGGTCAGCGCGACCCCGTGTTGCTGATAGTCGCGGCGAGCGAAGCCGATGAACTCCGCCAAGTAGGCATCGATCTCGAGCGGCTGCGGCTGGACGTCTTCGTAGAGGCTGAAACTCTTGAGCGATGCCAGCAGGTCGCCGACTCGCTGCAGCTCGGCCAGGGTCGCGTCCAGGTACTCGAGCGCCACGCCCTTTTCCAGTTGGTCGAAGTTCCGGCGCAGCACCGAGAGCGCCATCTTGGCCGAGTTGATCGGATTCCCGATTTCGTGGCGCACCGCGGCGAAGACGTGTCCGAGGCTGTTGGTCAGCTCGATCGCTTCGGCGACCGCTTCGAGGCGCGCCTGTTCGGTGATGTCACGGAAGAAGATCCACTCGATGGCGCCGTTGCTGTAGGTCCTGAAGCCCACCAGCCGCGCCCCCAGCCGACAGGAATCCGGTCGCGCGGCGAGCGCCTCGTCGGCTTGCGTGCCGTAGCCGAAGGCGGCGCGGGCCGCGGCGTAGTTCACGGCGATGCCGGCGCTCTCGAGAATCGCCCGCGCGTCCTTGTTGGCGAAGACCAGGCGGGAATGGGCCGGATCGAAGACCAGGATGCCCAGGTTGGCGCTCTGCATCACGTCCGCGAACACGCACTCCCCGGCGCGAGGTCCGAGGCTGATCGGACACACCTCCTGGGCGACGCAATTCGAAGCGGCGAGTTCGGCCACCGACTGGATGGTACGGACGCGTGGCGAGCGACCCACCACCCGGCGAGGCAGGAGCGGCGTCGGAGCCGCGGCAGGAGTCGCCCGCCTGACCAGGCAGGCGGCGGCGGAGCCCGTCGACGGGGTCGCGGTCTGTGCTCCCGCCCGAGCTCGCTCGCGCGCGAATCGGCCAGACGCAAGAAGGGCCGGATTGCCTCGCGGCAAACCGGCCCTCGGTGGATCGATGGTCGAGCGCTTAGAGCGCGACGACCTTCTCGGCCGCCGGGCCCTTCGGGCCCTGGACGACGTCGAACTCGACCCGCTGGCCCTCGGTCAGGTTCTTGTAGCCCTCACCGACGATCGCGGAGTGATGGACGAAACAGTCCTTCTCCCCGTCCTCGCGCGTGATGAAGCCGAAGCCCTTCTCGCCGTTGAACCACTTGACAGTACCTTGGATACGCATGTTCTACCTGCTCCTTGTAGTCTGAGCCGGCGAACCGTACCCATCTACATTTTGGTTTCGTGAGATTCCCCTCACGAGGGTGTTCACGAGCCGCTCCAAACTGTTGGAAGGCTGCGCGCATTGTAACAGGTTCTGGCCGGAGTCTATTCCGAAACCTCCATGTTCAGCGATTGCTGAGGTTTAGCCCCGACGGGCAGGGTCGTCGACACGCGGCTGATAGAATCCAAGAGCGGATCCGAGATCGCAGAAGACCCGGTGCGCCGTCCCGATTCGAAACCGGGAGCGGCGAGCGCACGAAGCCGTCGCGGCAGCTGATGCCCGGCGGCTTTCGTGTTTCTGGACGAATCGAGGGAGGGGCGCATGAGCCAGGAGAGGCCGCGGGTTCCGATCGCGAAGCTGCCGCTGGTCTACGAGATGACCGGCATGGACGAGGTCGAGGTTCGAGCCGGACTCCGGTTCCCCGGCGCCGACGGCGTCGACTGCGAGCTCGATCTCTATCTGCCCGCCGCCGCGCAGGGCGGCGCTCCGCCGCCCGCGGTCGTGATCGTCGGCGGCTATCCCGATCCGGGTCTCGAGCGCCGGCTCGGCTGTCGCTTCATGGACATGGGCTGGTCGACCGGGTGGGCTCGCCTGCTCGCGACTTGCGGGATCGCGGCGGTCACCTACGCCAATCGCGACCCGGCGGCGGATCTCGTGGCGCTGCTCGATCACCTTCGCCGAACCGGCGAGCGCCTGGGGATCGACGCGCGCCGGGTCGGACTCTGGGCGAGCTCCGGCAGCGCGCCGCTGGCGTTGTCGCAGCTGATGAACGACGCGGATCGCGGCTTGCGCTGCGCCGCTCTCGGCTACGGTTACACCCTGGACCTCGAAGGCGGCTCGGAGGTCGCCGAAGCCGCGAGGACTTTCGGCTTCGCCTATCCGGCGGCCGGAAGGTCGGTCGCGGATCTATCGCCCGACGTGCCGTTGTTCCTCGCGCGCGCCGGGCAGGACGAGATGCCCGGCCTCAACCGGAGTCTCGACCGCTTCGTGGCGCGGGCGCTCGAGAGCAACCTCCCGGTCGCGCTCGTCAACCACCCGACCGGGCCGCACGCTTTCGACCTGGTCGATCCGAGCTCCGCCTCGCGCGCCATCGTCCGCGAAATCCTGGCCTTTCTGCGCCTGCACCTCGACGCCGCGCCGGGCTGACGCTCCGGCGCCCTTCCGGGCTTCGACCTCCGTTTCGCCGCCGGGTCGAGTGCTCGACCGCGCTGGGCTCGGGATACCATCCCGAGAATCGTGCGTCGCGCGTCTCTCCTCCTGCTCGCCGCTCTGCCGCAGTTGGCCGCCTGCGGACAGCCGACCTCGACGCCGCAGCTCGCGGTTTCGACCGCGGCGAGCGGCGCGCCGCAAGTGGTGGCGCTCGATCCGCCGGACGGCGCGACCGGCGTCGATCCGGCGCGTACCTCTCTCTCCGCGACCTTCGATCGCGAGATGGACCGCGACGGCTGGGCCTGGGTGGTCGAGAGCCCGGCGACCGCCCCCGAACTCGGCACCTCGAGCTGGGACGCGACCGGTCGGGTCAACACCGTCGCCGCCAAGCTCGCGCCCGGCCGGACGTACGTGGTGTGGATCAATTCGCCGCAGTTCGCCTACTTCCGCGATCGCGCGGGGAGCCTCGCGACGCCGCGGCGCTGGACCTTCTCGACCGCCGGAGTCGCGGCGGCCGCGCCGGGCGATGCGCAGATGGCGCCGATCGCGGCCCACGCGACCGGCCCGCCGCGGGTCATCGCTTTCGAGCCGCCGAACGGCGCGAGCGCGGTCGACCCCCGGGTCTCGCAGCTGCGCGTCCGTTTCGACCGGCCGATGAGCGAGGGCTGGTCGTGGGTGATCGAGAGCGAGGCGACCTTCCCCGAGACCACCGGCGAAGGGTCGATGGCCGCCGACCGCCGCAGCGCCATCCTGCCGGTGCGGCTCGAGCCGGGACGAACCTACGTCGTGTGGCTGAACAGCGAGAAGTATCGCGACTTCCGCGACGCGGCCGGAATCGAGCTGGTCCCGGTGCGCTGGACGTTCGCGACCCGTGCCGCCGGCTAGCTCCGCCACCCGAAACCGCCCCCCGGGGTGTGTCGGCTCCGGTGGGCCCTTTCCTAGCATGGCGCCCAGTCGATGACCGCCCTCCGGATTTCCCGTTGGCTGATCGGCGCCGCGGCGCTCGCCGCCTGGGTCAGTTTCGCTTCATCCCCGGTTTCCGGCCAGACCGGCAACCTCGGAGGCGGCAGCCGGCCTTCGACGTCGAGCCGGCTCGGCGGCGGAGCCAAGAGCGGTCTCGCCGGCAAGGCGTGCATCGAGTGCCACGAGCCGGTGCGCGCCGAGGCGAAGAGGAAAGTCGTCCACCAGCCGTTCCGCGATGCCAAGAACTGCGAGTCGTGCCACCGGCGGCACGGCATCGTCGGCACGCTGGCCCTGAAGCTCGAAGAGCCGCAGCTCTGCTATTCGTGCCACGACAAGGAGGCGAAAGCCTTCGCGGCGGCGCACGTCCACGCGCCGATCGCCGCCGGCAAGTGCAGCTCCTGCCACGCGGCGCACTCCTCCGACTTTCCCGGACTGCTGAAGACCTCGGCCGACGCTTCGTGCGCCGGCTGTCACGATCCGAAGCGCTTCGCCGCCAAGGTGATGCACGAGCCGGCGAAGGCCCAGTGCGGCGTCTGCCACGACCCGCACGCCAGCGCGGAGCCGGGCCTCCTGGTGCGCCAGGGCGACGATCTCTGCGTCTCCTGTCATCGCACCGGCGGCGGTGCCAAGCCGCCGGCGCACGCCGGCTTCTCGATCACCGGGGTGGCCTGCCTCTCCTGCCACGCGCCGCACGGCGGGAGCGACGCCTCGCTGCTGCGCAAGTTCGCGCACGAGCCGCTCGCGGACTGCTCGAACTGCCACGCGACCGGCCCGGCGGGTGAGAAGCCGCCGCTCGCCAAGCGCGGCAACGAGCTGTGCATCGAATGCCACGGCGAGCTCGCCGACGAGCTCAAAGCGCCGGTGGTGCACGAGGCGGTGGCGGGCGGCGAGTGCACCGACTGCCATTCGCCGCACGCGACAAACACCAAGGGCCAGCTCCTCTCGCCGCAGAAGCAGCTCTGCCTCCAGTGCCACGACGACGTCGCGAGCGAGCTGGCGCGCAAGTCGCCGCATCCGCCGGCGGCCGACGGCAGCTGCACCGATTGCCACCGCCCGCACTCGGGCGCGGTCGAGAAGCTCCTGGTCAAGGCGAAGCCCGAGCTGTGCGCCGAGTGTCACGACCAGGTCGCCGCTTTCGCAGCGGTCCAGGTGCCGCACAAGCCGGTGCAGGAGGGCAAGTGCGGCGAGTGCCACGCGCCGCACGGCGGCGTGGGGCCGAAGCTCGCGGCGCGCGAGGGCGCGGCGCTCTGCGTGAATTGTCACGAGCCGCAGAAGCGGGATCTCGCGCTGCCGGTGGTGCACGAGCCGATGGCCAAGGGCGACTGCGCCGCCTGCCACGATCCGCACGGCGGGAGCCGCGCCAAGTTCCTCCAGCGCCCGGCCTCCGAGCTCTGCGTCACCTGCCACCAGGAGATGTTCGAGCGCCGCCAGGGCGCGACACTGCACCCGAACTTCGAATCGGGCGAGTGTCTCGACTGCCACCTGCCGCACGCCGGCCGACGGCCGAATCTGCTCAAGAACGAGGTCGCGACGGTCTGCGCCGACTGCCACGACATCGCCCGCGACCTCGCCGGCAAGCGCTCGGTCCACGCCCCGGTCGCCGGTGGCTCGTGCGCCTCCTGCCACGACCCGCACGGCTCGCGCCAGCCGTCCCTGCTGCTCACCGACGGGCGCAAGCTCTGCCTCTCCTGCCACGGGGACCTCGCGGCGCGCTTCGTCAAGGCGGGGGCGCGGATCCACGCGCCGGTGCGCGAAGGGCGCTGCATGGAGTGCCACGCCGGGCATTCGTCGAACCAGCCGAGTCTGCTGGTTCGGCCGGCGGCCGAGATCTGCGCCAAGTGCCACGACCCGGGCGACGCGAAACTGGCGACGGCGCACCAGGGTTTCGCGCTCGCCGGCGCCGACTGTCTGTCGTGCCACGACCCGCACGTCTCGGGCAAGAAGGGGCTCTTCCAGGCCAACACCCACGCGCCTTTCGTCGAGGGCGAGTGCTCCGAGTGCCACTCTCTGCCCGCCGCCGGCGCGGCGCCTGCGGCGCCGGCGCTGACCAAGCCGGTGCAGGAGCTCTGCCGCCAGTGCCACGTGCCCGACGAGCTGCTGAAGAACCCGAAGGTCGTGCACGCGCCGGTCGCCAAGGGCCAGTGCGCCGCCTGCCACGTGCCGCACGCCTCGGCGGCGCCGCACTTGGTGCGCGGCGGCGGCGCCGGGCTCTGCGTCGATTGTCACGCGACCCTGGCGGCCGAGCTCGCGCGTCCGGTGGTGCACGCGCCGGCGCGCGCCGGGGAGTGCGCCAAGTGCCACTCGCCGCACGCCGGCAACGACAAGAACCTGCTCACCAAGTCGCCCCCGCAGCTGTGCTTCGAGTGCCACCGCGACATCGAAGCGCTCGCCTCGGCGGCGAGCGTCCACCGGCCCTTCGCCGACGGCGAATGCGCCAGCTGTCACGAGCCGCACGGCTCGGCGCGCTCCGGACTGCTCAAGAGCGAGCCGCGCAGGCTGTGCGCCGAGTGCCACGACCCGGGCTCGCCCGAGATCCGCGCCGCGCATCCGGTGCCGGTCGCCGGCGCCGACTGTACCTCCTGCCACAGCCCGCACGGCTCGAGCCAACCGAAGCTGGTGCGCTCGAGCCCGCACGAGGTGTTCACCAACTGCGGCCGCTGCCACGACGTCGGCGGCAAGTTGTTGGCGCAGGTGCCCGAGCTGTGCCTGCGCTGCCACGCCGAGGTGAAGCAGCAGCTGCAGCAGCCGGGAGTGCATTCGGGCCTCGACAACCCGCGCGCCTGTCTCGCCTGCCACACGCCGCACACCGCCGAGCGCCCGGGGCTCGTCCGCGGCACGTCCGACCGGCCGGTCTGCCTCGAGTGCCACGGCGAGATCCAGAAGAAGCAGCGGGCGTCGCTCTCGGTCCATCCCGAGAACGGCGAGGCCGGCGCCTGCTCGGCGTGCCACAAGGGCCACGTCTCGGAGCAGAAGTTCCTGCTCAAGGCCGCGCCGTCGGAGGTCTGCCGGAGCTGCCACCAGAGCCACAGCCAGTTCAGCCATCCGATGGGCGCCGGCGTGAAGGATCCGCGCGACGGCAAGGAGCTCACCTGCCTGTCGTGCCACGCGCCGCACGGCACGATGTTCCGCATGATCCTCACCGACAACCCGCAGCGCGCGCTCTGCGTGCAGTGCCACACCGACGAGGGGCCGGTGGTCGGGCAGGGGCACGGCGAGGGCTCGCACCCATGATCGGGACAGGCCGCTGGGCGGTCGGAGCGCTCGCCTGCGCTCTCGCCCTCGCGGCGGCGGACGGTGTGCGAGCCCAGACCGGCAAGATGCAGCTCGCCCTGAAGCCGATCACCTCCTTCTGGCAGCACCTCGAGGAGGGGGATTTCGGCGGCCCACGCGGTGTCTTCTACGACCGCCGCCACGACGAAGTCTGGGTGGCCGACACCGGCAACGACCGGGTGGCGGTCTTCACCAGCGACGGCATGCCGCTCTACTCGGTCCGCCCGGGCGGCGAAGTCGTGCAGCCGATCCGCCTGGTGGTCGACCCCGCCGATCACCTCCTGGTGCTCGACAACGACCGCTCACGGATCGCCGAGCTCGACTGGCGCGGGCGCTACCTCGGGGCGCTCGCCCTGCCCGGGTTGCCCGAGCGCCCGGTCTTCTGCGCTCTGGCGCTCGACGCCGCCGGCAATCTCTACGTCGGCGAGAGCACGCAGTGCCAGGTGGTGGTCTACGGACCCGAGCGCAAGGTGCGCTTCCGCTTCGGTTCCTGCGGCGACGGACGAGGCGAGTTCCGCGCGATCTCGGGCATCGCCGCCGACGGCGAGCGCATCGTGGTCATCGACCAACAGGCGACGCCCGTACAGGTCTTCGATCGTCACGGCAGCTGGGAGAACGGCTTCGGCAGCCACGAGCTGACCGCCGACAGCTTCTCCCTACCGAGCGCGGTGGCGATCGACGGACAAGGCCGGATCGTGGTGATCGACTCGCTACGCCAGGAGATCAAGTTCTTCACCCCCAGCGGACGCTTCCTCGACCGCTTCGGCGGCCTCGGCGCCGGACCAGGACGGGTCCGCTTCCCGGCCGACGTGGCGATCGACGGTCACGGGCGGCTCTACGTCGCCGAGCAGGGCAACGGCCGCGTGCAGGTCCTCGAAGAGGTCGAGCTGCCGATTCCGGACCGCCGCGCGCGCTCTCCGCGGCCGGGAGGCACGCCGTGAGGCGCGCTGCGAGTTCTTGCGCGCCCCTTCGCAACGCGCTGGGGAATTTCCCGCAGCGGGAAGGCGGCAGGAGCGAGCCCGGCCCCGGGTCAGCTGATCAACTATCTGCAGATATTGAAGTTACGCATCTAGTTTCAGCCCGCGTCCAGTTGGCAGATCCCTTGCTCTAGCAAGAGGCAGAAGAAAAAGGAGGAACCCATGAAGAAGACTCTGATCCTGTCCGCGGCCCTGGCGCTCCTCGCGTTCCCGGCGATCGCGGGCGAGTGGCACTCCGGCGCGAACAACCTGTGCACCGACTGCCACACGATGCACTTCAGCCAGACCCACAACTGGGACGGCAGCGCCCCGGTCTCGACCGCGCCGCAGCCGGACGGCAACTGGCTCGGCGCAACCGGGCCGAACAACTTCCTGCTCAAGCTGCCGGCCAACGAGCTCTGCCTGGCCTGCCACGACGGTCAGACCTTCGCCCCCGACGTCTACGGCGTGAACATCAACGCCGCCCCGACCCAGGGACGCATGGCCGGCGGGCTCAACGGCAGCGTCGCGGGGCACGTCCCCGGCGGCAGCTACCTCGATTGGAAGGGCCACACCCTCGGTTCGACGGCGACTCCTCCGGGCTTCGACCCGACGGTGGTCGGCGCCCCCGCCACCTGGTACGACCCGGCGGGCGGCCTCGAGTGCATCAGCTGCCACGCGCAGCACGGCCCGGTGACCGCCTACCGGAACCTCGGTCCCTACTCACTCGGCGGCGCGGCGGCCGCGGCGCGGCCCACCTACGTGATCGCCACCACCAACACGGCGACCCGCGACGTGTGGGTCAACCTGACGCCGCCCTACACCCCGAACAGCGGCAGCGCGGCGACCTTCAATCCCTACTACGACTACGCCAACGTCAGTTACAACCGGAACGACGGCACCGCCGGCACCACCAACTACAGCAACCGGTTGGACAACCTCTGCGCCACCTGCCACGGCGACTTCCACGGCGCCAACACCGATCCGACGACGACCAACGCGCAGACCGTCGCCGGGCTCGACGGCTTCATCCGCCACCCCACCTCGGGCGTCGGCACCTTCGCGATCGGCGCCGCGGGCACGGCTGGCTACGGCGGTCACTCGGCGCTCTCGCGCTACACCGGCGCGGCCACCAAGGTGAAGGTCTATTCCGACGCCGCGGGCTACACCGACGCGGTGCCGGGCTGCACGAGCTGCCACAAGGGGCACGGCAACCAGAACCCCTTCGGCCTCTTCTTCCTCAGCCGCTCCGCGGCGTCGATCGGGGAAGAAGGCGGCTACGCGACGACCGACCCGCCGGAACCCGCCAACGGCTACCAGGTCGGCTATCGCAACCTCTGCGGGCAGTGCCACGGCCAGGGCAACTGACGTTCCCACGGCTCGCGGTGGTTTCCGAGAGGGGCTTCGGCCCCTCTCTTCGTTTTCTCCGGCTGCCCGGCCGGGTGGCGACCCCGGCCCGGGCTCGCGACACAATGCGCTCGGTCCTATCCGTACCCGCAGGCCGAACGAGGGGGAGGAGTGCGGACGAGCTTTCGGACGACGTGGTGGCTCTTGCTGCTCGCGATCTGGGGTGGAAGGGCGCTCCCGGCCGACGACTTCTCGGGCCGTGTCGACCTGTTCTGGCAGACCTATGACAGCGACGACTTCCGTAGCGACGGCCTGGTCCAGCGTTACGACCTGCGACTCGATCGAGCGGTCGCCGAGCCTCTGCGCTTCCGCCTGAGCCTGCGGGCGGTCGACGACGATTCGGGCTCGACTTTTCGCGGTCAGGATCGGACGGCGAACTACCGCGAGCTCCAGCCCGGGATTCAGTTCTCCTACGTGTTGCCGACGATTCAATTCCAGGCCGGCTGGGACGAGCTGCGATCCAAATCGCACGGCAGCGAAGCGGGGAGCAGGAGCGACCGTACCCTCGACCGTTTCGCCGCCAGCTTCGCCTTCCGTCCAGAAGGGCTGCCGGCGCTCGTCGCCGATGGACGCCGGACCGAAATCGGCGATCCGGAGACCGGCGCCGACGTCACCGACCAGATCGGGACCCTCCGCCTCGAATACCTCTGGCGCGGGCTGCACGCCGGCCTCGCCGGCTACAGCGCGCGAGAAGAGAACCGCGGCCTCGGTTTCGAGCGCAGGAGCGACGACCTGCAGGCGACCCTCGGCTGGGCCGGCAGCTTCTGGAACGACCGCCTGTCGATCGCCGCCGACGGCTTGGCTTCGAACCAGCGCATCGACCGGCGGGCGCTCGGCGACGCCGACGGGGTGCCGAATCCGGTACGCGTCATCGAGGTCTACCAGACCTACGACGACACGCCGGCCGACGATCGCGACCACCCGCTGGTCACGAACCCGCAGCTTCACGACGGCGACCTGACGCGTGCCGCCGGCGCGCCGCTCGGGCCCGAGGCGACCGCGAACCTGAACCTGGCGCTCGACTTCGGCCGCTTCGCGCGCGTCGACGAGATCCGGGTGGTGGCGCGCAATCCCGCCGGCAATCCGGTCACCAGCGGCGGCACGGTGATCTGGGACGTGTGGGCGAGTCTCGACCGCGAGATCTGGACGCCGGTCGCCTCGGCCGCGACCCGCTTCGATGCGATCGAGAGCTTCTGGTCGGTGACCTTTCCGTCGCAGCAGACCCGCTACCTGAAGGTGGTCACCTTCTTCGTGAATTCGGTGCCGACCGAGGCGACCGAGGTCCAGGCTTTCGAGCGCTTGGCGACGGTCCCCGGCGGCGTCCGGCGGCTCGACCTCGACCTGGTGAGCTTCACAGGCGACATCGGCTTCCGGCCGGTCGCCCACCTGCTCATCTCCTGGAACGGTCTGTTCAATCGCCGGGTGCAGACGCCCAACGACGGCTCCGAAATCGCCACCCGCGACACCGACAACCTGCTGCGCATCCTGTGGGAGCCGCGCCCGCGGACCAGCGTCGAGCTGCAGCGCCAAGCGACCCGCGGGCGTCTCTCGGGCGAGGCGTCGCTCGACCAGAGTTACGATTCCTGGCTCGCCATCGCGCGCTGGGGACCGATCGTCAACCTGCAGACCGCGCTCGAGGCGCAGCGCGCCGAGAGCGACAACAACGGCGAGCGCTTCACCACCGATCGGGTCTTCGTGCACGGTTTCGTCCGCCTCTGGCGGGCGATCGACGCGACGCTCGACCTCGGACATCAGACACATCGCTCGGAAAACGAAGGGTGGTCGATCTCCGGTCCGCAGGTGTCGGGCGTGGTGCACGCTCAGCTCCTGCGCTCGCTGCTCCTGACCGCGTCGGCGAGCTTGCAGGAGAACAAGCTCTCCGCCGGCGCGCCGGCGGGCCTGCAGGTCGACGACCGGGTGGAGCGCTACTGGGCCGAGATCTTCTGGCGCCCGAGCGCGCAGTTGGGGGTCGGCGCGCGCGCCGGCACCGCCAAGGCGGGCGGGCGCTCGACTCCGGTGCGCGGCTACCGGCTCGACTGGCGCCCATTCGCCGGCGGCGCGTTCACCTTCGGCGCGGTGTACGACGAGGACGTCGACGCGGCCGGCGATCGTCGCTCTCGCCGGCTGGTGGTCAACCCGGCCTGGCAGATCAACCGACGCCTGAGCCTGAACTTGAACTATCTTCGACTCGAGCTCGACAGCCCGCAACTCCGCCAGGACGCCGACAGCTTCTTCGCCGGCCTGACCTGGCTCTTCTAGATTCTGCGAGGAGAGGACCCCACGTGAGAAAGACCACTCGACGGACCGCAGCCTGGATCGCCCCGGCGGTTTTCTTGATCGCCGGCTGCGCCTCGAAGGGACGGACCGAGTTCACCCACCCGGGAGCGGATCTCGGCGCGATCCGCAGCGTGGCGGTGCTGCCGTTCAGCACCCTCACCCAGGACCGCACCGACGCGCAGAAGGTGCAGAGAGTCTTCCTCGTCGAGCTGTTGGCGCTCGGCGCGGTGGACGTGGTCGAGCCCGGCGAAGTGGCGAAGCTCTTCGCGGCCGAGCACCTCGACTCGACCGACGCGCTGGCGCCCGCCGACCTGCAACGGATCGGCAAGACGCTCGGCGCCAACGGTCTGTTCCTCGGCACGGTGGTCGATTTCACCGAGACCCGGACCGGATCGGTACCGGCGCCGGAGGTGGCGATCCAGCTCCGGCTGGTCGAGACCGAGTCCGGCAAGACGCTTTGGACTTCGAGCCAGACGCGCAGCGGTGCCAGCGCCAAAGCGCGACTGTTCGGCTTCGGCGGGGCTTCGCTGACCGAGACCGCGCGGCGGCTCATGCGGCAGCAGCTCCGCCACCTCGCGCGCTGATGTCCCGTTCGGCGCTCCCCCTCCTTCTCCTGGCCTCGGCGCTCGTGGCGAGCGCCGCGCGGCCCGCCGCGGCCGCCGGCGATCGCCTGGTGGTGTTGCCGCCGGAGAACCTGAGCGACGCCTCGACGGCGCCGGCGGCGGTCGAGGCGCTGCTCGCGGCGCTGGCGCAAGCTCACGGCTGGACGCCGGTGCGCGACCAGGAGGTCGATCGCGCGCTGCACGCGGCGCGGATCTGGCGGCTCGATTCGCTCTCGCCTGGCGCGCTGCGGGCGCTCGGCGCCGAGGTCGGCGCCGAAGCCGTCCTGTTCTCTACCGTCGACACCTGGCTCGAGGGGGAGAACGCGATCGTCGCCCTGTCGCTGCGCCTCGTCGGCGTCGACGGCGGGGAGCGCTGGTCGCGCCTGATCGCGCTCTCAGCGCGCGAGACCGAAGGAGCGATCGGCCTGCACCGCGCCGCGAACCTCGCCGAGGTGGCGCGGCTCGCGGTCGAGCGCGGGGCGCAGAGCCTCCCGGCGCCGGGCGCCCGAGGGGAGAGCCGCGCGGCGCACGGGCGCCGGTGGGGTCTGTCGGCCCCGGCGACCTTCCGCTCGACGGCGTTGCCCTCGTCCGCTCCGATCCGGGTCTGCCTCGTGCCCTTCGTCAACGCCAGCGAGAGCCGCGCGGCGCCGCGCATCGTCGCCGACCTTCTGTCCCGCCGCCTCGCCGAGAGCGGCCGCTTCACCCTGGTCGAGCCGGCCGACTTCCGCGAAGCGCTGCTGGCGGAGAGGGTGCCGGCGTTGCGCGACCTCGATCCTGAGCGCCTGCGGGCGGTCGGCGCCCGGCTCGGGACGACCTACTTCCTGCGCGGCTCGATCTGGCGCTGGCGCGAGGCCTCGCCGCGCAGCGACGCCGTGCTCCCCGAAGTCGACCTGCAGCTCGAGCTGGTCGACGTCGCGAGCCGGCGCGTCGTCTGGACCGCGCACCACGCGCGGCGCGGCGAGGACTACCAGGGGCTCTTGTTGCGCGGCGCGGTCGGCACCGTGGTGGAGCTCGCCGACCGGGTCGTGGGCGAGATGGTCCGCGCCGAGGAGCGCGCCAAGCCGATCGGCGGCGCGCGGCCGCCGGCGTCGGGCGCCGGCACGGAGGGAAGTCGAGGAGCCCAGCGATGACCCCAGGGAAGCTCTGGATCGTCGCCTTCGCCTGCGCGATCGCACCGCTCGCGGTCGCCAAGACGAGTCCGCCGCTCGCCGTCGTCGGGGGCGAGGCGGTCTCCGGCGAAGACCTGCGCCAAGACTTCGTCCGCCGCCATGGCGGGCACGCGAAATTCCTCGGCGGGGTCTCCGAGGTGCGCTCCTTCCTCGACCAGGTCATCGATCGCCGGCTGCTGCTGCAGGAGGCCTACCGGCTGGGGCTCGACGAGCTGCCGGCGGTCCGTCAGGCGGGCGAAGAGACGGCGATGAACCGTTCCCTCGAATGGCTGGTCAAGAAGGAGATCGACGACCGGGCGCAGCCGACCGAGGAGGAGATCCGCCAGGCCTGGGAGACGCGGACGACGACCCTCTGGCAGGTGCTGCAGCTGGTGGTGGCCGATCGCGACACGGCGCTCGACCTGGCACGGCAGATCGCGGCCGGCGCCGACTTCGTGACCCTGGTGCAGGAACGCTCGATCGCCTCGTCACGCGTCCGCGGCGGCATGCTGCCGTCGATCGGCTGGGGATCGATGTCCCCGGAGTGGGAAGCGGCGGTCTTCCCGCTCGCCGCCGGCCAGACCACGGCGCCGTTCGAGACCGCCGAGGGTTGGCAGATCGTCCGGGTGATCGAGAAGAAGACGGTGGAGAAGCCCGCCTTCGCCGAGGCGCGCAGCCGCGTCGAGTCGATCCTCAAGAAGCGCAAGCTCGAGCAGCGGCGAGTCGTCTTCTCGCAGGAGCTGTGGAAGCGCTACGGCGCTCGGCTGGCCGACGGGCTCGCGGTCGATCCGAAGTCGTTCGCCGACCTCGCCCAGCGCGCGCCGGCGACCGTGCTCGCCACCTGGAACGGCGGCGCGCTCGATCTTCCCACCTTCGCCCGCGGGCTCGACCTCGGCGCGCTCGCCGCCCTGCCGGGCGCCGCGGGCCGGGCGCACCTCGCCGATCTGCTGCGCAAGACGGTCAACGACGCTCTCGTGCGCCTCGAAGTCGCGGCGCGGCGGATCGAGGAGCGGCCGGAGATCGCCGCGGCGGCGAGAGCGGTCCGCGAGCAGCTGATGGAGAGCGCCCTCTACAGCGACTACCTGCTGCGCGGCGTCGACCTGCAGGAGGCCGACGTGCGCGCCTGGTACGACGCGCACCGCGCCGACTGGATCGCGCCCGAGCGCCGGCACGTGGCGCACATCGTCGCCGCGACGCGCGAGGCGGCCGAGGCGCTGCGGGCGCGGCTCGACAACGGCGAGCCGTTCGAGAAGGTCGCCGCCGCGAGCTCGCAGGACCCCCAGACCGCCAAGGCCGGCGGCGACCTCGGCTGGGTCACGGCCAAGGAGACGCCAGCGGAGTTCGCGCCGGTGATGAAGCTCGCGCCCGGCGAGGTGAGCGCGCCGCTTCAATCTTCTTTCGGCTGGCACCTGGTGAAGGTCCTGCAGATCGACGCCGCGCGGCAGCTCGCCTACGAGGAGGTCGCCGATCGGCTGCGCCAGCAGCTGCTCGACCGCAAGCGGACCGAGAAGCGCGCCGAGTGGATCCGCCGGCTGCGCGCCGCCACGCCGATCGAGATCGACTCGAAGGCGATCGAGGCCTTCGCCAAACAGACTGCCGCCTCCTCCTGAGCGACCGGGGACCTCTGGCGTGGATCGGGAGTCCCGCCTCCGTCTGGCTCTCGCCGCCGGACTGCTGCTCCTGACGGTCGCGGTCTACGCGCCGGTCCGCGGCTTCGCCTTCGTCGACTTCGACGACGGCGAGTACGTGGTCGCCAACCCGCACGTGCAGCGCGGCCTCGACGGCGGGAGCGTCGCCTGGGCTTTCTCGAGCTTCTACGCCGCCAACTGGCACCCGCTGACCTGGCTCTCGCACATGCTGGACGTCGAGCTCTTCGACGGCTGGGCGGGCGGCCACCACCTGACGAACCTGGCGTTGCACGCCGCCAACGTGATCCTGGTCTTTCTGCTGCTCGAGAGCGTGGCCTTCGGGCCCTGGGCGAGCGTGGCGGTGGCGGCGCTGTTCGCCGTCCATCCGCTGCGGGTCGAATCGGTCGCCTGGATCGCGGAGCGCAAGGACCTGCTCTCGGCCCTGCTCTGGCTGCTGACGATCGCCGCTTACGGCGCCTGGACGAGGCGCGGGGGAGCGTGGCGCTACGCCGGCGTCGTCGCCCTCTTCGCCCTCGCCTTGATGGCGAAGCCGATGGCGGTGACCCTGCCCGCCGTGCTGGTGCTCGCCGACGTCTGGCCGCTCGCGCGCCTCGCCGCGTGGCGCGACCTGCGCCCCCGCCTGGTCGAGAAGCTGCCGCTCTTCGCGCTCTCGCTCGCCTCGGCGGTCGTCACCTGGGAGGCGCAGTCGGCCTTCGGCGCCACGATGCGCGCCGACGTCCTGCCAGGGGGCGAGCGCCTGGCGAACGCCGCGCTCTCGATCGTGCTCTATCTGCGCGACGCGGTCTGGCCCGTGGGTCTCGCGGTCTTCTATCCCCATCCGGCGAGCGCCGGCGGGCGAGTCTCGCGGCCGGCGGCGCTCGCCGCCGCCCTCGCCCTACTGGCGATCTCGGCGGCGGCGCTGGCGCTCGGCCGCCGACGGCCGTGGGTCGCGGCCGGCTGGTGCGCCTGGCTGGTTCTCCTGGCACCGGTTATCGGCCTGTTGCAGGTCGGATCGCAAGCGCGCGCCGACCGCTACACCTACCTGCCGCTGCTGCCGCTGTTCGTCGTCGCGGTCGCCTTCGGGCGGGAAGTGGCGCGGCGCGGCCGGCGGGCGCGCGCGGCGGTGGCGCTCGTGGCATTCGCCGCTCTCTCCCTGCTCGCGATCGCCTGTCGCATCCAGCTCGCGACCTGGCGCGACTCGCGCGCCCTCTACACCCGAGCGCTGGCGGTGACCGAGAACAACTGGCTCGCCTGGAACAATCTCGGCAACGTGCTTTTCGGCGAAGGCGACGATCGCGGCGCGCTCGCCTGCTTCGCCAACGCGATCCGCATCAAGCCGGATCACGCCGACGCTTGGTACAACACCGGCGTCGCGCGGGCGCGGCTCGGCGAGCTGCCGGCGGCGATCGCCGCGTACCACGAGGCGTTGCACCTCGACCCGGGCAACGCCGACGGCTGGGTGAATCTGGGAACCGCCGAAGAGGCCGCGGGCGACCTCGCGGCGGCGCACGCGAGCTATCGCCGGGCGCTCGAGCTGCGCCCCGACGATCGCTTCGCTCTCCAGGGTCTCGCCCGCGGCTGCGTCGCGTTCGGCGATCGGTCGACCGCCCGGGAGCTGCTGCCGCGGTTGCGCGCGGTCGACGCGGAAGGGGCGCGCCAGCTCGAAGCCTGGCTCGCCGCGTCGCGCTAGTCGACGCGCCCTGGGATTCAGCCGCCGTGCTTCGTCGAGGCGATCATCGCCTCGAAGGCGGCCTTCTGCGCCGCGACGGTCTTGGCCGGGCCGGTGAACTTGAAGAACCAGTCGGCGTCGGGGCCGGGGACGACGGCGCCCAGAAGCGCCCAGCCCTCCTTGGCCACCGGAGCGTCGCCCATCATGCCGCCCGACATGTAGGTGCCGGTGGTCTCGACGAAGAGCACGCTCGCGCCCCCCACGGCCTCGCGGCGGGTGGTCATCGCCGCCAGCGGCGGCTTGCCGTCGGGCTGCACGAACTGACCGGCCCAGCGCTCGGCATTGGCTTGCGGATTGCCACCTTGCCCGGGACCGAAGTAGAAGACCGCGCATTCGCCGTCGCCGCCCGGCCCGGGGACGCGGTACTGCGCGCGCCGCATCGGGTTCGCGGGCGCCTCGGAAATCCAGTCCTTGGCGGCGGTCCATGCGAGCGCCGAAGCGCCCTCGCCGGTCCCGGAGGGCACGACGGGCACCTGGACTCCGCCCGGCATGCCGGAGATCGGCGGATGGCCGGGGGGCAACTCGGCCGGGGCGGCGCTCGCGTGCCCGGCGACCAGCTGCGGCTCCCCGGCCGGGGCGGGGGCCGGGGCGGTCGCCGGCGCGGTCGCCGGCTGCGCGGCTGGAGCCGGTGCGGTCGACGCCGGCTTCTGCTCGACGTTGAGTTGCGGAGAGTCGCCGCAGGCGAGAGCCACTAGAGCGACGGACAGAAGTGCGGCGGCGGGACGGAGCATGGCTCGGGCCTCCTCGGCGGGAGACGAAAGAATACCAAGCGACTGGGTGAAATTCCCCCGCCCTTGGGTGGTTTTTCACCCCGCTCGCGGGGGCGTCGCGGCGAGCAACTCTTCGAGCGCGAGTCGCAGGCGCTGGCGCGGCGCCGGCTTGGGCAGGAAGGCGGCATAACCATCGGCCGGGTCGAGACCCGCCTCGCTCGCCGAGGCGTGGATGCAGGACTCGTAGAGGACCGGCACCGCCGGATGGCAGCTCGCGCAGAGGCGCTGGAACGAGCGCCAGGGCAGGCGCGCCGGGGGAACGCTCACCACCGCGGCGTCGGGGGGACGATCGCTGACGATCTGCTCCGCGGCTTCGAAGCTCGACACGGCTTCGACCTCCACCCCGGGCGGAGCTTCGTGCCGCACCACCCAGGGGAGCAGCCCACTCGGATCCAGCACCAGGACTCGCAGGACGCGCCTCCGCCGCTCGCAGTCGATCGCCGTCGCTCGCAACCACTCCCAGCGACCCCCGACAACTGCAAGGCGCGTTCCAGAATCGCCGGCTAGCCGTCGCTCCCTGCGCCGGGGAGCGCGAACTTCTTCAGTCGATAGCGCAGCTGGTCGCGGGAGACGCCGAGCAGCATGGCGGCTCGCGTCTGGTTGTCGCCCGCCAAGCGCATCGCCCGAGCGACCATGTCGCGCTCGAGCTCCTCGAGCGGCACGACCTGCGGGTTCGCGGCGTCACCGCCGATCGCGGACTCCACAGCGGGCGGCGCCGCGGCGGGACCCGTCGCCTCGGGCTCCGCCCAGTCGAGCACCAGGGCGCGCGAGGTCAGCTCGCTGCCGCGCTCGAGCACCATGGCGCGCTCGACCACGTTGCGCAGCTCGCGCACGTTGCCCGGCCAGGCGTAAGCGAGCAGCCGCCGCTCGGCCTCGCGGTCGATGCCGGCGAAGCGGCGGCCGAGCTTCGGCTGCAGCGTGGCGAGGAAGTGGCGGGCGAGCGCCAGGACGTCCTCGCGGCGCTCGCGCAGCGGCGGCACGCGCAGCGGGAAGACGCTCAGGCGAAAGAACAGGTCGCCGCGGAAGGTCTTCTCGCGCACCATGCCCTGCAGGTCGCGGTTGGTCAGCGCCACCACCCGCACGTCGACCTGGATCTCGCGCGTGCCGCCGACGCGGCGGAACCGGCGCTCCTCGAGGAAGTGGAGCAGTTTCGCCTGGATGTCGAGCCGCAGCTCGCCGACCTCGTCGAGCACTACCGTGCCGCCCTGCGCGAGCTCGAAGACGCCGCGCTTGGTCGTCTTGGCATCGGTGAAACTGCCCTTCTCGTGGCCGAACAGCTCGCTCTCGAGCAGATTCTCGGGGATGGTCGCGCAGCTCACCTCGAGCAGCGGCCGGGTGCGGCGCGCCGAGAGAGCGTGGATCCGGCGCGCCAGGACGTTCTTGCCCGAGCCGCTCTCGCCGGTGATCAGGATCGTCCCGACCTCCGAGGTCGCGACTTGGGCGGCGACCTCCAACACTTCGCGGAACGCGGGCGACTCGCCGACCACCGTCTGCGCCAGGTTCTGCTCGCGGGTCTGGCGGGCGGCTTGCGCCTCGAGCTGTTCGCCGCGCACCGCCAGCGAACGCGCCACCAGCGTCACCAGCTCCGCCTGGTCGACCGGCTTGGTGAGGAAGTCGAGCGCTCCCAGCTTCATGGCGCGCACCGCCTCCTCGACCTGGCCGAGGGCGGTCATGACGATCACCACCGAGCCCTCGAGGCGATCGCGGTTGGCCTCGTAGAAGTCGAGACCGTGCCCGTCGGGCAACCCGAGGTCGAGCAACACGACGTCCGGCTGGTGCTGGGCGAGTCGATCGCCGGCGGTCGCGAGGTCCGGCGCCGCGTCGACGGTGTGTCCGGCGCGCCGCAGCTGTTGCTCGAGCGCCCAGCGCAGCAGCTTCTCGTCTTCGATCAACAGGATGAGCGCCATCGTTTAGGTCGCCTCCGACTCCGCCGCGGTCTGCGCGACCGCGGGTCCGACCGGCAGGAAGATGAGGAACGACGTGCCGCGGCCGACCTCCGAGCTGACCTCGATCCGTCCGCCGTGCTGCTCGACCAGGCTCTTCGAGATGGTCAGACCGAGACCGGTGCCGCTGAACTTGGTGGTGAAGAAGGGCTCGAAGAGGTGCTGCATCTGATCGGCCGGAATCCCGGGACCGTCGTCCTTGACGGTGAGGACGACCGCGCCTTCGGCGGGGAAGGCGCCGCCCATCACGCTCACCGTGCCGCCGCTCTCGGGCATCGCCTCGGCGGCGTTCTGGATGAGGTTCACCAACACCTGGCGCATCTTCGCCGGATCGACCAGGATCTCGGGCAGATCGTCCGGAAACTCGATGCGCAGCTCGACCCGCTTGCGGCGCAGCGACGGCCGCAGCAGGTCGGCGGTGTCGGTCGTCAGGCGCGCCACCTGAGTGCGCGCCAGGCGCAGCGGCGCCGGGCGCCCCGACTCGAGCAGCCGCTGCAAGATGCCGTGCACCCGTTTGAGCTCGCCCAGCATGTCGTCGTGCAGACGCACCGTGGCTTCGTCCTTGGCCTCGTCGCGCAGCAGCTCGAGCGCGCCCTGGATGCCGGCGAGGGGGTTCTTGATCTCGTGCGCCAGGCCGGCGGCGAGCTGGCCGAGCGAGGCGAGCCGGTCGACGTGCGCCAGGCGGGTGGCGACCTGCGCCTCGCGCTCGCGATGCCGGCGCAAGAACTCGTGCAAGCTGCGATGGACCTCGGCCGAGACCGGATCGAGCGGCAGCGCGAGCGCGCCCGCCTCGGCCGTCGAGCGCCCGGCGGAGACGTCGGCGAGGGCTTCGTGCAAGCGGTCGGCCGAGCGCCGGACGGTGCGCTGCACGACCATGGTGACGATGGCGATCAGCGTGATCCAGGCGGCGAGCAACAGAGCGGTGCGCCGTCCGAGCTGGCGGTGGATCTCGCCCAGCTCGGCGGTGAAGTCCACCTTCATCGTGGCGGCGCCGAGGGTCCCGCCCGCGGCGTGGCAGGAAGTGCAGCCCGCGTCGGCGGTCAGGCGCACCACGCCGCGCACCCAGCGCCGGCCGTTCTCCTCTTCGACCCAGGACTGCGACATGGCATCGCCTTTCGCCAGGAACTCCCGCACTCGCCGCGTCTCCGCCGCGTCGATCGACAGGTTCATCGCCCCGAGCGGCGCGGCGTCCCGGCCGTAGAGACGCAGACCGATCGGCTGGTGCAGCGCCATCAGGTGTTCGAAGACGTGCGGGTTGCGTCCGGCGAGCGCCGCGCCGGCGGAGAAAGGCACGGCGCGCACCGCCTGGTCGAGCTGAAAACGGGCCGCGGTGGCGCCGGCCTGCGAGTAGGCGCGCTCGAGCAGCTGCAGGGTGCCGCCGTAGAGCACCGCGAACGCCGCGACGTGGATGGGCACCAAGACGCCCCAGAAACGGGCTCGCGCCGGCGGCAGGCGGCGCCAGAGCGGGGGTCGCCTCGCCGCCCCGTCGATCGATCGCGCGGCGGTCATCGCTGCGCACTATACGCAGGGTCTGGCGCTCTCCTGCCCGCCCGGGTGGCCGGGGAGAGGCGCACCGCGGAGTAGCCTTCGTCCCCGGGGGGACTTGCGATGAGACGCTGGCTCGAACGCCTGGCCTCGCTGCAGGTGACGGTCGCGGTGGTGATCGTGCTCGGCATCGTGCTCGCGGCGGGAACGATCCTCGAATCGCTGCACGGCGCGGCGGCGGCCAAGGCGATCTACGAGTCGCCGGTCTTCTACGCGCTGCTCGCCTTCTTCGCCCTCAACCTGTCGGCGGCCCTGCTGACCCGCTGGCCGAAGACCCGGAAGCGGATCGGCTTCGCGGTGACCCACCTGGCGATCGTCGTCATCCTGGTCGGCGCCACGATGACCGCGCTCTACAAGGTGGAGGGCCAGATGCCGCTCCACCAGGGCGAGGATTCGCGCACCGTCCACCAGCCGCCCGGCAAGAACGGCCCGCGCAGCTTCGAGCTGCCGTTCACCGTCCACTTGGACGCCTTCGAGATGGAGTTCTACCCCGGCACCCGCCGCCCGTCGCAGTTCCGCAGCCGGGTGACGGTGCTCGACGCCGGCGCCTCGACCGCCGGAGTCATCCAGATGAACCAGCCGCTCGATCACGGCGGCTATCGTTTCTTCCAGAGCAGCTACCGCGACGACCAGGGGCAGCCGATGACCATCCTCTCGGTCGCCCGCGACCCCGGGCAGCCGGTGGTCTTCTTCGGCTACTACACCTTGATCGCCGGCATGATCCTGGTCTTCGCCACCCGCCTCGCCACCGCGCGCGAGATGGCGGCGCGCAAGGCGGCGGCGGGTCTCGCGCTGGCGCTGCTCGCGACGGCGCCGGTCGCGGCGGCCGAGATCCCCGAGTCGGGGGTGGTCGAGCGCCTGCGCGGTCTCGCGGTGCAGCACGACGGGCGGACCATGCCGTTCGACACCGAGGCGCGCGAGGCGGTGTGGACGGTGACCGGCAAGCGCGCCTGGCCGGGAATCGACCCGGTGGCGATGGCGGCCGGCTGGGCCTTCGACGGCGCCGGCTGGAGCGGCGAGCCGATGGTCAAGGTCGGCGGCGCCGAAGTGGCCGAGCTGGTGGGCCTGCCGCCGAGGACGCGTTACGCCTCCTTCCGCCAATTGGTCGAGAGCGCGCCGCTGCGCACCGCGCTCGGCGCGGCGCACGAGCGCCAGGAGGCCGGGGAGAAGCCGACGCCGGTCGACAAGCAGCTGCTGCGACTCGAGGAACGCCTGGGGATGCTCGACGGGTTCTTCCGCGGCGAGGCGATCCATCCGCTGCCGGCGGCCCATCCCGCGGCTCCCTGGGCGGCGGCACGGGTGGCGAGCGCCGCGGCGCTCGCCGATCTCGGCGACCGGCTGCGCGCCGGGGGCGCCCCGGCCGTCTATCCGGCTCCGGCCGCTCTCGAGCGCGAGCTGCGCTACAACGCGCGCCGGCCGAGCCGCGTCGCCTGGATCCTCTTCCTCGCCGCGGCGGTCGCCGGTGGTCTCGCCCTGCGCGAGAGCCGGTCGCGGCTCTTCTGGCTCGCCGCGGCGGCGCTCGTCGCCGGCTTCGCGGTCGACACCTGGGGGATCGCGGCGCGCTGGCAGATCGCCGGCCGCATTCCGGCGTCGAACATCTACGAGTCGATGCTGGTGCTCGGCTGGGGCGTCGGTCTTTTCGGCGTGCTGGCGGTCGCGCTGCGCCACCGGCTGCTGCTCTTCAATGCCGCGGTGATGGCGGCGGTCGCCTCGCTGTTCACCGACTTCGTGCCGGTGGATCCGTTCATCCACCCCATGCCGCCGGTGCTCTCCGGCACGCCCTGGCTCGCGATCCACGTGCCGATCATCGTCGTCAGCTACTCGGTATTCGCCATGGCGACCTTCATCGGCCACCTGGTGATCGGGGTCGAGATCTTCGCCCGCCATCGGCGCGACCTCGCCGAGCGCTGGAGCGAGCTGCTCTACTACTACCTGCACGTCGGCTCGATCCTGCTCATCGCCGGCATCCTCACCGGCTCGATCTGGGCGGCCTCCTCCTGGGGGCGCTACTGGGGCTGGGACCCGAAGGAGGTCTGGTCGCTGGTGGCGTTCCTCGCTTACATGGCGATCCTGCACGCCCGCTTCGACCAGCAGATCCGCGCCTTCGGCGTGGCGGTGGCCTCGATCGGCGCTTTCTGGACGATCCTCATGACGTACCTCGGAGTGAACTTCATCCTCGCTTCGGGCCTGCACAGTTACGGTTTCGCCAGCTCGGGCATGACGCGGGTGCTGGTCACCATCGGGCTCGCCGAAGCGGCGTTCCTCGGCGCCGGCTGGTGGGCCCACCGGAGGGGCACTGCGGCGAACGCCGCGAGCGCCACCAGCTCCAGCTGACGGCTGCCGTGCGCGGCGGCGGAGGGCTCCCGCTCTCCCCGTGAGCTCTAGTACGCTCGCCGGCGATCCGGAGGAATTCCATGTCCGACTCTCGCCGCCTCGCCCTCGCCGCCGCCGTCGCCGGACTCGTTCTCTTCGCGCCCGCGCCTTCCGTCGCGCAGGGCGGCTCCGCGCAGGCCAAGGTGGTGGCGACGATCGGTCCGTCTGCCGACTCGCCGAAGGCCTGCGTGGTAGAGATGGAGGTGCGCGACCCGAAGACCGACCAGGTGCTCGCCGCGCCGCAGCTCACCGTGCGTGGCGGCGAAGAGGCGAAGACCTCGACCGCCGGCGCCGGCCACCGCATCGACGTCACCGTGAAGGCCGCGCCGGGCTGCGCCGAGGGCTCGTACCAGGTGCGCGTGTTCACCGGCGACCGGCTCGACTACGAGAAGAGCGGTCCGCTGGTGGCGAAGAAGTGAACCCGCAGCCGGCGCCAGCCCGCGGAGGCCTGGAGGTAGAGCGTCCTCGGCGGACGGCGGCGCGATGAGCGAGCTGCGGCCGCGCTGGCGGCTGGTCGACGGCGACACGGTCGCGCTCGGCCCGGGCAAGGCCGACCTGCTCGAGGCGATCGCCGGCGAGGGGTCGCTCGCCGGCGCGGCGCGACGCCTCGGCATGTCCTACATGCGCGCCTGGACGCTGCTCGGGACGATGAACCGCGCCTTCGGCCGGCCGCTGGTGGAGCTCGAGCGCGGCGGCAGCCGGCACGGCGCGGCGCTCCTGACGCCGCTCGGTCGCGAGATCCTCGACCTCTACCGTGACCTCGAACGCGAGAGCCTGGCGGCCACCGCGAAGCTCCGCCGCCGGCTGGCGGCGCGCCTGAGCCGGTCGCCCGCGGCGCGCCGGCGGCGGTGAATTCCCGCGCGGCGGCGTTATCCTTGACAGAAGATAACGGGCCTCCCTAGGCTCGCCCGGCCATGCGACCGCGCACGGGTTCCGTCGCCGACCGTCGTCGCCCGCGAGCCGCGGGCTAGAGTCGCGCTTGGCTTCGACCGAGATCGTCCTGTTCACCCTCGCCGTGGCGGCGCTCGCCACCCTGGCGATCCTCGCCCCGGGCCTGGCGCTCGCCTGGGGCCTGGCGCGTCGCGACTGGCGCGCCAAGAGCCTGGTCGAAACGGTGGTGGCTCTGCCGCTGGTCATGCCGCCGGTGGCGACCGGTCTGCTCCTCCTGCGTCTCTTCGGGCGCCGCGGCCCGCTGGGCGGCGTGCTCGCCGACTGGGGTCTCGACGTGGTCTTCACCTGGCGGGCGGTGGTGTTGGCGATGGCGGTGATGTCGTTCCCTCTCCTGGTGCGCGGCGCCCGGGTCGCCTTCGAGGAGGTGCCGGCCCGCCTCGAGGACTTGGCGCGCACGCTCGGCGCCTCGGAATGGCGGGTCTTCTGGAGCGTTACGCTGCCGCTCGCGCGCCGCGGCATTCTCGGCGGCGCGCTGCTCGCCTTCGCCCGCGCGCTCGGCGAGTTCGGCGCCACCATCCTGGTCGCCGGCAACATTCCCGGGCGGACGCAGACGCTGGCGCTGGCGATCTACCAGGACGTGCAGCTGGGACGCGACGAACGGGCGCTCGAGCTGGTCGCGGTCTCGACGCTCATCGCTTTCGTCGCGGTGTGGGCGGGCGAGCGCGCGGCCGGGCGGCGGAGGGCGGCGTGACGCTCGAAGTCTCCGGCCTGCGGCTGCGGCTCGAGGAGTTCGAGCTGGCGGTCGACGTCCGGCTCGCGGCGCGGGTGACCGGGATCTTCGGGCCCTCCGGAGCCGGGAAGACCTCGCTGCTCGAATCGATCGCCGGCTTGCGCCGGCCGCAGGCGGGGAGGATCGCGCTCGGCGGCGACCTGCTGCTCGACTCGCGGGCGCGGATCGACCTGCCGGCGCGCGAGCGCCGCTGCGGCTACGTGCCGCAGGACCTGGCGCTCTTCCCGCACCTCGACGTGCGGCGCAATCTGCTCTACGGCGCGCCGCGCGACGAGCGCGCGCGGCCGGCGCTGGCGCACGTGGTGGAGGTGCTCGAGCTCGCGGGGCTGCTGGGGCGCGGGGTCGCGGGGCTGTCGGGCGGGGAGCGTCAGCGGGTGGCGATCGGACGGGCGCTGCTTGCGGCGCCCCGCCTGCTGCTGCTCGACGAACCGGTGTCGTCGCTCGACGCGGAGCGCAAGTCGCGCATCCTGCCCTACCTCGCGCGGGTGCGCGACGAGTTCTCGCTGCCGATGCTCTACGTCTCCCATCAGCCGGCGGAGATCGAAGCGCTGTGCGCGGAGGTGCTGGTGCTCGACGCCGGCCGGGTGGTGGCGCAAGGACCGCCGGCGGTCGCCGGGTCCTCGCCCAGGACCTAGGCTGCCGCGCTCGCGAGCGGCGCCGCGAGATCGCGAGCCAAGGCGCTCCTGCCCGGGGACGAGGCGCGAGTCACGGGATCGCGAATTGTGGCATAGGCTTGCAGCTCGCAGTGGCGTCGATCTTGGGAAACCGACGAACGCGATGAGCCTCCGCTCTGCGGTCATTCTCCGGACGATTCACTAGGACGCTCGAATTGCGCTTCGATCCCCAGACCGTCTACCTCCTCGGCGCACTGGCCTTCGTCGCTTCGGCGACGATCGTCGCGCTCGCCGCCCGCTCCTATCCGCCGGACTTGGCGCGCCTGGGCTACCGTTGGGTCGTCGGCGTCTCCTGCCTCTCGGTGAGCTGGCTCGCGGTGGGGCTGCGCGGCCTGGTCTCCGACGCGCTGTCGATCTTCGCGGCGCACGGCTTGGGTCTGCTCGCTTTCGCGGTCTTCCTCGACTGTTTCCTGCGCCTCGGCCAGCGCAAGACGCGTCTTGCCTGGGTCTACGCCACGCCCGCGATCGGCGTCGTCAGCGCCGCGACTTTCTACTATGCGATTCCCAACTACGCCGCGCGGGTCGCGATCTTCTCGCTGCTCAACGCCGGCCAATGCGCGGCCTGCTCCTGGGTGCTATTTCGCGACCGAGGCGGCCCGGCGCCGGTCACGTCGCGTCTAGCCGGCTACGGCTTCGGTTTCGGGGCGGGACTCCTCGCTTTGCGCGGCTTCGTCTCGGCGAGCGTGCCGGCGTCGGCGCCGCCGATCACCATCCTCGCCGTCGGCGGGCTCGAACAACTACTCATCGTGCTGGTGTTCCTGTGCACGATCGCCGCGTCGTTCGCCTTCGTCGTGCTGTGCAACGAACGGCTGAGTCTGGAGCTGCGCAAGCTCGCGACCCTGGATCCGCTCACCGAGCGCTTCAACCGCCGGACGATCGACGAGCTCGGCCGGCGAGAGGCGGCGCGCGCGCGTCGCCACGCGCTCGATCTGGCGGTGGCGCTGGTCGACATCGACCACTTCAAACAGGTCAACGATCGCTTCGGTCACGCCGCCGGCGACGCCGCGTTGCGCAGCGTGGCCGAGGCGATCGCCGCCGAGCTGCGCGAGCCGGACCTGCTCGGGCGCTACGGTGGCGACGAGTTGCTGGTCATCCTCGCGGACACGCGTCGCGACGCGGCCGAGATCGCCTGCGAGCGACTGCGGCAGGCGATCGCGGAGCGAGGCCTGATCGGCGGCGAGGGCGAATCCTCGCTGACGGTCAGCATCGGCTTCGCGGGCCTGAACGGCGACGAGGTCGACTTCGATCGCCTGGTGCGCCGCGCCGACCGCGCCCTCTACGAGGCGAAGGCCGCCGGACGCGACCGGGTACGCGACGGCAGCTCGCCCTCGGTCGACGAGACGGGCGTGACCTCGCCGCCCGGTCCTCGGGTGTCGGTCCGCGGCTGAGCCGATCGCCTCAGCGCAGGTGCCAGGCGACGCGCAGAGTGTAGGCGCGGTCGACGCCGGCGTGGGTGACGCGCTCGAAGGCGGGGTAGAAGAGCGCTCCGCCGAGGTCGATCTCCCACCCCGAGGGCAGGCGCTCGAGGCCGAGTCCGAGCGCGAAGAAGCCGTCGCCGATCCGCCCCGGCGAGCCGTCGCCCGCCCGGGTCGAGCGGTCGAATCCGGAGCCCGAGATGCGGGCGTCGAAGTCGCCGGCGGGCAACGGCGCCCCGAGCGCGGCGCGCGGCAGGAGCGCCCAGCGTTCTCCGAGCGGGCGGTACTGCTCGCAGGAGACGAACGGCGTGGCGAAAGTCGCGCGGCTCGAATGGTCGAGCGTGCCGGTCGAGCCGGCGTCGGCGCCCGAGAGCAGCTCGAAGCGGACGCGAAAGCCGTCGACCTCGAGGCGGTCGAGCATCCAGCCCGCCGCGAGCGTCCAGGGCCTGGGGGCGCTCGCGGGCGAGAGCCGGCGCAGCCAGGCGGCGCCCACTCCGAAATGGCGGACGTCCCCCCGCGGATCCGAGAACCGCGCCCGCTCGGGCAGGTCGAGCGGCACGCCGCGCAGGCCGGCGGCGCCCAGCACGTCGTCGCCCGGCCCGCCGGCGATCGAGAACGAATCGTAAAAGCCGAAGAGCTGCAGGCCGGAGCGCTCGGTGAAGCCGTAGCTCGCCGCGGCCGCGAGCATCAAGCCCGACAGATCGAACGGACCCGCGGTCGAGGTCGCGCCGCCGAGCTCGAAGCTCGTCCGCCAGCTCCCGGCCGCGAGCGGCCGGCCGAGGCCCGGCAGGGCGAGGTAGCGCGCGTCCTGGGCGCTCTCGGGGACGTGCTCGGCGACGAAATGGATGTCTTCGTGCGGCGGCGGCGAGATCGCGGCGGGAAGGGCGGGAGAGCAGAGCAGCGAGAGGGCGAGCGGCGGGCCGAGGCGGCGCATGCGGCGATCGTACTGCCGATTCTTCCGCGGGGGACCGGACTCGGAGTCCCTCCGGGCGCGCTTGGACGCTCGGGCCCGCCGCCGCGTAGACCCTGGTTCGAGGGGGAGCGCCGGCCGATATGATCGAGACCATGACGAAGAGCCCGGAGACCATGGAGGCGCCGCGCGGCACCATCACGCCCAAGGTGCTGTTCGACGAGTTGCGGCGCGGCGTCCTCGGCCAGGACCGGGCGCTCTCCTTCGTCGCGGTGGCGATCCACAAGCACGTGGTCGGGACGGTCTCGGGCAACATCCTGCTGATCGGCAGCTCGGGCACCGGCAAGACCACGATCATGAACAACATCCAGCGCCTCTACGACACCGTCCCCGGGTTCGAGGCGTTCCGCGCGGTCACCATCCTCAACGCCAACCTGCTGGTCGACAGCGACCGCACCGAGTTCCGGCCCGACCGGATGTTCGCGGCGATCGAACAGCGGGCGCGCGTGCTCCTCGGCGAGCGGCCCTCGATCGCCGAGCTCAAGGAGTGGATGGAGCGCGCCACGGTCTGCGTCGACGAGATCGACAAGATGTCGACCGTGGTCGCCGGCAAGCCGAACCCGATCGGCGTCGTCCTGCAGCAGGGTCTGTTGACTCTGATGGAGGGCGAGCGCGTGCCCTACCGCCTGCACGCCTTCGAGAACGGGGTGGAGAAGCAGCACCTGGTCGAGATCGACACCCGCAAGATGATGTTCGTCTGCGGCGGCGCCTACGAAGGGCTCTACGACCAGGTCTACAACCGGGTGTCGAAGGCGGGCAGCGGCGAACGCCTGAAGACCGAGGCGGTCAAGACGGCCGACGGCGGCGTGCGGCTGGAGACCCGTTTCTCGCTCGCGCAGTACCTGAAGATCAAGGACCTGTTCGAATACGGCATGGTGCCGCAGTTCATGTCGCGCTTCGACAAGGTCGTGGTGTTGAACGACCTGAACACCGCGATCCTGAAGGAGATCCTGCTGCACTCCTACGACTCGCCGTTGCAGCGTTCGCGACGGTACTTCACCACCCTCGGAATCGAGATGACGATCGAGGACCTCGCCGCGGCGCTGATCGCCGAGGAGGCCTCGAAGGAGAACCGCACCGGCGCCCGCGCCCTGCGCGACGTCTTCTCCGAGATCGTCAACCCGATGGAGTTCGACCCCTACTCGGAAGTCGCCAAGGTCGACGAGAAACCCACCCTGCACATCGACGCCGCGCGGGTGCGCAAGGTATACAAGCCGACCTGAGCGCCGATCTCCCCGGCTCGGCGCTAGACTCCGGCGCATCGTGAACCTCCTCTGCCTCGCGCTGCGGATCGCCGCGGTCGCAGCGCTCGCCGGCGCGGTCGCCTGCGCAGAAGGACCGCGAGCCGCGGCGCCGGCCTCCTCGGCCGCTCCCGCCGCGCCGCCGACCTCGGCGGAGGTCCTCGCGGCTTCGGCGCCGGCGGACTGGCGGACGCTCGATCCGGAGAACACGCTCTATCTCGAGCTCGCGAGCGGGCGGGTGGTGATCGAGCTCGCGCCGCAGTTCGCCCCCCGCCACGTCGCCAACGTCAAGGCCCTCGCCCGCGAGCGGTACTTCGACGGACTGGCGATCCTGCGCTCGCAGGACAACTACGTCGTGCAGTGGGGCGACCCCGACGGCGACGACGAGGCGAAGCGCCGGCCGATCGCGCGCGCCGCCCGCTCGCTACCGGCCGAGTTCTTCCGCCGGATCGACGCCGCACTGCCGTTCGAGAGCCTCCCCGACGGCGACGTCTACGCGCCCGAGGTGGGGTTCACCGGCGGCCTGCCGGCGGCGCGCGACCCGAAGTCCGGCACCACCTGGCTCACCCACTGCTACGGCATGCTGGGCGCCGGCCGCGGCGACACCTCCGATTCCGGCGGCGGCACGGAGCTTTACGTGGTCATCGGCCACTCGCCGCGCCACCTCGACAAGAACGTCACCCTCCTCGGCCGCGTGGTGAGAGGAATGGAGCTCCTCTCGACCCTGCCGCGCGGCACCGGTGCGCTCGGCTTCTACGAGAAGCGGGAGCAGGACGTACCGATCCTCGCCGTGCGGGTGGCGGCCGACCTTCCCGCCGCCGAGCGCACCGGGCTCGAGCTCCTGCGCACCGACACGGCGACCTGGAGGGCCTTCGTCGCCGCGCGCCGCACGCGGCGCGAGAGCTGGTTCCTCGATCCGACCGGGAAGATCGAGCTCTGCAACGTGCCCCTGCCGGTGCGAACCCCGACGAAGCCCTAGCCGCAGTCTCTTCTTCTACCCGATTTGGCGGCAGCTCGAACGCAGCCAACCAAGGCTCTCGCCTGGGAGTGTGGGCCTCATCGACGCCCTCGTACCCTGGCAACTGGGCCGGCTGGGCGAGGGGACCGAGCCTGGCGTCTTTCGTTTTTTCCTTCACCGGAGCTTTTTCTTCTTCTTGTTCTTCAGAGGATGGCGGCAGCTCGAACGCAGCCAACCAAGGCTCTCGCCTGGGAGTGTGGGCGCCCGCGACGCCCTCGTACACTGGCAACTGGGCCGGCTGGGCGAGGGGACCGAGCCTGGCGTCTTTAGTTTCTTCCTTAACCGGAGCTTTTTCTTCTTCCTGTCCTTCAGAGGATGGCGGCAGCAGGAACGCAGCCAACCAAGGCTCTCGCCTGGGAGTGTGGGCGCCCGCGACGCCCTCGTACACTGGCAGCCGGGTCGGCTGGGCGACGAAGGCGCAGCCAGCGTCCTTTGCTTTTTCCTTTAACCAGAGCTTCTTGCTTTTTTTCTTTCCTTTGGTGTTTCTTCCCAGGATGGCGGCGGGTCGAACTCTCCAGCCAAGGCTCTAACCTGGGAGTGTGAGCCGCGTCGATCTCCGCTTCAGCCGCCGAGGCCGAGCACCGGCAGCGCGACGGCGTGGAGGTCGCGCGCCGTGTCGGAGAGCAGGAAGAGGATGGCGTCGGCGACCGAGGTCGTCTCGACCCAGCGCGAGCGATCGGCGTCCGGCATCGCGGCGCGGTTGGCGGCGGTGTTCATCGTCCCGGGCAGCACGGAATTGACCCGGATCCCCTTTCCCTTGACCTCGCCCGCGAGGCTTTCGGTCAGGCGCAGGACCGCGGCTTTCGTGGCGCTGTAGGCGGCGACGCCGGCGGCGCCGGCGAGGGCGGCCGGCGAAGCGACGTTGACGATCGCGCCCGAGCGTCGCGCGAGGAGGGCGGGAAGAGCGGCGCGGGTCGGCACCAGGGTCGCGAGGACGTTGGTGCGCCAGAGCTCCTCCCAGACCGGAAGACCGGTGGTCGCGATCTCGCCGAAGCGGAAGGTGCCGGCGACGTTCACCAGCAGGTCGAGCCCGCCGAAGCGCGCCAGCGCCGCGCCGACCGCAGTCTCCATCGCCTTCTCGTCGGTCAGGTCGGCGGTGACCGCCAGCACGCGTTCGCCTTCGGCGAGGTCCGGATAGGCGAGAGCGAGCCGCTCGGGGCTGCGCACCGGCAGGACCAGGCTCGCACCGGCGGTGACCAGGCGGCGCGCGACCACGGCTCCGAGCGCCCCCGTCGCGCCGGTCACCATCGCGACTCGATTCGAGAAATCGAACATCCTCGCCTCCTCGTGTAGAGCGATCGTCATGCTAGCGCGGCGAGGATCGACAGAGTGGCTCGACTTGCCGGAGGTCGGCCCTCAGCGCCTGGAATGGACCCCCGCTTCACCACCCTCGCGAGGCCGACCCCGCCACCAGGTCACGAGGGCGTCGAACAAGCCCACACTCCCAGGCAAGAGCCTGGGTCCGATGAGCTCGAAGCCTTGCCATCCTGCAGAGAGAAAAGCTCGGTTAAGGGAAAAACGAAGGACGCCCTTTCAGCACTCTCGCCCAGCCGACCCGGCCGCCAGTGAACGAGGGCGTCGAACAAGCCCACACTCCCAGGCGAGAGCCTGGGTCCGATGAGCTCGAAGCCTCGCCATCCTGCAAAGAGAAAAGCTCGGTTAAGCCCGGATCCACGGGTAAGGCGGCTGAAGTGGAGCGGACGGGCTCAGATTGCTGCAGCGGCCACCCGCGCGGCGGATTTCTGGCTCAGGTAGGGCTGGTGTTCGCGGTCGAAGGCGGTGGTCGAGCGTGAGTTGGAGGATGGAGGGGTCCGCGGGAGACACTCCTGGCGCGCAGCCGGGATGCCGCTTCCCTTGGTTGCGGAATCAGAGCGTGGTGAGCTGTTGTTGCAGGCGCTCGAAGGCGTTGGCCGTGTCCGGTCCGCGAGCGAGCGCCAGGACGAAGCGTCTGCCGGTGCGGATGAAGCGGGCGGCGACGCACAGCCAGTGCAGGCGCAGCTTCTTGATCTGCTGCGCCTGCTCGGCGGCGGGGAGCAGCAGGAGCTTGAAGGCTTGCGCGAGGTTGTAAGCGAGAGCGGCGATCAACAGCCAGGCCCAGTTGGCGTGAAAGCAGCGTGAGGGCAGATGCGAGGCGCCGATGCCGGACTTGAACTCCTCGATGTAGTTCTCGGCCCCACCGCGTGCCAGGTGATAGCGAATCAGGCTGCTCGCGGCGCCCGGCAGGTTGGTGATGACCGGCGTGAAGAAGTGCTCGTCGAGCAGGCGCTGCTCCTGGTCGAACCAGGGCGTCCGCTTGACGAGGAGGCGGTAGTCGCTCGACCAGCCCGTGGGCCGGTAACGCAGCTCGGCGTACTCGGCCTCTTCTTCCCACGGATAGCTGCGCCACGCCCCTTCGGGAAGCGCTTCGATCTCGGCGCGCAGCCGCTTCGTCAGCCTCGCCGAAATGCTGAAGCCCAGGGCACGCTCGGTCGCGAATCCTTCCACCGACTTGCCGTAGAAACCGGCGTCCATCCGCAGGCGCACCCGACGGCGAGCCGGGATCGCCGTGAGGACGTCTTCGAGAAACGGGACGACGCCGTCCGACGAGGCTCGGTTGCCCGCGCGTAGCCGCGCCCCCAACAGAAGCCGCTCCTCGTGAGCGAAGGCCAGCAGCGGATGCAGCCCACGCACGCCGCTGTAGCCGAAACGCGCACCCTGCTTCTGGTCGCCGTAGACCTCGATGATCGAGCTGTCCACGTCCAGCGTCAGCGCTTCGCTCCCACTCGTCCGCTCGAGAATTTCGCGGCAGGTCTCACGCTGGGCTCCATCGAGCTGTCGCAGGTGACCCAACGAGAAGCTGCGCAGACGCTCGCCCGCCGTCGTCGGCGCCGGCACCTCGAGATCGAAGCACAACTCGCGCGTCACGGTCTCTTCTCGCAGCACAGACAGATCGCTCAGGCTGTCGCCGCCGACCAGAAAGCTCGACGCCAGGCTCATCACGAAGTCCTCGACTGGAATTCCTCGACGGCGTTTCTTCACCGAAACGACGCGGAGCCGCTCGATCACTCGCAGCTTCGACGCCAGCTCGACCACGAAACGCAGGCCCGCGAAGGAGGTCGTCGCCGCGCCCGACGATCGGAACTTGACGCCACGGACTCGCTTTGGGATCTTCACCTCGGAAGTGCTCCTCTCCTGAAGACGACGACCTTGAACAGCGCCGTCTTATCAGGCTTGGGGCGCTTCCGCTACTTCAACATCCCCGCCTTATCCGTGGATCCGGGTTAAGGGAAAAACAAAGGACGCCCTTTCACCACTCTCGCCCAGCCGACCCGGCCGCCAGTGTACGAGGGCGTCGAACAAGCCCACACTCCCAGGCGAGAGCCTTGGCTGGCTGCGTTCGAGGTCTCTTGCCCCTTCTTGGCGGGGTCGACTCGCTGCCGCTAGCCCGCGAGTTTCTTCCACAGGCGTTTGAGCGGCGAGGCCTCGTCGAGTCGGCGTTCGACCTCCTCGAGGCGCGCCGGCAAGAGGGCCAGGTCGCGCTTGCGGATCTCGACCAGCAGGGCTTCGATCTGGTCGGCGCGCGTCTCCTCGTCGGCCGCCAGCAGCTTCTGAATCGGCGTCCGGCCGTCGAAGCCGCGCAGGAAGCGCTGCTGGTCGGCGCCGTAGACCGCCAGCTCCTCCTCGGTCCGCGGCCGGATCCAGACCGGGCAGAGGACTTCGAGGAACTCGAGCGGCAGCAGCGCGCGCTCGCGCGAGATGACGACCTCTTCCTTCTTCGCCTGCTGCATCAGCAGGTGGCGGATGTCGATCTCGGACGACTCGGTGACCGAACCCGGCCCGGCGCTGACGATCTCGACGATCCCGGCGCGCGTCATCCGGGCGAGCACCTCGAGGATCGGGTAGATGACGCCGCCCGCGCGGCGGTGGAGATCGGCGAGGGTCGCGGTGCCGGTCAGCCCCTTGAGGACGTGGGCGGAGTAGGGGTCGAGCCGTTCGGCCGGCCACTTCGGTCCGTGACCGAGCTCGACCAAGTCGTCGACGAAGACCTTGCGCAGGCGGGCGTGCTCGTCCATCCAGCGCGTCCCCTCGAGGACCAGCTCGAAGGTGTCGATCGGTTCGGGGAGCAGATTCTCCTCGGGCGGTGCGCCGTCCTCGAAGTAGAAGAGACCGCGCCGCCAGAGGAACAGGTCGCAGGTCGACTCCTCGATCGCCAGGCGCAGCGCGCGGCGCAGCTCCTCGGTCGAGATGCCGCCGGCCGCCACCAGGGTCTCGCCGATCCGCTTGCCGTTCTTGCGGCTGGCGGCGAGCACCGGGCCGAGGACGCTCGGCTCGACCAGGCCATGGGAGAGCAGGTAGTTGCCGAAGTACTCGCGCGAATCGTTGGCGTAGCAGCCGAGAATCTCGCCGCGGCGGAAGAGGATCCGCTTCTCGCGCTCGCGGCGCAGCACCACGAGCGAGCCCGTCGACCGCTCCTGCTTGGCCCACTGCAGCAGCGCCGACATCGGGAAAACGGCCAGGCGTCCGGTGAATTCCACGCGCCTCGATGATACGCGCCCGGACGTCAAGTAGATGGCCGGGGAGCCGGGCGCGCGTGGATTCCTGCTTTGCCCGCGAGCCCGGAACTTGGTAGATTGTCGGCCTTCGGAGGTATCCATGAACAACTCGGTGGGCAAGCGGACGGTTCGGCTGGGGCTCTGCGCGGCGGTTCTGATACTGGCGGCCGTCGCGCCGGCGAGGGCGGGCGACTCGCTCTGGGGCAATTTCCCGCTGGTCAAGGACGGCGAGACGGTGGTGGTCGAGGGCGGCGGGGCGACGTACGACGTGCGCCTGTTCGGCGTCGTCACCCCGAAGACCGGCCAGCCTCTCGCCACGGCCGGTTCCGACTACCTGAAGGCCCATCTGCTCGGGCGCGAAGGCCGCGTGCGCCTCGAGGGCTTCAACGACCGCGGCGAGATGGTCGGCCGGGTGTTCGTCGACGGGACCGATCTCGGTCTCGAGCTGGTGCGCGGCGGCCTCGCCTGGCGGGCGCCCGAGGCGCGCTACAAGCCGACCGAGAAGGGCAAGCCCGATCCGCTGACCGCGGCCGAGAACGAGGCGCGGGAGGCGCATCGCGGCGTCTGGGGCGTCGCCGGGCTCACCCCGCCGGCGGCTCCGGCGGGCGGCGACGGCGGCGGTGCCGGCGATTTCGTCGAGGCTCCCGAGGTCGCCGGCAACGTCGATCAGAACACCAGCAAGAAGAGCAACGACGACAACGAATGCCAGATCGCCCAGAACCCGGCCAATTCGCTGCAGCTCTTCCTGGCGTGCAACACCTCCTCGGCCGGCCTGTTCGCCGCCAAGAGCGCGGACGGCGGGCGCACCTGGACCTATCCCGACGCGACGGACAAGACGGTCGCCGACGGCGACCCCAACCAGGGGCCGAGCGCCTGCTGCGACCCGACCCTCGCCTGGGACCGCTACGGCAACCTCTTCCTCACCTACATCAACTCCTCGGTCAACAACATCATCAACTTGGTGAGCACCGACGGCGGCGCGAACTTCACCTCGCTCACCTCGTTCAGCGGCAGCGTCGACCAACCGACGGTGGTCACCGGCGACGTCGGAACCACCAGCGTGGTGTGGGTGGTGTGGAACTCGAGCGGCAACATGGTCGCGCGCGGCGCTCCGGTCACCGGTCTCGGCAGCGTGGGAGCCTTCGTCGCCCAGCAGACGGCGCCGACCACGGCCAGCTGCAGCTTCGGCGACATCGCGGTCTCGCCGTCCGGTGCGGTGGTGCAAGTCTGCGGCCCTTCGGGCGGGGAGACTGGCGGCAACATCCGGATGAACGTCGACGCCGACGGTCTCGGCGCGGGGGTCTTCGGCTCGTCGATCGTCCCGACCTCGACGAAGGTCGGTGGGTTCGACTTCATTCCGGCGCAGAACTCGCGCTCGATCGACAGCGAGACCGGACTCGCCTTCGACAAGAACCCGGCGAGCCCGCACTACGGCAGGCTCTATCTCCTCTACACCGACGAGCCGACCGACGAGAGCAACGACACCGAGATCTTCGTCCGCACCTCGGACGACACCGGATCGACCTGGAGCGCGCCGGTGCGGGTCAACGACGACGCGACGACCCGCAGCCAGTTCATGCCCAAGATCGCAAGCGACCCGAAGACCGGGGCGATCGGGGTCTGCTGGCACGACGCGCGCAACTCGGCGTCGAACAACACCATGCAGATGTTCTGCACGCACTACGACCCGGCGCCGGGTGCGCCGGTCTTCGTGGCCAATTCCGTCGTCAGCGACGGGGCTTCGCTCTCCAACGGCTCCGGAGTCGAATTCGGCGACTACATGGGGGTGGCCATGGTGGCCGGCGAGGTGCATCCGGTCTGGGCCGACACCTCGAACAGCACCGGCGACAACCCGAACGGCACCTCGAACTTCGACGCCTATTCGGACTTCGTCACCACGCCCGGCCTCTTCTCGGACGGCTTCGAGACCGGCGACGTGCTGCGCTGGAATCTCTCCGGCACCGCTCCGAGCCCGGATCGTCCGGCGCGCTGAGCCGCTCCCGCTTCGCCGTCACCACCGAGGGCCCGCCGCGCGCGGGCCCTCTTCGTCTCTAGCCCACCAGCCCCGCCACCAGGCCCGTCGAGCCGGCCTGGCGTCTGGCACCGACGATCGGCGTCGTGGCTCGCTGCGCTCGAATTGGGCGTGCGTTGGCCGAGGTTGTTTTCGACGGAGGGGAGAGCCTGGGTCCGGCGTTGTGGCTCGCTCTGCTCGAGTGTGCGTGTGGGTTGGTCGAGGTTGTTTTCGGCGAAGGGGAAGGCCTGGGGTCGGCGGCGTGGCTCGCGGGGCTCGGCGGGCCTGGTCTGTGGACTTCGTCGCAGCCGGTGGCGGGTGGCGGATGGCAGGCTCGTTCGCTGCGCCGTCCGCGGATCTGGGCCGAGGGAGCGAGCGACTTGGTGGCGAGTGTGATCGGCCGCCCGGAGGCCCCATGGGGATCATTCGACGAACGCTGCTCTTCGTTTTTCCCTTGTCGAGCCTTTTTCCCTCCTCTCCCCTCGCGGCACAGTTCACCGACGTCACCACCGCTTCGGGCATCGGCGGGATCCTCTCGGCGCAGTACTTGGCGCACCCGAGCTGGTGGTTGTCGGGGCTTCATTTCGTCGACCTCGACGGCGACGGGGCGCTCGATTTCTTCCTCTCGAGTCATGGCGGAGGCGACGCGGTGGCGACGCGCGGCGACGGGGCGGGGCACTTCTCCGTGTTCTCCGGTACCTGGCCGACGAGCGAGATCCACTTGCACGCCGATCCCGACGGCGACGGGCTCGCCGACCTGACCATGACCTTCACCGACGGCGGCGGGCAGTGGTGGCACAACGTTTCGACCGCGGGGAGCCTCGACTTCGACGCCACCTCCGAAACCACCGAGGGCAACGCGGCGCGCGCCCAGGTGCTGCTCGACTTCGACCGCGACGGCAACGAGGACTGGCTGCGCTCGGCTCCGCCCGGGCTAGTGGTCGAGCTCGGCGACGGGCAGGGCGGATTCGGGCCCGACGAGATCACCTTCGCCGTGCCGGGGACCGATTCCAACAACAACGCCAACTTCCTCCCCGGCGACTTCGACGGCGACGGCGACACCGACCTGCTGGTGATGACCGGCGGCGGCTACGAGGACACCGACGGCCGCACCTACTACCTGCGCAACGACGGCGCGGCCGGCTTGGTCGACGCGACGGCGAGCGCCGGCCTGCCGGCGACCGGCACGGTGGTCAAGGGAGTCGGCGATTTCGACCTCGACGGCGACCTCGACCTGGTGGGGATCGCCGCGCGCCACTTCCCGCCGGTGGTCTACCGCAACTCGGGCGGCGGGCACTTCACCCTCGACGGCGCGGCGATCGCCGGCGTCGCCAGCCAGTCGCTCGACTACTCGGCCTGGGGCACCGCGGTTACGGCGGACTTCGACGATGACGGCGCGGTCGACCTGCTGATGAACGGCAAGTACTTCCTCAAACTGCTGCGCGGCCAGGGCGACGGCACCTTCGCCTACCAGAACACGGCCTGGGGGATCGTCGACACCTGCGCCTGCTCGGTCGACGACGGCCTCGCCTTCGGCGATTTCGATCGCGACGGCGATCTCGACCTGGTGGGCTACGTCGAGATCTTCCCGTCGCGCACCCTGCGCGTCTACAGGAACGACGTCGCGACCGGTCACTGGCTGAACGTCCGCCTCGCCGGCTGGGGCGGCGACCGCGACGCGGCGGGGGCCAAGATCCGGGTGCGCGCGCCGGGGACGAACGACCTGGTCTCCTTCCAGGAGGTCGCGGTCTACTGCTTCCAGGCGGCCAACAGCTACTACGGCTACGGCGCGACCGAGCGCCACGTCGGGCTCGGCGGCCGGACCGCCGTCGACGTCGAGGTGACCTTTGCCCCGAGCGGCCGGGTCGCCCGCCTGCACGGGGTCCCCGCCGACCGGACGATCGTCGTCGAGGAGCCCCCGCCGGGGGCGATCTTCGCCGACGGCGTCGAGTCCGGCGGCCTCGAGGCCTGGGCCCCCTGAGCCCCCGCGGGCGCGGACTGCGTTTCGGGAGCAGGAGGCTCTCCCGATGCGCTGCCCGTCTGAAGCTCTTGCCCGTTCTCCCGGTGCTCGGTCGGCCGTCGTCGCCGCATTCGGCGCCTGGCTGGCCCTCGGCGCGGCGCCGCTCGCCGCGGCTTCGTTCTGCGCCAACACCGCGGCCGAGATCCAGGATGCCCTCGACACCTCGACGCTGAACGGCGAGGCCGACACCATCCGCATCTTCGCCGGCAGCTACGCCGCGGTGCCCGGCGGCTTTTTCGTCTCGGTCGCCGACGGCAAGAGCCTGACGATCGAGGGCGGCTACGTGGGGGCGATCGGCGGCGGCTGCGCGCGGATCTACCACAGTCCGGCGGCGACGGTACTCGTCGGCGGCGACGACCTCGCCCCGGTGCTGCGCATCGAGACCGACAGCCTGGACTCGGAGATCCACAGCTTCTCGATCCGGGTCGAGAACCTGACCATTACCGGCGGCGACGACCCCGTCTACGGCGCGCTCGACGTCCAGCCGGCGAGCACCGAGCCGGCCGACGTCTTCGTGGTGCGCGACATCTTCGCCGGCAACGCGCGCCGCGCGGTCCACCTGATCGAGCGCGGCTCGATTCGCTTCGAGAACAACCTGGTCTACGGCACGACCGGCGACTCGTTCGACGAGGCGGTGGAGATCGCCGCTTTCGGTCCCGACGTGGCGGTGATCTACAACAACACGGTCACCGGCAACCAGACGGTGGGGCTCGACGTTGGCACCGTGGCGATGGACGTCGACATCATGAACAACGTCTTCTGGGGCAACGCGGCCTCGGACCTGAAAATCTCCGAGTTCCCGGAGGCGACCTACCTCTGGAACAACGACGTCGGCGGCGGCTTCATCGTCTCGGCGCACGAGGTCAACACCTTCCACCTCGACCCGAAGTTCCTCGACCCGGCCTCGGCCGACTACCGGCCGGCGTTCAACTCGCCGGTGCGCAACCTCGGGGTGATCAACCCGCCGGACGGCCTGGCGCCGACCGACCTGCTGGCCAACCCGCGCCAGGTGGGCATCGCGCCCGACCTCGGCGCCTTCGAGCTCAACTGGATCTTCGGCGACGGATTCGAGAGCCAGAACCTCGCCGCCTGGACGAGCCACACGCCGTGACCCGCGGCCGCGCCGGGCGGCGGTCAGCCCGAGCGGCGCAGGGCGGCGATCCGCGGCGCGCGCGACTTCGGGCTGTCGAGGCTGAAGGAGCGCGCATCGCCGAGCTCGTCGCGGACGAAGGCCTCCGTGCGGCGGACCGCCTCGGCGAGGGCCTTGGGCCGGCCGACGAACGACGTCCAGACGATCTCGCCCGCTTCGGGGTCGTACTCCCAGAGTCCGACCAGGCGGCCGCGGTCGAGGATCGCGTGGTCCGGCAGGTCGGCGAGCGAGCCGAGCGTGCAGGGGCCCGAATCGGCCAGCACTTCGCGGCCGGCGTCGGCGGGATCGAGCAGCGAGGCGAGGTCGCGCCGCAGCAGGAGGTGGGCGTCGAGCCCGGAGGTCAAGACGAAACTCGGCTCCTTCGGGCGGCGGTAGGCCGCCAGAGCCTCGCGCTCCGCGGGCGGCAGGAGCCGGCCGCCGGTGCCGGGGATCTCCACCAGTCCGAGGGGCGCGAGCGCGGCTTTCGCGGCTTGGACCCCCAGACCGGCGAAGGCTTGGAATTCGCCCGCCGTCGCCGGAGCGATCCAGGCGAAGAAGCGGCGCGCGAGCTCGACTCGCGCCTCCTCGGGCGAGAGGCGGAAGCCGGCGAGGGGATTCGGCCGCCAGAGAGCGTAGCGATAGCGCTGCTGGTCGAGGCGGCCGTTGGTCGGGATGCGGCGGATCTCGCCCTCCGACTGCAGGATGCCGAGCGCGACCGGCAGGGTGGAGTTGAGGCCCTTTTTCTTGCCCTCCTCGCCGAGGCTGCGCGCCGCGCCGCCGACCGCCTCGCGCAGGCCGTCGGGGTCGAGCGGGCCCGTGGCGAGCGCCTTGGCGATCGCGACCTTCAGCCGGTCGATCTCTTTCGCGGTCACCCCGAGCTTGGCGGCCAATTTCAGCTCGGCGCCGCCGAAGGGCTGGCCGACCGCGAGCCCGAGGGCGAAATCCGCCGCCGGCAGGACGTAGGTGCAGCCGCGGGCGCTCGGCAGCTCGTGGAGGGCGAGCGCGGCGAGGGCGGCGTCGGCCGCGGCGCGCCCGATGCCGGCGCGGGAGAACAGAGTCAGATAGGGCCCGACTCCGGCGACCGAGCGCGCCCAGCCGGAGCGCTCGAGCACGCGCGCGGGGCTCGCTCCGGCGAGTGAACCGTCGAGTCCCTGGCGGCTCGACCACCAGGCGGCGAGAGTGAGAGCGTCGATCGGGAGCCTCCGGGTCCGGCGACGTACTGTACCAATCCTCGACCGGCGGGAGCGGCCCGCCGGTCATGGGTCGCGATCGCGGAGCAGAGCCAGCTGGTTCGCGCAACGTCAACCTGCGGAGGAGATTCCATGGTCCGGAAGTTCGTTGGTTTCGTCGTCCTCGCCACCGCTCTCGCCGCCCCGATGTTCGGCGCCGCGAGCCTGACCCTCGCCGGCTCGACTGTCGGTCAGCCGACCTTCAACCGTCCCTTCACCGACGGCTCCGCCTTGTCGGGGCACATCGTGCCGTACAAGGTGCAGAACTTCTTTCCCAACGAGGACTCGACCTGCTTCATCTACGGCTCTCAGTCCTTCGACGGCGTCGTGTTCCTCTACGACGGGCCGTTCGATCCGTTGAATCCGCTGACCAACCTGCTCACCGCCGACGACGACGGCGACGTGGGGACCGGTAGCTCGACGATCGAAAGCCTGAACCTCGAGTTCAATCACAACTACGTCCTCAGGGTCGAAGACGGCCTGCTCGACCACGAGAAGCACTTCATCAACACCCTGGGACACCCGGCGAACGCGGTGACCGACATCTTCGCGCTGCCCTGCCACTGAGGCCTGGCCGGGTCGGCGGCCGGCGTGGTAATATCATCGTGGCATCGAGATAATACCAACGAGGCGACGATGAAGACGATCACGGTGAAGGTGCCGGAGCCGCTGGCCCGGTCCCTCGACGACGAAGCGCAGAGGAGCGGCCGGCCGCGCTCCGACGTGGTGCGGGAAGCGGTCGCCGAGTATCTGGCGCGCCCCCGGCGGGCCCGGCGGGCGCGCTTCGGCGAGCTCGTCGCCGACCTGCGCGGGAGCGTCTCCGGCCCCGCCGACCTGTCGACCAATCCGCGCCACTTCGAGGGCTTCGGCGAGTGATCCACCTGGTGGATACCGGTCCGCTGGTCGCCTTCGTCAATCGCGAGGACCGGTTTCACTCCTGGGCCGCCGAGGCGTTCTCGCGAATCGACCGGCCGCTGCACACCTGCGAAGCCGTGCTGACCGAGGCCTGCTTCCTGCTGCGCGCGGCGCGCGGCGGGGCCGCGGCCGTCGTGGCGATGGCCCAGCGGGGATTCCTGCGGCTGGACTTCTCGCTGGCGCGCGAGGCCGCGTCGGTCGGCGGGCTCCTGCGCCGCTACGCCGACCGGCCGATGTCGCTCGCCGACGCCTGCCTGGTGCGCATGACGGAGCTCCACACCGATTGCGAGCTCGTCACCCTCGACGCCGATTTCCGCGTCTACCGCCGCAACGGCCGCCAGGTCATTCCCACCGTGATGCCGGCGAAGTGAACCGGGAGGAGCCCGAGCGATGAGCGAAGTCGCGGCGACGCCGGCGGGGAAGCGGTGGCTCTGGGGCCTCACCGGCTACCAGTGGGGAGTGCTCGCCGCGGCGTGGCTCGGCTGGGGGTTCGACGTCTTCGACGGCATCCTGTTCAACTGGGTGGCGCCCAATTGCGTGCCGACCTTGCTCGGCATTCCCATCGGCTCGCCCGAGGCGCGCAAGGCGACGCTCGAGTGGACGGGAATCATCACCTCGGTCCTGCTCGTCGGCTGGGCGACCGGCGGGATCGTCTTCGGGCGGATCGCCGACCGCGTCGGCCGCACCCGCACGCTGCTGCTGACCATGACCCTCTACGCCGTGGGGACGGCGGCCTGCGCCTTCGCGCCCAACCTCGCGGTGCTGATGCTCTTCCGCTTCGTCGCCGCGCTCGGCATCGGCGGCGAGTGGGCGGCGGGGGCGGCGATGGTCGCCGAGGTGATGCCGGAGAAACGTCGGGTCGAGGCCGGCGCGCTGCTCTACACCGCGGCGCCGCTCGGCATCTTCCTTGCCGGCGCGGCCAACTACTGGATCGCCGGGGTGTGGATGAAGGACCACCCCGAGACCTCCTGGCGCTGGGTCTTCGCCACCGGTCTCGTCCCGGCGCTGGTCGCCGTCGTGGTGCGGCTCTTCGTGCGCGAGCCCGAGCTCTGGAAACGGGTCGCCGAGAAAGCTCCGCCGCCGCGACTCGCCGAGCTGTTCCAGGGGGAGAACCGCCGCCGGGTGCGCAGCGGCCTCTTCGCCGCCTTCGTGGCGCTCGTCGGCTGGTGGAGCTGCAACGCCTTCCTGCCGGTGGTGGCCTCGAACCTCGCTTCGACCGAGGCCGCTGGCCGCGGCCTCGACCGCGCCGCGACGCTGCACCTGGTCGAGAGCTGGAAGGCGACCGCGACCCAGTGGTTCAACTGGGGCGGCCTGGTGGGCACGCTGGCGACCGTGCCGATCGCCAAGCGCTTCGGCCGGCGGGCGATGTTCGGCCTCTATTTCCTGCTCTCGGGCGTCGCCATCTGGGCGACCTACGGTCCGGCGCTGGCGCCCGAGACCCGGCTGATGCTCCAGTTCGGTATCGGCTTCACCGTCTTCGGCGTCTTCGGCAGCTTCACTTACTACATGCCCGAGCTCTTCCCGACCCGATTGCGCGCCACCGGCGCGGGCTTCTGCTACAACACCGGGCGCTACCTCGCGGCGGCGGGGCCGGTCCTCGTGGGCTATGTCGCCGGCCGCGGCGCGACCCGCGAGGCCCTGCTGGCGGTCGGCGCGGTGCCGATCGTCGCCCTGCTCTTCCTGCCCTGGATCGTCGAGACGCGCGGCAAGGCGCTCGAGGCTTGAGCCGCCGGATGAAACGGCGAAACCCCGCCGGGCGACCGGGCATCCCACTGCGGGATGACCCAGGACCCGAGAACGCAGCCGGCGCCTCCCCCGAAGCGCGCGACGCGGCGCTGGTGGCCCGGCTGCGCGCCGGCGACGACGCCGCCTATCGCGAGCTGGTGGTGGCCTACGGCGGCCGCCTGCTCGCCGTGTCGCGCCGCTTCCTGCGCCACGAGGACGACGCCCGCGACGCGGTGCAAGACGCGTTCCTCCAGGCCTGGAAAGCGCTGCCGCGATTCCAGGGCGAGTGCCTGGTCTCCACGTGGTTGCACCGCATCGTGGTCAACGCCTCTTTGATGAAGCTCCGCCGTCGCAAGTCGCGGCGCGAGGAATCGATCGAGCCGCTGCTGCCGACCTTCAAGGAAGACGGCCACGCGAGCCAACCGTCCGTCGAGTGGCCGGAGTCGGCCGATCGCCTCGTCGAGCGCAACGAGGTCCGGGCGCTGGTGCGCGGCGCGATCGACCGCCTCCCGGAGAGTTACCGCACGGTGTTGCTCTTGCGCGACCTCGAAGAGCGGACGACCCAGGATGCCGCTCGGCTCCTGGGGGTGACCGAGAACGCGGTCAAGATCCGATTGCACCGCGCCCGGCAAGCGCTGCGCGAGCTGCTCGACCGCGAGCTACGGGAGCGGAAAGGGGCGACCCCGTGAAGGCCGAATCCATCACCTGCCGGGAAGTCATCACGTTCCTGCTCGACTACCTGTCGAACGAGCTCTCGCCCGATCGCGAGCGCGAATTCGAGCGCCACCTCGCCGCCTGCCCGTCGTGCGTCGCCTACCTGAGGACCTACAAAGAGACCGTGCGACTCGGGAAGCAGGTCCTCGGCGCCGAGGCGGAGACGCCGCCGCCCGAGCTCGCCCCCGAGCTCGTGGCCGCGATCCTCGCCCGCCGCGCTCGCTAGGCGACGCGGCCACGACGCGCCGGGAGGGGTGGCGCGAAATCGGTGCCTGTCCCCGATTCTCCAGCGCTCGAATCCAGCGGCGGAGCGCCGCCCCGGCTGCGTTAGGATCGATGCGCCCCGGACGCGATGACCCGCCGCCCGGATCGGAGCCGTCATGGAAGCCACCCGCATCGAGAAAGACAGCCTCGGCGAGATCGAGGTCGCAGCGGACGTCTACTGGGGCGCGCAGACCGAGCGCGCCCGGCGCAACTTCCCGGTCTCCGGCCTGCGCTTCCAGCGCCGCTTCCTGGCCGCCCTCGGGCTGATCAAGGGCGAGTGCGCGGCGGAGAACGCGGCCCGCGGCATCATCGACGCGCAGCTCGCCGAGACCGTCCGCCGGGCGGCGCTCGAGGTCTACGAGGGCAAGCTCGACGCCCACTTTCCGCTCGACGTCTACCAGACCGGCTCCGGCACCTCGACCAACATGAACGCCAACGAGGTGATCGCCAACCGGGCGATCGAGATGCTGGGCGGGGTCATGGGCTCGAAGAAGCCGGTGCACCCGAACGACCACGTCAACGCCGGCCAATCGTCGAACGACGTCATCCCGACCGCGATCCACGTCGCCGCCTACGCCGCGATCGCCGAGGACCTCGAGCCGGCCTTGCGCCGGCTCGCCGACGCCCTCGCCGCCAAGGCGGTCGAGTTCGACGACGTGGTGAAGATCGGCCGCACCCACCTGCAGGACGCGGTGCCGGTGCGTCTCGGCCAGAACTTCGGCGGCTACGCCCAGCAGGCGAGAAACGGCCTCGCGCGCCTCGCGTCGGTCAAGCCGCGCCTAGCGGAGCTGGCGCTCGGCGGCACGGCGGTCGGCACCGGCCTGAACGCCCCTCCGGGCTGGGCCGACGCGGTGATCGCCCGGATGGCGAAGCGCACCGGCCATCCCTTCGTCGGCGCGCCGGACAAGTTCGAGGCGATGGGCGGCAAGGACGCCGCGGTCGAGACCTCGGGGGCGCTGACCGCGATCGCCGCCTCGTTCACCAAGATCGCCAACGACCTGCGCTGGCTCGCCTCCGGACCGCGCTGCGGCTTCGGCGAGATCTCGCTGCCGTCGCTGCAGCCGGGCAGCTCGATCATGCCGGGCAAGGTGAACCCGGTGATCCCCGAAATGACCCTGATGGTCGCGGCGCAGGTGATGGGCAACCACCAGACGATCGCCATCGCCGGCATGGGGGGCAACTTCGAGCTCAACGTGATGATGCCGGTGCTCGCCTACAACCTGCTGCAGTCGATCCACATCCTGACCTCGGCGGCGAACCTGCTGGTCGACCGCTGCCTCGGCGGGATCACCGCCAACCGCGAACGCTGCGCGGCCCTGGTCGAGCAGTCGCTCGCCATGGTGACTTCGCTGGCGCCCAAGATCGGCTACGACGCCGCGGCGGCGATCGCCAAAGAGTCGGTCGCGACCGGCAAGACCGTGCGCCAGCTCTGCGTCGAGAAGCAGGTCCTGCCCCCCGACGAGCTCGCCGCGACGCTCGACGCCAAGGCGCAGACCTACGGCGGCATCGTCGGCGGCGGCGAAGGGGGGTAGCCGCCCGCGGCTCGGCGCGCGGTCACTCTTCGCCGGCGTCGGCGAGGAAGTCGGAGATCGCCCGCCGGTCCTTCTTGGTAGGGCGGCCGGCGCCGGCTTCGCGGATCGCCAGCGGGCGGCGGCGCAGGCGCTCGAGGGGATCGACGGTCGGACGCGGCGGCGAGAGATCCTCGAAGAGTTTCGCCGCCTGGGCCTTGGCGACCGGCCGCTCGGCGAGCTCGCGCACCACCAGCACCCGCGTCCAGTCGCGCCCCACCTCGACCTCCACTCGGTCGCCGATCTTGACCGTGCGGTGCGGCTTCACCGCCACGCCGTTGACCCGGACGCGCGACAGCTGGCAGGCGTGGGTCGCGAGGCTGCGGGTCTTGAAGACCCGCGCCACGTGCAGCCACTTGTCGAGCCGGACTTCCACCCCGGCAATCTAACAGGCGGTCAGGCCCCGGGAGCCCCCCAGAGTCCGACGACGTCAGCGATCCGCCCGTCGGCGTCGAGCGCGAAGACGTTGGTGCCGCGCCCGCGTTCGGCGCCGTCGGCGCCCCTGGCGATCCAGTCGGCGAGCGCCGTGCCTTGGCAGTGGCGCACCGCTCCCGACCGTTCGAGTCGCATCCCCGGCATGAAGACGTGCACCGCGGCCAGATGCGGCTTCAAGTCGTCGAGCCCGTCGACGGCGCTGAAGCGGTCCCGAAACGCGACGCCGGCGGCGACCGCCCCGGCGAGCAGCGCCTCGCGCCGCGTCGCCTCGGGTTCGGACCAGGCGGCGAACCAGGCGTCGATCCGCTCCGCGGCGGCGGCCTGCGCCTGGTCGCTCGCCACGTTGGCGAAGATCGAGAGCTGATAGCGCCAGCCCTGCACGTGCTGATCGCGCACCGCGGCGTCGGCGAACTCATGCTGGAGATGGAGTCGCGTGCCCGCCGGGTCGGCCGCGAGGGTGATGGTGACGCGCGAGGCGCCGAGCGGCATCGGCTGGCCGTTGGCGTATCCCATGGTGAAGACGATGCGCTTCGGGGCGTCGATCTCGACCACCTCGCCGCCGGCCTCGACCGCGTTCGGATAGCGGATGTGGACCCTGCCGCCGGGCACGGGATCGATCGTCGAGCCCGCGCCCCACCAGGAGGCCCAGCGCTCGCTGTCGGTGAAGTAGCGGAAGACGGTCGACGGACGGGCGCGGATCAACAGACGGCGGTCGAGCGCGTGCGGAAGGGCGGTCGGGGTCATCGTGAGCCTCCAGGCCGGCGGGCGTGCCGGCGCTTGTTCGGTTTCGGGCCGCGCCGCCCCTCTTCGAGCTCGGCGCGGAGTTTCAGTCGATAGAGCGCGTCGTTCCACATCGCCTCGAGGGTCGCGCCGACGGCGCCGAGCGCCTCGCGGCGGGCGCGGTAGAGCCGCCGCCGGCCGGCGGTCTCGACCTCGACCAGGCCGGCCTCGGAGAGCGCGCGCAGCTGCTGCGAGACGGCGCCGAAGGTCACGTCGCCGAGCTCGCGGTGGATCTGCCCGGCGGCGAGCGGCGCGCGCCACACCAGGCGCAGGATCTCCCGTCGGCGGGGCGAGGCGAGGGTCGAGAGGACCGCGTTCACGCAATTAGTTTAGTTTTTTCTAAATCATTGTCAAGCCCCCGCCCTCCCGCCTCTGAGAGAATCGCTTTCCACGGTATGCGACCCGCCGCCAACCCCCGCCCTCCCTACCGGCCGTTGGCCGTCGTCTCGATCTGTCTGCTGGCGGCGCTCGCCGGCGGCTGTTTCGAGCCGCCGGTGATCGAGGTACTGGTCTTCGAGTTCACCGACGACGGACGGGCGCGCGCCGAGCTCGAGATCGCGCTCGCCGCGCCGGACGATTTCGAGGGCGCCGCGACCCGCCGGCGGATCGAGGCGCAGGCGCAGGCGCTGCTCGCCGGCGACGAGCCCTGGCTCGACGACTTCGCCCGCCTCGAGCCCCAGGCCGACGGCCTCGAGTGGCAGAAGAACCGCGGCCGCCTGGGCAGCTTCAAGCGCTGGGCCGATCTCGACGATCCGGCCGGTTTCGCCGAGCTCTTCGCCGGCGACGCGGCCACCTGGAACTACTCGCGCTCCGGGCGCCAGGCAGTGCTCGAGTTGGTGCCGACGCGGGGCAGCCGGGCGACGCGCCGGATCCGCGAGCGGGTCGAGCGGGCGGTCGCCGCCTGGGCCGCCGACTACGCCGCCTACGTCGCGGCGGCCCGCGCCCTCGACGCCTATGCGGCCGAGCGGCCGGATCGCGCGCGCGCCGTCTGGTGCGCGGCTTTCGCGCCGGCGTGCGAATCGCGGGGCGAGCGGCTCTCGGCCGAGGAGGATCGCCTGGCGCTCGCCCTCGGCGACAAGATGGGGGAGCTCGCCAGGATCTTCGACCCGATGCCGCCGGACGGCTTCTCGATCGACGAGCTGGTGCGCCTGGTCTTCCACCCCTTCCGCGCCCGCATCGGCGTCACGCTGCCGGTCGACGCCGACGAGGCGATCGGCTTCGAGCGCGGCGACGAGGGCGAGTACTCGATCCCCGAGCTCAGCCTGGACGCGGCGCTCGCCGGGCTCGCGGGGCGCTGGCTCGAGCCCGACCCGTTGAGCTCCTGGGTGGAACAGGTCCGGCGCGCGGGCGGATCGGAGATGGACGTTTCGCCGCTCGCCACCGGCACGCTGGCGCGTGGCGACGAGGCGCCGACGGCGGACGAGGTGAGAGCCGAGCTCGGCACGCGCCTGCGCCCGGCGCCGTCGTATCGCCTGGCGTGGACGCTGCCGCGCGACCCGGATTCGGACGGAGGCGAAGGCGGCGAGCGATGAGGGTGTCGCGCGAGGAGTTCGAGGCGCTGGTCGAGGAGGCGCTCGAGAAGCTGCCGGAGGAGTTCCAGGAGGCGCTCGAGAACGTCGCGGTGATGGTCGAGGAGGAGCCCTCGGACGAGGATCTCGAAGGCGTGGGCATGGACCCCGCGGACCCCGACCGCGACGAGCTCCTCGGCCTCTACCAGGGCGTGCCGCTCACCGAGCGCGGCAACTTCTACTCCGCCCTTCCCGACCGGGTGCTGATCTACCGCGGCCCGATCCTGCGCTCGTGCGCCAACCGCCGCCAGGTGATGCGCGAGATCCGCGAGACCGTCCAGCACGAGCTCGGCCACTACTTCGGCCTCGAAGAAGACGAGCTGCCGTTCTGAAGCGCGAGCTCTTCCCGTCAAAGCCATCCTGCGAAGCAAAGAAAAAGCTCACCCAGGGAAAAAAGGACGCTTGCATTTCCAGCCTCGCCCAGGCGGGCCGGTCGCCAGTTCACGAGGGCGGACCGGAAGCCCATACTCTCAACCAGAGGCTCTTCGCATTTGGGTGATGAGTCCGATCTGCCGCCATCCTGCGAAGCAAAGAAAAAGCTCACCCAGGGAAAAATGGACGCTTGCATTTCCAGCCTCGCCCAGGCGGGCCGGTCGCCAGTGTACGAGGGCGCCGCGTGAGCCCGCGCTCTCAACTGGGAGCTTTTCGCTGGTGGGCGAGGAGCTCGAGCCGCCGCGGGCTCGCGACGAGGCTAGTTGCCGAACGCCTCGTGGTGGGTCGCGAGCTGGCCTTTGGGATCGAGCGCCCGGTAGAGGGCGGGTAGCGCGACCAGGACGAGCGGCCCGGAGAGCGCGAAGCCGCCGATGACCGCTACCGCCAGCGGTTGCAGGAGCTGCGCCCCCGAGCCGAGCGCCAGGGCGAGCGGCGCCAGGGCGAAGACCGAGGCGAGCGTGGTCATGCCGACCGGACGCAGCCGCCGGCGCGCCGCGCCCGCCCAGGCGTCCTCGACCGCGGCGCCGCCCACCATGGCCTCGCGCGCGTCGTGGATCACGAAGATGGCGTTCTCGCCCACGATGCCCACCATCAGGATCGCGCCGACGAAGCTCGAGATGTTGAGCGTCATGCCGGTCGCCGCGAGCGCCGCGAAGACGCCGGCGAGCACCCCGGCCGCGAGCAGCGCGATCGCCAGCGGCGCCCGCCAGTCGCCGAACTCGAACAGCACCACGACCGAGACCAGCAGCAGCGCCGCGCCGAGCACGCCGAGGAGCCCGAGGAACGAGGTCTGCTGCTCGGCATAGAGGCCGCCGAAACGCAGCGAGATCCCGGGCGGCAGGCGCAGCCCGGCGTCGAGAGCCCGGCGCACGTCGGCGACCGCGTCGCCGAGGTTGCGGCCCGACAGGCGCGCGGTGACGCCGAGAAAAGTCTGCAGGTCGGCGCGGTCGATCTCGGCCTCCGGCGGCTCGGTAGTGACGCTGGCGAGCGCGCCGATCTGCAACAGCTTGCCGTCGGCCGCTGCCACCTGGAGCGCCGCCGGCGGGATCTGGTGCTGCGAGAAGACGCGGATCGGGTAGACGCGCTCGCCGATCCGCAGGTCGCTCGCCACCGCGCCGGTGGTGGCGAGCTCGACCGTCGCGTGCAGCGCCGCGGTGGTGACCCCGTGGCGCGACAGCTCCTCGGGCCGGGGCCGGATCACCAGCGCCGGACCGCTGATCGTGATGCCGTCGAAGACATCCTCGACCCCGTCGACCTGGCGCAGGATCGCGGCCGCGCGCCGCGCCGTCGCGGCGAGCAGCGCTTGGTCCTCGCCGAACAGCTCGACCGCGATCGGCTGCGGCGCTCCGCCGGTCAGGTCGCCGATGTCGTCCTCGAGCAGCTGGCCGAAGTCGGTGACGAGCGCCGGCTCGACCCGCGCGATGCGCTCGCGCAGCTCCTCGATCACCTCCTCCACCGGCCGGCGCTCGCGGCGCGGTTTCAACTGGATGGCGAAGTCGCCGGTGTTGGGCTCGGTGATGAAGAAGCCGAGCTGCGTCCCGGTGCGGCGGGAATAGGTCGCCACGTCGGGCACGGCGAGGATCTCCCTCTCGGCCACGGCGAGCATGCGGTCGGTGTCGGTGAGCGAGGTTCCCGGCGGCGAGAAGTAGTCGAGGATGATCGTGCCTTCGTCCATCTCGGGCAGGAAGTCGCTGCCCAGGGCGCGGAAGCAGAGCCAGCCGCCGCCGAGGAGGGCGACGAACCCCAGCGCCGCCAGGGCGGCGTGGCGCAGGGCGAAGCGCACCAGGCGATCGAACAGGCGCGGCGGCGGCGCGTCGAGCGGCGTGGCGAGCGGCCGGCGGCGCTCGGCGCGCCGCACGGCGGCCGGCACGATCAGCACCGCGAGCAGGAAGGAGGCGACGAGGGCGAAACTCATGGTGAGCGCCAGCGGCTTGAAGAAGGCCCCGGCGACGCCGGGCAGGAAGGCGAAGGGCAGGAAGACGACCAGGGTCGAGAGCGACGAGCCGACGAGCGCCGGCAGGATGTCGGCGATGCCGCTCTGGGTCGGCTCGTCGGAGGCGGCGGTCTCGCGGTGGCGGTGGATGTTCTCGACCACCACGATCGCATCGTCGGCCACCAGCCCGATCGCCGCCGCGATGCCGCCGAGGGTCATCAGGTTGATCGTCTGGCCGGCGGCGGCGAGGCCGAGGAAGACGAGGGCCACGCTCGCCGGGACGGCGGCGACGGCGATCGCCGCCAGCCGCAGGTTGCGCAGGAACGCGAGCAGCACCACCGCCGCCAGGACGACGCCGATCAGGATGGCGTCGCGCGCCCCGTCGACCGAGGCCGCCACGAAGCTCGCCTGGTCGTAGAACTTGGTCCAGCGCACGTCGGGCGGCACGAGCTGCGGGCGTTCGGCGAACCGGCGCTCGACCGCGGCGGCGATCGCCAGCGTGTTGGCGGTCGGCTGCTGCACCAAGTTCACCAGCACCGCCGGCCGGCCGTCGGCGGAGGTGCGCACGAAGGAGACCGCGTCGGCGGCGGCGAGCGTGCCGAGCTCGTCGAGCCGCGCCGGCACGCCGCCGGGGATCGGCACCGCCACCGCCCCGAGCTCGGCGAGATCGCGCGCCCGGCCGTCGACCAGCGCCAGGTAGAGCTCGTGCTGGCGCTCGACCAGGCCGGCCGAGAGGATCTGGTTCGAGCTGCGCACCGCCTCGACCACGTCCGCGCCGGACAGATGCCGGCCGGCGAGGGCGCGCGGATCGAGGCGGATCTGGAACTCGCGCTCGCGACCGCCCTGGATCTCGACCCGCGCCACGCCCGGGATGCGCGCCAGCTCGGGCTTCAGGCCGAACTCCGCGAGCTGGCGCAGCTCCCACTCCGACCGGCTCTCGGAGGTCAGCGAGTAGCCGAGGATCGGGAAGATCAGGGTGTTCATCCATTCGGCGTCGATCCGCGTGCCCTCGGGCAGCTCGCCGCGGGTGCGCTCGAGCGCGGCTTCGACCCGCTGCAGCGCCACCTGCATGTCGGTGCCCCAGGCGAAGTTGGCGGTCAGCTCGGACGATCCGCGGCTGGTGATCGAGCGCACCGAGCGGATGCCCGGCACGCGGCGCACGGCCTCCTCGAGCGGCCGGGTCACTTCGGGGATCATGCGGGCCGCGGGCTCCTCGCCGGCGTCGGCGATGATCTTGACGATCGGGAAGGTGACCGCGGGGAAGATCGCCGACGGCAGGCGCCGGGCGGCGAGCACGCCGCCCGCGAGCAGCACCGCGACCAGCAGGAAGAGCGCCGTCGCGCGCCGGTGCGAACGACGCAGCAGGACCCTCATGGCTCGACCGCGACCGCGGCGCCCTCGGCGAGCCCGAGGTGCCCGCCGACCGCGACCGAGCCGCCGGCGGGCAGCGCCGGAGTCAAGATCTCGATCCGGTCGCCCTCGGCGAGGCCGACGGTGACCTCGAGCCAGTGCAGCTTGCCCGCGGCGTCGACGGTCGCCAGCCGGGTCGTGCCGGCGACGTCGTCGTGCAGCAGCGCCTCGACCGGCACCACCGCCACGTCGCGGCGCGCCCCGGTGAGGATGCGCGCCGAGCCGAAGAGCCCGACGGTGAGCGGCGCACGGGCCGCGAGGTCGATGCGCACCGGCGCGGTCAGATCCGCCGGATTGGCGGCGGCGAGGATGCCGCGCACCGTGCCGGCGAGCTCGCCGGCGACCCCCGCGAGGTCGACCGCGGCGCGCTGTCCGGGGCGCACCCGCACCAGGTCGCTTTGCGCCACGTCGGCGGCGAAGACGACCGAGCGATAGGCGGCGATGGTGGCGATTTCGTCGCCCTCCGCCACCCGGTCGCCGCGATTGGCGGCGTGCGACAGGACGACGCCCGAGTCGGCCGCCACGAGCGGCGCGCTCACCCGGTGGGCGCGCGCCAACTCGAGCGCCCGCGCCGCGTCCTGGCGCTCCGCGTCGCTCGCGGCGGCGCGCGCCATCTGCTCGGCGCCGGCGAGCGCCGCCTCGCTGTCGCGCGCCACCACCGCGCCGATCGTCTCGCCCGCGCGCACCCGGTCGCCGTCGACCACCGCGAGCTCGGCGAGCGTGCCGGCGAAGGGCGCGCGGATCTTCTGCTGCACCAGCGCCACCGTGTGGCCGCTCGCCTCGACGCGCTCCTCGAGCGTCGCGCGCTCGACCGGCGCCACGTGCACCGGCGTCGCGGCGGCGGGTACCGGCGATTCGCCCGCCGGCGGCGGCGCGGCCGGACGCGAACAGGCTCCGGCGGCGAGCGCCGCCGCCAGGGCGAGGACGGAAGCCGGACGGCGGGAGCGGCGCGCGGTGGCGGTCATGGGTTCCCCCAGCGAATGGCGAGCGCTTCGGCGGCGCGGTAGCGGGCGATCGCGTCGGCGAGCCCCACCTCGGTCTCGACGGCGTCGTCGTGCGCCGAGAGGACGTCGAGCGTGGTCGCGGCGCCGCCGCGGTAGCGGCTCTCGGCGTCGAGGTAGGCGTCGCGCGCCCGCGGCGCCGCGGTCGCGAGCGCCGCGATTCGCCGCGCCGAGCTGGCGAGCGCGATCCGCGCCCGCTGGCGCGCGAACAGCGCCTGGCGGCGGGCGACCGTCTCCTGGCGCCGCGACTGCTCGAGCGCCAGCTCCGCCTCGAGCTCGCGGGCGCGGATCGCGCCGCGATCGAAGAGCGGCAGGCTGAAGACCAGGCCGAGCGAGAATCCGGCGTCGCGATCGAGCCGATGGCCGAAGCCGGCGTCGGCGTGCGCCGCGGCGACGTCCGGGGGCACCCGGCGCCAGGTGTCCGAGCCCCAGAGCCCGACGTCGGCCTGGGCATCGAGGTGCAGGCGGCGCTCGGCGCGCGCCGCCGCGAGCTCGGCCGCGAAACCGGCGGCATCGGCGGCGGCGGCCTCGATCTCCGGCGGCGCCGAGGTGGCCTCCGGGTCCGCCGGGTCGGGCTCGGCCGCCGCGGGCGTGGCGCGCGGCGCGATCGCGAGCGCCGAGCCCGGCTCGCGGCCGACGAGATCGCCGAGCGCGAGCCGCGCCTGCTCGACGCGGTCCTCGGCTTCGGCGATCGCCGCTCCGTCCGCGGCGAGGCGGACGTCGGTGCGCAGCAGATCGGCGGTCACGCCCTGACCGGCCGCCGCCAGCGCGGCGAGGAACGTGCGGTAGCTGGTCAAGCGGTCGAGCTCGCGCCGGCGGGCGTCGAGCGCGGTCGCCGCGGCCTCGAGCTCGGCGAACGCCAGGCGCACCTCGAGATCGAGGTCGAGCTCGGCGACGCGGTAACGCGCCGCGGCGCCGCGCGCGCCGGCGGCGGCCCGCGCCACGCCCGCGGCGAGCGCGCCGCCGTCGACGAGCGCGCGCCGGCCGACGATCTGCAGGCGATCGACACCGGCGGTCGACAGAGCGCCGTCGTAGCCGCCGGGCGGCGAGATCACGAGCTCGCCCTCGAGCGTCCAATGCAGCCGGCGCTCGGCCGCGGCCTCCACTTGGCGGGCCGCGGCCAGCTGCACGTCGAGCGCCGGAACCGGCAGCGTGAGGTTGGCGGAGCGCGCCTCGGCGAGCGCGGCTTCGAGGGTCAGGGGATCGGTCGGAGGCGCGGCAGAGGTCGTGGAGGCGATCGCCAACCCGACGCCGAGAGCCATCCATCGACCTGCGATCGCGGGCGGGCGGGCGGTCATGACCGGCTTGAAGCTACCACTCCCTCCGGGGCCGGCGAGCGGCCGCATGCTCGTCTCCGGCGCGGTACGCTTGCACCCCGGGATCGGTTGCCTCGGGTGGCGTGCGATCCGTGGGAAGGGGACGTCGGCCTTGGAATCGCAGTCGATCCGTCCGCGCTTCGTCTGGCCGCTGGTGATCCTGCTCGCGCTCGCATTCCAGGGGTCGCGCGGTCTGTGGGAACCCGACGAGGGCCGGCACGCGTCGATCGCCGCGGCGATGCTCGATTCGGGCGACTTCCGGGTCCCGCGCCTCGAAGGTCGGGTCTTCCTCGACAAGCCGCCGCTCGTCTTCTGGAGCGCCGCGGCGGGCATCGCGGCGTTCGGCCGCAACGAGTGGGCGGTGCGCCTGCCGCTGGCGCTCTTCTTCGTCCTGGCGGCGGTCGGCGTCGGCCGCTGGGGCGCCCGGCTGTGGAGTCGCGAGGTCGGCGAGCGCGCTGCCTGGATCTGGGCCACCAGCCTGCTGCCGTTTCTCGCCGGCAACAGCCTGACCCCCGATCTCCCGCTCGCTTGCGCCGCGATCTGGACCGCGTTCGGCGTCGTCTCGGCGGTGCGCGCCGAGCGGACCCGGGACCGCTGGCTGGGCTGGCTCGGCGCCGGCGCGGCGGCGGGAGCCGGCCTGCTGGCGAAAGGACCGGCGATGCTCGCGACGCTGCCGCCGCTGCTCGCCTTCGCGCTGCTCGACTCGCGCGCCAGCCGCGCCGAGCTGCGTTCGCCCCGCCCTTGGCTCGCGGGGTCCCTGGCGCTCGTGCTGGGCGGCGCGTGGTATCTCTTCGTGATCCGCCGTCTTCCGGGCGCTGCCGAATACCTGGTCGACAACCAGGTGACCGGCCGGCTGGTCTCGAGCGCCTACCAGCGCAACGCCGGGTGGCAGGGGGCGCTACGAGTCTACGCGCCGACGCTTCTCCTGGGCGCGCTGCCCTGGTGGCCCTGGGTCGCCTTCCGCCTCGCGCGCCGGCCGGGAAGCTGGAGCAGCAAGCTCGCCGCGTGGAGCCGCGCCGCCCGGCGTCCGGAGTGGACCCTCGTCGGGCTCGGCGTCGCCCTGCCGTTCGCCGTCTTCGCTCTCGCGAGCTCGAAGCTGCCGTTCTACCTGCTGCCGATCTGCGCACCCCTGGCGATCGGTTTCGCGTGCCTACTCGACGTCGACCTGTGGAGTCCGCGGCGCCGCCTCGCGATGGCGCTCGGTTGGTGCGCGCTTCTGCTCGGTATCAAGGCGGCGGCCGCTTACGCGTCGCTCGGGACGACCGTGCGCGACAGCGGCCGCCTCGCCGACGCGATCCGCGCTTCGCCTGCGGGCGCGCTGGGCATCGTGGTCGTCGACTCGCAGGCGAACGGTCTGCCGTTCTACGGCTTCGCCGATTTCCACACCGCGCGCTCGCCGCAGGTGCCCTATCCGCTTTTCGAACCTTCGCCGCGTCTGCCCGACGCGCTCGCGCGCGTGGGGGCGGAGGGGCGGCCGCACCTGATGCTGACCAGCGCCGACCGCGCCGACCGGCTCGCCGCGCGGCTCGCGACCCTCGGCTGGACCTGCTCGGATCCCGAGCGCTACTTGCGCCTGGTGGGGCGAGTCTGCCGACAGGTCGGCGCGCCGGTGTCCCGCTGAGCCGCGGCGCCGAGCAGGGAGAGCGTCCCGGCGAGTCGACGGAGGCTCATGACGACCTCCCCCTCAGCCTCCGCGGAGCCGGGCGACGGCGCGTTCGCCGTCGGCGACGAGCCGTTCCTTGTCCCGCCGGTAGAGCTCTTCTTGTTCCTCGACCTGCGCGGGATCCGCGAGCTTCTTCAGCTGATCGCGGTGCAGGATCTCGAGCTCGGCGAGCTTGGCCTCGGTGGCGCGGCGCGCTTCGGCGATCTTCCGCTTGACCTCCTCCGAGAGGGCGTCGGCCCGCGGGCGCTCGACCCCATCCTTCTCCATGCGCTCGAGCGCCAGCTCGTAGGCCGACTTCATCCCGGCGGCGCGATCTTTCTTCTCCATTGCGAGAGGATTGTAGCGTGGCGCGCGTCCTGCTCCTGTTCGTCGACGGCGTCGGCCTCGCGCCGCGGGGCGACGCCAATCCGCTCGCGACCACCCCGATGCCGGGCCTCGCGCGCTGGCTCGGCGGCGCGCTCACCGCCGAGAGCGTCGAGAGCGCGGAGCGCCTGGCGCTGGTGCCGCTCGACGCGACCCTCGGCGTGCCCGGGCTGCCGCAGAGCGCCACTGGGCAGACGACGCTGTTCACGGGGGTCAACGCGCCCGAAGCGCTCGGCCGCCACGTGACCGCCTTTCCCGGGCCGCGGCTGGCGGCGATCCTGGCCGAGGCGAGCCTCTTCCGCCGTTTGGCGGCGCGCGGCCGGCGCGCGACGTTCGCCAATCCGTTCACCGCCGGCTACTTCGCCGCGGTGGCGCGCGGCGAGCGCAGACTCTCGGCGACCACCCTCGCGGCGCGGGCGGGAGACCTGCCGCTGCGTGACCTCGACGACCTGGCGGCCGGGCGCGCGGTCTCCTGGGACGTCGAGCGCGACCACCTGGCGCGCTACGCCGCCGCCGAGCGCGCGGTCGAGCCGATCGCCGCCGAGGCGGCGGGCGAGCACCTGGCGGCGATCGCGGCGGAGCACGACTTCACCCTCTGGGAGACGTTCGCGACCGATCTCGCCGGTCACCAGCGCTGGGAGTGGACGCCGGAGGAGGCCCTGCGCCGGCTGGACGGACTGCTCGCCGGTCTCGCCGGTGCGCTCCCGCCCGACATCGACCTGCTGCTGACCAGCGACCACGGCAATCTCGAGGACCGGACGCGCAAGGTACACACCGCGAATCCGGTGCCGCTGCTCGCCGCCGGACCCAACGCGGCGCGATTCGCCGGCCTCTCCCGCCTCGACCAGGTCGCGCCGGCGATCGAAGCGTTGCTCACGCAGGAGTCCGCGACCCGGCCATCCTGACGTTCGAGCTCCCGGCAAGGGCGCCGAATATGCGCGGATGAGCCCGGGAGGGCTTTTGAAATCAGAGATTTCCACGGCACCGCTTTTGCTCGCAGGCCGGGCATGATCGAAGTTCAGAACCTGACCCGCCAATACGGAGACTTCACGGCGGTCGCGGGGATCTCGTTCGCGGTTCCGGAGGGGGAGATCGTCGGCATCCTGGGCCCGAACGGGGCGGGGAAGACGACGACGCTGCGCATGATCACCGGTTTCCTGCCCCCGAGCAGCGGGCGGGTGACGGTGGGCGGCAAGGATCTCTTCGCCGGCGACGCGTCCGCCCGTCGCGACCTGGGCTACCTGCCCGAGAACGTCGCTCTCTACCCCGAGATGCGCGTCGAGGAGTACCTCGCCTACCGCGCCAAGCTCGAGGGACTCGATCGCGCCGCCACCCGCCAGCGGCTGCCCGAGACCCTCGACCTCTGCCTGCTGACCGACGTGCGCCGCCAGATCATCGGCACGCTGTCGAAGGGCTACCGCCAGCGCGTCGGCCTCGCCGCTGCGATCCTGCACGACCCGAAAGTCCTGGTGCTCGACGAGCCGACGGTGGGTCTCGACCCGAAGCAGATCATCGCCATCCGCGAGCTCATCCGCTCGCTCGGGCGCCGGCACACGCTGCTGCTCTCGACCCACATCCTGCCCGAGGTCGAGCTGCTTTGCGACCGGGTGCTGATCATCGACCGCGGGCGGATCGTGGCCGAGGGGACGCCGAAGTCGCTCTCCGAGCGCTGGCAGGGCAACGTCGCGGTGCGGGTGGCGCTCGAGCACGACGCCGCCGGCGCGGGCGAGGCGCTCTCGGGCCTCACGGGTGTCCTGCAAGTGGCGAGCGATCCGGCGGTCGCCGGACGCTACACCCTCGAGTGCGCTCCGGGCTCGGACCCGCGCGCGGCGATCTTCCGCCTGGCGGTCGAGCGCGCCTGGGTGCTGCTCGAGCTGGCGACCGACCGCGTTTCGCTCGAGGACGTCTTCGTCCGCCTGACCACCCGCGACGAGAGCGGGGAGGGCGGGGAGGGTGGGGGGCCTTCCACTCCTTCGCCGAACAGTTCCCCGGCCGAGGAGGTGCCCTCGTGAGAGCCGTCCTCGCCGTGCTCGGCCGCGAGCTGCGCGCCTACTTCTTCTCGCCGCTCGCCTACATCCTGCTGACCTTCTTCTTGCTGGTCAACGGCTATTACTTCTCGTTGATCGTCGCCTACCTCAACAACCCCGGGGCGCGCAGTGGCGCGCCGCTCGAGCTCTTCTTCGGCCAGACGATCTTCACCTGGCTGGTGCTGATCTCGGTCGGCACCTTCCTCACCATGCGCCTGGTCTCCGAGGAGCTGCGCAGCGGCACCATCGAGGTGCTGATGACCGCGCCGGTGACCGAGACCCAGGTGGTGCTCGGCAAGTACTTCGCGGCGGTCGCCTTCTACGGCTTCCTCTGGTCGCCGACGCTGCTCTACGTGGCGATGGTCCGTTACTTCTCGCCGGTCGACTTCGGCCCGATCGCCTCCTCGTACCTCGGTCTGCTCGGCATCGGCGGGCTCTTCCTCGCGGTCGGCATCTTCGCCTCGGCGTTCTCGAAGAACCAGATCGTGGCGGCGATCGTCACCTTCGCCTGCCTGATGGTCCTCTTCACCTTCGGCCTGCTCGAGAGCCTGTTCAACGGCGAGACGGCGAAGAGAGTCTTCGGCTACCTCGACCTCTGGCAGCACATGGACGACTTCTCGAAGGGCATCGTCGACACCCGGCATCTCGTTTACTACGCGAGCGTCGCGGCCTTCTTCCTGTTCCTGACCACGCGGACGCTCGCCGCGAAGAAGTGGAGATGAGGGGATGAGCGACGGATCGACGAAACGCAAGCTGATCCAGGGCGGCACGCTCTCGGCGGGGGTGCTGCTGGCGGCGGCGCTGCTCGCCATGGGCAACTACTTCGCGATGAAGTACTACCACCGCTTCGACTGGACGAGCGCTAGGCTCTACTCGCTGTCGCCGAAGACCGAGAGCGTGCTCGCGGGCCTCGCCAAGGACGTGCGGGTCACTCTCTTCATGCAGCCGGGGTCGGAGGTCTTCGCGCCGGCCAAGGAGCTGCTCGATCGCTACGCGGCGAAGTCGACCCGCGTCACCGTGCGCGCGGTCGATCCGGAGCGCAATCTGGTCGAGGCGCAGCGCCTGGTCGACCAGTACAAGGTGAAGAACCTGAACGTGGTGGTCTTCGACGACGGCGACGACCGCCGCGTGGTCGAGGAGGCCGACCTCGCCGACTACGACTACTCCGGCATGCAGTTCGGCCAGGGTCCGAAGCTCACCGGCTTCAAGGGCGAGGAGGCCTTCACTTCGGCGATCCTGGCCCTGGTCGAGAAGAAGAAGCCCAAGGTCCTGTTCACCACCGGCCACCACGAGGCGAGCCTCGACGACTTCTCGCCGAAGGGCCTGTCGCAGATCAAGGACCTGCTCGGCAAGGAGAACCTCGATCTGCAGCCGTGGGCGTCGCTGGGACAGAAGGAGGTACCCGCCGACGCCGCTCTGGTGGTGATCGCCGGTCCCACGTCGACCTTCCTGCCTCCAGAGCTCGAAGTGCTGGCGAAGTACCTCGACGGCGGCGGCCGGTTGCTGGTGATGCTGGATCCCGATCTCGGCACCGGCGGGGCGCTCGCGAAGACCGGCCTCGAGCCCTGGCTCGCCCGCTACGGCGTCGCCGTCGGCGACGACATCGTCGTCGACCCGTCGAGCACCCTGCCGTTCTACGGCGCCGAGACCATCTTCGTGAAGGCGACCGGCGCGCATCCGATCGTCGAGAGCCTGGCGCAGGCGAACGTGCCGGCGATCTTCGCCCTGGCGCGCTCGATCGGCAAGGGCACGCCGCCCGCGGGCGCCGAGGCGACGACGCTGCTCGAGACCTCGAGCGACGGCTGGGGCGAGACCGATCTTGCCCACTTGGCTGGAGTCGCCAAGGACGCCAAGGACGTCGCCGGCCCGGTGTCGCTCGCGCTGGCGGTCGCCGCCGCCGGCCCCAAGCCACCGCCGGGCTCGGACGAGGAGGATCTCGAACAGGCCGAGGCGCCGCCGGCTCCGCAGGCGGGCGAAGGACCGAAGTGGCGCCTGGTGGTCTTCGGCGATTCGGATTTCGCCACCAACGGCGAGTTGACCAACGTCGGCAACCCGACCCTGCTCGCCAATGCCCTCGACTGGATGATCGAGCGCAAGAACCTGCTCGGCATCGGACCGAAGAAGCCCGAGCAGGTCCACCTCTCGCTCACCCAGGGCCAGCTCGCGAGCCTCACCTGGTTCGTGCTCGGCGGCCTGCCGGCGCTCGCGATCCTCGCCGGCGTGACGGTCTATTTCAAGCGCCGGAGGTGAGAGCGTGAAGCCGCGCACCCTGGCCGTCCTCGCCGCGGTGGTCGCCGCGCTCGCCGCCTTCATCGTCTTCTTCGAGAAGGACCTGCCCTCGAGCGAGGAGCGCGCCGAGCGGGCGAAGAAGGCTGTCGATCTCGCGGCCGCCGAGGTCACGCGGCTCGAAATCGAGTGGAGCGGCAAGCGGGTGCGCTTCGAGCGCGAAAATCCGCTCGAAGGGAGCGGCAAGGGAGAGACGACTCCGCCGGCGTTCTCGCCGCCGTCGCGCTGGCGACTCGTCGAGCCGCTGCAAGCGGAGGCCGACTCGGCGACCGTGCGCCAACTGGTCGAAGACCTGGTGGGTCTGTCGACGGTGCGCGCGCTCGCGGGCGCTGCGGCCCAGGACGTCGGTCTCGAGCCGCCGCGCGGCACGGTGACGCTCGCGACCGCGAAGGGTGAGGCGAAGCTGGAGGTCGGCGGCGCGGTGCCGGCGTCGGCCAACGTCGTCGTCCGGGCAAGCGGCCACGACGGCTTCCTGGTCGTCCCCGGCGGCTTCGTCGATCGCCTGGCGAAGGCGCCCGGCGACTGGCGCAGCCGCGACGTGGTGACGGCGTCGCGCGACGAGATCGAACGCGTGACGCTCAAGAAGCCCGGGGCGCCGCCGGTGCTGCTCGCCAAGCGCGGGGAGACGCAGTGGATCGAGAGTCCGATCGCCGACGTCGCCAGCCGCGACCTCGCCGACCGGCTCTTCGGCGCGCTCACCGGTACGAAGATCGAGAAGTTCCTCGACGATCCGGCACCGCCGGCGACCGCGACCGGGCTCGACGCGCCGGTGGGGACGATCGAGCTGGTGCTCAAGGGCAAGAGCGAGCCGCTGGCGATCGTGATCGGCGGCGCGGTGGCCGACCAGCCCGATTGGCGCTACCTGCGCGCCGGCGGACAGGTCTTCGAGAGCGGTGCCAAGCTGGCGGAGTTCCTCGACCGTCCGCCCGCCGACTGGCGCTCGCCCGCCTGGGCGACGACCGAGCTCTACGGCGTCGAGCGCTTCGACGTCGAGGACGCCGGCGGCAGGACGCAGTTCTCCCGCTCGGCCGGCGACTGGTTGCGCGACGGCAAGAAGATCCCCTACACGCCGGTCTCGGACCTGCTCTACGCCGTCACCTCGGCGAAGGCCGAGCGGGTGAGCGCCAAGGCCGAGGCCGCGCAGCGGGCGAGCGGCGCCGCGCGCCTGACCGTGCGCCTGTTCGACAAGGAGGGCAAGGAGGAGACGCTCGTCCTCTTCCCGCCCGACGCCCACGGCGCGGCGACGGCGACCACCAGCGCCCGCGAAGTGGTGCTCGACTTGCCGGCGAACAACGTCGGCGAGGTCCTCGACAAGCTCGCCGCGGTGCGCAAGGCCGAGCCGATCGTCTCGGCGGACGAGAAGGAGAAGCCGGAGAAGTCGGACGACGGGGAAGCGAAGAAGCCGGGCTGAGCCCGCTCAGCCGCCGCTCTCGCGGTGCTCGCCGTAGACCGCACGCAGGGTGTCGGCGATCTCGCCCAGGGTCGCGTTGGCGCGCGCCGCGTCGAGGATCGGCGGCAGGACGTTGCGCTCCTCGCGCGCCGCGCGCTCGAGCGCGGCGAGGCTCGCGGGCAGACGGGAGGCGTCGCGCGTGGCGCGGAACTCGCGCAGCCGCGCGACCTGCGCCAGCTCGGCCGCCGGATCGAGCTCGAGCGCCCCGGCCGGCTGCTCTTCCTCGCCGGCGAAGCAATTGACCCCGACGATCTTCCTCTCGCCGCTCTCGACCGCGCGCTGGTGGGCGTAGGCCGCGTCGGCGATCTCGTTCTGCTGGAAACCGCGCTCGATCGCGGCGAGCGCCCCGCCCAGCTCCTCGATGCGCGTGATGTAGGCCCGGGCGCGGGCGACGATCTCGTCGGTCAGCGCCTCGATCGCCCAGGCGCCGCCGAGCGGATCGGCGACGTCGGCGGCGCCGCTCTCGTGCGCGATCAGCTGCTGGGTGCGCAGCGCCAGTCGCGCCGCCTCCTCGGTCGGCAGGCCGAGCGCCTCGTCGCGGGCGTTGGTGTGCAGCGACTGCGTGCCGCCGCAGACCGCGGCCAGGGCCTGGATCGCCACCCGCACGACGTTGTTCTCCGGCTGCTGCTGGGTCAAAGTCGAGCCCGCGGTCTGGGTGTGGAAGCGCAACCAGAGCGAGCGCGGGTCGCGCGGCGCGTAGCGTTCGGCGACCAGCTCGGCCCACAGCCGGCGCGCGGCGCGGAATTTCGCCACTTCCTCCAGGAAATGGCTGTGGGCGTTGAAGAAGAAGGAGAGCTGGCGAGCGAAGTCGTCGATCGGCAGGCCGCGGGCGAGGACCGCGTCGACGTAGGCGAGGGCGTTGGCGAGCGTGAAGGCGACCTCCTGCACCGCGGTCGAGCCGGCCTCGCGGATGTGGTAGCCGGAGATCGAGATCGGATTCCACTTCGGCACCCGGTCGGCGCAGAACTCGATGACGTCGGCGGCGAGCTTCATCGAGGGCCGCGGCGGGTAGATGTAGGTGCCGCGCGCCGCGTACTCCTTGAGAATGTCGTTTTGCACCGTGCCGCCGACGCGGTCCCAGGAGACCCCCTGCTCTTCGGCGAGGACGAGATAGAACGCCAGCAGCGTCGCGGCGGTGGCGTTGATGGTCATCGAAGTGGTGACCCGGTCGAGCGGGATGCCGTCGAACAGCCGTCGCATGTCGGCGATCGACGGAATCGGCACGCCGACGCGGCCGACTTCGCCGCGCGCCACGCCATGGTCGCTGTCGTAGCCGATCTGCGTCGGCAGGTCGAAGGCCACCGACAGTCCGGTCGTTCCCTGCGCCAGCAAGAAGCGGTAGCGGCGGTTCGATTCCTCGGCGTCGGAGAAGCCGGCATACTGGCGCATCGTCCACAGGCGCGCGCGGTAGCCGTCGGGGTGGATGCCGCGCGTGAAGGGAAACTCGCCCGGAGCGCCGATCGCGCGCCGCGCGTCGAGGTGCGCGAGGTCGGACGCGCCGTAGCTCGGCGCGAGCGGGATGCCCGAGGAGGTCGCGCGATCGGCGGTCGCCGCGGGCACGGCGTCGGACTTCGTGCGGGGCGCCATCGACTGCATTCTACGGGTGCGACGCGCTCCACGCGCGCCGCACCCGGGTGGGTGCGAGACTCGATCGGTAGTGGGGCGGCGGGGTGACGACCACAACATCTTGGGGACAGACCCTTGACAGGCCGGAACAGATGGCTTACCTTTCTCCTCCAGCTATTGCACATCCAATTGGGCACTGGACACCGAGCGTGCGGTGGGGTGGCGGAGGGGTCGAGGGAAGACGTTGGCCGATCGGGACAATAGCGAGCGCGGCGACGCGCGATCCGGGACGAGCAGGGAAGCGCAGAGCGGTGCAGTGACGGAGGAAGGTATGGCGATCGACAACACGACGAACCCCGGAATGAAGAGCCTGATGGTCCCGCAGACGCCGGAGAGCGGCGCGGCGGAAGCCACCGCCGCGCGCCGCGAGGGACTCACCTTCCGGCGTTACTACACCACTCCGGGGATCGACCCCTTCGACACCGTCGAGTGGGAATACCGCGACGCGGTGATCGGCAACGAGAAGGGAGAGAAGGTCTTCGAACAGAAAGGCGTCGAGGTGCCGAAGTTCTGGTCGCAGACGGCGACCAACGTCGTGGTCTCGAAATACTTCCGCGGCCAGCTCGGCACCGCGCAGCGCGAACACTCCGTGCGCCAGCTGATCGGCCGGGTCGCCGATGCGATGACCCGCTGGGGGACCGAAGGCGGCTATTTCGCCTCCGCGGCCGACGCCGAGACTTTCCAGGCCGAGCTCAAGCACATCCTGGTGCAGCAGTACGCCTGCTTCAACTCGCCGGTCTGGTTCAACGTCGGCATCGAGGAGAAGCCGCAGTGCTCGGCCTGCTTCATCAATTCGGTCGAAGACACGATGCAGTCGATCCTCGGCCTCGCCAAGACCGAGGGCATGCTCTTCAAGTACGGCTCGGGCACGGGTTCGAACCTCTCGACCCTGCGCTCGTCGCGCGAGAACCTGGCGGGCGGCGGCACGGCCTCCGGGCCGGTTTCTTTCATGAAGGGCTTCGACGCCTTCGCCGGGGTGATCAAGAGCGGCGGCAAGACGCGGCGCGCGGCGAAAATGGTCATCCTCGACGTCGAGCACCCGGACATCGTCGATTTCATCCGTTGCAAGGAGATCGAGGAGAAGAAGGCCTGGGCGCTGATCGACGCCGGCTTCGACGGCGGCTTCAACGTGCAGGGCGGCGCCTACGACTCGATCGCCTATCAGAACGCCAACCACTCGGTGCGGGTGACCGACGATTTCATGCAGGCGGTCGCCGACGACGCGAGCTGGACGACGCACGCGGTGACCGACCGCCACGCGATGGACACCTACCGGGCGCGCGACGTGATGAAGATGATCGCCCAGGCGACTTGGGTGTGCGGCGATCCGGGGATGCAGTACGACACGACGATCAACGACTGGCACACCTGCGCCGCGACCGCCCGGATCAACGCCTCCAACCCGTGCAGCGAGTACATGTTCCTCGACGACACGGCGTGCAACCTGGCCTCGCTCAACTTGCTCAAGTTCTACGACGGCGAGCGCGGCTTCGACGTCGAGAGCTTCCGCCACACCTGCGAGGTGATCATCTCGGCGCAGGAGATCGTGGTCGATTTCGCCAGTTATCCGACGCCGCGGATCGAGGAGAACTCGCACCGCTTCCGGCCGCTCGGCATCGGTTTCGCGAACCTCGGCGCGCTGCTGATGGCGCGCGGCGTGCCCTACGACTCCGACGCTGGGCGCGACTACGCGGCGGCGATCACCGCCTTGATGTCGGGCGCGTCCTACGCTCAGTCGGCGCGCATCGCCGAAAAGCTCGGCCCGTTCGCGGCTTTCGAGGAGAATCGCGAGCCCATGTTGCGGGTGATGCGCAAGCACCGCGAGGCGATCCGCCGCATCGAACCGGCGCACGTGCCGCTCGACCTGCTGACCGCGGCCAAGCAGTCGTGGGACGAAGTCCTCGAGCGCGGCGAGCGCAGCGGGATCAAGAACAGCCAGATCTCGGTGCTCGCCCCGACCGGCACGATCGCCTTCATGATGGACTGCGACACCACCGGCGTCGAGCCCGACATCGCGCTCGTCAAGTACAAGAAGCTGGTCGGCGGCGGGCTGATCAAGATCGTCAACAACACCGTGCCGGTGGCCCTCAAGCGTCTCGGCTACGACAAGGACGAAGTGCGGGCGATCGTCGAGTACATCGACGAGAACGACACCATCGAGGGCGCGCCGCACCTGAAGAGCGAGCATCTGCCGGTGTTCGACTGCGCCTTCAAGGCCGCCAAGGGCTCGCGCACCATCCACTACATGGGCCACCTGAAGATGCTGGCGGCGGTGCAGCCGTTCATCTCCGGGGCGATCTCGAAGACGATCAACATGCCGGAGGAATCGACGCCGGACGAGATTCAGCAGGCCTACATGGAGGGCTGGAAGCTCGGCCTGAAGGCGGTGGCGATCTACCGCGACGGCTGCAAGCGCAGCCAGCCGCTGTCGACCAAGAAGGACTCGGCGGTCGCGGCCGCGACGTTGCCGGCCGCGGCGGCGCCGTTCGCCGGCCGGCGCAAGCTCGCCGACGAACGGCGGGCGATCACCCACAAGTTCTCGATCAACGGCCACGAGGGTTACCTGACCGTCGGCCTCTACGAGAACGGCCAGCCGGGCGAGATCTTCCTGGTCATGGCCAAGGAGGGCTCGACGATCTCGGGCCTGATGGACGCCTTCGCCACCGCGATCTCGATCTCGCTGCAGTACGGCGTGCCGCTGCAGACCCTGGTCGACAAGTTCTCGCACACCCGCTTCGAGCCCTCGGGTTTCACCAAGAATCCCGAGATCCCGATCGCCAAGTCGATCACCGATTACATCTTCCGCTGGCTGGCCTCGAAGTTCCTGTCGAGCGAGGACAAGCAGGCGGCGGGCGTGGTGGTGCGCGAGGAGCTGCCCGCGGCGCCGGTCGCGGTCGCGCTGCCGGCGCCGCCGGCGACCGTCAAGCCGGAAGGGATCGAGCAGCCGAAGGTGAGCTTCCTCTACCAACAGGACGCGCCGAGCTGCCACGATTGCGGCTCGATCATGGTGCGCAACGGGACGTGCTACAAGTGCCTCAACTGCGGTTCGACCAGCGGGTGCAGCTGAGTCGAGGCGCACGACAGATATCCGCCGCGGGCAATTGAGCCCGCCGCGAGACGCCGGACTTCGATCCGGCAGGTCCCGGAAGCGTTCGGGACAGGGAGGCCAGGCATGGCGACCAAGAAGGCCAAGAAGGCGGCGAAGAAGCCCGCCAAGAAGGCCGCGAAGAAGAAGAAGTAAGCTTCTAGCGGATTCTTCGTCTCGTTTCATTTAGCCTTTAAGGGAGCCTGGCCGGGAGGCCTCGGCTCTTTTTTCTTTCTGGCCCATTCCATATGCTGGCCGCGCCATGAGCGACACGCCCCGGTCCAACTCGCGCGAGATCGTCTGGCTGATCGTCGGCGCGGCGCTGATCGCCGCCGTTCTCGCCTTCTCCTGGAGCGGCCTCGCCAAGCCGGGCGCCGCCCGCCCGGCCGCCGCCGGAGCGACCGCGGAGCCCTCGGAGCCGCGGGAGAGCGAGGCCAACGGTCCTTCCCGCATGCCGACCGTCCGCCTGGCGGACCTCGAAGGGCGCGCGGTCGAGTCGACCGCCTTCGCCGGCAAGGTCGTGCTCTACGATTTTTGGGCGACCTGGTGCGGTCCCTGCCACATCGAGAGCGAGATCCTGCAGGCGGCCTATCCGAAGCTCAAGGGCTTGGGCGTCGAGTTCGTCTCGGTGGCGACCGGCGAGGACCGCGACACCGTGGCTGCGTTCGTCGCCAAGAAGCCGGTGCCCTACCCGCTGATGCTCGATCCGGACGAGGCGCTGTCGGGCAAGCTCGAGGTGATGGGTCTGCCGACCCTGGTGATCGTCGACAAGCAGGGCCGGATCACCTTCCGTCACACCGGACTGATCGACGCCGGCGACCTCGAGCGGGAGCTGCGCGCCGCCGGTGCAGCTTAGTTTCGACTTCCAGCCCCCGCCGCGCCCCGCCGCGCGGCGCCGCCGCGCGCCATCGCGTCGCTCGCCGCGCGCCCTCGAACGCCTGACCGACTCCTGGTGCCGCCGCCTGCGCCGCCCGCGCTGGCGGGGGACGATCCGGGTGCGCTTCAACGCCCGCATGCGCACCGCGCTCGGCCGCGCGGTGCACGGCGAGCGCCTGCTGGAGCTCAATCCGCGGCTGCTCGACGCTCACCCCCCGGAGCTGCTGCCGACCCTGGCGCACGAGCTGTGCCACCTGCTCGCCGGCTTTCGGGCGGCGCACGGGCCGGCCTGGAGAGAGCTGGTCGTCCGGCTCGGTTACCCGGCCGACGCCTGCCACGACCTCGACGCCTCGCGCTTCGCGGCCCGGCGCCGGGCCTGGCGCTGGAGCTGCGCCGCCTGCGGCGAGAGCTACCTGCGCCGCCACCGCGGCGCCCGCCGCTTCCGCTGCGGCCGCTGCGGCGGCAAGCTGCGGGTCGACGGTCCGGCGCTCTCGACCGGCGCCGCCTTGTAGCCGGCCGCGGCCGGCGCTAGTCTCGGCGCAGATTTCCGCACCGCTCGTCCGCGTTCCGCCGAATGCTGCTCTCGAGGAGGGCTGGGCCATGGCTGAGGCACGCAAGGGTTCCCGCGAAGAGGCGATCCAGCAGGACATGCGCGAGCTGCACAAGCTCGGCTACGCGCAGCAACTGTTCCGCGAGATGGGGGGGTTCTCGAATTTCGCCATCTCCTTCTCGATCATCTCGATCTTGACCGGCGCCATCTTGCTTTTCGGCTTCGGCCTGCGCTTCGCGGGACCGGTGATCAACACCGTCGGCTGGCCGGTGGTCTCGATCTTCGTGATGATCATCGCCGCCTCGATGGCCGAGCTCGCTTCGGCCTACCCGACGGCCGGCGGGCTCTACTTCTGGGCCCATCGCCTCGGGGGTCACAAGTGGGCCTGGGTCACCGCCTGGTTCAACATGATCGGCCAGATCACCATCACTTCGGGGATCAACATCGCGGCGGCGATCTACATCGTCGGCGCGCTCGCCAAGATCACCGGCCATGCCTTCTCGACCAACTGGTACTTCTACGTCTTCGTGATGGTGCTGATCATGATCCCGCAGATGCTGATCAACATCTTCGGCATCCGGCTGACGGCGCGGCTCAACGATTTCTCGGTCTGGTGGCACATCGGCGGCGTGGCGCTGATCGCCGTCTTTCTCACCGTCTTCGGCAAGACCTGGCACGGTTGGGATTTCGCCATGTCGTTCGTCAACACCACCAACCCCTACGATTTTTCCTCCGCGGCGCTCGCCGACGGGACGACGGCTCCCGCGCTCTACCTCGGCAATCCGATCACCGCCCAGCCGCTGCTCGTGCTGCCCTCGCCGCTCTTCTCGCTCTTCCCCTTCCTGACCGCGATCTACAAGGCGGCGCCTTTCTGGCTGGTCTTCGCCATCGGCCTGCTGCAGGCACAGTGGACCTACACCGGCTACGACGCCTCGGCGCACGTCGCCGAGGAGACGGTCATGGCGCGGCTCAACTCGGCTTGGGGGGTGTTCCTCTCGGTCGCGGTTTCGGCGGTCGTCGGCTACGTGGTGCTCATGGTGCTGACGCTGTCGATCACCGACATCCCGTCGACCGCCACCGACGCCTATCCGGTGTTGAAGATCGCCTACGACAACCTGTCGCCGTTCCTCGCCAACTTCGTCGCGGTGATCATCGCCGGCGCGATGTGGCTCTGCGGACTGGCCTCGATCACCTCGATGAGTCGTATGTGGTTCGCGTTCGCGCGCGACGGCGGCATGCCGGGATACAAACTCATCCGCCAGGTGCATCCGACGCGCCGCACGCCGGTGAACTCGATCCTCATCACCTGCGCGTTGGCGGTCGCCATGCTCCTCTGGTCGGGCGCCTTCTACATCGTGACCGCGATCAGCGTCATCTTCCTCTACTGGGCCTACGGCATCCCGATCCTGCTCAACTTGCGCAATCGCTTCCGCCAGCGGGGCGAGTTCACCACCCGGGAGACCGCGCCGTGGAACCTGGGGCGCTGGACGGTGCCGTTCGGCGTGGTCTCGACGATCTGGATCTTCCTGATCTCGGTCTTCCTCGTTCTGCCCCCGAACGAGCTCGTGCTCTGGACCACGGTGTTCATCTGCCTCTTCATGCTCGTCTGGTGGCTCGCCGACGCGCGCAAGCGCTTCACCGGGCCGAAGCCCGCGAGCGAGGAGGAGCTGCGGCGGATCGAGGCCGAGCTGGCGAAGCTCGCCGCGCCCTGAGGTCGCGGATGAAGAAGACCGCCACGGCGGACAACCCGCCCGGAACCCTATCGCTCGACGATCTCGCCCACCGGGTCGAGCGAGGCGAGATCGACACCGTGCTGGTCGTCTTCCCCGACTGCTACGGCCGCTTCATGGGCAAACGCGTCCCCGGGAGGTTCTTCCTCGACAGCGTGGCGCGGCACGGCATGCACGCCTGCAACTACCTGCTGACCGTGGACATGGAGATGGAGGTCGTGCCCGGCTACCGCTTCGCCAACTGGGAGAGCGGCTACGGCGACTTCCACTGCGTGCCGGACCTGCGCACGCTGCGCGTCCTGTCGTGGCTCGATCGCTCGGCGCAAGTGATTTGCGACCTCGAGACCGAGCCCGGGCACGCTCCGGTCGCCATCGCGCCGCGCGCCGTGCTGCGTCGCCAGGTCGAACGGCTGGCCGAGGCCGGCATGACCGCCATGGGAGCTTCGGAGCTCGAGTACTACATCTTCAAGGAGACCTACGACTCGGCGAAAGCCAAGGGCTTTTCGAACCTCGAGCCCTTCGGCTGGTACATCGAGGACTACCACATGCTGCAGGGGACGAAGGAGGAGGTCTTCAACGGCGCGCTGCGGCGGCAGCTCGAGGCCTCGGGCATCCCGGTGGAGTCGAGCAAAGGGGAGTGGGGGCCTGGACAACACGAGCTCAACATCGCCTACGCCGAGGTGCTCGAGACCTGCGATCGGCACTCGATCTACAAGTCGGCGGCCAAGGAGATCGCGATGCAGCTCGGCCTCGCGGTCACCTTCATGGCCAAGTGGCGGGCCGACCTCGCCGGCTCCTCGATGCACCTCCACCTGTCGCTCTGGGACGAGGGCGCCCAGCGGCCGCTCTTCCCGGGCAAGAAGAAGCTCGGGCCGATCCAGGCCTCCGACACCTTCCGTCACTTCCTCGGCGGCTGGATGGCGCACGCGCGCGAGATCACCGCCTTCTATGCGCCGTATCCGACCTCGTACAAGCGCTTCGTCTTCCAGTCCTGGGCACCGACCAACGTCGCCTGGTCCTACGACAACCGCACCTCGGGCTTCCGCGTGGTGGGGGAGGGCGGGGCGCTGCGCATCGAGTGCCGCATCCCGGGCGCCGACGCCAACCCCTACCTGGCGTTCGCGGCCAGCCTCGCCGCCGGTCTCGAGGGCATCCGGCGGAAGATCGAGCCGCCGCGAGCCTTCGCGGGCGACGTCTACGTGGCCGAGAACTTGCCGAAAGTGCCGCGCTCGCTGCGCGAGGCGACCGATCTGCTCGCCGCGAGCTCCATGCTGCGCGCGGCGTTCGGCGACGAGGTCGTCGATCACTATGTCCACTTCTTCCGCACCGAGCAGGCGAAGTTCGACCAAGTCGTCACCTCCTGGGAACGCGAGCGCTACTTCGAGCGCGCCTGAGCTCCGATAGGATCGCGCGATGGACGGTCGGCCGCTGATCGGCATCACCACCTACGGGCGCCTGGTCGACGGGCGCTACCGGCTGCCGGCCGAGTACGTCGCCGCGGTGCGTCGCGCCGGCGGCATCCCGGTGCTCGTCCCGCCCGGCGAGCAGCATCTCGAGCAGCTGCTCGCCGAGCTCGACGGCCTCATCCTATCGGGCGGCGGCGACGTCGATCCGCGCCTCTACGGCGGCATTCCGCACGCCACGATCGAGCGCGTCGATCCGGAGCGCGACGCGATGGAGATGGAGATCGCGCGCCGGGTCGCGGTGCGCGACCTGCCGACGCTGTGCATCTGCCGCGGCGCGCAGGTGATGAACGTCGCCCTCGGCGGCACGTTGATCGAGCACCTGCCGGACGAGGTCGGCGACGAGGTGTCGCACCGGCCGGCCGACCGCGAGCAGGCCTATCCGCGCCATCCGGTGGCGGCGAGCGCGGGCTCGAGGCTCGCCGGCATCATGGGCGAGACCGCGGTCGAGCCGGCCTCCTGGCACCACCAGGCGGCGCGCGAAGTGGCGCGCGGCCTCGAGGTGGTGGCCTGGGCGAACGACGGTACGGTCGAGGCGTTCGAGAAGCCGGACCATCCCTGGCTGGTGGGCGTACAGTGGCATCCGGAGATGACCGCCGCCGAGGACGAGACCCAGCAGCGCCTCTTCGATTCCCTGGTCGAGGTCGCGGCGCGCCGGCGGCGCCAGCGCGCGGACGGCGACGGGAGGTGAGCATGCGGCTGGCCGGCAAGGTGGCGGTGATCACCGGGGCAGCGAGCGGCATCGGGCGCGAGACGGCGCGCCTCTTTGCGCGCGAGCGGGCGGCGGGTATCGTGGTGGCCGACGTCAACGACGCCGCCGGCGCCGAGACGGTGGCGGAAATCGTCGCGGCCGGCGGCCGGGCGATCTACGTCCGCGCCGACGTGTCGCGCGCCGCCGACTGCGCCGCCATGGTGGCGGCGGCCGAGCGCGAGTTCGGGCGGCTCGACATCCTGTTCAACAACGCCGGCATCATGCTCTCGGCCGACGACAACGCCGAGACCACCGAGGAGAGCGTCTGGGATCAGACCTTCGCGGTCAACGTCAAGGGGGTGTTCCTCGGCTGCAAGTACGGCATCCCGGCGCTGCGCCGGTCGGGCGGCGGCTCGATCGTCAACACCGCCTCGTTCGTCGCCCTGCTCGGCGCCGCGACGCCGCAGCTCGCCTACACCGCGAGCAAGGGCGCGGTGCTGTCGATGACCCGCGAGCTGGCGGTGATCCACGCGCGCGAGAAGATCCGGGTGAACGCGCTCTGCCCGGGACCGCTGCGGACCGAGCTGCTGATGAAGTTCCTCGACAGCGAGGCCAAGAAACAGCGCCGACTGGTGCACATCCCGATGGGCCGCTTCGGTCTCGCGGAGGAGATGGCGAAAGCGGCGCTCTTCCTCGCCTGCGACGACTCCTCCTTCATGACCGGCGCGACCTTCGTCGTCGACGGCGGCATCACCGCCGCCTACGTGACCCCCGAGTGAGCGACCCGGGTTCCGCGCCCGCGACGCTCGGCCTGGCGATCGGCGGCGATCGCCCGCTGGCGGCCGGCGGCGGGACGATCGCCGTCCTCGACCCGCAGGACAACTCGACCGTGGCGCGGGTCGCCGAGTCGGGGGTCGAGGACGTGGCGCGCGCGGTCGGCGCGGCGGACGCCGCCTTCGCCCGCGGCTCCGAGTGGCGTCGCATGAATTCGCGCGACCGCGGCCAAGCGCTGCAGCGGATCGCCGACGGGCTGCGCTCGCGCCTCGACGAGATCGCGCGGCTCGAGTCGCGCAACGCCGGCAAGCCGCTAGGCGGGGCGAAGTGGGAGGTCGGCGCGGCCGCCAACTGCTTCGAGTACTACGCCGGCGCGGTCAACAAATTCCACGGCCAGACGATTCCGGTCGCCAAGGACGGCACCGGCCTGACCTTCCGCGAGCCGATCGGCGTCTGCGCCGCGATCACGCCCTGGAACTTTCCGCTCCTCATCCTGTCGTGGAAGACGGCGCCGGCGCTCGCCATGGGCAATACCGTGGTCGCCAAGCCGGCCGAGCTGACGCCGCTCTCGGCCCTGGCGCTCTACGACGTGGCGCTCGCGGCCGGCCTGCCGCCGGGGGTCTTCAACGTCGTGCCCGGGAGAGGGTCGGTCGCCGGCGCGGCGCTGGTCAGCGACCGCCGGGTGCGCAAGGTCTCCTTCACCGGCTCGACCGCGGTGGGCCGCGGAGTGATGAAAGCGGCAGCCGACGACCTGAAGCGCGTGTCGCTCGAGCTCGGCGGCAAGTCGGCGAGCCTGGTGTTCGCCGACACCCCCGACCTCGACGCCTGCGTCGAGTCGTCGGTTTGGGCGGTCTACGACAACGCCGGACAGGACTGCTGCGCCCGCAGCCGCGTTCTGGTGGAGCGGTCGATCTTCGACCGCTTCGTCGAGAGGTTCGTCGCCCGCGCGCGCGCGGTCCGTCTCGGGCCGACGGCCGAACCGGAGACCGAGATGGGTCCGCTCATCTCGCCCGGCCAGCTCCAGGGCGTGCGGCGCTACGTCGAGATCGGCGAAGCCGAGGGCGCCGAGCGCCTGTGCGGCGGCGAAGCGCCGGCGGATCCGCGGCTCGCCCGCGGCAACTACCTCACGCCGGCGGTGTTCGTCGCGGTGACGCCGGAGATGCGCGTCGTGCGCGAGGAGATCTTCGGCCCGGTGGTGACGATCGCTCCTTTCGCCGGCGAGGACGAGGCGATCCGGCTCGCCAACGCCAGCGACTACGGCCTCTCGGGCTCGCTGTGGACCCGCGACGTCGGCCGCGCGCTACGGGTGGCGCGGGCGATGGAGACCGGGATGATCTCGATCAACTCCTCCTCGAGCGTGCACATCGAGCAGCCTTTCGGCGGCGTCAAGCAGAGCGGCCTCGGGCGCGAGCAGGGCATGGCCGCGCTCGAGGCCTACAGCGAATACAAGTCGATCTTCATCGCCAACGACTGAACGCCGCGAACCGGCGTCAGGCGCGATCGAGCACTTCGCGCACTCGGCGGGCGAGCTCGTCGGGAAGGAAAGGCTTGGAGAGCAGCTCGACCTGGGGCTCGAGGATGCCGTGGTGGACGACGGCGCTCTCGGAGTAACCCGAGACGAAGAGCACCTTGAGATCGGGGTTTCGCTGGCGCAGCCGGCGCGCCAGCTCCGGACCGCTCAGGCCGGGCATGACGACGTCGCTCAGGACGAGATCCGGCGGCGAGTCGAGCCGGTCGATGGCGCCGAGCGCCTCCGCCGGCGAGGCGGCGGTCGTCACCCGGTAGCCGCGCGACTTGAGCACCCGGGCGATCAGCGAGCGCACCGCGCTCTCGTCCTCGACCACCAGCACGGCCTCTTCGCCGACGGCGTCGTCCGGCTCGCGACTCTCCGGGAGCGGCTGCATCTCGTGGATGCTGTCGTCGGCGAGCGCCGGCAGGTAGATCTTGAAGGTCGTGCCGCGGCCCGGTTCGCTGTAGACCCAGACCTGACCGCCGCTCTGGCGCACGATGCCGAAGACCGTCGACAGGCCGAGGCCGGTGCCGACGCCGGCCTCCTTGGTGGTGAAGAAGGGCTCGAAGATCCGTCGCTGCACCTCTTCGGTCATTCCGCAGCCGGTGTCGCTCACCGCCAGCACCACGTAGCGGCCGGGGGCGACGCCGTAGTGCTCGCGGGTGTAGTGGTCGTCGAGCAGGACGCTGCGGGTCTCGAGAGTCAGGCTGCCGCCGGAGGGCATGGCGTCGCGAGCGTTGACCACCAGGTTCATCACCACCTGCTCGAGCTGCGAGGGGTCGACGGAGATGCGCGGCAGGTCGGGCGCGGTGGCGATGCGCAGGTCGATGTCCTCGCCGATCACCCGCCCCAGCATGGCGCCGAGCGACTCGAGATGCGCGTTGAGATCGACGGCGCGCGGCTGGAGGATCTGGCGGCGGCTGAAGGCGAGCAGCTGGCGCGTCAGCCCGGCCGCGCGCACCGCGGAATCGCGGATCTCCTCGAGCGAAGCGCGGGATTCCTCGTCGCGCTCCCGGCCCAGCAGGTCCTCGGAGTAGCCGAGGATAGCGGTCAACAGGTTGTTGAAGTCGTGCGCGATGCCCCCGGCCAGGCGGCCGATCGCCTCCATTTTCTGCGATTGACGTAACTGGTCCTCGAGCAGGGCGCGGTCCGATACGTCGCGGGCGATGGTCGACGAGCCGAGACTCGCGCCCTGCGCGTCGCTTACCGGGAAGATCGACAGCGACACCGGGATCTCGTGACCGTCTCTCGTCGTCCGCCGGGTCTCGACGGATTCGACCGCCAGGCCGCGCGCCAGCCGCTCCCGGATTTCGACCATCTCTGCGCTGCGCTCCGCGGGGACGAGAACCTCGGCCGAGCGGCCGAGGATCTCCTCCCGTGCCCAGCCGAAGAGGCGCTCGGCGGCCGGGTTCCAGGCGACGATGCGGCCGGCGGTGTCCTCCCCCAGGATCGCGTCGGGCGACGAGGCGATGATCTCCGCCGACCGACGCAGCTCCTCCTGCGCACGGCGGACCTCGGTGAGGTCGAGCTCCAAGCCGAGCACCGCGGCCTCCTGGGCACCGGCCGGCAGGAACGGGACCTTGACGCAGCGCACGACGCGCGACGTCCCGTCGCTGTCCGGGCGCGGGCGCTCGGGGAACGTGCGCGCCACCCCGGTGGCCAGGACCTCGCGATCCTCGGCGAGCTCGCGCGCGACCACCGCCGGATCGTTCTCGAGGTGCTCGAGGCGCGCCCCCTGCAACGACTCGGGGCGGCGCTTATGGCGCTCGGCGCAGGCGCGGTTGGCCAACCGCAGACGCCCGCGTCGGTCGCGCACCCAGATCGCCAGCGGTACCAGGTCCAGGATCTGGCGGAAGTTGAGCTCGGTCTCGGCCAGGCGGTCCTGGGCCGCCCGCTTCTCGGCCAGCGCGGCGCGCAGCTGGGCGCTCTCGCCCTGACTGCGCTCGAGCGCCGTCTGTTTGGCGGTCTGGTCCTCGATGACCACCGCGACGTGGGTCTGGGCGCCGGAGCGGTCGCGGATCGGAAAGAAGGTCGAGGAGATGGCGACGCGGCGACCCTCCGTGACGGCGACGGCGGTCAATTGCCGCGGGTCGTACCAGATCGTCGGCAGGCGGACGAGATCGCCGGCGAAGGCGCGCTCGATGTCCGCCAGCATGCCGCGAGCGCGGGCGATGTCGTCTTCGAAGATGCTGTATTCCGGCGGCGGCTCGGAGCCGAACAGCTCGCGAAACGATCGGTTGGTCACCAGCGAGCGACCGTCCAGCCCGTAGATCTGGAATCCGACCGGCGCGTGCTCGAAGAGCGCCACGAGGAAACCGAAGGGGTCCTCCAGCGCCTGCAGCCGCCGCAGCAGGTCGTCCCGGGAGTGCTCGGACATTTGTTCGCATCGTACTACGAAGCCGATCGCGAGCGCGTCGCCCGTCCGGGGGAGGGCGACGCGCCCCGGGGCCTCGCCCGTCCGCCGGCCGGGGAGCGCGGTGGAAAGCGGAAAGGGCCCGGAGACCGAGGTCTCCGGGCCCGGGCCGGAAGGGGAGGAAGCCGGGTCCTTACTGCAGGACGACGAGCACCACGCGGCGGTTGGCCGAGCGGCCCTCACGCGAGGCGTTGTCGGCGACCGGGGAGCTCTCGCCGTACGAGATCACCGACATGCGGTGCAGTGGCACGCCCTTGACCGAGAGGTAGCGCCGCACCGCCTCGGCGCGCTTCTCGCCGAGCTTGAGGTTGTAGTCGTCGCTGCCGATCGAATCCGTGTGGCCCTGGATCTCGATGTAGACGCTCTTGTTGTCTGCCTTCATCTGGTCGACGAAGCCGTCGAGCGCCGTCTTCGCGTCGGCCGAGAGCTCCGCCTTGTCGAAGGAGAACTTCACCTTGTCGTCCGAGAGCACGGTCTCGTAGAGGAACTTGCCCTCGGCGAGCTTGCCGGCGGCGATCGCGCGGTCGAGCGCCTCTTGAGCGGTCTTCGAGGCCTGCACCGTGGCGCCCTCGTTCCGGCTGATGCGCTCGTCGTGCTGCTTGATCTTGGTCTGCGCGTCCTCGACCTGCGACTGGACGTCGTCGACGCGCTTGTTGACCGTACCGACCTCTTCTCCGACGTACTTCTTCGTGGCGCAGCCGGTGACGAGGAACGCCGCCAGGGCCGTGCCGGTGATCGCGACTAGGGTCTTTTTCATTTCTACAAGCCTCCGTTCGAGTTGCGCATGTGACGGGTCGCCGTCATTCGGCCGGCGGCAAGCCCTCGTATCCCCTGCGGGTCAGGACTCGGATTGCCTTGCTGTTGTCCACTTTCACGTCGATCTCGCGGAACTTCGAGTGGCCGTTCGCCACGGTCTCGAAGCCCAGGATGTATTGGCGATGCAGCTCCTCCTCGATGGTGGCGCAGACCTCCTTGAGATCTTCGGGACCGCGCACGGAGAAGTACCGGCCGCCGGTCATGTACGCGAGGAGATTCAGGACATCCGCGTAGCGGTACAGCTTCTTTCCGGCGGCGTCGACCTCGTAAGGATCGCCCGATTCTAACCCGATCACATAGACCGGCAATTCGGCCCGCCGGACGAGGTCCCGGGCCTCGGCCGCGGTCATGGTGCTGGCGTTGTCGACGCCGTCGGAGATCAACACCGCGGCCCGTTTGACGCTGCGACCGGAGAGCGTGATCTCCGGCAGCCAGGCGACGGCGTCGTGCAGGGCGGTGCGACCGTAGCCCTCCCAGCTCGCCACCGCCTCGCGCAGGGTCGCCAGGTCCTCGGTGTACGGCACGTCGACGTTGGTGGAGGTCCCGGCGAAGCTGGCGATCGCGAACTCGTCACCAGGCTGGGCCTGGTCGAGGAAGTAGGAGACCGCCTGCTGGCTCGCCTCGAGTCGCCCGCCGATCGCCATGCTGCCCGAGAGGTCCTGCAGGAAGACCAAGCTGACCGCGGCCTCGCCGCGCCTCTCGAAGTCCTTGAAACGAACCGGCCTGCCGTCGACCGAGAGATGGAAGTCATCGCGCCTGAGACCGTCCAGATAGCCGTTGCGCGAGCGCACCAGGACCGGCACCAGGACCCAAGAGACGCCGATCTCGTCGCTGAAGCTGGGGGTGTCGGCGGGAGCCGCGGGAGTGGCCGGACCGCCCCGGGTCGCCGAAGCCCCAGGAGGAATCGCCGCCGGGGGGTTCGCCGCCGAGGCGGCCGCCGCGACGGCGGCGCCGCGGGCCGCCAGGCTCGCGCCGAGCGCCAAAAAGGCCGCCGTTCGCAGGCGTCTGCTACGCTCGCCGGCACTGCGTCGCATCGCGAGGGACCTCTCCCATGATCGACATCCGCAACCTGTCCATCAAGTGCGGCCACTGCAACACCTACCAGACGCTCTCCGGTTTCGCGCGCCGGGACGACTGGAACGTCTACACCTACGAATGCGAGAACGATACCTGCGACCCGGCGGTCACGCGCACGCTGCTCGAAGTTCCCCGGGACCTGGATGAGTTCGCGCGCCGCGATCCGCTGTGGCGGGGCGGCGGCAAACATGGGGCGGTGGGGGCCGGAGATCCCGAGCCGACCGCATAGCGGGAATCGGCAGCAAGTGTCGTGCCGAATCGGCGCGAGCGCTATGGTAGGCTTCACAGAGCAGCGTTCCGCCGTTCGCGCCCAGCGCATCCCTGGAGGAGAGCATGAAAAAGACGATCGTCCATATCGTCGGCACCGGCACGATCGGTGAGCCCCTGATCGGGCTGTTCACCGACTTCCGCGAGAAGATGGGCATCGACGAGGTCACCTTCCACAAGCGCACGCCGCTCGCCTCCGACCGCTCGAAGATCAACCACTTGATGTCGCGCGGCGCGCGGCTGGCGACCGACTCCGACCAGAAGGACGCCTTCGAGAAAATGGGGCACGCGGTCGCCTACGAGGCCGAGGAGGCGATCTCGCGCGCCACCGTGGTGGTCGATTGCACCCCGGCCGGCAACGACATGAAGACGAAGTACTACGACCACGTGACCGGGCCGAAGGGGTTCATCGCCCAGGGCAGCGAGTTCGGCTTCGGCAAGCCCTACGCGCGCGGCGTCAACGACGAAGCGCTGGTTCCCGGCGAGGATCGTTTCATCCAGGTGGTCTCGTGCAACACCCACAACATCACCACCCTGATCAAGACGCTGGCGCTCGAGCCGAACGGCAAGTACAGCCTGGCGCGCGCCAACTTCGTCTGCATGCGGCGAGCGAACGACGTGTCGCAGACCAAGGATTTCGCCCCCGCGCCGCAGGTCGGCAAGCACGACGACGCCGCGTTCGGCACTCACCACGCGCACGACGCCCACCACGTCTTCGAGACGCTGGGGCTGGATTTCGACCTCTTCTCGAGCGCCGTCAAGCTCAACACGCAGTACATGCACTCGATCTGGTTCAACTTCGTCTTCGATCGCGCGGTGACCAAGGACGAGATGATCGCCCGCCTGAAGAGCAACGTGCGCGTCGCGGTCACCGACAAGCGCAACTGCAACGAGATCTTCTCCTTCGGGCGCGACCACGGTTACTACGGCCGCATCCTCTCGCAGACGGTGGTCGTCCTGCCGACGCTCGCCGTGCATCGTCAGCGCGAGCTCTACGGTTTCTGCTTCACGCCGCAGGACGGCAATTCGCTGCTCTCCTCGATCGCCGGCGCTCTCTGGCTGGTCGACCCGGACGCCGAGAGCGTCGGTCGCCGGCTCGAGCCGCTGCGGCGCTTCATCTACACGGAGATCTGACCGCGCGCGCGTCGCATCCGGCGCCGTCGCCGGCCGCGTTGGCGCTCGGCGAGCTGGCGATCGAGGGGCGCTCGTCGGCCGGCGAGGAGACCTGGTTCCGGGTCCACCCGCCGGGCCTGGCTTTCGACGCCGGACGCGGCGCCGGGGACCTCGCCGGGGTCGCCGACCTGTTCCTCACCCACGGACACCTCGACCACGCGCTCGGCGTTCCGTACCTCGTCTCGCAGCGCCGCCTGCACCACGGCTCGCCCTTGCGGGTCTTCTGCCCGCGCGCGATCGTCGCCGACCTCGCCGCCTTCGTCGCCGCGGCGGCGCGCCTCGAACGGGTCGAGTACGCGCTCGCGCTCGCCGGCCTCGCCCCGGGCGAGCGGGTGGCGGTCGGCAGGGACCTGGCGATCGAGGCTTTCGCCGTCGACCACGTGGTGCCGGCGCTCGGCTATCACCTTCTGCGTCGCCGGCGCCACTTGCTGCCGGAGCTCGTGGGCACGCCGAGCGACGAGATCGCCCGCCTGCGCTCGAGCGGCGTCGAGGTGGCGCGCGAGCGCGAGGAGGTCTGGCTCTCTTACTGCGGCGACACCGGCGCCGGCGTGTTCGATCTCGCGCCGCGCCTCGCCGCGAGCCGGGTGTTGATGATCGAGCTCACCTTCCTGGCGCCCGAAGCGCGGGCCAAGGGCGCGGCCTACGGCCATCTCCATCTCGACGATCTCGTCGAGCGCGCGGGCGCTCTGGCGGCGCACGAGACCGTCGTGCTCTACCACCTGTCGCGCCGCCACTCGCCGGCCGAGCTGCGCCGGGAGGTCGAGCGCCGCTTGCCGCAGCTCGCGTCGCGGGTGAGGATCCTGCACGAGTCATGAGTCGATCTTCGTCCGCAGCGCGCGCGGCGAGAGGAGAGCGATGAGCCCTCCCGGAAGAGGGCGCGGCGGAAGGCCCGGGCGGCCGCCCGGCAGCGGCGCGCCGACGGGCGGCCGCGGGCGCGACGGCGGCCGGCCAACGAGGGGATCCGCGGGGCGGCGCGAGGGCCGGAGCGAATCGCCACGCGGGCCGCAGCGACCGGCGCGTCCGCCGCGACCGGCCCGTTCCCCTGGCCTCCGCCGGCCGCCGGCGGTTCCTTCTCCACCGCCGCCGCGCCCGGCGCCCGCGCCGCCGGTCGGATTCCGCCTCCTCGACGTGCAGGAGATCGAAGTCACGATCGAGAAGCTGGTCGCCGGCGGCGACGGTCTGGCGCGGCACGACGGCGTGCCCATCTTCGTGCCGCGCTCGGCGCCCGGCGATCGCCTGCGCGTCCGCCTGACCGAGCGCCGGCCGCAGTACGGGCGAGCCGAAATCGTCGAGATCCTCGCCCCCGGCGCGGGGCGGCGCGTGCCCCCTTGTCCGCATTTCGCCCGCTGCGGTGGCTGCGACCTGCAGCACCTCGAGGACGACCTGCAGCTCGAGTGGAAGGCGCGCGCCTTCCTCGAGACCCTGCGCCGCATGGGTGGCGTCGACCCGCCGGTCGGGCTCGAGTTCGTCCGCGGCGCGCCCTGGGGCTACCGCACCCGCTGCCAGCTGCACACCGGCAAGCTCGGCGAGCGCGTGGTCGCCGGCTACCACGCGCGCGGCAGCCACGAGCTGGTGGTGATCGATCGCTGTCCGGTGCTCGACCCGGCGCTCGAAACCGCGGCGCTGTCGCTCGCGCCGGCGCTCCCGGCGAGTCCGCCGCCACGGGTCGACCTGGCGGTCGGGGACGACGGCGAGCTCTCGGTCTCACCGCCGGTCGAGGGCCTGCCGCAGGGCGAGATCACCCGGAGCGTGGGCGAGTTCGTCTACCGCTACGACGCGCGCTGCTTCTTCCAGGGGCACGGTGGCCTGCTCGCCGAGCTGGTGCAGTGCGCGGTGGGCGAGGAGAGCGGCGGGACGGCCTTCGACCTCTACGGCGGCGTGGGGCTGTTCGCCCTGCCTCTGGCGCGGCGCTACGCCAAGGTGACCCTGGTCGAAGGCGACCGGATCGCCGCCCGCTATGCCCGGCGCAATGCGCAAGCCTACCGTCTCGATCGCCTCGAGGTCGTAGCGCAGGCGGTCGAGAGCTGGATCCCGGCGCTGCCCGCCGACGCCGACCGGGTGCTCGCCGATCCGCCGCGCGACGGGCTGTCGACCGCGGTTCGCCGCGAGCTGCTCCTGCGCCCGCCGCGGCGCCTCACCTACGTCTCCTGTCACCCGGCCGCCCTGGCGCGCGATCTCCAGACGCTCAACGGCGTCCTGCGTCTCGAGCGCCTGACCTTGCTCGATCTCTTCCCGCAGACCGGCGAGATCGAGGCCGTGGCGCAGCTCGCCAGGATCGACGGGTAGGCGTTCCCCGTCCGGAGAGGCGAGGTGTCGCCGCCGCCGCTTGGGTAGAGTGGCGGGCATGAAGCCTCGCCTGCGTCGCAACCTCCTGATCCTCCTGGCGTTCGCCGCCGTCGTCGCGGCCGGCGCCGGCTATCTCCTGCGGCCGCAGCCGATTCCGGTGCAGGTGGCGCGCGTGGCGCGCGGGCGGGTCGAGCAGACGGCGACCAACTCGCGCGCCGGGACGGTGAAGGCGCGCCGGCGCGCCCGGCTCTCGCCCGACACCGGCGGACGCGTGGTCGCGCTGCCGCGCCGCCGCGGCGAGCGGGTGCGCGCCGGCGAGGTGGTGCTCGAGCTCGATTCGACCCTCGAGCGCGGCGAGGTCGCCCTGCGCCAACGCGAGAGCGAGGCGGCGCGCGCCAACCGCGAGCAGGCCTGCATCGCCGCCGATCGCGCCGCGCGCGAGCTCGAGCGCCAACGCCGGCTCGCCGCCGAGATGCTGGTGGCACCGGACGTGCTCGACGGCGTCGAGGCGGCGGCGCGCGGCGCGCGCGCGGCCTGCGCCGCCGCCGAGGCGAATCTGGCCACCGCCGGCGCGGCGCTCGATCTCGCCCGCCGGGCGCTCGCCAAGCGCACACTCACGGCGCCCTTCGACGGCGTGGTCGCGGATCTGGCGACCGAGGTCGGGGAGTGGGTGACGCCGTCGCCCCCCGGCTTGCCGATTCCGCCGGTGGTCGACATCCTCGATCCCGAGTCGATCTACCTCTCGCTGCCGATGGACGAAGTCGACGCAGCGCGGCTGGTGCTCGGTCAGCGGGCGCGCGCCACGGTCGACTCCCAGCCGGGCAAGATCTACGCCGCCCGGGTGACGCGCGTCGCCCCCTACGTGCTCGACCTCGAAGCGCAGAACCGCACGGTCGAGATCGAGGTCGAGCTCGAGGCGCGCGCGGTCGCCGCCGGTCTGCTGCCCGGGACCTCGGCCGACGTCGAGGTGATCCTGGCCGAGAGAGCCGACGTCCTGCGGCTGCCGACGCCGTCGATCCTGGCGGGAGACCAGGTCCTGGTGGTCGAGAAGGGCAAGCTCGTCGAGCGCAAGATCCGCACCGGGATCCGCAACTGGGACTTCTGCGAAGTGATCGACGGTTTGCAGGTGGGCGATCCGGTGGTGACTTCGCTCGACCGGCCGGAGATCAAGGCCGGCGCCAGCGCGCGCATCGTCGAGACCGGCGCCGCCGCGACGCCGTGATCGAGCTCGAGCACATCTGTCGCACCTTTCTGCTCGGCGGCGAGCCGGTGCGGGCGCTCGACGATGTCACCGAGACCATCGCCGGCGGCGAGCACCTGGCGATCATGGGACCGTCGGGCTCCGGGAAATCGACCCTGCTCAATCTCATCGGCTGCCTCGACCGTCCGACCTCGGGTTCTTACCGCTTCGAAGGGCGTGAGGTCGCGGGTCTCGCCGAACACGAGCTCGACCAGCTGCGACAGCAGCGGATCGGCTTCGTCTTCCAGGCCTTCCACCTCGTGGCGCGTCTCGACGCGCGGCAGAACGTCGAGCTGCCGATGATCTTCGCCGGCCTGGCGCGCGACGAGCGCCGCGAACGGGCGCGCGCGGCGCTCGCGGCGGTCGGCGTCGAGGGGCGCGCCGCGCACCGACCCGCCGAGCTCTCGGGCGGCGAGCGCCAGCGGGTGGCGATCGCGCGCGCCATCGCCATGCGCCCGTCGGTGCTGCTCGCCGACGAGCCCACCGGCAACCTCGACTCGCGCTCGGGGGGCGTGCTGCTCGACCTGCTCGACCGGCTGCACGGCGAGGGGCTGACGCTGCTGGTCGTCACCCACGACCCGAAGGTCGCCCACCGCGCCGACCGGGTGCTGATCCTCGAGGACGGGCGGATCGCGCGCCGCGTGCCGCGCTCCGGACTGGCGGACGCTCTGGCCCACTGGGGGCTCGACGAGGCGCGGCCTTGACCGCGCGCGAGCTGCTCGCCTTCACCGGCGGCGCGCTCGCCGGCCACCGCCTGCGCAGCTCCCTGTCGCTGCTCGGGGTCGCGATCGGCATCGCCGCGGTGGTGATCCTGACCGCGCTCGGCGACGGCGCGCGCCAGTACGTGGTCGAGCAGTTCGCCGAGATCGGCGCCGACTTCGTCGCCGTCCTGCCGGGCAAGGTGGAGACCACCGGCGCCATCCCCGGCCTGGGCGGCGTGCCGCACGACCTCACCCTCGACGACGTCCGCGCGCTGCGTCACGCGCTGCCGCAGGCGCGGTTCGTCGAGCCGATCGCGGTCGGCACCGATTCGGTGGCGCGCGGCGACCGCCGGCGCAAGGCGCTGGTCGCCGGCGTGACCGCGAACTTCCTCGCCCTGCGCAAGCTGCACGTCGCGCGCGGCCGCTTCCTGCCGGAGCTCGAGCTCGATCGCGGCGCGGCGGTGGTGGTGATCGGCGAGCGGGTGGCGACCGAGCTCTTCCCGGGGAGCGATCCGGTGGGACAGGTGGTGCGCATCGGCGGCTTCCGCTGCCGAGTGGTCGGGGTGCTCGCGCCGCGCGGCCACCAACTCGGCATGAACTTCGACGAGGTGGCGCTGATCCCGGTCGCCTCGGCGATGCGGCTGTTCAACCGCACCTCGCTCTTCCGCATCGTCATCGAGGCGCTTCCGGGAGCGAGCCTCGGCGGCATCCGCGACCGGGCGCGCGAGGTGCTGGTGGCGCGCCACGGCGAGGAGGACGTGACCCTGCTGACCGAGGACGCGGTGCTCGCCTCGCTGTCGTCGATCCTCACCGTGTTGACCCTCGCCCTGGCGGCGATCGCCGCGGTGTCGCTCTTCGTCGCCGGCATCGGCATCATGAACGTCATGCTGGTCGCGGTCTCGGAGCGCACGGCGGAGATCGGGCTGCTGCGCGCGGTGGGCGCCTCGCGGCGCCAGATCCTGCTCTGTTTCCTCTGCGAGGCGGCGCTGCTCGCCACCGCCGGCGGCCTCGTCGGCCTGGCGGTCGGCTGGCTCGGCACGCGGGTCCTGATCGGCATCTGGCCGGCGTTGCCGGCCACACCTCCGGCCTGGGCGGTCGCGGCCTCGCTGGCGCTTTCGGTCGCGGTCGGCAGCGCCTTCGGCTGGCTGCCGGCGCGGCGCGCCACCGAGCTCGACCCGGTGGCGGCGCTGGCGCGCAAGTGAGCCATGGTCGACCTGCTGCTGCTCTCGATCCGCACCCTGGCCGCGCAACGGCTGCGCTCGGCGCTCTCGATCCTGGGCATCGCGATCGGCGTCGGCTCGGTGATCGTGCTGACCTCGATCGGCGAGGGGACGCGGCGCTATGTGCTCTCCGAGTTCTCGCAGTTCGGCACCAACCTGCTGGCGGTCAATCCGGGCAAGACCGAGACTTCGGGCATCCCCGGCATTTTCGGCGGTTCGACCAAGCCGCTGACCATCGACGATGCCGAAGCGGTGGCGCGGATCCCGGGGGTGGTGGCGGTGGTGCCGGTGGCCTACGGCTCGGCGCGCGTCGAGGGCGGGCCCGACGCCAGGGCGCGCAGCGTGCAGATCTACGGCGTTACGCCGGCGATCCAGGAGGTGTGGCGCTTCCGCGTCCGGCAGGGGGCCTTCTGGGCGGGCGGCGACCCGCGCCGCGGCGGCTCCGAATGCGTCCTCGGCCAAACGCTGGCGCGCGAGCTCTTCGGCGCCGCGAGCCCGCTCGGAGATTTCGTGCGCATCGGCGGCACTCGCTTCCGCGTCGTCGGCCTGATGGAGGCCAAGGGCACGATGCTCGGCATGGACATCGACGACGTCGCCTACGTGCCGGTGGCGACCGCGATGCGGCTCTTCGACCTGCCGGAGCTGCTGGAGATCGACGTCCTCTACGCCAACGCCGCGATGGCCAAGGGAGTCGAAGCCGAGACGCGGCGGGCGCTCGCCGCTCGTCACGGCGACGAGGACTTCACGGTCATGACCCAGGAGGCGATGCTCGAGGTCTTCGGCAACGTCATGGACGTGGTGACGCTCTCGGTGGGCGCGATCGCCGGCATCTCGCTGGTGGTCGGCGCGATCGGCATCCTGACCATGATGTGGATCGCGGTCGGCGAGCGCACGCACGAGATCGGCCTGGTGCGCGCCTTCGGCGCCAGCCGCGCGCAGGTGCGCCTGCTTTTCCTGATCGAGGCCTCGGGCCTCGGCGCGGTGGGCGGCGCGGCGGGCCTCGCCGGCGGGATGCTGCTCTGCGGCCTGCTGCGCGCGGCGGTCCGCGGCCTGCCGGTGCACACCCCGCTCGTCTATGCGGCGGCGGCGATCGCGGTGGCGCTCGCCACCGGCCTCGCCTCCGGTGTCCTGCCCGCCCAGCGCGCCGCCTCCCTCGACCCCATCGAGGCCCTGCGGGCCGAGTGAGCCCCACCCCCCGCGCGGCAAGCGCAACCGGGACCGCCAGGCCGGCGCACGCCGCTCGATCCTGCGAAGAAAGGCTCACCTGGGGAAAAGAGGACGCTGGCTGTGGGAGCCTCGCCCAGCCGAGCCGCCCGCCAGTTCACGAGGGCGCCCCAGCTGCCCACGCTCCTAACCCGAAGCTTGTCGCTTGTGGCCCACGCCCTCGAGCTGCTGCCATCCTGCGAAGAAAAGCTCACCTGGGGAAAAGAGGACGCTGGCTGTGGGAGCCTCGCCCAGCCGAGCCGCCCGCCAGTTCACGAGAGCGCCGAGCCGCCCACGCTCCTAACCCGAAGCTTGTCGCTTGTGGCCCACGCCCTCGAGCTGCTGCCATCCTGCGAAAAGAAGCTCACCTGGGGAAAAGAGGACGCTGGCTGTGGGAGCCTCGCCCAGCCGGGCCGCCCGCCAGTTCACGAGAGCGCCCCAGCAGCCCGGTCTCCTAACCAGAAGCCTCTCGCTGGTGGGCGATGCGTTCGAGCTCCCGCCATTCTACGGCGGTGGTGCCGGTCGCCGGATTCCCTAAAATGGACGGGAATTCGAGGGACCTTCCGGATGCCGACCGCCGTTCTCTTTCGCCGCCGGTGGGGTTAGCGCCATGAGCCTCTTCGTCACCGGCACCGACACCGGGATCGGCAAGACGGTGGTGGCGGCGCTGATCCTCGCCCGCTACGGGCGCGAGACGCCGCTCGTCTACTGGAAGCCGATCGCCACCGGGGCGCGCGACGGGCGCGATCGCGAGCGGGTGGCCGAGCTCGTGCCGCGGGCGACCACCGCCGCCGAGGCCTATCTGTTCGCCGACCCGGTCTCGCCGCACCTCGCCGCGGCGCGCGAGGGCCTGCCGATCGAAATTGCACGCATCGTCGGGCGCTACGCCGAGCTGGCGGTCGCGCACCCCGAGCACCGTTTCGTGGTCGAGGGCGTCGGCGGCCTGCTCGTGCCGCTCGACGACGCGGGTACCATGATGGTCGACCTCGTCGCGGCGCTGGCGCTGCCGGTGCTGCTGGTGGCGCGCTCGAGCCTGGGGACGATCAACCACGCCCTGCTCTCGCTCGCCGAGCTGCGCCGGCGCGCTCTGCCGGTCGCCGGCGTGGTGATGGTCGGGCCAGCGGACGCCGACCACCGCGCCGCCATCGAGCGGCTGGGCGGCGTCGAAGTGATCGCCGAGGTGCCGCGGCTCGAGAGCGTCGACCCGTCGTCGATCGCCGAAGCGGCGCGCGACTTCGACCCCGGCGGCGAGCTGCAGGCCTGGCTCGTCCCGCCGAGCTAGAGGCCGGCCGGCGCGCTCTCCCGCCTGAGCCCTTCCGCGCCGGGATCGCGTATCCCCAGCGATCGACGTTCTCTTCGACCCGGAGGAAGGCATGTCTCGGAGCTCTCGAACCCGCTGGACGACGACCGCTCGCCGCAGCGCCTTGGCGCTGCCGGCCGTCCTGCTCTTCGTCTCGCCTGCAGGCGCGGTGAAGCGCCGCGCCTTCGCGACTTCGGTGACCGGGAGCGGCAATCTGTCGACCTGGGCCGGCGCCACCGGCGCCACGGCGCTCGACCGCGGCGACTCGATCTGTCGCGCGCGCGCCACCGCGGCCGGCCTGCCCAACGCGGGCACCTACCGCGTCTGGCTCTCGGCCAACGGCACCGACGCCTACTGCCATGTCCAGGGCCTCGCCGGCACGAAGTCCGGCGGTTGCAACGGCGCGGCGCTCCCGGGCGGCGGACCGTGGTACCTCGCCAACGGCGTGACCAACTTCACCGGTACGCTCGACCAGCTCACCGGCGCCGCGGGGGTGATCTACCGGTCGGTGACGACGGACGAGTTCACGAACGACCTGCCGGACGACTGGACGCAGCGGCGCTACTGGACCGGGTCCCGGGCGAACGGCAAGGCCGACTCGGCGCGCTGCAGCGACTTCACCTCCGCCTCCGGTTCGCTCCAGGGGCTGACGGGCGACGGCGACGCGAGCGCGATCTACTGGACCGACGCCTTCGAGGAGAACTGCGATCAGCCGATGCGCCTGCTCTGCTTCGAGCCCGGCGCGAGCGACACGGCCACCCTCCACTGGTCGCCCGGCGCGATCGCCTTCGTGACTTCGGCTTTCGGCGGCGGCGAGCTCGGCGCCTGGGCTCAGTCCGACGGGCAGGTCTCGGTCACCGCCGGCTACCACATCTGTCAGAACCTCGCGGCCGCCGCGTTCCTGCCGGTGCCCGCGAGCTTCGTGCCCTGGCTTTCGTCGCCGCTCGCCGACGCCGTCGACCGCCTGTCGACCGACGGACCCTTCCGCCGCGTCGACGGCTACACGGTCGCTTCGGACCTCGCCCAGCTGACGAGCGGAGCGCCGCAGAACAGCCTGCACGTCGACGAGTTCGGTCACTACCTGACGGATGCGAACCAGGTCGAGGTCTGGACCGGCACGTTCGCCGACGGCACGCGCGAAGCTTCCGAAACCTGCGACAACTGGCTCGACGGGACGAACGCCTTCTTCGGCCTCGCGGGTCGAGCGCCGATCGGCCACGACCCGGATTGGACCGAGCAGAGCGGCTACCTCTGCCTGGCCCAAGCGCGTCTCTACTGCTTCTCGAACTCGATCACGATCTTCTGGGACGGCTTCGAGATCACCGGCGACGCCAGCCGCTGGTCGACTCACGTGCCCTGAGCCGGTCGCGCCGTGCAGGGTGCGCGGCAGCGGTAGGTACCGCGGCCCCGGGCCGCGGTCGCGTAAGCGGAAAGGGGTACACGCTCCGGTCCGCCGTCCGCTAGAGTCGGGCGCATGGCGAAGCTCGAGGATCTGGTGCCGCTCGCGCCCACGGAATTGCGGATCTACGGTGTGCTCACCAAGCTCGGCAAGGGCACCGCGCGGGAGGTCAACGATCATCTGATGGCGCGGCTGAACCTGGCCGACGACGGCGGGGCGGGTTCGACGCTCATCCACACCATCATGACCCTGCTGCAGCGCATGGACGGCGAGGGCTACCTCAAGACCCAGCGGACGAATCCGCCCTTTCCGAACACCTACGCTCCCCGCTTTCCCTGGCGGGACGTCTTCCGCCGCGGCGCCGCGCGCGTCCTCGACCATCTGCTCGTCGACCGCGCCGATTTCGATCTGTTGCTCGAGTTTCTCTTCGAGCTCCCGGGAAACCTCGTCCGGGTGGCCGACGATCCCCTCCTGCAGGCGGCGACGCAGCGTGCGATCTACGCCAAGATCCTCGAGCGCCACCAGAAGCCCGACCCCTTCGAAGAGGCCTGGCCCGAAGCCCGCTTCCCGGGGCTCGAAGAGCTGCGCAAGACGGGGCGCGGCGATGCCGACTGAGCTGCAAGCCGTGGCTCTCGCGATGTCCAGAGCGGTCTTTGTCCAGCTCGAAGACGAGACCTTCGCGGGCAGAATTCCGGGCTGGCCAGGCGTCATCGCCTTCGGCTCCAGCCTCGGCACCTGCCAGAGGGCGTTGCAGTCCACCGTCGTCGATTGGCTCCGTCTCGGAGCAAGCCTCGGTCACCCCCTCCCTTCCGGCGAGCAGCTCTCGATCGAAGGGTAGGCTTGGAGCCCGGATTCGAGCCAGGGCGATCGGCGGCGTTCAGCCCGCTAGAATCGCGCACCATGACCTCCCCGCTCTGGACGCTGCGGCTGGCCAAGGAGGACTTCAAGTTCTCGGTGGCGCACTTCACGCTCTTCTCGGGCGAGCGGGCCGAGCCGTTGCACGGGCACAACTACAAGATGGCGATCGAGATCGGCGGCGACGAGCTCGACGAGGTGGGATTGTTGGTCGAGCTCGACGCGCTCAAGAGCGCGGTGCGCGACCTGTGCCGGCGGCTCGACGATCGGGTGCTGCTGCCGGCGGCGAGCGAGCTGCTCGAGATCTCGCCGCGCCCGGCCTCCGGCGCCGCGGGCGAGGTCGAGGTCGGCTTCCGCGACCGGCGCTACCGCTTTCCGCTCGCAGAGACCCTCCTGCTGCCACTGGCGAACACTTCGATCGAGCTGCTGGCGCGCTGGGCGTGGGACGAGCTCTCGGCGGTCCTCCCCGGCGAGCGGGTGCTGCGCCTCGAGGTCACGGTCGAAGAGACCGACGGCCAGAGCGCGCGCTACGCCGCGCCGTTGCCCCGTTCGCCCGGCTGAGCGCCGGCTCCCGCCCCGCTGGCGAGCGGCCGGCCGCGCCAGGGCGAGAGCCGGCCGCGGCGGGCGTCGCGACCGGCGAGGTTCACCGTGATCGCCAGCGCCAGCAGATCGAGAGGAAAGAGCAGGCCGCCGAGAGGCGAGTTGCCGGCGCTCGCGCGGACGATGCCCGAGGCCAGCACGCCGGCGCCCCAGATCGTCGCCAGGGCGGCCACGGCGCCGCGCGCCGCGGCGATCTCGAGCAGCACGGCGGAGAGGATCGCGAGCGCCGCCACCGCGTGCGCGATCGCCGGCCGCTCGGCGAAGATCAGCGCCAGATTCCGGCGCCAGCCGCGAAACGTCGCCGCGAGTCCGCGGTACATGCGCACCGCGAGGGCATCGCGCGCCCGCCAGAAGCCGACTCTCAAGCCCGCCGCCGCCAGGCGTCGCGCGAGCGCCACGTCGTCGAGCCGTTCGCCGAGGATCGCCCCGTAGCCGCCGATCGCCTCGAGCGCCGCGCGCCGGACGAGGAAGAACTGCCCGTTGGCGACCGGCGGGCCCTCGCCGCGCGCGGCGGCGGCCCAATCCGGGAGCAGGGCGTCGAGCAGGGCGAAGACCGGCGGCGTCAGCAGCGCCTCGCCGAGAGAGGGCGCCGCCTGGCGACCGGCGAGCGAGAGCGCGTCGAGGCCGTGGGCCGCGGCGGCGGCGTGGGCGCGCGCCAGCGCCGCGGGCGCCGGCCGGGCGTCGGCGTCGACCGCCAGCAGCCAGGCGCTGCCCGAGCGCTCGGCGGCGCGCGCGCCGGCGAGCAGGGCGTTCACCTTGCCGTTCGCGCCCGGCGGCGGCGGCGGCGCGGCGACGACCATGAGCGCGGAGTGCGTCGCCGCGAGCGCGCGTGCTGCTTCGAGCGTACCGTCGCGCGAGTCGTCGTCGATCGCCACGATCGGCGGCGCCGGACGCAGCGCGCGGAGCGCGGCCAGGCAGGCGTCGAGGTTGGCGATCTCGTCGCGCAGCGGCAGCAGGACGGTCGTCGCGGGAGGAGCGGCGATCGGCGGCGGGAGGCGTGGCGCGGCGAGCCGCCGGCGCGCGAGGCGGAGCGCGAACCCCAGGCTCGCGGCCGCCCAGAGGAGCGCCACGACGATCATCGCGCGCCCGTTCGACCGCTCAGGCGGGGAGCCGCTCGGCGACCAGCAGGGCGATCTCGCCCGGCTCGGGGAAGCGCCCGAGCTGCTTCTTCGAGAACAGCACCTCGTCGTCGAGGGTGACGATGAAGTTGCCGCCAGATCCCTTGACCAGCGTCGGCCGGAGGCCGAACCGCTCTTCGAGCTCGGCCGCCAGACCGGCGGCCCGGGGGCGGTAGTTTCAAACGACGCAGTATTCGATCGTGACGGTCGGGCGGGTCGTGGTCGTCATCGGGTCGTTCCTTTCGCGACGGATCGTCGGGTCATTTCGCGGCCGCCGCGCGTCCGCGGACGGCGCCGGCGAAGAAGCGCGGGTAGACCTCGCGCAGGCGCACCAGGTCGGGCACCACGGCGACATCCTCGAAGCCGGCGGCGGTGAAGGCGCGGATCCAGTCCTCGGGGGAGAGGAAGCCGTGCGTCGGGCGGATCTGCGGATCGAGCTCGACCGAGGTGAAGCTCGAGAAGATCAGGAACACCAGCTCGGCCGGGATCGGCTGCGCCGGAAAGAGGCGCATCCCCTCGCCGGCGACGAGCACGCCGCCGGGAGCGAGCGCGGCGCGCAGCTCGAGCAGCGCCCGGCGCAGATCGCGCGCCACGTGCAGCACGTTGACCGCCAGCACCAGGTCGCAGCTGGCGGGCGCGACCCCCTGCTCGGCAAGCGGCAAGTCGATGTCGAGCGCCGCGCCGACGAGCGGCAGACCGGGGTACTTCTCCGCCATGCGGCGCTCGGCCCGGCGGCGGAAGAAGGCGGAGGGCTCGGTCATGCGGTAGCTCGCCAGATCCGCCAGCCGGCCACGCGCCTGCAGCTCGTCGAGCAGCGCCTCGGTCGCGCTGCCGGCGCCGGCGCCCACCTCGAGCAACCGCGCGCCCGGTCCGGGACGCAGCGCGTCGGCGCCGACCACCGCCGCGAGCAGATTGTTGACCGCGTACACCGGATTGTCGTTGTGGAAGTACGCCAGCCAGAGCGGCAGCCGGCCGAGACCGAAGAGGATGTGCTCGCCGGTCCCTTCGCCGCGGGCTACCGCCGGCCAGGCCGCCGCCGCGGCGTCGAACAGGTCGAAGGTCGGCGCGTTGGCGGGGTCGGCCGCGAGCCCGGCGGCGCGCAGCTCCGCGAGCTCCGGCGCCGGCATCGGCCGGGTCAGTCGGTAGCGGCGGGGTCCGTCCGGGGTCGCGGCCGAGCTCTCGAGCAGATCGTCGGCCGCCAGCCGACGCAGCAGCCAGTCGAGGGCGGGACGGAAGGCGGGGACGAATCCGCGCCGCTCGGCGAGCTCGTCGACCGACGCCCCCTCGGCGAGCGGCGCCTCGATCTCGAGCTCGCGGGCGAGCGTGATCGCCTGGTCGCGGGCGTAGCGGTCGACCAGCTCGCAGGCGAGGAAGAGCTTGGCGTCCCAGCGGTGGATCTGCAGGCCGGCGAGGAACCGATCGACGCGCGGATCGCGCGGCGTCGGCTGGAAGACGAGCGACATGGAGCCCATTCTAGACGGGGTAAGATGCCGGGCGATGAGCGACCGATCCGCCCTCGACTTGCCCGTCCGGACCCCCCCGGCGGCGCTCGACCCCGATCCGGCGCGGATCGAGCGCCTGGCGGCGCACGTGCGCGGCATCCTCGGCGAGCTCGGGCTCGACCTCGCCGACCCCAATCTCGCCGAGACCGACCGCCGGGTCGCCAAGCTCTACCTCGAGATGTTCCACGGCCTGCAGGAAGGGGCCGAGCCGGCGGTGACCACCTTCCCGAACGACGAGGCCTACAGCGCCATGGTGATGGAGAAGCAGATCCCTTTCTACTCCATGTGCGCCCATCACCTGGTGCCGTTCTACGGCCACGCCCACATCGCTTACATCCCGCGCGATTCGATCCTCGGTCTGTCGAAGTTCGCGCGCATCCTCGAGTTCTACGCCAAGCGCCCGCAGCTGCAAGAGCGACTGACCGAACAGGTGGCCAACTTCCTCGAGACCCACCTGCGGCCGCAAGGGGTGATGGTGGTGGTCGAAGCGCGTCATCTCTGCGTCGAGATGCGCGGGGTGAAGAAGCCGGGCGCGGTGACCGTGACCTCGGCGATCCGCGGCATCTTCCACCAGAAGCCGGTGCGCGAGGAGTTCCTCGACCTGCTCCGCCGCGAGGGCTGATGCGCGCGGCGCGCGGCTCCGCCGCTCCGACCGCCGTCCTGCTGGTCGCGCTCGTGGCGGGTTGCGCCAGCGGACCGCCGGCGGCGAGCGAAGACCTGGTCAACTTCCGCCTCGGCCCCGAATGGTCGTCGTTCCTGCTCGGCGCGATCTCGCGCCTGGCGACCGCCGACGAGATCCGCGCCTTCCAGGCGCTCGCCGACGACGACGCGGCGAGAGCCTGGGTGGCCGAGTTCTGGCGGCGGCGCGATCCCGATCCCGACCTGCCGGGAAACCCGTTCGCCGAGCGCTACGCGGCGCGGGCGCTCGAGGCCGACAAGCACTACAGCGAGGGGGGCTTCAACGGCCGGCGGACCGACCGCGGCACGATCTTCGTCCTCTACGGCCCGCCGGCGCAGGTGAAGTTCGAGTCGAGCCCCAAGCTCGGCGAGCCGCCGATCGAAGTCTGGCTCTACCAGCCGGACGCCAAGCCCGGACTCGACGGCCGGCCGCCGCAGCCGCGCTACGAATTCGTCCACCGCGACGAGCTGACGCGCTTCTACCGCCCGGTCAAGCTCGCGCCGCGCGATCTCGCCGGTCCGGATCCGGGAGACGACCCCTGAGCCCCGAGCGTCGCGCGGTCTTCGCCGGCTCGGGGGTCGCGGTCCCGTCACGGGTCGTCGACAACGAGCTGCTCGGCCGGGTGATGGACACCTCGGACGACTGGATCCGCGAGCGCAGCGGCATCGCCGAGCGGCGCTACGTCGAGCGCGGCACGGGGGCCTCCGATCTCGGCGCGCAGGCGGCGCTAGCGGCGCTCGCCGACGCCGGCATGGCGGTCGGCGAGATCGACTACGTGGTCTGCGCCACCATGACCCCGGACCACTACTTCCCCGGTTCCGGAACGCTGATCCAGCAGAAGATCGGCGCGCGGCCGCTGCCGGCGCTCGACATCCGCCAGCAGTGCGCCGGCTTCGCCTACGGCCTGCAAGTGGTCGACGCCCTGGTGCGCTCCGGCGTGGCGACCAACGTGCTGCTCGTCGGCACCGACGTGCACACCTGCTTGATGCCCTACTCGCCGGCGGTCTGGGAGGTGATCGAGGGGCGCTCCGCGGGGCCGATCCCGGCCGCGGACCGCGAGCGAAACACCAAGTTCCGCCACCTGCTGGTGCTCTTCGGCGACGCCGCGGGGGCGATGGTCTTTCGTGCCGGAGCGGCAGCAGACGGGCGCGGCATCCTGGGCGCGGAACTTTACGGCGACGGGGCGCAGAAGGACATCCTCTTTGTGCCCGGAGTCGGCTCGGGCCGGCGGCCGTGGATCACCCACGAGGGTCTCGACGCCGACGAGGGATTCCCGGTGATGGAGGGGCGCCAGGTCTTCAAGCTGGCGGTGACCCGCATGCCGGAGGCGACGGTGTCGCTGCTCGGCCGCCACGGCTACACGCTCGCCGATCTGGATCTGCTGGTGATGCACCAGGCGAACCTGCGGATCAACGAAGCGGCGCAGAAAGCGCTCGGCCTGCCGGACGCCAAGGTGCACAACAACATCCAGAAGTACGGCAACACCACCTCGGCCACGCTGCCGCTCGCCTTCCACGAGGCGCGCGCCGCGGGCAAGGCCCCGCCGGGCGCGCTCGTCGCTTTCGCGGCGCTCGGCGCGGGCCTGCACTGGGGCGCGGTCCTCCTGCGCCTCTGAAAATGGTGACATGAAAATGGTGACAGGCACGACATTCCGAGATCGCGGAAATCGTGCCGGCCACCCTTTTCCTGCTTACGGGCGGCGGCGGTTCTTCGCCAGCTTGAGGAGCTCGAGGTCGATGCGCGCCAGGAGTTGCTCGACGCGCTCGGTGAAGTCGGGCTCGGTCATCGCCTCGGCCGGCGAAGAGAGCTCGATCACCGTCTGCTGGTCCGCCCCGCGCAGCAGCTTGATGCGCACGTCGCTCCAGAAGAGGGCCCAGTCGTCGGCGACCTCGACCCGCGAGTCGAACGGCCGGCCGGTCGCCTGCAGCGCGTTGAGGGTCGCGGTCACCAGCAGCGAATCGGCGCCGGTGAAGGCCTCGGGGTAGACCTGCCGGCGCAGCCGGCCGCCCGGCGGCAGTTTGTAGCCGTCGGTCGCCAGCAGGTTCTGGAAGTTCGGGTTGGCGGCGAGATCGCCGAAGTTGGCGTCGCCGCGCGCCCGCGCCCGCGAGCGCTCGTCGAAGGCGATCGCCTGCGTCAGGTGCTGCAGCGCCAGCGCGGCGTAGCCGGCGCGGGCGAAATTGGTCGCCACCAGGTATTGCGCGTCGGCCGAGGCCGGGTTGGCCGCGAGGTAGCGCGAGAACTGCTCGGTCGCTGGCTCGATCCGCCCGGCGAGCAGCAGGACCGCCCCCCGGTTGAGCGCGTTGTCGGGCGCCGCCGGGTCGAGCTTCTCGGCCGCGGCGAGCGCCGCGAGGGCGTCGTCGTAGCGCTCTTCGGCGATCGCCAGGGCCGAGCGGTTGAGCCACCCCTGGCGCAGCGTCGGGTCGAGCGCCAGCGCCCGGTCGAGGTCCTTCTTGCAGGCGTCGACGTCGCCGTCGATGCAGCGCGCGCTCGAGCGGATGAGGAGCGCGCGGGCGTTCTTGCCGTCCTTCTTGAGGATCGGGTCGACGATCGCCAGCGCGCCGTCCGAGTCGCCCGCCAGGATCCGCGCTTCGGCCGCCACGAGCGCCGCGACCGGCGCAGAGGGAGCCTGCGCGAGCGCCGAGTGCGCCTGGAGGGCGGAAATCCCCGCGAGGAGAAGGCAGGGAAGCGCTCGACGGAGAGAGATCACGCCGCCGAATCTATCCGGCGGCGAGGGGCTTGGGGAAGGGAATCCCGGCGTCGGGCCGGGCCGCGTCGGCGGAGTGGCGATTCTCGGCGGAGAGGCTCAGGCTCTCGGGTGAGAGGTTCGCCTCCTGCGCCCTGCTCTTCCTCTGGCCGAGGTTCGCGGCTCGCGCCCGGTGACCGCGACCGCTCCGGCATGGGAGGATGGGTCATGCTCTCGGACGCGAAGCAGCATCCGGCTGCCGCGGGCGGCAGGATCGTCCGCCGGCGCGAGAACGACGGCTTCGAGCCCTTCTGACGCCAGCGGCCGACGATCCGACGAGACCATCAGATGACGAGGCGATCATGAAGGACGGCTTCCATTCGGTCCCCGAGATGTTCCTCGCCCGGGTGGGCGAGACCCCGGACGCCCCGGCGTTCCTCTACCCGCGCGACCCGGAGTGGATCACCCTCACTTGGAGACAGACCGGCGAGCGAGTGCGCGCCATCTCCGCCGGACTGCGCGCGCTCGGCGTCGCCGACGAGCAGCGGGTGGCGATCCTCTCCGGTACGCGCATCGACTGGGTGCTCGCCGATCTCGGCATCCTCTGCGCCGGCGCGGCGACGACGACCATCTACCCGGCCAACACCATCGAGGAGTTCGCCTACATCCTCAACGACTCGGGCGCGGTCGCGGTGTTCGTCGAGAACCAGGATCTGCTGGACCGCCTGGCGGGCGAACGCGCGAACCTGCCACAGGTGAAGCGAGTAGTGCTCTTCGAGGGCGTGGCGCGGCCGAGCGACTGGGTGGTCACTCTCGAGGAGTTAGAGGCCCTGGGGCGCGAGCGCGCCGCGGCCACGCCTGGCGAGTTCGAGGCGACGATCGGCCGCATCGCGGGCGACCACCTGGCGACCCTGATCTACACCTCGGGGACCACCGGCCAGCCGAAAGGGGTCGAGCTGCTGCACGACGCCTGGGTCTACGAGGGCGAGGCGATCACCGCTCTCGACATGATCTCGCGCGACGACGTGCAGTACTTCTGGCTGCCGCTGGCGCACGTCTTCGGCAAGGTGATCGAGGCGGCGCAGGTCCAGATCGGCTTCGCGACCGCGATCGACGGCCGGGTCGACAAGCTGGTCGACCAGCTGGCGGTGATCCGCCCCACCTTCCTGTGCGCGGTGCCGCGGATCTTCGAGCGCGTGTACAACAAGGTGGTCGGCCAGGTGCAGGAGGCCGGCGGCGCCAAGCTGGCGATCTTCAAATGGGCGGTCGGCGTCGGCCGGCGGGTCTCGGCGCTCGCCCAGCAGGGCAAGCGCCCCGCGGGTTGGCTGGCGATCGAGCACCGGATCGCCGACGCGCTGGTCTTCCGCAAGCTGCGCGCCCGCTTCGGCGGCCGGGTGCGTTTCTTCATCTCGGGCAGCGCGCCGCTGTCGCGCGAGATGGCGGAGTTCTTCCACGCCTGCGGTCTGCTGATCCTCGAGGGCTACGGCCTGACCGAGTCGAGCGCCGCCTCGTGCGTCAACCGGGAGAGGGACTACCGCTTCGGCACCGTCGGCCAGGCGTTGCCCGGGACCGAGCTGCGGATCGCCGAGGAGGACGGCGAGATCCTGCTGCGCGGCCGCGGCATCATGCGCGGCTACCGCGGCCTGCCGGAGGCGACGGCCGCGGCGCTCGACGCCGGCGGCTGGCTGCACACCGGCGACATCGGCGAGGTCGACGCGCAGGGTTTCCTGCGCATCACCGACCGCAAGAAGGACCTGATCAAGACCTCCGTCGGCAAGTACGTCGCGCCGCAGGTGCTCGAGGGCAAGCTGCGGATGGAGAGCCGCTTCATCAGCCAGGCGGTGATCCACGGCAACAACCGCGCCTTCGTCTCGGCGCTGATCACCATCAACCACGACGAGCTCAGGACCTGGGCGAGCGAGAGAGGCCTGGCGCACCTGCCCTACGGCGAGCTCGCCCGCCACGACGAGACCCGGCAGCTCGTCGGCTCGGTGGTCGAGCGCGTCAACCGCGGCCTGCCCAAGCACGAGCAGATCCGCAAGTTCGAGCTCCTGCCGCAAGACTTCGCGGTCGAGACCGGCGAGCTGACGCCGAGCCTCAAGGTCAAGCGCCGGGTGGTCGAGACCAAGTACCGCGAGGTGCTCGAGGGGCTGTACAAGGAGGCGGTCGAGCGGATCTAGGGAAGTCGGGGAAATCGGTGACAGGCACCATTTTCTCCTTCCGACTTTCCAGCGGCGCGCCGGCGCACCGGCTCGGACTTCGGCCCTCTCCCGGGGCGGTGGCTTTCTGCGGGCGGGAGGGCGCTTCCGTCCTCGAAGGCCCCCGCCCGAGCGTAGCGGACACTTCCACCGCAGTCGTCCGGCGCGCGTCCCTCGGAGAACGGTGCCGGTCAGCAATTTTCTTCGTCTAGAATGCCGGCCGTGGCTTACGACGCGCCGGCTCCGCCCGACATCGCGACTTCGATCAAGCGCCGCCTGATCGGCCAGGAGGGCGCGGTGCGCGAGATGGCGATCGCGCTGTCGAAGAAGCTCGCCGGCCTGTCGGTCGGCAACATCCTGATGATCGGTTCCTCGGGCACCGGCAAGACCACCCTGATGCGCGCCGTCGAGGGCTACCTCGCCGCCGACCCGCTGCTCGCCGGGCGCTCGACCGTGGTGCGCATCCACGCCAACGTCCTCGGCGAGGAGGCCGAGGGCGGGCGGCCGGGCGCGGCGGTGCTGCGCCGCCTGCTGGAGCGCGCCCGCGAGCAGTTGGGCCCGGCGGCGAGCGTCGACCAGATCCTGGCGCGCGCGGTCTCCGGCCTGGTCTTCGTCGACGAGGTCGACAAGATCCGTTCGCACGTCGGCGAGCAGCCGAACGTGCGCGGCATCCGCGCCCAGGAGGCCCTGCTCACCCTGATCGAGAACGAGTCGGTGCCGGTCGAGCTGCCGGCGTGGGCCGGCGGCGGCCTGCGCACGGTCGACTCGAGCGCCCTGCTCTTCGTCTGCGCCGGCGCTTTCGAGGGTCTCTACGACTCGGTTTACGACCGGGTGACGATCGGCGTCGACAAGGGCGCGCTGCAGCCGGTCAACGTGGTCGAGAACGGCCGGGTGCGGCAGGAGCTGCAGTTCCACCTGCGCGACTGGCTGCGCAACGAGGACCTGTTCGACTACGGCATGAGCCCGCAGTTCCTGTCGCGCTTCGACGCCGTGGTGCTGCTCGAGGACCTGGGCGTCGACGAGCTGGTGCGCATCTTCCTCGAAATCCCGGACTCGGGCTTCGCGCAGGCGCGGCAGTACTTCGCCAGCCGGGGCATCGACCTCGCGCTCTCGCCCGCCGCGGCGCGCGCCATCGCCCAGCAGGCGGCCCGCCAGCCGCGCCTCGGCGCCCGCGCGCTCAAGGAGGTCTTCCGCCGGGTGATGCGCGACTACGAGTTCGAGCCCGAGCGCTACGCCACCAACGGCGTGTTGATCATCGACCTCGCCGAAGTCGACAAGGTCCTGGCCGCATAGCGCGCACCGGCTCGAGATGGCGAACGACGTCTCGACCCCGCCGTCCACCGGATCCGCCGCCGCTCCCGCTCTCGCGCGCCGCCTGGGAGCTCTCGACGCCACGCTCATCGTCATGGGCGGGATCATCGGTGCCGGCATCTTCGTCAACCCGCACGTGGTGGCGCAGCGGGTGGCGTACCCGGCGGCGGTGCTCGGAGTGTGGATCCTCGGCGGGCTGATCGCCGGCGTCGGAGCGCTGGTCTACGCCGAGCTCGGCGCGGCCCGGCCGGTGGTCGGCGGGCAGTACGCCTTCCTGCGCGACGCCTTCCACCCGGTGGTGGCCTTCGTCTACGGCTGGTCGCTGCTGCTGGTGATCCAGTCGGGCGGCATGGCGGCGGTGGCGATCACCTTCGGCCGCTACCTGAAGACGTTGGTCGACCTGCCGCTCGGAGAGGACGTGCTCGGCGCGCTGCTGCTCGGCGTGCTGGTGTTGGTGAATCTCGCCGGGGTGCGCGCCGGCGGCACGCTGCAGAACGTGCTGATGGTCCTGAAGGTGGTGGCGATCGCGGCGCTGATCGTCGCCGGTCTCTGGGTCGCGCCGGCGGCGGCGCTTGCCGCGCCGCCCGGCGCGCCGGTCGTCCCTTTCGACCCGCTGCTGGCGCTCGGCGCGGCGATGGTGCCGGTGCTCTTCGCCTTCAACGGCTATCAGACCGGCGCCTTCGTCGCCGGCGAGATGAAGAATCCGCGGCGCGACCTGCCGCGCGGGCTGCTCTCCGGGGTGGCGCTGGTGGTCCTGCTCTACGTCGGGGTGGCGGCCGCCTGTCTGCGGGTGCTGGGCGCGCCGGGCCTCGCCGCCGAGGGCGCGCCGGCGACGGCGGTGATGCGCGCCGCCTGGGGCTCGTTCGGGGCGCGGTTCATCGCCGTGGGGATCGTGCTCTCGACCGCCGGCTTCCTGGCGCAGAACGTGTTGACCGCGCCGCGGGTCTATTTCGCCATGGCGCGCGACGGGGTGTTCTTCCGCGGCGTCGGCCGGCTGTCGCGCGGCACGCGCGCGCCGACGATCGCGATCGTCCTGCAGGGCGCGGCGGCGGCGGCGGTGGCGCTGCTCGGCCGCTACGAGCAGATCCTGAACTACGCGGTGTCGGCGGATTTCATCGCCTTCGCGCTCGTCGGCGTCGCGGTCTTCGTCTTGCGCCGCCGCGAAGGCACCCCGGCGGCGTTCCGCATCCCCGGCCACCCCTGGACGACGATCTTCTTCGTCCTCGCCAACGCCATCACCCTCGTCGCCATGACCGTGAGGTTCCCCGGGAACTCCCTCACCGGCTTCGGCCTGATGCTCGCCGGAGTGCCGGTCTACTGGCTCTGGGCGAGGAGGGGGCGGCGGCCGTAGGCGCCGCGCCCCGGATCCGCCGTCGCGAGATCCTGGCTCCGCACCGCGCCCCGAGCTCGCCGCCGTAAGGGCTCGTCGCTAGGCTCGACTCGGTCGCGTCTCCGTGGGGAGGTGGAGCGGCACGGGTGGGCAAGGTCGATCGGCGAGGGCTGCCCGCGGTCCCGAGGCTCCGATATTGGCAAGAATTGGCAAGAATGGTAAGGTCGGGGGCGTGACGACGATGAACATCTCGCTGCCGGAGGAGTTGAAGGCGTTCGTGGATCGGCGGATCCAGGACGAGGGATACGGCAGCTCGAGCGAGTACATGCGGGAGCTGATCCGGCGCGATCGGGACCGGGTGCAGTTCCGCCAGCACCTGCTCGCGGGAATCGAGGCGAAGCCCGCCGGACGGATGGACAAGTCGTACTTCGAGGGTCTGCGCCGCCGCGCCAAGAAGCGCTCCAAGCCGATCCCGTGAAACCCGCGATCCGCTCGGCGCTGGCGGAGGCGGACATCGACGCGTCGCTCGACTTCTACCTCGGCGAGGCGCCCGAGGCGGCCGCGGGGTTCATCGACGCGCTCGAACGCGCCACCCGGCAGATCGAGACCCACCCCGCCTCGGGGTCTCCTCGCTACTCCCTCGAGCTCAACCTGCCGCGACTTCGCCACTGGCCGCTCCGCCGCTACCCGTACGCGCTGTTCTACCTGGAACACGAAGATCACCTCGACGTCATCCGCTGCGTCCACCTGAGCCGCGACCTCCCGGCGACCCTCCAGGAGGAGCCTCCATGAGCGAGGCTGCGAGTGGGGGCGTGACGGAATACGTCGGCTCGCCCCAATCGCCCGTGTTCGGCGGAGAATGGTCGGCCAGAAGATCGTCGGCATGTTCGTCGACCTTGAGCTCGGTCTGAAGCCGGTCACCACACATGAAATCCACGAGGAATTCTTCAAGGCAATTGTCCAGCGGGGATCTGACCGAGTTGTTCAGAAGGAAGAAGACCAGCGTCGCCCTCGACGGGAATCGTTCTGGTGCAAGAGCGCAGGCCAGCGGAGGAATCTATGCGCGCCTCAGTCCTAGCCTCACTGCTTTTGTTCATGGTCTCTCTCGGTTGCGAAGGAGGGGAAGTTCAGACGTTCTCGCTCGCGAGCGGCGAGGTCTTAGTTCATGGATTTGAGGGTGGTATTCCGTTGCCGGCGGAGAGTCGGTGGTCGCGATGCTTGGGAGCAGGTCCTGCAATCGTCCCGGAGGCTGGGAAATTTCTGCTGAAGTGGACCGTGAATCTCGAGGCGAAAGATCCGCCGAAGTACCTCGCGAGGGTGACAAAGGTAACTCTGGAGGAAGTTTCCGGGAAGTCGGTGATTCCCATCTTTTCCGGAAGACCAAGCTCCACGGCGGATGGCATCTTGATTGTGGGCGACGGGCGGGAGATCTCTCGCGGCACCTTCCCTTGGCTCTATACCGCAGACCCGTCGGTCTTCGTGCTTCGAGTAAAATTGGAGGCCCCAGACGAGCAGCCAGACGTCTTGCTCCAGCCGGTTCTGATCGGGCCTGAGGTGAAGAAGAATCTCAAGGATCGCGGTTATCTTCCTTAGCGCGCCTCGCCGTCGATGCAACGCCCTCTCCGCGAACTCCTCCTCGCCGGGCTGGCGGGGGAGCTCCGTGGTGGCATGGTGGTCGACTGGCCGGTCGCTGAGCTCGAGCGGGGGGTGGACACTCCGGCGACTCGGTTGCTGGCGGGGCTCGGTGACTTGTGTTCGTTGTCGGACGTCGAGCCCCATCTCGCCTTGGCGCTCGCCGAGCGCGGGGTGGTGCGGCCGGTGGATGAGAACGACCTGCGGCGAGGGCGGGGGAGCCTGACGGCGGCGCGGCCGGCGAGACCGGGCTCCGGCTAGCGCGGTCTCCGCAATCAGGGTGGCTTTACAGAAATCTGTCTGGACGCTACAGTGATCTGTATGCGGACCACCCTCGACCTCGAAGACCGGCTCTTCCGCGCCGCCAAGGCGCGGGCGGCCGAGCGCGGTGAAACACTGACGAGCTTCGTCGAGAGCGCGCTGCGCGACCGGCTTCGCGAAGGACGCAAGAGCGGCAAGCCGTTCCGTTTCCGGCCGCTCACCAAGCGCGGCCGGGTGCCGCCGGCGGTCGACGTCGCCGACCGCGACGCGCTCTACGAGTGGATGGAGGGCCGCCGGTGATCGCGGTCGACACCAACATCCTGGTCTATGCCCACCGCAAGGAGCTGCCGCAACACTCCCGGGCCCTCTCCGAGCTGACCCGTCTCGCCCAGGGCGCCGAGCGCTGGGCGATCCCCGTGTTCTGTCTCGGCGAATGGTTGCGGGTCATCACCCATCCGGCCGTGTTCTCGCCGCCGCACAGCTCGGCCGAGGCCGCGGAAGCCGCCGAGCGCCTCCTGGCCTCGCCGAGCCTGGCCGTGCTCTCCCCGGGAGAGGCCTACCCGGAGCTCCTGGTGGAGACCGTGCGCGGCTCGGCGGTGCGCGGCAATCTGGTCTTCGACGCGCAGATCGTGGCCCTCTGCCGCGAAGCCGGGGTGAGCGAGCTGGTCACCGAGGACCGCGACTTCGCGCGCTTCCGCGGCTTTCGCTTCCGCGGGCTCGAGTAGTGCGGTGGTTCCGCGCCGGAGCTCAGTCAGCGCCTCGTCCGGTTCGGGCTCGGATGGCCGGAGGGAGAGCGGGGGAGCGAATCGGGGGACGGAGCCGATAGCGACCGCGGGATTGGTATTCTGGGAGCGTGGCACCTACGATTCGGCGAATCGGACCGTACCGGTTCTTCTTCTACGGCAACGAGGGCTTCGAACCGCCGCACGTTCACGCGCAGCGCGATGCCCGGCTGGCGAAGTTCTGGTTGCGGCCGGTCGCGCTTTCGAGCTCGGTGGGCTTTCGGCCTCACGAGCTGCTCGAGATCGAACGAATCGTCCGCGAACACGAAGCCGAGTTCGAGGAGGCGTGGCATGAGTTCTTCGACGATTGAGGCGCATCCCCAGGCACGGACCGTGCGAATCACCGAGGACGAACTGACGGTCGAGCTGGCGGACGGCCGCCGAATCTCCGCACCGCTGGCCTGGTTTCCGCGCTTGTTGGGAGCGACCCCCGACGAGCGGCAGAGCTGGGAGATCCTCGGCGACGGGGAGGGTATCCGCTGGCCGAGCCTCGACGAGGATCTCAGTGTCGCTGGCCTTCTCGTCGGCGCGCGCAGCCGTACGCCCGCCCTTCGCCGCTCCGCCTGAGCGGTCGGGAGGAGTGGCGACCTTGGTGCCCCGCGACCGCCTCGATCGCGCGCTCTTCCTGAGGAAGATCGCTTTCTTCTTTCCGTTCCTCGCTCTTGCGGGTGGCGGCTTGGCTGGGGCGTCGCTCGCGGAGACGCCTTTCGCCGCGGTCTTCTTTCACCCCGGCCCGCCCGACTTCGGGCCGGCGAAGCGCCTACCCTTGACGGAGCTCCGGACCGCGACGGTTCCCCCCATCGCGGAGCTCGAAACGCTCGAGGTGATCTGGGGACACGACCTCGAAGGCAGAGACGTACTCTGGCTCCTCCGGAGGCCACGACGAGGCGAGGGGGGAGCCCTCGACCTGGTTTCAACCCGTCCGGGAGAATTCGGGACCCTCGCCGCGGAGATGCAGCTGAAACTGCAGCCAGGGTCCGATGCCCGAGCCGGCCTGGAGCTCCGGCTCTTGCCTTCGCACCAGACGCTGCTCTACCGCTGGTCCGGCGAAAGCTCGTCGGCCGGTGGAACTCCCCAGCTGGGCGTCGCCAGCATCGCCATCGGCTTTCCCCTCCCATTGTTTACCGTGGCGCGTGCGGACGGAGAGACCATTGCGCTCCCGCCGTCCCCTTCGGGATTCCTGGTATTGAATTCCTGGGCGAGCTGGTGCGTTCCCTGCATTGAAGAGCTTCCGAGTCTCGATCGGTTGGTCGCCAAGTGGAGCCCTCGCGGCGTGCGCTTCGTCGCGATCGCGAAAGACGAGCCGCGGCGGGTCGCCGAGTTCCTCCATGACCGCTCGTTCCTCTACGAGCAGACCTTCGCCACTCCGTCCAGCTCGCTTCGGCTCGGCGAGGAGTACCCGCGGCACGTGGTGGTCGACCCGAAGGGAATCGTTCGCTTCGACACCACGGGGGGCTCGAAGGACATCTTCAGGGTCCTGGACAGCGCTTTGAACGACATCGTCGGGAACTAGGCCGTGGCGGATTCGTCGGCGCGCGACGAACCTGGGTGTAGCCCCACAACTGCGCCCCGCTTCGCGCGCTACGTCGCGATCGGCGACAGCTCGACCGAGGGGATCGACGATCCGGACGGCGCCGGCGGGTACCGCGGTTGGGCGGACCGGCTGGCGGAGACGGTCGCGGCGGCGCAGGGTTCCTTGCTCTACGCCAACCTGGCGGTCCGCGGCCGGCGGACGCGCGAGATCCGCGCGCAGCAGCTCGCGCCGGCGCTCGCCCTGCGCCCCGATCTCGCGACCCTGTTCGCCGGCACCAACGACCTGGTGGCGCGCGACTTCGACGCCGCGGCGGTGGCCGCCGACGTCGGCGCGATGCAGCGGGCGCTGGTCGACGCCGGCGCCGTCGTGCTCACCTTCACCCTGCCCGACCTCGCCGCGGTGATGCCGATGGCGCGGCGGCTGGCGACGAAGCTCGCGGACCTCAACGCCCGCCTGCGCGCCGTCGCGGCGGCGAGCGGCGCCCGGCTGGTCGATTTCGCCGCCCACCCGGTGGCGGGCGATCCGCGCCTGTGGAGCGGGGATCGCTTCCACGCCAACGCCGCTGGCCACGCGCGCATCGCCGCGGCGCTGGCGGAGGCGCTCGAGCTGCCGGGGAGCGACGGGGCGTGGAGGGCTCCGCTGCCGCCGCTCGCGCCGGTCACCCGGATCGGGCGCGCCCTCGGCGAGATCGAATGGAGCCGACGCCACCTGCTGCCCTGGTTGTGGCGTCACGCCCGCGGCCGCTCGTCGGGCGACGGCCGGCGACCGAAGCGGCCGCGACTGCTGCCGGTCGCGAGCCGCTGAGCGCGGCGAGGTACGATTTCCCCCCGGGCGGAGGGAACCGATGCCGACGCCGCCGATCCTGATCACCGAACGCCTGCTCCTGCGCTCCTTCCTCCCCGCGGGAGAGCGCAGCGTCTGTCCGGGCTGCCGGCTCGAGCGGCCGCGGAGCGGGCGCGCCTATGACCGCAAGTTCCACGCCTCGGCCGAGTGCTGGGAGGTCTACGAGCAGGTGCTGGCCGCGGAGTTTCAGAACGCGGTGCTCTTCGGCCGCGTTCACCAGTTGACGGTCGACGCCTACGCCGTGCAGCACGCCGGCGGGCGCCACCCCGACAAGTCGGTCGGCATCCACCTGACCGGTCTCTTGCTGGTGCTCGAGCGCGGGCTCCCGCCGACCGCCGTTCCGCCGCTGCTGCAGAAGTTGGCGAGTCGCCCGAGCTGGCCGCACCTCGCTCCGCCCGCCGACGTCGCGCGCTTCACGGTCGCCGACGTCGCCCGCGCGGTCGCGCCCGACGAGCACGTGGCGCGGGCGCGCGCCTGGGCGGAGGAAGTCTGGCGAATCTGGACGCCACACCACGCCGTCGCCCGCGAGCTGGCGCGCGGGATCGCGGGAGTGGGCTAGCCCGGCCACGCGGCCTCCGGGGCGGCTCGAATTCACCGAACCGCGTCGGAGACGCGACGGTCCACATCATCGACATTGCGTCCGAAAGCGCTGCGAGCCGCGGGGCCGCGAGTCAACCCAGTGGGGCGGGAGTCAGCGCCCGGAGGGGCCGGAGCGGGCGCCGCGCTCGCGGCGCAGCTGGCGCAGGTCGCGCAGGCGCCAGATGCGGCGGCGGCGCTGGATGGCGACCGGCAGGAAGACGACGATCGCGCACAGGAAGGCGACGATCATCAGGTGGCGCACGACCCGCGCCCGGTCGGCGCCGGTGGCGGCCTCGAGCAGGGCGGAGGAGAAGTAGGTGAGGATGGTGACCGAGGGCAGCAGGCCGATCGCCGTGCTGGCGAGGAAGCGCCAGAAGCGGACTCCCACCACCGCGGCGGCGGCGTTGACCAGGGTGAACGGCACCGGCAAGAAGCGCACCGCGATCAGAGGCATGAAGCCGCGGCGGTGGAGGAAACGCTCGGCGCGCTTGACCTTGTCGCCTCCCAGGCGCTCGATGAAGTCCCGCCCGAGAGCGCGCGCCAGCCAGTAGCCAGCGACCGATGCGAGCAGGATGCCGAGGAAGTTCCACAGGATCCCCTCGCCGGTGCCGAAGATCGCCGCGCCGGCGATGATGAACGGCGTCGCCGGAACTCCTGCCGAGCCGAGGACGACCATCGTCGCCACCAGCGCCGCCGGCGCCCACCACAGGTCGCGAAGACGCTCGAGGACGGCGCGGATCTTCTCCGGCGTCAGGTAGGGCGCGAGCGGCGAGTAGCGAGCGACGAGGAATCCGCCGACCAGGATCAGCACCAGGATGCCGAAACGGAACGCGGCTCCGTGGTGGCGTACGGGCTCGGGGGCGGGGAGCGTCACGACGCGGACGGGTCGTCGAGCACCAGGAAGCGCCGCATCTCGCGGCCGAGCACCTGCTGCGCCTCGGGGTCCATGAAGTTGAGGCGGTACTCGTTGATCACCATGACCTCGGCGCGAAGCCACTCTTGCCAGCAGTCGGCGCAGACACGGGCGAGGACCTCCTCGCCGTCCGGGCCGGGGAGAGGGCGGCGCGCCAGCGCCGGCGCGCCGGCGCGGCCGCAGCGGGCGCAGGGCTCGGCGAGGCTGGCCGCGGTCACGCGCGGGCCCCCGCCGCCGGGGCGACGGTGCGGAAGTAGGCGATCGTGCGCGCCAGGCCCTCCTCGAGCGCCACCCGCGGCTCCCAGCCGAGGATGGCTCGGGCGCGGGTGATGTCGGGCTGGCGAGTCTTCGGATCGTCCTCGGGCAGCGGCCGGAAGTCGAGCGGCGAGCTCGAGCCCACCAAGGCGCGGATGCGCTCGGCGAACTGGCGGATGGTCATCTCGTGCGGGTTGCCGATATTGACCGGCAGGGTCTCGTCCGACATCAGCAGGCGAAAGATCCCCTCGACCAGGTCGTCGACGTAGCAGAAGGAGCGCGTCTGGCTGCCGTCGCCGAAGACGGTGAGCGGCTCGCCGGCGAGCGCCTGGGCGACGAAGGCCGGCACCACGCGGCCGTCGCGCAGGCGCATGCGCGGCCCGTAGGTGTTGAAGATGCGCACGATCCGGGTCTCGAGCGCGTGCACCCGGTGGTAGGCCATGGTCATCGCCTCGGCGAAGCGCTTCGCCTCGTCGTAGACGCCGCGCGGGCCGACCGGGTTGACGTTGCCCCAGTAGCTCTCGGGCTGCGGATGGACGAGCGGGTCGCCGTAGACCTCGGAGGTCGAGGCGAGCAGGAAGCGGGCGCGCTTGGCCTTGGCGAGGCCGAGCGAGTTGTGCGTGCCGAGCGAGCCGACCTTCAACGTCTGGATGGGCAGCTCGAGGTAGTCGATCGGCGAGGCCGGAGAGGCGAAGTGGAGGACGTAGTCGATCGCGCCCGGGATCTCGATCGCCTTCGAGACGTCGTGCAGCACGAACTCGAAGCCCGGCCGGCCGTCGAGGTGGGCGACGTTGTCGCGCTTGCCGGTGACCAGATTGTCGACGCAGACCACCGCCATGCCTTCGGCGAGCAGCCGCTCGCACAGGTGCGAGCCGAGGAATCCGGCGCCGCCGGTGACCAGGGCGCGCTTCATGCGCCGGCCCCGGGCGCGAGCTCCGGCCGGCCGACCGAGACGTAGCGCAGGCCGGCGGCGGCGACCCGTTCCGGATCGTAGAGATTGCGCAGGTCGACGATCAGCGGCGTTTTCAGCAGCTCCTTCAACCGGTCGAGCTCGAGGGCGCGGAACTGGTTCCACTCGGTGGCGATCACCACCCCATCGGCGCCCTCGGCCGCGGCGTAGGCGTCGGTGGCGTAGTCGATCGGCGGCAGCATCGGCCGCGCGCTGGCGATCGCCGCCGGGTCGTAGGCGCGCACCCGAGCGCCGGCCGCGACCAGCCCCTCGACGATCGGGATCGCCGGCGATTCGCGCATGTCGTCGGTGTCGCCCTTGAAGGCGAGGCCGAGCAGCGCCACCGTCTTGCCGGCGAGACCGCCGAAGGCGGCGTCGATCTTCGGCACCATGCGCCGCTGCACGCGCTCGTTGGCCGAGAGCACCGCGTCGATGATCTCGAAACGCAGCCCATGCTCCTCGGCGATCTGCGCCACGGCGCGCGTGTCCTTGGGGAAGCAGGAGCCGCCGAAGCCCGGGCCGGGGTGGAGGAATTTGGGTCCGATCCTGTGGTCGAGGCCCATGCCGCGCGCCACCACCTCGACGTCGGCGCCGACCCGCTCGCAGATCTCGGCCACTTCGTTGACGAAGGAGATCTTGGTGGCCAGGAAGCCGTTCGAGGCGTACTTGATCATCTCGGCCGACTCGACGTTGGCGACCACGAAGGGCACCCCCGCCGCTTTGAGCGGCGCGTAGATGTCGAGCATGACGTCGACCGCCCGCGGCGTGCGCGCGCCGACGACCACCCGGTCGGGGCGCAGGAAGTCCTCGATCGCCGAGCCCTCACGCAGGAACTCCGGGTTCGAGACCACGGCGAACTCGCGCTGGCCGCCGGAGCGCTCGCGCACCACCTTCTCGACCATCTGGCCGGTGCCGACCGGGACCGTCGACTTGGTGATGATCACCTTGTAGCCGTTGAGGTTGTCGCCGATCGCTTCGGCCACCTGGCGGACGAAGGAGAGATCGGCGCGGCCGTCGGGCAGCGGCGGCGTGCCGACCGCGATGAACACCGCCCGCGCCTCACGGATCGCCGGCGCGAGCTCGGTGGTGAAGGCGAGGCGACCGGCCCTGGCGTTTTTCTCGACGATCTCCTCGAGCCCGGGCTCGTAGATCGGGATTTCGCCGCGCCGCAGCGCTTCGATCTTGGCGGCGTCCTTGTCGACGCCGGTGACGGTCATGCCGAACTCGGCCAGGCAGGCGCCGGTGACCAGACCGACGTATCCGCTGCCGACGACGCAAATCTTCATGACGAGCGGGCTCCCTTCGGAGATCGCTGGAGCGCGGGTTGGGAGATCCCGAGTGGGACGCCCTGCCGCCGCCCGGGGACCGAAGCCGGCGTAGCTTATCGCGACCCAAGTCGGGCGGCGAATCGCGGCCGGGCGCCGACGGGGCCGGACGCAGGCGCCGAAGATGACCCGCTGCGACACCGTTCCTCGTTCTACACTGTGGAGAAGTTCCCGATCGGAGGCTCGCCATGCGCCGTCTCGGCTTCGCTCTGCTTTTCGTCTTCGCCGCCGGCGCGCTCGCCGCCGCCGACACTCCGCAAGCCGCGGGGAAGTTCTCGGGCAAGAAGTGGGAGTTCGAGACCGCGGGGGCCTACGCCTATCCCGCCAAGGTCGGCATGGACGACGAGCCCGGCATCCGCGTGGCGGTCTCGAACTCGCGCTTCAACGCCGAGATCATCGACCGTTTCTGGGACCGCGAGTTCGTCATCGACAACCGCTTCGCCGACGAGCAGACGCTGGTGGTCTATTTTCACTTCGGGAAGGACGGCGCCTACAAGGGGATGACCTACTCCTTCGGCTCGGGCGACGGCTGCGGCTTCTGCTACGACGGCAAGGTGCGCTCGACGGTGAAGATCGCCGGCGGACGCCTCAAGGGCAAGGTGGCGCTGGCGCCGCAGCCGGACGAGAACTCCTGGGACATCGACCTCGACGTGCCGGTGGCCCCGTCGGACTACGGCACGCCGCTGCCGGCCGGCGGCGGCGAACCCGGGACGGTCTACGCCACGTACCACAAGGCGATCGTCGACAACGACACCGCGGCGCTCGGCAAGGTGTTCAAGCAGGGGATCGCGGCGAAGCTCGCCGAGCACCCGGACGAGGTGGCTCGCGCCTGGCGCGAGGACCACCCGACCGAGAGCTACAAGGTCACCCGGGGCTTCGTGCGCGGTGACCACGCCTTGTTGCTGGTCGACGGCGCGACCTCGTACTCCAAGGTCGAGGTCGAGGCTCACCTGGTCAAGGAGGGCAACGCATGGAAGATCGACGACGAGGTGCTGCAGGTGAAGCTGGGCGGCGACTAGGAGGCCGGGCTCAGCTCCGCGTGCGCCGGTACCACTCGACGTAGCGCCGGACGCCCTCGCGGATCGGCACCTTGGGCTCGTAGTCGAGCATCACCCGCGCCTTGGCGATGTCGGCGTAGGTGATCGGCACGTCGCCCGGCTGCTCCGGCAGCAGCTCGAGACGCGCCTCGACTTCGAGATCCTCGGCGATCCAGTGCACCAGGTCGATCAAGCGCGTGGTCTCGGAGCCGCCGAGGTTGAAGATCTCGAAGCGCGGCGCGACCGCCATCGCGGCGACGATGCCGTCGACGATGTCGTCGATGTAGGTGTAGTCGCGGCGGGTGTTGCCGTCGCCGTAGAGCGGCACGGCGCGGCCGCGCGCCAGCAGGTCGGTGAACTTGGCGATCGCCATCTCCGGGCGCTGCGAGGGCCCGTAGACGGTGAAGAAGCGCAGGCACGAGCAGCGCAGCTCGTAGAGGTGCGAGTAGTTGAAGCACAGCAGCTCGCCGGCGCGCTTGGTGGTGGCGTAGGGCGAGATCGGCAGGTCGACCGGATCGCTCTCGGCGAAAGGCACCTTCTCGTTGATGCCGTAGACCGACGAGGAGGAGGCGAAGACGAAGTTCTTCGGTCCGCAGTGGCGCGCCGCCTCGAGCAGCCGCAGGGTGCCGATGCAGTTGACCTCTTCGTAGAGGATCGGTTCCTTGAGGCTCGGCCGCACGCCGGCGCGCGCCGCCAGGTGGACGACGGCGTCGAAGCGCTCGCGCTGGAAGAGGCCGTCGACCAGCGCCGCGTTGCGGATGTCGCCCTGGACGAGCTGGTAGTCGGGGCGGTCGAGGAACGGCAGGACGTTCGCGTGCTTGAGGGCGGGGGAGTAGAAGTCGTTGAAGTCGTCGAGCACCGTCACCCGCTCGCCGCGCTCGAGCAGCCGCCGCGTCAAGTGCGACCCGATGAACCCCGCTCCCCCCGTGACCAGAACGTGCGCCGCCATGCGCCCCCCTCGACCCGGTCAGAATATCGCAGAGCGTCGCGCCGACCGGAGGGGAACCGCAGGCTCCGTTCCTTGAAAGGTCAGCCCGAATCGCGATTCGGGACGGAAGTTCAATGAACGGCGAGACCGCATTGAGGAAGCTTGAAGGCGACGGTCGTGCGAAGCGAGGATTCCACCGGATGGCCGTCCTGTCTCGCCGGCTCCCACGTCGACTCGGCGAGCGCCCTCAGGATCGCGAGCGAGAAAAGGGGGTCGGAGCCGGGGTCGATCTCCGGATGGCGCGCGCGACCATCCACGCCGATGATCACCGCGACGGCGGTGGGCCCGGTCATGCAGGCGACTCGCTTGGCCGGGGGATAGCGTGGCTGCGGCCCGCCCTTTCTTCGAGCTGGAACAGTCGGCGGCAGCGAAGGATTCGGAGCCTCCCCGCCGCTCGACGGAGACTGCGTCTCGACTTGGTATCGCGCGCGCTCGAGCACGGGGGCCGCTGCCGAATAGGGCGACAGATCGAGATCTCGATAGCCGGGAAACAGCGTCTGCGCGACGCCATAGCTCCAAGCCGCCTCCCTCTCATGACCGAGCCCAGCCGCGGAGACCGCCCGCAGCATCTCCGCCATCGCCAGCACGCTGGCGAGGCCCTCGCCGGAGACGGCGACCTCGAGGATTTCGGATTCGACACCTTTCGCCGCCTTGCCTGCCGCTTTCCAGTCGCCGGCTCGAGCCGCCCGGTCGGCGGATTGGAGGCGGTCCACCCAAGCCTTGGTGTCGACCCGCTGCGGCGTGAGAACCGTCGAGTTGAGTTGCGCCCCGGCCGAGCCGGAAATCCCGGCGGCGAGGAAGCAGCCGGCGACAACAGCCCAACGAAGTCGACGCTGCGCCCCGGGCGCATTGCCGGTGGGCCTGGTCAGTCTCGAGGGAGCGGGGGCCGTGACCACTCGGGCGACGACGTTCATCGATGCCTCCTCACAGGGGTCCGGGCGCTCGCCAGTCGAGGCCCGGGAAGCGGGCGAAATCGCGGTCACTGGTGATGAACGTGCATCCGTTTTCGATCGCGAGCGCCGCCAGGTAGGCGTCCGCGACCAGCGTGCCGCGCGCGTCGGCCGCGGCGCAGAGGCGCGCGAAGATCCCCCAGTGTCGGGCGCCGGGGCGCAGGACGAGCGCGTTGGACTGACCGACGTGCGCATCGACGAAGGAAAGCGCCGCCGACAGGGGCGCGGGTTTCGCGAAGATCCGCGGATGAGTGACGACGCGGACGAATCCGGCGAGCACCAGCTCGAAGAGCGCGATGGTTCCTTCGCCGTTCACGACGTCACGCCACCAGGAAGCGACGCGAGCGTGATGGTCGGAGTCTTCGCGAAAGACGTCGACCAGGACATTGACGTCCGGAGCGATCACTCGTCGCGCTCTCCCGGTCGCGAAATCCCTTCCATGATGTCGAGCAGGCCCGCCGAGTCGTGGAGATCGACCCCCGGCAGCACGCCGCCGCCCGAGAAGGTCGGAAGTACGACGCGCCGCTTCTGCTTCCCCAGCTGCTTGCGGCGCGCCAAGTGCTCGCGCAGCGCCTCCTCGAAGAGCTCGGTCAGGGACTGGTCGTGTTCGAGCGCGTACTGCTTTGCCTCCTCCAGGACCTCGTCGGGAAGGCGGACCGTGGTTCGCATGATGTCAAATCATCGCACCGTGGCATCAAGATGTCAATCGCTGAAGGCCGGTGGATCCGCAAGCCGCGATGGAGGCCGCCGCGCCTCACTCCTCCGGCTTGCGTTCGGCGGGGGGGGTGGCGGACTCGAGCTCCTGGAGGCGTTTCTCGATCCCCGCTTTGTGGCGGTTGCGGATCAGCCAGGAGAGGAACTTCGAGTCGTTGACGCCGACCACGATCTCGTTGAGCGACTGGTAGAAGGCCGGGTCGTTGATCAGCTTGCCGACCGAGCCCTCGCCGTGGTCGAGCTTGGCGGCGACCGAATTCAAGTTCTTGACCAGCTCGTGCAGCTCGCCCGCCACCTCGCGGCCGTACTCCTTGTCGAGCAGGAGCTTGGGCAGCAGCGCCTGCTGTTCCTTCAGGCCCGCGGTCACCTGCGCGAGATCGTTGCCTACCTGGTCCAGCCGGTCGAGCAGGTGATCGAGCCGCTCCTTGGTCGCCGGATCGTTGAGCAGCGCCGGCAGCATTCCCTTGCCGCTCTCGGCTTGCGAGAGCACGCTCTCGAGGTGGGTCGCCGAGCCCTCGAGCTTGTCGGCGAGCGTCGGGTCCGAAATCAGCCGCGGCAGCGTGCCGCGGCCGGTCTCGAGCTTCTGGATCAAGCCGCGCAGGTCCTCGACCGCGCCCAGGATCTCATCCGTCACCTTGCGCTGGCCGGGTTCGCCGTTGCTGGTGAGCTCGCCGAGCAGCCCTTCGCCGCGCTCCATCCGCGCCAGGATGGTCGCCAGCTGGTGCGAGATGCTGACCACGTTGTTCATCACGTCCTCGCCGGCGGCCGCCAGGCGGTCGACATCGGTCGATGGCGCCGCCTGGACCTCGCCGTCGGGGGGGATCTCCGGGTGATCGGGCGAGCCCGAAGTCACGTCGATGTACTTGTCGCCCAACAAGCCGAGCGTCTTGATGCGCACCATCGAGTCCTGGCGGATCCGTTGCGCGAACCGCGCGTCGACGCTCATCCAGACCTCGAGCTGGCTCTCGCCCATGTCGCGCGGCAGGACGATGTCGTACACCGTGCCGACGTTGACCCCGTTCAACTGCACCTGGCTGCCCTCCTGCAGGCCGCCGACGGTGTCGAATTTGACGAAATAGTGCAACTTGCGGCGGAAGAGATTCTGGCGATCGCCGATCATGAAGATGGCGAACGCCGCCACCGCGAGCGCGGCCAACAACAGCGCTCCGACCCGGCGCAGAGCGCGAGCGTCACGCGACATGGTTCTCCTCCTCTCGTGCGGCGAGAAAGTCGGACAGCAGCCGGTCCGGGCTGCGATCGGCCTCGGCGAGCGTGCCCACGAAGCGGAACCGGCCCTCCTCGAGGAAGGCGATGCGGTCGGCGACCTGGCGGGTCAGCGCGAGGTCGTGGGTGACCACCAGCGAGGTGACCCCCAGGCGCTCCTGGGTGCGCTGGATGAGGCTGGCGATCGACGCCGCGGTCATCGGGTCGAGGCCGGTGGTCGGCTCGTCGTAGAGCACCGCCTCCGGCTGCAGCGCCACGGCGCGGGCGAGCGCCACCCGCTTTTTCATCCCGCCCGACAGGTCGGCCGGCCATTTCTCGCCGATCCCCGGCAGGCGCACCTGCTCGAGCAGGTCGGCCACCCGCGCCGCGATCTCCTCCGCGGTCGCGTCGGTGTGCTCGCGCAGCGGGAACGCCAGGTTGTCGAAGACGCTCATCGAATCGAACAGCGCCCCGCCCTGGAAGAGCATCGCCACCCGGCGCCGGACGGGGAAGAGCTGGCGTTCGGTGAGCTCGGTGACTTCGACACCGTCGAAACGGATCGAGCCCGCGTCGGGACGCTCGAGGCCGGTCAACTGGCGCAGGGTGACGCTCTTGCCCGAACCCGAGCGCCCGAGGATCACCAGGCATTCGCCGCGCAGCAGGTCGAAATCGACCCCGTCGAGCACCGTCTTGGCGCCGTAGCTCTTGACCAGCCCGCGGACGACGAAGAGAGGTTGCGCCACGATCAGCCGAGGGCGTAGAAGAGCTTGGTCAGGAAGAAGTCCGAGACCAGGATGAGGATCGACGCCAGCACCACCGTGTTGGTGGTCGCGCGGCCGACGCCGTCGGCGCCGCCCTCGGCGGTCAGGCCGTTGTGGCAGGCGACGATGGTGATGAAGTAGGCGAAGAAGAAGGTCTTGCCGATGCCGCTGCCGACGTCCGAGAGGGTAAGCGAGTCGAGCACGTCGTTGGCGTAGAAGGCGGCGGTCAGGTCGAGGTAGAAGACGCCGATCGCCATGCCGCCGAGGACCCCGAGGAAATCGCCCACCAGGGTGAGCGCCGGGAGCATCAGCAGGGTGGCGGCGAGCTTGGGCGCCACCAGCTTCTTGACCGGATCGGCGGCCATCGAGCGCAGGGCCTCGATCTGCTCGGTCACCTTCATGGTGCCGATCTCGGCGGTCATCCCGGCGCCGATGCGGCCACCGACGATCAGCGCCACCAGCACCGGCGACAGCTCGCGCACCAGGGACTTCGAGACCACCGTGCCGATGTAGTACTTGACCCCGAGCTTGGGCAGGCTATACGCCGTCTGCAACGCCAGCACCATGCCGGTGAAGATGGTGGTGATGCCGGCGACGCCGAGCGAGCGCCAGCCGATCTGCTCCGCCTGGCGCAACCCCTGGCGCAAGTCGTAGGGCGGCAGGATCAGAGCGGCGAGCGCCCGGCGCGAGAGGGACGCGAGGCCCCCGGCGAGCTCGAGAATCCGATCGAGGGGCCTCACGCCGTCGCGCTCCCGCCGCGCGGCCAGGTGGCGGCGTGCGCCAGAGCGAAAACGAGGTCGGCGGCGGCGAGCGGCCAGAGCCCGCTCCAGGCGGGCTCGGCGAGCGCGCTGCCGGCGAGCGCCAAGGCGCCGGCGAGGCGCCCGACGATGGCGATCGCCACCAGCGGCGCCTGGCGGCGCGGATCGCGCGCCGCGACCAGGTAGACCGCGGCGAGCATCGCCAGGGTGACCGCCAGGACGCGCAGGAAGAAAGCCGGCGCGGTCGGCAGGGCGAGGAAGCGCGCCGGCAGGCCGGGCGCGGCGACCAGCAACGCCGCGAAGCCGAAGTCGTAGAGCGCCCCGGCGCGCAAGGTCGCGCTGAGCGCGCGGGTCGAGCCGGGCGCGGCGAGTGGCGGCATGCAGCGCATTGTAATGGGGTCGGCCGAGCGGCGAGAATGCACGCTGCGATGTCGGCCCCGAATCCCTCGCCGCCCTGGTGGAAGGTCGCTCTGGCGACCACCACCGGGACGCTCTACATCGTGTTCGGCACCCTGCTGCTCGCGAGCCTCGCCTTCGTGGTGGCGATCGTCCCGCCGCGCGGCCACTGGACCTTCCGCGTCGGCCGCTTCTGGTCGCGCTGGCTGCTGCGCTCGAGTTGGGTCCGGCTCGAGGTCGAAGGGCTCGACGGGCTCGACCCGGCCGGGCGCTATGTCTTCCTCGCCAACCACCAGAGCCTGTTCGACATCCCGGCGCTCTTCGCCTCGGTCCCGGGCCAGACCCGCTTCCTCGCCAAGCGCAGTCTGTTCCGCATCCCGATCTTCGGCTGGGCGATCGCCGCTGGCGGGTTCATCCCGGTCGACCGCGGCGACCGCTCGACGGCGCGCGACAGCTTCGAGCAGGCGGTGCGCCGCCTGGGGGCCGGAGTGTCGATCATGATCTTCCCGGAGGAGACCCGCTCGCTCGACGGCCGGGTGCTGCCGCTGCGCCGCGGCGGCTTCCTGATCGCCCTCAAGAGCGGCCTGCCGATCGTCCCGGTGGGTCTCGAAGGGACGCTGGCGGTGCAGCGCCGCACCAGTTTCCTCATTCGTCCCGGGGTGGTTCGCGTACGCTACGGGCGACCGGGAGCGGCCGCCGAGCACTCGGTCAAGCAGCTGCGCGGTTGGATGGCGGAGACGCGACAGGAGATCGCGCGCCTCGCCGGCGCCGGTCTCGCCGACGACGATTCGCCGCGCGCGAGCGCCGGCACGGGGAGCTAGAGCGATGGAGAAGTCGAGGGAGGACGCGGTCTGGGAGGCGCTGCGCACGGTGCGCTTTCCCGGGATGAGCCGGGACATCGTGTCGTTCGGCTTCGTGCGCGCCGTGCGGCTGGCGGGGGAGCGGGTCGAGGTCGAGCTCGCGATCACCACCCAGAGCCCGGCGGCGGCGGAGGAGGTGCGCCTGGCCGCCGAGCGCGCGGTGGCGGCGCTGCCCGGCGTCTCCGCGGTCGAGGCGCGCCTGGCGCTCGCCGCCGTGCCCTCGCGCGAGGAGTCGGCGCAGCGCGCCATCGCCCAGAACCGCGAGCTCATCCCCGGAGTGCGCAACGTCATCGCGGTGGCCTCGGGCAAGGGCGGCGTCGGCAAGTCGACGGTGGCGGTGAACCTGGCGGTCGCCCTGGCGCGCGAGGGGCACGCGGTCGGCATCCTCGACGCCGACATCTACGGCCCGTCGATCCCGATGATGTTCGGCATCGCCGAGCCGCCGCGGGTGGTCGACAACCGCATCCAGCCTTTCGAGCGCTACGGCGTCAAGGTGATGTCGCTCGGCTTCATCCTCGATCTCGACACACCGGTGATCTGGCGCGGGCCGATGGTGATGCGCGCCATCGAGCAGATGCTGGGCGACGTCGACTGGGGCGACCTCGACTTCCTGGTGCTCGACCTGCCGCCGGGCACCGGCGACGCGCAGCTGACGGTCACCCAGAAGATCCCGCTCGCCGGCGCGGTGATCGTCACCACGCCGCAGGACGTGGCGCTCACCGACGCGCGCAAGGGCCTGGCGATGTTCCGCAAGGTGAACGTGCCGGTGATCGGGGTGATCGAGAACATGTCGAGCTTCGTCTGTCCGCACTGCGGCCGGGAGACCGACATCTTCAAGCGCGGCGGCGGGCGCCGCACCGCCGAGGAGCTCGGTTGTCCGTTCCTCGGCGCCATCCCGCTCGACCCGGCGATCGTCGAGGGCGGTGACGCCGGACGGCCGATCGTGGTCGCCCAGCCGCAGGGAGCGCACGCCGCTGCGTTCGCCGCGCTGGCGCGCGCCGTCGCCGTCGAATCCGAGCGCGTCACCGGCGAACGCGCCGACATCCGGATCGTCTGAGGCCGCCGTGGCACCCCGCTGGTCCGAACCGGCGGCGACCGCGGCGCGCATCTTCGACGCCGCAGCGGACTACTACGACGCGCCGGCCAACTCCTTCTGGAAACGTTTCGGCCAGCGCACGGTCGACCGGCTCCATCTCACCCCGGGGCAGCGGGTGCTCGATGTCTGCTGCGGCTCGGGCTCCTCGCTGTGCGCCGCGGCGCACGCCGTCGGGCCGATCGGGCACGTCGTGGGCATCGACGTCTCGCAGCGCCTGCTCGACCTCGCTTGGCGCCGGGCGCTCGCCGAGGGGGTCGAGCGGCGGGTGGGCCTGCGCGCCGCCGAGCTGCTGACGGCCGACCTGCCCGAGGCCTCCTTCGACGCCGTGGTCTGCGTTTTCGGGATCTTCTTCGAGCCGGCGATGGAGCGGGCGACGGCGCGCCTCTGGAGCTGGGTCGCGCCGGGCGGGGCGCTCGCCCTCACGGTGTGGGGGCGGGGCAGCTTCGAGCCCGCCGAGAGCGCCTTCTGGAACGCGCTCGGCGCCGAGCGGCGCGAGATTCGGCGCGGCGGGCAGCCCTGGGAGCGGCTGGAGACCGCCGAGGCGCTCGCCGCGCTCTACGCCGCCGCGGGCGCGTCGCCCGCCGAGGCGACCCTCGAGCGCGGCGTCCATCGGCTGGAGAGCCCCGAGGACTGGTGGACGATCGTCCTCGGCACCGCTTACCGAGGCATCGTCGACGAGCTCGCCCCGGAGGCCCGCGAGCGGGTGCGCGAAGCCACCCTGGCCGCGATCTCGACCGCCGGCATCGCCGACATCGCCGCCGACGTCGTCTACGGCGTGGCGCGCAAGCCGGCGGCTTGAGGCGGCCGGGGTATCGTTCGTCCGATGCCGGTCGCGGTCCTCGCCGATGCGCACCTCAGCGGTCCCGGGGGCGATCCGGCGCCGCTCCTCGCGCAACTCGCCGAGCTGCCGGAGCGCGGCGTCCGGAGCCTCGTCCTGCTCGGCGACCTCTTCCAGGCCTGGGTCGGCTATCCGCAATTCGAGACCGCCGAGATCCGCGCCGTGGTCGCGGCGCTCGCCGGGTTGCGCCGGCGCGGGGTCCGGGTCTCCTACGTCGAAGGCAACCGCGACTTCTTCCTCGGCGCCGGGCGCTACCGCGAGGCCTTCGACGACGTCGGCAGCGAGACCCGGTTCGAGACCGGGGGCCGGCGCTTCCTCGCCGTTCACGGCGACGGCCTGAACGATCGCGACTGGCAGTACCGCGCCTGGCGCAGCCTGTCGAAGAGCGCCGTGTCGCGCTTCCTGATCCGCAACCTGCCGCCGCGCCTCGCCGGCCGGATGGTGCACGGCACCGAGCGCAGGCTGTCGGGGACCAATTTCAAGCATCGGGCGCGGATCCCCGAGGAAGCGATCCGCGCCTATGCCGCGACGCGTCTCGCCGAGGGCTTCGACGTCCTCCTGCTCGGCCACTTCCACGAGCCGCGCACCTGGCGCGTCGGCGCCGGCGAGGTGCGGCTGCTCGAGGCCTGGTTCAGCTCGCGCCGGATCGAGCTGCTGGACTGAGCTAGGATCCGCCCGCGTTCCGAGAGAGGTCCCCGATGAGCGATGCGCGATCCGCCGCCCCCGCCGCGAGCTCGACCCTGCCGCCGCCCCCGCCGAGCCTGCGCTGGACGGTGCTGGCGCTGGTGAGCGTGGCGATGTTCGGCAACTACTACGCCTACGACTCGATCGGGCCGCTCGCCGACAACTTGCAGCGCCTTCTCGGCTACACCGACACCCAGCTCGGCACGCTGAACGCGATCTACAGCTTCCCCAACGTCATCATGGTGCTGATCGGCGGCATCATCGTCGATCGCCTCGGGGTGCGCCTGTCGACGCTGATCTTCTCCGGCATCTGCCTGCTCGGCGCGGTGCTCACCGCGGTCTCGCCGTCGTTCCCGGTGATGGCCGCCGGACGGCTGCTCTTCGGCCTCGGCGCCGAATCGATGATCGTCGCCATCACCACGCTGCTCGGCCAGTGGTTCGCCGGCCGGGCGCTCGGCTTCGCCTTCGGGCTCAACCTGTCGATCGCCCGCGCCGGTTCCTACGGCGCCGACATGTCGACCACCTGGGCGAAATCGTTCTACGACCGCGGCTGGCAGCCGCCGCTCTGGCTGGCGGCCGGGATCATGGCGGCGGGCGCGGCGGCGACCCTGGTCTACTACCTCATCGAGCGCGCGGCCGCGCGGCGGTACGATCTCGCGCGCCCGACCGAGACCGACAAGATCGTGTGGAGCGACCTGCTGCGCTTCGACCGCTCCTATTGGTACGTCGTCGGCCTCTGCGTGACCTTCTACTCGGTCATCTTCCCCTTCCGCAGCACCTTCGCGATCAAGTACTTCCAGCACGCGCACCACCTGTCGCTGCAAGACGCCGGGACGATGAACGGCTACGTCTTCCTGGCCGCGATCTTCGCCACTCCGGCCTTCGGCCTGCTGGTCGACCGCGCCGGGCGCCGCGCTTTGTTCATGGCCGGCGGCTCGCTGCTGCTCTTCCTGGTCTTCCCGATCCTCGCCTACAGCCAGGCGAATCTCTGGGTGTCGACGGTGCTGATCGGCATCGCCTTCTCGCTCGTGCCGGCGGTGCTTTGGCCGTCGGTGGCCTACCTCGTGCCCGCCGTGCGCCTGGGGACGGCCTACGGCCTGATGACCATGGTGGAGAACATCGGCATGATGCTGGCGAACGTCGGCGCCGGCTGGCTCAACGACGCCAACCACGCCGGCGCCGAGAACCCGGCCGGCTACACGCCGATGCTCTGGCTCTTCCTCGTCCTGTCGCTCTTCGGCTTCCTCTTCGCCGCCCTGCTGCGCGGCCGCGAGAGGGGACCGCACGGGCACGATCTCGAGCTCGCCCGGCCGCGCGCCTACGGCGAGCCGGCGGCGACGGCCTGACCGCGGTCGGCGCGCGCCGCCGCGCCGCGGATCTCGGATAGACTCGCCGCTCCTCATGTTGCGGGTCACGATGTTGGGTAGCGGCACCTCGACGGGGGTGCCGGTGATCGGATGCTCGTGCGCCGTCTGCACCTCCGCCGATCCGCGCGACCGGCGCACCCGCCCGGGGGTGCGCTTCGAGCTGCCGGGCGGGACGGCCCTGGTCGACACCTCCTGCGACCTGCGCGAGCAGGCGCTGCGGCACGGCATCGCCCGGGTCGACGCGGTGCTCTACACCCACCCACACGCCGACCACATCTTCGGGCTCGACGACCTGCGGGTGTTCAACTTCCGCCAGCGCAGGGCGATCCCCTGCTACGCCTCGGAGCCGACCCTGAAGCGCCTGCGCGAGGTCTTCTCCTACGTTTTCGAGGACGGCCAGGAGGGCGGCGGCAAGCCGAGCCTCGACCTGGTGCCGGTGCGCGGGCCGTTCGACCTGCTGGGCGCGCGGATCGTGCCGGTGCCGGTGCGCCACGGCGACCTCGAGGTGCTCGGCTTCCGCGTCGGGCGATTCGCCCTGGTCACCGACGTCAACGAGATCCCGGAGGCGAGCTTCGCGCTGCTCGCCGGGCTCGACGTCCTGATCCTCTCGGCGCTGCGCCCCCGGCGGCACCCCACCCACTTCTCGATCGACGAAGCGATCGCCGCCGCGCTGCGCATCGGCGCGCGGCGGACGATCTTCACCCACCTGGCGCACGACGTGGCGCACGCGCGATTGCTGGCGGAGCTCCCGGCCGGCATCGAGCCCGGACATGACGGCCTCGTGGTGGAGCTCGACTGAAGCGGTCGCCGTGCCGGCGGGGCGGGTGGCCCGAGGCCGCCTGGCCGTGCCGTCGTCGAAGAGCCTCACCCATCGAGCGCTGACCCTCGCCCTGCTGGCGCAGGACGAGGTAGCCATTGAGCGGCCGCTAGCGGCCGAGGATACCCAGCTCTTCGCCGCCGCGCTCGCGCGTCTCGGCCACGGCGTCGAGCGCGGCGCCGGGAGCTGGCGGATCACGCCACCGACGGCGCGACCGGCGCGCGCGACGCTCGACTGCGGCAACGCCGGCACCTTCTTGCGCTTCGCGCTCGCCGCGCTCACGACGCTTCCCGGGCGCTTCGTCCTCGACGGCGTGGCGCGGCTGCGCGAGCGCCCGGTAGGGGCGCTGGTCGCCGCCCTACGCGCTCTCGGGGCGCGCGTCCGCTGCCTCGGGCGCGAGGGCTTCGCGCCGCTCGAGATCGAGGGCGCCACGCTCGCCGCGGGACGGGTGCGGCTCGACGCCTCGGAGTCGAGCCAGTTCCTCTCCGCCCTGCTGTTCGCCGGCCAGCGCGCCGCCGGACCGATCGAGATCGAGCTCGGCGGGCTGGTCTCGGCGCCCTACGTCGAGCTGACGCGCGAGCTGCTCCTCGGCCACGGCGGCGCGGTCGAACGGCGGGGGCCGGATCTCTGGGTCACGCGGCCCGCGCGTCTCGTGGGCGGCCGGATCGAGATCGAGGCCGACCTGTCGGCCGCGGCCTATCCGGCGGCGGCGGCGGCGCTGACCGGCGGACGCGTCGAGCTGCCGGGCGTGCGCCTCGACTCGCGCCAGGGGGATCGACGCCTGCTCGAGCTGCTGGCGGCGATGGGGGCGCGGGTCGCCGCGAGCCGAGAGGGCACGGTCGCCGAGGGCGGCGGCCTCGCGGCGATCGAGGTCGACGCAGCGGACATCCCGGACCAGGTGCCGACGCTCGCGGCGCTCGCGCCCTTCGCGCGCGGCACGACGCGGATCACCGGCGCCGCCCACCTGCGGATCAAGGAGAGCGACCGGCTGGCGGCGATGGCGGCGGAGCTCGCGCGGATCGGCGCGCGGGTCGAGCAGCTCGCGGACGGCCTGGTCGTGCCGGGCGTCTGGGCCGACGCCGCGCCTCCCGCGACCCCGGTCGTCGTCGAGCCGCATGGCGATCACCGCATCGCGATGGCGATGGCGCTCGCGGCGTTGCGCCGCCCGGGAATCTCGATCCTCCACCCCGCGGTGGTGGAGAAGTCCTATCCCGAATTCTGGCGGGACCTGGCGCGCCTGTTGGGGGAGGCCGCATGACCACGCGCGTGCCCTGCCACCCGGCGCTCGCGGACCTGCCCGGCCAGCCGCCCGAGGCGGCCGTGCTCTCGGATCACGACCGCCTGGCGGTGCTGCTCGAGGCAGCGGCGGTGCTCTCGCTGCTCGGTGCCGCCGGGTGGCACCTGCCGCGCGGTCTCGCCCCGGCGCGGATCGATGGCGAAAAGCGCTTGCGCGGGCTCGCAGCGTCGCCCGGCGTCGAGCGCCGCTTCGCCCAAGTGGAGCTACGCGGCCTGCTGCTGCGCCTGTTCCGCGGCGAGCGCACGATCGCCGGTCGCGGCCCGGCGCGCCGCGCGGCGCGCGAGCTGCTGGCGCTCTGGGAACCGGCGATCGCGCCCTTGGCGCCCGACCTCGCGGTGGCGCAGATCCGGGGCGCGGCGCCGTTCCTAATCACCGCCAGCGAGAGCGCCGAGTCGAGGCTGCGCGGCGAGCTCCAGGATCCGCGCGGCCTGCGGCACGAGTGGCGCCCCGGGCGGGGCGAGGCCACGACTCCGTGCGCCTACGAACCGCCGCGAGAGCTGGCGCGAGCCGGACGCTTCCACGCCGCGGTCCTCGCCTGGAGGTCGGCGCCGCCGGAGGACCCGGAAGAGACGCTGGAGTTCGCCCATGCCCTGGTCGGCGACGGCCGATTCGAGCCCGCGCTGCTGCTTCTCGGCTCGCGGCGCGACGTCGCGACCGAGACCCTGCGCGCCGAGTGCCAGCTGCTCCTCGGCGACCTCGGGGCGGCGCGCGAGACGGTGCGCCGCCTCGAGCGCCGCGACCTCGCGGCGGGCGAGCTGCTCGCCGCCGGAGACATCGCGCTGCGGATCCTGGCGAACTCGGGCGAGCCGGCGGCGGCGGCGCGTTGGGTCGAGCGCGCCCGGGAGGCGGCCGGCGAGGCCGGCGTCGGCGCGCTCGCGGCTCGCCTGCTCGCGGCTACCGCGGCTTTCGACCGCGACGACCGCGCCACCCTCGACGCCGAGATCGCCGCGGCCGCGGCGGCCGAGAGCGTGCCGGAGCTCGCCGAGCGCTGGCTCGAGGTGCAAGTCTGGCAGGCGCAAGCGCACTCCGACGGGGACCGCCAGGAACGATACGCCGTCGAGCACCTGGCGCGCTTCCGCCGCGGCATGCGACGCCACGAGGCCGGGCGGGCCTGGACCAGTCTCGGCCTGGGCCGGGCCACCCGCGGCGACCTCGCGGGCGCCGAGCGCGCCTTCCGCCACGCCGAGCGCGCGCTCGCGGCCTGCGACGGTCCGCTGGTGCGGACGCTGGCGGCGGTCAACCTCGCCGACATGCGACTGCGGCAGGGCAAGCTCGCCGGCATCGAGCCGATCCTCGACGCTTCGCGCGCCCACAATCGCCGGGCAGGCAACCGCCGCGGCGCGGCGGTCGACGCCGCGATTCAAGCGCGCCTCGAGCTGGCGCGCGGCCGTCCCGAGCGCGGCCTGGCGATCGCCGACGGAGCGCTCGCCGAGCTCGATCGCCACGCCGTCGACTGGTTCCGCGCCGAGCTCGAGCTGGTCGCCGCGCGCGCCCTCGGCCGTCTCGGGCGCGGCGGCGAGGCGGCCCAACGCCTCGCGGCGGTGACCCCTGAAGCGCTCGGCTACTTCGAAGCCGAGGAGCGTCCGGCGGTCTACGCCCTGGCGGGCCTCGAGACGCAGGCCCTGCGCCAGGCGGAAGCGACCGGGTGGCGGGACCTCTGGGTCGCGGCGCTCGACGGCCGGGCCCCGGACCCGGAGGCCTGGGAGCCGAGCCGCGCCCTGGGCGCGTACCGCCGCGCGCGGCTGGTGCTCGACATCGCCATGGTCGCCGCCGGTGCCGTGCCCGCGGCCCTGCGCCGAGAAGCGGCGTCGGTCCTGCGCGGCCTCGACGACGAGCGCGACGCCCTGGCGCTCGAGATCGAGGATGGCCGGGCGTGGAGAGCGCTGCGCGCCTTCTGCGAGCGCCCGCCGGGAGATCTCGAAGCGGCGCGCACGCTGCTCGACGGGCTCGGGCACCCGGAGGCGGCGCTCGTGTACCGCGGTGCCGCGGGGGAGCGCGAGCTGCTGGCCGGCGAAGGCCCGTGCGGCGCCGAGATCGCCCGGCCGCTCGACGCCGAAGGTGCGCTACTGCTGCGCGCCGCGAGCCTCGACGATCCCCTGCGCGCCGCCTTCTCGCTGCTCGTGCGCGAGCCCCTGCCGCTGCCGCGCGAGGCTCGCGAGGCGGACTCCGGCGGCGCCGGGCTGGTGGGCGAGAGCCCGGCGCTCGCCGCGGCGCTGGCGCGGCTCGGGCGCCTGGCGGCCTCCGAGGTCCCGATCCTGCTCCTCGGCGAGAGCGGCACCGGCAAGGAGCTCGCAGCGCGCGAGGCGCACCGGCGAAGCGCTCGCCAGCGCGGACCTTGGGTACCGGTCAACTGCGCCGCGCTTTCGGAGACCCTCATCCTCTCCGAGCTCTTCGGCCACGCCCGTGGGGCGTTCACCGGTGCCGATCGCGACCGCGCCGGCCTGTTCGAGGCGGCGCGCGGCGGCACCCTCTTCTTGGACGAGATCGGGGACCTGCCGCCGGCGGCGCAGGGCAATCTGCTGCGGGTACTGCAGGAGAGCGAGATCCGGCGCTTGGGAGAGACCCATGCCCGGCGGGTGGACGTGCGGGTGATCGCCGCCACCCACCGCGACCTCGTCGCCGAGGTCGCGGCGGGTAGGTTCCGCCAGGACCTGTACTACCGTCTGCGAGTGGGCATCGTGACCCTGCCGCCGCTGCGCGAGCGCGGCGACGACGTGCTGCTGCTCGCCGAGCACGTGCTCGCTCGCGAGCGCGCCCGCCGCCCGGGTCTGCGCCTGTCGGCCGCCGCCCGCCGCGCGCTCGCCGCGCACGACTGGCCGGGCAACGTGCGTGAGCTCGCCAACGCGTTGGTCGCCGCGGCGCATCTGGCTCCCGGCCCGCTGATCGAGCCCGATCACCTGGACCTCCCGGATCGACGCGAGGCGGCCGAGGGCGCGACCGGCACCTACCACGAGCGCGTCGAGTGCTTCCGGCGCGAGCTGGTGCGCCGGGCGCTCGACGAATCGGGCGGCCGCCAGGCCGCCGCGGCGCGCAAACTCGGGCTCTCGCGCCAGGCGCTCTCCTACCTGGTGCGCCAACTGGGCGTGCACTGACGATGGGTCGCTATCTCCTGCGTCGCCTGGCGCTGGTGATCCCGACCACGTTCCTGGTCGCGAGCCTGGTCTTCGCGCTCATCCACCTGGTGCCCGGCGATCCGGTCGAGATGATGCTCGGCGAAGGGGCGCAGGCCGCCGACGTCACCGCGCTGCGCGCCCAGTTGGGCCTCGATCGGCCGCTCGCCGAGCAGTACGGCCTCTTCCTGCGCGGCCTGGCGCACGGCGATCTCGGCCGGTCGTTACACTACGGCGAGCCGGTCTCGACTCTCCTCGCGCGCCACTTCCCGGCGACCGCCGAGCTGGCGCTGGCGGCGATGCTCGCCGCGCTGGCCATCGCCCTGCCGCTCGGGACGCTGGCGGCGGTCTTCCGCGATTCCTGGATCGACCGCGGCGCGCGCCTCTTCGCGCTCCTCGGGGTCTCGCTGCCGAGCTTCTGGCTGGGGCCGCTCGCGATCCTGCTCTTCGCCATCCGCCTCGATCTGTTCCCGGTCTCGGGCAAGTCCGGATTCGGCAGCTTCGTGCTGCCGGCGTCGACCCTCGGACTGGCGCTGGCGGCGCTCCTGGTGCGGATGATCCGCGCCGCTTTGGGCGAAGAGCTGTCGCGCCCGTACCTGGTGACCGCACGCGCCAAGGGGATCTCGCGCCCGCGGGTGGTGGTACGCCACGCGTTGCGCAACGCGCTCCTGCCGGTGGTGACGGTCGTCGGCCTTCAGTTCGGCTCGCTGCTCACCGGAGCGATCCTGACCGAGACGATCTTCAGCTGGCCGGGTCTCGGCCGCCTCTTGATCCAGGCGATCCGCCTGCGCGACTACCCGCTGGTGCAGGGGGCGGTGCTGTGGATCGCGGTGACCTACGTGGCGATCAACCTGCTGACCGACTTGGCGTACGCCGAGCTCGATCCTCGGGTTCGACTGGGATAGCCGCGGCGCAGCTCGGCGTAGCGGCGGGCTCGATTCTCGACCGGCAGGCGACGGATGGTAGCTGCCGCCGAGGATTTTCCAATCCAGGTCGAAAAAGTGTCATCGAGCGCACTCCTGTCGGGATAAACCTTGAAAACATTGCGGTTGCGAACTGGAATGAGGCTTGCTTTCGACTCCGCAGCGGAGGAGTCCATGGAGCGACCGAGACTGGGGCGGGAGCGTGGTTTCACGCTCATCGAGCTGCTGATCGTCGTGGCGATCATCGGGATCCTCGCCGCGATCCTGATTCCCAATCTGATCGACGCTTTGCAGAAGGCCAAGCAGAAGCGGACGATGGCCGAGATGCGCAACACCGGCACCTCTTGGATGTCCTGGCTCACCGATCAGGTGAGCGCCGCCGCCGCCGGCCAGACCGCGCAGCAGATCGACTGGTCGACGCTCACCGCGCAGAGCTATTCGGAACTGGTCTCCGAATTGGTGCCGCAGTACGCCGCCGAGATCCCGCAGCGGGACGGCTGGAAGACCGACTATCAGTTCGGCATCGACACGGCGCTCGAGGGCATCCGCCCGATCGCCATCCGCGCCGCCGGCCGGGACCTCAGCTTCGACGCCACGACTTACACCATCGGACCGTTCCTCGCCACCGACTACAACCAGGACATCGTCTGGGTCGGGGGCTTCTTCATCCGCTGGCCTGCCGGATTGCAGACGCAGTGAGGCGCGGCGCCGCGCCCCGGTCTCCCAAACCGCTCTGATAGGTTCGGCGCCGATGCGCCGCCGGCTTCCCCGAGTCTTCGCGGATGGACGCGCGAGCTGGGCCTCGGCGACGGTGGCGGCGCTCGCGCTCGTGGCCCTCGTCGGGCCGTGGATCGCCCCTTATCCGGTCGCCGCGCAGGATCTCGAGCACCGACTCGCGGCGCCGTCGCTCTCTCATCCGCTCGGCCTCGACGAGCTCGGCCGCGACGTGTTGTCGCGTCTGCTCGCCGGAGCCCGCGTGTCGCTCGCGGTGGGCCTGGCGGTGGTCGGCATCTCGTCGCTGGTGGGCACCGCGGTCGGCGCCCTCGCTGGGGTCGCCGGCGGTTGGGTCGACGACCTCGTGATGCGCGTCGTCGACGTCTTCCTCGCTTTCCCCGGCATCCTGCTGGCGATCGCCCTGGTCGCCGTGCTCGGCCCGTCGCTCGACCACGTGCTGCTGGCGCTGGTGACCATCGGCTGGGTCGGCTACGCGCGCCTGGTGCGCGGCCAGCTGCTCAAGCTGCGCGAGCTCGACTTCGTCACCGCGGCGCGCGCCGCGGGCGTGCCGCGCGCTCGCTTGGTCGCCCTCCACCTGCTGCCGAACGTGCTGCCCCTCCTGGCGGTGCAGGCGAGCCTGGGCATGGCGGGCGCCATCCTCGCGGAAGCGAGCCTCTCGTTCCTCGGCCTCGGTATCCAGCCGCCGACGCCGTCGTGGGGGGCGATGATCAACGCCGGCCGCAGCCACCTGCTCGACGCGCCGCACGTCACGCTCTTCCCCGGTCTCGCGATCCTGGCGTCGGTGGTGTCGCTCAATTTCCTCGGCGACGCGCTGGTCGACCGCTTCGATCCGCAATTCGTCGCCCGCCCGCGCTGAGCGGCAAGTCGCGGCGGTCAGGCGTCGCCGAGGTGGTCCCAGCCCAGGCGCGGCATCGCGTGGCGGTGGCCGTCGCGGTCGACGAGACGCAGCGCCCGGCCGCGGGTGACGCGACCGATCCGCGTCGCGGCGAAGCGCGGCGGGGGCGCCGTGTCGGGCGCAAGAGTGAAGAGCAGCACGTAGTCCTCGCCGCCGGCCAGGGCGAGCGCGATCGGATCGAGGCCGAGGGCCGCGGCCAGCTCTTCGTGGCGCGGCGCCACCGCCCGGCGCAGCGCCGGCAGATCCAGCTCGGCGCCGACGCCGCTCGCGGCCGTCAAGCGGCCGAGGTCCTTGCCGAGCCCGTCGGAGACGTCGATCGCGGCGCCCGAGGCTCGGCCCCGCGCCGCGAGCCACCGCCCGAGCGCGAGCTGCGGCTCGGGCAGGAGGTGGCGCCGGATCGCGGCGCGGGCGGCTGCGCGCAGGGTCCGGGGTAGCGCCAGACCTTGCGGCAGGCGGAGTCGATCCGGGTCGGCCGCCGCTTCGCGCAGGAGGAGCTCGCAGCCGAGCGCCGACTCGCCGACCGGTCCGCCCAGCCAGAGCGACTGCCCTGGGCGAGCCCGGTCGCGAGCCAGACTCCCGGCGCCACGCTCCGTTTCGCCATGCAGGGTGAGCGCCGCCGAGAGCACCGGGGAGCGCGCCACATCGCCGCCGATCAGGCGGACGGCGAATCGCTTCGCCTCGGCCAGCAGCCCTTCGACGAGCGGGCGAGGGTCGATCTCCTCGGGCACGCCGAGCGCGACGAGCGCCTGGAGCGGGCGGGCTCCCGAAGCGGCGAGATCCGACAAGTTGACCCGCAGCAGGCGGCGGCCGACGAGCCGCGGGTCGAGGCCGGGGAGGAAATGTGTGCCTTCGATCTGCTGGTCGACGGTGGCGATCGTGCGGCCGCGGGGCCGGAGCGGCGCGGTGTCGTCGCCGACCCCGGGGAGGCGGCGCGCCAGCCAGGCGACGAAGGCCTCTTCGCCGCCGTTCACGATCGCCGGGCGGCGGGCCGGGACGCGGCTCTGCGGCGCCGGGCGCGCGGCCGGCGTGCGGCGCGCGGCGCCCGGGACCGGCCCTCGAGCGCCCGTGCCAGGACCTCATCCATCGACTCGACGAAACACAGGTCGATCGCCTGGCGCGCCGCCGCCGGGATCTCCACCAGGTCGCGGTGGTTCAGCTTCGGCAGCAGGATGCGGCGGATCCCCGCGGCCTGCGCCGCCAGGACCTTCTCCTTCAGGCCGCCGATCGGCATGACGTCACCGCGCAGGGTGATCTCGCCGGTCATCGCCAGGCGCCGGTCGACCTTGCAGCCGGTAAGGACGGAGACGATCGCGGTCGCCACCGTGATGCCGGCCGACGGGCCGTCCTTGGGGATCGAGCCCGCCGGGACGTGGACGTGCAGGTCGTTCTGGGTGAAGAAGTCGGCGCGGTAGCTCTGGCGTGCCGCCCAGTCACGGGCGTAGGTCACCGCCGCTTGGGCGGACTCCTTCATCACGTCGCCGAGCTGCCCGGTGAGCACCAGCTGGCCCTTGCCCGGCGTCGCCACCACCTCGACGAACATGATGTCGCCGCCGGCGGCGGTCCAGGCGAGCCCGGTGGCGACGCCGACGCGGTCGCGGGCGAGCATCTCCTCGGCGAAGTGCTTCGGCTGCCCGAGCAGCGTGCCGACCGCGCGCGAGGAGACCGCGGTGCGGCCGCGCCGCCCTTCGGCGACCCGGTAAGCGACCTTGCGGCACAGCGCGGCGATCTCGCGTTCGAGGCCGCGCACGCCGGCCTCGCGGGTGTAGAGCGCGACGATCCGGCGCACCGTCGGGTCGGGGATCACCAGGCGCTTGGCGTCGAGTCCGTGCTCGGCGAGCTGCTTGGGGATCAGGTGCCGGCGGGCGATCGCCAGCTTCTCCTCGATGGTGTAGCCGGACAGGTGCAGCACCTCCATCCGGTCGAGGAACGCCGGCTGGATCGGGTCGAGCAGGTTGGCGGTGGTGACCCAAAGAACGCGCGACAGATCGTAAGCGACTCCTAGGTAGTGATCGCGGAAGGTCGAGTTCTGCTCCGGATCGAGCACCTCGAGTAGCGCCGAGGAGGGATCGCCGCGGAAGTCGGCGCCGATCTTGTCGATCTCGTCGAGCATGAAGACCGGATTCGAGGTGCCGGCCTGCGACAGGCCCTGCAGGATCCGCCCGGGCAGGGCGCCGACGTACGTCCGCCGGTGGCCGCGGATCTCGGCCTCGTCGCGCACCCCGCCGAGCGACAGGCGGGCGAACTTTCGCCCCAGGGCGCGGGCAATCGAGCGCCCGAGCGACGTCTTGCCGACTCCCGGCGGTCCGACGAAGCAGAGGATGGCGCCGCGCGAGTCCCTCTTGAGCTTGCGCACCGCCAGGTACTCGAGGATGCGCTCCTTGATCTTCTCGAGGTCGTAGTGATCCTCGTCGAGCACCTTGCGCGCGTGGCCGAGGTCGAGCAGGTCCTCGCTCGTCCGGCCCCAAGGCAGGCCCGAGAGCCAGTCGAGGAACGTGCGGATCACCGCGGTCTCGGCGCTGTCGGGATGGCTGCGTTCGAGGCGCTTCAACTGGCGCTCGAGCTCCTCGCCGGCCTCCTCGGAGAGCTTCTTCTCGGCCGCCAGCGCGCGGTACTTGGCGACCTCCTCGGCCAGCTCGTCGCCCTCGCCGAGCTCCTGCTGGATGGCGCGCAGTTGCTGGCGCAGGAAATACTCGCGTTGGCTGCGGTCCATCTCGCCGCGCGCCTGCGAGGAGATCTCCTGCTGCATCGTCAGCAGTTGGATCTCGCGCTGCAGGAACTCGGCGACCATCGCCAGGCGTTCGAGCGGATCGAGGGTCTCGAGGACTTTCTGCGCCTCTTCCATCGCCAGGTCGAGATTCGAGGCCGCGAGGTCGGCGAGCCGTCCGGGGTCCTCGAGGTTGGCGAAGATCACCATGACCTCCGGCGAGATCGACTTGCCGAGGCCTACGATGCGGTCGAGCGCGTCCTTTACCGAGCGCACCAGGGCCTGCGCCTCGAGGTTGAGCTCGCCGACCGGCGTCTCCGGGATGCGCTGCACCCGCGCCTGCAAGAAGGGTTCGCTCTGCGACAGATGCTCGATGCTCGCCCGCGCCACGCCTTGCACCAGGATGCGGATACGACCGTCCGGCAGCTTCAGCATTCGCATGATGACCGCCGCCGTGCCCATCGAATAGAGATCGTCCTCTCCCGGCTCGTCCATCGACGGATCGCGTTGCGCGGCGAGCATCAGCAGCCGGTCGCTCGACAGGGCCTGGTCGACGGCGAGCACCGTGGACTCGCGCGACAGCGACAGCGGCACGATGATGTAGGGGTAGAGGACGGTGTCCTTTAGCGGCAGGACGGGCAGCAGATCGGGGAGCTTCGGCGCCTCCTCGAAGGTGAATTCGCGGGTCTTCATGAGCCTTTCTTCGCCGCCGCGTGCGGCGGCTGCTTGGCGAGCAGCGTCTTCAACTCGGACATGAACTCGTCGACGTCCTCGAACCGGCGATAGACCGAGGCGAAGCGGACGTAGGCCACCTGGTCGATCTCGCGCAGGCGCTCCATCACGAAGGCGCCGATCTCGCGCGCCGAGATCTCGCGCTCCTCGCGCTCGGCTACCAGATTCTCCGCCGCCTCGACGATCTCCTCGAGCTGCTTCGGCGACACCGGCCGCTTGCCGCAGGCGATCTCGAGGCCGCGCAACAGCTTGCCGCGGTCGAAGTCCTGGCGCGTGCCGTCGTTCTTGACCACCTTGTAAGCGATCGATTCGACCTGTTCGTAGGAGGTATAGCGCCGGCCGCAGCCGAGACACTCGCGGCGGCGGCGGATGGTCGCGCCGTCGCGGCTCTCGCGCGAGTCCACGACGCGGTCGTCGTTGGCGGAGCAGAAGGGACAGCGCACGCGCGCAACTCTAGCGCGAGCGCCGGGGCGGCGGGATCAATCTTTCGAACGCAGCGCGACGTGCAGCTGGAGCAGGACGCGCTCCAGGGTGCTGATGTCGTGGATGTCGATCGGCAGGTCCTTGATCGCGTCCACCACCCGGCGGTCGGCGTCCTCGACCCGCAGGTTGAGCAGGAAGCGGCGGGCACGCTGGAAGTCCTGGCGCCGCAGCGTCAGCTCGACCGAGCGGTGGATCTCGCCCTTGCCATTCTGGGCGGCCGCGGCGCGCGCGCCGGCAGGGGCGGCAGCGGCGGGCATGGCCGGTTGCGCCGGGGCCGCACCCGCGGCGGCGGGGGATGACGAGGCCGGCGACTTCATCGATTGTTTGCGGATCTTCTCGAGCTCGGCGAGCACGTCGAGCCGGGTGGCCCGGGGCTTGGCGGTGGCCGGCGCCGGGGCGACCGCCGGACGGCCGGGGGCGGGCGGCGTCGGTCGGGGCGCCGGCGTCGGTGCCACCGGCGAGCTCGCCCGCGAGCTCGAGCCGGCCTCGGGTCCGATCTTGGTCAGCCGCTTCTTGAGACTGATGAGGGTCAGCTTCGAGATTCCCTTCAGGGTCTCGAAGACTCCGAGCCCGGTCACCGCCGACGCCTCGAAGCTCGGCCAGCCGCGCGGATTGAGCTCCTGGTCGAGCGCCGACCCGGGGAGCACGTCGGGCAAGTCGCGCTTGTTGTACTGCAGGACGATCGGCAGGCTCTCGAGCGACAGCCCCATCTCCCCCAGGTTCTCCTCCAGGTTCTTCAGCGAGTCCTTGTTGGCCTGGAGCATGGGGCGCTGCGAGTCGGCGACGAAGACCACCCCGTCGACGCCCTTCAAGACCAGCTTGCGGGTGGTGTTGTAGAAGACCTGGCCGGGGACGGTGTAGAGCTGGATGCGGGTGCTGAAGCCGGCGATCGAGCCGACGTCGATCGGCAGCAGGTCGAAGAACAGCGTGCGATCGGTCTCGGTCTCGAGCGAGACCATCTCGCCGCGGCTCTCGTGCGCCGTGTGGTTGTAGATGAACTGGAGATTGGTGGTCTTGCCGCAGAGTCCGGGCCCGTAGTAGACGACCTTGGCGGCCATCTGCATCGTGCTGTAGTTGAAAAACACCATGGGCTGGCCCCGGGGGCGCCTATGAAGTTAGCATCCGGTCTCTCGCGAGGTCAAGAAAATCAGGGCTGGCGAGCGCTCTGGCGAGCGCCGCCTGGCGTTCGTCGAGCGGCCCGGCGAGGGCTATCTGATCGAGCGTCGCCGCGAGCACGGCGGTCGCCAGGCCCAGCCGCTCGGGCGCCACCCGGGCGAGACCGGCGAGCGCAGCGCGGATGGCCGCGAGGTCGCCGCGAGCGGCCGGACCGGTGAGCGCCTGACGAGGATCCGCGACGGCGCGCGCCGCCGCCAACGCGTCGCTGGCGAGCTTGCCGTAGCCGTCGGCCGCCGCGGCCGGAAGTCCGATCCGGGCCGCGAGCTCGTGGGCGAGCGCCAGCAGGGTGACCGCGCCCCCGGCGGCGAGCGTCGCGGCGAGATGGTAGAGCGGCCGGTCGGCCTCCTCCACTCGGCCTGCCACGCCGCCGAAGGCGCCGGCCAGCCGACGCGCCAAGACCTCGGCCGGCTCGTCGCCGTCCACGGCATAGAAGGTGTCGCGCGCCGACTCGCTCGAGGCCTCGACGCGCGGAAAGGAGCGCAGGGGATGCAGACTGCCGATCGCCGTGCCCGCGGGCCGCAGCGGCGCGAGCGCCGCCGCCCCGAGCCGCCCGGCCGTGTGCAGCGCGACCCGCGCCTGCGGGCGCAAGGCGAGCCGTTCGGCGAGCCCGACGATCTCCGTGTCGGGGACCGCGAAGAGCAGCAGATCCTCGCCATCGGTCGCGAGATCGGCGGTCGGCGCGAGCGCGGCGCCGAGCTCGCGCGCCAGGGCCTGCGCCGACTCCGATCCGGGCCGCCCGCCGACGCTGGCGGCGGTCGCCCCGAGCGCCACCGCCCAGCGCGCGAGCGAGCCGCCCACCCGGCCGCTGCCGACGAGCGAGAACTTCAAGCCGAAAAGGGGCCTGCGCGGGGCGGTCACTCGGCTAAAATAGCCTCTCGTCGGGGGCCGTGCAACGCGGCGAACGGGCTCTTCGCCTCGCCCGACCCAGGGTCCCCGAACTCGAGATGAGCGGTCCAACGCCCGCATTCGTGCTCACGCCGAGAGATCGCGAGATCCTCAAGGATGTCGTGCACTCCTACATCGTCTCGGGCGAGCCGGTCTCCTCGCGCCTGGTGGCGAAACACAGCCGCCACGGCATCTCGGCGGCGACCATCCGCAACGTCATGGCCGATCTCGAGGAGCACGGGCTGCTCGAACAGCCGCACACTTCGGCCGGCCGAGTGCCCTCGCGGGCCGGCTACCACCTCTACATCGAAGACCTGATGGAGACCCAGCAGCCGACCGAGGGCGAGCGCCGGCGGATCGACCGGACGGTCCGTCCGACCCATGACGCCGATCGCCTGATCGACGACACCACCCAGCTACTCTCCGAGCTGACCCGCCAGATCGGGGTCACCGTGACGCCGGTCTTCGGCGAGACCGTCCTCGAAGCGGTGGACTTCGTGCCGCTCTCGGGCCGGCGGGTGCTCTGCGTGGTGGTCTCCTCGGACGGATTCATCGAGAACAAGCTGATCGAGGCCGAGGAGGAGCTCTCCCGCGACGAGCTGGTTCGCATCTCGAACTACCTGACCGAGAACTTCCGTCGCATGACGCTGCGCGCGATCCGCGAGCGCCTGTTGACTCTCCTGCGCGCCGAGCGCGAGGAGGTCGATCTCCTGCTGGCGCGCGCCATCCGGCTGGCGCAGCGCGGCCTCGAGGGGACGCGTGACCAGGAGGTGCGGGTCGAGGGCACCAGCCATCTGCTCTCCCAGCCCGAGTTGGGCGACGTCGAGCGCGTGCGTCGGCTGCTCGACACCTTCGCCGATCGCCAGCGCCTGGTCTGGCTGCTGTCGCGCTGCGTCGATGGCGGAGGAGTGCGAGTGCTGATCGGCGAGGACAGCGAGGTCACCTCGGATCTCAACCTGGGCCTGGTGGCGCGTCCCTTCGGCAGCGGCAGCCTGGGGCGCGGGACGCTGGGTATCCTCGGTCCCTCCCGCATGGAGTACCATCGCCTGATTCCGCTGGTGGATTACCTCGGGGAGTCGCTGAGCCGGGCGCTCGAGGCGAGCGCCAGTCGTTGATCGTGGGGGAGAGATGACGGAGTCTGGCGGCCGGCTGGACGACACCGACGAGCGCGGCGAGAGCGAGGCGCTCGAGGTGCAGGAGCCGGAGATCGAGATCCTCGGTTTCGAGGGCGAACGCGAGGGCGACGACCTACCGCTGCGGGCTCCGGCCGTCGATCCGCCGGCGGTCGCCGTGCCGACGGCGGCGCAGATCGAGCGCGAGATCGGCGAGCTCAAGGAGAAGAACCTCCGCCTCTACGCCGATTTCGACAACTTCCGCAAACGGATGGAGCGCGAGCGCGAGGAGATGCAGCGCGGCGCGGTGGGCGAGACGGTGCGCGAGCTGCTGCCGGTGATGGACAATCTGCGGCGCGCGCTCTCGTCGCAGGGCGAGAAGGCCGACCTGCTGCTCGGCATCGAGATGATCGAACGCCAGCTCGCCGAGGTGTTGCGCCGCTTCGGCGTGCGCGAGGTCCCGGCCGTCGGCGCGCCCTTCGATCCGCGCATGCACGAGGCCGTGTCGCGCGAGGAGTCGGCGGAGGTGAGCTCGCCGACCGTCGTCGCCGAGCTGCAGCGCGGCTACCTGATCGGCGAGCGTCTGCTCCGGCCGGCGCTGGTCAAGGTGGCGATGCCGCACGAAGGGGAGCCGTCCGGCCGCGAAAGCGGCGAGTGAACGGCGGAGGGGAGATCGCGTGAGCAAGATCATCGGCATCGACCTCGGCACGACGAACAGCTGCGTCGCCGTGGTCGAGGCGTTCTCGCCGCGGGTGCTCGCCAACCGGGAGGGCAGCCGCACCACCCCCTCGATCGTGGCCTTCACCGCCGACGGCGACCGGCTGGTCGGTCAGATCGCCAAGCGTCAGGCGATCACCAATCCGCAGAACACGGTGTTCGCGGTCAAGCGCCTGATCGGGCGCAAGTTCGACGACACCAACGTGCAGCGCGCCCGGGACCTGCTGCCCTATGCGCTCGCCGACGCCCCGAACGGCGACGTCAAGATCCAGATCCGCGAGCGCCAGTACAGCCCGGAGGAGATCTCCTCCTTCGTGCTGCGCGAGCTCAAGAGCTTCGCCGAGGAGGTGCTGGGCGAGCCGGTACGGGAGGCGATCATCACCGTTCCGGCGTATTTCGACGACCAGCAGCGGCAGGCGACCAAGGACGCCGGCAAGATCGCCGGTCTCGAGGTGTTGCGCATCATCAACGAGCCGACCGCAGCGGCGCTCGCCTACGGTCTCGACCGCGTGCAGGGCTCGAAGACGATCGCGGTCTACGACCTCGGCGGCGGCACCTTCGACATCTCGATCCTCGAGCTCTCGCAGGGGATCTTCGAGGTCAAAGCGACCTCGGGCGACACCTACCTCGGCGGCGAGGATTTCGATCAGCGGATCATCGACTGGTTGATCCAGGAGTTCCGGGTCGAGACCGCCGTCGACTTGCGCGGCGATCGCATGGCCCTGCAACGACTCAAGGAGGCCGCGGAGCGCGCCAAGTGCGAGCTGTCGACGCAGACCGAGGCGCAGATCAATCTGCCGTTCATCTCCGCCGACGAGACCGGGCCGCGGCATCTGTCGCGACTGCTCGATCGCCGCCACTTCGAATCCCTGGTCGGCGAGCTGGTGGAGCGCACGGAGGCACCGTGCCAGGACGCCCTGTCGTCGGCCGGGTTGCGCCCGGACCAGATCGACGAAGTGCTGCTGGTGGGCGGACAGACGCGCACGCCGCTGGTGGCGCAGACGGTCGAGCGCATCTTCGGCCGGGCGCCGAACCGCGAGATCAACCCCGACGAGGTGGTGGCGATCGGCGCCGCCATCCAGGGCGGCATCCTGCGCGGCGACATCAAGGACCTGGTCCTGCTCGACGTGACCCCGTTGTCGCTCGGCATCGAGACCCACGGTGGCTTGTTCGTCAAGCTGATCGAGCGCAACGCGACGATTCCGACCAAGAACACCCAGATCTTCACCACCGTCGTCGACAACCAGGACACGGTCGAGGTGCACGTCCTGCAGGGCGAGCGCGAGATCGCGAGCGAGAACCGCTCGCTCGGCCGCTTCGAGCTCACCGGCATCCCGCCGGCGCCGCGCGGCGTGCCGCAGATCGAGGTCACGTTCGCCATCGACTCGAACGGCATCGTCAGCGTGTCGGCGCGCGACGTGGCGACCAACCAGTCGCAGACCATCCAGATCAACCCGGCGGGCGGCCTGTCGAAAGACGAGATCGACCGGCTGGTGAAGGAGGCCGACGAGTACGCCCAGGTCGACGCCCAGAAGCGCGAGCAGCGGCGGCTCAAGAACCGGATCGAGGGCCTGATCTACACCACCGAGAAGGTGTTCCAGCAGTTCCGGGAGCAGATCGACGAGAAAGAGCGGCGGCGGATCGCCGACACCCTGCTGCGCTGCCGCACGGCGCTCGGCAGCGACGCGCGCGCCGATCTCGAGACGGCGCTGTTCGATCTCAACTCGGTGTCGCGATCACTGTCCGAGATGATGCTCTCCAACGTCGAACAGGACGGGCTCGCCGACGTGCGCGGGCTGCCGACGCCGGAAGCCTGAGGCCATGCCGACGGCGACGGTGCGCGACTACTACGAGATCCTGGGTGTCGAGCGCGACGCCTCGGCGACGCAGATCAAGGCCGCCTACCGCAAGTTGGCGCTGCAGTACCACCCCGACAAGAACCCGGGCGACGCTGCGGCCGAGACGAAATTCAAGGAAGCGGCGGAGGCCTACTCGGTGCTCTCCGACGCCGACAAACGGGCGCGCTACGACCGCTTCGGCCGCGAGGGCCTGGGCGGCGCGACCGGATTCGATCCCGGCGCGTTCACCGACTTCTCCGACATCCTCGGCGACCTCTTCGGATTCGGAGATCGCTTCGGCGGCGTGCGCCGCTCCTCGGGCGGCGCCGCACCGGGGGCCGACCTGCGCTACGACCTCGAGATCTCCTTCGCGGAGGCGGCGTTCGGAGTCACGCGCGAGATCGAGTACCGCCGCCTCGAGCGCTGCGCGTCCTGCCAGGGCACCGGCGCCGCCGCCGGTTCGCGGCCGGTGGCGTGCAAGGGCTGCGGCGGCCGCGGCCAAGTGCGTTTCTCGCAGGGGTTCTTCACCGTCGCCCGCACCTGTCCGCAGTGCGGCGGCGAGGGGGTACGGATCGAGAAGCCCTGCCCGGACTGCCGCGGCGAGGGCCTGGTCGAGGGCTCGCGCGAGCTCGAGCTGCGCATCCCGGCCGGCGTCGACTCGGGCGCGCGACTGCGGATCGCCGGCGAAGGCGAGGACGGCCGACGCGGCGGACCGCGCGGCGATCTCTACGTCCTGCTGCGGGTCGCCGAGCACGAGCGCTTTCAGCGCGAGGGTGCCGACGTCCACGCGGTCGAGGAGATCGGCTACGCCCAGGCGGTTCTCGGCGCGCGCCTCGAGGTCGAGACCCTGCACGGCAAGTTCGAGTTCGACGTGCCGCCGGGCACCCGGCCCGGCGAGCGCTTCCGCCTCAAGGGCAAGGGAGTCGACCGCCTGGGCGGCGCGGGGCGCGGCGATCACTGGATCGAGATCGCCTTCGCCGTGCCGCGCGAGTCCGAGCTCTCGGACGAGCAGCGCGAGCTGCTGCGCAAGCTCGGCGAGCTCGAGAATCGTCCGGCGCGCGACGAGCGCGGGGTGCTCGACCGCGTGCGCGATTTCTTCGGCTGATGCCGCGCCGCCACCGGCTGCGCCTGCGCGCGCCGCGGGAAGCCGAAGACCTCCTCGCCGGTTGGCTCTGGGCCCGAGGCACCGAAGGGCTCACCCTCGAGATCGAGCCAGCGACCGAGTCGGCGATCGCCGAGGTGGATGCGAACGGCCCGGGCGCGACGGCCTCCGCTGGCTGGATCCTCGTGGAAGCCACGTTCCAGGAAGAAAAGCTGCTGGTGAAGGAAGAAATGGCAGATCTCGAAGCCTGGATCCCGGGCGTCACCCTCGTCGACTCCGGCCTGGTCGAGGACCGGGACTGGTTGGCGGTCTGGCGTGCCTCGGCCCAGGTCTTTCCCTTGGGCGAGAAATTGGCGGTGGATCCACGAGAATGGAGCGAGGCGGCGCAGCCGCCGTCGGAGACTCCGGCCGAGTCGTCGATCGCCGAAGGCGGCACCGAGGTGGCAGGTGGCCAAGTCCGTAGGGTGTTGCAGATCCCCGCCCGCACCGCCTTCGGCGTCGGCAGCCACGAATCGACCCGCCTCGCCTACGAGCTGCTCGAGGCAACCGACCTTGCCGGCAGGCGGGTGCTCGACGTCGGCTGCGGCTCGGGGATCTTGGCGATGGCGGCGTTGGCGCTCGGCGCGCTCTCGGCGGTGGGCTTCGATCTCGACCTCGGCGCGGCGCTGCTCGCCGGCCAATACGCCCGCCACAACCGTCTCGCGCCGCGGCTCTTCGCCGGCACCGTGGCGGCGCTCGCCCCTCCGCCCGCGGCGCGCGGCGCATTCGACGTCGTGGTCTTGAACGTCCTGCCGCACGAGATCGCCGGTGAGCTCGACCGCGTGGTGGCGCAGCTCGCGCCGGGGGGCGACCTGCTGGTGTCGGGGGTCCTCGCGAGCGAGGCCGACCGCGTCCGCCGGGCGGTCGGCGATCTCGGGTGCGACGAGCGCCGGCGGGTGACGGCGGGGGAGTGGATCGGTCTCGGCTTCGCCAGCGGCGCGAGAGCGCGGGCCACGGCTCCGGCGGGCGCCGCGAGATGACCACGCTCCTGCTGCCGCCCGAGATCTTCGCGCGGGAGCTCGCCGACCTCGAAGGCGACCTGCATCATCACCTCTTCCGGGTGAAGCGCCACCGGGTGGGCGACCTGCTGCGGGCGGTCGACGGTCGCGGCGCGGCGCGCGCCGCGCGGGTGGTGGCGGTCGACAAGCGCTCGGCGCGCCTGGCTCTCGGCGAGACCCTCCCCGCCCACGAGGCGGCGCGCCAGGTCGACCTGCTGGTCGCGGCGCCGCGTTTCGAGCGCGCCAGTTGGCTGGTCGAGAAGGCGACCGAGCTCGGCGCCGCGGCGATCCGCTTCCTGGCGACCGAGCGCGATCCACGCGGCTACGGCGAGGGCAACTTCACGCGCTTGCGACGGGTGGCGGCCTCGGCGGTCGAGCAGTCCGGGCGCGCTTGCCTGCCGCAGGTCACCGGTCCGCACGATTTCGCCGAGATTCCTCGCCTGTTGCCGCCGGTCGCGAGCCGCATCGTGCTCGACCCCGGCGGCGGATCTTGGACGCGGGCGGAGGGCGCGACGCCGGTCAGCCTCGCGGTCGGCCCGGAGGGCGGTTTCGACCCCGCCGAGCGCGAGCAGCTGCTCGGCTGGGGTTTCCGGCCGGTCACCCTGGGCGAGCGCATCCTGCGCGTCGAGACCGCGGCGATCGCCGGCTGCGCGCTCGCCCTGACGTCGTCGCCGTCAACCGACTAGGGCGCGGATCACGACTCCCAAGGCGACCGCGGCGGCGAGCGTCGGCAGCATTCCCCAGCGCCAGCGGAAGAGAGCGACGAAGGCGAGCGCCGCGATGGCTCCCGCCCCGGGATCGAAGCTCGCGAGCTCGGGCACGGCGAAGCGCAACGGTCCGGCGCGCAGCTCGCCGACGCGGGCGAAGAGCAGGTGGAGCGAGAACCAGACCGCGAGATGGAGGATCACCCCCACCACCGCCGCGGTGATCGCCGCCAGCGCCGCCGCGATCCGCGGGCTCCGGCGGCTGCGCTCGACCCAGGGCGCGCCGGCGAAGATCCAGACGAAGCAGGGAACGAAGGTCGTCCAGGTGGCGACCAGCGAGCCGAGCAGGCCGGCGATCCAGGGCGAAAACGGCGCCGGATCGCGGAAGGCGGCGAGGTAGGCGACGAATTGCACTACCTGGATCAGGGGTCCCGGCGTGGTCTCGGCGAGACCGAGGCCGTCGAGCATCTCGGTCGGGGAGAGCCAGTGGAACGCGCCGACGGCCTGCTGCGCGACGTAAGCCAGGACGGCGTAGGCGCCGCCGAAGCTGACCGTCGCGGTCTCGCCGAAGAAGACGCCGAGTACGGTGAGCAGGTGCCCGCGACCGAGAACCGCGGCGAGCACCGCGATCGGCGCCCACCAGACCGCGAGCCCGAGCGCCAGGATCGTCGCGGTTCGCGCCAGCGAGGGCGGGCGGCGGGCGGCCGCCGACGCCGGCGCCGCTCTCTCGCTTCCGTCGCCGGGCGGCCGGTCGAGCCTCCGGCCCGAAGCCGCGGCCGTCCAGCCGAGCAGGCCGGCGGCGAGCACGATGCAGGGGAACGGCAGGGCGAAGAAGAAGATGGCGACGAAGGCCGCGCCGGCGATCCATTTCGCGGCCGGCCCGGCGAGCGCCCGCCGGCCGATGCGCACCAGCGCCTCGACCACCACCGCCAGCACGGCGGGCTTGAGGCCGAAGAACGCCGCCGCGACCCAAGGGAGCTGGCCGTACTGGGCGTAGAGGATCGACAGGCCGAGGATCGACGCGAAGCCCGGCAGGACGAAGAGCGTCCCGGCGAGCAGCCCACCGGCGGTCCCGCCCAGCAGCCAGCCGAGGTAGACCGCGAGCTGTTGCGCCTCGGGGCCGGGCAGCAGCATGCAGAAATTGAGCGCGTGGAGGAAGCGCGCTTCGTCGATCCAGCGCTTTTCCTCGACCAGGATGCGGTGCATGACCGCGATCTGACCGGCCGGGCCGCCGAAGGAAAGCGCCGCCACCCGCGCCCAGACCGCGAGCGCCGAACGCGGCGACGGCGCCGCGCCGCTCATCTACGCCGCGCCGGCCGCGGCCGGTCGGGAGAAAGCGCCGCGTAGAGCGCGTCGAGCAGCGCGAAGCCGCGCTCCAGGCGGCGGCGATCGTCGGGCTCCGTCGCCGCGAGGCCGCGAATGGCGGCGGCGAATCCCGCCGTCTCGTCGCGCCCGAAGCGATCGTCGCCGAGATCGACGTCGTGGACGATCTCGGCCAGGGCGCGGGCCGCGGGGTCGTCGATCCGCAGCCGGTCGAGCAGTACCTCCATGGTGCACCGGCCGCCCTCGTGGGTGAAGTCGCCCCCCGCCATGTCGAAGCGCAGCTCGGCCGCTCGCCGCCTGCCAGCGGCGCCGGAGAAGCGGAAACGCGCCCGCGGGTCGATGAATCTCCGCACCAGCCAGGCCGAGGCGATGCGGTCCTCGCGGACTCCGGGGCGGGTGACCCAGACCCGCCCGCGCAGCGCCGCGAGATCGACTCCAGTCGCCGCCGCGGCCCCCGGCGCCGGCGACTCGGCGAGCGCCGCGAGCGCGGCGAGCGCGCTCTCGGCCTCCGCACGCCCGGCGGCGGCGAAGAAGTCGATCTCCGCCACCCGCCGCCGGCGCTCCTCCAGCCGGTTCCACGCCCGGCGCGAGCTCGCGCCGCCGTCGCTCGCGGTCGCGAGCGCCAGGGCCTCGTCGCGGATCGCGTTCCAGTCGGATTCGCCCCGCGCGCGGAAGCGGCCGACGAGCTCCTCCTCGGCTCGCGGATCGACCAGTCCACCTTCGACCAGGGTCAGCTCGCCGCCCTCGGGAGCGATCTCCGCCGCCAGCCAGTCGAGGCGCTCGCGCGCCGCCGGCGCTGCCGGCAGGGCGTGCACGCCGTTCTTGAGCGCCACCGCGCCCAACGCCGACAGCAACCGGGCGACGCGCACCCGCAGGTAGTCGGGCCGCGCCGGCAGCTGGAGTAGGAGGATCAGCCAGCGGCGCGGCTCGACCGCCGCGGCGCGCGAGCGGGAGAGTCTCTTTCGCCCGCCGCTCACGCTGCGCGCTGCGGATTCCAGGTGTGCGTCTCGTCGCGCCCCTGACGACACCAGGCGTAGAGCGCGTCGTAGATCACGAACCCGTGCCGGAGCTGCTCGTGATCGTCGGCGAACAGCCGCGACAGGCCGAGCGAGATCGCCAGCAGGCCGGCCGCCTGCGGCGCCAGCTCGAGGCTCGCCGTGTCGGCGCCGCGCACGATGCGGGCGATCTCGGCGAGCGCCGGATCCTCGAGTCGGTACTTCTCCAGGAAGGCGTCGAAGCTGCACCGCGGTCCGACGTGCGACAGCTCGACCCCGGCGACGTCGAAGGGCGTGGCCCCGGTCTCGGCGGCCACCGCCAGGACGCGCTCCGCGGGAACGAACAGGAACTCCGGCTCGGGGTCGACGAAGCGCGCCACCAGCCAGGGGCAGGCGATGCGGTCGATCTTGGGGCGTTCGCGGGTGACCCATTTCATCTCGATCTCTCCTATGTTGATGATTCGCTCGAATCATAGTGCATTCGAAAGAATCACACAATAGATCGCGAGAGGGCCCGGAGCGGTGGCCGGGCGGCGAGCGTCGGATCGCGTTGACACCCCCTGGGGGCGGGGGTACCATCGCCGCGAGCTTCCAAGGGGGCGCGCGTTGGCCGAAGATCCTTTCGCTTCGATTCGCTGGGTTTGGATGAGCGGGCGCCTGGTCGAATTCGCGCAGGCGACCGTGCACGTGATGAGCCACGCGCTCCACTACGGCTCCGGGCTGTTCGAGGGCATCCGGTGCTACAAGACCGCCGACGGTCCCGCCGTCTTTCGCCTGCCGGAGCACCTCAAGCGGCTCGAGAACTCCTGCAAGGTCTACCGGATGGCCATTCCGTACTCCCGCGAGGAGCTGACCCAGGCGGTGCTCGAGACCATCCGCGCCAACGGGCTCGAGGAGTGCTACATCCGGCCGATCGTCTTCCGCGGCTTCGGCCAGGTGGGGATCAATCCGCTCAACTCGCCGGTCGAGGTGTCGATCGCCGTCTGGCCCTGGGGGCGCTATCTCGGCGACGCCGCCGACCAGGGCGTCGACGTCTGCGTCTCCTCCTGGCGCCGCAGCGGCATGGGCAGCTCGCCGGCGCTCGCCAAGGCGACCGCTAACTACCTCAACTCGCAGCTGGTGAAGATGGAGGCGATCGCCAACGGCTATTCGGAAGGGATCGCGCTCGACAGCCAGGGGTTCGTCTCCGAAGGCTCGGGCGAGAACATCTTCCTGGTGCAGGACGGCGCGCTGTTCACGCCGCCGGTGTCCTCCTCGATCCTTCCCGGCATCACCCGCAACGCGATCCTGGCGCTCGCCGACGAGGCCGGCATCCCGGTGCGGCGCGAGCTGATTCCGCGCGGCATGCTCTACACCTGCGACGAGATCTTCTTCACCGGTACGGCGGTCGAGATCACGCCGATCCGCTCGATCGACCGGATCACGGTCGGCGAAGGCAGGCCGGGGCCGATCACCCGCCGTCTGATGAAGGAATTCCTGGCGATCACCCGCGGTGAGGCCGCGGACCGGCACGGCTGGCTGACGCCGGTTGCGACCGCCGCGCCGGTCGCCTGAAGCGCGGCCCGGAGGGCGAATGAACATCAACGACCTGCTGAAAATCGCCGTCGAGCGCAAGGCCTCCGACCTCCACCTGAAGGTCGGCAGCCATCCGGTGCTGCGCATCGACGGCGATCTCGTGCCCCTGCCGGAGCTCAAGCGGCTCATGCAGGAGGACACGATCGCGATGGCGTTCTCGATGATGAACGCCCGCCAGAAGCAGCGCTTCAAGGACGACTTCGAGATCGACATCGCCTACTCGGTCCCCGGCCTCGGCCGCTTCCGTTGCGCCATCTTCCAGCAGCGCGGCACGGTGGGCATGGTGCTGCGCGTCATCCCGGGCCGCATCCTGACGGTGCGCGAGCTCATGCTGCCGCCGGTGCTGGAGAAGATCTGCGAGGAGAGCCGCGGCCTGGTGCTGTGCACCGGGACGACCGGTTCGGGCAAGTCGACCACGCTGGCGGCGATGATCGACCTGATCAACTCCATGCGCAGCGAGCACATCGTCACCATCGAGGACCCGATCGAGTTCCTGCACCGCGACAAGCGCTCGCTGGTCAACCAGCGCGAGATCGACGTCGACACGCGGGCCTTCTCGAGCTCGCTGCGCGCCGCGCTGCGCCAGGACCCGGACGTCATCCTGGTGGGCGAGATGCGCGACTACGAGACGATCGAGACCGCCCTGCTCGCCGCCGAGACCGGCCATCTGGTGTTCTCGACCCTCCACACCCTCGACGCCACCGAGACCATCAACCGCATCATCGCGGTCTTCCCGCCGCACCATCAGAAGCAGATCCGCATTCAGCTCGGTCAGGTACTGAAGGCGGTGATCTCGCTGCGCCTGCTGCCGCGCGCCGACGGCATCGGTCGCGTGCCCGCCTGCGAGGTGATGATCGTCACGCCGTACATTCGCGACTGCATCGAGAACAAGGAGAAGACCAAGTTCATCCGCGAGCAGATCTCGCTCGGCACCAGCCAGTACGGCATGCAGACTTTCGACCAGTCGCTCTTCCAGCTCTACAAGGCGGGCCTGATCTCGCTCGAGGAGGCCATCCGGCGCGCCTCGAACCCGGACGAGTTCAAGCTCAAGATCCAGGGCGTGCAGTTCACTTCCGATGCCTCGCGCGAGCAGATGGAGTCGGTGCTCGAATCGCCCGGCGTGGGCGGCGACCTGCTGGCTCCCGACTCGCCCTTCGAGATCGAACGCATCGAGGGGCCGAAGTCGCGCTGACCGTGGTCCGCCGCGGGCCGCGACGCCTTGCGGGCGGCGGGGGAGCGGGACGTCATGCGCGGCGGTGAGCGTTCCGATCCGGGCGCGGCGCCCGGCGAGCGTCCGCCGGCCCTCGACCGCGCCCTGCGCTTCCTCGCGCTGCGACCTCATTTCCGAGCCGAGATCGAGTCGAAGCTGGCGCGCGCCGGCTACGCGGCGGGCGAGATCGAGGCGGCGCTTGCCCGCCTCGCGGAGCTCGGATACCTCGATGACGCCGCCCTGGCGCGCAGCGAGGCCGAGCGGCTCCGGACGCGCAACGACCTCGGCCGGCTCGCGGTGGGCGCGCGCCTGAAGCGCAAAGGGGCGGGTTCGGCCGCGGTCGCCGGCGCGCTCGCCGGCGGCGGCGAGGAGGACGAGCTCGCGACCGCGCGCCGCGCGACCGCGCGCTGGTTGCGCGGCCGCGCCGGCGACGGTCCGGCGCTCGCCCGTCATCTGGCGCGGAAAGGCTTCGCGGCGCGTGTTATCGTTGCCGTCCTTCGCGAGCGGAACCTGCGCCCGGACGCCGCGGAGGAAGCCGACGGATTCCCCGATCCTTGACGAGCCGAGCATGAAGAGCCGCGAGATCCGCCAGAGTTTCGTCGACTATTTCGCCGCCCGCGGCCACCGCCTCTACCCGTCGGCGCCGCTCGTGCCCCACGGCGACGCGACCCTGCTGTTCACCAACGCCGGCATGGTGCAGTTCAAGGACTTTTTCACCGGCGCCGCGATTCCCGAGACCCGGCGCGCGGTGACGGTGCAGAAGTGCCTGCGGGTCTCGGGCAAGCACAACGACCTCGAGAACGTCGGCCCCTCGCCGCGCCACCACACGTTCTTCGAGATGCTCGGCAACTTCTCCTTCGGCGACTACTTCAAGGAGGAGGCGATCGGCTTCGGCTGGCAGCTGGTGACCGGAGTCTGGGGTTTCTCGCCGGCCCATCTCTTCGCGTCGATCTTCGAACGGGACGACGAGGCGTTCGATCTCTGGCGGCGGATCTCGGGCCTGCCGGCCGAGCGCGTCGTGCGCTGCGGCGAGAAGGACAACTTCTGGGCCATGGGCGAGACCGGTCCGTGCGGCCCGTGCAGCGAGATCTACGTCGATCGGCACCCCGAGCGCCCCGCGGTCTCCTGGGACGAGGGGACCGAGAGCGGTCGCTATCTCGAGATCTGGAACCTGGTGTTCATGCAGTACGAGCGCGACGCGAGCGGCGCGATGACCCCGCTGCCCAAGCCGTCGATCGACACCGGCGCCGGGCTCGAGCGCGTGGCCGCGGTGCTCGCCGGGGTCGATTCGAACTACGACACCGACCTCTTCCGCCCGATCCTCGAGGCGGCGGCGACGCTCGCCGGCAAGGCCTACGGCCGGGACGCCGGCGACGACGTCTCGCTGCGGGTGATCGCCGATCACCTGCGCGCGGTCGCCTTCCTGCTCGCCGACGGCGTGATTCCGTCGAACGAGGGACGCGGTTACGTGCTCCGCCGGCTGCTGCGGCGCGCGGTCCGCCACGGCATGCGCCTCGGCTTCGAGGAGCCGTTCATGAACCGCCTGGTGCCGGTAGTGGACGAGGCGATGGCCGGGTTCTACCCCGAGCTCGCGGCGACCCGCGGCGCGTCGGTCGCCACGGTGCGGGCGGAGGAGGAGAAGTTCCTCGCCACCGTCGCCGCCGGCGCCGCCAAGGTGCAGGAGGCGATCGAGGCGGCGAAGGGGCGCGGCGACCGGCGGCTCGACGGCGAGACCCTCTTCCGCCTCTACGACACCTACGGTCTCCCGGTCGACGTGGCGCGCGAGGTCGCCGAGGAGGAGAAGTTCGGCCTCGACGAAGCCGGATTCGCCGCCGCGCTCGAGACCCAGCGCGAGCGCTCGCGCACCGCGATCTCGGGCTCGCAGGACCGGATGAAGAAGATCAAGGAGATGACCACCGGCTCCGGCGGTTGGGGGAGCCTGCCCGCGACGCAGTTCTCGGGCTATCTGGAAGGTGTCGACGGCTGGGAGCAAAGACTCTCGGTTGAGGAAAAAGGCGTTCAACGCGCGATCCGGATCGCGCCGGACGGGTCGCTCGAGCGGATCGAAGGTGACGGCGAGTTGCTCGCCGCCGGTGAGGAGGGCGCCCTCGTCGTGGCGCACACGCCGTTCTACGCCGAGTCGGGCGGGCAGGTGGGCGATCGCGGCTGGATCGAGTGGGACGGGGGACGCGCCGAGGTCCTCGACGCCCAGAAAGACGGCAGCGGCACCGTCTACCACTTCGTGAAGATCCTGGAAGGGGTCTTCTCCCCTAACCAGCAGCTTTTTCTTCGCGTGGACCCGGCCCACCGTCTGCCCACGCAGCGCAACCACACCGCGACGCATCTGCTGCAGGCGGCGCTGCGCAAGGTGCTGGGCGAGGGCGTGCGCCAGGCGGGGTCGCTCGTCCATCCCGACCACTTGCGCTTCGACTTCACTCACGCGCACTCGCTCTCCGTGGACGAACGCCGTCAGGTGGAGGACCTGGTCAACGGTTGGGTGCTCGCCGCCATTGCGACCCGCATCGTCGCCGACCGGCCGATCGCCGAGGCGCTGGCGGACGGGGCGATGGCGCTTTTCGGCGAGAAGTACGGCGACCGGGTACGGACGGTCGCGGTCCCCGGCGTCTCGCTCGAGCTCTGCGGTGGCTGTCACGTGCGCAACACGGGCGAGATCGGGCCGTTTCTCATCCTCTCGGAGCGCGCCGTGGCCTCGGGCGTCCGCCGGATCGAGGCCCTGACCGGGGAGAGAGCGCTGGCGACCCTCCGCGACCGCGACACGCTGCTGGCGCGCCTCGAGGGCAAGCTCGGATCCGCGGGGGAACGCGCCTCCGAGGCGGTCGAGGCCCTGCACGGCAGGGTCAAAGAGCTCGAGCGCGAGCTCGCTCGGGTGCGCCTGCAGATGGTGTCGGGAGCGGAGAGCGCGGCGGCGGAGGAGGCGACGGTCGACGGGATCCGGGTGGTGGCGCGGGAGGTGCCGAGCGTACCGGCCGGGGAGCTGCGCGGCATGGCGGATTCGCTGCGCGTCAAGCTCGGCTCGGGCGTCGTGGTCCTCGGGACCCGCGGCGAGGGCAAGGTGAGCCTGATCGCGGCGGTGTCGCCGGACCTGGTCGGCCGCGTCCCGGCGGGGAGGCTCTTGCGCGAGGTCGCCCAGGTGGTCGGGGGGGCCGGAGGTGGGCGGGACGACTTCGCCCAGGCCGGCGGGAAGCACCCGGAGAAGCTCCCCGAGGCTCTCGCCCGGGTGCCCGACGTCGTGCGCCGTCTGACCTCGTCTGGGTGACAGACCCGGGGCGGACGATCGGGTAGAATCAACCTCTTCGATGCGAACGACCTGCGGGTTCCTCCTGCTCGCCGCAGTCGCCCTCCCGGCCGGCGCCGGTGAGGTCAAGATCACCGTGCGCGAAGACGGCACCAAGGTGATCCTGAACGAGCCCTCCGAGTCCAAGTCGCGCCGCCTGGCGACCCGGCTGCAGCGCCCGCCGAGCACCGAGCTGGCGAAGATCATCGAGGACAACGCCTACCGGGTCGACCTCGATCCGCGCTTGGTACAGGCGGTGGTGCAGGCCGAGTCGGGCTACAACCCCGGCGCGGTCTCGAACAAGGGGGCCCTCGGGCTGATGCAGCTGCTGCCCGGGACGGCGCGCGACCTGGCGGTCGACGACGCCTTCGACCCGGCGCAGAACGTCCGCGGCGGCACCGACTACCTGCGCCAGATGCTGGACCGCTTCGGCGCCCTCGATCTGGCGCTGGCGGCCTACAACGCCGGACCCGAGGCGGTGGCGAAGTACGGCGGGATCCCGCCCTACGACGACACCCGGGTGTACGTCCGTCGGGTGATCCAACTGTTCTCCGGCGACGACTCGTACGATCTCGACGGCAACAAGGTGCTGATCACGCGCGACGCCAAGCATCAGATCCGGCTGACCACCGCCGGTCTCGGCAACCCGTAGGCGCGGCCAGGGACTCGAGGCCGCTCCCCGGGCGCATGCGGAATCTCCCCAACCTGCTGACGATCTTCCGGATCCTCCTGGTTCCGATCCTGGTCGTCGTCCTGCTGACCAAGTTCGAGAGCAAGGAGTTCGTCGGCCTCGGCCTGTTCCTGGTGGCGGCGCTGACCGACGTCGTCGACGGCTGGATCGCCCGCCGCTTCGGCCTGGTGACCAAGCTCGGCCAGCTGCTCGACCCGGCGGCGGACAAGATCCTGGTCTCGGCCGCCTTCATCTCGCTCGTCGAGCTCGACCCCAAGGTCACGCCGGCCTGGATGGTGTGCACGATCATGGCGCGCGAGTTCGCGGTCTCGGCTCTGCGCAGCTTCGCCGCCGCCGAAGGCGTCGTGATCCCGGCGGGCTGGGCGGGCAAGATCAAGACGATCGTGCAGGTGATCTCGATCTCGCTGCTCATCATCTACAACCAGTTGGGGGAGTTCTCGCACCTGGCGCCCTGGTCGCTCTGGGCCGCGGTCGTGGTCACCGCGTACTCCGGCGTCGACTACTTCCTGCGCTATCGGCGCCTGATCGCCGGCAGGAACGGCGCGGTCGCCGCCCCGTGATCCGCCGCGGCGCCACCGAGCGCCTGTTCGTCTTCGCCGGCCGCCGCCCGCGCCTCGTCTTCCTGCTGATCTTCGTGGTGGTGGCGGTGGCGGCCGGGCTCGCCGTGCGCCTGCGCTTCGATCCCGACGTCCTCCACCTGCTGCCGTCGAAGAACCCTGCGGTCCGCGCCTACCGCGAGGCTCTCGAGCAGTTCGGCTCCACCGACTACTTCGTCGCCGGCGTGCGCATCCCCGAGGGCGCGCCGCTCGATCCCTTCGAGGGCTACGCCGACCGTCTCGCCGAGCGGATGCGGGCGAGCGGGCTCTTTCAGTCGGTCGAGCAGAAGCTGGGCGAGCCCGAGGAGCTGCTGCGCGAGTTCCTGCCGCAGGCGGCGCTCTTCCTCGACTCCGGCCAGCGCGAAGCGCTGGCGGCCCGGGTGAGCGACGCGGCGATCGAGCGCCGGGTGCAGGAGCTCCACCGCCAGCTCGAGACGCCGCAGGCGATGGCCCTGCGCGAGATCCTGCGCCTCGACCCGCTGGGGCTCGCCGAGGTGTTCGCCGATCGGCTCGGCGGGCAGCGCGGACCGCTGGCGGTCGACTGGACGAGCGGGCGCTATCTGTCGCGCGATCACCGCCTGCTCCTGGTGCTGGGCAAGCCGGTGCGCAACCCGCAGGACCTGGGCTTCAACCGCCAGCTGGTCGCGGCGATGGACGCCGCCAAGGCCGAGGTCGACCGCGAGTGGCGAGAGATCGCCGCCAACTCCGACCTGCCGCGGCCCGAGACCTTCTGGGCCGGACGCTACATCATCGTCCTCGACGACGAGGGGCTGATCTGGCGCGACGTGGCGGTCAACGCGGTGAGCTCGGTTGCCGGCGTGCTGGTGCTCTTCTATCTCGCCTACCGGCGCGTATCGCTGCTGGCGCTGGTCTTCTCGCCCCTGTTCTGCGGTCTCGCAATCACTTTCGGTTTCGCCTCGGTGGCGGTCGGCGTGCTCGCTTCGACCACGGCGGGGGTGGCGGCGCTGCTCGTCGGCCTGGGGGACGATTTCGTCATCGTGCTCTACGGCCGCTACGTCGCCGAGCGCCGCCGGGGGGCCTCGGTCGAGGAGTCGCTGCGCGCCATGGGGGGCGGCACCGCCCGCGGCGTGATCCTCGGCGCCATCACCACCGCGGCCACCTTCTTCGCCTTCCTGATCACCGATTTCACCGGCCTCTGGCAAATGGGGTTGATCGTCGGCTTCGGCATCCTCTTCTGCCTGCTCGCCGTGCTGCTGCTGGTGCCGGCGATGATCGGCTGGAGCGAAGAGCACCATCGCAAGCGGGAGACCGAGCCTCGCCTGCACATCTTCGCCTTCGGCATCGACCGCATGACGCGGGTGGCGATGCGCTTCCCCCGCGCCACGCTGGCGCTCGCCGCGGCGCTCACCCTGGTCGGCGTCGTGCTCGCCCCGCGGCTCAAGTTCGACGACAGCGTCGAGGCGCTCCGCCCGGCGGGCAACAAGGGCATCCTGGCGCAACAGGAGATCAACCAGCGTTTCGGCTCGGGCTTCGATCACATGTCGCTGCTGGTCGAGGCGAAGACGCTCGACGAGACCCTGGCGCTCGCCGAGCGCGCGGCGGAGAAGGCGCGCGCCGAAGTGGCCGCGGGCCGGCTGGGAGGGGTGGACGCGGTGACCGCCTTGCTGCCGCCGCCCGAGCGCCAGCGCGAAGCGCTCGCCTGGCTCGCCGCCGGGCGGGCCGACGGCCGGCTCGACCCGGGGCGGATCCGCGCCACCTTCGATCGCCTCGCTACGGCCGAGGGGCTGCGCCCTGCGGCCTTCGCCCCCGGCCTCGATCTGGCGGCGCGCGCTCTCTCGGCCGACGCGCCGATCACGCGCGAGACCCTGCTCGCGATGCCGCAGGGCCGGAGCCTGCTCGATCGCTACCTGCGGCAAGTCGACGGCGGCTGGCGTAGCGTAGTCAAGGTCTACAACCTCCCCGGCCGGCCCAAGCGCGAGATCCCGGCGGCGGCGACGGAGCTCGCCGGCGCGCTCGGCCCGCAGACGACGCTCACCGGCATGAACGTGCTCTCCGCCGCCTTGCGGGTGGACATCAAGCGCGATGCCTACATCTCCGGAGCCATCGGTCTCTGCCTGGTGATCCTCCTGTTGTGGATCGATTTCCGCTCGCTCGCCAGCTCGTTGCTGGCGCTCGTGCCCTTGCTGGTGGGCATCCTCTGGATGCTCGCGGCACTCGTGCTGTTCGATTTCCATCTCAACTTCATGAACATCTTCGTCATCACCATGATCCTGGGCGTCGGGGTCGACTACGGGATCCACGTCATCCACCGCTACCTCGAGGAGCGCGGGAACCCGGAGAGCGACCTGTTCGGAGCGGTCGAGGAGACGGCGCGCGGCGTGCTGCTGGCGGCGCTCACCACCGTGGTCGGCTTCGGCTCGCTCGGCACCTCGCACTACCCGGGGCTCGTCTCCATGGGCAACGTCGCCACCATCGGCACGCTCAGCACCGCCCTGGTCGCCATCCTCGTCGTCCCCGCCTGGCTCGCCTGGCGCCACGACATCCGGCCGCGAGAGAGAGCTCCTCGCCATCTCGAAGAAGAAAAGGAAAGGCTCGGTTAGGGAAGAACGCCCTCTCTGACAGCCGCGCCCAGCCGAGCCGCCCGCCAGTGTACGAGGGCGCTCCAGCCGCCCACACTCCCAGTCGAGAGCCTGGGTCAGCGCCGTTCGATCGATCGCCATCCTGCAAAGGAAAAGCTCGGTTAGGGAAGGACGCCCTCTCTGACAGCCTCGCCCAGCCGAGCCGCCCGCCAGTGTACGAGGGCGCCGAGGCCGCCCAGACTCCCCGTCGAGAGCTTGTCTCCGCTCAGTTCAAGCGGCAGCCACGTCGCCAACATCGGAAGGGCGGCTTCTCACCGAGCCTCTTGTTTCGCTTCTTCTAGCTGGAGAAGCCGATGCCCAGCCGGTCGAGGAGGCGCAGGAGGAGGGTCGGCGTGGCGCCGGCGTCGACGGCGCGCAGGTCGCGGGTGACGCGATCGACCGCCCAGCGGCGCAGCGGGCGCGGCGGGAAGGGCAGCGGCGGCTTGCGTACCAGCGCCAGCTCGAGCAGCTCGCTTCTTTGCTCGAGCGCCAGGTGGGCGAGGATCTTGCCGGCGACGCGCGTCGTGCCGACGCCGTGCCCGGTGTAGCCGAGCCCGTAGAGCACCCGGCCGCCGTCGAGCGCGCCGAAGAAGGGCGTGAAGCGGGTGGTCGAGCAGATCGGCCCGCCCCAGGCGTAGGGAAACTCGAGCTCGCGCAACTGCGGGAAGTGGCGGCGGAAGCTCGCGCGCAGCTCCGCGTAGTGGCGCGGGGAATGATCGCACTCGGCGTCGACGCGATCGCCGGCGTGGTAGACCGCGTCGCTCGTGCCCCAGACGACCCGGTCGTCGGGCGAGAGGCGGTAGTAGTTGAAGAACGTCCGGCAGTCGGTCACCGCCCGGCGGTTCCGCCAGTCGAGCGCGGCGAAGTCCGCGGCGGCGAGCGGCTCGCTGGCGATCACGTAGTCGTAGAGCGGCAGGAAACGGCGCAAGAGCCGGGGCGCGATTCGATGGCTGTAGGCGTTGGTCGCCAGGACGGCGCGGCGCGCCCGCAGGCTCCCGCGCTCCGTCCGCAGGCGCACGCCATCGCCCTGCCGCCGCCAATCGAGGACCCGGCTGCGCTCGTGGATTCGCACCCCCAGCCGGAGCGCCTCGCGCTTCAACCCCACCGCCAGGCGCGCCGGGTGGACGACGGCGGCGCGCGGCGCCAGCAGGGCGCCGAGGTAGAGCGGGCTCGCGAGCTCGGCCGCGGTCTCCTCGCGATCGAGACGCCGCCAGTCGTCGATGCCGACCCGGCGGGTGGCGGCGAGCGACGCATCGAGCTCCTCGAGGTGGCGCTCGCGCAGGGCGACGAAGAGCTGTCCGGTCCGGGCGAAGCCGGCCGCGATGCCGCGCTCGGCGAGGAAGGTCTCCATCTCGTCGAGGTTGGCGCGGGCGAGGGTGGCGAGGCGGCGCGCTTCTCGGCGACCGAAGTGTCGCTCGGCCAGGGCGTGCGAATGGTCGAAGGTCTCGCCGACGATGCCGGCGTTGCGCCCCGAGGCGCCGTAGGCGACGGTTTCGGCCTCGAGCAGCGCGACGTCGAGCTCCGGCGCGAGCTGCTTGAGGAAGAGTGCGGTCCACAGGCCGGTGAATCCGCCGCCGACGATCGCGACCGCGCACTCCGCCGAGCCCGCGAGCGCTTCCGCCTCGGGCTCGCCCGCGACCTCGGCGAGCCAGAGGCAGGCGCGCGCGACGGGCGGCAGGCTCAGAGGCGGTGCTCGCGGACCACGGTGGCCATCGAGTCGTCGAGGGCCGCCAGGAAGCGATCGAGCTGCGGGTAGGAGATGGTCAACGGCGGCTCGACCCGCAGGGTGCGCGAGTTGATGTACGTGCCGCCGATCAGGATCTGGCGGGCGAAGAGGTTCTTCGACACCGCGTAGCCGAGCTCGTCGTTGGCGAACTCGAGACCGAGCATCAGGCCGCGCCCGCGCCAGAGCTTGAGCAGCTTCGGGTAGCGCGCGCCGAGCTCGGCGAACTTGCCGAGCAGGTAGTCGCCCTTCTCGCCCGCCTGGCGCGGTAGGTCCTCCGCGAGTAGCACGTGGATGGTGGCGATCGCCGCCGCGCAGGCGAGCGGGTTGCCGCCGAACGTGGTGGTGTGGAGGAAGGGGTTCTCGATGTACTTCTGCCAGGTGCGCGCCGTTCCGGCGACCGCGCCGATCGGCATCACGCCGCCGCCGAACCCCTTGCCGAGCGCCATCAGGTCGGGCGCCACGCCGTCATGCTCGCAAGCGAACATTCTGCCCGAGCGCCCCATGCCGGACTGGATCTCGTCGAAAATCAGCATCGCGCCGTAGCGGTCGCAGAGCTCGCGCGCGGCGGCGAGGTAGCCGGGCGGCGCGACGTTGATCCCGCCCTCGCCCTGGATCGGCTCGAGCACCACCGCGGCCACCCGGTCGCCGGTGAAGTCGAACGTCTTCATCATCTTCGCCAGGATGTCGAGGTCGCCCCAGGGCAGATGCGTCCAGTGGAGGAGCGGCAGGAAGGGCTCGCGGAAGACGGCCTTCGAGGTGCCGCCGAGCGAGCCCATGCTCTTGCCGTGGAAGGCGCCGACCGTGCCGATGAAGTGATGCCGCCCGGTCGCCAGCACCGCCATCTTCAGACAGCCCTCCACCGATTCGGTACCGGAGTTGGTGAGGAAGGCGAATTGCAACTCGCCCGGGGTGATGAGCGAGACCAGATGGGCGAGGTACGTACGCAGCGGGTCGATCAACTCCTGCGAGTGGATCGCCTGGCGATTCAACTGGTCGCGGACCGCCTTCATCACCGTCGGGTGACGGTGGCCGACGACGTAGATGCCGTAGCCGCCCAGGATGTCGATGAATTCCTTGCCGTGGATGTCGCGGAAGACGGCGCCCTCGTCCTCCCACTCGACCGCGGTGTAGTCGGTCGAGACCGACTTGCGGAACTGCAGGAAGCCCTCGTTGACGTGGTCGGTCCAGTAGCGCACCGACTCCTCGACCACCCGCCGGCGCTCGGCCTCGGTGAGCGTCTTCTTGGAGATCAGATCGAGTACGTAGGCCGATTCTTCGCGCGCCGCCTTCAGGTCCTGACCCATGCCTTCACCCCTCGCTCTCGGCGCGCGGACTCTATCGCAGCGGCGCCGACCGGTCGGCCCGCGGGCGCCGAGCGCCAGGGCCGGCGGACGCGTCAGTGGGGCCGATCGGGCGTCGGGGTGAAGAGGTGGAGCTCCTCGGGCTCCGGCGGTCCGGTCTTGCGCGCGAACATGTCGCGCAGGAACTTGATCGCCAGCACCAGGGCCACCGCGAATCCGGTTCCGACGGCGAGGAAGTTGCCCGACGAATCGAAGATCCCGGCGCGCAGATAGGGCTGATCGCTCCCGGCGAGCCGCACCACCTCGACCGGGCTGCCGATCTCGAGGCTGGACCAGCGGTCGACGTCGAGGTCGGCGCGGTGCGTGCCGCTCTCGGTGATCGGCTTGGCCGTCCAGGCGATCCAGTAGACGTTGATGTGGTTGGGGTGCTCGTCGGGGGTCTGATGCCACTTCTGGGTGACGACCGTCTTCTCGACGGTGGCGCCCGGGATCCATCCGCGGATCTGGCCCATCCAGTACAGCCGGACTCCGGAAACCAAGGCCGCGACGGCGAATACGAGCGCGAGCGCGATCCGTTTCGGCGTCATCTGAGGCCTCCTCTCTGGGAATGTTCCCAGCTCTCGCGAACGATTATGGGACCGGCGCTGCGGGGCCGAACCGTCCGAGCGGGTGGGCGGACGGCCACCCGACTTGGGCCGGACGGGCTGGCTCCGGCGGTCAGGGCCGAGAGGCCGCAGCCGGGCGGCGACCCCGGGGGGTCGGCGGCTAGCCGGCGACCAGGGCGTCGACGGACTCGGCGAAGGCCCGGGTGTGCAGGTCGACGTCGGCGGTCGAGGTCTCTGGGCAGACGAGCGCCATGTTGTGGAACGGGGTCAGCAGCACGCCGCGGTTGAGCGCCGCTAGGTGAAGGTAGCGCTCGAGCTCCGGGTCGACCGTGGCGGCGGCCTCGGCGCCGTTGGCGGGAGGCGCCGGCCGGAACCAGTATTCGACCCGCGCCCCGAGGCGCTGGACGATCCAGGGTAGTCGGTGCTCGGCGATCACCGCCTCGACCCCGCTCGCGAAGCGCTCGGCGAGCGGCAACATGACGGCGTAGGCCTCCTCCGTCAGCACTCGCTCGAGCGTGGCGCGCATCGCCGCCAGCGCAAGCGCGTTGCCAGCGAGCGTCCCGCCGATCCCTCCGGTGTCGGCGAGATCGCGGCGGATGGCGGAGCGCAGGCGCGCCGCGACCTCGGCGCTGAAGCCGTAGGCCGCCGCCGGGATGCCGCTCGCCAGCGGCTTGCCGACCGTGACCACGTCGGGCTCGAGGCCCCAGGCGGCAACGCAGCCCCCCGGGCCGGCCGACAGGGTGTGCGTCTCGTCGAGCACCAGCAGGGTGCCGTGGCGCCGGGTCAGCTCGCGCAGCGCGGCGTGGAAGCCGGGCTCGGGCAGGACGATGCCTTTGTTGGTCATCGCCGGTTCCGCCAGGACGCAGGCGACGTCCCCGACCGCGAGCGCCGAGGCGAGCGCCGTCACGTCGTTGAACTCCACCACCCGGGTGGTGAGCGCCGGATCGACCGGCGGCCCGAGGTTTCCGGGGCGGGGGACCACCCGTCCGGCCGCGAGCGTGGCGAAGGTCTCGTCGACCGTGCCGTGGTAGCACCAGTCGAAGACCAGGATCTTCGACCGGCCGGTGATCTCGCGCGCGATCCGCACCACCGCGCGGTTGGCGTCGGTCGCGGTGAGGGTGAACTGCCAGAACGGGACGCCGAATCGCCGAGCGAGCTCGTCGGCGACCGCGATCGCGTCCGCGGTCGGCAGCATGGAAGTCAGTCCGCGCTCGAGCTGCGCCCGAATCGCCGCCACCGCCGCCTCCGGCGAGTGACCGGTCATGGCGCCGGTGTCGCCGAGGCAGAAATCCGCGTATTCGCGCCCGTCGACGTCGATGAAGCGCGCGCCGTGCGCGCGATCGACGAAGAGCGGGAACTCCCCCGCCCAGCGCACCATCCAGCCCATTGGCACGCCGTCGTGGAGGTGCGCCCGTGCGCGCTCGGCGAGAGCGCGCGAACGGGGGTGTTGGTCGCGGAAGCGGCCGAGCTCGCGGGCGAGAGCCGCCGCGAGCCGGCCGCGGTCGATGGCGCTCAACTCACTTCGACTTGATCTGGGTCCAGATCTCGTCGTAGAGCTTGTTGTCGTTCCCGAGATCGTTGATGAACTCGAGCTTGCCCATCATCTCGGCCGAGGGATAGATCGCCGAGTTCTTCAGATCGTCCGGGGTGATGAACGCTCTGGCGGCCTTGTTGGGGGTCGCGTACTGGTTGAAATTCGACAGCTGCGCGCCGATCTTCGGGTCGAGGATGAAGTTGATGAACTTCTCGCCGATGTCGCGGTGCGGCGCCTTGGCCGGCACGGAGAGATTGTCGACCCACAGGACGCCGCCCTCGCGCGGCACGAAGAAGTAGGTGTCCTTGTCGTCGGCCATGCCGCGCACCGCGTCGCCGTTGTAGACCACCGCGGCGGTCACCTGGCTGCCGAGCACCTTGTTCTTGCCGCCGACGCCGCCCTCGAAGCCCTGCGAGCGTTTCTTGGCGTCGATCATCGTCTGGGCCACGGCGCGCAGCTCGTCCTTGCTGACGCTGTTGACGCTCAGCCCCTTGTAGCGCAGCGCCGAGCCCATCATCTCGCGGATCGAATCCATGAGCAGGAAGGAGCCCGCCTGCTTGCCGGCGTCGAAGAGCAGGCCCCAGCTCTCGTCGATCTTCTGGCCGGGCTTCTTGCGCAGGTAGATGCCGACCGTGCCCCACTGGTAGGCGGCCGAGTACTTGTTGCCCGGATCGTAAACCGGGTTGATGAACTTGTCGTCGAGGTTGGCGAGGTTGGGGATGTTCTCGTGGCGCAGGGGCGCGAGGAGCCCCAGCTTCACCATCACCGGCACCATGTAGTTGCCGGGCACCACCACGTCGTAGAGCGACGTGCCGCCGCCCTGCAACTTCGCCATCATCGATTCGTTGTCCTCGTAGAGGTCGATCGTGACCTTGCAGTCGTACTTCTTCTCGAAGGCCTTGATGATCTCCGGATCGATGTATTCGCTCCAGATGAACAGGTTCATCTGGCAGCCGGCGGCGCGCGCCGCGCTCGGCGCGACGAGTCCACTGACGATGAGGATCACGACGGCGGCGATCAGCGATCTGCGCATCACGGCTCTCCTCTCTGCGGTCGACGGGGACGCTCGAGCAGCGTCACCACGATGGTTCCAACGATGGACAGGGCGACGATCACGCTCGACAGGGCATTGATGTCCGGCGTGATGCCGCGCTTGACGGAAGAGTAGATCAGGATCGGCAGGGTGGTGGCGCCCGGGCCGGTGGTGAAGAAACTGACCACGAAGTCGTCGAGCGACAGGGTGAAGGCCAGCATGCCGCCGGCCACGATCGCCGGCAGGATCATCGGCAGGGTGACGTGTTGGAAGGTCTGCCAGGACGAAGCGCCGAGGTCGTGCGCCGCCTCCTCGATCGCCGGATCCATGCCGATCATGCGCGAGCGCACGACGATCGCCACGAAGGGGATCTGGAACGTCACGTGCGACAGGATCATGGTCGTCATGCCGAGCTCGAAGAGCCCGAGGTGGTCGCGCACCAGGGCGTAGAACATGAGCATGGCGACCGCCATGACGATGTCCGGGATGACGACCGGAATGTACATCATCCAGGAGAAGATCTTCTGCCCCGGGAAGCGGTAGCGCGACAGGCCGTAGCCGAGCATCGTCCCGAGCACGGTCGAGATCGCGGTGCTGGTGAGGCCGAGCACGAAGGTGTTCTTCGCCGCGGCGATCTTGTCCTGGTTGTCGAGCAGCGTGGCGTACCAGTGGGTGGTGAAGCCACGCCAGGGACCGCCGTACTTGGCGGCGTTGAACGAATAGACCACCACCACCACGATCGGCGCGTAGAGGAAGACGTAGAGCAGGATGGCGGCGAGCCAGACCGGGACCGGGATGCGCTTCACAGCATCGACTCCCCGCCCTTGTCGCCGGCGGCGCGGGTCTGCAGCCAGAGGCCGAGCATCACCACCGCCATGCCGACGAAGGCGATCGCCGAGCCGAAGGGCCAGTCGCGGCTGGGTCCGAACTGCTGCTGGATGGCGTTGCCGAGCAGCACCGTCTTGGCGCCGCCCAGCAGGTCGGGGATCACGAACTGACCGGTCGCGGGGATGAAGACCAGGATGATCCCGGCGGTCATGCCGGGCAGCACCTGCGGCAGGATCGCGTGCCGGAAGACGCGCGGGCCGTCGGCCCCCAGGTCGGCCGCCGCCTCGGCTATCGTCCAGTCGAGCTTCTCGACCGAGGTGTAGAGCGGCAGGACGAGGAACGGCAGGTAGGCGCAGAGCATGCCGAGATAGACCGCGAAACCACTCGGGTAGAGGGCGGTGTCGGCCGGCACCAGGCCGACGGCCTGCGCGACTCTCGCCAGTCCGCCCGCCGGCGCGAGCAGGATCTGCCAGGCGTAAGTGCGGATCAGCAGGTTGGTCCAAAAGGGGATGACCACCAGGGTCAGCGCGGTCTGCTTGGCGCGCCCAGGCAGGCCGGCGATGAAGAAGGCCAGCGGAAACGCCGCCAGCAGGCAGACGACGGTGGTGCCGGCCGCGAGCAGCAGGCTGCGGACGATGATGAACGGGTACTGGGCGTCGAAGCCGAGCAGGCCGAATCCGGCCAGGCGCTTGTAGTTCTCGTAAGTGAACGGTAGCTGGATCTCTCCGTAGCTGCCGCGGGTGAGGAAACTGATCACGCCGATGCCGAGCAGCGGCACCAGGAGGAAGAGCGTGACCCAGCCGATCCCCGGCCCGCTGGTGAAGACCGAGCGCAGGATCTGGCCGCCGTGGGTCAGATGCTCGCCGAAGCGGACCTCGGTGCGGCGGATGGGCATCACTCCTCGAGGACGACCAGCGCGGTCGGCGGCAGGAAGGCGAAGATCGAGTCGCCGATCGCCAGGCCGGTCGGGCTGTAGATCGAATTCATCACGTAGGCGGTGAGTCGGCCGAGCGGGGTCGAAAGCACGTACTGGCTCTGCGAGCCGATGTAGATGACCTCTTCGACCCTGGCCGGCACCGCGTTCTCCGCTGGCTCGCCGGGGGCGCGCAGCGCGACCTTTTCCGGGCGGATCGCTAGGGTCACCTTGCCGGCCCCCGGCAACGGCCGCGCCGTGCTCCGCACCGACATCTCGGCATGCGAGGTGCGCACCCGATCGCCGCCGATCACCTCGCCCTCGATCAGGTTGCACGAACCGAGGAACTGGCCGACGAAGCGGGTGCGCGGATTCTCGTAGAGCGCTTCGGCCTCGCCCAGCTGCTCGATCTTGCCGGCGCGCATGACCGCGATCCGGTCGCTCATCACCAGGGCCTCTTCCTGATCGTGGGTGACGAAGACGAAGGTGATCCCCAGGCGGCGCTGGAGGTTGTGCAGCTCGACCTGCAGCTCCTTGCGCAGCTTCAGGTCGAGGGCGCCCAGCGGCTCGTCGAGCAGCAGCACCTCGGGTTCGTTGATCAGGGCGCGGGCGAGGGCGACCCGCTGCTTCTGCCCGCCCGACAGCTGCGCCGGCTTGCGGTCGCTGAACTGGGCGATCTGTACCATGTCGAGCGCGCGCTCGACGCGCGGTCCGATCTCGGCCGCCGGGACCTTCTTCATCCGCAGGCCGAAGCCGACGTTGTCGCGGACGTTCAAGTGCGGAAAAAGGGCATAGGACTGGAAGACCGTGTTGACCGGTCGCTTGTGGGCGGGAATCGAGAGCGCGTCCCGCCCGCCGATCGAGATCTTGCCGCCGTCGGCCAGATCGAGCCCGGCGATGATCCGCAGCAGGGTCGTCTTGCCGCAGCCGGAGGGACCGAGCAGAGAGAAGAACTCGCCCCGGCGGATCGCCAGACTCACCTGGTCGAGGGCCACGAAATCGCCGAATCTGCGGCTGACCTCGTGGGCCTCGATCGCCGGTCCCTCGTCCGCGGGGGCCCTACGGGTCGCCGCCTGCGCTTGCGCCATGCGTCTCTCCGCTGCCGGGTTCGAACTGTGCGCGGAGTCTACAGCGGGTGCTACTGCCGGCGACCGTCGAGAAGTCGTCCGTCGTCGGCATTCGCCGAGCGCCTGCCGACTCCGGAGGTCGAGCAACCGAACTTTCGGGATTGCGCGGCGAGCGTCGCAGGAGAAGCGGGAATCCCGGTGCGGGCGCGTCGATGAAGGTCGAAATGCGCTGGGAGGCGACAGCGGGAGGAGCGACGGTGGATTGCCGCGCGACACGTCGACCGACTCGAGAGACCCCCGTTATCGCGCGGTGTCTAGTCCATAAGATCATTTGTTCCATATAGTTACGAGGCCTGTCCGCGTCCGCGTGGTAGCATCCCGGCAGTTCCAACTCCCCGAAGTTCGGGGGCATCGGTCCCAGCAAGCGGCCCTCTCGGGCGAATTCGAGCCATGGCTCCGGCAATCCAGCTTCGGACTCCGATTCCCGGCCCCCGCTCGTCCGCGCTCGGCGCCCGGCGAGCGGCGGCGATCGCGCGCGGCGTGTCGAACACCGCGCCGATTTTCGTCGCCTCGGCCGCGGGCGCGCGGGTGACCGACGTCGACGGCAACGTCTTCCTCGATTTCGCCGGCGGCATCGGCACGCTCAACATGGGGCACGCGAATCCCGACGTGGTCGCGGCGGTGCGCGACCAGGTCGGCCGTTTCACCCACACTTGCTTCGCGGTCGCCATGTACGAGCCCTACCTCGAGCTCGCCGAGAAGCTGAACGCCATCACTCCGGGCGGCTTCGCCAAGAAGACGATCCTCGCCAACAGCGGCGCCGAGGCGGTCGAGAACGCGGTGAAGATCGCCCGTCGCGCGACCGGCCGCTCGGCGGTGGTGGTCTTCGAGCACGCCTTCCACGGCCGCACGCTGCTCGGTATGACGATGACCAGCAAGGTGCAACCCTACAAGCTCGGCTTCGGGCCCTTCGCGCCCGAGGTCTATCGCCTGCCGTTCCCGTATGCCTATCGCTCCGCCGGTCCGCTCGACGCCGCCGCTTGCCGCCGGACCTTCGAGGATCTGTTCGCCGCCGAAGTCGCCGCCGAGCAGATCGCCTGCGTGGTGATCGAGCTGGTGACCGGCGAGGGCGGCTTCATCGTCGCGCCGCGCGAGTGGATTCGCGAGCTGGCGGCGATCTGCCGCGAGAAGGGCATCCTGCTCGTCGTCGACGAAGTGCAGACCGGCTTCGGGCGCACCGGCAAGCTCTTCGCCGCGGAGCACTACGGCCTCGAGCCCGATCTGATGATCCTCGCCAAGTCGATGGGCGGCGGGCTGCCGATCTCGGCGGTCACCGGCCGCGCCGAGGCGATGGACGCGGCCGGCCCGGGTGGGCTCGGCGGCACCTACGTCGGCAACCCGGTCGCCTGCGCGGCGGCGCTGGCGGCGATCGGCTACCTCGAGCGCGAGCGCCTGGTCGAGCGCGCGGCGCGGATCGGCGAGATCGTCGAGCGGCGCTTCGCCGATTGGGCCGGGCGGTATGCGTCGATCGGCGAGGCGCGCGGACTGGGCGCCATGCGCGCGCTCGAGTTCGTCCGCGATCGCGCCAGCAAGGCTCCCGACAAGGACAAGGTCGCGGCGGTCGTCCGCCAGGGCTGGCAGAACGGCTTGTTGCTCATCGCCGCCGGTACGCTCGGCAACGTGATCCGTACTCTCATGCCGCTCGTCGTCACCGACGAGGAGCTGGAGGAAGGGCTGTCGGTCCTGGAGCATGCGATCGCCTGAGCGTTTCTTTCCGCCCCGATCGGTCGACCATTAGCCGCGTTCGCGCGGCGCCATCGGGTCGACGCGGGAAAACGACGTCTGCGGAACGGAGCGCTCCAATGAATCGCGACGAAATCCTCAAGGAATCTCAGCGCTGGCTGGACATCATCTCCTCCCCGTCCTTCTCGGACGAGGCGAAGGCGAAGATCGTCCACCAGACGCTCGACAATTTTTCTTTCTACTACAACCGCGGCTACCTCGAGTACCGCAAGTCGGTGGTCGAGATGCGCGACGAGCCGGCGCTCGAGTGGGAGGGCCAGGGCTCGATCTTCTACGATATCCACGGCCGGCGATTCGTCGACTGCCTCGGCGGCTACGGCATCTACAGCGCCGGCATCCGCCACCCGAAGATCGTCAAGGCGGTGGCCGACCAGCTGGCGCGCATGCCGCTCTCCTCGCAGGAGCTGCTCGATCCGCTGCGCGGCGCGCTCGCCGAGCTGATCGGCGAGATCACCCCCGGTGACCTGCAATACTCCTTCTTCATCAACAACGGCACCGACGCGGTCGAGGGCGCCTACAAGCTGGCGCGCCTGTTCACCGGCAAGATCAACTTCATCAGCTCGCTACGCGGATTCCACGGCAAGAGCTCCGGGGCGCTGTCGCTGATGGGCAAGTGGGAGTACCGCGAGCCGTTCCTGCCGCTTCTGCCCGGCATCCAGTTCGTCGAGTTCGGCGACGCCGACGCGGTCGAGGAGGAGCTCTACAAGGCCGACGAGACCGGCAAGGGCGTGGCCGCCGTGATCATGGAGCCGATCCAGGGCGAGGCGGGGGCGGTGGTGCCGCCGGAGGACTTCTGGCCGCGGATCCGCAAGGCCTGCGACGAGTACGGCGCGCTGCTGATCGCCGACGAGGTGCAGACCGGTTTCGGTCGCACCGGCAAGCTGTTCGGCGTCGACCACTGGGACGTGGCGCCGGACATCATGTGCCTCGGCAAGGCGATGGGCGGCGGGGTGATGCCGCTCTCGGCCTTCGTCTCGACGCCGCGCATCTGGAAGGTGCTGGAGACCAACCCGTTCATCCACACCTCGACCTTCGGCGGCAACCCGCTCGCCTGCGCCGCGGGCATCGCGGCGATCAACGTCACCATCGAGGAGGACCTGACCGGCCAGGCCTACCGCAAGGGGCGCTACCTGCTCGGTCAGTTGATCGCCCTGCAGCTGCGCTTCGACCGTCTGATCCGCGAGGCGCGCGGCCGCGGCCTGCTGCTCGGCCTCGAATTCGCCAACACGGACATCGGTTACCAGATCGTCGCCGGCCTGTTCAAGCGCGGCATCCTGGTGGCGGGCACGCTCACCAACTCGAAGGTGGTGCGCATCGAGCCGGCGCTCAACATCCCCGACGCGCTGATCGACGAAGTGCTCGACGCGCTCGAGGACACGCTGAAGGAGGTCGACCAGGCGAATCCGCAGATCCGGCCGGACGAGGACTGAGCCGATGCGCGTCGCCGTGCTCGGAGCCGCCGGACAGATGGCGCAGGTGGTCCTGCGCGATCTGCTGGAGTTCCATCCCGAGGTGGAGATCACCGCCGTCGACCGCCGAGCGCCGGCGATCGACGACCCGCGCGTCCGCTGGGCCGCGGTCGACGTGACCGACGAGTCGGCGACCGCGCGCCTGATCGACGGGCACGACGCGGTGCTCAACTGCGTCACCTACTACCTCAACGTCGCGGTGATGCGGGCGGCGTTGGCGGCGCGCGTGCCGTACACCGACCTCGGCGGGCTGTACCACGGTTCGCTGCAGCAGTTCACGCTCGACGGCGCCTTCCGCGCGGCGGGGGTCCCGGCGCTGCTCGGCATGGGTTCGACTCCCGGGATCACCAACGCCATGGCCGGGGCGCTGGCGCGGCGGCTCGATCGCGTCGACGAGATCGACGTGCGGGTGGCGGCGATCGACGGGGCGGCGGACGGTCCGCTGCCGGTGCCCTACGCGCTCGACACGGTGCTCGACGAGTTCTGCCTGCCGCCGATGGTGTTCGAGGGCGGCCGGCCGCGGGCGGTGGCGCCGATGAGCGGCCTCGAGGACGTGGATTTTCCCGATCCGATCGGCCGGGTTTCGGCGATGTCGACCCTGCACTCCGAGGTCGCCATGTTCCCGCGTTCGTTCCCGGGTCTGTCGGGCGCCAGCTTCAAGGTGGCCTTCGACCCCGAGTTCGTGCGCAAGGTGCGCTTCCTGGTGGAGCTCGGTTTCGCTTCGCGCGAGAAGACGGTGCGCGACGTGACGCCGCGCGAGATGCTGCTGGCGCTCGCCGCCCGGCTGAAGGCACCCGTCGGCCCGCCGGCCGACTGCGACGCGCTGCTGGTGGTGGTGCGCGGGGAGCGCGCCGGCGAGCCGGCCGAGCTGCGCGCCGAGTGCGTCGTCCACCCGCATCCGGAGTGGGGCTTGCCGGCGGGGGCGATCGACACCGGCTGCCCGCTGGCGATCGCCGGGGCGATGCTCGCCGGCGGCGAGATCTCCGAGCCGGGGGTGCTCTGCCCCGAGCTGGCGCTGCCGTTCGAGCGCTTCTTCGCCGAGCTGCGCCGGCGCGCCATCGAGGTCCGATTCGAGGAGGAGACGCAATGACGATCGCCAGCGTGAATCCCGCGACCGGAGCGACCCTGCGCGCGTTCGCCGAGCACGGTCCGGCCGAGATCGAGGCCTGCCTCGCCCGCGCCGCCGGGACTTTTCCCGCTTGGCGGGCGGTGCCCTTCGCCGAGCGCGCGCGGCTCATGGTGCGCGCCGCGGAGGAGATCGAGGCAGACAAGCGGCACTGGGGCGAGACGATGACGCTCGAGATGGGCAAGCCGATCGGCGCCGCGATCGCCGAGGCGGAGAAGTGCGCCTGGGTCTGCCGCTACTATGCCGACAACGCCGAGCGCTTCCTGGCGGCGGAAGCCGCGCCGACCGACGCCGGCGAGAGCTACGTGCGCTTCGACCCGCTCGGCTGCGTGCTCGCGGTCATGCCCTGGAACTTCCCCTTCTGGCAGGTCTTCCGCTTCGCCGCGCCGGCGCTGATGGCGGGCAACGTCGGCCTCCTCAAGCACGCCTCGAACGTGCCGCAGTCGGCGCTGGCGATCGAGGAGATCTTCCGTCGCGCGGGCTTCCCCGCGGGCTGCTTCCAGACCCTGCTGGTCGGGGTGCCGGCGGTCGCCGCGCTGGTGCGCGATCCGCGCGTCGCGGCGGTGACCCTGACCGGCAGCGAGGGCGCCGGCGTGTCGATCGGCGGTCTGGCGGGGGCCGAGATCAAGAAGGCGGTGCTCGAGCTCGGCGGCAGCGATCCGTTCCTCGTGCTGCCGTCGGCCGCGGTCGAGAAAGCGGCGGCGACGGCGGTCAAGGCGCGCACGATCAACAACGGCCAGTCGTGCATCGCGGCCAAGCGGTTCATCGTCCACGAGCGGGTCTACGACCGCTTCCTCGAGCTCTTCGTCGCCGGCATGGCGGCGCTGCGGGTCGGCGATCCGATCGATCCGGCGATCGAGATCGGGCCGCTCGCCACGGCGAAGATCCGCGAGGAGCTCGCCGAGCAGGTGGAGCGCTCGGTCGCCGCCGGAGCGCGGATCGCGACCGGCGGCCGAAGCCTCCCCGGCCCGGGCAACTTCTACCCGCCGACGGTGCTCGTCGACCCGCGACCCGGCTCGCCCGCCTGGGACGACGAGCTGTTCGGACCGGTGGCGACGGTGTTCAAGGTGGCGAGCCTCGACGAGGCGATCCGGGTCGCCAACCACAAGAGCTTCGGCCTCGGCGCCTCGGCCTGGACGAACGACGCGGCCGAGAAGGAGCGCCTGGTGCGCGAGATCGAGGCCGGCAGCGTGTTCGTCAACGGCATGGTCAAGAGCGATCCCCGCTTGCCGTTCGGCGGCATCAAGCGCTCGGGATTCGGGCGCGAGCTCGCGAGCTACGGCATCCGCGAGTTCGTCAACGTCAAGACGGTCTGGATCGCCTGAATCGCGGCTCTTCAGGGAATGAGATAGAACGGATTGGGCAGCAGGAACGTGGCGCCGCAGGAGCCGCCGTCGAGGTCGCTGCGCTGGTCGCCGACGCAGAGCACGATCGTGTAGCCCTGGGACTCGATCTTCCGCCGCTCGGGCGCCTTGAGATCGACGGCCGAAGGGGTCGTGGTCCCGGTCGGGCGCATCGCCAGACCCTCCCAGACGTAGCCGGCCTGGCGCAGGTTCTTCTCGGTCGCCGGGCGCAACATCTCCTGCCGTCCGGTGACGAAGAAGACCGCCACCCCCAGCCTTCCTGCCGCGCGCGCCAGCTCGAGCGTCGGCGCGATCGCCGGCGCCGCGGCCAGCTCCTGCCAGGCGATCCAGCCGCAGGGCCCCTTGTCGAGGTCGCAGCCGCCGTTGCGCACGTAGCCCCAGTCGTTGATCTCGATCGCCCGCAGGTTCGAGAGCGCGGTCTCGTCGATGTCGAGGACGATCGCCAGCCTGCCGCCGCCTCGCGCGCGCTCGGCGAGAAGCGCCGCCGCCCGCGCGTCGACGGCGGCGATCTCGGCCTGGTAGCGCCCCGACTCGACGTAGTCCTTGAGCAGCCGCTTGACTTCGGGGAGGTTGGGGGTTCGAACGTGCGATCCGGCGCAGCCGGCGAGCGCCAGCGCCAGCAGCGCGGTGACGCGGCGGACGTGCCGGGTGGCAGGAAGGCGGCCAGCGAGCCGCATCCTCCGCCTCACCCGACGCCGGAGGCCGCGTCGGCCTCCAGTCCTCGGGCGCGCGCCGCGAGCGCCGGGCGGCGGGCGTCGAGCGGGTCGAGCAGGAGCAAGGCGCGCAGCGCTTCGCGATGCAGGCGTTCGTCGAGGTGGTCGTCGAGGAAGCGGTCGGCGACCAGGTCGCGCCAGCGCAGCATCTCGCGCAGCAGCCCCGGCCGCGGACGGCAGGCGACGGTCATGTCGACCAGCGCCAGCACGCGTTCGTAGCCGTCGCGCCGCCGCAGGCGGTCGGCGTCGCCGGCCATCTTCCCGGTCCGGGTCATCTCGTTGGCGATCATCCGCAGCTGCTGGGCGAGCGAGAAGCGTTGCCAGCGTGCGATCGTCCGCTCCGCGCAGGGACCGCGCATCTCAGAGCGCCACTTTGACCATCACGTGTTTGACCTGGGAGTAGTCCTCGAGGGCGTACATCGACATGTCCTTGCCGTAGCCCGACTGCTTGTAGCCGCCGTGCGGCATCTCGGAGACCAGCGGCAGATGGTCGTTGATCCACACCGTACCGAAGCGCAGCTTTCGCGCCGCGTAGAGCGCGCGGTTGACGTTGCTCGTCCAGACGGAGGCGGCGAGGCCGTAGTCGACGTCGTTGGCGAAGCGGATCGCCTCCTCGTCCGAGGCGTAGCGGGTGACCGAAATCACCGGCCCGAAGACCTCGCGCTGCACGATTTCGTCCTGCTGCGCGGCGTCGGCGATCAGCGTCGGCTGGAAGTAGAAGCCCTTGCCGGCGGGCTTGCCGCCGCCCACCACGACGCGCGCGTGACCGTTGCCGGCGGCGCGTTCGACGAAGCCGGCGACGCGCTCCTGTTGTTCGCGCGAGACCACCGGGCCGATGACCGTGGCGTCGTCCGCGAGGTCTCCATAGGTAACCGATCCGACGACTTCGGCCAGCCGTTCGACGAGCCGGTCGTAGATCTTCGGCCCGCCGTAGATCCGGCAGGCCGCGGTGCAGTCCTGGCCGCTGTTGGCGAAGCTCGCGAGCTTGAGGACGGCGGCCGCCTGCTCGAGGTCGGCGTCGTCGAAGACGATCACCGGCGCCTTGCCGCCGAGCTCGAGATGGACCTTCTTGAGCGATTCGGCGGCGTTCTTGGCGATCAGCTTGCCGGTGCCGACGTCGCCGGTCAACGAGACCATGTCGACCCGCGGATGGCGCACGAGCCCGGCGCCGACCGGCTCGCCGTAGCCGGTGATGACGTTGAACACGCCGGCGGGGAGAAGGTCGGCCGCGAGCTCGGCCAGGCGCAGCGAGGTGAGCGGCGTTTGCTCGGCGGGCTTGAGGACGACCGTGTTGCCGGCCGCGAGCGCCGGACCGATCTTCCACACCGCCATCATCAGCGGGTAGTTCCAGGGCGCGATCGAGGCCACCACGCCGACCGGCTCGCGGCGGATCATCGAGGTGTAGCCGCCGAGGTACTCGCCCGCCGCCTTGCCCTCCATGCAGCGGCAGGCGCCGGCGAAGAAGCGCAGGTTGTCGACCAAGAAGGGGATCTCGCTCTTGGCGAGCCACAGCGGTTTGCCGACGTTCTCGCTTTCGAGCGCCGCCAGCTCGTCGCCGTGCTGCTCGACGCGGTCGGCGAGCTTCAGCAGCGCCAAGCTGCGCTCGCCCGGCGTGCTCTCGCTCCAGGCGGCGAAAGCGGCGTGCGCCGCCGCCACCGCGCGCTCGACGTCCTCGGCGCCGCCGACCGGCACCTCGGCGATCGCCGCCTCGGTCGCCGGGTTGACGATCCGCTCGGTCCTGCCGTCCGCCGCCCCGACCGCCTGGCCACCGACGAAGAGCTGGTATTTCTTCATGGCATCGAGCCCCCGGGTCATGGAGCGCCTATTCTCTCGCAAAGCGAATCGGCCGCGCCGCGCGGTCCTGGGAGGAGCTCCGGCGCGACGGGAAGAAGCCGCGTCCCCAGTGCCGCGCGCGGGCCCGCGAGCTGGTCGGCTCAGGCGACCCGCTTCGCGGCTCCCCCAGGCCAGTCGACCCCCCGGGGTGCCGGGGCGAGCGAGGCTGGAGTAGAGTCGCTGCGGGGAGAGGAGAATGCCCGATCTCGACTCCGATGCACCGAGCGGCCGGATGCGCCTGGCGGCGCCCGACCTGGGCGCGCTCGCGGAGGCGGCCCGGCGCCTGCACGGCGTGCGGCGCGGCGACCTCCAGCCGGGGGATCGCCTGCTGGTGGCGACGCGCAACTCCGTCTACTCGCTCGCCGCGCTCGCGGACGGCACCTTCCTGGTGTCGGGGGGCTGGTACCAGCGTCAGGGGATGAGCTCGATCCGGCGCGAGGTCCACGGCTGCACCGCCGGCGGCCGGGCGCTGTTCGCCGAGATCGTCGCCGCTCCCGGGCTGTACCTCGAATTCGGCGACGGCATGCAGACCACCCGCATCGTCTCCGTGCGCCACCTCGGCGGCGACGCGGCCCCCGCCTAGCCGAGCTTGTTGTACCTCGAATAGGGATACCAGTAGGGCTTGATCTCCTGCACGTAGTCGAGGTGCACGTGCTTGGTCTCGCGGAACTCGTCGAGGCCCTCGATGCCGAGCTCGCGCGAGTGCCCGGTCTGGCGCATGCCGCCGAAAGGGCCGGCGTCGTTGTCGGTCAGCGGGTCGTTGATCCAGAAGGTGCCGGCGGTGATCCGCTCCATCGCCCGCATCGCCCACTCCAGGCTCTTGGTGTATAGGTTCGCGCCGAGACCGAAGTCCTGCGCGTTGGCGAGGTCGATCGCCTGGTCGAGGTCCTTCACCTTCATGATCGGCATCGTCGGCCCGAACGTCTCGCTGGCGACGATGCGCATCTCGGGGCGGACGTCGACGAGAATCGTCGGTTCGTAGAAGAAGCCCGACTTCGGTTTCGCCGGTCGTTTGCCGCCGGTGAGGACGCGGGCGCCGTCGCGGCGCGCTTCGGCGACCCGCGACTCGACGTCCGCGAGCTGTTTGGCGCTGATCAGCGGCCCGAGGTCGGTCGACGGGTCGAGTCCGTTGCCGAGCTTGAGCGTCCTGGTGAACTTCACCGCCCGGGCGACGAACTCGTCGTAGATCTCCGCGAAGACGAAGAAGCGCTTGGCGGAGGTGCAGACCTGGCCGCTGTTGAGGAAGGCCGCCCAGACCGCGCCGCGGCTGGCGACCTCGAGGTCGGCATCCGCGCAGACGATGAACGGGTCGTTGCCGCCGAGCTCGAGGTGGGCTTTCTTGACCTGCGCGGCGCAGATCTGGCCGACGCGCTTGCCGGTCTCGACCGAGCCGGTGAGCGCCACGAGATCGGTCCCGCGGTGGGCGACCAAGGCCTCGCCGAGCTCCTCGCCGTAGCCGGTCACCACGTTGACCACGCCGGCCGGCAGGACGGAGAAGACCTCGACCAGCTCGAGCGCCGAGAGCGGCGTCTCCTCCGAGGGCTTGAGGACGACCGTGTTGCCCGCGGCGAGCGCCGGCGCGAGCTTCCAGGCCGTGAGCAGCAGCGGGTAGTTCCAGGGCACGATCGCCACCACCACGCCGTAGGGTTCCTTGATCGTGAAGTTCACCTGGTGCGGCGCGACCGGCGGCAGCGAGGCGCCGCGCTGGTCGCGTCCCACCTCGGCGTAGTAGTCGAAGCAGGCGGCGCTCCACTCGACTTCGTCTCGGTTCTCGACCCAGGGCTTGCCGCCCTCGCGGGTCATCAGGGTGGCGAGCTCCTTCTGTCGGGCGCGCAGGCGGCGGGCGATCTCGTGCAGGAAGTGCGCTCTCTCGACCCCCGGCACCCAGCGCCAGTCGCGGAACGCCGCGCGCGCCGCCGCGACCGCGCGGTCGGCGTCGCGGGCGTCGCCGCGCGCCACGGTGTCGAGCACCTCCTCGGTCGCCGGGTCGAGGACGCGGATCCCCTCGCCGCGGCCTTTCGACCACTTGCCGCCGATCCACTGCTGTCGCATGGCCTTCTAGAACGAGAATCCGAGCCCGACGCCGTAGACCGTCTCGTCCGGCTGCCCGATGTCGTCGAGGGCGTCGAGCGCGATCGAGCGCTGCACCATGACGTGGGCGTCGAAATGATCGTTGAAGGTGATCGGGACATTCAGGCCGACGAGGAAGTCGTTGAGCTGCGTCTTGCCCGAGTTGTACTTGTTGTCGATCCCGAGCGCGGCCGAGAAGTCGAGGCTGACCTTCTCGCCGAGCGGGAAGCTGTGGCTGATCGCCAGGCTGCCGTAGCCGCCCTTGACCGCGTCCATGTCGCGATAGAAGGAGAAGGTCGGCGACAGGAAGACGTCGAGAGCCAGGATGCCGTAGAGCTCGTAGGTGTCGGCGAATCCGAGCCCGTTCTCGACCGTGCCGCTGTACTGGTAGGTCACCGCGCCGACGGTGAGCGAGATCTTGTCGCCGAGGGCGAAGGTGTAGTCGCCGCCGAAGTCGTCCTCGGTGTAGCTGTCGTCGCCGGTCTCGGTGTCGAAGTTCCCGCGGTAGCCGTAGTAGTAGAAGTTGAAGTTCCCCACCGCCAGGTTGACGTGCGGGGTCAACACCTCCTGATCGTCGCCGAGCAGGTTGACGCCGCGAAAGATGTAGAGGCTGGTGTAGTCGACGCCTCCCGACACGCTCCAGCTCTTCTCGTCCTGCGCCGCCGCCACGCTCGCCAGCGACAGCGCCACCGCGGCCGCGACGATCCACGCCAGACCCTTCGTCTTCATGATTTCCTCCCATCGGGTAATGGAAAAACGGTACGCAGCAGAATTTCCGAGCGTTCTAGCACATACCGCCGATCCAGGCCAGCGCATCCTCAGCGCTCGCCGCCCTCGGAGGCCCGGGTCAGGCGATGGGCGAGGAGGATCGGGATCGTGGTCACCGCGATGACGAAGAAGGCGGTGACGTTGGTGACCGGGCGGTCGCGAGGCCGGGTCAGCTGGTCCAGGATCCAGATCGGCAGGGTCGATTGCTGCCCGGCGGTGAAGGTGGTGACGATGACCTCGTCGAAGGAGAGCGAGAAGGCCAGCATGCCGCCGGCGAGCAGCGCCGAGGCGATCGACGGCAGGACGACGTGGCGGAAAGTCTGCGAGAAGTCGGCCCCCAGGTCCATCGAAGCCTCGATCTGCGACCCCCCGGTACGTCGCAACCGCGCCGCGACGTTGTTGAACACGGTGACGATGCAAAAGGTCGCGTGGCCGGCGACGATGGTCCAGAAGCCGAAGCCGAGGTCGGCGAGCGCCAGCGCCGAGCGCAGGGCGATGCCGGTCACGATCCCGGGCAGGGCGATCGGCAGGATGACCAGCAACGAGATGGCGTCGCGGCCGACGAAGCGCCGCCGCGCCACCGCGAAGGCGATGAGCGACCCGAGGAGGATGGCCATCAGGGTGGCGACCGCGGCGACGCGCAGCGAGAGGCCGAGCGCTTGCCAGAGATCGGCGCGCCGCCAGGCGGCGCCGAACCAGCGGGTGGTCAGGCCGGGAGGCGGGAAGGTGAGCGTCGCCTCGTCGGTGGTGAAGGCGTAGAGCACCACCACCAGCATCGGCAGGTGGAGGAAGGCGACCACCGCCCAGGCGGCCGCGGCGAGCCCGCGCGGCGCGCGGTCGGGGTCAGAGCGCATCGAAGGCCCCGGTGCGCCGGGCGACGGCGAGGTAGATGGTCATGATCGCCACCGGCACCACGGTCATCGCGGCGGCGAGCGGCACGTTACCCGCCGTCCCTTGGTGGCGCAGCACCGCCTGGCCGATGAACAAGCTCGAGTTGCCGATCGTCCCGGGGATGATGAAGTCGCCGAGGGTGAGCGAGAAAGTGAAGATCGACCCGGCCACCACGCCGGGCAGCGCCAGCGGCAGGACGACGCGGCGGAACGTCGTCGGCGGACGGGCGCCGAGATCGGCCGAGGCCTCGAGATACGACCGCGGCACGCGCTCGAGCGCCGCGTGCACCGGCAGGATCATGTACGGCAGCCAGATGTAGACGAAGACCAGGAACATGCCGAGCGAGGAGAAGGAGAGCGACGGGCCGCCGATCGCCGGCAGCTCGAGGATCCGCGCCAGCAGGCCGGAGGCTCCGGCGCGCTCGAAGAGCCAGCTGATGATCCCCTCCTTGGCGAGGATCAGCTTCCAGGAGTAGACCCGCACCAGGTAGCTCGACCAGAGCGGCAGGATGACCGCCACGTAGAGCAGCGCCCGCGTCCGCCCGCGCGCCCAGCGCGCCATGTAGTAGGCGAGCGGAAAGGCGAGCGTGGCGCAGGCGAGCGACACCGCCGTCGCCATGACCACGGTTCGCGCCACGATGTCGAGGTTCGACGCCGTGAGCAGCTGGGCGTAGCTCGCCAGGGTCAACTGGCGGACCACCTGCCCGGTGTAGGGATCGATCGCGAACAGGCTCTGCACCAGCAGCGCCGCGAGCGAACCGAGGTAGACGACTCCCAGCCAGAGCAGCGGCGGTGCCAGCAGGAGCGCCTGGGCGAGGCCGGGACGGGCGTAGAGGTACGACGAGGCGCGACGGGCGAACGAGGGCTCGGCGCTCACCGCGTCAGCTCTCGGGCAGCGGGTGGTTGTGGACCCGATTCCAGGTGGCGAGCACCCGGCGGCCGCGGGAACGCAAGACCTCGTCCGAGGTCTCTTTCAGGTTCTGCGCCACCACCGTCAGCTCGCCGCCGCCGTCGAGATCGACGTGATACCGCGTGTGCATGCCGAGGTAGATCACCTCGCGCACCGTGCCGAGAATCCGGCAGTCGCTGCTCGCCGCGGTCGCGGTGGAATCGCGCAGCTCGATCTTCTCCGGCCGGACGGTGAACGAGCCGGCCTGGCCGGTCAGGCGGCGCGCGGCGTCACCGGCGAAGACGTTCGAGATACCGACGAACCCGGCGACGAAGAGCGAGCCGGGGCGCTCGTAGACCTCGGCCGGCGACCCCACCTGCTCGATGCGCCCGCGGCTGAAGACCGCCAGGCGGTCGCTCATGGTGAGCGCCTCCTCCTGGTCGTGGGTGACGAAGACGAAGGTGATGCCGACCTGCTGCTGGATCGCCTTGAGCTCCACCTGCATCTGCTGGCGCAGTTTCAGGTCCAGCGCCCCGAGCGGCTCGTCGAGCAGCAGCACGCGCGGCCGGTTCACCAACGCGCGCGCCAGGGCGACCCGCTGCCGCTGCCCGCCCGAGAGCTGCGCCGGCTTGCGGCGAGCGTAGTCGGGCAGGCGCACGAGCTCGAGCGCTTCGGCGACCCGCCGCGCGCGCTCTTCGCTCGGCGTCTTGCGGATCATCAACCCGTAGCCGACGTTCTCGGCCACGGTCATGTGGGGGAACAGGGCGTAGTCCTGGAAGACCGTGTTGACGTCGCGCTCGAACGGCGGCAGGGCGGTGACGTCCCGGCCGTGCAGCTCGATGCGCCCCTGCGACGGCCGGTCGAAGCCGGCGATCATCCGCAGGCAGGTCGTCTTGCCGGAGCCCGACGGTCCGAGCAACGAGAAGAACTCGCCGTCGAGGATGTCGAGCGAGACGCGGTCGACCGCGACCACCTCGCCGAAGCGGCGGCTGATCTCCGCCAGCCGGACGGCGGGGGTCCCCGGGTCGACGCTCAAGCGCGGCGCTCCCGGTCTACCGCCCGCCGATCACCGCGATGTAGTCGGTCGTCCAGCGGTAGTAGGGCACGCACTCCTTGCGGCCGTCGCCGCAGTCGGTGGTCGGGGTCTTCCAGAAGCTGATGCGGTCGAAGTTGCCGTAGCCGTTGGCTTCGCAGCCGGCGTCGGTCAGCAGGGCGTTGCCCTTGCAGGCCCCCGGCACCACCGGCACCGAGCCGAACCAGGCGGCGAGATCGCCCTGCAGCTTCGGGGCGAGCGAGTGCTCCAGCCACTTGTAGGCGCAGTTCGGATGGGCGGCGTCGACGTGCATCATCGTCGTGTCGGCCCAGCCGGTGGCCCCTTCGACCGGGAAGGCGCTGTCGACCGGCGCGTTCTGGGACTTCAGCAGGTTGACCTGGAAAGGCCAGGAGCTCGAGGCCACGACTCCCTCGTTCTTGAAGTCGTCGACCTGGATGTTCGCGTCGTGCCAGTACTTGCCCACCAGCTTGCGCTGTGCGCGCAGCAGCTCGATCGCCGCCTTGTACTGATCCTCCGTCAGCTCGTAAGGATCGCCGATCCCGAGCTCCGGCTTGGCGTGCTTGAGGTAGACCGCCGCGTCGGCGATGTAGATCGGGCCGTCGTAGGCCTGCACCCGCCCCTTGTTCGACTTGCCGTCGGGCAGCTTCATCTCCTCGAAGACCACTTTCCAGCTGTCGGGCTTCTGCTTGCCGAAGACCTTGGTGTTGTACATCAGCACGTTCGGGCCCCACTGGTACGGCACCCCGAAGTGCTTGCCGCCGGAGGTGTGCCAGGGGGCGTTCTGCAGGCGGGCGTCGATCGTCGACCAGCTCGGCACCAGCGAGACGTTGACCTCCTGCAGCTTGCCGCCGGCGATCAACCGGTTCGAGGCGTCGCCGGAGGCGGTCACCAGGTCGAAGCCGCCTTCGTTCATCAGCGCCACCATCTCGTCGGACGTCGCGGCGGTCTTGACCGAGACCTTGCAACCGGTCTCCTTCTCGAAGTCGGTCACCCAGTCGTAGGCCTTGTCGGTCTCGCCGCGTTCGATGTAGCCCGGCCAGGCGACGATCGACACCTCGCCCTCGCCGGCGCCGATCGCGGCGAGCGGCGCGCCCTTCGCCGGCGCGGCGGGAGCCTGCGCCGGCGGCGGCGGCGCGGCGCAGGCGGCGATTCCGGCGGCGACGCCCAGGAGCGCGAGGGCGAAGAACGGACCCACGGTGCTGCGGTTGACGGTTGGCATGGCGGATTCTCCTCGGCCGTTGGCGGGCGTCACTGCGACTTGATCTCGGTCCAGTACTGGTCGAGCAGGGTGGTGGCTTCGCCGATGTCCTCGAGGAAGCTGCAGCGTGCGATGTCCTCGTCGCTGGGGAAGATCGCCTTGTCGTTGAGGATCTCCGGCGTGATGAACTGGCGCGCCGGCACGTTGGCGCTGGCGTAGTGCACCGAGTTGACGATCTCGGCGTTCACCTCGGGCTCCATGATGAAGTTGAGGAAGGCGTAGGCGTTGTCGAGGTTCCGCGCCCCGGTGGGGATCGCCATGTTGTCCATCCAGATGGTCGCGCCCTCCTTGGGGATCACGTAGCCGAGCTTGTCCGGGTTGGCCTGCACCACCTCGGCGATCTGGCCGTTGTAGCCGTGCGCCAAGTCGACGTCGCCGGCCGCGAGGATGTTCGAGAAGTCGCCGCTGTCGTAGGTCTTGACCAGCTTCTTCTGTTGCTTGAGCTTCTCGGCCGCCTGCTTGAGAATCGCGGGGTCGACGGTGTTGGGCGACTGGCCCATGGTGCGCAGCGCCACGCCGAAGACCTCGCGCATGTCGTCGAGCATCAGGATGCGGCCCTTGTGCGCCTTGTCGAACACCACGTTCCACGAGTCGGGCGGGGTCGGGAACTTCTTCTTCGCGTAGCCGAGGCCGGTCGTGCCCCAGAAGTAGGGCAGCGAGACCTTGTTGTCGGGATCGAACTTCTGGTTGAGGAAGCGCGGATCGAGGTTCTTCAGGTTCGGCAGGCGGGCGTGGTCGAGCGCCTGGATCAGGTTCTGCGCCGCCATCTGCCGCACCGCGTAGTCGGAGGGCACCACCAGGTCGTAGTCGGCGACCCCGGACTGGAGCTTGGCGATCAGCGCCTCGTTGGAGTCGTAGAGGTCGAAGCTGACCTTGGTCCCGGTGCGGTCGGTGAACTTCTTCAGCACCTCCTCCGGCAGGTAGGCGGACCAGATGTAGATGTTGAGCTTGCCGCCGCCGGCGGGCTTGGCGGCCGCCTGCGGCGCGGCCGCGGGCGCGGGGGTCTCCTGCTTGCCGCAGCCGGCGAGCAGCGCGAGCGCTCCGAGAGCGAGGGCGAGGGTCTTTCTCATTTCTTGTCTCCTGTCGAGGAAGGTCCCTGTTGCAGGCGCTGCGAGACCACGATGAGCACCACGGTCATCAGCAGCAAGAGCGTCGACACGGCGTTGACCTCGGGGGTCACGCCGACCTTGAGCATCGAGTAGATCTGCAGCGGTAGCGTCGTGGCGCCGACGCCGGCCACGAAGGAGGTCACGACGTAGTCGTCGATCGAGATGGTGAAGACCAGCAGGGCGCCCGCCACGATGCCCGGCAGGGTGATGGGGAAGGTCACCCGCCAGAAGGTCATCCACGGCGTCGCGCCGAGGTCGAGCGCCGCCTCCTCGAGCGCGCGGTCGAAGCCGGCGAGCCGGGCGCGCACCACGATCGCCACGTAGGAGATCGAGAAGGTCACGTGCGCCACCACTACCGACCAGATCGACAGGCGCAGGCCGACGACGCCGAAGAAGGTCACCAGCGCCGCGCCCATGACGATCTCCGGGATGATGATCGGCAGGTAGAGCATCGCCTGGGTCATGCCCCGCCCCGGAAAGTCGAGCCGCGCCAGCGCCAGCGCCACCATCGTACCGATCAGCGTCGCCACCACGGTGGTGATCCCGGCCACCATCAGGCTGTTGCGCACCGCGCGCAGGATGAGCTCGTTGTCGAACAGCTTGCCGTACCAGTCGAAGGTGAACCCCGTCCAGATCGCCGTCTGCCGCGACTTGTTGAACGAGAAGACGATCAGGATGAGGATCGGCGCGTAGAGGAAGACGAAGACCGCCCAGGAGTGGAGCGACAGCAGGGTGCGCTCCCAGGAGAAAGGCCGCGCCCGGGTCGCCAGCGGCACCAGGCGCCCGACCGGCCTCTCGGGCAGGCTGGGAGCGCTTCCAGGCGCGCTCACAGCAGCACTTCCTTGCCGCTCCTCTTCGAGTAGATGGCGTAGGCGAGCAGCAGGACGAGCACCACCGCCGTGAGCTCGAAGGCGACCGCCGATCCGAAGGGCTTGTTGCGCGCCATGCCGAACTGGTTCTGGATCAGGTTGCCGGCGAGCATCGACTTGGCGCCGCCCAGCAGGTCCGAGACCACGAACTGGCCGATCGAGGGGATGAAGACCAGCACGATGCCGGCGACGATCCCCGGCATGGTCATCGGCACGGTCACCCGCCAGAAGCTCTCGACGTGGTTGGCGCCGAGGTCGGTCGCCGCCTCGAGCAGCGACAGATCGAGCTTCTCGAGCGAAGCGTAGAGCGGCAGGATCATGAACGGCAGCTCGCCGTAGACCAGGCCGATCATCACCGCGAACTGGTTGTAGAGCAGCTCGAGCGGCTGGTGGGTCACTCCGGCGCCCTGGAGCACGGTGTTGATCAGCCCCTCGCTGCGCAGGATGAGCATCCAGGCGTAGGTGCGGATGAGGAAGCTGGTCCAGAACGGCACCACGATCAGGCCGAGCAAGGTGTTCTTCCACTTCGCCGGCGCCAGCACCGCGACGTAGTAGGCGATCGGATAGCTGATCACCAGGCAGAAGACGGTGGTCAGCACCGCCATCCACAGCGAGCGCCAGTAGATCTGCAGGTAGACCGGCTCGACCGAACGGATGTAGTTCTTGAGGAAGTCGCCCGAGGCGACGTAGGCGCCGAAATCGAGCACCGGCTTGAGGCCGCCGTAGGCGTCGCGCTCGGCGAAACTGATCACCAGCATGATGACCAGCGGCAGCAGGAAGGCGCCGCCGAGCACGATCCAGGTCGGCGAGACCAGGGGCAGGAAGGCCCAGCGGCGGCGGGCGTCGGCGGCGCGCGGTTCAGGCATGGCTCTTCGGCGCCTCGTCCATCAACACCGTGTGGCGCGGGTTCCAACACATGAAGACCTTGGAGCCGACGCCGAACTTGCCGCGCTCCTCGAACGGCTTCTCGTTCTGCTCGTAGATCACGTAGCGCTCGCCGCGCTCGTCCTTGACGATCCACACCGTGCTCACGCCCTGGTAGACCCGGTCCTCGATGGTCACCGGCACCGAGGGGATGCCGTGCGAGGAGAGGTCTTTGGTGCGCAGGTCGAGCTTCTCGGGGCGGACGACGAAGCGCACCGCGCCCTGGCGCTCGTCGCCGCCGCCGCGGACCTTGAAGTCGCCGCCGGGCGGCATGGAGAGCGACATCAGGCCGTCGGCGAGGCTGCGCACGGTGGCGGTGAAGAAGTTCGAGGCGCCCATGAACTGGGCGACGAATTCGGTGGTCGGGTACTCGAAGACCTGCGGCGCGGCGTCCATCTGCTCGACCCGGCCGGCGTTCATCACCGCGATCCGGTCGCTCATGGTGAGCGCCTCCTCCTGGTCGTGGGTGACGAAGACGAAGGTGATGCCGAGGCTGCGCTGCAGGTTCTTGAGCTCGACCTGCACCTCCTTGCGCAGCTTCTGGTCGAGGGCGCCGAGCGGCTCGTCGAGCAGCAGCACCTCGGGCTCGAGCGCCAGGGCGCGGGCGAGCGCGACCCGCTGGCGTTGGCCGCCGGAAAGCTGGCTGGGGAAGCGCTTCTCGAAGCCGGTGAGGCGGACGAGGCCGAGCGCGTCGGCGATGCGCTGGTTGTCGTCCCCTTTTCCCTTGCCCTCGCCCTTGTAGCGCAGCCCGAAGCCGACGTTCTCGGCGACCGTCAGGTGGGGGAAGAGAGCGTAGCTCTGGAAGACCATGTTGACCGGCCGCCGGTAGGGCGGCACGTCGGTCACGTCCTTGCCGGCGATGCGGATCGTCCCCGAGGTCGGCAGCTCGAAGCCGCCGAGCATGCGCAGGAGCGTCGTCTTGCCGCAACCCGAGGGGCCGAGCAGCGAGAAGAACTCGCCCTGGCGGATGGCGAGCGATACGTCGTCGACCGCCACGAAGTCGCCGAAGCGCTTGGTGACGTGCTGGATCTCGACGCTGAACTCCCGTGGCTCGCCCACGCGACCTCCACCGAGTGGCTCGGGATGCGGTCCATGTCTGGAAGAGACGGCCCGGCGGTTCTACCACAGCGTCCGAGAGCACGGCAACCGCGCGCCTCGCTTCAGCGCCTCCGGAGCAGGAAGTACAGCACCGGTCCGACGGCGAATCCGGCGAGGTGGGCGTACCAGGCGACGCCGGCTCCCTGGCCGGCGGGTTGGAGCAGCGCCGAGACGAGCTGGATCGCGAACCAGACCGGCAGGAAGAGGAAGGCGCGGCTCTTCGCCGGCAGGATCAGGCAGCCGAGCGGCAGGACGCCGCCGATGCGGGCGCGGGGGAAGAGCACCAGGAAGCAGCCGAGGATGCCGGCGATGGCGCCCGAAGCGCCGACGATCGCGCCCTGGCGGTGGGGCGAGGCGGCGGCCTGCGCGAGCGAGGCCGCGGCCCCCGACGCCAGGAAGAGCGCCAGGTAGCGCCAGCCGCCGAGTCGGCCCTCGACGTCGTCGCCGAAGACGACGAGGAAGGCGAGGTTCCCGGCGAGGTGGAGCAGGCCGGCGTGGAGGAAAAGCGCGCTCAGCAACGTGACGAGCGGCCAGAGCGAGCGCGGATCTCCAGTCGACATCGCGGCGAGGGCGGCGGGGTGGAACGCCCAGCGGTCGAGGAAGGCCGGGATCCGATCCCCCAGGGTGAACTCGCGCACGAAGACCCCGACCATGCCGGCCGCGAGCGCCCAGGTGGCCCAGGGAAAGGACTTGGGCTTCTGCGAGTCGGAGAGCGGGATCACCGTGAGGCGGGGCGGGCGGGCCCGGCTTTCGTCCGCGAGGCCCCCGCCCTCCCGACGCGATGGATGCGCAGCAGGTTGGTCAGCGGCCGCTCGCGCACCGGGTAACCCATGAGCAGGACGATCGGCTGGCCGGGTCGCACCAGGCGGCGGGCCAGCAGCTCGCGCTCGACCACCGCGACCAGGTCGACGCGCCCCTGGACGTCGCGCGCCAAGTGGACCGGGCGCATGCCCCAGAGGAGCTGGATGCGCCGCGCCACGCGCGCCTCGGTGGTGATCACCGTGGTCGGCGCGACCGGCCGGTAGCGCGCCAGCCGCCGGGCGGTGAAGCCGCCCTGGCTGAAGGCGACGATCCGGCTCCCCGGCAGCTTCGCGGCGGCGTGCACCGCGGCGTCGGCGATCGTGTCGGCGATCGCCAGCGCCCCGGTCGGATCGTCGTCGTGGCGGCGCGCAGCCGCCGGGCGCTCCGCCGGATCTCCCGGCAGTCCTTCGGCGTCGCGCCGCTGCTTGTAGGCCTCGGCCTCGACGATGATCCGCGCCATGGTGACCACGGTCTCGACCGGGTATCGGCCCGCCGCCGTCTCGCCCGAGAGCATCAGCGCGTCGGCGCCGTCGAACACCGCGTTGGCGACGTCGGACGTCTCGGCGCGCGTCGGTCGCGGCAGCTCGATCATCGACTCGAGCATCTGGGTAGCGACGATCACCGGCTTGCCCGCCCGCCGGCCGGCGGCGACGATTCGCTTCTGCAGCACCGGCACCTGATGCAGCGGCACCTCGACTCCGAGGTCGCCGCGCGCCACCATCACCGCGTCGGCGGCGGCGACGATCTCCTCGATGTGCTCGACCGCCGCGGCGCGCTCGAGCTTGGCGACGATCGGGATGTCGCCGCCGAGCGCCGCGACCAGCTCGCGGATCGCCTCCACGTCGCGCGCCCGGCCGATGTAGCTCGCAGCGAGGTAGTCGGCGCCCGCGGCGACCGCGAACTCGAGATCGGCGCGATCCTTGGGCGAGATGGCGAACGGCAGGCGCGAGTCGGGCAGGTTGATCCCCTTGCGGGTGGCGACCGGTCCGCCGAAGACCACCCGCGCCTGGATGCGCCCGGCGCGCTTGTCGGTCACCTCGAGCTCGACCAGGCCGTTGTCGATCAACACCCGCTCGCCGCGCACCAGGTGGTGCAGGAACTCGGGGTCGTCGACCGGCAGGTCGACGCGTGCCGCGGCGGGACCGAGCGTCAGCCGCTCGCCCGCGCGCAGCACGCGCCGGCCGCCGGCGATCTCTCCCAGGCGGTAGCGCGGCCCCATCAGGTCGAGCAGCACCGGCACGTGGCGCCCGGCGGCGCGCGCCGTGCGGCGCACCAGGCGCAGCGCCCGGCGGTGCGTCGCCTGGCTGCCGTGCGAGAGATTGAGACGGACGACGTCGACCCCGGCGGCGAAGAGGCGGGTGAGCGTGCGCTCCTCGGCGCTCGCGGGTCCGAGCGTGGCGACGATCTTGGCGCGGCGTTCCATCGGGCGCCGGATTGTAGCCGACCGCCGCGGCGCCCTCTTGTCAATCACCGGCGCGCGCGGCTATATTTCTCCTCCGGCAGGGCCGCTAGCTCAACTGGTAGAGCAGCAGACTCTTAATCTGCGGGTTGTAGGTTCAAGTCCTACGCGGCTCACCAATTCCTCCAAGAACAGTCGGTTTTCCCTGGACCGGCAGCCCGAACGGGCAGCAACAGGGGAGAGCCGCGTCCGATCTCGAGCCGAGGCGGTCCGCGACCACCGAGCCGGCGAGCCTCGCTGGGCGGCGCTCCTGGGCCGCGCAGGGCGAGCCCGCGCACCCGGAGCGCCAGCGTGCGATCATGGGCGAGGAGGAGGACTACTCGTGCGGGAACGGACGGGTGCCTTCGGCGGGGTTTGCGAGCACTCCCTCGATGGAGTGCTGCTCCTGCGCTCCGACGGAACGATCCTCCGCGCCAATCCCGCCGCGTGTCGGGCGATCGGGCGCTCCGAAGAGGAGATCTGCCGCGATGGGTGCGAGAAGCTGGTGGTGGAGAGCGACCGGCTGCGCGACTTGCTGGGCGAGGCGGCGACCTCGGGGCCCGTCGCCGGCGAGCTCACCTTCCGGCGGTCCGACGGCGGCACCTTCCCCGTGGAGCTCACCTCCGGGCTCGTTCCATCGGACGAGGGCGCTCCTCTCTCCCACCTCATCTTTCGCGATATTTCCGCGCGCCGCCGAGCGGAGCAGGAGCGGCAGCTGAGCTACGAGGCGCTGCGCGAGAGAGCGGCGATGCTCGAGGGCCTTGTCGAGACCATCCCCCAGCCCACATTCCTGAAGGACCGCGACGGCAGGTGGATCTTCGCCAACCCGGCGACCCTGGCAGCGATCGGGAAGTCGCTCGAGGAGGTGCAGGGCCAGACCGACGGCGAAATTTTTTCCGCTTCGCGAATCGGACAGACGATGTCCGAGACCGACCGGCGCATCCTCGAATCCGGCGTGCCCGAGGTGGTGGAGGAGACCCTGCAGACCGCCGACGGCGAACGCGTCTTCCACGTCTCGAAAGCCCCCTTCCGCGACGAAGCCGGTCGCATCGTCGGCGTCGTCAACAGCGCGAGGGACATCACCGGCCGCAAGCGCGCGGAAGAGGCGCTCCGCGAGCGCGAATACATGTTCGCGGCCTCCCAGCGGTTTGCCCACGTCGGCTCCTGGAACTGGAAGATCGGCGACTCCAAAGTCTGGTGGTCCGACGAGACCTACCGCCTCTACGGCCTGAGCCCCGATATGGGCGCGCCGGACTTCGAGTTCTTCTTCGAGATCGTCCATCCGGAAGACCGACCCAAGCTGCGGGAATGGGTCCGGACGGCGGTGGCGGGACGGCACCCCGCCGCGGTGGAGTTCCGCGCCCTGCGGCCGGACGGCACCTGCCGCGTGATTCGGACGGAGGGCGACGTGATCGAGACCGTCGACGGCGTTCCCTCCCGCATCGCCGGCACCGCTTACGACGTCACCGACCTGTTGAGCGCGGACGAAGCCGTCAGAGAGAGCGAGCGGCGATACCGAGAGCTTTTCGAGAAGAGCCCGGTGGCCCTGTTCCTGTCGGAGGTCATCAGCGATTCCGCGGGCCGGCCGATCGACTGCCGCTTCCTCTACGTCAATCCGGCCTTCGAGCGCTTCGTGCAGGCGAAGGCGGCGGACCTCGTCGGTCGCACGCTGTTCGAATTCAATCCGCGGACCAGCCGCGCCATGATGGAGCGCCATGGCCGCGTGGCGCTCACCGGCGTGCCCGACTCGTGGGAAGGGCACAGCGTGGCGCTCGACACCCACTACGAGGCGACGGCGTTTTCGCCGCGGCCCGGACAGTGCGTGACCTTCCTCGTCGACATCAGCGACCGCAAGCGGGCGGAGGCGGCGCTGCGCGAGGCTCTGGAACGCGAGCGCCAGGCCGTCAGCGCGGGCAACGTCGGCCTGTGGGACTGGGACCTGCGCTCGAACCGCGTGCAGTATTCGGCCGAATGGAAGCGCCAGATCGGCTACGCGGAGGACGAGATCTCGGACGATTTCGACGAATGGCGGACGCGAGTCCATCCGGAAGATATCGACCGCTGCCTGAGCGCGGTGCGGGCGTTCCTGGCGAACCCGGGGCCCAAGTACGAGGTGGAGTTCCGCTTCCGCCACAGGGACGGCTCCTATCGCCACATCCTGGCTCGTGCCTCGGTCGTGCGCGACGAAAAGGGTCGGCCCGAGCGGATGCTGGGCTCGCACGTCGATGTCACCGAACGAACGGAATTGCAGGCCCAGTTCCTGCAGGCGCAGAAGATGGAGAGCGTGGGCCGACTCGCGGGCGGCCTCGCGCACGATTTCAACAATCTGCTGACGGTCATCAATGGAACCGCCGAGCTCGCGATGCGCGGGCTGCAAGACGGCGATCCGCTGCGCGAAGATCTCGACGCGATCGACCGCGCCGGGCGGCGCGCCGCCCAGTTGACCCGACAACTCCTGGCGTTCAGCCGCAAGCAAGTGCTGCAGCCGACGGTGCTGGACCTCAACGCGGTGATCGCGGACATGCAGAAGATGTTGACGCGGCTGATCGGCGAGGACGTGACCTTGGCGTTCGCCCCGACCGAGGAGCTCGGCCTGGTGAGAGCGGATCGCGGCCAGATCGAACAGGTGCTGCTCAACCTCGCGGTCAACGCTCGCGACGCGATGCCCGGGGGCGGAACGCTGACGATCTCGACCGCGAATGTGGACCTCGACGAGACGCGCGCCGAACTGCGCCCACCCGTGGTGGCGGGCCGATTCGTGATGTTTTCCGTCGGCGACACGGGAATCGGCATGGATCAAGCGACGCAGAACCGGATCTTCGAGCCGTTCTTCACCACCAAGGGCGTCGGGAAGGGAACCGGCCTGGGCCTGTCGACGGTGTACGGGATCGTCGCGCAGAGCGGCGGGCATATCGGCGTGCACGCCGAGGTCGGCAAGGGCACCTCTTTCGAGATCCACTTACCTCGCGTCGCTGGGGTGGCCGAAGCCGACCGCTCGACGCCGAGCGACAGCGCGGTGCGCGGGTCCGAGACCATTCTGCTGGTGGAGGACGACGAGGCGCTGCGTAGGTTGACCGAGCGGGCGCTCGAGTCGGCCGGATACGACGTCCTGGTCGCCGCGAACGGCGGCGAAGCGCTGCTCCTGCTGGAGGAATTTCCGGGTCCGGTGCACCTGCTCCTCACCGACGTCGTCATGCCAGGAATGAGCGGGAGGGATCTGGCGGACCGACTGCGAGAGATGCGGCGCGACATGCGGGTACTGTTTTGCTCGGGTTACACCGACGACACGATCCTGCATCACGGCGTGCTCGACGACCTGACGAATTTCATCAGCAAGCCCTATACGGTAGCCGCCCTGGCCGGAAAGGTCCGCGAGGTGCTCGGCCGGTGAGTCGGTGTTCGAGGCCCGCGCTGTCAGCTTCATTCCTCCCTGGGACCGATTCCTCTGCGATTCGCGGGAAGGCGGACCGACGGCCGCAGTATGTAGAGTCGCCGAGAGCGGTCGCCGATGAGGACCCAACTGACGCGACCTAAGCTCACGAACCCCTCGCCCGAGAAGCACCGGGTGTCGGACGCGCCGAGCCGACGGATGCCGAGCCTGGCGCTGGCGCTGGCGCTGCCGGGTCTGGCGATCGCGGCCGGCCGGGCCGCGGCGGTCAACTCGCCCACCGCCGGGTTCCTCCTCCTGATCTCGGTCCTGGGCGTCGCAGCGCGCGGCGACCTGGTGGCGAGCGTCGTCGCATCGGTGGTCGCGGCGCTCGGCTACAACTACTTCTTCCTGCCGCCGTTTTTCACCCTGACGATCTCGGAGCCCGCCAACTGGGCGGCGTTCGGTACTTTTCTCGCCACGTCGGTGGTCACCAGCCGTCTGGTCTGGACCGCGCGACGGCGGGCGGAAGAGGCCGAGCAGCGCCGGCGCGAGACCGAGACGCTGTACGAGCTCTGCTTCGGACTCTTCGCCGCCAGCAGCCGGGGCGACGCCCTCGCGGCCGAGGCGGGCCGCACGCTCTCGGCGCTCGGCGCGACCCGCGGCGCGGTGATCCTCGCCGACGGGGCGGAGCGCCGCGCCGTTTACGCGCTCGGCGAGCGGGCGGAGATCGCCGACGACCCGGCGATCGCCGCCGCCCTCGAATCGGCGACGCCGCGCGAACTGGCGGGCGGCGGAGCAGCGGTGCCGATCGACGTCGGCGGCCGCCTGATCGGCGTCCTGGTCGCGCGCGGTACGAGCGCCTCGACGCGGGTGGTGGTCTCGGCGGCCCGCTTGCTCGGCCTGGCGATCGAGCGGCGCGATCTGCTCGAAGCGGCGGCGCGCAGCGAGGCGATCGCGGCGAGCGACCGCCTCAAGACCGCCCTGCTACGCGCCGTCTCCCACGATCTGCGCACGCCGCTCACCGCCATGGCGCTCGATCTCGAAGCGCTGGCGCGCGACACCGCGGCCGGATCGCCGCTGCGCTCGCGGGCCGAGGCGGCGGCGCGCGAGCGCGAGCGGCTCGAGCGGCGGATCGGCAACCTGCTCTCGGCGGCGCGCGCCGAAGCCGGTCTGTTGCGGCCGCGGCCCGAGCCGATCCCCGCCGGCGAGCTGCTGGCGGCGGCGCGGGAGAACCTCTCCCACCTGCTCGCCGGGATCGAGGTCCGCACGCGCATTGCCGGCGACTGTCCGGAGGTGCTGGTCGACCCGTCGCTGGCGATCGAGATCCTGGTCAACCTGCTCGAGAACGCGGCGCGGGTGCAGCCGCCGGGCGTGGCGCTCGAATGCGAAGTTTCGCCGAGCGGCGGGGAGCGGGTGGCGGTGGCGATCCTCGACCGCGGTCCCGGTCCGCCGGCGGAGCCGCGCGGCGGCGCGGCCGGGGACCCGGGCGAGAGCGGACGTCCCGGGCTCGGTCTGGCGATCGCACGCCAGCTCGCTTTGGCCAGCGGCGGCCGGGTCGTGCTCGGGCCGCGCGACGGGGGCGGCACCCGGGCCTGCCTTGAGCTGCCCGGGAGCCGTCTCGGAGCGGCGGACGGAGGCGACGCGGAGGTGGAGCGATGAGCATCGTCGGCCGGAGGATCCTGGTGGTGGACGACGACCCGGCGGTCCGCCGCGCGGTGGCGACCGATCTCGCGGCGGCCGGCTACGAGGTGATCGAGGCCGCGCAGGGCGAGGAGGGCGCGCTCCGCTTCCGCGAATTCCAGCCCGATCTGGTGGTCACCGACCTCGCCATGCCGCAGCGCGACGGGTTCTGGCTCCTGGCCGAGGTCCGGCGCGCGGGGCGCACGCCGGTCCTGGTGCTCTCGGTTCGCGCCGACGAGCAGGACAAGGTGCGCGCCCTCGACGCCGGCGCCGACGACTACGTCACCAAGCCCTTCTCGGCGCGCGAGCTGCTGGCGCGGGTGCGCTCGCTGCTGCGCCGCCTCGGCACCGGGTCGGCGCCCGAGGTCCGGCGCTTCGCCGATCTCGAGCTCGACCTCGATCGCCGGCGGGTGATCCGCGACGGGGTCGAGCTGCACCTGACGCCGATCGAGTTCGCCCTCCTCGATCTGCTGACCGCCAACGCCGGCCGGCCGGTGACCCACCGCCAGATCGTCGCCGCGGTCTGGCGTGGCGCCCCGGGGACCTCGACCGACACGGTGCGGGTGCACGTCGGATCGTTGCGCCGCAAGCTTGAGACCGATCCGGCGAACCCGCGCTTCCTCGCCACCGAGCCCTGGGTGGGCTACCGCTTCCTTCCGGAGCCGATCGAGCCTTAGGTCCGGACTTCAGGACCGGCGAGCGCCGGTCTTTCGCGAATCTTTCGCCGGCCTTTCGGCCTTCTTCGGTCGCGCCGCTCGAACATGTCCTCACCATGTTCGTCGACCTCGCGTTCATCTTGGTGATCGTCGCCTGCTTTCTCGCCACCGGCTGGCTCGTCCGCTTCTGCGACCAGAGCGTGAAGGGAGAAGGACGATGAACCTCCTCTACTTCGTGGTGGGAGTCATCGCCGTCCTGCTGGCGACCTACCTGTTCGTCGCCCTGATGAAGCCGGAGAAGTTCTCGTGAATTCCTCGGACGTCCTGCAGTTCGCGCTCTACTTCGGCCTGCTCGCCGGTCTCGCCTGGCCGCTAGGCGTCTACATGTCCAAGGTCTTCGAGGGGCGGAAGACGGTCCTCTCGCGCGTCTTCGGCCCGCTCGAGCGCGGCATCTACCGCGTCAGCGGCATCGACCCCGGCGAGGACATGGGTTGGAAGCGCTACGCCACCGGCTTCCTGCTCTTCCATCTAGCGGGCTTCCTGGTCGTTTTCCTCCTGCTGCGCTCGCAAGGCTCGCTGCCGTTCAATCCGCGCGCCTTCGCCGGCATGAATCCGCACATGGCGTTCAACACCGCCGTGAGCTTCATGACCAACACCAACTGGCAGGACTACGGCGGCGAGGCGACGCTGTCGTACCTGTCGCAGGCGCTGGCGCTCGCGGTGCAGAACTTCGTCTCGGCCGCGACCGGAATAGTGGTGGTCGTCGCTCTCGCTCGCGCCTTCGCGCGCCGCGAGGCGACCGGAATCGGCAACTTCTGGGCCGACACCGTGCGTTGCACCCTCTACGTCCTCGTCCCGCTGTCGTTGGTCCTCGCCCTGGCGCTGGTCTCGCAAGGGGTCGTCCAGACCTGGTCGAACTACCCGACCGCCACGCTGCTCGATCCCTCGGCCGCCGCCGACGCCGCGAGCTCCGGGCGGACCATCGCTGTCGGTCCGGCCGCCGCGCAGATCGCGATCAAGCAGCTCGGCACCAACGGCGGCGGCTTCTTCAACGTCAATTCGGCCCATCCCTTCGAGAACCCGACCCCGTTCTCGAACCTGCTCGAGACGCTCGCCATTCTGGCGATCTCCGCCGGGCTCTGCGTCACCTTCGGGCGGATGGTGAAGCGGCCGCGCGACGGCTGGACGCTGCTCGCGACGATGTTCGTGCTCATCCTCCCTTTCCTGGTCGCGGTCGGAGCCGCCGAAGGGGCCGGGAACCTCGGACTCAGAGACTTGCCGATCGACTTCCATCACTCCGATCTCCAGGCCGGCGGCAACATGGAGGGCAAGGAGACCCGGTTCGGCATCGGGCAATTGGCGCTCTGGGCGGCGACGACCACCGCGGCGTCCAACGGCTCGGTCAACTCGATGCACGACTCCTACAACCCGCTCGGCGGCATGGTGCCGATGGCGCTGATGCAGCTCGGCGAGGTGGTCTTTGGCGGCGTGGGGTCGGGCCTCTACGGCATGCTGCTCTTCGCCCTGGTGGCGGTCTTCGTCGCCGGCCTGATGGTCGGGCGGACTCCGGAGTACCTCGGCAAGAAGATCGAATCGCACGAGATGAAGATGGCGGCGCTCGGCATCCTGGTGCCGCCCTTCGTGGTCCTGGTCGGCACCGGCATCGCCGTCGTACGGCCGGAGGGGCTCGCCGGCCTGGCGAATCCAGGCGCGCACGGTTTTTCGGAGATCCTCTACGCCTTCTCCTCGGCCGGGAACAACAACGGCAGCGCCTTCGCCGGCCTCTCCGTCAACACGCCCTTCTACGACACCGCGCTCGGTCTCGCGATGTTCTTCGCGCGCTTCTGGGTGGCGATTCCGGCGCTCGCGGTCGCGGGCTCGCTGGTGCGCAAGAAGATGTTGCCGGCGACCGCTGGCACCCTGCGCACCGACGGCGCCCTCTTCGTCTTCCTGCTCGCCGCCACCGTGCTGCTGGTCGGCGCGCTCACCTTCCTTCCCGCTTTGGCGCTCGGGCCGATCGCCGAGCACCTGTCGCTCGTAGCTGGACGCTGAGAGAGACCCGTCATGAGCCGCCCCGCCATCCGTATCTTCGAGCCCGCGCTGGTGCGCCGCGCGGTACTCGACTCCTTCGTCAAGCTCGATCCGCGCACCCAGCTGAAGAACCCGGTGATGTTCGTGGTCTACGTCGGTGCGGCGCTCGTGACCGTGCTCGGCCTGCTCGCGCTGCGCGGCGAGGGCGACGCTTCGCCCGGGTTCGCGCTTCACCTCGCCACCTGGCTCTGGCTGACGCTGCTGTTCGCCAACTTCGCCGAGGCGCTCGCCGAGGGGCGCGGCAAGGCGCAGGCCGATTCGCTGCGCGCCACACGCGAGAAGACCATGGCCCGCCAGGTGGAAACGCCCGATCGCAACGCCCCCTTCGACTGGGTCCCCTCCACCCAGCTGCGCAAGGGCGATCTGGTGGTCGTCGAGACCGGAGAGGTCATACCGGCCGACGGCGAAGTGGTGGAGGGCATCGCCTCGGTAGACGAGAGCGCGGTCACCGGCGAGAGCGCCCCGGTCATCCGCGAGAGCGGCGGCGATCGCAACGCGGTGACCGGCGGCACCAAGGTGATCTCCGATTGGCTGGTGATCCGGATCTCGGCCGACCCGGGCGAGACCTTCCTCGACCGGATGATCGAGCTGGTCGAGGGCGCCCGCCGCAAGAAGACGCCGAACGAGATCGCGCTCACCATCCTGCTCGCCGGCCTGACGCTGGTCTTCCTCTTCGCTTGCGCGACCCTGTTGCCGATGTCGATCTACGGCGTCACCGCGGCCGGACGCGGCACGGCGATCTCGGTGACCGTGCTCGTGGCGCTGCTCGTCTGCCTGATCCCGACCACCATCGGCGGCCTGTTGTCGGCGATCGGCATCGCCGGCATGGACCGGATGATTCGCGCCAACGTCATCGCCATGTCGGGCCGCGCGGTCGAGGCGGCGGGCGACGTCGACGTGCTGATCCTCGACAAGACCGGCACCATCACCCTCGGCAACCGCCAGGCGTCGCGCTTCATCGCCGCGCCGGGGAAGTCGGCCGAGCAGCTCGCCGACTCGGCGCAGCTCTCGTCGCTCTCCGACGAGACCCCGGAAGGGCGCAGCATTGTCGTCCTCGCCAAGCAGGTCTTCGGCATCCGCGGCCGCGACATCGGCCACCTGCAGGCGAAGTTCGTCCCCTTTTCGGCCGAGACGCGGATGAGCGGCGTCGACCTTCCCGGGCTCGAGATCCGCAAGGGCGCCGCGGACGCGATCGAGGCGTGGGTGAAGGCGAAGGGCGGAACGATGGCGCCGGAGGTTCGCGCCGCCGTCGACGAGGTGGCGCGCAGCGGCGCCACGCCGCTGGTGGTGTCGGAGAACGCCGAGATCGTCGGCACGATCCTGCTCAAGGACATCGTCAAGGGCGGCATCCGCGAGCGTTTCGCCGAGCTGCGCGCCATGGGGATCCGGACGGTGATGATCACCGGCGACAATCCGCTGACCGCGGCGGCGATCTCGGCCGAAGCCGGGGTCGACGATTTCCTCGCCCAGGCGACGCCCGAGTCGAAGCTGCGCAAGGTGCGCGAGCTCCAGTCGCAGGGACACATGGTGGCGATGACCGGCGACGGCACCAATGACGCTCCGGCTCTCGCTCAGGCCGACGTCGCGGTGGCGATGGGCAGCGGGACGCAGGCGGCTAAAGAGGCGGCGAACATGGTCGACCTCGACTCGAACCCGACCAAGCTTCTCGAGACGGTCGAGATCGGCAAGCAGCTGCTGATGACCCGCGGCGCCCTGACCACCTTCAGCCTCGCCAACGACGTGGCGAAGTACTTCGCCATCCTGCCGGCCGCCTTCGCCTCGACCTACCCGCCGCTCGGCGCCCTGAACGTCATGCACCTCGCGAGCCCGACGAGCGCCATCCTGGCGGCGGTGATCTTCAACGCCCTGATCATCATCGCTCTGGTGCCGCTGGCGCTGAAGGGCGTCAAGTACCGCCCGCTGCCCGCCGCGGCGCTGCTGCGCCGCAACCTCTGGATCTACGGCCTCGGCGGCCTCCTGGTGCCGTTTCCGGGAATCAAGTTGATCGACATGCTGCTCGCCGCGATCGGCCTCGCCTGACGCGGCCGGTGACGGGAGTCTGAAATCATGAACACGATGGTCCACGAACTTGGCAAGGCCTTCCTGCTGCTCCTCGCCCTGACGGTGGTGACCGGAGTCGTCTATCCGTCGGTGGTGACCGGCCTGGCGGTTGGCCTCTTCCCGCACCAGGCCCACGGAAGCTTGATCACGCGCGACGGGGAGGTCGTCGGCTCCGAGCTCATCGGCCAACCATTCGCCGATCCGGGCTACTTCTGGAGCCGGCCGTCGGCGACCGGCGCCTTCCCCTACGACGCCTCGGCCTCGATGGGCTCGAACCTCGGACCCTCGAATCCGGCGCTCCACGACGCGGTCGAGAAGCGGATCGCCGCGTTGCGCGCGGCGGATCCGGAGGCGGGAGAGCGGGTCCCGGTCGACTTGGTGACCGCCTCCGCGAGCGGCCTCGATCCCCACATCTCGCCCGCCGCGGCCGACTACCAGCTGCGGCGCGTGGCCCGTGCCCGCGGCTTGACGGAGGAGGCGGTCCGGAAACTGGTCGCCGCGCACGTCGAGGGCCGGACCTTCGGGGTTGTCGGCGAGCCGCGGGTGAACGTCCTCGAGCTCAACCTGGCGCTCGACCAACTCGCCGGCGGGACGCCGAAAGCGGCTAGACCTCCGGCCTCGTGATCGAACGGCGCCCGGACCCCGACCGCCTGCTCGCCGCCGTCGAGGCGGAAGAACGGAGGAACGCGCGCGGGCGCCTCAAGGTCTTCCTCGGCGCGGTCGCCGGGGTCGGCAAGACGTTCGCGATGCTGGACGCGGCGCACCGCCTCGCGTCGGGCGGCGTCGACGTGCTGGTCGGCTGGGTCGAGACCCACGGACGCCAGGACACGGCCGAGCTGCTCGAGGGCCTCGAGCGCCTGGCGCCAAATCTCTACACCTACCGCGACACGACGCTCTCGGAGTTCGATCTCGACGCGGCGCTGGCCCGCCACCCGAAGCTCCTGCTGCTCGACGAGCTGGCGCATACCAACGCCCCGGGATCGCGGCACGACAAGCGCTGGCAGGATGTCGAGGAGCTGCTGGGCGCGGGGATCGACGTCTGGACGACCTGCAACATCCAGCACCTCGAGAGCCTGAACGACGTGGTCGCGCAGGTGACCGGGATCGTGGTGCGCGAGACGGTGCCCGATTCGGTGCTGCAGCACGCCCACGACATCGAGCTCATCGACCTGCCGCCCGAGGAGCTCCTGGAGCGGCTGGCCTCCGGCAAGGTCTACCCTTCGGAGAAGGTGAAGCAGGCGCTCGAGGGATTCTTCCGCACCGGCAATCTCCTGGCCCTGCGCGAGCTGGCGCTCCGGGCCGCGGCGCAAAAGGTGGACGTCGACGTCCGCGGTTACCGCGAGCGCCACCGCGTGGAGGAGCCGTGGGAGGTGACCGAGCGGCTGTTGGTCGCGGTCGGGCCCGGCCCCGGCTCGGCGCAGCGGGTGCGCGCCGCAGCGCGCCTCGCCGAGCGGCTGAAGGGCGAGTGGATCGCCGCCTTCGTCGAGACGCCGGCGACCGCAGCGCTGCCGGAGGAGGAGCGGGGGGTGGTCTGGAAGACCCTCCGGCTTGCCGAACAGCTCGGCGCCGAGGTGGTGACGCTCCCCGGCGAGCGCGTCGCCGACGAGCTGCTGGATCTCGCCCGCCGCCGCAACGCGACGCGGCTGTTGATCGGCGCGCCCACCAGCACGCGCTGGCGCCGGCTCCTCTTCGGCTCGATCGGCGACGAGCTGCTGGCGCGCGCCGACAAGCTCGACCTCCACGTGCTCGGCGCCTCGCCCGGCGACGAGCCGGCGGCGACCCCGCGCACGAGCCGGCACAGTCCGCCGAGGAACTACTTCCTGGCCTCGGTGGTGATCGGCGCCTGCGGGGCGCTCTCGTCCTTGCTCTTCGGTCGCATCCAGCCGACCAACTTGGCGATGATCTTCATTCTCGGCATCGTCGTCACGGCGCTCAGGTTCGGCCGCGGCCCGTCGATCTGGGCCTCGGTCCTGGCGGTGGCGATCTTCGACTACTTCTTCGTGCCGCCGTACTTCAAGTTCTCGGTCAGCGACTCCGAATACCTGGTGACCTTCGCCGTCTTCCTGGTGGTCGCCAACGTCATCTCGCGCCTGGCCGTGCGACTGCGCCGCCAGGCGGAGGTGGCGCGCGAGCGCGAGCATCGCAGTACGGCTCTTTATTCTCTCGTGCGCGACCTCGCCAACGCCAGAGATCTCGACCAGCTCCTCGCGGCGGCCCTGCCGCACCTCTGGGAGGTCTTCTCGAGCCAGGTGATGGTCCTCCTGCCGGCGGCCGACCAGCGACGGCTCGAGCTGCGCGCGCAGGAGGCCGTGACCTACATCTACGACGAGCGCGAGCAGGCGGTCGCCGACTGGTGCTTCCGCCACGGCGAATCGGCCGGGATGACGACCGGCAACCTGCCGGCGGCCAAGGGCCTGTACCTGCCGCTGCGCACCGCGACCGGGATCGTCGGCGTCCTCGGCCTGCATCCGGCGGCGCCGGAGGAGCTGCTGAATCCGGAGACCCGGCAGTTGCTGAGCGCCTATGCCAATCAGCTCGCTCTCGGTATCGAACGCCTGACCGGCGTCCACGCAGCGGCGTCCGGTCTTTAGGTCTCCTTTCGGAGTTCTTTAGCTGTTCTTCGCGGAGCCAAGCGCAGGATCTGCGTCGCGGGATCGCCCCGCGCTCCGCGGACGATGCCGACCCCGACCCGAAACTCAGGCTGGCTCCGGCGCGGTTGGCGCCGGGTGATCGGCGCGCCGCGCGACCTCGGCGACCCGCAACTGTTCCATCACGTCTCGCTGGTCGCGTTCCTCGCCTGGGTCGGGCTCGGCGCCGATGGGCTGTCGTCCTCCGCTTACGGCCCCGAAGAGGCCTACAAGGCGCTCGGGTCGCACACCCACCTCGCTCTCCTGCTCTTCCTGATGATGGCGGCGACCATCGCCGTGATCTCGCTCGCCTACTCGAACCTGATCGAGTTCTTCCCCGGCGGCGGCGGTGGCTACCTGGTGGCGAGCAAGCTGCTGGGCAGTCGCGTCGGCGTGGTCTCGGGCTGCGCGCTGCTGGTCGACTACGTGCTGACGATCACCATCTCGGTCGCCAGCGGCTGCGACCAGCTCTGGTCCTTCCTCCCCGTGCACTGGCAGCCGTTCAAGCTCGCCGCCGAATTCGCGGTGCTCTGCGGGTTGATGGTCCTCAATCTGCGGGGGGTCAAGGAATCGGTCAGCATCCTGATGCCGATCTTCGTGGTCTTCCTGGCCACCCACGTGGTGGCGATCGCGGTGGCGGTTGGAGGGCACGCGGCCAGCCTCCCGGGAGTGGTCGCCGGCGCGGCGGGCGATTTCCGGGACGCCGCCTCCTCGCTCGGGCTCGGCTCGGTGCTGCTCATCCTCTTGCGCGCCTACTCGCTCGGCGGCGGCACCTATACCGGCATCGAAGCGGTCTCCAACGGCGTGGTGATGTTGCGCGAGCCACGGGTCCAGACGGCGCGGCGCACCATGGCGCTCATGGCCTTCTCGCTCGCCTTCACGGCGGGCGGCATCCTCCTCGGGTACCTGTTGACCGACGCGCATCCGCTCGCCGGGCGGACGATGAACGCGGTGTTGCTCGGCAACCTGTTCGGCGGCTGGCGGGTCGGCGGCGTGGCGGTCGGCAAGTCGCTCGTCGTGGTGGCGCTGGCCGCGGAGGCCGCGTTGCTCTTCGTCGCCGCCCAGACCGGCTTTCTCGACGGCCCGCGGGTGCTCGCCAACATGGCGCGCGACTCCTGGATGCCGCATCGCTTCGCCCATCTCTCCGATCGGCTGGTGGCGAAGAACGGCGTGGCGCTGATGGCGGTCGCCGCCGGCGCCGCGCTGCTCTACACCCGAGGTGCGGTCTCGGTGCTGGTCGTCATGTATTCGATCAACGTCTTCATCACCTTCAGCCTGACGACCTTCGGCATGGCTCGACACTGGATCCTGGCGCGGAGCGAAGACCGGCGATGGAAGCGGCTGCTCTTGCTGCACGGCGTCGGTTTCCTGATGAGCGGCTCGATCCTGGTCGTGACCACGGTGGAGAAGTTCCGCTCCGGCGGCTGGATCACGCTGATGGTGACGGCGGCGATCGTAGCGCTCTGTTTCTGGGTGCGGCGCCACTACGAGCGGGTGCAGCTCGATCTCGGGCGGCTCGACGAGGTGTTGATCGGCTCGGCGGCGCCCGGCCCCGAAGCGGGCGACCACCCCGAGCCGCCGCTCGACCGGCGGGCCCCGACGGCGGTCGTCTGCGTCCGGTCGTTCTCCGGCTTCGGTCTCCACCAGGTGCTGTCGATCCACCGCACCTTCCCGGGCTTCTTCCGCAACTACGTCTTCATCTCCGCGGCGGTGCTCGACTCCGGATCCTTCAAGGGCCAGGAGGAGGTCGGGCATCTGCGCTCCGAATCCGAGCAGGCGTTGCGTCGCTACGTCGCCTGGGCGCGCGCGCACGGACTGCAGGCCGACTGGCGGCTCGGTCTCGGCACCGAGGCGGTCAGCGTGATGCAGGAGCTCAGCCTCGAGCTCGCCGGCGAATACCCGCGCGCGGTGATCTTCCTCGGCAAGCTCGTCTTCCGCGAGGAGAAGTGGTACCACCGGCTGCTGCACAACGAGACCGCGCTCGCCGTGCAGCGACGGCTGCAGTTCGAAGGCTTGCAGTCGATCGTGCAGCCGATCCGCGTTCTCGAAGCCTGAAGCCGGTCGCCGCCGAGAGAATCCGGGCGGGGGCCGCGGTTCCGTGCGAGAATCCGCGGGGCGCGAAAGTGGCGGAACTGGTATACGCGCTAGACTTAGGATCTAGTCCCGAGCGATCGGGTTGGGGGTTCGAGTCCCCCCTTTCGCACCAGCTTCCAAGGAATCGTCGATGAGTGTGGTCCTAGCGGTCGAAGAGACCGGTCCCTGTCGCCGTCAGTTGAAGATCGAAGTTCCCATCCCCGCCGTCGAGGCCGAGACCTCGCGCGTGGTCGAGGAATACGGGCGCCGCGCCCGCATCCCCGGCTTCCGCAAGGGCAAGGTCCCGCCGGCCGTGGTGCGCCGTCACTTCGGCGAGGACATTCGCCGCGAGGTGATGGAACGGCTGGTGCCGCGCTACTGGCGCCAGGCGGCGGCTGAGAGCGGCATCCAGCCGCTGCGCTCGCCACGCGTCGAGGCGCTGGATTTCAAGGACGGCGAGCCGCTGGTCTTCACCGCCGTGGTCGAGGTCCGACCGCAGATCGAGCTGCGCAACACCGCGGACTTCGCGCTCCCCGAGCTCGGGGTCGAGGCCGCTCCGGACGAGATCGAGAACGCCATCGCCGACCTGCGCCGCAGCCACGCCGTCTGGATGCCGGTCGAGCGCCCGGCGGCGCGCGGCGACCGGGTGGAGGCGGAGCTGCTCGAAATCGGAGGCGAAGCGGATGCCAAGCCGCAGCCGATCGCCTTGGAGGTCGGCGATCCGCAGGTGTGGACCGAGCTCGCGGTGCTCGAGGGCCTTGCCGCCGGGCAGCAGGCCGAGTTCACCCGCAAGGAGGGCGAAGGCGAAGCGGCCCACACCCATGCCTACCGCGCCACCGTCAAGGCCGTGCGCGAGGCGAACCTGCCGGAGCTCGATCTCGAGTTCGTCCGCCATTTCGGCGATTTCGCCGACGTCGAGGCCTTCCGGGTCGACGTCGCCGGCCGCCTGCGGGCGGCCAAACGCGCCGAGCGCGCGCGCCGCCGGGAGACGGCGCTGCTCGACCAGCTGATCGAGCGCCACCCGATCCCCCTGCCGGAGGGTGTGGTGCACGAGGAGGTCGAGGGGATGCTGGTCGACTACGCCCAGGGGCTCTCCGCGCGCGGCGTCGATCCGCAGCAGGCGAAGCTCGACTGGCAGGCGCTCGGCGAACAGGCGAAGCCGCAGGCCGAGCGCCGGGTGCACGCCCGGCTACTGCTCGACGCGATCAGCGAGGAGCGCAAGATCGAGGTCGGCGAAGAGGAGTTCCAGCGCGCCCTCGAGGCGATCGCCCGCGCCGAGGGCCGTTCGCCGCTCGCGGTGCGCCAGGCGCTCGACGAGTCGGGGCGGCTGGAGGGCCTGCGCGCCCAGATGCGGCGCGAGAAGACCGTGCGCAGCCTCTTGGGCGAGCCGGAATCAACCGGACCGGCCGCCGGTTCGTAGTACAGACTCAGGAGACGACATGCTGATTCCGATGGTGGTCGAGCAGACGAACCGGGGCGAGCGGGCGTACGACATCTACTCCCGCCTGCTCAAGGACAACATCATCTTCGTCGGCCGGCCGCTCGACGACGAGGTGGCGAGCCTGATCATCGCCCAGATGCTCTTCCTCGAGGCCGAGAACCCGGAACGCGACATTCACCTCTACATCAACTCCCCGGGCGGGTCGGTGACCTCGGGACTGGCGATCTACGACACCATGCAGTACATCAAGCCGGACGTCGCGACCCTCTGCGTCGGTCAGGCGGCGTCGATGGCCGCCGTGCTGCTGGCGGCCGGGGCCGCCGGCAAACGTACCGCGCTGCCCAACAGCCGGGTGCTGATCCACCAGCCCTGGACGCAGGGGATGGCGGGCCAGGCGAGCGACATCGAGATCCACGCCCGCGAGCTGCTGAAGTTGCGCGAGAAGATCGACGAGATCCTCGCTTTCCACACCGGCCGGACCAAGGAACGGGTGCGGGAGGACACCGAGCGCGACAAGATCCTGTCGGCGCAGGAGGCGGTCGAGTACGGCCTGGTCGACCAGATCATGGAGCGCCGCCGCCCCTAGGTCCGCCGCTCCGGCCCCGATCGCGCCCGTTTGCTATCATTTATCTCGGGTGGAGCCGGTGGGAGAGGAATAGTCGCCGCCCCCGCCGGCGTTACCAGCTTCAGGACGGACGGGACGCGCCGCCAGCCCGACGGAGGAGAGATGCCGAAGAAAGAGACCGGCGACGACGCTCTGCGCTGTTCGTTCTGTAACAAGAGCCAGCGCGAGGTCAAGAAGCTGATCGCCGGACCGACGGTGTTCATCTGCGACGAGTGCGTCGACATCTGCCTCGACATCATCGCGGAGGACCGACTCCTCGAGCAGCAGCAGGAGACCAAGCTCCCCAAGCCGCACGAGATCAAGGCGCTGCTCGACGAGTACGTGATCGGTCAGGAGACCGCCAAGAAGAAGCTGGCGGTGGCGGTCTACAATCACTACCGGCGGATCGAGTTCTCCGAGCGCGGCTCGCGCAACGACGTCGAGCTGCAGAAGTCCAACATCCTGCTCATCGGCCCCACCGGCACCGGCAAGACCCTGCTCGCGCAGACGCTAGCGAAGCTGCTGCACGTGCCGTTCACCATCGCCGACGCCACCACCCTCACCGAGGCGGGCTACGTCGGCGAGGACGTCGAGAACATCATCCTCAAGCTCTACCAGGCGTCCGGCAACGACAAGGAGAAGACCCAGCGCGGCATCGTCTACATCGACGAGGTCGACAAGATCGCGCGCAAGGGCGACAACCCGTCGATCACCCGCGACGTCTCGGGCGAGGGCGTGCAGCAGGCGCTGCTCAAGATCCTCGAGGGGACGGTGTGCAACGTGCCGCCGCAGGGCGGGCGCAAACACCCGCACCAGGAGTTCCTGCAGATCGACACGACCAACATCCTCTTCCTCTGCGGCGGGGCGTTCGTGGGTCTCGACGAGCACATCGAGCGCCGCCTGAACCAGAAGGTGATGGGCTTCGGCGCCGAGATCAAGGGCAAGAAGGAGCAGCTGCGCGGGTCGCCGCTCGAGAAGGTCCTGCCCGAGGACATCATCAAGTTCGGCATGATCCCCGAGTTCGTCGGCCGCCTGCCGGTCATCGCCACTCTCGAGTCGCTCGACGAGGAGGCGCTGGTGCGCATCCTCAAGGAGCCCAAGAACAGCCTGGTGCGCCAGTACCAGACGATGTTCGAGTTCGAGGACGTCAAGCTCCGCCTGACCGACGAGGCGCTGGCCGCCATCGCGCGCGAGGCGCTCAAGCGCAGCGTCGGCGCGCGCGGCCTGCGGGTCATCCTCGAGGAGCTGATGCTCGACCTGATGTATACCATCCCGTCGCAGCGCGACATCTCGGAGTGCGTGATCACCGAGGAAGTGGTGGTGCACCGCACCCAGCCGCTCACCACCCTGCGCAAGGCGGGCTGAGCCCGATGAGCTCGAATCTGGTCGAAGCGCAGCGCGAGCCGCTGCCGGTCGTCCCCCTGCGGGACATGGTGGTCTTCCCGCACATGATGGCGCCGTTCATCGTCGGCCGCGACAGCTCGGTGCGCGCCCTCGAGCTGGCGCTCGGCACCGCGCAGAAGCGCATCTTCCTGGTGGCGCAGCGCGACCCCAAGATCGACGAGCCGCTGCGCCCCGACTTGTTCGAAATGGGGGTCGTGGCGCGGGTCGTCCAGAACCTGAAGCTGCCGAACGGCAACGTCAAGGTGATGGTCGAGGGGATCAAGCGCGGCCGCCTGCTGACCCTGGAGGAGCGCGAAGGCACGGTGTGGGCGGAGCTCGAGACCTTCGAGATCAACTATCCGGTGGACGACAAGCTCCAGGCTTACATGAACAAGGTGCTGGCGGCCTTCGAGCAGTACGCCAAGCTCTCGCAGCACCTGGCGTTCGAGGGCCTGCTGCCGACGCTGCGGCTCGACGATTGCGACCGCTTCGCCGACACGCTCGCCGCCCACCTGGCGATCCCGACCGCCGACAAGCAGCAGCTGCTCGAAGTGCTCTCGCCCTACGAGCGCCTGCAGCGCCTGCAGGATCTGCTGGACATCGAGATGGAGAAGATGAATCTCGACAAGCGGATCAACGTCCAGGTCAAGAAGCAGATGGAGAAGGCCCAGAAGGAGTACTACCTCAACGAGAAGATCAAGGCCATCCATCAGGAGCTCGGACGCAAGGACGACCGCTCGGACGAGATCCAGGAGCTCAAAGAGAAGATCGAGAAGGCCGGCATGCCCAAGGCGGTGCAGGAGAAGGCCGAGCAGGAGCTCAAGCGCCTGGAGGCCATGCCGCCGGTCTCGGCCGAGGCCACCGTCTCGCGCAACTACATCGACTGGCTGCTCGCCGTGCCGTGGAAGAAGGCGTCGCGCGAGTTGAAGGACCTAGCCAAGGCCGAAGAGATCCTGAACACCGACCACTACGGCCTGGAGAAGATCAAGGAGCGCATCCTCGAGTTTCTGGCGGTGCGCCAGCTCACCGACGACAACCCGGCGCAGATCCTCTGCTTCGTCGGTCCGCCCGGGGTCGGCAAGTCCTCGCTCGCCTCCTCGATCGCCAAGGCGACCGGGCGCAAGTTCGTCCGCCTGTCGCTCGGCGGGGTGCGCGACGAGGCCGAGATCCGCGGCCACCGCCGCACGTACATCGGCGCCTTCCCTGGCCAGATCATCCAGATGATGAAGAAGGCCGGCACGGTCAATCCGGTCTTCCTGCTCGACGAAGTCGACAAGATGTCGATGGACTTCCGCGGCGACCCGTCGGCGGCGCTGCTCGAGGTGCTCGACCCGGCGCAGAACCACGCCTTCGTCGACCACTACCTCGACGCCGAGTACGACCTGTCGAAGGTGATGTTCATCGCCACCGCCAACGTGGCGCACCCGATTCCCGCGCCGTTGCGCGACCGGATGGAGATCATCCAGCTCTCGGGCTACACCCTGTCGGAGAAACTGGCGATCGCGCGCGGCTTCTTGGTGCCGCGCCAGCTCAAGGCGCACGGCTTGTCGGCCGAACGGGTCCGGTTCACCGAGGACGCCCTGCGCGCCCTGGTCGAGAGCTTCACCCGCGAGGCCGGAGTGCGCAATCTCGATCGCGAGATCGCCTCGGTCTGCCGCAAGATCGCGCGCAAAGTCGTGGCCGAGGGCAAGGCGAAGGAGCTGGTGATCGACCCAGCGGAGGTCGCGAGCTTCCTCGGCAAACCGCGGTTCCGCCCCTGGCGCAAGATCGAGGGGCCGGAGATCGGCGTCTCGACCGGTCTCGCCTGGACCGAGGTCGGGGGCGAAATCCTGGAGACCGAGGTCGGGCTGATGAAGGGCAAGGGGAAGCTCATCCTCACCGGCCAGCTGGGCGACGTGATGCAGGAGTCGGCGCGCGCCGCGGTCTCCTACCTGCGCAGCCGGGCCGACCTGCTGGGCGTCGATCCCGAGTTCTCCGACAAGCTCGATCTGCACATTCATCTGCCGGAGGGAGCGATCCCCAAGGACGGCCCGTCGGCGGGCATCACCATGGCGACGGCGCTGGTCTCGGCGCTGACCAGCGTGCCGGTGCGCCGCGACCTGGCGATGACCGGCGAGATCACCCTGCGCGGCAAGGTGCTGGCGGTCGGGGGGATCAAGGACAAGGTGCTGGCGGCCTTCCGCGCCGGCATCCTCGAGGTCATCCTGCCGCGCGAGAACGAGAAGGACGTCGAGGAGATCCCGGCCGAGGTGCGCGAGACCCTGCAGATCCACTTCGTCGACTCGATGGACGACGTCCTCCGGCTGGCCCTGGCGGGGGAGCTTGCCAGCGTGCCCCAAAATGAGGGACAATTGCCGTCGGCCCCGTCGGAGTCGCCGATGGGTTCCGGATCGCTCGCCCACTGATCTCCGGTTCGGTCGCGGCGATTCGTAGCTTCCGAAACCGGTTTCCAGTTCGAAATCCGAGGTTCCGAGTCGCGTCCTCGACGAGGGGTACGGCCGTTAGTCCACAAAGACGACGGCTTCCGCAGCGCCAGTGAAGATCGAGCGAGCCGAGTTTCTTCGATCCAGCCCGACGGCCGCCGATCTGCTGCCGGTGGAGTCCCCCGAGGTAGCTTTCGTGGGTCGCTCGAACGTCGGCAAGTCGAGCCTGCTCAATCGGCTCTTGGGGCAACGCGGATTGGCGCGCACCAGTGGCACGCCGGGCCGCACGCAGGCGGTGAACTACTTCCGCATCGACGACGGCCGCCTGCTCTTCGTGGATCTGCCCGGATACGGCTTCGCGCGCGCCTCGCGCGCGGCGCGGGGCGACTGGGCGAAGGTGATCGAGGCGTACCTCGCGCGCAGCCCGGAACGCCGATTGCTTGTGCAGCTCGTCGACGCGCGCGTGGGGGCGACCGAGCTGGACGTCGAAGCTTCGCTCTATCTCGCCGCGACCGGCTCGCGGCGGGTGATCGCGGCGACCAAGATCGACAAACTCGGTCGCGGCGAACGCGGGCGGGCTCTGGCGGAGATCGGCCGGCATCTCGAGCTCGATCGCGCGACGGAGATCGTTCCGGTCTCGGCGGTCACAGGGGAGGGAATGCGTGAACTCTGGAAACACGTCTCAGAACACTCCGAACGCGCCGCAGAACTTTCCGCGGGGGAGATCCCGCCGCAATCGAAGAGGTAAGAAGAACATGGCCAAGGTGACGGATCCCGAAATGATGCTCGACCCGGGCGGCCGCCCGCTGGACGCTCCGCCGCGCGAGCCGATCGGAGCGCCGCGCGATCTCAACCCCCCCGAGGGAGTGCGCCCCTCCAAGGAGACGCTCGACATCCGGGTGCTCAAGGAGATGTCGATCGCGCAGCTGACCCAGATCGCCAAGGATCTCGGGGTCGAGGGCGCGGCCGGGATGCGCAAGCAGGAGCTGATCTTCAAGATCCTGCAGGCGCAGACCGAGAAGAGCGGCCTGATCTTCGCCGAAGGCGTGCTCGAGTGCCTGCCGGACGGCTTCGGCTTCCTGCGCGCCCCCGAGTACAACTACCTGCCCGGCCCGGACGACATCTACGTCTCGCCGTCCCAGATCCGGCGCTTCGACCTGCGTACCGGCGACACCGTCTCCGGCCAGGTCCGGCAGCCCAAGGAAGGCGAGCGCTATTTCGCGCTGATCAAGGTCGAGGCGGTCAACTTCGAGCACCCGGAAGTCACCCGCAACAAGATCTTCTTCGACAACCTGACGCCGCTCTATCCGATGGAGCGCCTGCGGCTCGAGAACTCCGGCGACATGTCGTCGCGCGTCCTCGATCTCGTGACGCCGATGGGCAAGGGGCAGCGCGCCCTGATCGTCGCGCCGCCGCGCACCGGCAAGACGATGCTCCTGCAATCGATCGCCCACTCGATCGCCAAGAATCACCCCGAAGTCACGCTCATCGTCCTGTTGATCGACGAGCGCCCGGAAGAGGTCACCGACATGCAGCGCTCGGTGCAAGGCGAGGTCATCTCCTCGACCTTCGACGAGCCGGCGACCCGCCACGTGCAGGTGGCCGAGATGGTGATCGAGAAGGCCAAGCGCCTGGTCGAGCACAAGAAAGACGTGGTGATCCTGCTCGACTCGATCACCCGCCTGGCGCGGGCCTACAACACGGTGCAGCCGCCGTCGGGCAAGGTGCTCTCGGGTGGCATCGACGCCAACGCCCTTCACCGCCCGAAGCGTTTCTTCGGCGCGGCGCGCAATATCGAGGAGGGCGGCTCGCTGTCGATCATCGCCACCGCGCTCGTCGACACCGGCAGCCGCATGGACGACGTGATCTTCGAGGAGTTCAAGGGCACCGGCAACTGCGAGATCCACCTCGACCGCAAGCTGATGGACAAGCGGGTCTTCCCGGCGATCGACATCAACGCCTCGGGCACCCGCAAGGAGGAGCTGCTGCGGCCGGAGGACGAGCTGCGCCGGGTCTGGGTGCTGCGCAAGGTGCTCAATCCGCTGTCGACCGTCGAGTCGATGGAGCTGCTGCAGGACAAGCTGTCGAAGACCAAGGTCAACAAGGACTTCCTCGACGCCATGTCGAAATAGGCAGGCGCTCGCTCGAGCGGGCGCCCTTGCGGGCGCCGCTCAGCTCGCTTCGCTTCTTCGCGCCGGCTGGACGGTGGTCGCCCGGGCGCGAGTTCGGAAGGCCGCTTGAGAATCGGCATCGTCAACTACGTCAACGCGCGGCCGCTCGCCTGGGGGCTGCTCCACGGCGCTCGCGCGGGCGCGTTCGAGACCGTGCTCCTGCCGCCGGCGCGGGTCGCCGACGAGCTCGCCGCGGGCACGATCGACTGCGGCCTCGTGCCCTCGATCGAGCTGGCGCGCATCCCCGATCTGCTCGTCGTCCCCGGCCTGGCGATCGCCGCCAACCACGAGGTCCGCAGCGTGCTGCTGGTCTCGCGGCGGCCGGTCGCCGAGATCCGCACCGTGGCGCTCGACGAGGCGAGCCGCACCTCCGCGGCGCTCGTCCGGATCTTGCTCGACGAGCGCTACGGCCTGCGCCCGACGTTTCGCTCGCAGCCGGCCGACGTCGAGACGATGCTCGCGACTTCGGACGCGGCGCTGGTGATCGGCGATCCGGCGCTCGCGGTCGAGCGCGAGAGGCACGTGGTGCTCGATCTCGCCGGCGAGTGGCTCGAATGGACCGGCCTGCCGTTCGTCTTCGCGCTCTGGGCGGTCCGCCGCGCCGCGGCCCGGCCCGACCTGGTGACCATCCTGCACGCGAGTTTCGAGTCCGGAATGGCGGCGCTGCCCGAGATCGTGGCCGCCGCCGCCGCCGAGACCCGCCTTCCCGAGGCCGTGCTGCTCGACTACTACACCCGCAACTTGCGCTTCCGCATGGGGCCCGCCGAACAGGCGGGTCTCGCCGAGTTCCTTCGCCGCGCCGCGACCCACGGGCTGGCGGAGGCCTCCGGGTCGCTCGCCTACCTCGCCAGCTCCTTGTCTAGCGTTCGCTGATCGCCAGCCGCGCCCGGCGGGCGATCTTCGGCGCGAGCTTCTCGAACGCGCGGTCGGCCACGGCGCGCAGGCGGGCGGCGCGGGGCGGCAGCCCGCGGCGCCGGAACCACTGGGGGAACGGTCGCAGGCCCTCCCGCGTCCAACGCTTGAGCACCACGCCGTCGCGCGAGCGGACCAGCCACGAGCGGATGAGGACGGGGTCGACCGCCCGGCTGCCGAGCCAAGCGCCGCCCACCCAGGTGGCGGTCTCGAGCAGGAACTCGGCGCCGCCCGCGTACCAGCCGAGCGCCGCGCGGCCGGTCGCGGCCGCGACCACCACCCCGTGCCCGACCCCCGCCGCGAGTCCCTGCGCCCCCAGCACCCAGAGCCACGAGCGCCGGATGTCACCGTAGGCGACGAGCTCGGTGAAAAGCACCTCGTCGACTCCGGCGACCCGCCCCAGCGCGGCGATCGCCTGGGGATCGACCTTCTTTGCGGAGGGCGGGGGCGCGTCGATGGGTGTCGCCTCGACGCTGCGCGCGCGCAAAGCGGCGGCGAAGTCGTCGCGCAGCTCCCGCAGCGCTTGCTCGCGCGCCGCGGCGACGGGAGTCGTGGCGGGATCGCCGGGCCAGGCGTCGCGACTGCGCACCGGGACCCCGTCGCGCGGCGTCAGGACGCCGACCCGGACCGGACCGACGGAGGACGAACCGGAAGCTGGAACGCCGCCCGCGGTCGCGCAAGCGAGAGCGGGGAGCGCGGCGAGAATCAGGATCGAGGCGCTGCTGCGGCGCACGCCGGCGATGGTAGCAGGCCCATCGCGCGCCGCTCGAGATCGCCGAGCCCGATCGGAGGAATGGCTGAGCTAGAGTCCTCGGCGCTCGTTGCGGAGGGCGTTCGACATGCGCGATCGCTTGTTCATCGACGGAGAGTGGCGGTGGCCGGCCGAGGGCGGGACGTTCGAGGTCGTCAATCCGGCGACGGAGGAGGTCCTGCACCACGCGCCGGCGGGCACGGCGGCGGACGTCGACCGCGCGGTCGCCTCGGCGCGCGCGGCGTTCGAGCGCGGTTGGCGGCGGACGTCGGGGGCCGAGCGCGCGCCGTACCTGCGCGCCATCGCCGGGCGGATCGCGGCGCGGCGCGAGGGGCTCGCGCGGCTCGAGGTGCAGGACAACGGCAAGCCGCTCCCCGAGGCGCTCTGGGACGTCGACGACGCCGCCGGCTGCTTCGCGATGTACGCCGACCTCGCCGAGGAGCTCGACGGGCGGCAGGACGTCCCGGTCGATCTGCCGGACGGGCGCTTCTCCTGCGTCGTCCGCCACTCGCCGATCGGCGTCGCCGGCCAGATCATCCCGTGGAACTACCCGCTGCTGATGGCGGCCTGGAAAGTCGCCCCGGCGCTCGCCGCCGGCGCGACCGCGGTGCTCAAGCCCTCGGAGCTGACGCCGCTCTCGGCCCTCGAGCTCGCGGCGATCGCCGAGGAGGTCGAGCTGCCGCGCGGCGTGCTGAACGTCGTGACCGGTCTCGGCGCGACGGCGGGCGCGGCGCTCGCGAGCCATCCGGGCGTCGACAAGCTCGCCTTCACCGGCTCGGTGCCGACCGGCCGCGCGGTCGCCACCGCCGCGGCGCAGGGGATCAAGAACCTCTCGCTCGAGCTCGGCGGCAAGTCGCCGTTCGTCGTCTTCGCCGACAGCGAGGTCGAGGCCGCCGTCGAATGGGTGATGTTCGGCATCTTCTGGAACCAGGGTCAGGTCTGCAGCGCGACGTCGCGGCTCCTGGTGGAGGAGCCGCTCGCCGGGCGCCTGATCGATCGCCTGGTCGAGGAGGCGCGCCAGATCCGGATCGGCGACGGCCTCGCTCCCGGCACGCTCCTGGGGCCGCTCGTCTCGCGGGCCCAGCACGCGAAGGTGCAGGGCTTCGTCGATCGCGCCCGCGCCGCCGGAATCGCCATGCCGACCGGCGGCGGGCGCCCGGCCGGCTTCGACCGCGGCTACTTCTTCGCGCCGACCATCCTCGTCGACCCGCCGGTCGACTCCGAGATCTGGCGCGAAGAGGTTTTCGGTCCGGTGCTCGCGGTGCGCCGCTTCCGCGCCGAGGACGAGGCGGTCCGGCTCGCCAACGACTCGCGCTTCGGCCTCGCCGCCGCGGTGATGTCGGCCGATCGCGAGCGTTGCCTCCGAGTGGCGCGCGAGCTCGAGGCGGGGATCGTCTGGATCAACTGCTCGCAGCCGACCTTCAGCCAGGCGCCGTGGGGCGGGGTCAAGCAGAGCGGCGTCGGTCGCGAGCTCGGGACCTGGGGGCTCGAGAACTACCTCGAGGTGAAACAGGTCACCGCCTACGAGAGTCGCGACCCCTGGGGCTGGTACCTGAAGCCCTAGGCTCGGCCGCCGCGCCGCCGCGCCGGGCGCTCGCGGCGGCTCAGGCCTCGAAGACCGCGTCGACCACCGCGAGCGCGCGGTCGACGATCGCGAAGCCTTCGCGCAGCTGCTCCTCGGTGATCGAGAGCGGCGGGTTGCACATGAAGTTGTTCCAGCGGCAGACGGTGTAGAGCCCGGCTTCGAGCAGCGCGGCGTTGAACTTCGCCAGCGCCGGATGGCTGCCGTTGTAGGGCGCGAGCGGCGTGCCGCGGGCGTCCTTGCGCAGCTCGACGATGCCGAACAGGCCGATATTGCGATGCGCGAGGACCGAGGGGTGGCGCCGCGCGAGGCCCTCCATCGCGTCGCGCATCACCGGCTCGAGGCGCGCCGCGTTGTCGATCATCCCCTCGCCGAGGAGCACGTCGAGCACCGCGTCGGCGACCTCGAGACAGAAGGGATGCGCGTTGTAGGTCAGGCCGCCCCAGAAGACGTTCTTGCGGAAGTGATCGGCGATCCGGCGGGAGAGCCCCACCGCGCCGAGCGGCACGTAGGACGAGGTGAGGCCCTTCGCCATGGTGACGAGGTCCGGCACGATGCCGCCGTGCTCGAAGGCGAAAAGCCTGCCGGTGCGCCCGAGGCCGCACATCACCTCGTCGCAAATCATCAGGATGCCGTGGCGCGAGAGCAGGGCGCGCAACCCGGCCAGATACCCCGGCGGCGGGATCAGGATGCCGTTCGTGCCGGTGACGGTCTCGAGGATCATCGCCGCGATCGTCTGCGGCCCCTCGTAGTCGATGACCTCCTCGAGGTAGGCGAGATGGTTGCGGGTGATCGCCTCCGGGTCGTCGCCGAAGGAGTACTTGTAGGGCCAGGGGTCCATCACCCGCACCACGCCCGGCATCCCGGGCTCGTTCGCCCAGCGGCGAGGGTCGCCGGTCAGCTGCAACGTGGCGTTGGTGCCGCCATGGTAGCTGCGGTAGCGCGACAGGATCTTCGGCCGGCCGGTGAACTGTTTCGCGGCGCGGATGGCGTTCTCGTTCGCCTCGGCGCCGCCCAAGGTGTAGAAGAAGACGTCGAGGTCGCCCGGGCACAGGTCGGCCAGGCGCTGCGAGAGCCGCGCCCGCACTTCGGTCGCGGTGCCGGGATGGGCGAAGATCAGCCCGTCCGCCGCGCGCTTCATCGCCGCCACCACCTTGGGGTGCGAGTGGCCGATGTTGACGCTCATCAGCTGGCTGTTGAAATCGAGGATCCGCCGCCCGTCGGCGGTGTACATGTAGACACCTTCGGCGCGCGCGATCGGCAGCGGGTGCACCGCGCCGGTCGCCGACCAGGAATAGAGCGAGTGCTCGAGGCAGAGCTCGACGATCTCGCGGCCATCCATGCGGGGACCTCCGGTCAGCTCATCCAAGTCGCGTCGCGCTGCAGCGCCCACTTGCTCGTGATCTTGCGCTGCCGCGTCCAGAAACGGTATCCGTCCCAGCCGGTGACGTTGCCGTGGCCGAAGCAGGAGTCGTTCCAGCCGCCGAAGCCGAAAGGCTCGCGCGGCACCGGCACGCCGACGTTGACGCCGCACATCCCCGCCTCGGCCGAGGCCATGACCCGCCGCGCCACGTCGCCCGAGGTGGTGTAGACGGTCGAGGCGTTGCCGTACGGACTGGCGTTCTCGATCGCCAGGGCCTGTTCGAGATTGCTCACCCGCAGGACCGAGAGCACGGGACCGAAGATCTCGTCGCGCGCCGCCGGCATCTCGGGCCGCACCGCGTCGAGGATCGTCGGACCGATCCACCAACCGGATTCCGACGCCCGCCGGCCGCGGCCGTCGAGGCGCACGCGCGCCCCCTGGCGCTCGGCCTCGTCGATCGCGGCGGTGATGCGCTCGACCGCCGCCGCGGTGGTCACCGGGCCCATGTCCATTCCCAGCTCGAGCCGCGCGGCGCGCTCGGCGATGCGCTCGAGCAGGTGGTCGACCTCGCCGACCGCGATCAGCACCGAGGCCGCCATGCAGCGTTGGCCGGCGCAACCGGTGAAGGAGGCGACGATGTTCTCGACCGCCACCTCCGGGTCGGCGTCGGGCACGAGGATCAGGTGGTTCTTGGCGCCGCCCAGGCAGAGCGCGCGCTTGCCGGCGGCGCAGGCGCGGGCGTAGACCGAGCGCGCCACGCGGGTCGAACCGACGAAGGCGAGCGCCGCGATCCCCGGCTGGTCGCAGAGCGCCTCGACCGCTTCGCGTCCGCCCTGGACGAGCGAGAAGATCCCCGGCGGCAGCCCCGCCTCGGCCAGGATCTCGGCGAGACGCATCGTCGTCAGCGGCACCCGCTCCGAGGGTTTGAGCACAAAGGCGTTCCCGCCCACCAGCGCCTGCGGGATCATCCACATCGGCACCATGAGCGGGAAGTTGAACGGCACCACGCCGGCGACCACGCCGAGCGGCTCGTAGGCCACTTCGCAGGTGACGCCGCGGGAGACCTCGAGCTGGTTGCCGGCCGCGAGATTGGGCAGCGAGCAGCCGTACTCGAGGCATTCGATCGCCTTCTCGACCTCGGCCCGGGCCTCGAAGTGCAGCTTGCCGTTCTCGTGCGAGACGAGCCAGGAGAGCTCGGGGAGATCGCGCAGCAGGATCTCGCGCGCCCTGTAGAGCACCTGGGCGCGGTCGCGGATCGGCAGGTCGCGCCAGGCGGGGAACGCGGCGCGCGCCGCGGCGACCGCGGACGCGACGTCGGCCGCGCCCGACATCTCGACCTGCGCCATCGGCCGGCCCCAGCGCGGGTTGGGCACCTCCTGCGGCGGCGGTCCGGCGAAGGGCGAGCGCCATTCGCCGCCGACCCAGTTGCGGGCCGGCGCGTAGGGCTCGAAGTCGTACGAGGTCGCGGCGAAGCGGGGCAGGGCCATGGGGATCTCGACAGTATCAGGGGCGAGCGCGGTGCGATCGGGGGGTGGCGCGACGTCCGGAGATCGATCCGGGTCCGGACCCCTGAGCGCGCGGGGAGCGGCTTGTTCGACCCCGCGCGGACCGATATCTTCTGCCGGTCGTCGAGCGATCTCCGGAGAGCCGCCATGCCGTCGAACCCCCTACGCGATCTGCAGCGCTTCGGCCAGTCGGTCTGGCTCGATTTCATCCGCCGCAACCTGATGACCGGCGGCGAGCTCGACCGCCTGATCGAGAACGACGGCCTGCGCGGCATGACCTCGAATCCGGCGATCTTCGAGAAAGCGATCGCCGGCGGCGACGAGTACAAGGACGGACTGCGTGCCGCCGCGGCGCGCCACGGCCACGACGCCAAGGCGATCTACGAGGAGCTGGCGATCGCCGACATCCAGGCGGCGGCCGACCGGCTGGCGGGCGTCTTCGTCGCCTCCGCGGGAGGCGACGGCTTCGTGTCGCTCGAGGTGGCGCCGGATCTGGCGGACGATACCGAGGGGACGATCGCCGAGGCCCGCCGCCTTTGGGCGCGCGTCGAGCGGCCGAACCTGATGATCAAGGTGCCGGGCACGGCGGCCGGGATCCCGGCGATCCGCGCCCTGCTCGAGGACGGCATCCACGTCAACATCACCCTGCTCTTCTCGCGCACCATGTACCGCGCCGTCGCCGAGCACTACCTCGAGGCGCTCGAGACGCGGGTGACCCGCGGCGAGGAGATCGGCGGCCTGGCGAGCGTCGCCAGTTTCTTCGTCTCGCGCATCGACACCGCGGTCGACGCTCTGCTCGGGCAGCGTCTCGCGGCCGGCGATGACCACCAGCGGATCACGTCGCTGCTGGGTCGCGCGGCGATCGCCAACGCCAAGCTCGCCTATCAGGACTACCTCGCGATCGTCGGCGGCGAGCGCTGGCGGCGGCTGGCGGCGCGCGGCGCGCGCCCGCAACGCCTGCTCTGGGCGTCGACCTCGACCAAGAATCCGGCTTATCGCGACGTGGTCTACGTCGAGGAGCTGGTCGGCGCCGACACGGTCAACACCGTGCCGCCGGAGACCCTCGCCGCGTTCCGCGATCACGGCGTGGCGCGCGCCAGCCTGATCGAAGACGTCGAGGGCGCCAACGCCGATCTGACCCGCCTCGCCGCCGCCGGGATCTCGCTCGACCAGGTCACCGACCAGCTGCTGGTCGAGGGGGTGAAGAAATTCGTCGAACCGTTCGCCAAGCTGTTGACGACGATCGATCGCCGCGCGCGGGAGCTCGCCGCGTGAGCGTGCTCGCCAAGCTGCCGCGGCCGCTGCGGCTCGAAGTCGAGCGCGCCGCCGCCGCCTGGGAGGCGGCGCGCGGCACGGAGAGGCTCTACGGGCGCGACGCGACGCTGTGGACCGGCGGCGACGAGGGGCGCTGGCTCGGCTGGCTCGACGCGCCGCAGCGCTGGTTGGCGCGGGTCGGCGAGCTCGACGCGCTCGCCAAGGAAGCGCGCCACGAGGGCTTCCGCGACGTGCTGGTGCTCGGCATGGGCGGCTCGAGCCTGGCGCCCGACGTGCTCGCGCGGACCCAGACTCCGGCCGCCGGAGCGCCGCGCCTGCACGTCCTCGATTCGACCGATCCGGGCGCGGTCGCGGCCGCGGCGGCCGCGGTCGACCTGGAAAGGACCCTGGTGGTGGTGGCGAGCAAGTCGGGCTCGACCCTCGAGCCCAGCCTGCTGATGGACTTCTTCCTCGCCCGGGTGCGCGAGGCGGTGGGCGAGGACGAGGCGCCGCATCGCTTCCTGGCGATCACCGACCCGGGCTCGGCGCTCGAGCGCCTCGCCGAGTCCGAGCGCTTTCGCCGCGTGGTGCACGGCGAGCCGACGATCGGCGGTCGGTTCTCGGCGCTCTCGCCTTTCGGCCTGGTGCCGGCGGCCTTGGCCGGGCTCGACGCGGAGCGCCTGCTCGCCGCCGCCGCGGCGCTCGCCGCGCACTGTCGGGCCGAGCGCGCGCTCGACAATCCGGGAGTGGCCCTCGGCCTGGCGATCGGCACCGCGGCGAAGCTCGGACGCGACAAGCTGACCCTCGTGCTCGCCGAGAGCTACGCCCCGCTCGGGGCGTGGCTCGAGCAACTGGTCGCCGAGTCGACCGGCAAACACGGGGTGGCGGTGCTGCCGGTCGACGGCGAGCCCCTCGCTTCGCCCGACGCCTACGGCGACGACCGGCTGTTCGTCGCCGTGCGTCACGCGGCCGACGGGCTGGACGAGCCGCTGGCGGCGCTGGTGGCGGCGGGCCAGCCGCTGGTCGAGATCGCGGTCGCCGAGACCGCCGACCTCGGCGCCGAGTTCTACCGCTGGGAGATCGCCACCGCGGTCGCGGGAGCGCTCGTCGGCGTCCACCCCTTCGACCAGCCGGACGTCGAGGCGGCCAAGGGTGCGGCGCGCAAGCTCACGGCGGAGGTCGAGCGTTCGGGGGCGCTGCCGGCCGAGAAGCCGCTGCACGCCGAGTCCGGACTGGCGCTCTTCGCCGACGAGGCGAACTCGCGCCTGCTCGCCGCGCGCTCGGGTCCGCGGCGATCGCTCGCCGGGATCCTCGCGGCGCACCTCGATCGTCTCGATCTGCGCGATTACTTCGCTCTGCTCGCCTACCTGCCGATGATCGAGCGCACGCGCGAGCAGCTGATGGATCTGCGCGAACGGGTGCGCGACGCACGGCGGGTGGCGACCACGGTCGGCTTCGGCCCGCGCTACCTGCACTCGACCGGCCAGGCGCACAAGGGCGGACCGAACACCGGCGTCTTCCTGATGATCACCGCCGATGCGCGCGGCGACCTCGCCATCCCGGGCCATCGCCTGAGCTTCGGCCAGGTCGAGGCGGCGCAGGCGCGCGGCGACTTCGCCGTCCTCGGCGAGCGCGGCCGCCGCGCGCTGCGCGTCCACATCGCCGGCGACGTCGCCGACGGCCTCGCCACCCTCGACGCCGCCATCGACGCCGCCCTCTCCCGCTGAACCCGCCCGCCGAGCCCAACCGAACCTGCGAAAAGCGAATGCCGAACCAAATGCAAATGCAAAGGCAAAGCAAGAGAAAAGGCCCTCGGCTAGGACCGTGGGCGGCCGGACCGCCGTCGTGAACTGGCGGCCGGGTCGAGCTCGCGAAGCTGCCTCAGGCAGCGTCCTTTCCCCTTAACCGAGCCTTTCTTCGCAGGATGGCGGCAGGTCGAACGCCTGGCCGAAAGGCAGAGGCTTCCAGTTGGGAGTGTGGGCGGCTCGGGCCGCCCTCGTGAACTCGTGGCCGGGTCGAACTCGCGAAGCTGCTGCAGGCAGCGTCCTTTTCCTTAACCGAATCCTTTTCTTTGCTTTTCTTCCGTGGCGGCCAGCGAGAGGGGTTTAGAGCTCGCCCCCGTCGGCGGTGAGGGAGTCCCGGTAGGTGGGGTCGGCGTAGCGATTCGGATGGAAGTCCTGCGCGTAGGCAGGCAGCTCGGCGCCGGTGACGTGCGCCGCCAGCAGCTCGCCGGCGGCCGCCGCGGCCATGATGCCGAAGCCGGAGAGCGCCGCGATGGCGTAGGCGCCTTCGATCGGCAGCGGTCCGACGAGCGGCCGGTTCTCTCGCGTCTTGCAGTAGTAGCCGCCGTCGACGTACGGCACCCGGCCGCGATCGAGGTAGACCGCGAATCCGGGCACCATGCGCGCCACGCCGCGCAGGACCACCTGGAGATGCAGCGGATCGAAGCGGGGCGGGAAGACCGGCTCGACCGCCGGCGTGTGGTACGCCCAGAGGAGCAGGAGCGAGCGGCTTCCCGCGCCGCCCTCGGGCCGGAAGTGCACCCCGCCCGGCAGGGGCTCGAGCAGGTAGGCGAGCTCGGGGTCCTCGGCCAGGCCGGCGCGCTCCTCGGCGCTCCAGTCGATCGCGATCGGGTCGTTCCAGATGACCAGCGGCAGCTCGCGCGGCACGACCCCCAGGTGGTCGTCGAAGAAGACCTTGCAGTGCAGCTCGTTGACCACCGGCAGCTCGCAGCCGCAGCGCCGGGCGAGCGCGGGCGCGAGCGGTCCGGCGGCGAGGACGAAGCGCCGGGTGGCGATCCGGCGCACGGCGCCGCCGGAGTCGACCTCGACCGCCGCGACGCCGCCCGCGTCGGTCGCCAGGCCGTGCACCGTCCCGGTCTCGAGCCGCGCTCCGGCGTCGCGCGCCCGTTCGAGGAGCCAGACGCCGAGCTGCTGCGCCGAGAGCCAGCCGCAGCGGCGGGTGTGGAGCGCCGCGATCGCGTCGCCGGCGAGGAACGGGAAGCGCCGGTGGAGGCCCCGCGGGTCGAGCAGCAGGTCGGCGCCCGTCGGGCCGCGGTGCCAGCGGTCCCAGCTCGGCTCCGCATAGCTCGGGTCGCTAGCGTCGCCGCGATGGACGCGCAGCGGCGCGCCGTTCACCGCGGCGATGGCGCGCGCCGAAGATTCCATTGCCGTCGCGCCCGCGCGCTCGGCGGTCAGGTAGAGATAGCCGTTGCGCGACAGCGCGAAGGCGTTGCCGCTCTCCTCCGTCCAGCGCTCGAGCCAGTCGATGCTGCGCGCCATGAGGCGCGCCATCGCCGGGTCGGGCCACCAGTCGCGGTAGCACTCGGTCGACTTGTCGCTGGTCAGGGTCAGCGGCGGGCGCTCGTCGAGCAGCACGAGGTCGCGGACCCCCTGTACGACCGCGAGATGGTAAGCGGCGGCGGCACCGGCGATTCCCGCGCCGCAGACCACCACCTCGGCCGAGTCGGACATCGCTGCCGCCTCAGGCCGCCGGGTGCACGGTGCCGAGCGCCTGCACGCGCGCCTGCTCGATCTCGTCGAGCGCCTGCTTGAGGACCGCGAAGACGAAGTACCAACCGACGACGATCAGCAGGGATTCGACGATCCAGTCCGGGATGGGCAGCGCCATGTCCCAGATGCCGTGCAGCACGACGGCGATCGCCCAGCGCCGCAGCACCAGGGGATGGAAGAGCATGGCCAGCTCGAACTTCCGGTCACCCTTGACCTTCCACAGCGCCGAGCCGACGAGCGCCGTCCAGATGACGTGGCCTCCCGGCGCCAGCACGCCGCGCTGGAAAATGATGTGCACCGCCTCGTCGACGCCCGCCGCCTGGCCGAAGGCGAACGCCGTCTGGCCGTCGGCCCCCTGCTGCAGAGCGGTGAACATCGCGTCGACCGCGGTATCGCGACCGAAGCGGAAGGCATAGCCGGCCGATTCGAAGCCGGCGAACCCGGCGCCCACCGCCGAGCCGAACAGCAGCCCGTTCATCTGGAAGCGATAGCGCGCGACGCCGATCAACATCAGCAGCGCCAGCGCCTTTCCGGTCTCCTCGCAGACGCCGACCAGCACCGCCGGGATGATCCCCTCGCCGGCGGTGGCGTCGGGGAAGAAGCGGAAGACGACCAGGGTCACCAGTAGGCTCACCACCCCGCCCACCAGCAGCATCTTCATCACCTGGTAGACCGAGACGTTGCGCGGCGAGTTGAGCTCGAAGAAGAGGATGACCACTGACAGCGGCACGGCGAACGATCCGACGAGCACCATGCCGGGGAGAAGATTCGAGTTGTGGAACTGCGCGTAGCCGAGGCGCAGCAGCGCATAGACGCCCACCGAAGCGGCGAGCGCGCGCCAGAAGAGGCGCGCCGGCACCCAGCCGGTGGCGACCTGGGCGAGCGCCGGCGTGGTGCGCCCGGTGCCCACCGCGAGCTGCTCCTCGACGTCGAGCGGCGGCGCGCCTCTGCCCGCCGCCAGCCCGCCGAGCAGGACCTCGCGGATCGGCACGTTGGAGATGGTCGGCACGTCGCCGAGCTCCGACAGCTTGGCGCCGACGCGGTGCAGGAGCGGGTCGGACGGCGCCCGCGGCGGCGGCGGCGCGCTGTGCGCGCCCGCCGGCGTCGCGGGCGCAGCGGCGCCGGGAGCGAAGAGCGACGCGGTCTCGGGCAGCTCGCCCGCCGCCAGCCAGCTCGCCATGCCGGTCTTCCAGAGCGAGGTCGCGGGCGTCAGCTCGCCGCGCCGGGACTTGTCCGCCAACTCGTCGGCGCCGAAGGGACCGGCGGTGCCGCCGCCAGTGGCGAGGTACCACTGGCGCGGCGGGAAGAGGTCGGGCCTGATCTCGCTCGCCGGCTTCCACTCCGCCTGGCCGGCCTGCCAGACGAGCGTCGCGCGCCGCAGGATCCCCTGGTCGCGCAGCCCTTCGAGCTCGCCCTCCTGGCGCGGGCCCTCCTGCTTGCCGTCGACCATCAAGTACCAGGCGGCCATGCCGATCCCTCCCGCGCCGACCCGCAGAACGACCGAAAAACTCGCGCTACCCTAAGGCCGGCCGGCGGGCGGCGTCAACGCGGCGCGTGAAAGAATCCGCGTCGTGCTCGGACTGGACGAGTGGCTGGCGGCCCACGGGGGCGGAGGCACGACGGCGCTGCTGGTGGCGATCCTGCTCGGCCTGCGGCACGCCACCGATCCCGATCACCTGACGGCCGTGTCGACCCTCGTCCTCGCCGATCGTCGTGAGGGAACGCGGCGGGCCGGCCAGCTCGGGCTCGCCTGGGGGCTCGGGCACGCGACGACCCTGCTCGTCTGCGGGCTGCCGGTGGTGCTCTTCCGGCGTTACCTGCCGGAGGTCGTGCAACGGCTGGCCGAGATCCTCGTCGGCGCGCTGATCGTGGCCCTGTCGGCGCGCCTCCTCGTCCGCTGGCGCGGCGGGGTCTTCCACGCCCACCGGCACCATCACGGGGAGGTCGAGCACTCGCATCCGCACGTCCACGAGCGCGGCGCCGACGGCCCGCTCGTCGAGCACCGCCACGCGCACGCCGAGGCGCTCGGTCGCTCGCCGCTGGCGGCGTTCGGCATCGGGCTCGTGCACGGCGTCGGCGGCTCGGCGGCGGTGGGGATCTTGCTGGCGAGCGCCGTTGCGGGCCGGACGCGCGCCGTCGTCGCGCTCGTCCTGTTCGCCGCCGCCACCGCGGCCTCGATGGCTCTGCTCTCGACCGCTCTCGGCTGCGCCCTGACCCGCGCGCCGTGGTCGCGCCGGCTGGCGCGCTTCACGCCGGCGTTCGGTCTCGCTGGTCTGCTCTTCGGCTGCTGGTACGCGCTCGACGCCGCGCGCCTGCTGCCGCCGTGGCTCTGAGCCGTCGCCAGCGCGATCCGCTCCGACCCCGGGGCCTAGGGGCGAGGGACGGAGATCGGCGCCGGGCGGATGAAGCCGGCGGGGAGCGCCGCAGCACAGGAATCGCAAAAGATCGAACCGCGCAGGTCGGCGGCCTCGACGCTGGTGGCGAAGTGCATCAGGCAGGCGGAATCGGCGCAGTGCGCGAGTCCGGCGAGATGACCGAGCTCGTGCAGGATCTCGGCCGCCGCGCGCCGCGCGACGAGCGCTCCGTCGGCCGGCAGGCCGTAGAGCTCCGGGCGCAGGCGGGCGAGCGACACCACCACCGCTCGGCCGCCGAGCCGCGCGCGCCCGAAGACGAAAGTGAAGAGCGGCAGACCGAGATCCGCCGCGGTGACGCCGACGAGCGGCACGCCGTCGTCGGCGGCCGCCTCGAGCGCCGCGAGCAGCTGGTCGGCGTCGATCTGCGGCCGGCCGGGAACCGGCGCCGGGGCCGGCCCGGCGGGCGCGGCGACCAGGCGGCAGGGGAGGCGGACGCGACGCGAGAGCTCGCTCGCCACCGTCGCGACGAGGTGCGCTTCCTGCGCGGCCTCGGCCGCGACCGCCGCGAGCGCGATCTCGCGCCAGGGAGTGGCCGCTTCCGGGCCGCTCCCGGTCGCGTCCGCCAGGGTGCGCTCCACCGGCGATCCCTCAGCCGGCGGGAACGCGCTCGAAGCCGTAGCGCTTGATCTTGGCGTAGAGCGTCCCACGGTCGATGCCGAGGACCTTCGCCGCCTGCGAGACGTTCCAGTCGCAACCGTCGAGGATGCGGCGGATATGGGCGCGCTCGAGCTCCTCGAGCGACAGCGGCCCGGGCCGGTCGCCGTTGGCTCCCACCCGCAGCGGCAGGTCGCGAGTCTCGATCGTCGGCGGCTTGCCGAGCACCACGGCGCGCTCCACCGCGTTCTGCAGCTCGCGCACGTTGCCCGGCCAGGCGTAGGCGCGCAGCGTCTCCAGGGCCTCCGCCGAGAACTTCATCGGCGGCTTGTTCATCGCCACCGTGAAGCGCTCGAGGAAGTGCTCGGCGAGCACCGGGATGTCCTCCGGCCGTTCGCGCAGCGGCGGCAGGTCGATGACGAAGACGTTCAGGCGCCAGAAGAGATCCTCGCGGAATCGCCCCTCGCGCACCGCCGCCTCGAGGTCGAGGTTGGTCGCCGCCACGACGCGGAAGTCGGTGCGTACCGGCGTGGTGCCGCCGAGGCGGGTTACCGTCTTCTCCTCGAGCACCCGCAGCAGCTCGACCTGCACCCGCTGGGTCACGCTGCCGACCTCGTCGAGGAAGACCGTGCCGCCGTCGGCGAGCTCGAACTTCCCCTTGTGGCGGAACTGCGCCCCAGTGAAGGAGCCCTTCTCGTGACCGAAGAGCTCGCTCTCGAGCACCCCTTCCGGCAGCGCGCCGCAGTTGACCACCACCAGCGGCCCGAAACGTCGCGGCGAGCGGGCGTGGACGGCGCGCGCCACCAACTCCTTGCCGGTGCCGGACTCGCCGCGCACCAGGACCGTCGCATCGCTCTCGGCCACGGCGTCGATCAGCTCCTGCACCCGGCGCATGGCGCCCGAGACGCCGACCAGCGGCGAAGGCCCGGCGACCGAAGCGAGCTGCTCCTTGAGCCGGGCGTTCTCGGACTTGAGCGAGCGATGCTCGACCGCCCGGCGGACGAGGTGCGAGAGCTCGTCCGGATCGAACGGCTTGGTGATGTAGTCGTAGGCCCCCGCCTTGAGCGCCCGGACCGCCGACTCGATCGAGGCGAAGGCGGTCATGACGATCACCGTCAGGTCCGGGGTCTCCCGGGCGAGGCGCTCCTGCAGCTCGAGGCCGTCGATCCCCGGCATCTTGATGTCGAGCAGTGCGATGTCGTGGTGGCGCTCGGCCGCCATGCGCAGCGCCTCCTTGGCGTTGCTCGCCACGTCGACCGCGTAGCCGTCCTGGCGGAACCAGTCGCCGAGGGACTGGCGAACGATCGGCTCGTCGTCGACCACCAGGATGCAACCCGCCGCCTCCTTGCGCGGACTGTCGCTCATGCGCTCCTCCCTTCGCTTCCGGCCGGGCCGACGCCCGACGGCTGGCGTAGCGGAAGCTCGACGGTAAAGACGGTGCCGGTTCCCGGCGTCGAGGCGACGTCGATCCGCCCGTGGTGACGCTCCACGATGCCATAGGCGATCGCCAAGCCGAGACCGACGCCGGCGCCCTCGGTCTTGGTGGTGAAGAAGGGCTCGAAGATGTGGCCCAGGGTCTCCGGCGGGATGCCGTGGCCGGTGTCGGCCACCGTCAGGCGGAGCCCGTCGCCGTCGTCCCGCGCCGCGGCGGCGATCCGCACGGCGCCGCCGGCGGGGGTGGCTTCGAGGGCGTTGATCACCAGGGCGAGAATCACCTGCTGGATCTGCGCCGCGTCGCACTCGATCGCCGGCAGGGCCGGAGCGATCTCGGTCGTGACCTCGACGTTCGAGATCTGCGCCTTGTGCCGCACCAGCAGCAAGCAGCGCTCGAGGACCCCGGCGAGGTCGGCCGGGGCGATCATCGCCCCCGGAGTGCGCGAGAAGAGCAGCAGGTTGCGCACGATGTCGCCGCAGCGCAGCGCCTCGTCCTCGACCATCTTCAGGATGCGGTCGATGTCCTCGCCGGGGGTGACCGGCACGCCGGCCGCGAGGTTCTCCGCCCGCCGGCGGCGCAACAGCCGGGCGTAGGTGGCGATGCCGGCGAGCGGGTTGTTGAGCTCGTGCGCGACGCTCGCCGCGAGCTTGCCGAGCGAGGCCATCTTCTCGATCCGCAGCAGCCCCTGGTGGGTCGCCTCGAGCTCGCGGGTCTTCTCTTCGATCCGCTCCTCGAGCCGCCGTCCCCAGGCGGCGAGCTCGGTCTGCGCCGCGCCGAGGTCGCGCGCCATCCGGTTCCAGGCGCGCGCCAGCTCGCCGATCTCGTCGTTTGCGCCCTCGGGCACGCGCGCCGAGAAATCGCCGGCGGCGAGCCGCGGCGCGGCGGCGGTCAGCGCCCCGACCGGTCGCAGCACCAGCCCCCAGACGAGCAGCGAGCCGAGCGCCACCACCGCCGCCACGGTGGCGGCGAGACCGACCAGCATCTGGCGCTGCGAGTCGGCGATCGCGGCGTCGACGTTCGCCAGCGGCAATTGGACGTCGAGCACCCCGAGCACCGTTCGGCCGGCGGGATGGGCATGGCACGCGGCGTCGGAACAGGCGGCCTCGTTGCGGATCGGCGCGATCAGGCCGAGAGTCCGGCCCTGACCGGGACGGTCGAAGATCCGGGTGCGGGCGGTCCCCGCCGGGCCGTGGATCTCGCCCGAGGCAGCGTGGCAGGAGACGCACTGCTCGGCGGTCAGGTCGACCTGATGGCCGATCTCGCCCGCGGTGCTCGACTGAGTAATCCGGCCCTGCTTGTCGAAGACCCGGATGCGCTCGATCGACTCCTGCGCGGCGAGCGCGTCGAGGATGCGGGCGAGCTCGTTCGAGTCGTTGCGCAGCATCGACTCGCGGGTGGCGCCGCGGATCACCTCGACCACCGTGTCGGCCTGGCCCTCGAGCAGGCGGGTGAGCTGGCGGCGTTGCGAGGCGAGGTTCCAGGCGCCGGCGGCCAGCAGGATGACCGAGGCGCCCAGGGACAGGACGACGGCGAGGCGTGGGGCGAGGCGCGAAAGCGGGGGCCGCCGTGGGGCGGCTCCCGCCGGGGAGCTCGACATCGGGCACCTTCACGCCGTCCGGCCGGAAGGAACCGGGAGCGGACGGCCCGGCGGCACCGCGGCCCGCGGCGCGGAGGGGGTCCGCGTCGCGGCCTCGGGGTACACCCGGAAGTATTTCACCATGAGCCCGAAAGCGGCGAATCCGAGCGCCACCATGGCGAGCGACAGGGCGATCTCGCTCCAGGCCGGGACGTAGTGCGCCTGCGCGCTGCGCTCGAGCCCGGTGACGCTGACGTTCAGGCGGTTGACCACGAACCCCATCACCGCCAGCAGGGCCGCCGGGTAGAGCCGCCGCAAGTCGCCGCGAGTGCGCGGCGAGAGCAGCAGGGCGAAGGGCAGCACCACCCCGAGCACGAACTCGAGACCGAACATCCCCGCCTCGTAGGTCGGCCGGAACGCTTCGTGGAGGACGCCGCGATGCACCAAGTCGAAGATCCGGAAGACGGCGAAGACCCCGAGCGCCACCAGCAGCACCCGGGCGATCTCCGACAGCAGGTGCATCTCGACCGGCCGGCCGAAGGCGCGCGAGGAGAGCCGCGACTCGACGATGACCATCGCCAGGCCGGCGGCGATCGCCGACGCCCAGAAGATCCAGGGCAGCGCCGCGGTGTACCAGAGCGGATGGAGCTTGCCCGGCACGATCAGGTAGAGGGCGCCGAGCGAGGACTGGTGGAGCGTCGACAGCAGGACGCCCGCGAGCACCAGCGGCAGGGTCGCCGCTCTCTGGATCTTCTGCGCCCGGGTCCACTTCAGCCGTTCGAAGACCATCCCCGAGAGCTCGAGCCCGAGCACCGTCGTGTAGAGCATCACGCACCAGGCCACTTCGAACATCACCGAGCGCGGGTTCCACATGATCAGCGGGTGCCAGATGTTCCACGGCCGGCCGAGGTCGAGCAGCAGGGCGAAGATCACCAGGGTGTAGCCGAGGAAGGCGGTCAGCACCGTGGGCCGGACGATGGGCTGGAAGCGCTTGAGGTTGAAGATGTAGACCGCCGCGGTGAGGGTGAAGCCGCCGGCCGCCAGCCCGACGCCGCAGAGCAGGTCGAAGCCGATCCACAGACCCCAGGGGAAGCCGTCGGACAGATGGGTCACGGCGCCCAAACCGCGGCTGTAGCGCAGCGCCGCGAGCGGCAGACCGACGGCGAGCAGGAGGTAGAAGATCCCGCGCCAGAGCGGGAGCCGGAACGGGTTAGGCCTGGACATGACTCGCCTCCTCGCGCGCGGCGCTCTGCGGCCGCGTGCCTTCGACGCGCGCCACTTCCTCGCGCCGTTGGGTGATCCACCAGATTCCGGCGAGCAGGGCGCCGCCGATCGACAGGATCCCCGGGATCTTGCCGAGCGCCGCGGCCGTCAGCTCCGCGAGCGGCTGGTCGCCGAGCTTCGGGAAGCCGAGGGTCTCGAACGGTACCGGCGACAAGAACATCACCGACGTGCCGCCGCCTTCGCTCTCGCCGTAGAGGTGCGGGTGATAGGTCTTGGGATCGGCGGCCATCCGCCGGTGGGCTTCGGCGATCAACTCGTCGCGCGGTCCGAACACCGTCGCTTCCGCCGGGCAGGCCTCGGCGCAGGCGGTCGGCTTGCCCTCGGCCACCCGCGTCGCGCACAGGTCGCACTTGACCACCGCCGGCACGGCCTTGTCCCACTGGTACTTGGGCACGTCGTAGGGGCAGGCCTGCATGCAGTAGCGGCAGCCGAGGCAGCGCGCGGCGTCGTAGACCACCGGACCCTCGGGCGTCTTGCGAAAGGCCTCCACCGGACAGACGCTGGCGCAAGCCGGCGTCAGGCAGTGGCGGCAGAGCTGGCGGACGTAGAGACCGTCCTGCTCGGCGAGCGCGGTGAGCGCTCGCGAGGAGAGACCGGTGACCTTCTCGGGATCGGAGCCGAGGCCGTGCTCGACCAGGCAGGCGGCGACGCACTCCTTGCAACCGATGCAGCGGGTCAGATCGATCAGCAGGGCCTGCGGGCGGATGCGGGACATGGTCGTCGCTCCCATCAGCCGAGGAGGAATTCGTGGGTGAGCCGCCGCCAGTCGTCCTCGGCGAGGTGGCTCGCGAAATCCTCCGCCGGCTCGCCGCCGTCGGCGAGGACCGAGCCCGAGAGCGCCATCAGCTCGAGCTGCAGCTTCTCCTTGGCGTCCTCGAAGAAGCGGTGGGCGAGGCTGCCGGTGAACAGGTTGCGCAGGTTGCGGCCGAGCTCGCCCGTCTGCACCTTGTAGAGCCAGCCGCGGCCGTAGGGATCCGAAGTCGCCAGTCCCGGGTCGTGCTCGAGCAGGGGATTGGTCTCGACCACCACGCCCTCGATCGGCGCCACCAGCTCGGCTTCGCGACCGGCCACGCCGAGGCGGGCGGTGGCCTCTCCGCTGCGCACCCAGGAGCCGACCTGCGGCAGGGTGACGCGGTCGGCCGGGCCGACCAGCCGGCGCGCGAAGTCGTCGATGCCGACGACCGCCGTGTCGTTGCCCGTGGTGCGTGCCCAGGTATGGCCGCGGTGGAAGTGAACGCCGTCCGGAACCTGATAGCCGCCGACCCAGACCGGCTCGAGGCGGAAGCCTTCGGGTTCCATCGCCGGCGAGGTCGCCGCCGCGAGCACCGGCTCGTGGCGATGCGCCCAGGCGTCCAAGGCGAGGAAGACGGCGAAGGTCAGCAGGACGAAGAGAACGGTCATGGGGTGCCTCCTTTCCGATGTCTTCCGCCGGATTCCAAGGCAAGGCCGATGCCGCGGCGTGGTGAAATCCCGCCGGCCGCGAGGAAGGCGAGTCCGCCCAGCGACTTGGCGGGCGCCAGGCACGCCGGGCCGCGCCCCGTGCGGCGACCGGCGCCGTGGCGAGTCTCCACGCCCCGGCGCCGCTGCGCGTCGCGGGATCCAGCAAACCCCCGTCCGGCGGGGCTTCTCGCGCGCTGTCGAGAATCGCCACGCCGCTGTCGCGAAATCCGACGGTCGGCCGCTCCCCCGCCCTTGGGGTGGCGTTCGCGGGCGGGGCGGCGGCTACAGTGATCGCGTGCTGGCGACCGGACCAGGCCCGATGCCCGCGGAGACTCCGCGGCCGGCGGACCCTCGACCCCGGCGCGGCTGGCTCGCGACCCTGGAGGGACGGATCGCGCTCGGCGCCCTCGTGGGGATCGCGACGCACCTCGTCCTCCGCTTCTCCTGGCCGGCGCTGGCGGCGATACGGGGCGTGGCGCCGCGCGACCTGCCGCTGCTCGCGGTGCTGGCGCTCGGCGGCGCGCCGCTGGTGTGGAGGCTCCTGCGTCAGGCGCTGCGGCGCGAGTTCGGCTCGGATCTGCTCGCCGGCATGTCGATCGTCACCGCGGTGATCCTCGGCGAGTACCTGGCTGGGGCATTCGTCGTCCTGATGCTCTCGGGAGGCCAGGCGCTCGAGGGCTACGCGGTGCGCAGCGCCTCGCGCGTCCTCGAAGCCCTCGCGGGCCGCATGCCGTCGATCGCCCACCGGCGAGTCGACGGCCGCCTCGAGGACGTGGCGCTCGACGCGCTGGCGGTCGGCGAGCGCATCGAGGTCTTTCCGCACGAGATCTGCCCGGTGGACGGCCAGGTCGAGGAAGGACACGGCGTGATGGACGAGTCCTACCTGACCGGCGAGCCCTACCGGATCGCCAAGACGCCCGGCTCCGCCGTGCTCTCGGGGGCGATCAACGGCGAGACCGCGCTCATCGTGCGCGCGACGAAGCTCGCCGTCGACTCGCGCTACGCCCGCATCCTGCGCGTGATGCGCGAATCGGAGCAGCAGCGCCCGCGCCTGCGTCGCCTGGGGGACCAGCTGGGCGCGACCTATACCCCGATCGCGGTGGCGATCGCCGTCGCCGCCTGGTGGGCGAGCGGCGACGCGACGCGCTTCCTGGCGGTTCTCGTGGTCGCCACGCCGTGCCCCTTGCTGATCGCGATCCCGGTGGCCATCTTGGGCGCGATCTCGCTCGCGGCTCGGCGCGGCATCATCGTGCGCGACCCGGCGGTGCTCGAGCGGCTCGACACTTGCAGAGTGGCGATCTTCGACAAGACCGGGACGCTCACCTACGGGCAGCCGAAGCTGGTGGAGATCGTCGCCCAACCCGGCTTCGACGAGATCGAGATCCTGTCGTGGGTGGCGAGCCTCGAGCGCTATTCGCGCCATCCGTTGGCGAGCGCCATTCTCCTCGCGGCGCGCGAGCGCGCCACGGCGGTGCACGAGGCGGCGCGCATCAGCGAGCGGCCCGGCGAGGGGCTCGAGGGCGTGGTCGCCGGACGGCGGGTCGCGATCAGCGGTCGCGCCCGTCTGGCCGAGTCGCGGCCGGCGGCGCTCGCCGCGTTGCCGCCGGCGGGCGGCGGAATGGAATGCGTGGTATCGGTCGACGACCGGCCCGCCGCGCTCTTTCGCTTCCGCGACGCGCCGCGCTCGGAGGGCGCGCGCTTCGTCCGCCACCTCGGGCCACGGCATCGCTTCGCGCGCCTGCTGCTGGTTTCCGGCGATCGCGAATCCGAAGTGCGCTATCTCGCCGGGCAGGTGGGGATCTCGGAGGTGCACTTCTCGCAGTCGCCGGAGGAGAAGTTGGCGCTGGTGCGGCGCGAGACCGCGCGCGCGCCGACCCTCTTTCTCGGCGACGGCATCAACGACGCGCCGGCGCTCGCTGCGGCGACGGTCGGCGTCGCCTTCGGTCAGAACAGCGACATCACCTCGGAGGCCGCCGGCGCGGTGGTGCTCGACAGCTCGCTCGAGCGCGTCGACGAGCTGCTGCACATCGGCCGCAGGCTGCGGCGGATCGCCCTGCAAAGCGCGGTCGGCGGCATGGCGCTGTCGATCGCCGGCATGGGTTTCGCGGCGGCGGGGCTGCTCGCGCCGGTCGCCGGCGCGATCGCCCAGGAGGCGATCGACGTCGCCGCGGTGGTCAACTCCCTGCGCGTCGTCTGGGCGCCGAAAACTCTCTCCGACACCTGATTCTCCGCTGGCCCGGTCCTAGGCGGCGGAGCGCGCCGCGGTCAGCCGCGGCGGCGGAGGAGGGCGAGCGCGCCGGCGGTCGCGAGCAGAAAAGCGAAGGCGGCGGTTCCGACGCCGGAGAGCGTCGGAATGTTCTGCAGCGAGCAGCTCGAGATCACGAACAAGTCGGGGATCTCGAAGTGCCCGAGGCCGCCGGGATCCTCGACGACGAGACCCCAATCGTTGTTCACGAACACGTGCTGCATGGAGAAGCTGAACTGGATCGGATGAGCGGCCCCATCGGCGGGAAAGGAGAAGTCCTGGCTCGCGACGATCGCGCCTTCGTCGGTGACCGAGATCGTGAACGTGTCGTTCCCGCCCCCGGCATCAGTAGTCACGCTTCCCAAGAAATCCAGTCCGCAGGAGGCGGTCTCGTTGATCACGAGCGTGAAGCCCGCCAGCGCTGGGCCGTTGCCGTTGATGGAAATCGGACCTTGCAGGGCGGAGGCCGCGGTGGCGACAGCCAGGAGGGCGAAAGCACAAGTGCCGGCTCGGAACGAGCTACGCATGGATTCAGGCTCCTCGGATTCGCGAATGAAAGCTGACGAATGTTACTACAGCGAGCGGGCTCGGCAACGGACCGGGAGGCGCGAGGCGACGAGCGCATCCCGCGCTTCGCTCCTTCAGCCGACGGCGGCCGGCTCCCACTCGAGGCCGAGCGCTAGCAGGCGGGTGAGCAGCGGGCCGTAGTCGAGCCCGGAGGCCTGCGCGGCCTCGGCGAAGTCCTCGCCGCGGGCGATCTGCGGGTTCGGGTTCGCCTCGATGACGTAGATCTCGCCCGCCGGCGTCAGGCGCAAGTCGATGCGCGCGTAGCCGGAGAGGTAGAGCACCTGGTAGACCCGCTTGCACAGGCGGTGGATGCGCGCCACCTGCGGCTCGGCCAGATCGCCCGCCGGACCGCTGGTGATGCCGTGCTTCCGCTGGTACGCGAGGCTCCACTTGAGCCGTTCGGTGGCGATGCGGTGCGCGTTCTCGGGGAAGTTCTCGAAACGCAGCTCCCAGACCGGCAGCGCCGTCAGCCGGCGGTTGCCGAGCAGGCCGACGTAGAGCTCGCGGCCCTCGATGTAGCTCTCGACCAGCGCGTCCGAATCCAGGCTCTCGTGGATGAAGCGGATGCGCTCGGCGAGCTTCTCGTCGTTTTCGACCACCGAGGCCTGGGAGATGCCGGTCGAGGCGTCGAGCGCCAGCGACTTGACGAAGAGCGGGAAGGCGAGCCGCTTCGGACGATGAAAGACCCGGCCGCGCGGCGCCACGGCGAACTCGGGCGAGCGAATGCGGTGGTACGAGAGCAGCTTCTTGGTCAGCGCCTTGTCGCGGCCGAGCAGCAGGCCGCGCGAGTTGCAGCCGGTGTACTTCATCTTCTGCAGCTCGAGATAGGCGACCACGTTCTGGTCCCAGAGCGGCACGTCGTCGAAGCTCTCGAGCAGGTTGAAGGTGATCTGCGGCTTGGCCTCGCGCACCGCGCGGCGGATCGGATTGAGCTCGCCGCCGACCGCCAGCACGTGCACGTCGTGCCCGAGCTCCTGCAGGCAGCGGATGACGTCGTACTCGGCGCGCCAGGCGGCCGCCTCGACCTCCTCGGGCTTCGCCTCGGCGGGCGGCACCAGTCCCTCGTGCACCAGCCCCAGGACGCGCAGCGGTTTCACAACGCCACCCGGTGCCGGCCGCTGTGCAGGTAGTTCATCGTCTGCACGGTCAGGAGCACCGCGAACTCGAGCTTGGTCTCCTCGGGCGGGCGGGCGAGCCGCAGGTTGAGCTCGCGCGAGCGCTGGATCATGTCGGCGAGCACCCGGTCGATGGTGTACTGGTATTCGTTGGTCCAGCGGCCGACGCGGTGCCGCATCTCGCGCCGGATGCGGGAGAGGAAGCTCGCCGCCGTCGGCTGGCGGGCGTGCGCCGGCGAGTCGGAGAACAGCCGTCGCAGGTCGCGATCGTAGAACTCCGGCCGATTGACGCCGTAGTGCTGGCGCTTCTCCTCGTAGTGACGGCGCAGGGTCTTGCGCAGCGACGAGATCGGGTCGACCTCGCTCGCCGTCGCTACTTTCGGCTCGCGGCCGGCGAGCTCGGTCATCAGCTCGTCGATGTACTCGAGCTTCTTGGCCGCCGGCCAGTCGTGGTAGCGCTCGCGCCACTTCGACTCGGGGTCGAGCCAGGTAGCGAAGGTCTCGGCGAAGTCCTCGTCGGGGTGGCTCTGGGCGTACCAGGCGTCGAGGTGGATGACGAAGCTCTTGCTGTACGGCCGCGGGGTGTAGAACTCGGGGTAGGGCTCGCGGGTCGAGCCGAAGAGCTCGCGCCGCCGCCGCCGGCGGCGCAAGCCGTAGGCGTTCTCGATCGCGTGTCCGGCCTCGTGGCGCAGGATCTTCATGCACCCATCGCGCGTGCCGCCCTCGACCTCGAGCATCTGGTGGAGCTCGAGGCGGGCGAGGCGCGGATCGGCGAGGTAGAAGGGGATGGCGATCCCCGGCACGCCGTCGGGAGTGAACCACTCGTCGGAGAGCCAAACCTGCGGCCGGAAGGCGAGGCCGCGCGCCCCGAGCTCGCCGTAGAGCTCCTCGACCCGCGCCGTGAGCTCGGGACCGAGCGGCAGCTCGAGCTCCGAGAAGCGCAGCGCCAGGATCTGCTCGTCGCCCCACGCCCCCCAGTCCGCGGCCGAGAACTTGCGCCTCCGTCGCCGCTTGGGGCGGGGCTTGGCCGGCGGGACCTCGATCGCGAGCGGCGCCGTCTCGATCGCCGCGGCCAGCGAAGCCGGGTCGACTTTCTGGGTCGCGGTCTCCTCGCCCGGTCCGCCGCTCTCGAGCCCGTTCATGGGAGCGATTCTGTCACCGGGCGGGGCCCCGCCCGGCGGGCGTCGGGCGCCCTGGCGGGCCGGCGGCGAGAGCTCGGCGGGCGGCGCCGTTTGCTAGGATCGCGAGCGCCATGGACGCCCGCTTCGCCCCGTCGGCACGCACCGTCCGCGCCATTCTCGACGACGCGCTCGCCGGCGACAGGATCTCGATCGGCGATGCCCACCGGCTGCTGCTCGACGGCGAGCTCGTCGAGCTCGGCCTCGCCGCGCACGAGGTGCGAAACCGCTTCAACGATCCGGCGGTCGCCACCTACAACGTCGACCGCAACATCAACTACACCAACGTCTGCGTCTACAAGTGCCGCTTCTGCGCTTTCTACCGTCCGCCGGGCGACGCCGAGGGGTATCTGCTGCCGTTCGCGGAGATCGGGCGCAAGATCGAGGAGACCCTGGCGCTGAACGGCACCGGCGTGCTGTTGCAGGGCGGAGTGAATCCGGACCTGCCGATCCAGTATTACGTCGACCTCGTCACCTTCCTGCGCGAGAACTACCCGGCGATCCACCGCCACTGCTTCTCGCCGCCCGAGATCAAGTTCATCGCCAAGAAGGAGCGCCTGAGCTTCTACGACGTGCTCGTCCGCTTGAAGGCCGCGGGCCTGCAGTCGATCCCCGGCGGCGGGGCGGAGATCCTCTCGGAGCGCACGCGCAAGGAGGTGCTCGCCTACCCGAAGGCCTCGCCGGAGGAGTGGATCGACATCATGCGCCAGGCGCACAAGCTCGCGATGCGCACTACCGCGACGATGATGTACGGCATGGGCGAGGAGCTCTGGGAGCGCATGGAGCACCTGCAGCGGATCCGCGACCTGCAGGACGAGACGGGCGGCTTCACGGCGTTCATCTCCTGGACGTTTCAGCACGAGCACACCGACATGCCCGACATGCCCGAGGTCTTCGCGCACGAGTACCTGAAGACCCTCGCCGTCAGCCGCCTCTTCTTCGACAACCTCCGCCACCTACAGACGAGCTGGGTGACCCAGGGCAAGAAGATCGGCCAGCTCGGTCTCGCCTTCGGCGCCGACGACATGGGCTCGATCATGATCGAGGAGAACGTCGTCTCCGCCGCCGGCACGCAGCACAAGATGACCCAGGCCGAGATGGAGCACCTGATCCGCGCCGCGGGCTACGAGCCCAAGCAGCGGACCAACCTCTACGAGCGCCTGGTCACCCGCCAGGACACCGCGGCGCTCGCCGCCAAGTACCGCCACGCCCTCACCCCCGAGAAGCGCGACCTCGCGGGCGCGCTCCTGCCGGTGGTGTCGTAAATCGCGGTGCCCTCGTCCCGAGCCGCCGCGGGAGAGCGGTGAGCGCTACGATCCGGCGCGACCTTCAGCATCGGCCGAACGCCCCGGCCGCCGCGATCGGCGGCTCCGGCCCGCGGCGCTCGGCTCGCCGCCTCAAGGCTCCTGCAGGCGCGTGGCGACCTCGGCCGCGAACCCGCGATCGAGCGCGACGTTGACCTCGAACTCGAAGAGCAAGCTCGGATCCGCCTGCGCGAGCTCCCACAGCGGCTGCCAGATTCCGGAGATGAAGACCACCGTGACCCGCTTGCGGCCCGCGAAGTCGCCGTGGGCGACGAAGAAGACGCTGGCGTCGTCGAGCACCGCGGCCAGCGAGCCGCCCTTGCGACCCCAGTAGTCGAAGGGCCCGGGAGGGCGAGCCCCCGAGTCGATGAGGTCGCGCACGCGAGCCGAAGCCGCCGGCGAGCCGAAGCGATCGCTCGCGATCTGGGCGAGGAACCGGGCCACTGCGCGCGCGGGCGCGCGGTGATCGAAGGCCCGCACAGCGGTCGCCTCGCGATCGAAGTCGCGGGCGTCGCCGCCGTCGATCCGCCATTCGAGCTCCGCCGCCGCCCATTCCGGATCCGCGGCGAGCGCCAACCGCTCGGCCACCCGCGCTTCGTAGGTCCCGCGGTCGAGCGCCAGCAGGTCGAGCAGCTTGTCGCCCGCGAGCGGTCCGTCGACGTGGGAGTACCAGACGAGGTCGGTCCCGGAGTAGGGCAGGTAGGGGCCGTAGAACGGGATCCCCGCGGCGGCCGCCGCGGCGGCGATCGCCGGCTGGCCGAGGCGGCCGACGAAGTAGTCGAAGGCGGCGTTGTCGCTCCAGCGGATCATGGCCCGCGCCATCGACTCGAGCGCCACCGGAGTGGAGGGGTCGGAGGCAAATCCCAGCTCGTCGGTCGCGATGCCCAGCTCGCGCAGCGCTTCGGCGTGATGATCGAGCCCCAGATAGTAGTGATCCCAGACGCCGACCGGCACCAGCTCTTCCGGCGAGAGCCTCGCCGCGTCGACTTCGAGGGCGTAGGCGCCGGCGACGAGCAGCTTGGCGACCGACGCCAGGCTCATTTCGCGGTCGGCGCGGTGCGCGATGACCGGATCGTCGGTCAGCGGCTCGCCGTCGGCGCCGACCGAGTAGGAGATCATCGCCACGTCGGCGGGTCGAGCGGCGAGGTAGTCGAGGACCGCGCGCGCGCCGGGCGAACCCTGGGCGCGAAGGGTCGGGGCCGCGAGAAACGCGGCGAGGAACAGAGCGAGAAGCAACGAACGTCGCATGGGAAGCTCCTGGAAGGCGTGCGCGAGCGCCATTGCTCGCCACACCCCGGACCCTAGGAGCCGGCGCCTCCCGGTCGGAAGTGCCGGAGGTCGCTGTCGCGCGGCGTGACTTTCGGCAGGGTCGCGCGGTTCGGATCCCTCGTAGGATTGCCCCATGCTGGCCGCGAGGAGCCGCAAACTCGTTCTTGCCGGAGGGCTGGTCGCGACCGGGTTCGCCGCGCTCGAGACCCTGCTGGCTCCGGATCTGCCTCCGGGCACGCCGGAGACGCCGTCGCTGCTGGTCGGAGTTCGCCTCGTCCTCGGCTCGGCCTTCGCGCTCTTCGCGCTCGCCTTCATCGGCGCCATGAGCCAGAGGCTGCCGCGGAAAATCCGCATCGCTCTGCTGGCCCTACAAGCGGCGCTCGGTCTCACGCTGTCGACCGATCTGTTGTTCGTGGTGGCGGCCGGCTTGCCGCTCGTTCTCTCGCGGCGCTCGGCGCTCGTCGCGCTGGCCGCTCTGAGCGCCGGAGTCCTGCTCCTGGTGCTGATCCCGGAATCGGCGGGCGGCTTCGAGATCGCGCGCGGATTCACCGACCTCCCGGCGCCATTGCCGCGCCTGCTCACCTCGCTCTGGGTGGTGGCGTTCCAGTGCTTCGCCTTCCTCCTCGGGCTCTTGGCGCGGACCGAGAGCGAGGCCAGGTTCGAGCTGGAGGCGGCGCTCACCGAGCTCGCCGCGACTCGCGTGCTGTGGACGGAGAGCGCGCGCTGGAACGAACGTCTGACGATCGCACGCGACCTCCACGACGCCGTCGGGCACCATCTCGCGGGGCTCGCTTGCCAGTTGGAGCTGGCGAAGCGCCTGGCCGACGGTCGCGCGCGCGAAGCGGTCGAGGAAGCGAGCGCCGTCGCCCGGCTGCTGCTCGCCGACGTGCGCAGCGTGGTCGCGGACATCCGCCAGTGCGAGGCCATCGATCTGGCCAAGGCGCTGAAGAGCCTCGCCGCAGGGTGGCGCCCGATGGCGGTCGAGCTCGACCTGCCCGATCAGCTGGTCGTCGAGAGCGGGCGAAGCGCCGAGGCCCTCCTGCGCGCGGCGCAGGAGGCGTTGACCAACGCGGAACGGCACTCGGGAGCGCGCGAAGTCAGGCTCACGGTGCGCGCCGATGGCGGCGAGGTGCGGCTGGAGGTGCGCGATGCGGGGCGCGGCGCCGCGAGCCTCGAAGGTGGAAACGGTCTGATCGGCATGCGCGAGCGCCTGACCTCGGCCGGCGGGCGACTGGAGGTGGAGACCGCGGCGGGCGCCGGATTCCGCCTCGTCGCCTCCGTGCCGGTGAGGCCGAGATGATACGCGTCGGCCTGGTGGACGACCAGGCGCTCGTGCGCCGCGGCCTGCGCAGCTTGCTCGAGCTCGAGGCCGACTTCCAAGTGGTGCTGGAGGCGGGCGACGGAGAGGAGGCGCTGGCGCTCCTCGCCGACGTGCAGGTGGACGTTCTGCTGCTCGACGTGCGCATGCCCCGTCTCTCGGGCGACGCGCTCGCCGCCCGCCTGGCAGCGGCTGCGCGGCTGCCGCCGACGATTCTGCTGACCACGTTCGACGACGACGAGGCGCTCTTCGCCGGTCTGCGAGCCGGCGTGCGCGGCTTCCTGCTCAAGGACACGCGCTTCGAGGACCTGAGCGCGGCCATTCGGCGCGTGGCGGCGGGGGAGTCGGTCCTGCGCCCGGCCTTGACGGATCGGGCTCTGCGCGGTCTGGCCTCTTTGCCGCGGTCGTTCGCGGCGCCGCCGCTGCTCGAGCCCTTGACGCCGCGAGAGTCCCAGGTCCTGAGACTGATGGCGGGCGGATACAGCAATCGGGAGGTTGCCGACGCCCTCGGCGCCTCCGAAGGGACGATCAAGAATCACGTCTCGAACGTGCTGTCGAAGTTGGGCGTGCGCGACCGGACTCGGGCCGTCTTGCGCGCCGTCGATCTCGGGCTGCTCTGAGCCGGGCGCGAAATCCGGCGCGGGAGGCCCGGATCGGGGTAGACTGCTCGGGCGCGCCGACATGGAGTCCGGCGCCGCCACCCGCGGGGAAAATGTCCGAGACCAATCTGCGTAGCCTCGTCGCTCCTTTCGCCAAGCCGGTCCCGAAGCGCGCCGTCTTCCAGCTGGTCGACACCGTGGTGCCCTTTCTGGCGCTCTGGGCGTTGATGGTCAAGAGCGTCGACTGGGGCTACGGCTGGACCCTGCTGCTCGCCCTGCCGACCGCCGGCCTCTATATCCGCGCCTTCATCATCCAGCACGACTGCGGCCACGGCTCCTTCTTCGCCCGCCGCAAGGCGGACCACGCGGTCGGCGCCTTCCTCGGCGTGCTGACCCTCTTCCCGTACGGCTACTGGAAGAAGACGCACGCCATCCACCACGCCACCTCGGGCAACCTCGACCATCGCGAGTTCGGCGACGTCACCACCCTGACGGTGCGCGAGTACCAGGCGCTGCCGCGGCTGCGCAAGTTCGGCTACCGCCTCTATCGCAGCGCCTGGGTGCTGCTCTTCGTCGGGCCGGTCTACCAGTTCGCGATCAAGCACCGTTTTCCCTTCGACATCCCCTTCGCCTGGAAGCGCGAGTGGGCGAGCGTGCTGTGGAACAACTTGGCGCTCGCCGCGGTGGGCACCGGGCTGACCACCTGGCTCGGGTGGGAGAAGGTGCTGCTCGTCCAGCTGCCGATCATCGTCGTCGCCGGCGCCGCCGGCGTCTGGCTGTTCTACGTCCAGCACCAGTTCGAGGAGGCCTACTGGGAGCGCCAGGAGCACTGGGATCCGGATCGCGCGGCGGTCCAGGGGAGCTCGTTCTTCGATCTGCCCCGCTGGCTGCACTGGTTCACCGGCAACATCGGCTACCACCACATCCATCACCTCGCGAGCAAGGTGCCGAACTACCGCCTGCGCGAGTGCTTCGAGTCGAGCCCGATGCTGCAACACGCGCCGCGCCTGACGCTGCGCGAGAGCTTGCGCTGCGCCCGTCTGAAGCTCTGGGACGAGGACGCCCGGCGCCTGGTCGGCTTCCCCCGCGCACGCGCCGCCGCTTGACGGCGGCGGGACGCGGATCGCTCGCCGCTGCGCGCCGTCAGCCGGTGGCGGCCACGCCGCGCTGCCGCGGCTGCTCGGGGACGTACCAGACCGGGCAGTGGGCATAGTGCAGCACGCCGACGCCGGTGTCGCGGGTGAACCAGCGCCGCAGCGTCGTGCGCCGGTGCTCGCCCATGACGATCCACGCGGCCTCGATCCGCGCCGCCGCGGCGGCGATCGCCGCCGGCGGATCGCCGTGGTCGACGTGCAGGTGGACGCGTGGCGCCAGGTCCGCGGGGACGATGGCGGCGAGCTGACGCGAGCTCTCGGCGTCGGGACCGCCGATGTGCAGCAGGTGGAGCTCGATCGGTAGCTTGCGCGCCAGGTCGAAGGCGAACTCGACCGCCGGGCGCGAGCCGCCCGAGAAGCTGACCGGCACGAGCACGTTCCAGGGTCGGTCTTCTTGGCTCGCGAAATGCGGTGCCGCGCCCTCGATCGTCGACTCGTGCAACGCCAGGACGCCGCAGCGCGAACGCTCGAGCACCCGCTCGGTGACCGAGGTGTGTTCCTCTGGGGCGCGGCCGTGGGTCGAGAGCACGACCAGATCGGCGTCGATCAACTCGGCGACGATCAGCACCGCGGTCGAAGGCGGGCCGTGGGTGATCCGCGCCTCCGCCACGACGCCCTCCGGCACGGTCGCCAAGAGGGCTCGCAGGCGTTGCTCGTCGACCGATTCCGAGGGCACGGCGTGATGGCCCTCGGACCACATCCAGCCGACCGCCGCGCCCGGGGCCGGCGTGTCGAGGTTGTGCTGGACGACGAGCTTGGCGCCGAATCGGCGACAGAGCTCCGCCGCCACCGCCACCTGCCGTTCGGTCGCGGTCGAGAAATCCACGGGACAGAGGATCGTGCGCAAGTCCGCCATGGCTCACCTCGCTTCTCGTTGACTCGAGGGTACTCCTGTCGCCGGGCGCGGAAAAGGCGCCCCGGGGTGGGCGGCGGCCGGTCGTTTGGCGCAGGCTAGACTGGCCCGGCGGTGATCGCGATGCGACTGCGCGAACGAATCCTCCTCGCCCTGGCGGCCCTCGCCGCGCTGCTCTGGTACGCGGCGCAGCTCGTGCAGCTCACGAGCCCGGCCTGGGGGGTGGTCAAGGCGCTGCCGGTGGCGGCGCTCGCCGCCGTCGCCCACGGCCGGCGGCGGGAGGTCGCTGGCGCCGCGACGCTAGCCGCCGCGCTCGCCACCCATGCGGCCGGAGATCTGCTCCTCGAGTGGCGCTTCCTCGCCGGGGTCGGCGCCTTCCTCGCCGGACACCTGATCTACCTGCGCCTGTTCACCGGGGCGATCGCCCGCGAAGGCGGGGCGCCCGCCGGAGGTCGGGTCGCGGCGGTCGCCCTGGCGCTCACGGGCGCGCTGGCCGTGGCGTTTCTCGTGCCGCGTCTCGACGGCGGCTCCGCGGTGGCGATCCCGGTCTACGTCGTCGCCCTGGTGGCGATGGCCGCCGCGGCGCAGCTCGTGCCCGGCGGGCGACCCTGGCTCGCGACCGGGGCCGTCCTCTTCGTGGTCTCCGACGGCCTGCTGGCGGCGGGCCGCTTCGGCGGGCTCGCCGCGGTGCGCTGGCTGGTCTGGCCGATCTACCTCGCGGCGCAGGTCGCGATCCTCGCCGGCTGGCTAGCGCGGCGGCGGGTCGATTCCTAGGGCTGCGACGCGAGCGGCGGGAGGGCCGGCGGCAGCGGGCCGAGAAACCAGCTCTCGGCATCGCGCAGGTGGAGCTCGCGGCCGCGGGGCGAGATCTCGATCCCTACCGCCAGGCGCCGCCAGGCGAGCAGCAGGCGGCCGAGGCGCTGCGCGCGCCCCCAGTGGGCGGTCGCCCGCACGTAGCTGTGCTCGGTGAGCGGGATCTGCAAGTCCTCGAGCGTGGCGCCCGCCGGGTCGATCGCAAAGCGGCCGCGCGCCAACACCCGATCGAAGGTGAGCAGGCGTTGCGCCCAGGCGGGCAGGTCACGGCGAGCCTCCCACAGCGCCACGATCGGCCGCGTGTCGGCGAGTCGGACCTCGAGGTCGCCGGCGCCGGAGAACGGACGGCGCAGGACGAGACGACCCTGCGGCACGCGCAGCGAGCCCTGCCAACCGCCGACCGCGTCGCCTTTCGAGGTCAAGGTCGAGAAGTCGCGCAGCACCAGCGCCGAGCCGTCGATCGCGAACCGCGCCGCGGGCAGATCGGCGTCGGCGAGATGGAGGTCGAGCTCGACGTCCCCGACCACGCTCTCGCCGCGCACCACCGCCGCGAGCCGGCGGATATCCAGGCGCACGTTGCCCTCGCCGGTCTTCTTGCCGGCGTCGAGATGCAGCTTGCCGGAGAGCGTCGCGTCGTCGCTCGCCAGCGAGTCGATCGATCCGGCCGGCCAGAGGAACTCGAGGCGGCCGAGGTCGGCGATCCGCACCCGGCCGAGATCGAGGTCGAGCCGACTGCCGGCGGCGCCGGCGCCGAGCGCCGGCGAGAGCGAGCGCGCGGAAATCGAGAGCCCCTCGCCCTCGCCGAGCGGCGCTTCGTCGCGGCGAGCGAAGCTCCAGCGGCCGAGCTGCAGGACGCTGGTGAGCTCGGGGCCGCCGGCCGAGGGCGCGACCTCGGCCGAGAGCCGGGCGTCGCCGCGCGCCTCGAAGTCGAACAGAGCGACCCGCGCGCCGGCGAGCTCACCGGCGATCCGGCTCGGCGGCAGCCAGCGGCCGCGATCGAGCGCCGCGGTCGCCTCGACCCGCGCGCCGGTCTGCGGCAGCTCGAGCCAGGACCAGCCGCTAAAGAGATAGTCGACGATCTCGCGCGGCTGCAGCTCGCCCGCCAGATCGACCCGGCCGACGAAATGGCGCGCGACCTCGGCGAGCGGCGCGCCGCGGTAGCGCCAGGCGACCACTCGGAAGCGGCCTTGGCCGGAGCAGCCTTCGGCGACGTCGCGCCCGCCGGCCTCGACCCGCACGTCGCGGAAGGTCACCTGGGAGTCGAAGACCTCGGCGAGCGTCCGGCGGCGGATCGCGAAGCCGCCGCGCGCGCCCGCGTGACCGGAAAAGCGGCGGTCGTCGAGCCAGACCTCGGTCAAGTCGTCGACCGCGGCGACCTCGAACTCGAAGCTCCAGGGGGCCGCCCCGGTCGCGGCGAGAGCCGGCGGCGGCCCGGGAGGGAAGCCGGCGATCGCCGGGAGAACCGACGACGACGCGCTGCCGGTGGCGCGGGTCGCCGGCGCCGTCGCCGCCGGGGCCGGAGCGGCCGGCGGTTCGCCGACGGCGCGCGCGCGCACCGCGACGCCGCGCGCCCGGAGGTCCGCGAAGCGCAGGGTGCGCCAGAAGAGCGGCGTCGCCACCAGGCGTCCGGAGGCGTGCTCGGCGACGACCTCCCACAGGCGGCGCTCGCTGCGGCCGGCGATGCGCAGACCGTCGACCTCGATCGCGCCCAGGGGCGAGATCTGGATCGATCGCCAGGCGATCTGCAGGCGCTCGGGTCGGCGGTTGACCCACGATTCGAGCCGCCCAGCGGCGAGCGCCCAGTCGAGGGCGCAGAGCCAGACGATCCAGGCCGCGCCGAGGACGAGTGCGACCCCGCCGGAGAGGAGGAGCGCGAGGCGGAGCCGGCGGCGCGAGGTGGCGGCCACGTCCCGACCGCCCCTAGTCCAGGGTGGCGAGGTCGGCGACCGCGCCGAAGAGCGGCACCGGGTCGATCCGCGCCCCGTGCCAGCGCAGGCCGAAGTGCAGGTGCGGTCCGGTCACCCGGCCGGTCGCCCCGACCCGGCCGATCGGCTGCCCGCGTTTCACCTCGTCGCCGGCGCGCACCAGGATCCGCTCGAGGTGGAACGCCATCGAGATCAGGCCGGCGCCGTGATCGAGATAGACCGCGTTGCCGGCGAAGAACTGCTCTTCGGCGAGCGCCACGCGGCCGTCGGCGGGAGCGAAGACCAGCGTCCCGGGAGCGGCCTTGAAGTCGGCGCCCGAGTGCGGGCTGCGCGGTTCGCCGTTGAACACCCGGCGCTCGCCGAAGCGGCTGGCGGCCGACATCTCGGCGAGCGGCGCGGCGAGCGGCAGCGCGAAGCGGCGCGGCGTCGCGAGCCGCCACAGCGCCGACACCCGCGCCTTCTCGCGCCCGATGCGCTCGAGCTCGGCGGGCGAGGGGGCGACGTACTTCTCCTCGACCTGCAGCTGCTCGACGGCGTAGGGATAGTCGCCGACCGCGAGCTCGCGGCGCTCGACGCCGCGCGCTCCGCGACGCGAGACCGCGAGCCGGCCGCTCGCCTCGAGATCGATGGGGAAGAAGCAGGCGCCGTCCTCGGGGGCGAAGACGTCGTCGGCGAGGCGGCACTCGACCAGATCCTCGCCCTCCCAGCGCACCACGGCTCCCGGACGGACGACGATCGGCGCCCCGGCACCGGCGACGGCGTCGTCGCCGGCGGAGGCGGAACTTCCCGCCGAGAGCGCGACCGCCCCGAGGGCGAGTCGACCGAGACAGGCGAGGGCGAGGCGGGCGCGCACGCGGCGACTCTACCGGTTCCCCGCCGCGCCACGCCCCGGTCCTCGACCGGGTCGAACCGCGCAACCCCCGGCGCGGCGCGACGTATGCAGGAAACGAGACTGACTCCCTTGCCCGCGATCACCTTCACGCTCAACGGCTCCGCGCGCACGGTCGACGTGCCGGCCGACATGCCGTTGCTCTGGATCTTGCGCGACGTCCTCGGCCTGACCGGCACCAAGTACGGCTGCGGCATGGGAATGTGCGGCGCCTGCACGGTGCTCGAGGGCGATGCGGCGCGCCGCTCCTGCCAGATCTCGGCGAGCGCCGCCGCCGGCCGCGCCTTCACCACCATCGAGGGGCTGTCGCTCGTGCGCTCCAACGCCTGCCAGCGCGCCTGGCTCGAGGAGGACGTGGCGCAGTGCGGCTACTGTCAGCCGGGAATGATCCTGCAAGCCGTCGCGCTCCTCGCCGAGCACCCGGCGCCCTCGGACGCCGAGATCGACGAGGCCTTCCGCGGTCACGTCTGTCGCTGCGGCAGCTATCCGCGCCTGCGCCGCGCGGTGCACCGCGCCGCCGGCGCGCCGCGGGGACCAGGTCCCGCCGACGCCGGCGCCGGACCGGCCCCCGGAGGCTCCGGCGCATGAGCCCGGCGATCGCCAGCCGACGCGAGTTCCTGGTCCTCGCCGCGGCCGGGGGTGTGGGCCTCACCCTCGGCTTCCGTCTCGACGGCGGCGAGGCCGAGGCGGCCGGCGGCGGCGAGCTGCGGGCGAACGCCTGGATCACCGTGCGCCCCGACGGTCGCGTCCGGCTGACGATCGGCAAGACCGAGATGGGACAGGGGGTCCGCACCGCGATCGCCATGATCCTCGCCGACGAGCTCGGCGCGGCCTGGGAGTCGATCGAGCTCGAACAGGCCGAGCCCGGACCCGAGGTCGGCGACATCGGTACCGGCGGCAGCTGGAGCATCGCCTGGGCGTGGATGCGCTTGCGCCGGCCCGCGGCGGCGGCGCGCGAGATGTTGGTCGCCGCCGCCGCCGAGCGCTGGGGTGTTGCGCCGGAGGCGTGCGCGGCGCGCGCTGGCCGGGTCCACGAACGGGGCACCGATCGCAGCTTCGGCTTCGGCGAGCTCGCGAGCGCGGCGGCGGCGCGCCGCCCGAGCGCCGATCCGCCGCTGCGCGCCCGCGGCGAGCGCGCGCTCGTCGGCACCTCGCGCCGGCGCCTCGACGGGCCGGCGATCGTCGAAGGCAAGGCGGTCTACGGCCTCGACGCGCGGGTCCCCGGCCAGCTCTACGCGGTCGTCGCGCGGCCGCCGGTCCTGGGCGGGAAGTTGAAGTCGTTCGACGCCGGCAGCGCCAAGGCGGTCCCCGGGGTGGTCGAAGCGGTGGCGATTCCGGCGGGCGTCGCGGTCGTGGGCACGAACACCTGGGCGGCGATCCGCGGCCGGGCCGCGCTCGCGGCGTCCTGGGACGACGGCGCGCTCGCGGGATTCTCGAGCGCCGCCTACGAGCGGCAGCTCGCGGCGGCGGTCGAACGCCCGGGCGTCGCCACGCGCAAGGAGGGCGACGGCCTCGCCGCCCTGGCGCGCGGCGCGCGCCGCTTCGAGGCCGTCTACCACTACCCTTTCTACGCCCACATGCCGGTCGAGCCGATGAACGCGCTGGCGATGGCCGCGGCGGACCGGTGCGAGATCTGGGCCCCGACCCAGGATCCCAACGACCTGCGCGACGCGGTCGTCCGGCAGTTCGGCTACGCGCACGACAAGGTGCGCGTCCGCGTCACCCTGGTCGGCGGCGGCTTCGGTCGCCGCCTCGCCTGGGACTACGGTCTCGAGGCGGTCGCGACCTCGCGCGCCCTCGGCGGCAGGCCGGTGCAGGTGGTCTGGACCCGCGACGACGACACGCGCTACGGGCACTTCCAGTCGGCGTCGGTCGACCGGATGGTGGCCGCCGTCGACGCCGGCGGCCAGCCGCTCGTCTGGGGGCACCGCAAGGCCACCTCGCCGCACACGGCGCGCGATTCGCGCCCGAGCGCCGCCGAGCTCGCGAGCGCCGACTTCGCGCGCGACGTCTCCTGGGGCGTGCACGACGTGCCCTACGTCTTCCCGCACCTCGAGACCGAGTACATCGCGCGCCTCCTGCCGATCCTGATCGGCCCCTGGCGGTCGGTCTTCGCGCCGTCGTCGATCTTCGCCCGCGAGGGCTTCTTCGACGAGATCGCGGTGGCGCTCGGCAAGGACCCGCTGGCGCTGCGCCTCGAATGGCTGGCGGGACCCGCGGTGCTCGAGAGCGGCTCGGTGCGCATGGAACGCGCCCGCCTGCGCCGGGTGCTCGAGACGGTGCTCGAGCGCTCCGGCTGGGGGACGCCGCTGGCCCGCGGTCGCGGCCGGGGAGTGGCCTGCGAGGCCTACGACGGCACCACCCACGTCGCCTACGTCGCCGAGGTCACGGTCGGTGCGGGCGGCGCGCTGCGCGTCGATCGCGTCGTCTGCGCCATCGATCCTGGGCTCGCCGTCCATCCCAACGGCGTGGTGCAGCAGGTGGAGAGCGCCGTGGTCTGGAGCCTGTCGTGCGTCCTCGGCGGCGAGATCACGATCGAGGGCGGCCGGGTGGAGCAGTCGAGCTACGCCGATTGCCCGGTGCTGCGCCTCGACCAGACCCCGGCGATCGAGGTGCACCTGGTCGACTCCGGGGGCGAGGTCCCCTACGGCATGGGCGAACCGCCGGTGCCGGCGCTGGTGCCGGCGGTGATCAACGCCGTCCACGCCGCGACCGGCCGGCGGCTGCGCCGCATCCCGCTCTCCACCGCCGATCTCGCCTGAGCGCTCGGCTCCGGCGAGCGCCCCGGCGCGCGCGGATAGAGTCCCGCCTTCGTGACGGCCCCTTCCTGGCTCGAGATCCTCGGCTTCGCGACCGGCGTCGCCTGCGTCTGGCTGCTGGTGCGCGAGAACGTGTGGAACTGGCCGGTCGGTATCGCCAACAACCTCTTCTATCTCGTCGTCTTCTATCGCAGCGGCCTCTACGCCGACTCGGGACTGCAGGTGGGCTACGTCGCCCTCTCGATCTACGGCTGGTGGCACTGGCTGCGCGGCGGCGCCGGCCACAGCCGTCTCGCCGTGGGCCGGATCGGGATCCGCGAGGCGCTGGCGGTCGCCGGCGCGACCACGCTGGCGACCGCCGGGCTCGCGGCGCTCCTGGCGCGCTTCACGCCCTCGACCGTGCCCTTGTCGGACGCGCTGACCACCGCGCTGTCGCTCGCGGCCCAGTACCTGCAGGCGCGCAAGTTCCTCGAGAACTGGTGGGTGTGGATCGCCGCCGACGTGGTCTACATCGGTCTCTATCTCTACAAGGACCTGGCGCTGACCGCGCTGCTCTACGCGGTCTTCCTGGCGCTTTGCGTCGCCGGGCTGCGGCGCTGGCGCCGCCGCGTATGATTGTCCCGATGGCGAAGAGCAAAGTAGCGATCCTGCACACGACGCCGCGGACGGTGCTCGCGGACTACCACCTGTTGATGAATCTCGCCGGCTATCAGGAGGTCCTGGCGAAGGACGCCGACACGGCGCTCAAGATCAACATCTCCTGGCACTTCTTCTTCCCCGCCGCTTCCACCACGCCCTGGCAGCTCGAGGGCGTGATCCGCTCCATGGAACAGGACGGCTACGACCCGAAGCTGATCCACGCCTGCCACAACCGCACGGTGGTGATCGACGCCCACCTCGGCGAGCGCGAGAACAAGCAGCTCGACGTCGTCGAGGCCCACGGGCTGCGCAACATTCACCTCTACGAGGGCGAGGAGTGGATCCCGATCGGCGAGGCGGTCGGCGACCTGACGAAGAAGTTCCTCTGCCTGAACGAGGTCTATCCCGACGGCTTCATGATCCCCCGTCGCTTCCTGGGCGAGAACATCGTCCACCTGCCGACGGTCAAGACGCACGTCTTCACCACCACCACCGGGGCGATGAAGAACGCCTTCGGCGGGCTGCTGAACGAGCGCCGGCACTGGACCCACCCGGTCATCCACCAGACGCTGGTCGACCTGCTGATGATCCAGAAGAAGATCCACCGCGGTGTGTTCGCGGTGATGGACGGCACTTTCGCCGGCGACGGGCCGGGGCCGCGCTGCATGATCCCGCACGTCAAGGACGTGATCCTCGCCTCGGCCGACCAGGTGGCGATCGACGCCGTGGCCGCGAAGCTGATGGGTATCGACCCGCTGTCGATCGACTTCATCCGCCTGGCGCACGAGGCGGGGCTCGGCTGCGGCGACCCGCGCGAGATCGAGATCGTCGGCGACAAGGAGGAGGGCGCGCGGAGCTGGAACTTCGTCGGCCCGTTCAAGAAGATGACCTTCGCCTCGCGCATGCAGCACAAGATCTACTGGGGGCCGCTCAAGAAGCCGATCGAGTGGTCGCTCAAGACCGTGCTCGCGCCTTGGGCCTACGTCGCGAGCGTGCTCTACCACGACACCTTCTGGTACCCGATCATCGCCCGCGCCAAGATGCGTCAGGTACTCGACAGCTCCTGGGGCAAGCTGTTTCGCAACTGGGAGAGCCGCAAGGCCGACGAGCAAGGGTACCCGGACGTCGGCGGCGGCCGGGCACAGGTCCGGCGCACCGGGGCGCGCGCCTTCCTCTCCTCGCTCGGCATCCTCTGGACCTGCATCAAGGAAGCTCCCGAGTTCGGGGCGCGCAAGCGTCGCGCCGCGGCGCGCAGGGCGTGAGCGGACTCTCCGGCCGCGGCGCGGCGTCGCGCGCCGGCTACGGAAGCGAGCGCTGGGCTTCGATCTGGGCGCGCACCGCGGCAAGCAGCGCGTCGAGGGTGAAGGGTTTGCTGAGCAGGGGCCAGGGGTCGGGCGTGTCGGCGGGCGGGCCGGCGTAACCCGACATCAGGAGAATCGCGGTCCGCGGCCGGGTCCGGCCGATCTCGGCCGCCACCTCGCGACCGGAGATGCCCGGCATCACCACGTCGGTGAGCAGTAGATCGATCGGTCCGGTCTCCTGGGCCGAGAGCCGCAGGGCCTCTTCGCCGTGCGTCGCCTCGATCACCCGGAATCCCTCGCGCTCGAGGATGTGGCGCGACAGGTCGCGCACCGCATCGTCGTCCTCGACCAGCAGCACGGTCCCGGCGAGCGGCCGCGCCGGGCCGAGATCGTAAGCGGCGCCGCCGTCGTCCTCCCGCGCCACCGGTAGGAGCACCTCGAACGTCGTGCCACGACCGGGTTCGCTGTGGAACGAGATGTTGCCGCCGCTCTGGCGCACGATGCCATAGGCGGTGGCCAGGCCGAGTCCGGTGCCGGAACCGGAGGGCTTGGTGGTGAAGAACGGCTCGAAGACGCGCCCCTGGATTTCGAGCGGGATTCCCGATCCGTTGTCGGTGACCCGCACGCCGGAATAGTGGCCGGGGCGCAGGCCGTCCTCGCCGACGGGCGCCTCGTCCGCCTCGCGGCTGAAGGTGGAGATCTCGACCCGTCCCGGGCCGCGGATCGCGTCGCAGGCGTTGATCACCAGGTTGAGCACTACCTGCTCGAGCTGGGAGGGGTCGGCGCGCACCGAGCGCACTTGCGGATCGAGCCGGATCTCGAGCCGGATGTCGGCGCGGATCAGGCGGCGCAGGAGGCTCTCGACGTCCCGGATCACCGCTCCGGGGTCGACGATGCGCGGCGCGAGAGTCTGCCGGCTGGCGAAGGCCAGGAGCTGCTTGGTGAGCGCGTTGGCGCGCTCCACGGCGCTCAGGATCTCCTCGACCTGCCGGCGCCGCGGATCGAGGCCGGCGAAGGAGCGACCCACGAGCTGAGCGCTGCCGGTGACCACGGTGAGCAGATTGTTGAAGTCGTGCGCGATGCCGCCCGCCAGCCGGCCGATCGAGTCGAGGCGGGTGGCCCGCTGCAGGCGCGCCTCGCTTTCGCGCCAGCCGGCTTCGGCCAGGCGTCGGTCGGTGACGTCGGTAGCGTTGCAGACCGCGCCGACCACCTCGCCATGCAAGACGACCGGCGCGATGCGCGATTCGAAATAGCGGACCGATCGGTCCGGCAGCCGATACTCGGCCTCGTAGGAGACCGGTTCGCCGCTGCGGAAGACGCGCTCGAGCTCCTCTCGCATGCGAGATCGGAAGGGCTCCTCGAGGTAGTCGAAGATGACGCTACCGACCACCTTCTTCCCCGCCCACTCCGGCCGCTCGCGATTGATGTAGACGATCCGGGCGGCGCGATCGAGAAGCTGGATGAAATCCGGCGAGCACTCGAGGATCGTTCGCAACTCGGTCGCCTTCTCGTCGACCAGCTCCTGCAAGCGGTGCCGGGTAGCCGACAAATCGTCCTCGAGCCGGTGGTGGGAGGTGATGTCGTGGCACGAGACGAGGGCCGCCGGGAGACCGTCCGCGAGCGTGAGCGCGCGCGCCGCCTCGCGCACCCAGACGGTCGAGCCGTCGCGGCGCTGCTTGCGGAACTCCCACTCGTGCACCTGCCCCGGGTCGGCGAAGCAGCGGGTGAGTTGGATCCCGACCGCGAGCCGGTCGTCTGGATGGAAGATCTCCGCCACCGGCCGGCCGACGAGGGCCGCGAGCGGATAGCCGAGGATGTCGGCGGCGCGCGGTGAAGCGGCGAGCGTCAAGCCGGCCGAGTCGACCAGGAAGAGCATCGCCGGATGGATCGCGATCCAGCGCTGAACCTCATCGAGAGTCGACCGGGAATCGCCGCCGGGGCGCGGCATCTCTGCGGGCATCGGATCTCCGGCAACCGAGGAGCGGCGACTGGGAGAATTCTCCGAATTATAGCCCGCGCGCGGCGCCCACGGCTCAGACGACGGGCGCTCCGGCTGCCGGCTTGCGCGTCGACCGACCGGCGACATGGAGGAAAAGGCAGATTCCACCCAGCACCGCGAGGCCGACGCCCCGGCCGAGGCCGCCCGCGAGGCGCGGCGCGTCGGCGATCGTCACCCATTTGAGGGATACGAGCAGGGCGATCAGCACTCCGGCGAGACCCTCGCCGGCGACCAGGCCGGAGGCGGCGAGGACCCCCGGATCGCTCTCGCCGCTCCCGCCGGGGCGCTCGAAGCGTTTGCGCACCAGCCCCCCGACGTAGATCGGCATCATGGTCGACAGCGGCAGGTAGACGCCGATCGCGAACGCGAGCCCCGAGGCGCCGCACAGCATGGCCGAGATCGAAACGCCGGCGCCGGTGGCGACCAGGCTCCAGGGCAGGTGTCCGGAGAGCACCCCCTCGATGATCGTCTTCATCAGCGTCGCCTGGGGCGCGGCGAGCTCGTGGGAGCCGAAGCCGTAGGCCCGGTGCAGGACGAAGACGGTGGCGGCGACCGCCCAGCAGGCGACGGCCGCGCCGATCAGCTGCCCGAGCTGCTGTTTGGCGGGGGTCGCGCCGACCAGGAAGCCGGTCTTCAGATCCTGCGAGATGTCGCCGGCTTTCGACGCCGCGATGGCGACGATGGTGCCGACGGTCAGCACCGCGGCGCGGGCGGCGGCGTCGGTCCAGCCCGCGGCGGCGAAGACCGAGGCGACGCCGAGCAGGGTGACCAGCGTGATCCCCGAGGTCGGCTGCGAGGAGACGCCGACGATGCCGACGATGCGCGCCGCCACGCTGACGAACAGGACGCCGAAGACGCCGACTCCGGCCGCGCAGACCAGCCGCGGCACGAGACCCATGCCGCCGGCGAAGATCCCCGGCACCAGCGCCGCCACCAGCACCACGATCGAGATGCCGCCGAGAATGAAGGCCCCCGGCAGGTCGCGGTCGGTCGGCGCGACGGCGGCGGCGGCCGCGGCGCCGCGCCGCCGCAGCCCGCGGACCACGGCGAGGAAGGCCCCGACCATGGTCGGCAGATTGCGCAGCACGGTGAGGATGCCGGCGGTGGCCACCGCGCCGGCGCCGATGTAGCGCACGTAGCGTCCCCAGATCTCGCCGACGCTCATGTCGGCCACCAGCTTGGTCGCCTCGGGATAGACCGGCGCGCCGAGGCTGGCTCCCAGCCAGGCGATCAACGGGATGAGCACAAACGAGGAGACGATCGAACCGGCGACGCAGACGGCGGCCTGGCGGTAGCCGAGGATGTAGCCGACGGCGAGCAGCGCCGGCGCGAGCTCGATCGCCATCTCGGCCTTGGGCAGCACCGGCACCATGACCGCGAGCTCGCCGGGGAACAGGGCGACGAGCGAGATCGCGACTTTGATCGCCGCGCCCACCGCCATGCCGCGGAAGATCCAGACCCCGCCCGTGGCCTCGCCCTCGCTGGCGCGCAGCACCTCGGCGCAGGCCGTGCCCTCGGGGTAGGGCAACTCGGCGTGCGCGTCGACGATCAGCAGCCGGCGCAGCGGAATCATCGCCGAGATGCCGAGCAGACCGCCGAGGAAGCAGAGCGCCACGACCTCGAGGTAGGGCGGGATCATCCCCCAGAGGAAGAGCGCCGGGATGGTGAAGATGGTGCCGGTGGCGAGCGCGGTCGAGGCCGAGCCGATGGTCTGCGAGAGGTTGGCCTCGAGAATCGTCGACTTGAGCTTGAAGGTACGGAAGGCCACCACGGTCATCACCGCGGCGGGGATCGACGCGGTGACCGTCATCCCGACCTTGAGGCCGAGGTAGGCGTTGGCGGCGCCGAAGACCACGCCGAGCACCACGCCGGCGACGACCGCCTTGGCGGTGAACTCCGGGATCGATTCGCGCTCGAACCAGGCCATCCGGACCTCCGTGGGTTGCGATGGAGCGCCGGCACTCTAGCATCGGGCGCGCCCCGATAGCCGCGACTTCGCTTGAGCCACGGGCTGGTTGGCAGGTACCGCGGTCTGGCATCGGCAACAATGTGCTTGGAATGGCGAACCGAACATGCCAGCCATTTACCCACCTCTCGATTCTTCTTCGCATACGTCCGGGCGCACAGCTCTTGTCTCGACAGGGGGTGAGACGTTCTTCAGGAAACCGTAGCTGAACACGACGTCGACCCAGCCAGCTCTACCGGGAGGGCACTTCTCAGTAAGGTGGTCATGGATTCCGCTGGGCCTTGCAGCGAAACTCGCGGCGACAAGGCTAGGCCGGGGGGCCCTGGCGAACGAAACGCGCTAGAGATTCTGAACGAAGCGCCGAAGACGGGGAGCAACTCGAAGCTCGAATATCCGCCGACTGTCTTGCAGCAGCTGATCTCCGTTCGGGTGAATTGTGGCGATCCTCCACGCCAAGGAGTGCCCGGCAACCTCTCCTGCTGCAAGGCGAAACTCATTGTCGGTTGAGAGATTGATTTGCTGCAGGAGTCGATTCACTTCTGCGCCATGAACATCCAAGTCGTGCTCGAGTTTCGACGCCACGACCTTCCCTGCCTCCGAGGCAGTTGCTCTCGCTCTGCGGAGGCTCATGGATGCCAGGTACGTCCTGTCGGCCGCGGCTAGAAGATCTCCCGAAAGTTCGGTCGCTAGTCGCTTGTCTATTCTCGCCACCTTGGTTGAGTCCTTCGATTCTGGAGCAACGAAGATCGGACCAAGAGCGTCGGTGGAGTTTCTTGGCAGAAGAGAGCGAAGCTCGTCATACGACTGCGGGCGGTCTCCCACCGGAACTTGGCAAGCCGATGCCGCTAACGAACTCCATGGCTCGGGAGCCGAGAGATCGGTGTTCGGTGTCGGGACGATTCCTGTGCTCGCCCAAATGATCGTCCTGCCGAGGCCATAGATGTCACCTCGGTGGTCCACGGAATGTGCATCAAGCCAGCTTTCAGGTGATGAGAAGCCAGCGGTCCCGAATTGGGCTCCTTTCGCCGTTCGGGCGACTGACGTGCCTCCGCGCTTTCGAACAAGACCCCAATCGGCCAGGACCCATCGTGCAGTCGGACTGGCGAGCTCCATGATGTTCGCCGGCGTTACATCGCGATGAATGAAGCCTCTAAGCTGAGCGGCTTCGAGCGCGCCAATGATTGTCACCACGATCGGGACTAGGCTCCCTGCGTCGAGGGGTACCCTAAGGTCTGCGAGCGACCGTTCAGCCAGCGGCATGGTGTACCAATCGAAGTTTGGGCCATGTTGAATCACCGGCATGACAGCGGGGTGGCTCAGAGCCGCCTGGACTTCGATTTCGCGCCTCAGTCGTGCAATTGACTCCTCATCGCGGCGCAAGAGCCGCTTAAACGCAACCGCCTCGCCTGTTTCGCGGTCTTCTGCGCGAAAGACGGCTGCTTGACCTCCCCTTGCGATCGGTACTGGCGAGAGTCGATATCGAGCGTTCTTCTTGGACATGATCGCGGAATGGAGGTCTACGTTCGTCTCAACGCGACTGATCGTCGGGGCCTCTTCTCTTCAACTTGAAATAGTGAGGTGAGCTTCTGATACAGCTCAAGAAGAAAGGCCACCCGCTGGGCGTCGGTCGGCTGTCCCTTGTACGCGTAGGCTGTGTCGACCGCCTTGTCGAGTCGCTGGTGTGCTTTCACGAGCAGCGGCGGCATCGTCAGTGGGTCGTACAACTCTGCGAGAGTCGCCCTTGGAAACTCGTCCCGCGCCGTCAACACTTCTCGCGCCCCCTCCTCGATCGCCTCTCGCTGCTTCTCGGTCGGAGCTTCTGGCCAGGGGAAGTTGTTGTAGACGATACGAGCTGAATACTGGTAGTCGCTTTTCATCCTTCCACACACGGCGCGCATCCAGGCCATGTGCATGGTCGAGGTCAAGATGCCGAAGTGATACTCGGTTGCCGACGCTACGATAAGCGCGCTCCCGCTCGTGATCGCCTTCGGGGACATGAAGCCGATCGGCATGAAAGGGCGATTCTCCGAGGAGACCTTCGGCACCAGCAAGTAGCGAGTGTGCGGCTGGCGGATCTCGCCGAAGAGCGCCGGCGTGGCAGCAAGCTCGACGGTCTCCTCCCGTTCGCTTCCGGACCGAAACTCGCGAACCCGAGCTACGCGCGCCTTCAACAGCTTCGAGCCGCGAACGAGATCTGGCGGGGCGTCGACAAGCCAGAAACACCACCGAAACGTAGCATTGATGAACTCCTCGCCGCCGAAATACGGGCGGATCCATTCCTCGAGTTCAGGCTCCGTACGGAGCGCCTCCTGCTTCTCGTCATCGGAAAGGATTAGGTGTCCTTCGTCGATAGGCATGCTCCCGTATCGCATCTCCGGAGTCTGCGCCTGGAGAGGAGAGGCCCGCTTGAGCAAGACGACATCCGGCGCATCGACGAGGTAGGGGTTGATTCGGCTGACCCGGAGCCGGTGAGGTTCGCTGGTCGGGCTCGAGTAGTCGTAGATGTAGCAGTTGAGCTGCTCTTGCGTCGAGAACCCGAGGATTACGCAGTGGACTGCCGCCTTGCCTCTCGCCTCGTTGCTCCAGCGAAAGGTGCGGTGGGCGAAATGGATTCGCACACCTCTGTTCCAGAGCTGCGGCCAAAGTAGTCCGGGCTGCTCTCCCTGGGTGATCGAGTTCGTGGATACGAAGGCGACTCGGATGCTGGATCGCTGGATGTATTCGGCGGCCTTGACGTACCAGCACGTCACGTAGTCGAGTACGCCGGCGCCGGAAATCCCGGGGAAGATGCGTCGCAAGTCCTCCTTTTGCGGGGCTTCTTGCTCCTTCTTGCCCACGAACGGCGGGTTGCCGAAGATGTAGCTCAGGCGCTCCTTTGGAGCGACGGCGCCCCAATCGATGCGCAGCGCGTTGCCGTGGACGATTGTCGGGCTGGTGGTGAGCGGGAGCCTGGCAAAGTAGAGGCCGAACTCGGCGCTCACCTCTTGGTTCATCTGGTGGTCGGTGAGCCAGAGCGCGACCTGGGCGATCTGGGCGGGGAACTCCTCGAGTTCGATACCGAAGAACTGATCCACGTTGACCTTCACCGCTTGGAAGATGTCGAGGTGACGCTGGCCTGAGCGATTGATTTGGCGCAGGATTTCGAGTTCGATCTCGCGGAGCTCGCGGTAGGCGACACCGAGAAAATTCCCGCAGCCGCACGCCGGATCGAGGAAGGTAAGGGTGCGGAGCTTCTTCTGAAGCTCGAAGAGCCTGTTAGCGTTTCCCTTTGCCGCTCGGAGCTCGGCCCGGAGATCGTCGAGAAAGAGCGGCTCTATCACCTTGAGGATGTTCTCTTCCGAGGTGTAGTGCGCGCCGAGATTCCGCCGCGCCTTCGGGTCCATCACCGACTGGAAGAGGGCACCGAAGATCGCAGGGCTAATTCGGCTCCAGTCGAGCGCCGCGGCGTCCAGGAAGTCGGAGCGCATCGCAGCGTCGAACCCCGGAATTGAGAGTCGCTCCTCGAATAGCTTGCCGTTGACGTAGGGAAACGCCGCGAGGTCCTCGTCGAGAGTTCTCTGCCGCCTTTCGATCGGCGTGTTCAGCACTTGGAAGAACTGCGTCAGCTTCGCCCCGAGATCGCTCCCGTCGATCGCAGTGCGGTTCTCGATCCAGTCTCGGAACGACTGCACCGGCTGAAAGATGCCAGTGTCGTCCGCGAAGAGACAGAAGAGGAGACGCACAAGAACGACCTCGAGATCGTGCCCCTCATAGCCAGCAGCTTTGAGCCGGTCATGGAGCTTCCCCATTCGCTCGGCGGCACGGAGGTTGATCGGATCCTGCGGGCGCACCGGGCGCGCTTCGTAGCCGGCGATGAAGCCGAAGAGTCGAAGGTTCTTTGGAAGCTCGGTCAGTGCGAACTCGTACCTTTCGCCGGTCTCCAAGTCGTCCAACCGGAAGCGGGCGAAATCCGAGACGAGCACGTAGCGCGGTAGATCCCGATCGGCGATGCCCTCGAAGTAGTCCATCGCCTGCTCGTAGGCCCGGTCGAGGTCCTTGCCCCGAGACTTGTGCTCGACCAAGAGGCGACCCTTCCAGAATAGATCCACATAGCCAGTCGCCGTCTTGCCGCCGTTTCGGACCAGGTGAAGGGGCGCTTCGAACTGGGCCACCCGACGGCGCTCGATGCCGAAGACGCGGAAGAAGGCGTCCCAGAAGGATTTGGCTTCGGCATCCTCGGAAGCGTCGCCCGAGAACTCGCGAGAGAAGGCGATGGCACGGTCGCGGATCTCGTTCCAAGAAAGGGGCATCGGTCGGTCTCTCGATCTTCGGCGAATAGAGACTGTAGTCGAGCGCCTATCGTAACGGATCGAGACCTGGAGCGGGATGGGGCCGCGCGGAGCGCGTAGTAGGCTGCGCGGCCCATGAATCTCGACGCCACGCGCCGCGAGATCGGGCGCCTGACGCGCCTGTCGCTGCCGGTCGCCGCGACCCAGCTGTCGTCGATGCTGCTGTGGACGATCGACCTGCTGATGGTCGGCCGGCTCGGCACGCAGGCGATCAACGCGGTGTCGCTCGGCCGCCTGTGGGTCATCGGCACGGCGATCGTCGGCATGGGCGTGCTCTACGGGCTCGACACCATCGCCGCGCAGGCGCACGGCGCGCGCGATCGCGAGAAGCTCGGCGAGACCCTGCTGCACGGCGCGGCGCTGGCGCTGCTGGTCGCGCTGCCGATCGCCGCGCTCTGGCTGTTCACCGGGCCGATCCTGCTCGCTTTCGGCCAGGATCCGGCGACGGTGGCGGTCGCCCATCGCTACGCCGTGGTGCAGATCCCGGCGCTGCCCTTCTACTTCCTCTTCGTGGTGCTGAAGCAGTACCTGCAGGCGCGCGGCATCGTGCGCCCGGCGATGTGGGTGTCGTTCGCCGCCTGCGTCCTCAACGCCGGCCTCAACTGGGTCCTGATCTGGGGCCACTTCGGCCTGCCGCGTCTCGGGGCGGTCGGTACCGGCGTGGCGACCGCGATCACCGAGGTCGCGATGCTCGCCGCGCTGCTGGCGATCGTGGCGCGCTACGGCCTGCAGCGCGGCTCGCGCACCATCCTCAGCCCGCGGCGGATCCGCCGCCACGGCCTGGGCGAGATCCTCGGCCTCGGCCTGCCGGTCGCCTTCCAGCTCGCCTGCGAGTACTGGGCCTTCGCCATGGCGACGCTCTGGGCGGGGTGGCTCGGGCCGCTCGATCTCGCGGCGCATTCGATTGCCCTCAATCTGGCGTCGATCACCTACATGGTGCCGCTCGGCATCTCCTTCGGCGCCTCGACGCGGGTCGGCAACCGGATCGGCGCCGGCGATCCCGCCGGCGCGCAGCGCGCGGCCTGGGTGGCGTTCGGGCTCGGCGGTGCGGTGATGGCGGTCTTCGCGCTGCTCTTCGTCGCCGGCCGGCGGATGCTGCCCGCGGCCTACATCGCCGATCCGGAGCTGATCGAGCACGCCGCGGCGATCCTGCCGATCGCGGCGGCGTTCGAGCTCTTCGACGGCCTGCAGGTGGTGGGCGGCGGGATCCTGCGCGGCATGGGCGCCACGCGCGCCGCCGCGGTGATCAACTTCCTCGGTTACTACGCGCTCGCCATGCCCCTCGCCTGGTGGCTGGGCGCGCGCGCGCGCTTCGGCCTCGAGGGGATCTGGTGGGGCCTCGCCCTCGGCCTGGCGCTGGTCGCGATCCTGATGCTCGCGCGGGTGGCCAGGCGCGGTCCGCGCACCGCGGTCTCGATCGTGTCCTCGGTCCGCTGAACGCGACGGAGACAAGTCGGCGGCGCCTCCGACCAGCCGCTACAATGACCGTCATGACAGCGCACCGAATCCGCGTCGCCGCATTGCAGTACTACATTCGGCCGGTCGCGTCGTTCGACCAGTTTCGCGATCAGGTGACTGCTCTCGTGGAGACCGCCGCTGACTATCAGGCGCAGCTCGTGGTTTTTCCGGAGTACTTCACCGTGCAGCTGCTGACCCTGGGCGACACGCGCGGCGCCGTCTCCAGCCAGGTGCGAGTGCTCGCGCGGCAGCTCGGAATCTTTCGCGAGCTGATGGCGGATCTGTCTCGCCGCTTCGGGCTCTACCTGGTCGCCGGGTCCATTCCGGCGATCGACGCGGAAGACGAAAGCCGGGTCTACAACCAGTCGATGCTCTTCTCCCCGGAGGGCGCGCTGGGCGTCCAGCGCAAGCTCCACATGACCCGGTGGGAGAACGAAGAGTGGTTGATGACACCGGGAAACCGCCTGCGGGTCTTCGAGACCGCCCTCGGCCGGATCGCGATCACGATCTGCTACGACGTCGAATTTCCCGAGCTGGCGCGCGAAGCAGCTCGTGCGGGGGCGCTGATCCTGGTCGTGCCGAGCTGTACCGACGACCGTCAGGGCTACCTCCGCGTCCGCTACTGCGCCCACGCGCGGGCGATCGAGAACACGATGTACGTCATTCAGTCCTCGACCGTCGGCTCCCTGCCCATGGTGCCGGCGGTATCCCTGAACTACGGACAAGCGGCGATCCTGACGCCGAGCGACTTCCCCTTCTCGCGGGACGGAATCCTGGCGGAGGGAATCCCCAACCAGGAGACCATGGTCATCGGCGAGCTCAACCTCGATACGCTTCGCGAAGCGAGAGAGACCGGTACGGTATTGCCGCTGCGCGACAGCCAACGCTCGGCGGTCGTCGCGGATGCGCTGGAGATCTTGAGGCTGTGACGGTCGCGAATCGCCCAGATGTCCGACCGACCCGGAGCTCGGACCTCGCCGGGATCGTGAGCCTCTGCGCGCGGGTTTATCCCCATAGCGTCGCTTGGTCCGAAGAGCAGCTTCGATCGCACCTGGCGGTCTTTCCCGAGGGACAGTTCGTCGCCGTCGAAGGCGAGTCGGTCGTCGGCATGGCCGCGAGCTTGATCGTGTGGTGGGACGACTACGAGATCGACACCAACTGGCTGGACTTCACCGCCTCGGGCTACTTCACGAATCACGATTCGTCGCGCGGAAGAACGCTCTATGGTGCGGAAGTGATGGTCGATCCGGATCGGCAGGGCCGGGGGATCGGTGGAGCGATCTATGGAGCGCGGCGGGAACTCACCCAGAGACTCGGGCTGCGACGGATCCGTGCCGGGGCGAGGCTGCGTGGATATCACGCCTTCGCTTCGTCCATGCCGCCGGCGGACTACGTGCGGGAGGTCGTCGCCGGGAGAATCCGCGACCCCACCCTGTCGTTTCAGCTGCGCCACGGATTCCGCGTGCTGCAGACGGTCGACGGCTATCTCCGGAACGATCCCGAGAGCCTCGGCTATGCTGCGGTGATCGAGTGGCTGAATCCCCTGTTCGAAGGCTGAACGGCGGAACCCCGGAACGGGACGCCTACGGCGCTGGGTCTGGGCTACCATGTCCGACTTGGAGATGACCCGAAGATTCCGCGCTCTCTCGGCCGCCTGTCTGGCGGCCGCCGGATTCGCGACGGGCTCGGCCCGAGGCTTGCCGGGCGGGGCGGTCTCGCGGCCCACGGAGCCGCCGACCGCGGCGCCGGCGGAGCTCGCCTCGATCGACCGCGCTGTGCCGGTGGTCCTGGGCGGAGCGCGGCTCTTCGACCTCGACCAGCCGATCGGCTCCTTCACCGTGGAGGAGCGCGCCGCGGCAGTGGCGAGCCGAATCGAGGCGATCGCGGAGGACGCCGCCTTCGACCCGGCGAACTTGACCGTCGTCCGCGGACGGCTGTCGGACGACGTCTTCGCCGGCGAGCGGCCGATCCTGTCGGTGACCGATGTCGACGCGACTTCGGCGGGACGCCAGCGCGGGGAACTCGCTACCGAAGTCGCGAAGTCGGTGCGCGCGGGAATCGTCGCTTACCGCGCCGCGCGCACGCCCCGCGCTGTGCTCATCGGCGCGGCGCGCGCGGCTCTGACGCTGGTGCTCCTGATCCTGGCCCTCGTCGCGACTTCGCGCGGGTTCCCGAGACTCACCCGAGCGGCCGAGCGCTGGAGCGAGCGCGGCGTGCCGGCGCTGAAAGTCCGTGGCCGGGAGATCCTGTCGTCAAGACGTCTCGCGAAGCCCCTGGTCGGCGCGATCCGGACGATTCGCTTCATCGTCGTGCTCGCGCTGATCTACGCCGCGGTGCCCTTGATCCTCGCCTCCTTCCCGTGGACGGAGCGATTCGCCGATCGAGCGATTCGCTCCGTCGTCGACCCGGTGAGCGCCGTCGGGAGCGCCTTCGTCGGCTACCTGCCGAAGGCCTTCTTCATCGGCGGCGCCCTGGGGGTCGCCTACTTTCTGCTGCGCGCCATTCACTACGCTTTCGACGAGATCGCCGGGGAGAGAGTCCGGTTCGATCGGTTTCCCGCCGATTGGGCCGAGCCGACGTACAAGCTGGTTCGGTTCCTCGTCCTCGCCTTCACGATGGTGGTCGTCTTTCCTTATCTTCCGGGGTCGGGGTCGCCGGCATTCCAGAGCGTCTCCATCTTCCTCGGCATTCTGGTTTCGTTCGGATCGACCTCGGCGGTCTCGAACATCGTGGCCGGCATCGTCATCACGTACATGCGGCCGTTCCGAGAGGGCGATCGCGTCCGGATAGGCGATACGGTCGGCGACGTGATCGAGCGAACGCTCCTCGTGACCCGCGTGCGCACGATCAAGAACGAGGACGTGACCGTGCCGAATTCGATGGTTCTTGGATCTCATGTCGTCAACTTCAGCTCGTCCGCGACGGAACGCGGTCTGATCCTGCACACCGCCGTGACGATCGGCTACGACACGCCATGGCGTCGGGTGCACGATCTGCTGATCGCCGCGGCCCTGGGAACCGAAGCGGTGCTCCGGACCCCGAGCCCCTTCGTGCTCCAGACGGCGCTCGACGACGACTACGTGCGCTATGAGCTCAATGCCTACACCGATCAACCCGGGAAGATGGCGGCGACCTACTCGAACCTGCACTCCCAAATCCAGGATCGGTTTCACGAAGCGGGCGTCGAGATCCTGTCGCCGAAGTACGCGGCGCTGCGGGACGGCAGCGGGATGGCCCTTCCCGCCGACCTGTTGCCGACCGACGCTCGAGCCCCTTCGTTTCGGGCTCGAGACCTGGGCGGAGAACCGGCCGATCCGGCAGCCAGCGACGGGACCCGTTCGGCCTAAGCTCCGGCACCCCGCCGCCGGGAGGGGAGCGGGCTATGGAGTGACCCGGAGGCGGCAGCAGCCTCGAGCCATCGTGACCAGCCGCGGCTCGACGCCGGATCCTGGTACGGTTGGATCTGCGCCATGAGCTTCTTCCACGTCGCCGCGATCCTCGTCACGGTGGCCGCGCTGTCGTCGTATCTGAATCAGCGCTATCTGCGGCTGCCGGCGACGATCGGACTGATGGCCGTCGCGCTCGTCGCTTCGCTTGCGCTGCTGGCTTCCGGGCGGTTGGGAGTGCTGGACTTGGGCCCGGCGGCCGCCTTCATTCGCGGCGTCGACCTCGGCGATGTGCTGTTGCACGGCATGCTGGCCTTCTTGTTGTTCGCGGGCGCCCTGCACGTCGACTTGGGCGAGCTGAGGAGGGAGGCAGCCGCGGTCTCGGTTCTGTCGACCTTCGGCGTCGCGGCCGCGACGCTGGTGGCGGGGGGGCTCTTCTTCGTCGCGACCCGCGCCCTCGGCTTTCAGCTGACCCTGCCCTGGGCCCTCCTCTTCGGCGCGCTGATCTCGCCGACGGACCCGATCGCCGCGTTGGGAATCCTGCGCAAGTCGGGCGCGCCGCGTGCGCTCGAGACTCAGCTGATCGGCGAATCGCTGTTCAATGACGGAATCGGCGTCCTGATCTTCCTGGCCTTCGTCGAGGGAGTTCGTGGGGGGGCGGTCGGCACGTTCTCTGAAGTCGCGACGTCGCTGGTCGTCGAATCGCTCGGCGCAGTGCTCCTGGGCGCGGCCCTCGGATGGGTCACGTATCGCCTGCTTCGCAGCGTGGATGCCTATGAGGTGGAGGCGATGCTGACGCTCGCGCTGGCCATGGGGAGCTATTCGCTCGCCGAGATCGCCGGCGTCTCGGCCCCGATTACCGTGGTCGTCGCCGGCTTGATCATCGGCAACCAGGGTCGGGCTTTCGCGATGTCCGAGAAGACCAGGCACCACCTCGACAGTTTCTGGGGTCTGATCGACGAAATTCTCAACGCCATCCTCTTCGTGCTTCTCGGGCTCGAGGTTCTCCCCGAGCCCCTGGGGCTGGAGCACCTCCTAGCGGTTCTCTTGGCGATCGCGGTCGTGCTCGCCAGTCGAGCCCTGAGCGTCGCGCTGTCGGCTCTGCTCATCGGCCGATGGCATCGGGCCGACGTCCCCGGGCTCGTCGTGCTCGTCTGGGGCGGGTTGCGCGGGGGGATCTCGGTGGCGCTCTCGATCTCGCTGCCCGCCGGCCCCGAGAAGGACCTCATCGTCGCGGTGACCTACGGCGTGGTCGTTTTCTCCGTGCTCGTGCAAGGCCTGACGCTGGGTCGTGTGGTGCGCTATCTGAGGGCCCGCGTCCCGGCTTGAGCCCCCGCTCCGGAGAAAGTCCCGAAGCGGGGACCCGGCCCTTCGATCCTCGGCTCAGAAGCTGTAGCGCACCCCGAGGCGGTAGGTGCGCGGGAAGTTCCACTCGAGCGGTGCCTCGAAGCTCGAACCGGAGCGGTCCTCGACCAGCGTCGCGCGGCCCTGGTTGGTGACGTTGAAGACGTCGAGCATCACCCCCAGGTGGCCGTCGCCGAGCGGCGGGCCCCACTCGGCGCGCAGATCGATTTCGTTCTTGGCCTTCAACCGGCGCACGCCGCGCGGCTCGCCGAAGAAGCGGAAGCTCCCCTGGTTGAAGCGGTAGCAGTCGCCGTCGACCAGCAGGCAGTTGCTGCGCAGGTTGTAGGTGTCGCCGCTGTAATAGGTGTAGTTCGCCGACAGGTTGAGGTTCACCTTCGGGATCATGTAGGTGCCCTGCAGCTTCACCTGGCTCTTCTGGTCGTGGCTGAGCGTTCCTTCGGCGAAGACCAGCGAGTTCGGGGTGTCGAGCCAGCGGCCGGGGTTGTTGCCACCGTAGGCCGAGTTGAAGCCGTCGAGGTTGTCGATGTTGCCGCGGGCGCGCGACCAGATGTAGGAGGCCTCGAGCTGCCAGCGGTCGCGCAGCCGCTTGGTGACCGTGAAGATGGCCGCCTCGTATTTTCGGTGCAGCCCCGGCGGGTTGGTGACGATCAGCGTGTCCTCGTCGGGGTTGAGGTAGTCGAAGAGCGTCACCTGGCGCCCGGTCTCCTCGACCGTCCCGGTGACCGGGACGAAGACGCCGTCGCGACTCACGGTTTCGATGAAGTCCTTGTTCTCGCGCCGTACGAGGGTCAGACCCATCGACAGGCCGCCGCCGAATTCGTGGTCGACGCCGATCAGGTACTGGTCGAGATACGGGTGCTTCAGATTCGGGTCGATCGAGTAGCGGCTGCCGGCGGTGTGGGCGATGACCTCGGTCGCGCCGCTCGGGTAGATCACCGTCTGCTCGCCGTCCTCGAAGGCGTTCGGGTCGACCCAGTAGAACTGCGCCCCGACCAGCTTCTCGTAGTAGCGGCCGTAGTGTCCCTTGACGATCGTCTTGCCGTCGCCGCCGGCGTCCCAGGCGAAGCCCAGCCGCGGCGCGATCGGCTGGTTCTTGTAGACCGTATGGCCGGAGACCTTGCCGCGATTCAGCTCCATGCGCACGCCGGCGTTGACCGTCAGGCGCGGCGTGATCTTCCAACTGTCCTGGGCGAAGAGGCTGGCGCGCTCGATCGAGGCGTTGACGTCGTAGGAGCTGCCCGAGTACTGCAAGGTCACGTAGTAGGCCGGGTCGTAGTCCTCGGTCCCCGGATCGTCGTAGCCCCAGTAGTAGTTGTCGTAGAGCCAGACGCCGGTGGTGTAGCCGTAGCGATTGCGCAGCGTCGAGCGCTCGAGCTCCATGCCGAACTTGAAGTCGTGGCTGCCCTTGATGAAGTCGTCGGCGTAGTGCGAGATCGAGGCGTTCACCTGGTTGCGCGTGCGGTCGGCCTTGTAGAAGTAGGTCGAGTTGACGCTGTAGAGGCCGGTCAGGCCGTCGTAGTGGCCGGGCACTCCGTAGCCGCTCTGCGGGTCGAGGTAGTAGTAGCCGGTATAGCCGCCGTAGGAGAGGTTGAAGATCGTGTCGGCCGAGAGCACGGAGCGCCAGGACAGGTTCCAGACGTACTCCGGCGCCGACTCGGTGACCGTGGCCTCGAGCGGCGTCACCGTGTCACCGCCGCGGCCGGTGATGTCGTAGCGATCCCACTCGATCCAGCCCTCGATGTTGGTCGAGCTCGTCGGCTGCCAGGAGAGCTTGGTGAAGACGCGCGGCGACTCCTCGGTGCGCAGCGGTCCGCCCGAGGTGGACTCGTCCTTGAAATACTGCCCGGAGAGGAAGTACCAGAGCCGGTCGGCGACCAGCGGCCCGCCGATCTGCGCGGTCGAGTCGATCTGCCGCTTGGTGGTCGGGTTGATGAGCGGATCGTCGGAGTTCGAGCTCACCAGCGACTCGTCGGTGTAGAGCGCCTCGGCGAGGCCGGAGATCTGGTTGCCCCCCGAACGCGTGACGCTATTGAAGACGATGCCGGTGAAGCTGCCGTACTCCGCCGGCGCGCCCAAGCCGACGAGCTGCACCTCCTGCACGATGTTGTAGTTGACGAAGGACCAGGGAGTGCCGCCGTCGGGGTCCGAGGTGTCGACGCCGTCGATCTGGTAGGCGTTGGCCGACTCGCCGCCGCCGCCGAAGGCGCTGCCCTGGTTGATTCCCGGCGCGAGATTCAGCACGTCGGGCTGGAAGCGCGGCGTCGGCAGGTTCTGCAGGTAGTCGCTGTCGAGGCTGGTGTTGGTCGCCGAGCTCGAGGGGTCGAGCACCGCCGCGTCGGCGACCACCACCACCGATTCGGAGACCGCCTCGAGCTCGAGGCTCACCGGCAGGTCGGTGGTCTGGCCGGTCACCAGGACGACGCGCTCGAAGCGCTTGCCCTGGAAGCCGGAGAGCGCGATCTCGACCGTGTACTCTCCGGCGGCGATCTCCGGGAAGCGGAAGCGACCGCCGCCGTCGGTGGACGCGGTGCGCGCGCCGCCGATCAGCGCCGGGCTCGAGATGGTCACGCCGGCGCCGGGGAGCACCGCGCCGGTCGCGTCCTTGACCACGCCGGTGAGCGCGGCGGTGGTCTTGCTCTGCGCGCCGGCCGGCGGCGGGGCGAGAAGCGCGGCGAGCAACGCCAACGCCGGAACCGAACTGCGAAGGGTGCGCATCAAGACGGCCTCCTCTCGCTGGTGCCCGAATTCGGGGACTGGTGGGATCGAAGATATGCGCAGAGCGGCGCTCTCCGCAAATGGGACGGACCGCCCCCGGGCGCGGGTCGAATAGGATCTCGAGGTGCGACGTCGCCGATCCGCGCCGCGCGGCCTCGCCTGGCTCGCCCTGGCGCTCGCCGGACTCGCCTGCCGGGCGCCGCGCGAGGCGCTCGGCGCGCTGCCCGGTGGCCTCACGCCGCGCCAGCTCAACCTCCTGCTCGTCACCCTCGACACCACGCGCGCCGACCGGATCGGGGCCTACGCGCGGCTGCGCGGCACGCGCGAATTCGTGGCCACGCCCAACCTCGACGCCCTGGCGGCGCGCGGCACGCTGTTCGCCGACGCGGTGTCGGTCACCCCGCTCACCCTGCCGGCGCACTCGACCATCCTCACCGGCCTGCTGCCGGCGGCGCACGGCGTGCGCGACAACGGCGGCTTCCGCCTGCCGCCGGAGCGCAGCACGCTCGCCGAGCTGCTCGCCGGCCGCGGATGGAGGACGGGCGGCTTCGTCGCCGCCTACGTCCTCGACCGCAAGTGGGGGATCGCGCAGGGCTTCGAGACCTACTTCGACGACTTCGACCTGGCGAAGTTCAAGACGGTGAGCATGGGCGACATCCAGCGCCGCGGCGACGAGGTCGTGGCGCACGCGCTCGCCTGGATCGCGGAGGTGAAATCGACGCCCTTCTTCGCCTGGGTGCACCTCTACGACCCGCACGCGCCGTACGATCCACCGGAGCCCTACAAGTCGGCCTACCCGGGTCGGACCTACGACGGCGAGATCGCCTGGACCGACCACCTGGTGGGCGAGCTGCTGGCCGGCCTCGAGCGCGCCGGAGTGCGCGAGCGCACGATCGTCGCGGTGGTCGGCGATCACGGCGAGAACCTCGGCGACCACGGCGAGACCGGGCACGGCTTTTTCGTCTACCGCTCGGTCGCCGACGTGCCGCTCGTGCTCGCCGGACCGTATCCGCGCCTCGCCGGACGGACGATCGACGCCGTCGTCGGCCAGGCGGACCTCGCGCCGACGCTCGCGGCGCTCGTCGACGCCGGTCCGGGGCTCGAGCCCGGCCAGGGGCGCAGCCTCGTGCCGCTGCTCGCCGGGACGGCGGGCGGCGACCCCCCGCCCGCCTACAGCGAGACCTTCTACGCCCGTTTCCATTACGGCTGGTCGGAGCTGCGCGCCCTGACGACGTCGCGCTGGCGGTTCATCGAAGCGCCGCGCCCCGAGCTCTACGATCTGGACGCCGATCCGCACGAGACGGTGAACCTCGCCGACTCCGAACGCCGCGTGGTCGCCGACCTGCGCGCCCGCCTGGCGGAGCTCGACCGCGCCACGCCGCCGGCGGCGGCGCCGGCGCCGCTCGAGGAGGACGAGGAGACGGCCGCCAAGCTGGCGGCGCTCGGCTACCTCGGGGGCGCCGGCGGCGGCGACAGGCGCTCGTTTCGCGAGCTCGCCGATCCGAAGGACAAGTTGGCGATCTACAACCGCATGGGCCGGGCGCGCGAGCTGGCGCGCGGCGACGAGCCCGGCCGCTCGCTCGCCGACCTCGAGGCGGTGGTCGCCGAGGACCCCGGGGTGATCGATGCCTGGTTCGTCTGGGGCAACGTCTGCTACCGCCAGCGCGACTTCGTCTGCGCGACCGCCAAGTACCGCGAGACGCTCGCCCGCCGACCGGATCACGACTGGGCGATGATCGGCCTCGCCGACACGCTGGTGGCCGAGGGCAAGGTCGACGACGCGGTCGTCGGCTACCGCCACTTCCTCGAGCGCGACGCGGGCAACGTCCAGGTGCGCTATCGCCTGGCGCAGGTGCTGCTCGACGCCGGACGCGATGCCGACGCCGAGCGCGAGTTCGCGGCGACGCTCGCCGCGGCGCCGAAGACGGCGCGCGCCGAAGTCGGGCGCGCGGTCGTCGCCTACCGCCGGCACGATCTCGCCGCCGCCGCGGCGGCGCTCGACCGCGCCCTGGCGATCGATCCGCGCACGCGCTGGGGGCGATTCAACCGCGCCCTGGTGCTCGAGGAGCAAGGTCGGTTCGCCGAGGCGCTCGCTGCCTACCGCGCCGAGCTCGCCGACTACCCCGACGGCATCGAGGCGCGCTTCAACCTCGGTCGCCTACTGGCGCGCAGCGGCGATGCCGCGACGGCGATCACCGAGCTGGCGCGAGTAGTCGCCGAGCGCGCCGATTTCGCGCCGGCGCGCTTCTACCTCGCGCAGGCGCACCTGGCGCGCGGCGACGTCGCGGCGGCCGAACGCGAGGCGCGGGCCGGGCTGGCGCGCGAGGCGCGCGGGCCGCTGGCGGCGCTCGGGCACTACGTGCTGGCGGATTGTCTGAATCGCGCCGGACGCGCGGTCGAGGCCGAGCGCGAGGCGGAGTTGGGCCGCAAGCTCGAGCGCGAGGCGGGCGCCGGCGGGCAAGCGGAGCGGCGCGAGCGCGGCGAGGGCTGAGCCCTCGTCACTCGACGTCGTTGGCGCGCCAGAGGTACCAGGAGGCCACGGTGCGGTACGGTCGCCAGCGTTCGCCGGCGTTGGCGAGCTCCTTCGGTTTCGGCAGCACCGAGCGCCCCTGCACCTGGGCGAATCCCTTGCGCACGCCGTAGTCGTCGAGCGGCAGCACGTCCGGACGGCCGAGGGTGAAGATCAGGAACATCTCCACCGTCCAGCGCCCGATGCCGCGCACCTCGGTCAACAACTCGACCAGCTCGTCGTCGCTCATGCGCAGCGCCGCGGCGCGGGTCGGGATCTCGCCGGCGATCGCCTTCTTGGCGAGATCCTGCGCCGCGGCGGCCTTGCTGCGCGACAGGCCGACGGCGCGCAACTGCTCGAGCGTGGCGCCCGCCACTTGCTCGGGCTTGGGGCCGCGACGCGCGCCGAAGCGCGTGCAGAGCTTTCCCCAGATGCTGGCCGCCGCCTTGCCCGAGAGCTGCTGGTAGACGATCGATTCGAGCAGCGCCTCGTAGGGAGTCTGGCGCGCGGCGATCTCGAGACGGCAGTCGCCGACCTTGCGGATGACGCGCGCCAACGCGCGATCGCGTCGGGCCACGTGGTCGCGAGCGACCGCGAGGTCGAAAGGAGGAATGGTCATTCGATCGTCTCCGTGAAGCGGAGGCGGAGTTTACTACCAGGCGAGCGTCAAGTGGCCAAAGAATTTCGGACGATGAAAATCCGGCGGGCGAAAAAATGTCGGAGACCAGGCACTGAATTCGCATTCCTCGTCTGTCTGATGGTCCGTCGCATTCCTCGCTGCGCTCGCGAGACGGTCGATGCGATAGAAATTCGCGCGCAGCGAGCGCGGCGGCGCGGCGAGTCCGAGCCCGGACCACGGCAACGCGATCGCCGCCCACCAATCCTCGCGCGCCGCGAGCCGGCCGGATCGCCAGAGGATCCCCGGCCAGTTCCACTCCGTGTCGACGGCGAGCGCGCTCCGGTCGCCGCCCGGGTTCGCGACTCGCGCGTCGAAGAGAGCTCCGAGCGGATTGACTTCGATCTCGAAGTAGGTTTCGGGGTCGGCGACCCCCGGGGCGAGGAAGACCTCGACCGCGTCCTCCTGCCAGAGCGGCGCGTCGCGGGCGGTGAGGCTCGCTCGCGCTTCGGGATCGCGGCAATCGAAGCGCACGAAAAGCGCGGTCGCGCCGGCGGCCAGCCGCACGCGCGTCGCCCGCGCGGCGGGGGAGCCGTCCTCGCTGCGCACCAAGGACAGGGCGTCGATTCCCTCCCAAGGCAGGTCGGAGAGCTCCTCGGCGGCGAGCGGGCTCCAGGCGACGCGGGCGACCGCGACGCGCGGCCGGGCGCCCGCCTCCGGCGCGATCACTCCCAGGGTCCGTCCGGCATGCGCAGGCGCTCGACCTCGCGACCCTCGCCGGCGGCGACGAGGATCTCGTCGACGTCGCCGGGGGCGACGCCGCCGTACCAGAAGTTCTGCGGCCAGACCGCCACCGTCACGCCGCGACTGCAGTGCCGCAGGCAGCCGGTGCGAGTCACCAGGATCTCGTCGCGCAGGCCGAGCGCCCGCGCGCGGTCCTTGAAGCGGCGATAGACCTCGATGCCCGCGCGCGCCGCGCAGCAGGGCCGGGAGGCGTCGGCGGGGCGCTCGTTGGCGCAAATCAGGATCTGAACCCGGGGCTTGGGCATGCGAGAATTCTAGGACCATGCGCCCGCTCACCGTCGGTAGCCCGCTCGCGCCGCGGTTTCGGCTCGCCCGCATCGCGCTCGTCGCCCTTTCGGTCGGCGCAAGTCTCGTCGCCTGCGCCGAGAAAGTCGAGCCCACCGCCGAGGAGCGCACCGTGATCGAGCCCTTGCTGCGCGGCTACCTCGAGGGGATGGCGGAGAGCTACCGCCGGCTCGACACCGCGCCGCTCGCCGGTCTGGCGGTGCCCGGGCTCGCCGACCGCGTGCGCGGCAACATCCAGTCGATCCGCGACGAAGGCGATCGCCTGGAGATGAAGCTGCTCGAGCTCGAGGCCACCCACTTCGCGGTGCTGCACCATCAGACCGCGGTGATCGAATGCCGCGAGGTCTGGGACACGTCGCGGATCGAGATCGACAGCGGCCGGCTCCTCGGACGCTACGAGCGCTCCGAGATGCGCACCCAGATCCAGCTCTTGCTGCAGAACGGGCGCTGGATCGTCTACGACCGCCATCGGCTCGACTCGCCGGCGGGGGGCTGAGGCCCGTCGATGCGAGCGCGGCTGCTGCTGAACCCGGCCGCGGGACGGGGCCGCGGGGCGCGCGCCGCGCAGGGCCTCGCCGATTTCGCCCGCCGCCACGACCTGGCGATCGAGACCAGCGCCGACGCCGGGGACCTGACGCGGCGAGCGCGGCGCGCGGCCGAGGAGGGTTGCGAGCGGCTCCTCGCGGCGGGCGGCGATGGGACGCAGCATCACGTCACCCAGGGGCTGGTGGGTACGCCCTGCGCCCTGGCTCCGATCGCCTTGGGGACCGGCAACGATCTGGCCGCGGCGCTCGGCTATCCGCGCGACGTCCTGGCTTCGGCCGAGCGCGCCCTGACCGGCGACGTGCGCTGGATCGACCTCGGCCGGGTCGGCGAGCGCGTTTACTGTGGAGTCGCGGGCGCCGGCTTCGACAGCGAGGTGGCGGAGTACGCCGGCACCGTGCGCCGCTTGCGCGGCCCGTTCGTCTATCCCTATTCGGTGCTCGCCATCCTTTGGCGCTTCCGCCCGCACCGGGTCGATCTCTCCTGGGACGGCGGCGAGTTCCGCGCCGGCCTGATGTTCGTGGTGCTGGCGAACATCGATCGCTTCGGCGGCGGCATGCGGATCGCGCCCGGGGCGGATCCCGCGGACGGGCTCCTCGACCTGGTGCTGGTCGAGGCCGTCAGCCGGTTGGAGCTGCTGCGGGTCTTTCCGCGCGTCTACCGCGGCGGTCATCTCGATCACCCGCGAATTCGGCTAGTGCGGACAGCGCGCGCCAGCCTGCGGTTCGAGCGGCCGGTGGCCCTCTACGGCGATGGCGAGCGGATCGCCCGGATCGGTCCCGAGGGGGTCGAGATCCGGGTCGAATCCCGGGCGCTCGCGGTGGTTCACCCCTGAGGCACGGCTTCGTCACCGGACCTTCGCTTGCCAGGCGGCGGCTTGGATAGAATGGTTTTCGTCGCGCGGAACAGGGCCCTCGAGTACGATCGATTCCGTCCAGTCTCGCGCTGTCTTCCCGGCGCTACAGTTCGCTGTTCACCCCCTCGTGGAGGAGTGTCCGATGCGTAAGCAAATCAGCAGGGGCGGTTGGTTCGCGGCCCTCGGTCTGGCGCTCGCCTGGGCCGTGCCGTCACACGCCCAGACCGACGTCACCACCACCCGCGTCTCCGGCGTGGTCAAGGAGCAATCGGGCAGCGCGCTGCCCGGAGCGACCGTGGAGGCCAAGAACCAGGAGACCGGATTCGTCGCCACCGCGGTCACCGACGCCGCCGGCTTCTACCGGCTGATCAACCTGCCGACCGGTACCTACACGATCTCGGCCGCGCTCGACGGGTTCGCCACCGCCGACCAACCGGACGTGCGCCTCAGCCTCAACTCGACACCGACGGTCAACTTCAATCTCCAGTCGTCGACGGTCAGCGAGACGATCACGGTCTCGGCCGAAGTGCCGGTGGTCGAAGTGACCAACACCGCAGCGAGCACGCTGATCAACGTCGAGCAAGTGAAGAACCTGCCGGTGGCGCAGCGCGACTTCCGCAACCTCGTGGTCCTGACGCCCGAGACTCGATTCGATTCCGAGCGCGGCAACATCTCGATTTCCGGCCAGCGCGGCATCAACACCAACGTCACCGTCGACGGCGTCGACTACAACGACGCCTTCTTCGGCGGCACGGCGGGATTCGCCGAGGGCCGCGCGCCGCTGTCGATCTCGCAAGAGTCGGTCAAGGAGATCTCGGTGATCACCAACGGCGCCTCGGTCGAGTTCGGCCGCTCGAGCGGCGGGTTCGTCAACGTGATCACCAAGAGCGGCACCAACCAGCTGCGCGGCTCGGCTTTCTTCTACGACCAGCCGCAGTCGCTGATCTCCGACTTCGCCAACGGCGTCAAGCCGGCCGACCAGAAGAAGAAGTCCTACGGCGGATCGCTCGGCGGCGCCATCCTGCAGGACAGACTCTTCTACTTCGCGAGCTACGACAAGCAGGACAAGAGCATCACCGTGCCGATCGACCGCGGAGTGCTCGACGCGTCGGTGTTCGCCAAGTACCCGGTGCTCGCCTCGCCCGACACCTACGCCCAGTCCCAGAACGGCGACGTGCTCTTCGGCCGCCTGGATTTCCAGGCGACGCCGGCCCACCGCTTCATGCTGCGCGGCAACTTCACCAAGTACGACGGCGAGAACGGTACGTCTTCGTTCACTACCCGCACGGCGTCGTACAACGGCATCGAGGGTCTCGACAACGACACTTGGGTCGCTTCCTACAGCGGGCAGTTCGGGGCGAATCTGCTCAACGACCTCAACCTCAACCACGTCAAGGAGGACGTGCCGCGCGCCGACAAGGGTCTCGGGTTGCCCGACATCCAGGTCAGCGGCCTCGGCGCCTACGGCGAGGTGAGCTTCTTGCCGATCGTCTCGACCACCAAGCGCAAGGCGATCGGCGACACGGTCTCCTACCTGCTCGGCGCGCACGTGATGAAGGGCGGCTTCGAGTTCAACGACACCTCGATCGACCAGATTTTCAAAGGCAACTGGCGCGGCGTCTACCGCTTCAACAACAAGGCCGACTTCCTCGCCGGCAAATGGGCGAGCTACAACCAGTTCGGCGGACTCGGCGGTCGCACCGCAGACCAGGCCGGCACGGCCTCCTTCGGGCAGAAGGAGACGGCGCTCTTCCTGCAGGACCAGTGGTACCTCTCGCCCTCCCTCACCCTGACCTACGGCGTGCGCTTCGAGAGCCTCGACAATCCGGACGACCCGGTGCTCAACCAGAACGATCGCAACGCCGACGGCTCGTTCAAGCTCAACGGCAAGGTGCCGGACGCGGGCCTCGCGGACCAGATCTCGCCGCGCGTCGGCCTGTCGTGGGCGCCGGACGCCAAGACCGCGGTGCGCACCTCGATCGGCCGCTACTGGGCGCGCACCCCGGGCATCCTGCTGGCGCAGCTGTTCACCTCCAACGGAAGAGTCGGCACGCAGTACATCGTCAACGCCCCGCAGACGGGCGGCGTCGTCACCGGCCCGCCGACCGACCCGCTGTCGCCGGGCTGGGGAGCGAACTTCGATCCGACGCGCGCGCAGGTGATCGACTTCACCCGTGTGCCGAATCCGCGCGGCCCGGGCGTCTTCGCGATCGACCCGAACTACGAGAACGCCTACACCGACCGGATCAGCCTCGGAGCCGAGCGCGAGATCATGGAGGCGACGGCGATCGGCGTCGACTTCACCTACGCCAAGTCGAAGCAGCTCCAGCGCCTGACCGACATCAATCTGCAGTACGACGGCACGACTTCGACCAACGGCCTGCCGCACTACTCGCGCACCCGTCCGGACTCTTTCTACGGGCGCGTCACGACCAGCGTCTCGGACGCGACCTCCAAGTACACCGCGTTCACGGTCGACATCCGGCGCCGCCTGTTCCATGGCGTGCAGTACTACGGCGCCGTCACCTGGTCGAAGGACAAGGACAGCGACTCGAACGAACGCAACTTCGCCGGTATCCAGGCCGAAGACGTCAACGATCTCGGCCTCAACTACGGCTTCTCGAACCGCGACCAGGAGTGGCGCGGCGTCGGTTCGGTGCTCTGGGAAACGCCGTGGTGGGGAATTTCGATGGCGAGCGGCTTCCGCTACGCCTCGGGCAGCACGATCAACGTGACCGCCGGCTCCGACGTCAACGGCGACAACAACAACGTCGACCGGCCGACGATCAACGGCGAGCACGTCGATCGCAACAGCGAACGGCAACCTGATTTCTGGTCGGTGGACTTCCGGGTCGCCAAGGCCTTCAAGATCGGACCGGTCGACACCTCGATCTTCGCCGAGTGCTTCAACTGCACCAACCGCTCGAACTGGTCGGTGCCGACGACCAACTGGGTCTACGGCAACGCCAACCTCGACCATCCGACGAACGCCAACTTCCTGCGCCGGACCACGCCGGGCACGCCGCGGACGATCCAATTCGGCCTGCGCCTCGACTTCTGAGCCCGGCCTCTCGCTGGCGGATCTCCCAGGGCGGCCTCGCGGCCGCCCTTTTCCTTTCTCAGCCGGCTAACGGCGCAGGATCCAGTAGAAGGCGGCGATCGCCAGGGCGCAGAGCAGCAAGACGACGGAGTTCAACATCAGCGCGGCGCGTGCCAGCGCCCGGCCGCGCGCCTGCCGCAGGCCCATCAATGCGAACAGCAGGCCGCAGGTCGAGGCGAGCGCCGAGGCGAGCGGCGGCAGCAAGACGCTTGCCGGATAGGAGCGCAACTCGGCCGGGAGCAAGCCGACCAAGAGCTTCGAGGCCAGCGCGGCGACGAAGCAGACGAGCGCGACGACGTGCCAGGCGTCGGGAACCTCGAGCGGCGCGTACTCGTCGTCGGCGGACGGCCGAGGCCCGGCGCGTCCGCCCTCGCCGGCCACCGCTTCAGGCTTCCGCGGCGACGACGCAGTTGCGCCCGGCTTCCTTGGCGCGGTAGAGGGCGCGATCGGCGGCCTCGAAGAGATCCTCGGCGGAGGCGATCGCGTCCTGGATCGCGGCGACGCCGAACGAGCAGGTGATGGCGAGCTCGAGACCGCCGAAAGGCGTGCGCAGGCGTTCGATCTGCGAGCGCATCTTCTCGGCGAGTTGGCGCGCGCCCTCGAGCGCGGTCTCCGGACAGAGCAGGCCGAACTCCTCGCCGCCGATGCGGGCGAGCACCTGCTCTTGGCGCACCATGTCGCGCGCCGCCTGCGCCATGCGCTTGAGGATCGCGTCGCCGCCCAGGTGACCGTGCTTGTCGTTGATCTCCTTGAAGCGATCGATGTCGAAGACGACGAGCGCGAACGGGCGCTGGTGGCGGCGGGCGCGCAGGAACTCGGTCTCGAGATCCTCGGTGAACTTGCGGCGATTGAACAGCTCGGTCAGGCCGTCGCGGATGGCCAACTGGTAGATCGCCTCGTGGAAGGCGTGTTCGACGTCCTGCTCGTGCAGGAACTTCAGGTGGACCTTGCCGACCTGGATGCGGTCGCCGGAGACCAAGGCCGTCTGGCCCTCGACCGGGCGGTCGTTGACGAAGGTGCCGTTCAGGCTGCCGAGGTCCTCGATCAGCACCCGGTGGCCGACGTAGGTGAAGCGCGCGTGGCGCCGGGAGACCGAGAGCTGCTCGGGAAAACTGATGTCGAGCTCCGGCGAGCGGCCGATCTCGAGGCTCGAGCCGGAGCGCAGGCGATAGCGCGAGCCGAGGCAGCTCGGGTCGGGGTGGGCGATGACGATGACGTTCGCTTCGAGCGGCTTGGCGGAGCCCGGCGCCGCGACCGGCGAGGCCTCGATGGTCAGCGCGCCGGTGTTGCGCTTCGGCCGCTCCAGGCCCGGACGGGTCGTGGGCGCGGTGGTGTCGTCGATCTTGCGCGAGCTCGCCATGCGGCTTCCGAGGTGCCGGAAAGAATAGCAGAGCCGTCGCGGAGAAGACGGCAGGCCCTGCGCCGTCGCCGGTCCGGGCCCTCCGCGCCGCCGCTCACGGGACGGCGAGCGACCACTTGCTGGTGTCGTGCGACTCGAAGCCGTCGACGAAGATCTGCCCGGTCGGGTCGTCGTCGACGATGGTGAGGATGAGGGTATCGGCGCCCGGGTCGACGAAGAAGCCCGCCGAGGGATTCTGCAGCTCGATCCAGACCTGCTCGTTGCTCTCGTCGGTCGTGTCCTGGCGGATCGTGACCGTGAAAGTCCTCTCGCCGAGCTCGCCCTGATTCCACGAAAGGTTCCCGGTGCCGCCGGTGAAGTCGACGCCGACGGTGGCGTTGGTGTTCGCCGTCACCTGCGTATGCACGGAGGCGAAGATCGGCGTCGAGCCGGTGAGCTCGACCGTGAGGGTCACCGTGCCGGCGGATTCGGGGACGCTGATCAGGTTCGTCGAGCCGACGTAGTCGATCTGGCCGAAGAAGTGGTTCGAGCCGAGCTCGATCTCGCCGTAGAGGACGTCCACCGCGCCGTCGGCGGTGTGCCCGCCGAGGACGCCCTCGCCGGGCACGCCGACCGCCAGATCGGCGGCGCCGTTGCCGTCGAAGTCTCCGGCGGCGAGCGCGTCGCCGAAGAAGTCGTCGTCTTCGGAGGCGTCGGGCATGCCGGACGGGCTCTCCTGGTCGAAGAGCTGGTTGCCGGCGGCGTTGAGACCGAAAGCCGCGATGCCGTAGAGGACGTTGATCGCGCCGCCGTTGCCGGCCGAGGAGCCACCGCGGGAGAGGTCGACATTCTCGTCCGGAACGCCGATCGCCAGGTCGTCGACCCCGTCGGCGTCGAAATCGCCGACCGCCAGGGCGGCGCCGAGATGATCGTCGGTCTCGGCGCCGCCGACGATGCCCGAGGAATCCTGGGTCCAGAGCTGGTCGTTGGCGACGAGCCCGGTCGAATCGCCGTAGAGGACCTGCACCGCGCCCGCCTCGGCTTCCGAACCCACGTTGTCGCCGGCGACGCCGATCGCCAGGTCGTCGAAGCCGTCGTCGTTGAAGTCGCCGGCGGCGAGCGCGCCACCGAAGCGATCGCCGGCCTCGGCCGTGCCCTGGACGCCCGTCGAGTCCTGCTCCCAGAGCTGGACGCCGTTCTCGTCGATCCCCGAAAGATCGCCGTACATGACGAAGACGGCGCCGCCGTTCGAGACGTCGCCGACGTCCTCGAACGGCGTGCCGATCGCCAGGTCGTCGTAGGAATCGCCGTCGAAGTTTCCCGCGGCGAGAGAGTAGCCGAAGCGGTCGCCGGTCTCGGCCGAGGAGGGAAAGCCCGAGTCGTCCTGGTCGACTTGCTGTGCCGTGTCCGGGTCGCGGCCGGCGAAGAACTCGAGATCGATGCAGCCCTGGTCGGTGCCGAAGACGTTGACGTCCTCGCTCGGCACGCCGATCGCGAGCTCGTCCTGGCCGGGCCGGCGGAGGACCGCCAGGCTGAAGCCGAATTCGTCGCCGGTGTCCGGACCCTCGAGCCCGACGTTGAGGTCGCCCTGGTCGAGGTAGGTGCTGCGCGAGCCGAGCAGGCCCGAGGTCGCGCCCCAGAAGACCCAGACCGCGCCCGAGCTCACGACGTTGCTGGCGTTGTAGTAGGGCGCCGACACGACGAGATCGTCGTGGCCGTCGTCGTCGAGATCGCCGGTCGCCAGCGAGAAGCCGAAGTGATCGACGACGTTCGGCGTGCCGGGGACGCCCGAGGTGGCGAGCGAGAGCCCCTCGTCGTCGGTGAGCGAGAGCCCGCCCGGGTAACCGTAGTAGACGTGCACCGCGCCGGCGCCCGCCTGCCCGCTGACCGTCTCGCCGGGGACGCCGACCGCCAGATCGGCGAAGCCGTCGTCGTTCCAGTCGCCGACGAGCAGGGCGCCGCCGAACTCGTCGTCGGTCTCGCAGGCGTTGCCGGCGGCGCCCGTACAGTCGGAGAGCGGGTCGGCGGCGAGGTCGGTCAGCTGGGCCGTGGCGCGCGAGGCGAGCAGCCCGACGCCGAGCAGGAACGAGAGGAGCTGGAGTCGATCCGGGTGAGCCATGGAAGCCTCCGCAGGTGGAGTCTGGGTCGTGTCCCTGTCTCCACGTACGGAAAGTCGTCCGGAAGTCCCTCAGTTTGCGATCGGGACCTGCGCCCGGTCGGGCTTGACCCGGCCCCGTCGCCTCCCTACGATGCCGCTCCAGACCATGACCCGATCGGCGCCCGGCGGCGCGGGGGACCCCGTGCCGGGTGAGATCACCGCCCTGCTCGCCCGCTGGCAGCGAGGGGAGCGCTCGGCGTTCGACGAGCTGACGCCGATGGTCTACGGCGAGCTCAAGAAGCTCGCCCGCTCCCACCTGCGCCGCCAGGGCCACGGCGGAACCCTCCAGCCGACGGCCCTGGTCCACGAGCTCATCGTCCGCCTCCTCGGCCGTCCGACCGCACGGCTCGAGGATCGCCACCACTTCTTCGCCTTCGCGGCCAAGGTTCTGCGCCAAGTCCTGGTGGACCAGGCGCGCGAGCGCGGCGCCATCAAACGCGGGGGCGGGGCGATCACCGTCGACGTGGCATCGGTCGATCTCGCTTCGGGGCCGCCGGCGATCGATCTGCTCGCCCTGCACCAGGCGCTCGAGAAGCTCGCGCGCCGCGACCCGCAGCTCGAGCAGCTGGTCGAATTGCGCTTCTTCGGCGGCCTGACGATCGAGGAGTCGGCGAGCGTGCTGGCGCGCTCCGAGGCCTCGATCAGCCGCGACTGGGCGGCGGCGCGGGCGTTCCTGTTCCGCGAGCTCCAGGGCACGCGCGGCGCGGCGCCGGCGGGCCGATGAACGAGAACCGATGGCCCGAGGCGCGGGCGCTCTTCGAGGCGGCGCTCGATCTGCCGCAGGCCGAGCGCGTCGCCTTCGTCGAGCGCCGGGCGGGCGCGGATTCCGAGCTGCTCGCCGAAGTTCGGTCGCTGCTCGAATCGCACGCCGGCGCGGCGGGATTCCTCGACGGGACCGACGTCGGCGTGCTGCGCGGCTTCGACGGGAGCGAGGCTGCCGAGATGCCGCGCGAGCGCGTCGGCCCGTGGCGCATCGTGCGCCTCCTCGGCGAGGGCGGCATGGGTCGCGTCTACCTCGGCGAGCGTGCCACCGGCGACTACGAACAGCGGGTGGCGATCAAGGTGGTCTCGGGCGGCCTCGCCAACGCCGAGATCGTGCGTCGATTCGGTCTCGAGCGGCGCATCCTGGCGAGCCTCGAGCACCCGGGGATCGCCCGCCTGCTCGACGGCGGCACGACCGAGGACGGTCTGCCGTACTTCGTCATGGAGTACGTCGAAGGCAGCGGCATCCTCGACTTCGCGGACCAGCGTCGCCTGAGCGTTCGCGAGCGGGTCGAGCTCTTCCTCGAGGTCTGCGCGGCGGTGGCGCACGCCCACCAGCGCCTGGTCGTCCACCGCGACCTGAAGCCGGGCAACATCCTCGTCGGCGCCGACGGGCGGCCGAAGCTGCTCGACTTCGGCATCGGCAAGCTGCTGCAGAGCGCGGAGGGTGGCGAGAGCGGCGAGCGCACCGCCACCCGCCTGCGCTGGCTGACGCCGAGCTACGCCAGCCCGGAGCAGATCCTCGGCGAGCCGACGACGACGGCGACCGACGTCTTCGGCCTCGGCCTGGTCCTCTTCGAGCTGCTGACCGGGAGCAAACCGCATGCCTCCGCCGGTTCCTCGCCGCGCGAGGTCGAGGCGGCGATCCTCGGCCAGACGCCGCGGCGCGTCTCGGCGGCGGTCCAGGAGGCGGCGCGCGGCGAGGCCGCCCTGCGCGCCGCGAGCCCGCGCCGGTTGCGCCGCCTGCTGCGCGGCGATCTCGACAACGTCGTCGCCAAGGCGCTCGAACGCGAGCCCGCGCGCCGCTACGCGACGGTCGGCGACCTCGCCTCGGACCTCGGTCGCTACCTGCGGGGGGAGCCCGTGCAGGCGCGCTCGGCGAGCGCGCTCGAGCGATTCCACAAGCTCGTGCTCCGCCATCGGGCGGCCTCGATCGCTCTCCTGGCCGGAGTCGTGCTGCTCGTCGGCCTGACGACCTACCACACCGCGACCCTGCGCCGCGAGCGCAACGCCGCCGAGCGCGAGGCGGCGAACGCCAACGAGATCGCGTCGTTCCTGACCCGGCTGTTCGAGGGCGCGAACCGGGTCCAGACCGGCGGCGTGACCTTGACGGCTCGCGATTTGCTCGAGCGCGGCGAGAAACAGCTCGAAGAGCGTACCGACCTCGCACCGGTCATCCGGGCCCGGTTGTTGGTGACCATGGCGCTGGCGCGCGAGAGCCTCGGCGATCTCGCGCGGGCGGGCGAGCTCGCGAATCGCGCCGTCGAGCTGCACGAGACCGCCGCCGCTCCTGCCGGCGAGCGCGTCTACGCCCTGCTGCTGAAGGGTCACTTCCTGTGGAAGGGCGGCCGCCAGGGCGAGGCGTTGTCGATCTTCGCGCGCGCCGACGCGCTGGCGGCGTCGGATCCCACGGTGCCGCTGGCAACCCAGGCGAAAGTCGCGATGTCGTTGGGCGACGCCTACTACGAGACCGGGGATGAACCGCGCGCCAGGGCCGCCTTCGAGCGCTTCGTCGACCTCGAGAAGCGGCTCGGCTCGCCGGCGCGCACGGGTTCGGCGCTCAACAACCTGGGCGCCATCGTCGCCAACATGGGCGACGTGGCGGGCGGGCGCGCGCGCTACCAGGAGTCGGTCGCCTATTTCGAACAGAGCAGCGAGAAGTCGGCGTACGAGATCTACCTGCCGCTCTACAACCTGGCCGAGCTCGACCTCGAGGCGGGCGATTTCGCGTCCGCCGAGCGCGACGTCCGGCGGGCGATGACGGTGATCCAGCGGGTCCTCGGACCGGACAGCCGGGAGTTGCTTTGGGGAACCGCCGCGCTCGCCGAGGCGCAGCGGCAGCGAGGCGACCTCGAAGCGGCGCGGCGGACGATCGAGCGCGCCTTCGCGCTGCGGGAGAGGCTGCGGGAACCGGACGCGGAGGATCGATCGTGGGTGCTGCGGATCTCCGGCAAGATCCATCTCTCGGCGGGAGACCGGCCCTCGGCGATCGCCGATCTCGAGCGGGCGCTGGCGATCGAGCGCGGCCTCGAGGGCGACCGCTCCGACTGGATCCGGCCGATCGAGGTCGCGCTCGCCGAGGCGCGCGGCGCAGCGTCCCCGCCGGGGCCCACGCCGCCCGCGCCCGAATCCCCCTGACGGCCCGGGGCTCGCCCGGCCTCAGACGTCGAAGTGCACGCCCTGGGCGAGCGGCAGGCTGGCGCCGTAGTTGATCGTGCAGGTCTGGCGGCGCATGTAGGCCTTCCAGGAGTCCGAGCCCGCCTCACGGCCGCCACCGGTCTCCTTCTCGCCGCCGAAGGCGCCGCCGATCTCCGCCCCCGAGGTGCCGATGTTGACGTTGGCGATGCCGCAGTCGCTGCCGTCGGGCGAGAGGAACCGCTCGGCCGCGCGCAGGTCGAGGGTGAAGATCGCCGAGGACAGCCCCTGCGGAACCGAGTTGTGGACCGCGATCGCCTCGTCGAGGGTGTCGAATTCGAAGAGATAGAGGATCGGCGCGAAGGTCTCCTCGCAGGTGATCGGCATGTGGGCCTTGGCTACCACCAGCGTCGGCTCGACGAAGAACCCGGGCCGGTCGAGCACCTTGCCGCCGTAGAGGATCGTGCCGCCTTGCTCGACCGCCGTCGCGAGCGCCTTGCGGTAGTCGTCGACCGCCTTGGCGTGGATGAGCGGACCCATCAAGGTCGAGGTCTCCGTCGGATCGCCGATGCGGATCGAGCCGTAGGCCTTGACCAGGCGCTGCTTCATCTCGGCGGCGATCGACTGGTGGAGGAAGAGGCGGCGGGTCGTGGTGCAGCGCTGGCCGGCGGTGCCGACCGCGGCGAAGAGCACGGCGCGCAGCGCCAGGTCGAGGTCGGCGTCGGCGGTGACCAGGATGCCGTTATTGCCCCCGAGCTCGAGGATCGTCCGTCCGAGCCGGTCGGCGCAGACCCTGCCGATCGCCTTGCCCATGGCGACCGAACCGGTCGCCGAGATGAGCGGGAAGCGCGCGTCGGCCGAGAGCGGCTGGCCGACCACGTGCCGGTCGCCGACCGCGAGGTTGAAGATCGGCGGCGCGCCATTCGACTCGAGCACTCGCTGAGCGATCTTGGTGACCGCGATCGAGCACAGCGTCGCGTGCTCGGAGGGCTTCCACAGCGTCGAGTCGCCGCAAACGGCGGCGATCATCGCGTTCCAGGCCCAGACCGCGACCGGAAAGTTGAAGGCGGTGATCACGCCGACCGGACCGAGCGGATGCCACTGCTCGTACATCCGGTGCTGCGGGCGCTCGGAGTGCATCGACAGGCCGTAGAGCTGGCGAGCCAGGCCGACCGCGAAGTCGGCCATGTCGATCATCTCCTGCACCTCGCCGAGGCCCTCGCTGCGGATCTTGCCGACTTCGAGCGTGACCAACATGCCGAGGTCTTCCTTGTGCTGGCGCAGCGCCTCGCCGAGCTGGCGGATGATCTCGCCGCGCTTCGGCGCCGGCCAGCGCTTCCATTCGTGGAAGGCCGCGGCGGTGCTGGCGGCCACCCGCTCGTAGTCCTCGGCCAAAACCTCCTTGACCACCGCGAGCACTTCGCCGGTGGCGGGATTGAGCGATTCGTAACGCTTGCCGTGGGTCGGGATCCAACTGCCGTCGAAGGCGCCCGAGTTCACCTCGGCGAGCCCGAGGCGGTCGAGGATCTCGGTGACGGCGGATTTCGTGGCGACGGTCATGGTCGATTCTCCGTGCGGTTCGTGGTACGGCGGAGGGGATGCCAGTTTATCGCAGAAGGTCGCCGCCGGGCGGATAGGATCGCGCCCCGATGGCCCTGCTGCCCGCGCTGCTCCTCGCCCTGCTCGCCGGTTGGGCGGGCACGCTCCCGGGCGGCGCATCGTTCCCGGCGGGAGCGATCGGCCAGGCCGCGCTGCTCGTCGCGGTGGCGCTCGCCGGCGGGCAGGCGCTCGATCCGCTCGCCCTCGGCCGGCGCGCGCGTTGGCTGCTGGCGCCGCTGGCGCTCGCGATCCTCGCGAGCTGGATCGCTTCGCCAGTGCCGCGCGCCGGACGGACCGCGCTCGTCCTGCTGCCCGCCTTCGTCGCGCTGCCGGCGGCGGTCCGCCGCGCCTGGCGGGACGAGGCGGCGCGCCGCGCCGGGCTCGTCGCCTGGGCGCTGGTCGTCGCCGCCCTCGGCGTCGCCGCACTCGCGGAGCAGGCGGCCGACCATTCGCCGCGCGCCGCCATGCCGCTCGGCCACCACAACTTGCTCGCCCTGGTGCTGGTGGCGTCGGCGCCGATCGCGGGCGCGGCGCTCGCGGAGCGTGGCTGGCTGCCGAGGATCGCCGGCGGCGCGGCGCTCGGGAGCGCCGCGCTGGCGCTCGTCGCCACGCGTTCGTTCCTGGGCGCGGCGGGCGCCGCGCTGGCGCTCGGCGTCCTCGGCTGGCGGTCGCGCCGCGCTGGCCAGCTTCTGCTCGGTGTCGCCCTGCTCGCGGCGGCGTTGCTGGTGCCGCGACTCGAGCGCATCGTCGCCGCGACCGACGCTTCGTACGCCGCCCGCGCCGTGTACTGGCGGGCCGGATGGAAGGGATTCCTGGCCCGGCCCTGGACCGGCTGGGGCCCCGGTTCGACGCCGTGGACGATCGGCATGCACTTGAGCCCGGTGCCGGGCGTGAGTCCTCCCGGCGAGGTGGTGGGGGAGCTGCACTCGCTGCCGCTCGCGCTCGCCTACGAGCTCGGAGCGCCGGCGGCGATCCTGGCGCTGGTGGTCGTGGCGTGGTTCGCCGCCCGTCGCATCCGCGGTCTCGACGCGGCGTCCGCGCCGGCCTTGGCGGCGGGGGGGCTCGCGGGATTCGCGGGCGCGGGTGTCCTCCTGCTGGGAAGCGCGGCGCTCGCGGTGCCGGCGATCGGCGCGACCTGGGCGCTCGCCGCTGGCGCGGCGCTCGCCGGTGAAGGAGCGGGCGCGAAGGCCCTTCCCGCGCGCCGGCGCAGCATCGCTACCTGGGTCTACGTCGCGCTCGCGAGCCTGGCGTTGATCCGGCCGACGATCGCCTGGAGTCACTACGAGCGCGCCCGCCTGGCGGCCGACCGTGGAGTGCGCCAGGACGAGCTCGCGTCGGCCGCCGCGCTCGACCCGGGCTTTCCTCTCTACCGCGCCCGCTGGTCGTGGGTGGCGGCGGTGCCGCCGGGGGAACGGGCCGAAGCGTCCTACGCGGCGGCGCGCGCGGCGCCCGGCGTGGCGGCGCTCTGGCTGCGGGCCGGAACCCTCGGCACCGAGGCCGGCTCGCCTTGGACCGGCGAGGCGCTCGATCGGGCGATGGCGCTCGATCCGTTGGGGCCGATGGCGCCCTACTGGTTGGCGACGACCGGTCTCGGACCGGTGGCCGGCTGCGCGGCGCGCGCCGTCGCGGCCGAGCCCCGTCTGGCGGCGGCGGCTTTCTGGCGGGGCCGGGAATCGGCGCTCGCGAAAGCGGCGACCCGGCTCGACCGCTGGCCGGGCGTCGACGCCGGATGGCGCTTGGCGATGGTCGCGACGCTCCACCGGGCGCTGGCAGTCGAGCTGCCGGCCGACGCGCCGCTGGTCGATCTCGGCCTGACCGCCGACGGCAATCCGGCGCTGTCTCTGTCGCTCCTCGCCTTCCGGCGCGCGCCCTGGCCGATCGACCTGGTGCGCGTGCCGCTCGGCCAGCCGCGCCTGGCCGAGATCCGCGAGCCGGCGGCGGCGAGGCTTCCGACCAGCGCGGCGAGCGCCTTCCCGGCCGACGCCTGCGTGCCGGAGGACGATTCGGTGAAACCGGCTAGGAACTGACGATCGCGGCCGCGGCTCAGGCGAGCAGCGAGGCGAGGGCGCGCTCGATGCGGCGCAATCCCTCTTCCGCCTCGGCGCGCGACATCACCAGCGGCGGCCGCATGCGCACCGCCCGGTGACCCGAGGCGAGTCCGAGGACGTCGACCTCGTTGAGCGCCTTGAGGGTGCGGTTGCGGGTCTCGGTGTCCGGCAGGTCGAAAGCGAGGAAGAATCCGCGACCGCGGGCGTTGGTCACCCGGCCGGGGAAGATCTCCTCCAGGCGGCGGAAGCCGTCGAGCACGAAGTCGCCGACCCGGCGCACGTTGGCGAGCAGGTCGTCCTCTTCGATGATCTCGATCACCCGCTGGCAGCGGACCATGTCGACCAGGTTGCCGCCCCAGGTCGAGTTGATGCGGCTCGAGACCTTGAACACCGAGTCGACCTCGTCGACCCGCGGTCCGGCGGCGATGCCGCAGATCTGGGTCTTCTTGGCGAAGGCGAAGACGTCGGGCTCGACGCCGAAGTGCTCGAACGACCACCAGGCGCCGGTGGTGCCGAAGCCGGTCTGCACCTCGTCGAAGATCAACAGGAACTCGTGCTCGTCGGCGAGCTCGCGCAGCTTGTGCAGGAACTCGCGCCGGAAGTGGTTGTCGCCGCCCTCGCCCTGGATCGGCTCGATGATCAACGCCGCGATGTCGTGTCCGTGCTGGCGCACCGCGCGCTCGATTTCGTCGACCGCCCGCGCCTCGGCGGCGAGCGTCTCGGCGAGCGCCTGGTCGGTGGTCGGGAAGCGCAGCATCGGGTTGGTCACCCGCGGCCACGGGAACTTGGGGAAGTACTGCGTCTTGCGCGGATCGGCGGTGTTGGTCAGCGACAGGGTGTAGCCGCTGCGGCCGTGGAAGGCCTGCTGGAAGTGGATGATCTGCGAGCCGAGCTCGCCTCGTCCGGCCGCGAGGTTCTTGCGCACCTTCCAGTCGAAGGCCACCTTGAGCGCGTTCTCGACCGCCAGCGCGCCGCCCTCGACGAAGAACAGCCGCCTCTGGAAGGCCTCGGGAACGGTGCGCGCGAAGGTCTCGACGAACTCGGCCATCAAGGTGGTGTAGATGTCCGAGTTGGCCGGCTTGTGGAGCGCCGCCGGGAGGATGCGCTGGCGGAACTCCGGGGTCTGCATCTTGGGGTGGTTGAAGCCGACCGGGTTGGTCGAGAAATGGCCGAAGAAGTCGAGCACGTCGCGACCGCGTACCGCGTCGTAGAGCCACACGCCGTGGCTGCGTTCGATGTCCTGCACCAGGTGGTAGCCGTCGACCAGGATGTGGCGGGAGAGGACGTCGCGCACCTCGGTCGGCGCGACGCGGATGGAGGAATGGACGGTGGTCGTCATGGCTTGACCTCGAGAGGAAGTACCCGGCGGCGCGGCCCGGAAAGTGGAACGGAGAGCAGGAGAACCTGCGCAGAACTGCGCCGTCAGTCTATCAGCGCGGATTCGCGAGGGTCAACGAAACCCGGAGCGTGATGGTTCGGTCGAGGCCACCTGCAGGCCGTCGGCGATCGCCACCCGATTCCGGCCCGAGGCCTTGGCGTGGTACATCGCGACGTCCGACAGGCGTAGCAGGCCGCTCTTGATCTCCGGGGTCCCGAGATCGGCCGGCAGGTGGTCGAGCGTGGCGACGCCGATCGAGCAGGTGAGCTCGGAGATCGACTTGGGATCGGGCTGGATGTCGCCCGGCCGGGCGCAGAACACGGTCGCCGCGATCTCGCTGCGCAGGCGCTCGGCGAGCTGGGTTCCCTGGCGCAGGTCGGCTCCGGGAACGGCGATGACGAATTCGTCGCCGCCGTAGCGCGCGACGATGGCTCCCGGTCCGGTGATCGAGCGCTGCAGCAGATGGCCGACCTCGCGCAACACCTGGCTGCCGGTCAAGTGACCGTGGCAATCGTTGACGTGCTTGAAGAAGTCGAGGTCGAGGAAGAGCAGGGCGAGGTTCTTGTGCGCGCCGCGCGCGGTCTCGATCGCCTGGCTCACCGCTGGATGGAGGAAGCGGTCGTTGAAGAGGCCGGTGAGGTTGTCGCGTTTGGCGAACTCTTGCGCCAGGCGGCCGTCGAGGACGTTCTGGATCGCCACCGAGATATAGCCGGCGAAGATCTCGAGCAGCTCGCGGTCCTGCGAGCTGTATCCCGGCGCCCCCTTGCGGTTGAGCAGCTCGAGCACGCCGCAGACCTCCTTGCCGATGCGGATCGGGATGGCGACCAGCGAGCGGGTGCGGAACGAGGTCGCCTCGTCGGTGGTGTCGTCGAAGAACGGGTCCTCGTCGGCGTCGGTGGTGAAGTAGGCGGCGCCCGACTGGTAGACCCGGCCGGCGATCCCTTGCCGCGACGGGATGGTCCGGCCGACCAGGGCGCGCGACTTGTCGCCGAAGGCGGCAAGAAAGGTGAGGGTGTTCTGCCGCCGGTCGCGGCGCTTCTCGCGCGGGTTGTCGAGCAGGATCGATCCGGCTTCCGAGGGGACGAACTCGTTGGCCTTGCGCAGCACCTCGACGAGATTGTCGGCGAGGCTCATCTCCATGGGAAAGTGGGGATTCGCCCGATGCCTTTCGAGAAAGAGCTCGAGCGCGTCCGGATCAAGGCTGACGACGTCCACCATGGTTTGGCCGCCCCTGCTGCCGGTCGAGGCGCGGAGAATTTAGCAGAAGAGCCCGACCGCCGGGATGGAACACGTCTCAGCGCAGCGCCCGGAGGAGCTGGCGAGAGCGCTCGACCGCCTCGGCGAGCACCGAGTCCGAGTCGGCGAGCTGCGGGGCGAATCGCAGATAGTGCAGGTCGTCGATCAGCGCCACCAGCGAGTCCGCCAGTCCCTCTTCGGCGCCGGCAGCCGTCAGGCGAGGGCGCCACTCGCCCGGCGGCAGCGCGCCGGGGAGCCGCCAGCGCGCCGTCAGGTAGTCGCGCCAGGCGTCTTCCAGTCCACCGGCGGCTTCGCGCGGCGATCCGGCGCCTTCGGCGGCGGCCACCCGCTCGCGCAGGATCCGCAAGGCGTCGGGGGTCTTCGCCGCCGCGCCCGGACGCCGTAGCCGCTGCCAGGTCACGAAGGCGAACAGGGTGAGCAGCGCGCCGCCGCCGGCGGCCGCGGCCAAGCGCCAGGCGCCGGTCTCGACGCGCTCGTCCCGGCCCGCCGCCGGCGTGGCGGCCGCCGTCGCCTCGGGCAGCGCAGCCGCCACCCCGTGCGCGACGACCGCGAGCGCCGGGCCGGTCGCCTTGCGGAAAGCAGCCGACTTGGGGTCGTAGTAGGACAGCTCGATCGGCGGGATGCGGTACTCGCCCGGCCGCTCGGGGACGATCACGAAGCGGAACTCGCGCGATGCCGAGAGGGCGCCGCCGCCGGCGTCGCTCGACTCGGCGGGGGCGAAGACCCGCAGCCCCGGCGGCAAGGCGAGGGTCGGCGGCGCGAGGCGCTGCAGGTGGCCGGGGCCGCTCAGTTTCAGCCGCAGGGTCGCCGCCTGACCCACGTCGACCTCTTTGCGGTCGAGCGTCGCCTCGATCCCGAGTCCGCCCACCAGGCCGCTGAAATCCGGCGGCGGGTCGGGGACCGGGGTGACCTTGAGCTCGACGGCGTTGGTGGCGAGGCGGCGGGGCTCCGGGGTGACGAACCCGGGGCCGAAACCGAGCGAATCGACGACCCTCACGACCAGCTCGGCTCGCGCCGGCTCGAGGGTGTAGTCGCCGGGCGCCAGCGGATAAAGCGCGCGCTGGATCATCGCCACCCGCCCGATGCGCTCGCCGTTCTCGACCACCCACTCGGGTTTGAGCCGGCTCGGCTGCGGGATCTCGCGCACCCAGAACCCCTTGAAGGTCGGCAGCTCGCTCGGGTTGAAGGAGCTCACGTCGGTCTGGGTGTAGAGCCAGAGTCGATAGAGGACCTGCTGGCCGACGACCGCCCGCTGGGGCTCGATCTCGGCGCGCAGGAAGACCTTCGGCTGCGCGGCGCGGCGCGGCGCCCGGCGCTCGGCTAGCGGTCCGCCGAACAGCTCCTGGAAGGGATCCGGGCTCTCGGCTTCGTCGGCCGCGGCGGTCTCGGGCGACTCCTTCTGCACCTCGATCTCCTGGTCGGGGAGCGGCGTGGCCGTGCCCCCGGCGTCGGCCTGGATCGCGCGCACCCTCGCCTTGCCGACGGCGCGCGGGCGCAGCCGCCAGGTGAGCACCACGCTGCTCGAGGTGACGCCGTTGACCCAGTTCGAGCTCTGCTGCTGGATCGGGCCGCCGACGAGCTCCAGGTTCTCGAGCTCGAAGTGGGGCTCGAAACGGACGCCCCCGAATCCGTCGGAGGTCGCCTGGATGGTGAAGGTCACGAGGTCGTCGAGCCCGATGACCGGCGGCCCGAGCTTGGCGACGTAACGCACCTGCGCCGCGGTGGCAGGTCCGGCGCCGGCGAGCGCGACAAGCGCCAGAGCCGCGGCGAGGACGAGGGGAGACCGGCCGGCGGGACGACGAGCGCTCACCAGTCCTCCTCGACTCCGGCGCGGGTGCGCGCCGCCTGGGCCGCCTGCTTGCGCCGCGCGTCGCGCTCGAGCGCCTCGACCGCCTGGAGGATCGAGGCCGCCTGCTCGCGGCTCATGTCGGCTTGATCCTGGAACTGCGGCAGCGGCCGGCCGTCCTGCTTGCTCTTCTCCGGTTCCTGCGGCGCGCTCGCCTGCTGCTGGGGTTGCTGCTGCGGTTGCTGCTGTTGCTGCTGTTGCTGGCTCTGCGATGGCTGTTGCTTCTGCTGTTGCTGCTGCTGCTCCTGTTGCTGTTGCTGCTGCTTCTGCTGCTGCTCCAATTGGCGCAGGGCGAGCTCGAGGTTGTACTTGGCGTCGGCGAAGTCGGACTTGCGGCGGAGGGCCTCTTTGTAGGCGTCGAGGGCCGCCTGCGCGTCGCCGCCGGCGAGCCGCGCGTTGCCGAGGTTGTAGAGCGCCGAGGGGGCGAGCTCGGGGCTCGCCTGGCGAGCGGCCTGCTCGAGCAGGTCCCCGGCGCCCGCGGCCCCGGCGTCGAGCCGCGCCGTGCCGGCGTTGTAGCGCGCCAGGGGATCGGCGGGGCGCAGCCGCAGCGCCGAGTCGAATGCCCCGACGGCATCGGAGTTCCGCTTCTTCTCCAGGGAATCGATTCCCGTGGCCGTGCGCTCGCGCGGATTGAACCGCAGCCGCTCGCCGAGCGGCACCTTCGCCGAGGGCGCCGGGGCCCCGCTCTCGCCGCCGGGAGGCGCCGGCGGAGCCGGCGAGGTCGAAGGTGCCGAGGTCGAGGGCGGTGCCGCGGCGAGGGTCGCGAGCAGCACCGGCAGGGCGAGCCACGGCGCCTTCACGCGGCCTCCTCGCGCCGGGCCGGGCCCCAGGCCGCGTCGAGCAGCCAGACGGCGAGCGCCAGGGCGGCGGCGGCGAGCGGCCACTGGAAGCGCTCCTCGAGCGAGCTCGTCGAGGCCGACTCGATCGTCCGCCGCTCGAGGCTCGAGATCTTGTCGACCAGCGGCTGCGGATCGAAGGCGGTCGAGTCGACCGCGAAGTAAGCGCCGCGCGTCGCCTCGGCGAGCTGGCGCAGACCCGCCGGTTGCAGGTGACTGACGACGATCTCGCCCTGGCGGTCGCGCTTGAACTGGCCCGCCTGTCCCGGCACCGGCACCGGCCCGCCACGTTCGGTGCCGACCCCGAGGGTGAAGGCGACCACGTGCTCGTCGCGCAGCTTCTCGATCGTCCGCTCGAGCTTCTCGGAGTGATCCTCGCCGTCGGTCACCAGCACGATCACCCGGTGCTTCTCGCTGCCCTCGGGGAAGAGCTCGAGCGCGCGCTCGATGCCGGGCGCGAAGCGCGTGCCGGGGATCGGCAGGGTCGCGGGCTCGATGGCGTCGAGCACCAGGTCGATCACCGCGGCGTCGACGGTCAGGGGCGACATCACCACCCCGACGCCCTCGGCGGCGACCAGCGCGACGCGATTTCCGGGAAGGCGCTCGACCAGCTGGCGGATCAGGTTCTGTCCCAGCCAGAGGCGGTTGGGCGTCACGTCGTAGGCGCCCATCGAGGCCGACGTGTCGAGCACGAAGACGATGTCGACCCCCTGGCGCTCGACCGTGCGCGCGCTCTCGCCCCAGCGCGGGCGGGCGAGGCCGAGGGCCGTGCCGAGGGTGGCGAGGCCGACCAGGGTCGCGATCCAGCCCGCGGCGGTTGGCGAGCCGCCGAGACGCAGGCGGGGCCAGAGGCCGCGCGCCGCCCAGGCGGCCTCGTTGCGGCGCCGGCGGGCGACGAGCGCCGCGGCGCCGGCGGCGGCGAGCGGCGCCGCGAGGGCGAGCCAGAGCAGGAGTGGGCGGGCGAAGTTCACGGCTCGACCGTCCAGCCGGCGAAGGTGGTGGCGAGCGGCGCGAGCAGGAGCGCGAAGGCGGTCCAGGCGAACGGTTGGAAGGCCTCTCGGTAGCGCACGTAGCGCTTGACCTGCAGCGGCGTCTTTTCGAGTTGGTCGATCTTTTGAAAGATCCCCGCCAGCGTTTCGGCGTCCGTGGCGCGGAAGTAGGCGCCGCCGGTGCGGGTGGCGATCTCCTGCAGGAGCTTCTCGTCGACTTCGACGTTCATCGGCACTCTCTCGCTGAAGACGCGTCCGGTCTCCGGATCCTGGACCCGGACCGGCACCATCACCCGCCCCTCTCTACCGACGCCGATGGTGTAGACGCGTACACCGAGGCCCTTGCAGACCGCGGCCGCCGATCGCGGGTCGATCTCGCCGGCGTTGTTGACCCCGTCGGTGACCAACACGATGACCTTCGACTTGGCCTGGCTGTCCTTGACCCGGCTGGCGGCGTTGGCGAGCGCCACGCCGATCGCCGTACCGTCTTGCACCGTATTGAGCTGGATCGAATCGACCAGCTCGTCGAGCATCCGGCGGTCGGTGGTCAGCGGCGCGCGAGTGAGCGCGGTGCCGCCGAAGACCGTCAGGCCCAGGCGGTCGGCGGGGCGCCGGGCGATGAAGTCGCGCAGGACCTGCTTGGCGACCGCCAGGCGATTCTCGGGCTGGAAGTCCTCGGCGCCCATGCTCCCCGAGATGTCGAGCACCAGCTGGATGTCGATCCCCTCGGTCTGGCTCTCCTCCCAGGCGTAGCCGAGCTGCGGCCGGGCGAGCGCCAGGACGAGGGCGGCGAAGCCCGCGACGCGGAGGTAGAACGGCACCTGCAGCCGCCAGGCGCGACCCGCGCCCGCGGGCAGGCGGCTGATGCGCAACGCGCCGGTCGCTCCGCGCCGATGGCGCCACCACAGGAGCGCCGGCACCAGGGCGAGCGCGCCCAGCCAGAGCGGGTTGGCGAACTGCGGCAGCACGGTCATGCCGGGACCTTGAGCGGCGCCGGCGGTGCCGGGGGCGCGAGGTGGCGCTCGACGCCCGCGGCGAGCTCGCGGGCGATCGCCACCTGCTGGCCGAGATCGTCGCGGCCGAAGGGCTTGCGGGCGAACTTCACCTGGTCGCAGTCGCGCAGCAACTGCACGCCGCGGCGCACGAGAGCCGGCTCGAGCGCCCGCCCGAGGAGCTGGCGATGGATCTCGCTGGTCGACGACTCGACGGCGGGGAAGCGGAAGACGCGGCCGAGGTAGCGCCGGAAGGCGGTCGAGAGGCGCTGCGCGCCGGCGATCGGGTCGAGGGCCACGAGCGTCGCGAGCGCGTCGAGCAACTCGGGCAGCGGCGGCTGGACCGGGGCCGCGGGGCCCGCCGCCGTCGCGGGGCGCCGGCGAGCGACGGCGATCGCCGCGGCGGCGCAGGCGAGCGCCAGCGCGACGGTCGCCCACCAGAAGGTCGCCGGAACTGCGAGCGGCCGGGGGGGCTGCGCCGGTCTCGGCGCGGGTGGCGATTCGCCGGCGGGCGTAGCCGGCAGGACGGAGCGCACGGTCAAGCGCAGGTCGGCCGGCGTGCGGCACCACTCGGGATTCGGGTCGGCGCAGCCGAGGTCGATCGCCGGCAGCGCGATCTCGCCGGTCTTGAAGGCGGTGATGCGCAGCTCGAGGCGGACCTCGCTCCCGCCCGCCGCCGAGCGCGACACCCCGGGGTTGCTCGCCAGGACCTCGGCGTCGCCCCAACCCTTCGACCAATCGGGCAGGGAGAGGTCGGTGGCCGCGCCCGCGGGCAGGAAGACGTGCAAGGTCGCGACCGCCGCGTCGCCGACCGTGATCTCTCTCGGCGCGAGCTCGGCCGCGACCCGGCCGGTCTCCTGCGCGTGGCCCGCGGTCGCCCACGCCGCGACCAGCGCCAACGCCCAGCCGGTGCCGCGTCCGGGCATCATCGCGACATCCTCTTCTTGCGCTGCTCGAAGAAGGCGACGAGCGCCGGCAAGTAGGGCCGGTCGGTGCGGATCTCGAGGTGATCGACGCCCAGCCCGCGGGTCAGGGTGCGCAGCGCCTCGCGCTCGCGCCGCGAGCGCGCCGCGTGCTCGCGCGCCGACCGCCGGCCGTCGACCACCCCCAGCTTGCCGGTCTCGGCGTCCTCGAGCACCACCGGTCCGACGAGCGGCAGCTCGTGGTCGCGCGGCTCGACGATCTCGAGCACCACGAGGTCGTGGCGCGACGCGGCGCGCTTCATCGCCGCCGCGGGCGGGCCGCCGAGGAAGTCCGAGATGACGAAGAGCACCGAGCGCCGTCGCAGGTTCGCCAGCACCGCGTGCAGGCCGCGGTCGAGGTCGGTGGCGCCGGCCGCCGGGTGGGAGAGCACGTCGCGCACCAGGCGCAGCACCTGGTTGCGTCGCCGCGCCGGCGCCAGGTACTCCTCGAGGCCGCCGGCGAGCAGCGCCGCGCCGACCCGGTCCTGATTGCGCAGCGCCGCGAAGGCGAGCAGCGCCGCGAGCTCCGCCGCCAGCTCGCGCTTGAGAATGGCGCGCGAGCCGAAAGCGAGGCTGCCCGAAACGTCGATGGCGACGAAGACCGTCAGGTCGCGCTCCTCGACGTACTGCTTGACGAACGGCGAGCGCATGCGCGCCGTGCGCTTCCAGTCGATCGAACGGATGTCGTCGCCGGGTTCGTAGGGGCGCACCTCGGCGAACTCCATGCCGCGGCCCTTGAAGACCGAGTGGTAGTTGCCCGCCACCCCCTGGTCGACCAGGCGCTTGGTGGAGATCTCGATGCGCCGCACCTTGGCGAGCAGGTCGGCCGGCACCGAGACGGATCCCGGCGCCGCGACCGGCGCGCGTCGGAAGCGCTCGCGCAGGCGGGCGAGCATGGCTGGACGGCTCCGGCTCAGGGGACCTCGACGCGGTCCAGCAGACGCGCGACGAGGTCGTCGGAGGAGACGTTCTCCGCCTCGGCTTCGTAGGTGGGGACCACGCGGTGGCGCAGCACGTCGGGCGCGATCTCCTTGACGTCCTCGGGGACGACGTAGCCGCGGCCGCGCACCAGCGCCATCGCCTTGGCGGCGCGGGCGAGGAAGAGGGTGGCGCGCGGCGAGGCGCCGAAGCCGATCAGGTTCGCCAGGTCGCACAATCCGGCCGCGGCCGGATTGCGCGAGGCGATGACCAGGTCGAGGACGTAGTTCTTGAGCTTCGGGTCGAGGTAGACCCCGTCGGCCGAGCGTCGCAAGGCGAGCAGGCGCTCGTGGTCGAGCACCGGCTGCACCTCGATCTCACGCTCGACCATCATGCGCTCGAGGATCTCCATCTCCTCGGCGCGGCTCGGGTACTGCAGGCGCAGCTTGAGCAGGAAGCGGTCGACCTGCGCCTCGGCGAGCGGGTAGGTGCCCTCCTGCTCGATCGGGTTCTGGGTGGCCAGAACGAGGAACGGGTCGGGCAGCGTCCAGGTGCGCTCGCCGAGCGTCACCTGCTTCTCCTCCATCGCCTCGAGCAGCGCCGACTGGACCTTGGCCGGCGCGCGGTTGATCTCGTCGGTGAGCAGGAAGTTGGTGAAGATCGGGCCCTTGCGGGGCACGAAGTCGCCGCTCCTCTGGTCGTAGATCATGGTGCCGACGAGGTCGGCCGGCAGCAGGTCGGGGGTGAACTGCACGCGCTTGAAGTCGATCGCCAGGGTGCGGGCGAGGGTCTTGGCGGCGAGCGTCTTGGCGAGCCCGGGGACCCCCTCGATCAACACGTGGCCGCGCGCCAGCAGGCCGACGAGCAGGCGCTCGATCAGGTAGTCCTGACCGACGATCACTTTGCGGATCTCGGCCTCGGCCTGTTTGATCGCCAGCGCCTCGCGCTCGACGCTCGGGGTGGGGGTCAACGTGACGGTTTCCATGCCTCGCCTCCGCGCGGCCCGGGGTGCAAGTGAAGTGCCACGAACCGGCGGGGATTCTGTGCCAATATGGCCAGAAATGCAGCAGCGATCTCGCGCCGGGCTGCGGGCCGCAGCAGCGCCCCGGCGGCCTGCCCGGCGCAAGGCTCTCGGTCAGCATCATCTGAAGAGCGGCGCCTCGTGCCGGCCGGCGCTCGAGTTCCTCGCGGCGGCGGGCCGCCGGGTGCTCGAGATCGGTCCCGGCGGCGGGGTGCTGACCCGCGAGCTCGTCGCGGCCGGGGCGAGCCCGATCTGGGGACTGGAGATCGACCTCGCCTGGACGGCGCTCGCGGCGCGCGGCCTCGGCGGGGCGCCGGTCGCCTGGGTGGTGGGTGACGCCGTCGCCTTCGACTACACCCGACTGCCGGCGGAGACGCTGGTCGCCGGCAACCTGCCCTACAACGTCGCCGCGCCGATCGTCGCCCGGGTGCTGCTCGCCCACGGTCGCGTGCCGCGCGCCGCCTTCCTCTTGCAGCGCGAGGTGGTCGACCGGATCACCGCCGCGCCCGGCGGCGAGGCCTACGGAGCGCTCACGCTGCTCGTCGGCTTTCGGGCGCGCGCCCGGCGCCTGGCCGTCCTGCGGCCCGGCGCCTTCGTGCCGCCGCCCAAAGTCGAAAGCGCGTTCGTCGGCCTCGAGCTCCACCCGCCGCCGCTGCCCGAGAGCGAGATGCCGGCGCTCGAGGGGGTCGTGCGCGCGGCGTTCGGCCAGCGCCGCAAGACGCTGCGCAACGCCCTCGGCGCGGTCCACGGACGGGAGCGCGCCGCGGCGGCGCTGGCGACGGCGGGTCTCGACCCCGACTCGCGCGCCGAGGTCCTCGGCGCCGAGGACTTCCTCGCGCTCCACGCCGCGCTCGCCCGCTGAGCGTCCGGAGGGCGTGGCGGGCGCGGGCCGAGGGCTCGGACTGCACAATTTTCAGTGCTACACTCATGCGGATTCGGCATGGCGAAAGAGCTCCAGGAACCGCTCCCTTCGGCCCCGCGGGTCGAGATCTCCCCCGCCAAGGGGAGCGAGATCGTCGGCTTCGTCTTCGCGGCCTGCGCCCTGCTGACCGCGGCCAGTCTCGCCTCCTTCCATCCCGCCGACCCGAGCTTTCTCCATCAGACCGGCGGCGACGCCGTGACCCGCAACTGGATCGGCAGCGTCGGCGCCGAGATCGGCGCGGCGCTCGTCGGCCTGCTCGGGGTGGTGGCGGTGACGATCCCGCTGCTGCTGGCGATCCAGGCGCTCCGCAAGCTGCGGCCGCGGACCCGCACCCGGGTCGTCGGCCGCGGCTTCGGCGTCGGCCTGCTGCTCGTCGTCTTGCCGGCGCTCGTGGCGCTCCTGTCGCCGCAGATTCTCTGGCGCGGCCGGGCGCTCGACAGCGGCGGGGCGATCGGCGCGCTGCTCGCCGGGTTCTTCGCAGCGCGGATGAACTTCCCCGGCGCGCTGGTGCTGATCTCGTCGCTCGCCCTGATCGGCAGCACGCTCGCGGTGCAGTCGAGCCTGGGCGACGTGCTCTCGCGCTGGCGGCGCAAGATCTCGCAGGCGCTCGACGCCTGGCGGCTGGTGCGCGCCCGGCGGCGCGAGCGGCGCGAGAAGGAACGCGCCCGGCGGCGGGTGGTGGTCAAGCACTTGCAGCGCGTGGTGGAGGAGAAGCAGAAGCGCCTCGAAGCGCTCGCCGAGCACGCCGGCCGCAAGCCCGGAGCCACGCCGGTCGCGGTCGAGGAGGACGAGCGGATCGACCTGCCGCTCCTGCCGCCGCCGCCGCAGCCGGCGGATCGCCCGCTCACCGTCCGGCGGGTCACCCCGCGCCCGCCCGCCGGATCGACCGCGCACTCGGCCGCCGCCAGCCCCTCGGGCGCCGGCGCCGCCTTGCCACCGGCAGGCACGGCTGGCGCCGCCGGCCGGCCGGTCAAGCAGAAGGAGTTCGCCTTCGTCGACAAGATCGCCGGCGAGCCGCAGCTGCCGCCGCTGTCGCTTCTGCAGATGGGCAGCGAGCGCCCGGAGATCGACGAGAGCGATCTGCTCCGCCTGGGCGAGGCGATCCGCACCCGCTGCGCCGAATTCGGCGTCGAGGGGACGATCGAGGGGATCAGCCCCGGTCCGGTGATCACGGTATTCGAGTTCCAGCCGGCGCCGGGGGTGAAGGTCAGCCAGATCGTCAACCTGCAGGACGACCTGGCGTTGGCGCTCAAGGCCGAGTCGGTGCGCATCGACCGCATCCCCGGCCGCTCGACGCTCGGGATCGAGGTCCCGAACCCCAAGCGCGCGATCATCCGCCTGGGCGACATGCTGGTCGACGATCGCTTCCGCAAGGCGCCCTCGATCCTCTCGGTGGCGGTCGGCTACACCATCCACGGCGAGCCCTACTACGCCGACCTCGCGACCATGCCGCACCTGCTGATCGCCGGCGCGACCGGCTCGGGCAAGTCGATCGGCTTGCAGAGCCTGATCACCTCCATCCTCTTCAAGGCGACGCGCGACCAGGTGCAGTTCATCCTCATCGACCCGAAGCGGATCGAGCTCGGCGTCTACGCCGACATACCGCACCTGAAGGCCGAGGTGGTGGTCGAGCCGAAGAAGGCCGCCAACGCGCTGCGCTGGGCGGTGGCCGAGATGGAGCGGCGCTACAAGCTGCTCGCCGAAGTCCACGTGCGCTCGATCGACTTCTACAACCGCGCCATCCAGGACCCCGACGTGCGCGAGCGGCTGGCGCTCTCCGACAGCGAGAGCGACGTCAAGCCCTCGGACCTCAAGCCGCTGCCGTACTACGTCATCGTCATCGACGAGCTCGCCGACCTGATGATGGTTGCCGCGGCCGAGGTCGAGACCTCGATCGCCCGCTTGGCGCAAATGGCGCGCGCGGTCGGCATCCACCTGATCGTCGCCACCCAGCGGCCGTCGGTCGACATCCTGACCGGCACGATCAAGGCGAACTTCCCGACCCGCATCTCCTTCGCCACCGCCTCGCGTCACGACTCGCGCACGATCCTCGACCAGGTCGGCTCGGAGAAGCTCCTCGGCAAAGGCGACATGCTGTTCATGCCGCCGGGTTCGTCGCGCACCATCCGCCTGCACGGGCCGTACATCTCCGAGCAGGAGACCGCGGGCCTGGTGCGCTGGCTGAAGAAGCAGGGCCGTCCGGAGCTCGATCCGAGCGTGCTCGCTTCGCCCGAGAGCGAGAGCGACGGCGAGGAGGGCGGCGCGATCGACGACGACCTGTTCGAGGAGGCGGCGCGGCTGGTGGTGCGCGAGCGCCAAGCCTCGGCCTCCTTCCTGCAGCGCCGCATGCGCATCGGCTTCTCGCGCGCCGCGCGGCTGATCGACATCATGGAGCGCGAGGGCCTGCTCGGACCGCAACAGGGCTCCAAGCCGCGCGACGTCCTGGTGCCGGTCGACTACTTCGCCGAAGTCGACGCCACGCACGACTGAATTCGCCGGGCGAGACCGCGCCGGCGCGCGCCGCCGCGCTGGTATGCTCCTACGACATTGATGAAGCCTCTGGTCTTCTTCGGCACGCCCGAGTTCGCGGTCCCGTCGCTCGACGCCCTGGTCGCGGCGGGCGAGGCCCCGGCGCTCGTGGTCTCGCAGCCGGACCGGCCGGCCGGCCGGGGGCACCGCGACCAGCCGCCGCCGGTCGCGCGGCGGGCGCGGGAGCTCGGCCTGCCGCTCGTCCAGGTCGAGCGCGTCCGGGATGCGGGATTCCTCTCCCGAATCGAGGAGCTGGCGCCGGCGATCGCGGTGGTGGTGGCGTTCGGCCAGATCTTCCCCCAGCGGCTCCTCGATCTGCCCGCGCGCGGCTGCGTCAACCTCCACGCCTCGCTCCTGCCGCGCTGGCGGGGCGCGGCGCCGATCGCGGCGGCGATCGCGGCCGGCGACACCGAGACCGGCGTCTGCACCATGAAGATGGAGGCCGGGCTCGACACCGGCCCGGTCTACCTCTGCCGGCGAGTGGCGATCGGCGAGCGCGAGACCGCCGGCGAGCTGGGAGAGCGCCTGGCGGAGCTCGGCGCGACGCTGCTCGTCGAGACCCTCGGCGCCCTCGCCCGCGGCGAGGTCGCGGCGCGGCCGCAGCCGGAGGCGGGCGCGACCTATGCTCCGCGGCTCAAGAAGGAGGACGGCCGGCTCGACTGGCGGCGCCCGGCGGTGGAGCTGGCGCGCCAGGCGCGCGCGCTGACCCCCGCGCCCGGCGCCACCGTCGAGCTGCGCGGCGCGTCGGTCCGCCTCCTGGCGGTCGAGGTCGCGGGATCGGGGAGCGGCGCCGCGGGCGAGATCCTGGGCGTCGACGGCGACCGGCTGCGGGTCGCCTGCGGCGTGGGCGCGCTGGCGATCGCCCGGCTGCAACGCGCCGGCGGCCGTCCGGTCTCGGGTCGCGAGTTCGCCGCCGGCGCGCGCTTCGCGCCCGGGGAGCGGTTCGCGTGACGCGCTCGCGCGAATCCGTCGACGACGTCCGCGCCGCGGCCGCCTGGGTGGTCGAGCGCACGCTGGCGACGCGCGCGCCGGTCGACAACTTCCTCGTCGGCGCCCTGCAACGCTTCGACGAACGCGACCGGGCCCTGCTGCGCGAGATCGTGCTCGGGACGCTGCGCTGGCTGCGGCGGCTGGACGACATCATCGAGCGCGCGGCGAGTCGCAAGCTGACGGAGATCGACGCCGGACTGGTGGCCATCCTGCGCGTCGCGGCCTATCAGCTGTTCTTTCTCGATCGCGTGCCGCCGCACGCGGTGGTCAACGAAGCGGTGGAGCAGTCGCGGCGTTCGAGCCACCGCGGCGGCACCAGCTTCGTCAACGCCGTCCTGCGCCGCATCGCGCGCGAGCCGACGCTCTCCGCCTGGCCGATCGAGAGCGGCGAGCCGCTCGCCCGCCTGGCGATCGAGATGTCGCACCCGGAGGTCCTGGTGCGCCGCTGGGTGGAGCAGTTCGGCTGGGAAAGGGCGAGCGCTCTGCTGGCCGCCAACAACCGGCCGAAGCCGATGCACCTGCTCGCGTTTCGTGATCGCGGCGGGCGCGAGTTACTGGCCGAAGAGCTGATCGACGAGGGAATCGAAGTGACGCCGAGCCGGCTGTCGCCGGTCGGCCTCACGGTCCTGCAGGGCAACCCGCTGGGAACCGCGGCTTTCCGGCGCGGCGCGTTCTACGTCCAGGACGAGGCGAGCCAGGCGGCGGCGCTCCTGCCGCCGCCCGCTCCCGGCGAGCGCGTCTGGGACGCCGCGGCGGCACCGGGGGGCAAGAGCTTCGCCTTGCTCGCGGTCGAGCCGAGCGTCGGCATCGTCGCTTCGGACGCCGCCGCCGCGCGCCTTCTGACCATCCGCGCCAACGCCCGCCGGCTGGGGTTGCCGTTGCACCTGGCGGCGGCCGATGCCGGGTCGCCGCCTTTCGCGCGCGCTTTCGATCGCGTCGTCGTCGATCTCCCCTGCTCGGGTTCCGGCACGCTGCGCAAGCACCCCGAGCTCAAGTGGCGCTGGAGCGAGAGCGAGCTCGCGCGCCTCGCCGGTCAGGCGGTGCGCCTGCTGGTCGGCGCGGCGAGCGGCGTGCGCCCGGGAGGCATCCTGGTGGCGATCACCTGCTCGCTCGAGCCGGAGGAGAACGAAGGCGTCGCCGAGCGCTTCCTGCGCGAGCGGCCCGCCTTCTCGCCGCGCGACTTCCGTGCCGAGATCGATCCGTCGCTCGCCGATTCGATTCTCTCGCCCGGGCTCTGGCGGCTGCCGACCGGCGACGACCATGACGGCTTCACCGTCCAGGTCTTCGCGCGCGTCGGGCGCGGAGAGTGACGCGCGAAAACCGCGCGGAAGCCTGTATTGACAGGCCTCCGCTTCTGCCCTATCGTTGACGATGTCCGCTGAAAAACAGTCCAACCCAATCCTTTTCGACGGGAGGAAAGATGGCAGGCAAGGCAGACATCGTGGAGCACATTGCGGGAGCGGTCGAGGGAATGACGAAGAAGCAGGCCGGCGAGGCGTTCGACGCGGCGATCGACGCGATCTCGAAGGCGCTCAAGAAGGCTGACCGCGTGCAGATCCCGGGGTTCGGCAGCTTCAGCGTCAGCAAGCGCGCGGCGCGCAAGGGCCGCAATCCCGCCACCGGCGCGGCGATCACCATCAAGGCCAGCAAGAACGCTCGCTTCAAGGCGGGCAAGGAGCTGAAGGACGCCCTGAACAAGGGCCGCTGAGCCGTCCCGGCCTCGGCCGGAGAGCGACGAGAGCCCTGCGATCCTCGGACCGCGGGGCTTTCGTGTCTTTGGGGATCTTGGCCGGCGGTGGAAGAATGGGGCTCGGAGTCTCGCCGTTCCCCGCCGCGCGCGGCCGCGTCCGGTATCGGGTGCGGCGGAACGATACGGCGCGTGCCGGCGCCTTTCCACCCTGGAGAGTCAAGCGGTGAGCGACCCCCGGAACTTCAGTCACCTCGACGCGCAGGGCGGCGCCCGCATGGTCGACGTCTCGGCGAAGCAGGTCACCCGGCGCGAGGCCGAAGCCTCCTGTCGCGTGCGGCTCGGCCGGGACACCGTCGCGCGCCTCGCCGATCTCCCCAAGGGCGACGCGCTCGCGGTGGCGCGCCTCGCGGGCATTCAGGCGGCGAAACGGACCGGCGAGTGGATTCCGCTCGCCCATCCGCTGCCGCTCGAGCACGTGGCGATCGCGATCGAGCCCGACGCCGACGGCGTGCGCATCACCTCGCGCGTGGTGGCGATCGCGCGCACCGGCGCGGAGATGGAGGCGCTGGTCGCCTGCTCGGCCGCGGCGCTGACCCTCTACGACATGGTGAAGGCGGTCGATCGCGGCGCGGTGATCACGGACCTGCGGTTGGAAGCCAAATCGGGCGGCGCCTCGGGCGACTTCCGGCGCGAGCCATGATCGCCACCGGCCTCGACCGCATTCTCGAGCGCCCGGAGACGCTGCGCGGCCGGCGCTACGGTCTGTTGGCGCACGCCGCCTCGGTGAGCGCGAGCCTGGTGCCGGCGCACCTGGCGCTCGCCGCGGCGGGCGTCGCGCCGGTGGCGCTCTTCGGTCCGGAGCACGGCTTCTACGGCGTCGAGCAGGACATGGTCCCCGCCGCCGACCGACGGGATCCCTGGACCGGCCTGCCGATCGTCTCCCTCTACGGCGCGGACGCGCGGAGCCTGAAGCCGCGGCGCGAAGCCTTCGCCGGACTCGATCTGGTGCTGATCGATCTGCAGGACGTCGGCTCGCGCTACTACACCTACGCCGCGACGGCGGTGTGGACGGCGGAGGCGGCGATCGCCGCCGGGGTCGAGGCCTGGATCCTGGATCGCCCGAATCCGCTCGGCGGCGAGGCGATCGAGGGGAATCTGCCGACGGCGGGCTTCGAGTCCTTCGTCGGCGCTTTTCGCGTGCCGGTGCGCCACGGCCTGACGCTCGGCGAGATCGTCCGCCTCGAGGGCCGTCGCCGCGGTTGGAGCGACGGCTGCTCGATCGTCGCCCTGCGCGGCTGGCGGCGCGAGCAGATCTGGTCCGATCTCGGCCGGCCGTGGATCGCGCCGTCGCCGAACATGCCGAGCCCGGCGACCGCCGCGGTCTATCCGGGGCTCTGCCTGCTCGAGGCGACCGAGGTCTCCGAGGGCCGCGGCACGACCCGGCCGTTCCTGCTCGCGGGGGCGCCGTGGATCGATCCACCGCGCCTGGCGAGGGAGCTCGCGGCGCTCGGACACGCCGAAGTCGCCTTCGTGCCGGCCTACTTTCGTCCCCAGTTCCAGAAGCACCGGGGCGAGATCTGCGGCGGGGTCGAGATCGTGGTCCGCGACCCGCGTCACCTCGCGGCCTATCGGCTCGGCGTCGAGCTGCTGGCGGTGCTCGCGACGCACGCGCCCGAGAAGTTCGCCTGGCGCGCCGCGCCTTACGAATTCGTCGCCGATCGCCCGGCGATCGATCTGCTCGCGGGGTGCGAGACGCCGCGGCGAGAGCTCGCCGATCCCGCCGCGCTCGCGAGCTGGATCGCCGGCTGGAGCCGCGACGAGGCCGAGTTCCGCGAGGAGCGGCGGGCGAGCCTGCTCTACCCGGAGGAGCGCGCATGAGCGCGCGGCTGGTGGCCGTCGGCGCCGCGGCGGAGGCTTACGCCGCGGTCGCTGCCGCGCTCGCGGCGCGGAATCTGCGCTGGGGCTGGCTCGAGCTCGCCGATCCCGAGCCGCTGCCGCCGGGTCTCGTGGCCGCGGCCGAGGTCGGAGCGCTGCGCGCGGTCGCCGCCGGCGGCGCCGTCAGCGTGGCGCTCAAGCGCCGGCGCGGCGCCCCCGTCTTGCGCGATCTGATGCGCGAGCACTTCGCCGGCTGCGCGGTGGTCTTCGTGCGCGGCGGCGATGCGGGCGCGACGCCGCGACTCGAGCCCGAAGGCGACGGGTTCCGCTGGACGCCGTCCCCGGGCGAGAGCCGGCGCCTCTCGGTCGAGGCCGCGGCGGCGGCGCTCGCCGGCCGTGCCGCGCCGCGAGGGCGGCGATGACCGAGGCCATCCGCTATTTCGTGCCCGGGCCGGTGTGGGTCCGCGACGAAGTCCGCGCCGCCATGACGCGGCCGGTCGTCGGCCACCGCTCGCCCGAGTTCCGCGCCGTCTACGACGCGATCTCGGCCGCGCTGCCGCCGATCTTCCGCACGGCGCGGCCGGTGCTGACCGCCACCGCGAGCTCGACCTTCGTCATGGAGGCGGCGCTCGTGTCGCTCACCCGGCGCGACCTGCTGCACCTCGTCTGCGGGTCGTTCTCGGAGCGCTGGGTGACGATCGCCCGCGCGCTCGGACGGGAGAGCGACGTCATCTCGGTGCCCTGGGGCCGCGCGATCGATCCCGACCTCGTGCGCCAGGCGCTGGCGCGCAAGCGCTACGAAGCCGTGCTCGTCACCCACAACGAGACCTCGACCGGGGTGATGAATCCGCTCGCCGAGATCGCGCGCGCGGTGCGCGACGCGAGCGACGCGCTGGTGCTGGTCGACGCCGTGTCCTCGCTCGCCGGAGCGCCGGTCGAGACCGACGCCTGGGGGCTCGACGTGGTGCTCGCCGGGGTGCAGAAGGGAATCGCCGCGCCGCCCGGGGTCACCGCCTTCACCTTCTCGGAGCGCGCCGAGGAGCGCGCCGCCGGCATCGCCCACCGCGGCTTCTACACCGATTTCCTGCGCTATCTCGCCAGGCACCGCGCGGGCGGTCCGATCACCACCCCGGCGGTGCCGGTCTACTTCGCCCTCGCGCGCCAGCTCGAGCGGGTGCTGGCGGAAGGGATCGAGGCGCGCTGGGATCGCCACCGGCGGTTGCTCGACCGGACCGCGCAGTGGAGCGCTCGAGTGGGGGCGCGCTTCGCCTCCGCCCCCGATGCGCGTTCGTGGACGGTCTCCTGCCTCGAACCGCCGGCCGGGTGCCGGGCTCCGGAGCTGGTGGCGCGCGCCGCGGCGCGCGGATTCACCTTGGGCGGCGGCTACGGCGAGTGGAAGCAGTCGACCTATCGCATCGGTCACATGGGCGAGGTCCGTGAGAGCGACCTCGCCGCTCTGCTGCAGGTCCTGGAAGAGGAGGCGTCGTCATGACGCGCATCTTGATCGCGGATTCTCTGGAAGCGTCGGGTATCGCCGTGCTGCGCGAGGCCGGCACCGAGGTCGTGGAGCTCGCCGCCGCGGATCGCGGACGGCTGAAGGAGCTGTTGGCGGACTTCGACGCGCTCGTGGTGCGCAGCGCGACCAAGGTGACGCGCGAGCTGATGGCCGGCGCGCGCCACCTGCGGGTCATCGGCCGAGCGGGCATCGGGGTCGACAACGTGGACGTGGCGGCGGCCACCGAGCGCGGCATCCTGGTGGTCAACGCGCCGACCGCCAACCTCATGTCGGCGACCGAGCACACCTTCGCCATGATGCTGGCGGTGGCGCGCAACCTGCCCGCGGCCGACGCGTCGATGAAACGCGGCGAATGGGACCGCAAGACCTTCCTCGGCACCGAGCTCGCGGGCAAGACGCTCGGCATCGTCGGCTTCGGGCGTATCGGGCAGCGGGTGGCCGCGCGGGCGCGCGCCTTCGAGATGAAGACGCTCGCCTTCGACCCCTATCTCGATCCGGCGCTCGCCGCCCGTCTCGAGGTCGAGCTGGTGCCGCTCGACGATCTGCTCGCCGCCGCCGATGTCGTCACCCTGCACACGCCGTTCACCAAGGAGACCAAGGGGCTGATCGACGCGCGTCGCATCGGGCTGCTCAAGCGCGGGGCGTTCGTGGTCAACTGCGGGCGCGGCGGGATCCTCGACGAAGCCGCGCTGCTCGCGGCGCTCGAGGCCGGGTCGGTCGCCGGCGCGGCGCTCGACGTCTTCGAGGAAGAGCCGACGCCGCGGCTCGATCTGGTGCGACATCGCAGGGTCGTGGCGACACCGCACATCGGCGCGCAGACGCAGGAAGCGCAGGAGCGGATCGCGCTCGAGACCGCGCGCATGGTGCTCGCGGCGCTCGACGGCTCGATGCCGGCCGCCGCGGTCAACCTGCCGTTCGCGCCCACCGGCAAGAAGAGCGATCCCTTCCTGCGCCTGGGGGAGCGGCTGGGGCGACTCGCCTGCGAGCTCGTCGGCGGAACCTTCTCCCGCCTCGAGGTGGAGCTCGCCGGTCTCGGCGACGAGCTGCTGGTCCCGGTCGCGGTGGCGGTGGCCAAGGGCGCGCTCGAGGTGATCCTCGGCGACACGGTCAACTACGTCAACGCCGAGCACCTCGCCGCCGGACGCGGCATCGAGGTGCTGCGCACGGTGCGCCGCGAGGCCGTCGACTATCCGAACGTCGTCCGGGTGCGAGTCGCCGGTGCGGGCGGCGAGGAGGGGCTCTCGGGCACGGTCTTCGGCGCCGGCGACCTGCGCGTGGTCGAGTTCGGCGGCTACCGCCTGGAGTTCCAACCCGAGGGCAAACTGCTCTTCGTCGAGAACCGCGACGTGCCCGGGGTGGTGGGCAAGATCGGCACCGCGCTCGGCCAGTCGGGGATCAACATCTCCGACATCCACCTCGCGCCCCGGCCCGCGACCGGCCGGGCGCTGGCGGTGCTGCGCCTCGAGCAGCCGCTCTCGGACGCGGTGCGCTCGCGACTCGAGGCGGCGCCGGAGATCGAGCGGGTGCGCTTCGTCGACTTGGGGTGAGAGGGTCGCGCTCAGCGCGGCGCGTCGTCGAGCGGGATGACGAGAGCGGAATAGCCCTGCGTCGCCAGCTCGCGGCGCAAGTCGTCGGCGGCGTCGCGGTCCTCGAACTCGCCGACCTGGACTCGGTGCCAGACCGAGTCCGAGCGCAGGCGCACGCCCTGGTAGTCGCGGCGGAGTCGATCGACCAGCTCCTGCGCGGCGCCGGAATCCTGGAAGGCGCCGACCTGCACCGCGTAGCGCCGAGCGAGTAGGCCGACCGGGCGGATCTCGACTTCGGCGGTCCCGGGTCCGACGATCCCCAGCTCCTCGGCGGCCTGGTGCGAGAGGTCGAGGATCCGATTCTTCTTGAACGGCCCGCGGTCGTTGATCCGCACTCGCGCCCGCCGACCGTTGTCGAGATTGCGCACTTCGAGAATGGTGCCGAACGGCAGGGTGCGATGCGCGGCGGTCATCGCGTTCATGTCGTAGCGCTCGCCGTTGGCCGTGCGCCGGCCGTGGAACTCGGGTCCGTACCAGGAGGCGACGCCGCGCTCGACGCCGCCCTTGCCGGGCTTGGCGCGCGAGGTGGCGCAGGCGCCCGCGACCAGGGCGAGCGCGGCGACCACGCAGAGCCGGCGCGTCGTCTCCGGCGTCATGGGGAAAATTCTAGACCCGCGGCACCTCGATGTCTGTGGAATCTGCGATCCCGGCGAGCGCCGGCTCGAGCTCCTCGGCGAGGAACTCGTCGACCTGCTCGGCGGAGCGCCCGGTGAAGGCGAGCGGGTCGATCCAGGCCGCGACTTCGTCGCTCGACAAGCGGAACTCCGGGTCGCCGACGATGCGCTCGACCAGCCGGTTCCCGCCGCCCGCGGCCACTTCGGCCTGCGCCTCGAAGCTGTAGCGCCGCAGTTTCTCGTGCAGCTGCTGGCGGTCGCCGCCGCGCAGGCTCGCCTGCATGAGCAGCGTCTCGGTCGCCATGAAGGGCAGCTCGCGGGCGACGCGCGCCGCCACCGCCGCCTCGTGGACCGTGAGCCCGGCGGCGATGTGCGCCGCGAGCCCGGTCATGGCGTCGGCGGCGAGGAAGCTGTCGGGCAGAACCAGGCGGCGGTTGGCGGAGTCGTCGAGGCTGCGCTCGAGCCACTGGGTGGCGGCGTTGAGCGGACCGTTGAGCGAATCGGTGATCACCCGGCGCGCCAGCCCGCACATGCGCTCGGCGCGCACCGGGTTGCGCTTGTAGGCCATCGCCGACGAGCCGACCTGATCGCGGTCGAACGGCTCGGAGAGCTCGCCGAGGCCCTGCAGGAGGCGCAGGTCGGTGCCCATCTTGTGGCAGCTCTCGGCGAGCCCGGCGAGGGTGGCGAGAATCTGCGAGTCGAGCTTGCGGGTGTAGGTCTGACCGGAAACCGCGACCGAGCCGGCGAAGCCGAGCCGCGCCGCCAGCATGCGATCGAGGGCGCGGACCTTCTGGTGGTCGCCGGCGAACAGGGTCAAGAAGCTCGCCTGGGTGCCGGTGGTGCCCTTGACGCCGCGCCCGGTGAGCGTCGCCGCGCGATGGCGCAGCTCGCGCAGGTCGAGGAGGAAATCCTGCGCCCACAGACAGGCCCGCTTGCCGACCGTGGTCAGCTGCGCCGGCTGGAAGTGGGTGTAGGCGAGGCAGGGCAGCATACGCTGGCGGCGGGCGAACTCGGCGAGCGCGCGCAGGGTCGCCGCCACACGGCGCACCAGGATCGCCAGCGCTTCGCGCGCCAGCAGCAGGTCGGTGTTGTCGGTGACGAAGGCGCTGGTGGCGCCGAGATGGAGGATGCCGCCGGCCTCGCCCGCCTGCTCGGCGAAATGGCGCAGGTGGGCGACGACGTCGTGCCGGGTCTGGCGCTCGAGCTCGGCGACGCGCGCCAGGTCGAGGCGCGGCGCGGCGGAGACGAGGGCGGCGATCTGCTCCTCGCGGATCGGCAGGCCGAGCTCCCGCTGACATTCGGCGAGGGCGATCCACAGCCGCCGCCAGGTGCCGTAGCGGTGCGCGGCGGAGAATACGGCCGCCATCTCGCGCGAGGCGTAGCGTTCGTGCAGCGGATTGTGCGGTTGGGCGTCGTTCACCGCGAGAGCGTAACAAAGGCCGCCGGCGAGCCGCGGCCGGCGCGTTATGATGCCGGCGCGAGGGAACGCTTGCTCAGGATCCGCTGGACGGTTCACGGTCACCCGGAAATTCGCACGTTGAGCGGCGAGGAGATCCGTCTCGGCCGCGGCAGCGAGAACGAGATCGTGCTGCCGGATTTCTCGGTGTCGCGCCGCCACGCCGCTCTGCGCCGCGAGGCCGACGGCTGGACCATCCAGGACCTGATGAGCACCAACGGCATCCAGGTCAACAAAGTCGCCGTGAAGCGCGCCGTGCTCAAGGCGGGCGACGTGATCAAGGTCGGAATCTTCGAGCTCCTGGCCGAGGAGGTCGCGGAGCCGGCGTCGCGACTCACCGACAGGGTCACCACGCCGCCGCAGGGCACCGCCGCCTCGGGCAATCTCTCTTCGGCGACCATCATCCGCTCGATCGCCGAGTTCACCGCCGACTACGGCCTCGACGGCAAGGGCTCCGGCGAGCTGCGTCTCGACAAGCGCAAGGCGCTCGACCAGGCGTACGCCTCGAAGATCTTCGGCTTCCTGACCCGCCTGGCGCGCCTGCTCATCTCGACCGACGAAGTCGACGAAGTCCTGGCGCGGGTGATGGAGGTGGCGTTCGAGGCCCTGCCGGTCGACCGCGGGTTCATCTTGCTGCGCGACGACGTCTCCGGTACGACGGTGTGCGAGATGGCGCGCATCAAGGATCGGGTCGAGTACCGGCCGAAAAGCGAGGTGCCGGTCTCGCGCACCATGGTCGACCAAGTGATGCGCGACCGCGTCGCCCTGCTGACCTACGACGCGCTCTCGGACCAGCGTCTCGCCGGCGGCGAATCGATCCGCATCCACCAGATCCGCTCGGCGATGTGCGCCCCGCTGTGGTCGGGCGAGAAGATCATCGGCGTGTTGCAGGTCGACACGCCGTTCCACGCCGGGACCTTCACCGAGCAGGATCTCGACCTGCTGACCGCGCTCGCCAACTACGCCGCGGTGGCGGTGGAGCGCCTACGTTACGCGCGGACGGTGGCTTTCGAGCGCCAGGTGCGGGCGCAGCTCGAGCGCTACCACTCGCCGGCGGTGATCGAGTCGATCGTGCAGAGCGGCACGCGGGTCGGCGATCCGCAAGTCGGGCGGATGACGCGCGTCGAGGCGGCGACGGTGCTGTTCGCCGACTTGGCCGGCTTCACCGCGCTCTCCGAGAAGCTCTTCCCCGAGGACGTGGCGAGCGTGCTCGAGGAGTACTTCACCCACGCGGTCGACGCGATCTTCTCCTTCGGCGGCACGCTCGACAAGTTCATCGGCGACTGCGTGATGGCGTTCTTCGGCGCGCCGGTGACCCAGGTCGATCACGCCGAACGCGCGGTCCGCGCCGCGCTGCAGATCCTCGAGGGTCAGGAGATTTGGAATCGCGAGCGCCAGCGCCGCGGGCTGTCGCCGCTCAACGTGCGCATCGCGGTCAACAGCGGGCCAGTGGTGGTGGGCGACGTCGGTAGCCGCAAGCGCGTCGACTACACGGTGCTCGGCAACACGGTCAACGTAGCGGCGCGGATCGAGTCCTACGTCGCCGAACCGGGGGACATCGTGATCGGCGCCGAGACCCAGCGTCTGCTGGGCGGCGCGGTGCCGACCGAGTCGCTCGGGGACTTCCAGGTCAAAGGCCTGCAGCAGAAGATCCAGGCTTTCCGCGTCCTGCGCGACCGTCTCGCGGCGGGTTGAGGGCCGCGTGGGCGCGAGCGCGGCCTTCACCCTGGTCACCGGCAACGCGGGCAAGCTCGCCGAAGCGCGGCGCGTCGCCGGCCGTCCGCTCGAGGCGGTCGAGCTCGACCTGCCGGAGATCCAGTCGCTCGACATCCACGAGGTCCTGCGCCACAAGGCGAGCGAGGCCTTCCGCCGGCTGCGACGGCCGATCGTGGTCGAGGAGACCGGGCTCGAGCTCGCGGCGCTCGAGGGGTTCCCCGGTCCGCTGGTGAAGTGGATGCTGCTCGCGGTGGGTCCCGAGGGCGTGGCGCGGACCGCGATCGCGCTCGGCGACCCGCGCGCCACGGCGCGCTGCGCCATCGCCTGGACCGACGGGCGAGCGACGGTGATCGGCGAGGGCGTGACCCATGGCGAGCTGGTCCTGCCGCCGCGCGGGCCCTACGGCTTCGGCTGGGATCCGGTCTTCCGCCCGCAGGGTGAGAGCCGCACCTACGGCGAGCTCTGCGGCGATGACAAGGACCGCCTGGGCCATCGCGGTCGAGCCTGGCGCGCCCTGCTGGCGAGCCTCGACGCTCGCGCCTGAGCCGCCCGGGCGCCATTTCATCTCCCGAGAGCGGCGACCTCCCAGGATCGCCGGCGGATGGCGCCGACGAGCACCGCGAGCCGGCGCTCGAGGGCCGCGCGATCGCCGTCGTTGGCGACGATGAAGTGCGCCGCCGCGCGACGCGCCTCGCCCTCGCCCTGCGCCGCGAGCCGGGCGCGAGCGTCGTCGCGATCGAGGCCGCGGGCCACGGCGCGCTCGAGCCGGAGCTCCTCGGGCGCTTCGACGTCGACGACCGCGTCGACATCGGCGGCGAAACCGGCCTCGACCAGCCGGGTGGCTTCGAGCACCGCCACCCCTGGGATCCGCGCCGCGGCGGCGGCGAACCGCCGCCGAACCAGAGGATGGATGGCCGCTTCGAGCCGGCGGCGGGCTTCGACGTCGCGAAAGGCGAGTGCCGCCAGGCGTCGCTTGTCGACGCCGCCGTCGGGGGCGAGCAGCCCGGGTCCGAAGAGCTCGCGCACCGCCTGGCTGCCCGGGCCTCCCGGGGCGTAGGACTCGGCCACCAGCTGGTCGGCGTCGAAGACTGCGAAGCCCGCTTCGCCGAGGCGTCGGGCGACGGTCGATTTCCCCGCGGCGAGCCCGCCGGTCAGGCCGAGGGTGAGAACGCTCATCCCGGATCGAGGCCGGTGCGCCGCCGCGCGGCGGTCAGGGTATTGACCATCAGCATCGCCACGGTCAGCGGCCCGACGCCGCCGGGCACCGGGGTGATGGCGCTCGCGCGCGGCGCCACGGCGTGGTAGTCGACGTCGCCGACCAGCGCCGAGCCGCGCTCGGCCATCGCCGCCAGGCGCTTGGGCGCGCCGCCGAGCAGGCGTTCGCCGAGGGCGCGGTCGGTGATCCGGTTCATTCCCACGTCGATGACCACCGCCCCTTCGCGCACGTGCTCGGGACCGATCATCCCGGCGCGACCGATGGCGGCGACCAGGATGTCGGCCTCGCGGCAGACCGCCGGCAGATCGACCGTCTTCGAGTGGCAGACGGTGACCGTGGCGTTGTCGGCGAGCAGCAGGGCCGCCATCGGCTTGCCGACGATCGAGCTGCGGCCGACGATCACCGCCCGCCGGCCGGCGATCGCGATGCCGTTGCGCTTCAGCAGCTCGCGGATGCCGGCCGGAGTGGCGGACGGGAAGGTGCGCTCGTCGAGCCACAGCCGGCCGACCGAGACCGGGTGGAAGCCGTCGACGTCTTTCGCCGGATCGACCCGGTCGAGCAGGTGGCGCGCCTTCAGGTGCGCCGGCAGCGGCAGCTGGATGAGGATGCCGTCGATGTCGTCGGCGGCGTTGAGCTCGTCGATCAGGCGCTCGAGCTCGGCCTCGGTGGTCGCCGCCGGCAGGCGCAGGACGCGGCTCCGGATGCCGGTCTCCTGGCAGGCCTTTTCCTTGGACCCGACGTAGACCTGCGACGCCGGGTCGTCGCCCACCAGCACGGCCGCGAGGCCCGGCGGGCGGCCGCTTCGCGCCACGACGGCCGCGATCCCGGCGGCCACTTCCGATCGGATCTGCTGCGCGAGCTGCACGCCATCGAGTACGAGGGTCATCGGGTTCTCCGGATCCGCGCCCGCCGGGCGACGCGCGCGAGTCTACCGGCGGCGGCCGGCGCCGGAACCGACCGGATGGGTGGCTCGGCGGGCACGGTAGAGGCAGAGAATGCCGCCGCTCATGCTCGCGAATCGCGGCGCGGCGAAACCGGCGGCCGCCAAGCGGGCGAGGAAGTCCTCGCGCTGCGGGAAGCCGAGGACCGACTCCGGCAGGTAGCTGTAGGCCGCGCCGTCGCCCGAGATCCAGCGGCCGACGGCCGGCAGGAGGCGACGGAAGTAGAACAGGTAGAGCGCGCGCAGGGGAGGGAAGCGGGGAACCGCGAACTCGAGGATGCCGAGCTCGCCGCCGGTGCGCAGCACGCGCGCGATCTCCGCCAGGGCGCGGTCGAGATCCGCGACGTTGCGCACCCCGAACGAGACGGTGACGGCGTCGAAGACTCCGTCCGCGAACGGCAGGCGCAGGGCATCGGCGTTGGCAGGTCGCGGCGCGGGTGGACCGGGGCGGGCGAATTTCGGGCGCGCGAGCGCGAGCATCGGCAGGCAGAAATCCGCGGCGACGATCCGCCGCCCGGAACCGCGCAGACTCTCCGCCTGGTCGCCGGTGCCGCTGCACAGATCGAGGATGCGTGCCGCCGCGGGCAGGCCGAGCGAGCGCGTCAGGCGCCGCCGCCAGACGCGGTCGAGGCTTGCCGAGAGCAGATGGTTGAGCAGGTCGTAGCGTCGCGCGACCCGACCGAACATGGCGCGGATCCGCTCGCCGCTCTTGTCGGCGGGGCGCGGATCGAGGGCAAGATCGGGAGTCTGCGGCACGGCGCGCGCAGTGTACCGTCGAGCGGACTCCACTTGACAGTTCGGAGGTCGATCCCTAAGATTCCGAGTTCTCTGCGCTGCAGCGCCGGGTCGATCCCTGCCTAGCAAGCCAAAATCAGTCTGGAGAGGAAGATGAAGAGCACCGTGAGCCCCAAGCCGGCGGAGATCGAGCGCGCCTGGTATGTCGTCGACGGCACCGGCGTTCCGGTCGGCCGGCTGTCGACGACGGTGGCGAAGATCCTGCTCGGCAAGGGCAAGCCCCTGTGGGCGCCGCACGTCGATTGCGGGGACTTCGTGATCGTCATCAACGCCGACAAAGTGGCCTTGTCGGGCAGCAAGGAGCAGGAGAAGGTCTATTACCGCCATCGCACCCAGAAGCCCGGCAGCCTGAAGTCGCCGCGCGCCTTCGAGGTGCGTGCCAAGAAGCCGATCTACCTGGTGGAAAACTCGGTCTACGGCATGCTGCCGAAGACCAAGCTCGGCCGGAAGATCCGCAAGAAGCTCAAGGTCTACGCCGGAGCCGAACACCCGCACCAGGCCCAGAAGCCGCAGACGCTGGATCTCGCGGCCGCGAAGATGTAGGACGAAGGAGGAGTCGGTTGAGCGAACTCGAGCAGTACTACGGCACCGGGCGGCGCAAGACGTCGACCGCCCGCGTCTTCCTGCGACCCGGCAGCGGAGCGGTCCGGGTCAACGGCCGCGACCTCGACGGGTACTTCCCGAGCGAGACGCTGCGCATGGTGGTGCGCCAGCCCCTCGTCCTGACCGAGACGGCGGAGAAGTTCGACGTCCTGGTCAACGTCGACGGGGGAGGCAGCGCGGGGCAGGCGGGCGCGGTCCGTCACGGCATCAGCCGGGCGCTCCTGGTGTTCGACGTCACGCTGCGCGAACGGCTGAAGGCGGCCGGATTCCTGACCCGCGACCCGCGGAAGAAGGAGCGCAAGAAGTACGGCCAGCCGGGCGCGCGCAAGCGCTTCCAGTTCAGCAAGCGCTAAGCGAGGAGGATTCTTTGGTCGAAATCAGCATGAAGGAGCTGCTCGAGGCGGGCGTCCACTTCGGGCATCAGACGCGGCGCTGGAATCCGAAGATGAAGCCGTACATCTTCGGCAAGCGCAACGGCATCTACATCATCGATCTCGCCAAGACGCTCAAGCAGTTTCGCGAGGCGGCGGACTTCGTGTATCGCCTGGGCTCGGAGGGGCGCCGGCTGCTGTTCGTGGGCACCAAGCGCCAAGCGCAAGAGATCGTCAGCGAGGAGGCGCGGCGCTGCGGGCAGTACTGGGTGACCCATCGCTGGCTCGGCGGCACGTTGACCAATTTCGTGACCATCCGCGCCTCGGTCGAGAAGCTGCTCGACATCGAGGGCCGACTCGCCGACGAGAACGGCGTGCACACCAAGAAAGAGCGGCTGCGGTTCGAGCGCGAGCGCGAGCGGATGAACCGCAACCTCGAGGGCGTGCGCGACCTCGAGGGACTGCCGGACGCCATCTTCGTGGTCGATCCGAAGAAGGAGGCGATCGCGGTCGCCGAGGCGAACAAGTTGGGCATCCCGGTGGTGGCGATCGTCGACACGAACTGCGATCCCGAACTGGTCGACTACGTGATCCCCGGCAACGACGACGCCATCCGCACGATCCGCCTGTTCGTTTCGCGGATCGCCGATTCCTACCTGGCCGGCTCCGAGCGCTTGCAGCAGGAGGCGGCGATCGAAGCCAAGGACGCGATTCCCCCGGCGGCTCTCAAGGGCGACCTGGGAATGGAGGCCGCGGCGCCGCCCGCCTGACGCGAACCCAGAACGGCCGGAGCGACCGGGTCCCGGCGCGCTCCGGCGGGAAAGGTCAGTCGATCGACGTCGTACAACGGGTCGGACTGGCCTTTTCTTTTGTCCGGCCGATGCGAAACAGGAGGCAGTACCCATGCAAGTGACGGCTCAGATGGTCAAGGAGCTCCGCGAGCGGACCGGCGCGGGGATGATGGATTGCAAGGCGGCTCTCGCCGAGACCGGCGGCGACCTCGAGAAGGCGATCGACGCGTTGCGCAAGCGCGGCCTCGCCTCGGCCAAGAACAAGGCCGGACGCGTCGCCGCCGATGGCCTGGTGGCGTCGTACATCCACGCCGGCGGCCGGCTCGGCGTGCTGGTCGAGGTCAACTGCGAGACCGATTTCGTGGCGCGCACCGAGGACTTCCAGGAGTTGGTGCGAGACATCGCGATGCACATCGCCGCCGCCGAGCCGCGTTACGCTTCGCGCGACGAGGTGACCGCGGACGTGCTCGAGCGCGAGCGCGCCATCTACCGCGAGCAGGCGCTCGCCTCGGGCAAGCCGGCGGCGGTGGTCGAGAAGATCGTCGACGGCAAGATGGAGAAATTCTACGCCGAGGCCGTGCTGACCGAGCAGGCCTTCGTCAAGAACACCGACCTCACCGTCGGCCAGCTGATCCAGGAGAGGATCGCCAAGATCGGCGAGAACATCCGGGTGCGGCGCTTCGCGCGCTTCAAGCTCGGCGAGGGGATCGAGAAGGCGAAGGCCGATCTCGCCGCCGAGGTGCAGGCGGCGCTCGGCTGACGGCTGCGATGACGTCGCCGGTCTACCGCCGCATCCTGCTCAAGCTCTCGGGCGAAGCCCTGATGGGCGCGCAGAGCTTCGGCATCGACGAGCCCGTGGTGGCTCAGATCGCCGAGGAGATCGCCGAGGTGCACCGCTTGGGGGTCGAGATCGCGGTGGTAATCGGCGGCGGCAACATCATCCGCGGCCTGGCGGCGAGCCACCGCGGGATCGATCGGGTGACCGGCGATCACATGGGAATGCTCGCCACGGTGATCAACGCGCTGGCGCTGCAGGACGCGCTCGAGAAGCGCGGTATCCCCACCCGGGTGCAGACCGCGATCGAGATCCGGGCGGTGGCCGAGCCGCTCATCCGCCGCAAGGCGGAGCGCCATCTGGAGAAGGGGAGGATCGTGATCTTCGCCGCCGGCACCGGAAACCCCTTCTTCACCACCGATTCCGCCGCGGCCCTGCGCGCCAACGAGATCCACGCCGAAGTCCTGCTCAAGGCGACGCGGGTCGACGGCGTATACACCGCCGATCCGCGCAAGGTCCCGGACGCGACCCTGCTGCCGACGGTGTCGTTCCAGCAGGTGCTCGAGCAGAACCTGCAGATCATGGACACCGCGGCGATCAGCTTGTGCCGCGACAACCAGCTGCCGATCGTCATCTTCAACCTCACCCGGGCCGGCAACATCCGCCGCGTGGTGTGCGGCGAGGCGGTCGGCTCGCGGGTCTTCGATGGCGGCGCCTAGAGGCGCTACACTGCGGGAGGGAGCGGCATGAAGCAGATCCTGGCGGACGTCGAATCGCACATGAAGCAGGCGGTGGAGCACCTGCACGGCGAGCTCAAGCACCTGCGTACCGGGCGTGCCTCGCTCTCGCTGCTCGATCCGGTACTGGTCGACTACTTCGGTACGCCGACGCCGCTCAAGCAGGTGGCGAACCTGGCGGTGGCCGACGCGACGCTGCTCACCGCGCAGCCCTGGGACCCGACGCAGATTCCCGCTATCGAGCGCGGGATCCTGAAGGCCCAGCTCGGGCTCAATCCGGCGAGCGACGGCAAGATCGTCCGCATCCCCGTCCCGCCGCTGACCGAGGACCGGCGCAAGGAACTGGTCAAGAAGGCGCACGACATCGCCGAGCACGCGCGCAACGCCATCCGCCAGGCGCGGCGCGAGGGCAACGAGCAGCTGAAGAAGCTCGAGAAGGGCCACTTGATGGGGCAGGACGACGAGCGCCGCGCCATCGACGACGTGCAGAAGCTGCACGACAAGTACGTCGGCGAGGTCAACGAGAGCCTGAAGCACAAGGAGAAGGAGATCCTCGCGGTCTGACGTTCGCCGCGAGGCGCCCGCCCATGTCATCGCTGCTCGCCCTCGTGCCCGCCGCCGGACGAGGCGAGCGCTTCGGCGGCGCGGTCGCCAAACAGTTCCTCGCGATCGCCGGCCGGCCGGTGGTCGCCTGGACGGTCGAGCGACTCCTGGCCTTCGGCGCCGAGCAGGTGGTGGTGGCGTTGCCGGCGGGCGCGAACCTTGCGCGGCTCGGGATCCGCGCCGATCGGCGGGTGGAGGCGGTCGAGGGCGGCGCGACCCGCCAGGCGTCGGTCGCCTCCTGCCTGCTCGCCGCCGCGGCGGCGCCGGACGACCTCGTCGCGGTCCACGACGGCGCGCGACCGGCGCTGGCGCGGGCCGATTTCGACGCCGTCGTCGGCAGGGCGCGTGAGGCCGGCGCGGCGATCCTCGGGCGCGCCCTCGACGACACCCTGAAACGGATCGCGGACGACCGGGTGGTCGCGACCGTGGACCGGCGGGACCTGTTCCGCGCCGAGACGCCGCAGGTCTTCCGCGCCGCGATCCTGCGGCGGGCGATCGAACGCGCCGCAGCGGATCGGTTCCTGGGCACCGACGAAGCCTCCCTGGTGGAGCGGCTGGCGGGCGTCGAGGTGGCACCGGTCTTTGCCCTGCATCCCAATCCGAAACTCACGCTGCCCGCCGATCGCGAGTGGATCGAGAGGCTGTTGGTGATGGAGGAACGGGGCGCGTGAATCCGGCGAAACTGCGCATCGGGCAGGGCTACGACGTCCATCGGCTGGTCGACGGGAGACCGCTCGTCCTCGGCGGCGAGTCCATTCCGTACCCGCGCGGGCTCGACGGCCACAGCGACGCCGACGTCCTGCTGCACGCCCTCGGCGACGCCCTGCTCGGGGCGGCCGGCCTGGGGGATCTCGGCGAGCATTTCCCGCCGTCCGATCCGCGCTGGCGGGGCGCCGCGAGCGGCGACCTGCTGGTGCGGATCATGGTCCTGGTGCGCAGCGCCGGGTTTCGCGTCGTGTCGTGCGATCTGACGCTGGTGGCGGAGGCTCCGAGGCTCGCTCCCTACCGCGCCGCGATCCGCTCCCGCATCGCCGGCTGGCTCGGGATCGGCAACGAGGCGGTGGGGCTCAAGGCGACCACCCACGAGGGGCTGGGCGCCATCGGTCGCGGCGAAGGGATGGCGGCGCTCGCGGTCGTGCTGCTGGCGGAGGGCGATTGAGCGCCCCGGAACGGATCCACGGCTTCCATCCGGTCCGCGAGGCGCTGCGACACCGCCCGCACGAGGTGCGCGAGGTCTGGATCGGCGAGCGGCGTTCCGGCGGGCGAGCGCGCGAGATCGAGGAGCTGGGGCGTCGCCACGGGGTCGCCGTGCGGCGGATCCCGGAGCGCGAGTTGGGCGCGCCGGAGGCGGTGCACAACGGCTTCGCGGCGCTCGTCGCGTTCCCGGCGACCGCGGGAAAGGCGGGGACGAGCGCCGACGCCGGGCTCGTAGTGCTGCTCGAGGACGTTCAGGATCCGCGCAATCTCGGCGCCCTGCTGCGGGTCTGCGAGGGCGCGGGGGTCGGCCGGGTGCTGATCCGCGACCGCGGCTCGGCGCCGATCTCGGAGACCGCGGTCAAGGCGTCGGCCGGCGCCGCCGAGTGGCTGGCGGTCGAGCGGGTCACCAACTCCGCCCGCGCGATCGAGGATCTGAAGCGCGACGGCTACTGGGTCTATGGGCTCGCGGCGGGGGGCGTTGCGCCATGGGAGGTGGACCTCGCCGGCAAGGTCGCGCTCTGTCTCGGCGGGGAATCGGAGGGTCTGCGCGAGCTCACCCGCCGGCACTGCGACCGTCTCCTCGGGCTGCCGATGCGCGGCCAGGTCGAATCGCTGAACGTGGCGACCGCGGCGGCCGCGGTGCTCTACGAAGCCGTCCGCCAGCGTTCGCACGCCGACCGCTGAGCGCTCGACTTGCCGCCCGCGGGTGGCTGCCGCTACGCTTGTCCGACGGCGGTCGCCGGCATAGCTCAGAGGCAGAGCAACCGCCTTGTAAGCGGTAGGTCCTCGGTTCGATTCCGAGTGCCGGCTCCAGAGCGCCCGCTGGCCCCCGGCGCCCGATTGGCTGATAAACTTCTCCGGCTCCGCCGCGGCGTCGGCGGGCGAAGGACCGGTTCGTTGAGATCTTGGGAGGTGTGGCCGAGCGGTCAATGGCAGCAGACTGTAAATCTGCCGGGCTAAGCCCTACGGAGGTTCGAATCCTCCCGCCTCCACCATTCCCCATCGAATCGCGGGAGTAACTCAGGGGTAGAGTCACGGCCTTCCAAGCCGTTGGTCGCGGGTTCGAATCCCGTCTCCCGCTCCATTTTCCGTATCGCCTCTCGCCTTGAACCTCCATGGCACGCCGCGGGGACCTACCCCGCGGCGCGCTGCGGCCACGACGGCCTCGATCTGGGGCGGCGCCGGGGAGGTCGCATGCACGTTCCATCTGCGAAACCGTCGCGGTTCCTGGGCCTGATCGTCCTCGCCGCCGGGTTGGTGCGCTGCGGAGGCGGGGGCGGGTACGGCGGCTCGCCGACGGCCCCGCCGCCGCCGACCGCCGGTCTGGTGGTCGAGATCCACGACAACGCCTTCTCGCCGAAGACCATCACCATCCAACCGGGCGACACGGTGACCTGGGTGCTGCGCGGCAACCTCGCGACGCATACCGTGACCGAGTCGACCGGCCGGTTCGACAGCGGCAGAATCTTCACCACCGCGGGGATGACCTTCACCCACACCTTCACCACCGCCGACCAGGGGCACACGTTCCTCTACTACTGCCAGACGCACCAGGGATGCTGCCTGATGCAGGGCTCGGTCCGGGTGGGCAACGACGCGCCGGATCCCGGACCGGGCTACTGAGGGGCTGGACTTTCTTCAAATTCGGTGCCAAAATCCGCGGTCCGCCTGAGGGAGCGCCGGGAACTCCGCTCAGCGGTGGGAAAACGTCGAGGGAAAAAGGCTTTACAGGCAGCGAGCGAGGACCATAAGATCGAAAGGTTCCGCCGTCGGACGGCACCCGGCGCAAGATCGCCCGGGCCGGCCTGATTCTGCGCCCACGTAGCTCAGCGGTAGAGCACTTCCTTGGTAAGGAAGAGGTCCCCGGTTCAAGCCCGGGCGTGGGCTCCATAGACGAGCGGTCGCGAGTCGAGCGTCGGTAAGAACCGTACAACGCCCGCCGGGCAGTTGCCACGCGAGGAGGAAGTCGGGAAGCCATGGCCAAGGAGAAATTCGATCGTTCGAAGCCGCACGTGAACGTGGGGACGATTGGTCACGTGGACCACGGGAAGACGACGTTGACGGCGGCGTTGACGAAGGTGGCGGCGGACAAGGGTTGGGCGAAGTTCGTGTCGTACGACGAGGTGGCGAAAGCGTCGGAGTCGCAGGGACGTCGGGATCCGACGAAGATCCTGACGATCGCGACGTCGCACGTGGAGTACTCGACGGCGAACCGCCACTACGCGCACGTGGACTGCCCGGGCCACGCGGACTACGTGAAGAACATGATCACCGGCGCGGCGCAGATGGACGGTGCGATCCTGGTGGTGTCGGCGGCGGACGGGCCGATGCCGCAGACGCGGGAGCACGTGCTGTTGGCGCGTCAGGTGGACGTGCCGTGCATCGTGGTGTTCCTGAACAAGGTGGACCTGATCGACGATCCGGAGCTGCTGGACCTGGTGGAGCTCGAGGTACGGGAGCTGCTGAAGCAGTACGGATTCCCGGGCGACGACGTGCCGGTGATCCGCGGGGCGGCGTCGAAGGCGCTCAAGGGGGAGCCCGGGGCGGAGGCTCCGATCCTGGCGCTGTTCGAGGCGCTGGACACGTACGTGCCGATCCCGGAGCGGGTGATCGACAAGCCGTTCCTGATGCCGATCGAGGACATCTTCTCGATTTCGGGACGCGGGACGGTGGTGACGGGGCGGGTGGAGCGCGGGATCGTGAAGGTGGGGGAAGAGATCGAGATCGTCGGCATTCGTCCGACGCAGAAGACGATCGTGACGGGCGTCGAGATGTTCCGCAAGCTCCTGGACCAGGGTCAGGCGGGGGACAACATCGGGGTGCTGCTGCGGGGGACGAAGAAGGACGACGTGGAGCGGGGTCAGGTGCTGGCCAAGCCGGGGACGATCACGCCGCACACGAAGTTCAAGGGCGAGGTGTACGTGCTGACCAAGGAGGAAGGCGGGCGACACACGCCGTTCTTCAACGGCTACCGACCGCAGTTCTACTTCCGGACGACGGACGTGACGGGAGTGGCGACGCTGCCGTCGGGGACCGAGATGGTGATGCCGGGAGACAACGTGAACCTGTCGATCGAGCTGATCGCGCCGGTGGCGATGGAGAAGGGCGTGCGCTTCGCGATCCGCGAAGGCGGCCGCACCATCGGCGCCGGCACCGTCACCGAGGTCATCCAGTAATCGCAATCGGGAAGGAACGAGAGAGATCTAGGGCAGTAGCTCGAACTGGTAGAGCGCCGGTCTCCAAAACCGGATGTTGGGGGTTCGAATCCCTCCTGCCCTGCCAAGATCTTCCAGGCGACCTATGAACTGGTGGGCAAAGGTAGTCGCGTTCTTCCGCTCGATCCCGGAGTTCTTCTCCGAGGTCAAGTCGGAGATGAAGAAGGTCTCCTTCCCGTCGCGAGACGAGGTGGTGGGCACGACGATCGTCGTGGTGATCACGAGTTTCATCTTCGCGATCTACCTCTGGCTCGCCGACCTGGTGATCGTGCAGCTGTTCAAGGCGATCGGCTCATGACCGTCGACGCGGTCGAGACCGGCAAGGCGCCGCGCGCCTGGTACATCATCCACACCTACTCCGGTTTCGAGGAGCGGGTGAAGGAGACGCTGCGCCAGCGCGCCGACGCGCTCGGCATGGGCGGCGCCATCGGCGACATCCGCATCCCGATGGAGACCATCGTCGAGCTCAAGGGCGGCAAGAAGCGGGAGACGCAGCGCAAGTTCTTCCCGGGCTACATCCTGGTCGAGATGGAGATGACCGACGAGGCGTGGCACGTGGTCAAGAGCACGCCGAAAGTCACCGGCTTCGTCGGCACGGGCAAGAAGCCGACGCCGCTGTCGCAGGAGGAAGTGAATCAGATCCTCGAGCAGGTGGTCTCCGCCAAGGAGAAGCCGAAGCCCAAGTACGTGTTCGAGAAGGGCGAGCCGGTCAAGATCATCGACGGGCCGTTCAACAACTTCACCGGCGTGATCGAGGAGGTCAACCTCGATCGCAACACGGTGAAGGTCATGGTGACGATCTTCGGTCGGCACACGCCGGTCGAGTTGGACTTCTTGCAGGTGCAGAAGTCGTAGGTCACGCGGAAGAGGCGAGGTAGGGAGCGATGGCCAAGAAAGTCGTGGGGCAGGTCAAGCTGCAGATTCCGGCCGGGCAGGCGACGCCCGCGCCGCCGGTAGGCCCGGCTCTCGGTCAGGCCGGCGTCAACATCATGGATTTCTGCAAGACCTTCAACGCCCGCACCCAGGCACAGCAGGGCCTGATCATCCCGGTCGTGGTGACGGTCTACTCGGATCGCAGCTACACCTTCATCACCAAGACGCCGCCGGCGTCGATCCTGCTGCTACGCGCCGCGGGCGTGGCGAAGGGCTCGGGCGTCCCGAACCGTAACAAGGTCGGCAAGGTCACCAAGCAGCAGGTCGAGGAGATCGCCAAGACGAAGCTCCCCGACCTCAACGCCGGAAGCCTCGAGGCCGCGATGCGGATTATCGAGGGGACGGCGCGTTCGATGGGTATCGACGTTCAGGGTTAAGGAGCACGGTGGTGAGCAATCACGGGAAGCGCTTCCGCAACGCTGCGGAGAAGATCGAGAAGAAGCCGTATCCGCTCGCCGAGGCCGTGCGCCTGGCGAGTGGGGCGGCGACCGCGAAGTTCGACGAGACGATGGAGATCGCCATGCGTCTCGGGGTCGATCCCAAGCACGCCGATCAGATGGTGCGCGGCACGGTGGTGCTGCCGCATGGGATCGGTCGCCAGGCACGGGTCCTGGTGTTCGCCACCGGCGAGAAGATCGGCGAGGCCGAAGCGGCCGGCGCGGATTTCGTGGGCGGTGAGGAGCTGGCGAAGAAGATCGAAGGCGGCTGGCTCGACTTCGAGGCGGTGGTCGCGTCGCCCGACATGATGCGCGTCGTCGGCCGGCTCGGCAAGGTGCTCGGCCCGCGTGGCCTGATGCCGAACCCGAAGACCGGAACCGTGACCGCGGACGTCGCCAAGGCCGTGCAGGAGATCAAGGCCGGCAAGGTGGAGTTCCGGGTCGACAAGACCGGGATCATCCACGCGCCGTTCGGCAAGCGCTCCTTCGGCGCCGACAAACTGACCGAGAACCTCGAGGCGCTGGTGGCGGCTGTCCTGCGCGCCAAGCCCGCCGCGGCGAAGGGAAAGTTCGTGCGTACCATGACCATCTCCTCGACCATGGGTCCGGGGGTCAAGATCGACGAGACGGCGCTGGCGGCCGCGGAGGCATGAGGAGACGACCATGGCGCTGACCCGCGAGAAGAAGCAGTCGATCCTCGACCAGTACGGCGAGGGCTTGTCCTCGGCAAGCCACGCCTTCGTCATCGGTTTCAAGGGCATCACCGTCAATCAGGTCACCGAGCTGCGCCGCCGCATCCGCAACAAGGGCGGCAAGTACGTGGTGGTGAAGAACACCCTGGCGCGCCGGGCGGTCGAAGGCAAGTCGCTCGCCGGCGTGGCCGACCACTTCTCGGGCCCGACGGCCATCGCCTGGAGCCCGACCGATCCGGTGGCGCTGGCGAAGGTGCTCACCGAGTTCGCCAAGGAGGCTCCGGCGCTCGAGTTCAAGGCCGGCCTGGTGGAGGGCCGGGCGGTCGGCGGCCAGCAGATCGGCGAGATCGCCGCCATGCCCGGCCGGCAGGAGCTCCTGGCCAAGCTGGTCTTCCTGCTGCAGTCGCCGATCGCGCGCTTCGTGCGCGTGCTCGCAGCGGCCGGGCCGCAGCGACTGGCGACGGTGATCGACCAGGTTCGTCAGAAAAAGGAATCCCAGGTCTGAGGCGCGAGCCCCCGGCCTGAATCGATATCGCAACGACGGCATTCGCTGCGCGCGGCAGCAAGGAGAGACGAGATGGCCATCGCAGTTCAGGACTTCATCAAGCAGATCGACGAGCTGTCGGTGCTCGAGCTCAACGGCCTGGTCAAGGCGCTCGAGGACCACTACGGCGTTTCGGCCGCGGCCGCGGCCGCCCCGGTCGCCGCCGCCGGCGGAGCGGCGGCTGCCGCTCCGGCCGAGGAACAGACCGAGTTCGAGGTCATCCTCACCGAGGCGGGCGGCAATAAGATCAACGTCATCAAGGCCGTGCGCGAGGTCACCAGCCTGGGCCTCAAGGAAGCCAAGGATCTCGTCGAGGGCGCTCCGGCCAAGGTCAAGGAGGGAATCTCCAAGGCCGAGGCCGAGACCATCAAGAAGAAGTTCGAAGACGCCGGAGCCAAGGTTCAGATCAAGTAGGAGGGTCGCGTCCCTGCGCGTCCCAAACTCCGCGCCGGGCGGCCACGCGAGCCGCGCCGCCCGCTCCGCGACGTACGCCGAGCCCTCTCGCGCCGGTCGTTCCGGCGTCAGGGGCTCGGTGTCGCCTTGCTCCTCCCGCCACCATCGGCCGAAGGCGGGGGAATGGTTCGCAGTGGCCCAGTGACGGATCCCGTTCCGCGAGGTGGATCGAGTTACGCCCATGGATAAGAAGACGACGCCAGACCTGACCCGCCGGAACTTCTCGCGCATCGGCAGCACGCTGCCGATCCCGAATCTCATCGACGTCCAGAAGCGGTCCTACGATCGCTTCCTGCAGATGAACCTGCTGCCCGAGGAACGGGCGAACCAGGGACTGCAGAGCGTCTTCACCAGCATCTTCCCGTTCTCGGACTTCCGCGAAACCTGTTCGCTCGATTTCGTCAAGTACTCGATCGGCGACTGGCAGTGCAAGTGCGGCGAGTTGAAGGGCCTCGAGTGCCTGCGCATGACCTGCGCCAACTGCGGCGCCAAGATCATGACCGACCACCCGCACGAGGAGACCGTCACCTGCGGTCAGTGCGGCGTGGTGCAGAAGAACCGGGTCACCAAGTGCGACATCTGCGGCAACCCGGTCGACCTGCACGTCGAGTACACGATCGGCGACTGCCAGGAGCGCGGCATGACCTTCGCCGTGCCGCTCAAGGTCACCTTCCGCCTGTTCGTCTACGACAAGGACCCCGAGACCGGCACGCGCATGATGCGCGACGCCAAGGAGGAAGAGGTCTACTTCGGCGAGATCCCGCTGATGACCGATCACGGCACGTTCGTGATCAACGGCACGGAGCGGGTCATCGTCTCGCAGCTCCACCGCAGCCCGGGCGTCTTCTTCACCAAGGAAGGACCGCGCACCTACTTGGCGAAGATCATTCCCTACCGCGGCTCGTGGGTGGAGTTCGAGTATGATCAAAAGGAGATCCTCTCGGTCCGCATCGACCGCAAGCGCAAGTTCCACGGCACGGTCTTCCTGCGCGCCCTGGGACTCGAGAGCGACGAGGCGATCCTGCGCCAGTTTCACTCGGCGATCGGCCTGGCGCTCGACAGCGCCACCAGCTACCGCCTGAGCCTGCCGCCGTCGGTGCTCGAGCGCGAGCGAGTGCGCGACCGTCAGAACCGCGGCCGCCGCGATACCTTCCCGATCTTCGCCGGCATCACCCTCGACCGCGCCATGGCCGCGAAGCTCGAGAAGGGCGACGCGGTCGAGGTGACGGTCAAGCCGAGCGATCTCGAGAGCGCGCAGTTCATCGCCGATGTGGTGGACCTCGAGACCGGAGAGGTGCTGTTCGACGCCAACGACTTGGTGCCCGAGAACCTCACCGAGCGCCTGAAGGGCAAGAACCACACGCCGCTCGAGGTGTTCTTCCCGGACTGGGACCTGATTGGCAACGTGCTGTCCAACACCCTGACCAAGGACAACACGCGCAACGCCAAGGACGCCCTGCTCGAGATCTACCGCCGCATGCGGCCCGGCGACCCGCCGACGCTCGACTCGGCGCGCTCGCTGTTCTACGGCATGTTCTTCGACGCCAAGCGCTACGACTTCTCGCGCGTCGGCCGCTTCAAGTTCAACATCAAGCTCGATTCCGAGGTCCCGGTCGACCAGAAGACCCTGTCGTCCGACGACTTCATCAAGGTGATCGAGTACTTGCTGCGGCTGCATCGCGACATCGGCCGGGTGGACGACATCGACAATCTCGGCAACCGGCGGGTGCGCGCGGTGGGCGAGTTGCTCGAGAACCAGTTCCGTATCGGTCTCGTCCGCATGGAGCGCGCGATCAAGGAGAAGATGTCCGTCCACCAGGACATCGACTCGGCGATGCCGCACGACCTGATCAACTCGAAGCCGGTGATCGCGGCGATCAAGGAGTTCTTCGGCTCGTCGCAGCTGTCGCAGTTCATGGACCAGACGAACCCGCTCTCCGAAGTCACCCACAAGCGGCGCCTCTCGGCCCTCGGACCGGGCGGCCTGTCGCGCGAGCGCGCCGGGTTCGAAGTGCGCGACGTGCACGCCTCGCACTACGGGCGCATCTGCCCGATCGAGACTCCGGAAGGCCCGAACATCGGCCTGATCTCGTCGCTCGCCACCTACGCCCGGATCAACGAGTACGGCTTCATCGAGAGCCCGTACAAGCGGGTCGAGAACGGCCGGGTGCTGAACCACTTTCGCATCGTCAAAGTGGGCGACGGCCGGTTCAAGCTCGGGCAGGTGGTGGGCGAAGACGAGCTCGCCGACGAGAACTCGCGCCTCAAGCGCGCCGGCAAGCGCCAGGTCGAAGCGGAATCGAACGCCTTCTACCTGACCGCCTGGGAGGAGGAGAAGTACATTATCGCCCAGGCGAACGCGCGCATCGACGGCAAGGGCATGCTGCTCGACGATCGCGTCATCGCCCGCGCCGGCGGCGACTTCGTCACCGTCGAGCGCGACCGCATCGACTACATGGACATCAGCCCCAAGCAGCTGGTGTCGGTGGCCGCGGCGCTCATCCCCTTCCTCGAGCACGACGACGCCAACCGCGCCCTGATGGGATCGAACATGCAGCGCCAGGCGGTGCCGCTATTGCGCGCCGAAGCGCCGATCGTCGGCACGGGCCTCGAGGCCACCGTGGCGCGCGACTCGGGCGCGGTGGTGCTCTGCAAGCGCGGTGGCGTGGTCGACGTGGTCGACGGCGAGCGCATCATCGTGCGCGTCGAGGGCGAGGACATCGAGACCGGCGAGCAGAAGGAGTTCGGCGCCGACATCTACCAGCTGATCAAGTTCCGGCGCTCGAACCAGAACACCTGCATCAACCAGAAGCCGGTGGTGCGCCAGGGCCAGCGGGTGAAGAAGGGCGACGTGCTCGCCGACGGCCCGTCGACGGACCGGGGCGAGCTGGCGCTGGGGCGCAACGTGCTGGTGGCGTTCATGCCCTGGCGCGGGTACAACTTCGAGGACGCGATCCTGATCTCCGAGAAGATGGTCAAGGAGGACTACTTCACCTCCATCCACATCGAGGAGTTCGAGATCGAGGCGCGCGATACCAAGCTCGGCCCGGAGGAGATCACGCGCGACATCCCGAACGTCTCGGAAGCGGCGCTCAAGGACCTCGACGAGGCCGGGATCGTGCGCATCGGCGCCACCTGCAAGGCGGGCGACATCCTGGTGGGCAAGGTCACGCCGAAGGGCGAGACGCAACTGACGCCGGAGGAGAAGCTGCTGCGGGCCATCTTCGGCGAGAAGGCGGGCGACGTCCGCGACGCGTCGCTCAAGGTGCCGCCGGGCATCGAGGGCACGGTGGTCGACGTCAAGATCTTCTCGCGCAAGGGGGTCGAGAAGGACATCCGGGCGCAGGAGATCGAGTCGCAGGAGATCGACCGGCTCGAGAAGAACACCAAGGACGAGGTCCGGATCCTCACCGAGGAGCGCAACAAGAAGATCAGCGAGCTGCTGGTGGGCCACGCCGTCGGCGCGGCGGTGAAGGCGAAGAGCGGCGAGAAGGTACTGGAGAAGGGCGAGAAGATCAGCCGCGAGGCGCTGGTCAACCTCACGCGGCAGGAGATCCTCCGGCTGCCGGTCTCGGAGAAGCGGGTGCTCGACGCGGTCGAGCTCGTGTACCGCAAGACCGATTCGCACATCGAGATCCTGCACAAGGTGAACAAGGAGCGCGTCGAGCTGCTGCAGAAGGGCGACGAGCTGCCGCCGGGCGTCATCAAGCTGGTGAAGGTCTACGTCGCCATGAAGCGCAAACTGCAGGTCGGCGACAAGATGGCGGGCCGCCACGGCAACAAGGGCGTGATCTCGCGCATCTTGCCCGAGGAGGACATGCCGTACCTGCCGGACGGGACGCCGGTCGAAATCGTCCTCAACCCGCTCGGCGTGCCGAGCCGCATGAACGTCGGCCAGATCCTCGAGACCCACCTCGGCTGGGTCGGAGCGGCCCTCGGCTTCAAGTTCGCGACGCCGGTGTTCGACGGCTGCACCGAGGCCGACATGGGCGAGCTGTTCGACGAGGCCAAGATCCCGACCTCGGGCAAGACCATGCTGTTCGACGGCATGAGCGGCGACGCCTTCGAGCAGAAGGTGACGGTCGGCTACATCTACATCCTCAAGCTCTCGCACCTGGTGGACGACAAGATCCACGCCCGCTCCATCGGACCGTATTCGCTGATCACCCAGCAACCGCTCGGCGGCAAGGCGCAGTTCGGCGGCCAGCGCTTCGGGGAGATGGAAGTCTGGGCGCTCGAGGCCTACGGCGCGGCCTACACGCTGCAGGAGCTGCTCACCGTCAAGTCGGACGACGTCGAGGGACGCAGCCGCGTCTACGAATCGATCGTCAAGGGCGAGGTTCCGGAGGATCCGGGTCTGCCCGAGTCGTTCAACGTTCTGGTGCGCGAGCTCCAGAGCCTGTGCCTCGACGTCGAGCTGCTGAAGATCTGACGCGAACGTCGGAGAACCCGGGAGGAATGCCAGTGCAACCGCTGCGAACCTTCGACAAGCCGCGTGCCCTGAAGGACTTCAACGCGATCAAGATCTCGATCGCGTCGCCGGAGAAGATCCGGGCGTGGAGCCGGGGCGAAGTCACCAAGGCCGAGACCATCAACTACCGGACCTTCAAGCCCGAGCGCGACGGTCTGTTCTGCGCCAAGATCTTCGGACCGATCACCGACTGGGAGTGCCTGTGCGGCAAGTACAAGCGCATGAAGCACCGCGGCGTGGTCTGCGACAAGTGCGGCGTCGAGGTCACGCGCTCGCGCGTCCGGCGCGAGCGCATGGGGCACATCGAGCTCGCCAGCCCGGTGTCGCACGTCTGGTTCTTCAAGGGCCTGCCGTCGCGCATCGGCCACCTGCTCGACATTTCGCTGCGCGACCTCGAGCGCATCCTTTACTTCGAGAGCTACGTCGTCATCGATCCGGGTGACACGGACCTGAAGGAGAAGGAGCTGGTCACCGAGGAGCGCCACCGCGAGCTGCGCGAGGAGTACGGCGAGGGCGCCTTCCTGGCCAAGATGGGCGCCGAGGCGATCAAGGAGCTGCTGCAGCGCATCGACGTCGACGAGCTCGGCGAGGAGCTGCGCGTCGTCATGCGCACCGAGACCAGCCAGATCCGGCGCCTGAAGGCCGCCAAGCGACTCAAGGTCGTCGACGCCTTCCGGCGCAGCGGACACCGCCCGGAGTGGATGATCCTTGACGTCATTCCGGTCATCCCGCCGGAGCTGCGCCCGCTCGTGCCGCTCGACGGCGGACGCTTCGCGACCTCGGACCTGAACGATCTCTACCGCCGGGTCATCAACCGCAACAACCGGCTGAAGAAGCTGCTCGAGCTGCGCGCGCCGGAAGTCATCGTGCGCAACGAGAAGCGGATGCTGCAGGAGGCGGTCGACGCGCTGTTCGACAACGGCCGCCGCGGACGGGTGCTCAAGGGCTCGAACAACCGGCCGCTCAAGTCGCTTTCGGACACGCTCAAGGGCAAGCAGGGCCGCTTCCGGCAGAACCTGCTCGGCAAGCGCGTCGACTACTCCGGACGCTCGGTCATCGTGGTCGGCCCGGAGCTCAGCCTGCGCGAATGCGGTCTGCCGAAGAAGATGGCGCTCGAGCTCTTCAAGCCGTTCATCTACAACAAGCTCGAGCAGAAGGGCCTGGTCGGCACGATCAAGGCCGCCAAGGAGATGGTCGAGCGCGAGGAAGAGGCGGTCTGGGACGCGCTCGAGGAGGTCATCCGCGACCACGCGGTGCTGCTCAACCGCGCTCCGACCCTCCATCGTCTGGGAATCCAGGGCTTCCAGCCGAAGCTCATCGAGGGCAAGGCGATCCAGATCCATCCCCTGGTCTGCGCGGCGTTCAACGCCGACTTCGACGGCGACCAGATGGCGGTGCACGTGCCGCTCTCGCCCAAGGCGCAGATCGAGAGCCAGGTGCTGATGCTGGCGGCGAACAACATCCTGTCGCCGGCGCACGGCCGGCCGCTCGCGGTGCCCAGCCAGGACATGGTGCTCGGCGGTTACTACCTGACGATGGTGAAGAAGGGGGCGAGGGGCGAGGGCAAGGTGTTCCCCGACTTCGACTCCGTGCTGCAGGCCTTCCAGGAGGGCGTGGTCGAGACCCACAGCCAGATCCGGGTGCGCTACAGCGGCCAGTACGTCAACCTCGACACCCAGTTCGACAACCAGGACATCGTGCACGCCGAGGTGGAGGCGCTCGAGCGCGCGCTGATCGAGACCACGGTCGGGCGCGTGATCCTGAATCTCCATCTGCCCAAGGAGATCCCGTTCATCAACGGGCTGCTCAAGAAGCGCGGGCTGCAGGACCTCGTCGGCTTCTGCTTCATCAACCACGGCAACGACATGACCGTGAAGATGCTCGACGACATCAAGGAGATCACCTTCACCTACGCCACGCGCGCCGGCATCTCGATCGGCGTCGAGGACATGGTGATCCCGTCGCGCAAGGGCCCGCTGCTCGACGAGGCGCGGCGCGAGGTGCTGGAGATCGACAAGCAGCGCGCGGCCGGCGTCATCACCGCCGGCGAGCGCCACAACAAGATCATCGACATCTGGCACCGCGTGACCGAGAAGGTGTCGGAAGAGATGTTTCGCGAGATGAAGCAGACCGAGGCCGACCGCGGCGAGTTCAACCCGATCTCCATGATGGCGGACTCGGGCGCCCGCGGCTCGCGCGAGCAGGTGCGCCAGCTCGCCGGCATGCGCGGCCTGATGTCGAAACCCTCGGGCGAGGTCATCGAGACGCCGATTCACGCCAACTTCCGCGAGGGTCTCTCGGTGCTCGAGTACTTCATCTCGACCCACGGCGCCCGCAAGGGCCTGGCGGACACGGCGCTCAAGACCGCCGACTCCGGCTACCTCACGCGCCGGCTGGTCGACGTGGCGCAGGACGTGATCATCAACGAGGAGGACTGCGGCACGATCGACGGCATCTTCGTGTCGGCGATCATGGAGGGCGGCGAGATCCTCGAGCCGCTGCGCGACCGCATCGTCGGCCGCGTCAGCCAGGAGGAGATCTACGATCCGATGACCGGCGAGAAGCTGGTCGGTATCGGAGACGAGATCTCGGAGGAGCTGGCGAACGCCATCCAGGCGGCCGGCATCGAGCGGGTGAAGATCCGCTCGGTGTTGACCTGCGAGGCGCGGCGCGGCGCCTGCGTCTCGTGCTACGGGCGCAACCTCGCCAACGGACGTCGGGTCGAGATCGGCGAGGCGGTGGGAGTCATCGCCGCGCAGTCGATCGGCGAGCCCGGCACCCAGCTGACGATGCGTACCTTCCACTACGGCGGCACGGCGTCGCGGGTCTCCGAGCAGTCGAAGCACGAGGCGAAGAACCCCGGCATCGTCCGCTTCCTCAACGTCTCGACGGTCGAGGTCAAGAGCGGCGACCTGATCGTGGTCAACCGCAACGGCAAGCTGGTGCTCGTCGACCAGAAGGGCCGCGAGCGCGAGCGCTACGCCCTCGCTTACGGTTCGCGCTTGCACGTGCACGAGGGCCAGGAGGTCGAGCCCGGAGCCCAGCTGGTGGAGTGGGACCCGTTCACCTCGTCGATCCTCTCCGAGATCGGCGGCACGATCGAGTTCCAGGACATCGTCGAGGGCGAGAACGTCCGCGAGGAGACCGACAAGGTCACCGGCCTCTCGCAGCGCATCATCGTCGAGGCCTCGGCGAACGAGAAGCGGATCCCCGCCGTCTCGGTGCGCGGCAAGGGCGCCGACCGGCGCTACATTCTGCCTTCCGGCTCGCACCTGATGGTGACCAACGGCCAAGCGGTGGCGCCGGGCGACGTGCTGGTCAAGATCCCGCGCGCCGAGGCCGCCAAGACCAAGGACATCACCGGCGGCCTGCCGCGGGTCGTCGAGCTCTTCGAGGCGCGCAGCCCGAAGGAGCCGGCGATCATCACCGAGATCGACGGCGTCATCCGCCTCGGCGACATCCACAAGGGCATGCGCAAGGTGCTGGTCGAGGGCGACTCCGGCGAGAGCCGCGAGTACCTGGTGCCGCGCTCGGTGCACGTCAACGTGCAGGACGGCGAGCGGGTGCGGGCCGGCGATCCGATGATCGACGGACCGATCAACCCGCACGACGTGCTGCAGGTGCTGGGCGAGAAGGAGCTGCAGCGCTACCTGGTCGACAAGATCCAGGAGGTCTACCGCTCGCAGAGCGTGCAGATCAACGACAAGCACATCGAAGTCATCGTGCGCCAGATGATGCGCTCGGTGAAGATCGAGGAGGTCGGGGACACGGAGTTCCTGGTCGACGAGCAGGTCGACCGCTGGCGCTTCCAGGAGGAGAACGAGCGCGTCGTGGCGGCGGGTGGGCGCGCCGCCATCGGCAGACCGCTGCTCCTCGGGATCACCAAGGCGAGCCTGTCGACCGAGAGCTTCATCTCGGCGGCGAGCTTTCAGGAGACCACCCGCGTGCTCACCGAGGCGGCGATCTCCGGCAAGGTCGACTACTTGCGCGGCCTGAAGGAGAACGTCATCGTCGGGCGCCTGATCCCGGCGGGCACCGGAATGCTCTATTACCATGACTTCTACATGACCGAGGACATCCCCGAAGTCGGCGCCGAGCCCGAGGAGGAGATGTACTTCGAGTTCGGGGACGATGACATCCGGACCCTGCCGCAGGAGGTCCTGGAGAGCGAGTAAGGCGAGGCGGCCGCGGTTGCGTCGTGCGGAAGACCCGGCCGACGGACCGGTCGTCCCGGTCGGGGCGGAATTCCGGCGGCAACGCGCCGGTCCGCCCCTTGACGGTCCGGGGTCCGCGTGTTACTTTTCGCTGCCCCCCGCTGTAGTCCCCTGGACCCAGTCGGGCAGTACGAAGGGTGGTTGTGCCGGGCGCCGCTGCGCCCAGCCGGGATTCCCGGCGGCGGCGGCGCGCGTGGCCGTGAGGAGCGACAGAGGATGCCGACGATTCATCAGCTCGTGCGCAAGGCGCGCGAGCGTCAGCTGAGCAAGACCAAGAGCCCGGCGCTGCAGCAGGCGCCGCAGAAGCGCGGGGTCTGCGTGCGCGTCTACACCCAGACGCCGAAGAAGCCGAACTCGGCCCTGCGCAAGGTGGCTCGCGTGCGCCTGACCAACGGCATCGAGGTCACGACCTACATTCCCGGCGTGGGCCACAACCTTCAGGAGCACTCGATCGTCCTGATCCGCGGTGGCCGCGTCAAGGACCTGCCGGGCGTGCGCTACCACGTGGTGCGCGGCACGCTCGACTCGGTTGGCGTGCAGAATCGGCGGCAGAGCCGCTCGAAGTACGGCGCCAAGCGGCCGAAGGCGTAAGAGGGATATCGCGATGCCGAGGAGAAGGGAAGTCCCCAAGCGCGAGGTGCTGCCGGATCCGGTGCACAACTCGCAGCTGGTTACCAAGTTCATCAACGTCGTGATGCGCCAGGGCAAGAAGACGGTCGCCGAGCACATCCTCTACGACGCGCTCGAGACCATTCGCCAGCGCACCAGCGACGATCCGATGAAGGTCTTCAAGCGGGCGGTGGAGAACGTCAAGCCGGCGGTCGAGGTCAAGTCGCGCCGGGTCGGCGGCTCCACCTATCAGGTGCCGGTCGAGGTCAATCCGAGCCGCAAGCTCGCTCTGTCGATCCGCTGGCTGATCCAGAGCGCCGAAAAGCGCGGCGAAAAGACGATGAAGGGCAAGTTGGCGGGCGAGTTGCTGGACGCGGCGGAGAATCGCGGTGGCGCGATCAAGAAGAAGGAAGACACCCACCGTATGGCGGAAGCCAACAAGGCGTTCGCCCACTATCGCTGGTAGAAGTTTAATCGGTGCGGCGCGGCGCCGCCTCTCGGCGCCATGTATGCCGCCCTCTTGGAGAACGAGTTCGAGCGTACCTTCGGGGCGCAACTTTCTATGGCACGTCAAGTACCGCTGTCCCAGACGCGCAATATCGGCATCATGGCCCACATCGATGCCGGTAAGACGACGACCACCGAGCGTGTGCTGTATTACACGGGCGTGAACTACAAGATCGGCGAGGTGCACGACGGCACCGCGACGATGGACTGGATGGTCCAGGAGCAGGAGCGCGGCATCACGATCACCGCCGCCGCGACGACCTGCTACTGGAACAACGTCCGGATCAACATCATCGACACGCCCGGTCACGTCGACTTCACCGCCGAGGTGGAGCGCAGCCTGCGCGTGCTCGACGGCGCGGTCGCGGTGTTCGACGCCGTCGCCGGCGTCGAGCCCCAGTCCGAGACGGTGTGGCGCCAGGCCGACCGGTACCGCGTGCCGCGCATCGCCTTCGTCAACAAGATGGACCGCGTCGGCGCGGATTTCGACCGCTGCGTGTCGATGATGCGCTCGCGGCTGAACGCCAATCCGGTGGTCATCCAGCTGCCCTGGGGCCGCGAGGACTCGCTGCGCGGGGTGATCGACTTGATCCGCATGAAGGGCGTGTCCTACAAGGACGAGACGCTGGGCGCCGACTACGACCTGGTCGACATCCCGGCCGAGCACATGGACCGCGCCCTCGAGGCGCGCGAGCAGATGGTCGAGGCGATCGCCGAGACCGACGATCAGCTGCTGGAGAAGTACCTCTCCGGCGAGGCGATCTCGAACGACGAGCTGCGGGTAGCGCTGCGGCGGGCGACGGTCGCGCACCGCGTCCAGCCGGTGATCTGCGGCAGCGCCTTCAAGAACAAGGGCGTGCAGCCGCTGCTCGACGCGGTGGTCGACTTTCTCCCGTCGCCGAGCGACATCCCGCCGGTGCAAGGCCTCGAGCCGGGGACGGAAAAGACGCTCGAGCGCGCCGCCGACGACGCGCAGCCGTTCGCGGCGTTGGTGTTCAAGATCATGACCGACCCGTTCGTCGGCCAACTCTCCTACTTCCGCGTCTATTCGGGGACGGTCAAGTCGGGCACCACGGTACTCAACGCCACCAAGGACACCAAGGAGCGCATCGGGCGGCTGCTGCGCATGCACGCCAACAAGCGCGAGGAGATCGACGAGGTGCTGGCGGGCGACATCGCCGCCGCCGTCGGTCTCAAGAACGTGACCACCGGCGACACGATCTCCGATCTCGGCCATCCGATCGTCCTCGAGGCGATGAACTTCCCCGAGCCGGTGATCTCGGTGTCGATCGAGCCCAAGACCAAGGCCGACCAGGAAAAGCTCGGCATGGCGCTCGGCAAGCTGATGCAGGAGGACCCGACGTTCAAGGTGCACACCGAGCCGGACACCGGCCAGACGCTGATCTCCGGCATGGGCGAGCTGCACCTGGAGATCATCGTCGACCGGCTGGTGCGCGAGTTCAACGTCGGCGCCAACGTCGGCAAACCGCAGGTGGCCTACAAGGAGTCGATCACCGTCGAGGCCGAGGGCGAGGGCCGCTTCATCCGCCAGACCGGAGGTCGCGGCCAGTACGGCCATGCCAAGATCCGCCTGCGGCCGACGAGCGAAGGCGATTTCGTGTTCAACAACGAAATCATCGGCGGCTCGATCCCGCGCGAGTTCATCAAGCCGATCGAGCAGGGGATCCGCGAGGCGCTCGAGACCGGGCCGCTTGCCGGGTTTCCGATCTCCGGCGTCGAGGTCGACCTCTACGACGGCAGCTTCCACGACGTCGACTCCTCGGAGATCGCCTTCAAGATCGCCGGCTCGATGGCGTTCCAGGACGCCGCCAAGCGCGCCAAGCCGGTGTTGCTCGAGCCGGTGATGGCGGTCGAGGTGGTCACGCCCGACGAGTACATGGGCGACATCATCGGCGACCTGAACTCGCGCCGCGGCCGGGTGCAACACATGGAGCCGCGCGGCAACGTCCAGGTGATCGCCTGCAAAGTGCCGCTGTCGGAGATGTTCGGCTACGCGACCGACGTGCGCTCGCTGTCGCAGGGCCGCGCGAGCTATACCATGCAGTTCGCCAGTTACGAGCAGGCGCCGAAGAACGTCAGCGAAGAGATCGTCGCCAAGGCGGCGGGCTGAAGCCGCCGGAATCGAAGAACGGGACTCGGAGACAGGAACATGGCCAAGGAGAAATTCGATCGTTCGAAGCCGCACGTGAACGTGGGGACGATTGGTCACGTGGACCACGGGAAGACGACGTTGACGGCGGCGTTGACGAAGGTGGCGGCGGACAAGGGTTGGGCGAAGTTCGTGTCGTACGACGAGGTGGCGAAAGCGTCGGAGTCGCAGGGACGTCGGGATCCGACGAAGATCCTGACGATCGCGACGTCGCACGTGGAGTACTCGACGGCGAACCGCCACTACGCGCACGTGGACTGCCCGGGCCACGCGGACTACGTGAAGAACATGATCACCGGCGCGGCGCAGATGGACGGTGCGATCCTGGTGGTGTCGGCGGCGGACGGGCCGATGCCGCAGACGCGGGAGCACGTGCTGTTGGCGCGTCAGGTGGACGTGCCGTGCATCGTGGTGTTCCTGAACAAGGTGGACCTGATCGACGATCCGGAGCTGCTGGACCTGGTGGAGCTCGAGGTACGGGAGCTGCTGAAGCAGTACGGATTCCCGGGCGACGACGTGCCGGTGATCCGCGGGGCGGCGTCGAAGGCGCTCAAGGGGGAGCCCGGGGCGGAGGCTCCGATCCTGGCGCTGTTCGAGGCGCTGGACACGTACGTGCCGATCCCGGAGCGGGTGATCGACAAGCCGTTCCTGATGCCGATCGAGGACATCTTCTCGATTTCGGGACGCGGGACGGTGGTGACGGGGCGGGTGGAGCGCGGGATCGTGAAGGTGGGGGAAGAGATCGAGATCGTCGGCATTCGTCCGACGCAGAAGACGATCGTGACGGGCGTCGAGATGTTCCGCAAGCTCCTGGACCAGGGTCAGGCGGGGGACAACATCGGGGTGCTGCTGCGGGGGACGAAGAAGGACGACGTGGAGCGGGGTCAGGTGCTGGCCAAGCCGGGGACGATCACGCCGCACACGAAGTTCAAGGGCGAGGTGTACGTGCTGACCAAGGAGGAAGGCGGGCGACACACGCCGTTCTTCAACGGCTACCGACCGCAGTTCTACTTCCGGACGACGGACGTGACGGGAGTGGCGACGCTGCCGTCGGGGACCGAGATGGTGATGCCGGGAGACAACGTGAACCTGTCGATCGAGCTGATCGCGCCGGTGGCGATGGAGAAGGGCGTGCGCTTCGCGATCCGCGAAGGCGGCCGCACCATCGGCGCCGGCACCGTCACCGAGGTCATCCAGTA